>NZ_JBEPPC010000006.1:0-299425 GCF_040547115.1 Hymenobacter sp. UYCo722 | reverse complement strand
CCAGCCTGCAAAACTGGTTGGCCCTGCACTGGCTCGCTTTTACCGTGCTGCTACTGCGTAAAATTACGTCGCCGACTACTTCCTAAACAGCTTCAAAAGCACGTCATGCTTCGGCAAGCACGTCATGACGTGCTTTTTATTCGATTAGCGCCTTTCAAATCTCCACCTTCCGGCGGTTGTATTCGGGCTCCCAATCGTTGATGGGGCGCGAAATGCCGGGGGGCAGGTCGAGGTCGGGCAGGCCAGGGTCGCGGGGTTCGCCGCCGTCGTCGTCGCCATCGGTTGGCGGCGGCGGGGGGAGCACGCGCCGCCGCCGGGGCAGCACCAGCACAAATAAAAAGAGGGCGCAGATGGCAGCGGCGTAGACTAAGCTAATCATGGCGAGGGCGGCTAAAACGGTGCAGGCCTGTCAACGCAGGCATCTGGCCTAACGTTGCGCCGGCCGACGTCCCTAAATTAACTGACAGTCAGGAAACCGCCAAGCGGCACGCAAGTTTATTGCCGGCAATTTGTGCGGCGGGTGCGGTGCGCAACCCGGCGCGGCCCTACCTTTGCGGCATGTTTAGGGGTGCTGATGTTGTGCACGACATCGGCTGAGATGATACCCATCGAACCTGAACCGGGTAATGCCGGCGAAGGGAATAAACAATCCACGGACGATTCCGCGGCCGCTCCGACCCCTGGGGCGACGGCGCGTTCCATTTTTTACCTCACTTTTTTCTTGAAAACTGTACTCTTCGCGGGTGCCGCCCTGTTGGGGCTGGCCGCCGCGCCGGCGTGGGCGCAAGGCCCCGTGTCCGGCCGCCTCCGCACCGCCAACGACCAGGCCGTGCCCGGTGCCACTATTCGCCTCGACGGCCAGGCCGTGGGCGCTACCGCCGCCGACGGCACGTTTGCCCTGCCCGCCGTGCCGGCCGGCCCGCACGAGCTCAGCTTCACGGCGCTGGGTTTTAGCCCGGCAACGACCAGCGTAACCGGCCAGCCTGCCGCTCAGCTGCTGCTGCCGCTGGACCTCGAAGCCAGCAGCAGCGTGACGCCCGAAGTCCTGGTAACGGCCTCGCGGGCCAACGACCGCACCGCCACGGCCTACACCAACCTCAGCAAGCAGGAGCTGGCCAAGCAGAATTTTGGGCAGGATTTGCCGTACCTGCTCAACCAGACGCCTTCAGTAGTAGTGAACTCCGATGCCGGGGCGGGCGTGGGCTATACCGATATCCGGATTCGGGGCACGAGCAACACGGGCATCAACACCACCATCAACGGCGTGCCGCTGAACGACCCGGAATCGCACGGCGCGTTTTTGATTAACCTGCCCGATTTGGCGTCGTCGATTAATTCGCTCCAGATTCAGCGGGGCGTGGGCACCAGCCAGAACGGTGGCGCGGCCTTCGGGGCCAGCTTGAACATCTCAACGCTCGACAACCGCCGCGAGGCCTACGCCGAAACCCAGAACACCTACGGCTCCTACCAGACCTGGAAAAACAACGTGGCCTTCGGCACGGGGCTGCTGAACGGGCATTTTACGGTGGACGGGCGACTGTCGCGCATTGCCTCCGATGGCTACATGAACCGGGCGGCGTCGGATTTGAAGTCGTACTACTTCGCCGCCGGCTATCAGGCCAAAAACACGCTGCTGAAGTTCATCACTTTCTCGGGGCGCGAAAAAACTTACCAGGCCTGGAATGGCGTGCCCGAGCCGGCCATTACGGGCAACCGCGCCCAGCTCCAGACCTACATCGACAACGGCGAGTTATCGGAAGCGAATGCCGCCCGCGTGCTGGCCGAAGGCCGCCGCTACAGCTACTACACCTACGATAACCAGACCGACAACTACCAGCAGAACCACTACCAGCTGCACCTCTCGCAGGGCCTGGGCCGCGGCTGGAACCTGGGGGCGGCGCTGCATCTCACGCGGGGCTTTGGCTACTACGAGAGCTTCCGGGCGGGCCGCAAGTTTGCGAGCTACGGCCTGCCCAACGTGAGAATTGGCGGTGATACCATCACCAAAACCGACCTGGTGGACCGCAAGTGGCTCAATAACAACTTTTATGGCGGCACGCTGGCCCTGAATTACCAGCCCGCCGCCGGCAAGCTGCAAGCCACCGTGGGCGGGGCCTGGAACCGCTACGACGGCGACCACTATGGCGAAATCATCTGGGCGCGGTACGCTTCGACGAGCTTCCTGAACCAGCGCTACTACTTCAACAATGCCGTGAAAACCGACTACAATGCCTACGCCCGGGCCACCTGGCAGGTGCTGCCGGTGCTGGGCATTTATGGCGACGTGCAGGTGCGCCACATCGAGTACGCCATCGATGGGCTGGAGCAGGGCAGCCAGGACGTGACCACCCGCGCCCGCTACACGTTCATCAATCCCAAGGCCGGCGCGACGCTCACCCTGGGCCAAGGCCAGCAGCTCTACGGCAGCTTCGCGGTGGGCCAGCGCGAGCCCGTGCGCTCCGACTTCACCGACCGGCCCGTGGGCGACCAGACCGCCAAAGCCGAGCGCCTCGAAGACTTCGAGGGCGGCTACCGCTTCAACCGCACCGACCTGGCTTTTTTGGGTGATAAAGGCGCGCTGCGACTGGAGGCCAACGGCTTTTACATGAGCTACCAGAACCAGTTGGTGGCCACCGGCCAGCTCAACGACGTGGGCACGGCGCTACGCACCAACGTGGCCCGCAGCTACCGGCGCGGTGTCGAGCTGAGCGGCTTTGTTTCGGCCAACGATAAAATCAGCCTCAGCACGACCCTGACCTTGAGCCAGAACCGTATTCTGGATTATCGCGACGTGACTTATGATGCCAACTACGCGCCGGTGCTGGCGGCGGCGCGCACGTCCACTATTTCGTATTCGCCGGCGGTCGTGTCGGCTCACACCCTCGAAGGCCAGCCCGTGAAGGGCCTGCGCCTAGCCCTGCTGCTGAAAACCGTGGGCCGGCAGTACCTCGACAACTCCCAGAACACCAACCGCAGCATCGACCCGTACCAGACGCTCGATTTCCGGTTGCGCTACGCCCTGCACCCGTCGTTTATGAAGGAGATTGAGCTGGGTCTGCTCGTGAATAACCTGCTCAACCGCGAGTATTCGGCCAACGGCTATACCTACAGCTACATCGGAGCCAGCGGTAATCAGGAAACCTTCAACTGGTTCTACCCGCAAGCCACCCGCAACTACCTGGCTTCGGTGGGGCTGAAGTTTTAGCGCCGCTGCCCGCGTCGATGGCCGGTTCGGCTGGTTGTCGTCCGGTCCGACCGCTCTAGGCGGTCCGACCGGTCGTCGTCCGCATCCGCTCGCAGCAACGACGGCCGGTCGGACCGCCTAGGGCGGTCGGACCGGACCGGCGCGGGCTATTCCTTCATCACGCGCAGGGTTCTCTGATAATCCCGGCCGCGTAGCCGCACTTCGTAGATGCCCGGCGCGAGGTGGGAGGTGTAGTCGTTGAGCTGGCCTTCGAGCAGGGCGGGCTGGCCGTGCAGCGAAAGCAGGCGCGGGCCCTGGGGCAGCACGAAATCGAGGGTGAGGGCCCCGGCGCGGGCGGGCACCCCGGCCAGGCTGAACGCCACGGGCCCGGCGGCCGGGCCGGGGTACACAAACAGGCGGTTCCGGGGCCGGTAGAGGGTATTGCGGATGCCGTCGAAATTCACCCCAATCAGTACCGGGTCGTGGTCCGACGAGCGGAAGGGCGTGAGCGTGTCGACGGCCGCGCCAGCCTGGTCGTACTGCAGCGCGGGCGGTTCGGCCGAGTTAATGTGCCACTTCTGCACGTCCACGAAGCCTACCAGGTTGGGCGTCACCACGGCGTGGTCGAGCGAGCCGGTGAGGCCCTTGAAAACGTAGGATGCGCTGGTGGGCGGCGTGGCTGGCACCAGCCCGGCGGCCCGTAGCAGGTCGATGGGGTCTTCCTCGTAGTTGGCGTTGTAGTCGCCGGCGCTCACCACGCGGGCGGCTCCGGCCGGTATCACCGTGTGGTTGATGAACGCGACCAACGCGCGAGCCTGGGCCTTACGCTGGGCGTTGAAGCCGCCCTGGCCATCGTGCTGGTCGGCCTCGGGGCCGGTGGTGGGGCTGCCGACCTTGCTCTTGAAGTGGTTCATTACGAAGCCCAGCGTGTCGGGCCGCTCCTTGCGGAGCGTGATGAACACCTGCGCCAACGGCGGCCGCTCAAACACGCCCCGCACGGTATCGACCAGCGGCGGGCCCAGCGGCCGCACCACGGCCGGTTTATACAGGATAGCGCAGCGAATGGCGTTCGTGTTGTTGAACTGCCGCTCCGAGTTGCCGTCGTTCACGTAGATGTAGGTGCCGGCCCCCATCAGCTTGTTCAGGCCTTCCACCAAATCCTGCAGGGCCGAGGCCGAGCTTGTGCCGTCGTTCTCAATCTCCGTCAGGCCCACGATATCGGCGTTCATCTGGCGCAGGGCGAGCAGAATTTTGCGGCGCTGGCGGGCGAAGTCGGCCGGCGTTTTGGCCCCGCGCGCCGTGGGGAAGCCCCCACCCAGGCCGTCGCCATTGAAGTAATTGAGCACGTTGAAGCTGGCCAGCTTCAGGTCGAGCGGCCCGAACGTGGGCGGGGCCAGCGGCCGCGTTACGACCAGGGCGGGCGCTTCGGCCCCGGCCAGCGGCTGCACCCGCCAGCGCCCATAGCCGTAGCCCAGAATGCCGCTGAGCTGGGCCAGTGTGCTGCCCACCCGCACGGTGCGGGCGCGCGCATCGAGGTAGGGTGTGGGCACGGGGTTGGAGGCCGAGCTGCCATCGTCGAGCACCAGGCTTTTGTTGTCGTTGGCAGCCTGGTAGGCGGTAATAGCCGCCAGGTTACCAGTGCCACTGCTGTGGATGCCGGTAGCGGGCTGGTCGTTGGGGTCGATAAACTGCGTGGGCTGGTACGTGAGGCCGGCCACCGACACCGTGAGCTCGCCGCGCTGCTTCAGGCTGTAGTTGTCGGTAACGGTAAGCGGCGCGCTGAACTGCACCCGCATGCCCTCGTAGCGCTCGGCTGCGGCCGTCGAAAACTGGCTGTTGCTGAGCGTGATAAAGACCGGCACCGCGTTGCCCGCCGACAGCACCGTGATAACCGGCTCGGTGAGCACGGCCTGGCCAAACGAGGGTTCGGCCTCGTCTTCGCGCACCTGGCCGGCAATGCGCACCCGGTCGCCCACCGCCACGCCGGGGGCGGCCTGCACCACAAACAGCGCGTCGGAGGTGGCTGGGTTGCCGTCGGCGGTGGCCGCGTCGTCCTGCACGTAGAAGCCGGCCGGCTTCAGATTGGGATACACCGCCGTCACGATGGCTTCGATGGTGCAAGGCCCAGCTTTGGCCGCATTCCCCGAGCCCTGGATACTGCCAATAGGCGTAGCGCCCGCCGCCCGGACGGCCAGCATGATGCTGAGGCGAAGGATGAGTTTATAATACATGGCTAAGGTGAAAGTAAATCTAATTTAGATGATAAATATAATGGGAACGGCGAGCCGTGGCTTTAGTTGGCCGGGCTGGCCGCGGTGAAGCAGCGGAAAGACGGCCCATTGGGCCAAACTGCCGTATACTCTGCCCATGATTCCGCTTATCACCCAAACGCCCCGCCTCCAGATTCTGGCTGCCAGCCGGGCGCTGCTCACGGCCGAGCTGCACAAGCCCCACTATTTCCCGATGCTGCTGGGGGCCGCCCTGCCCACCGACTGGCCACCCGGCCAGTACGACCGTCCCGCGCAGGAATATTTTCTGGCGCAATTGACCGCTGGCGGCCGCGACGCGGCCGGCTGGTACGGCTGGTACGCCCTGCGCAAGGCCGACGACACCGCCCCCCGCACCTTGGTAGGCGCGGGCGGCTTCATGGGCCCACCCGATGCCGGGGGCACGGCCGAAATTGGGTATTCCATCGCGGCCGATTGGCGCGGCCAGGGCCTGGGTACCGAACTGGTGGCCGGCCTGGTGCAGCAAGCGGCCGACACCGGCCTGGTGCGCCGCCTGACCGCCCGCACCACTTCCGACAACCCCGCCGCGCAGCAGGTGCTGCTGCGCAACGGCTTCGCCCCCGCCGGCACCGCCGACGATGGCCAACTGCGCTTCGAGCGCGCCGTGGAGCCCGCGCCGCTACTCGCCCCACCGGCCGGCGCGTAACGGTTGGCGGGCCGCGCCGTACTGCGGAGTGGGCCGGCGGGGCGACTGCTCGCGCTGGCTGGTTTCACCCTCTTTAATTCTTTGCGCTATGAACCGTCTGTTGCTTTTTGCGATGCTCCTGCTGGGAGCCCTGGGCGCTAGCCCCGCCCGCGCCCAAACGGGCGACGCGGCCGGCCTGCCGCCCCGCCCCACGCCCTTCAAATTTGTGAACGACCAGGCCAGCCTGATGGCCCCGGCCGATGCCAAGAAGCTGGACAGCGGCCTGCGCCGCTATGCCGACAACACCGGCACCCAAATTGTCGTCGTAACCGTGCCTTCGTTGGGCGGCCTGGCGGTGGCCGACTATGCCCGGGCGCTCGGCACGGCCTGGGGCGTGGGCCAGCGCGATAAAAATAACGGCATCGTGGTACTGCTGGGCGCGCAGGAGCGCAAAGTTTCCATCCAGCCCGGCAGTGGGTTGGCCAGCGTCATCACGCCGGAGGTTACCAGCCGCGTCATCAATGAGATGACGCCGGGCTTCAAGCAGAATAATTATTTCGCCGGCTTTCGGGCGGGCCTGAACACGCTGATGGCCACGGCCAACCCCAGTTCGGCTCAGGGTGCCACGGCGGCAACCAATGCGGCGGCGGCCACCACGGGAGCCGCCGGGAATGCGGCCGCAACCGAAAACTCAGCCGATAATCTTTCGGCCGGAACTCCGCAATACCCCACTACTAGTGGCAACGACCCCGTGGCGACTACGCCCGTCGAGCCGGTTTCGTCCGGGCCCGGCATGGGCACCTTGCTCATTGGCGCGCTCGTGATTGGCGGCATTTTGTGGTTTGTGGTGCGCATGTTCCGCAACCGCAACGCGGCGGCTGGCAATCAGGCCAACAACCAAAGCAGTGCGCCCAACTTCCTGCCCAACCGGCCCAATGGCCCGGCTGGTGGCGGCAGCTACGGCCAGAACCCGGGCAACTACGGCCAAGCCCCTAACTCGGGCGGCGGCATGGGCATGGGCGGCATGCTGGCCACCGGCGCAGCCGCGGCGGCCGGCGCTTACCTGGGCAACCGCATGGCCTCGGGCCACGACACTGCGGGCAACGGCCTGATGAACGATGGCAGCAATGCCGGCAACAACCTGGGTGGCGCGGGCGCGGCGGGGGCCGGCACGGCGGCGGGCGCGGGTAGCGACTACTTCAACTCGCGCGACGGGAGCGGGGCCGATAACCAAGCCCCCGACTACTTCTCCGACGCTAACACGGCCCCCGATAACTCGAACGACTTCTTTTCGTCTGATGACAACAATTCGTCGTACGACGACACTTCCTCCGGCGATACCGGTGGCGGCGGCTTCGACGGCACCACCGACAACAGCGGCTCGTATTAGCCACTGGAGCCGAATAATCCGACCAGTAAAAGGCTCCGGGGCGTATGGCCGCCGGGGCCTTTCTTCTTTTCGGGACTAGAGCAGGCGGTGATTTCGAGAGGGTGTTTATTGATGAATGGCTATATCTTTCGCCGCTATTAGTAGCGCATGCGGCGGCGGCTTGCCGCCGTTGCTACGGGTTTCCTCCTCTATATTCCGGCCTGCGGGCTTTTGCTTATGACGCCTGCTGAACTTTCCAGCCATACCATCGCCCCGGTCCTCGAAACCACCCGCCTGCGCCTGCGCGGCTTCCGGGCTGCCGATTTTGAACCTTGGTTTGCGTTGAGCCGCACGCCGGCTTACTACCGCTACTTCGGCAACGAGTCCATGCCCGCCGAGGAAGTCTGGAAGCTGCTGCTGCGCAGTGCGGGGCACTGGGTGATTATGGGTTTCGGCTTCTGGGCCGTGGAGGAAAAAGCCAGTGGGCAATTTGTCGGTGCCGTGGGCTTCCTGCATCTGCTGCGCGCCCTTGAGCCGCCGCTGGGCGACGCCCCCGAAATTGGCTGGGTCCTGGACCCCGCCCTGCACGGCCGCGGCTACGCCAGCGAGGCCGTAGAAGCCGCGCTGGCCTGGGGCGAAAACCACTTCGGCCCGGTGCGCACGGTGTGCATTATTCATCCCGATAATGAGGCTTCGCTGCGGCTGGCGGCCAAATTCGGCTACCGCGAATACGCCCGCACCACCTACCACGACGGGCCCATCGTGCTGCTGCAGCGGCCGGGGCAACCCCAGTAGCCGCTGCTGCCGTACCCACCGGAGTCGGCCCGCAGCCCTGGGCTTGTTTTCCTGCACCTTCAGCCCCACCGCCCATGGCCCCTCGTCCCTACATCCTCGCCGAAACTACCTGGAAAACCGTGCAGGCGGCCAACTACGAGGTAGTGGTGCTGCCCTGGGGCGCTACCGAGGCCCACAACTACCACCTGCCCTACGCCACCGATAATATCCAGGCCGACTACGTGGCCGCTGAAGCGGCCCGCAAGGCCTGGGACCAGGGCGCGAAGGTGGTGGTACTGCCCGGCATTCCGTTCGGCGTGAACACTGGCCAGCTCGACATCACTCTTGATATCAACCTGAACCCCAGTACGCAGCTGGCTATTCTGAGTGATATCGTGCACGTGCTGGCCCGTCAGGGCATCCCCAAGCTGGTAATTCTGAACGGCCACGGCGGCAACGACTTCCGCCAGATTCTGCGCGAGCTGCAAGCCGACTTCCCCACCGTGTTTCTGAGTACGCTGAACTGGTTCAAAGCCGCCGACCGCAACCAGTATTTCGATGCCCCCGGCGACCACGCCGACGAGCTGGAAACCAGCGTAATGCTGCACCTCGTGCCCGACTTGGTGCGCCCCCTGAGCGAAGCCGGCGACGGCGCGGCCAAGCGCTTCCGCATTGCGGCGCTGCGCGAAGGCTGGGCCTGGGCGCAACGCGAATGGAGCCAGGTGTCGGCCGATACCGGGGTGGGCAACCCGGCCGCCGCCACCGCCGAAAAAGGCGCGGCCTTTCTGGAAGCCGTGACCACCAACATCGCGCAGTTTTTGGTAGAGCTGGCCGCCGCCGACCCGCAGGATTTGTACGAGTAGGCTCACTCCCGGCCATTATCGGCCGCCGGGCGGGCGTGTCGACTACATCGGCTCCGACGTAACCCCGACCGGTAAAACAGGCCGTGACAGGCCAAGCCGAGCGGTTTGTGGTGGGCTGTTGCTACGGTTCTGCTTGCAGGCACTGTGCGGGCCTGGTAATTTGGCCGAATGAATATGCCGAGCTCCTCACGCATTACGATTCACTCGGCTATTTCCGAGGGGCAGCCTACGGTGCGCAGCCTGCACCTGCCCGTGTGGCAAGTGCTTGATTGGCTAGCGGCTGGCCATTCCGAAGCCGAGCTGTTGGCCGCGCATCCCGAACTGGAACCCGAGGATTTTCGGGCCTGCCTGGCCTTTGCTGCCGAGCGCCTGAAGCCCCTGGCCCGTGCGCAGCCCGCCCTGCCCGAACACGAATCGGAGGCTTGGCTGCTGAGCCGGCAAAGCCAGTGGCTGGCCGAGCAGGAGTTTCTGAAGCAGTTGTGGGAGCGCCGCGCCGTGGGCGGGCTACCCATTAACTGACTTATTAGCGCTGGCTCTCGAGCGTTGGAATGGGCGTGGCTTCTTCCACGTTCGAAGTGTTGGGAAAGGCCAGGAAGCGCGTCACGCGCGGCGCGTCCGGGCCCCGGTGGAACCGGCGCACCTGGCCTTCCACCACCTGGTCTTCGCGGGTGAAGCGGTGGCGCTGGCGTTGGTGCTCGCCCCAGGTGGCCACGTAAAAAAACTCGCTGATGCGGGTGGGCACGGCCACATCGGCAAACACGCCGGCGCGCAGGGCCCCGTCGCGCAGCCGCAGGCGCGTCAGCTGCTCGGCGGCCAGGTGGAAGGCGGCCCAGTCGGCGGGGGCCACCTGGTACTCAATCATCACGAGCACGGGGCCGTCGTCGGGGTCGGTCCTGTCCTCGCCGGTGGTGTGGGGGCGGTCGTCGGCGGGGTCCAGGTTCAGGCCCTCGGTCGAGCGCATGGGGAAAGGCAGGGCCAGCGCGGTGCTGGCCAGCATCCAGGCGGCGGCGGCCAGCAGGGAGGTGCGCAGCGAAAGGTGGTCGGCCAGCTCGCCCCAAACCAGGCTGCCGATTGATAAGCCCGCCTGAAACACGAGCATGTACACGCTGATGACGCGGGCCTGCACCCACTTGGGCACGCTCAGCTGCACGGTGGTGCTGAAGCTGGTCATCACCAGCAGCCAGGCAATGCCCGACACGAACATCACCGCGTAGAGCACATAGATGTTGCTGATGAGGGCCAGGGCCAGGTTGGTGCCCGCAAACGCCAGCACGCCCAGCAGCACCCGCTGGTTGAAGTTGAGCCGCGGCCCGGCCCGGCCCATGAGCATGGCCCCCGTCACGGCTCCCGCGCCCAGCCACGAAAGCGTGGCCCCGTAGTGCCCCGCGCTCAAGTTCAACTGTTTCACCACCACTGAGGTAAGGGCCCACATGGCCGAAGCCCCGAACGAAAACGCGAACGTGCGCACCAGCACCCCATAAATGGCCGGCGAATACTGCACGTAGCGCAGCCCCGCCCGCAGCGCCCCGATGAAGTTTTCGGCCGGGCCACTCGTGGTCAGCGGCTGGCGCTTCCAGAAATAAACCACCGCCCAGGTGCCCAGAAAGGAAATTCCGTTCAGCACAAATACCCAGCCCGGCGAGTAGTAAGCGATGATGAGCCCGCCAATGGCCGGCCCAATAGCCCGGGCAATGTTGTTGCTGACGCCGTTCAGGGTAATGGCCGAGGGCACGGCCGGGCGGGGCACCAGCTCGGTCACGATGCTTTGCCAAATGGGCAGGTTCAAGGCCGCGCCCATGCCCAGCAAAAAGGTGAAGCCTAGTACCCCGTAGGCCGAAACGCCACCGCCCAGCGTGAGCGCGCCCAGCACCATGGCCACCAACGCCATAAAGCCCTGCGTGAAGAGCAGCAGCCGGCGGCGGTCCACCAAATCGGCCAGCACGCCGCCGGGCATGCTCAGCAAAAAGGCCGGCAGCGAAGTGGCCGTCTGCATCAGGGCTACCAGCGTGGCCGAGGCGGTGAGGGCCGTGACGAGCCACACGCCGGCTATGTTCTGCATCCAGGTGCCCACGTTGGAGACGAGGCCCGCAATCCAGAGGGCCCGGAAAACAGCGTGGACGAACGGCGTCCAGAGCGTGACTTTGGGGGTGGGCGGAGCGACAGTAGGTTCGGGCATCAGGCAGCAGCAGGTTTTCGCGGCTAAGAACAGCGCAGCGATGCAAATGGCTGCTTACGAAAAATCAGTTATCAGTGAACAGTTACCAGTGAGCACCCTGACGAAATGTTCACTGATAACTGCCAACTGTTCACTGAAAAAATTACCGCCGCTGCGACGACTCGCGCACCAGCAGCTTGGGCTTGAGCACGATGGGCTTGGGCGGGCCCACGCGGTTGGGGCCGCTTTTGAGCATCTTTTGCAGCAGCTGCACCGCCATTTTGCCCATCTGCTCGCAGCGCTGGTCCACGGTGCTGAGCATGGGCTCGGTGAGCGTGGTGAAAACTTCGTTGCTGAAACCCACGATGGCCACGTCCTGCGGGGTGCGCAGGCGCAGGGCCTTCACGGTTTGCAGGGCACCCACGGCGGCCAGGTCGTTGCTCGCGAACACGCCGTCGGGACGCTGGGCGGCGGGCAGCTTCAGCAGCTGGCGCATGGCCAGCTGGCCGCCCTTCTGGCTCATCTCGCAGTGCACGCTCAGGGCCTCATCGGCGGCCAGGCCGTGGGCGGCGAGGGCGTCGAGGTAGCCCTGGTGGCGGTTTTTGTGGATGCTCAGGTGCAGCGGGCCAGTGAAGTGGGCAATGCGGGTACAGCCCTGCTCAATCAGGTGCGTCACGACCTCATAAGCGCCCTGGTAGTCGTCAATCACCACGGCGCTCACGTTGCTGCCCTCAAAATCTTCCACCTTGCGGTCGAAGAACACCAGCGGAATGTTCTGCTGGCGCACGGCCTCGAAGTGCCCGAAGCTCTGCGTGGTATTGGCCAGTGAGACGAGGATGCCCTCCACCTGCGAGTTCATCAGCAGGTCGATGTTTTTCTGCTCCTGGCCGGCATCTTCGTTCGACTGGCAAATCATCACGTTGAAGCCCAGCTTGGCGGCTTCGGTGGCGATGCCGTTCACCACCAGCGGAAAAAAATGGCCCGTGATGTGAGGCACCAGCACGCCCAGCGTGTTGCTGCGGCCCCGGCGCAGGGCGGCGGCCAGCTGGTTGGGCTGGTAGTGCAGCTCCTCGGCCAGCTGGCGCACGCGCACTTTGGTGGCCTCGCTCACGTCGGCGTGGTCGCTCAGGGCGCGAGAAATAGTGGACGGCGACAAGCCCAGCGTCTTGGCCAGGTCGGTAATGGAAGCGCGGCGGTTAGCCATCGGATGGAGTTGGCGAGGTGAACGAAAACCCGGGCCGGGGGCAGCACTGCCGCTCGGGGCCGGGCCCTGGCATGCGGCCGAAGGAGGTAGGCCGCCCGCGCGTGGGGCGGCCGCTTTTGGCCATCGATGGGAATTCACCCGCAATCTACACCAGTCAGCGAATCCGGCTGCCCAGCTGGGGCCAACCGCCAGCCGGGCGGCTACTCCACCACCAGGTTGTAGCGCGCCACCACGCCCAGCAGCCCAGGCAGCGTGAAGTGCGCGCCGGCCAGCGGGTTGCGCTCGGGGTCGATAATAAAGCCGGTGGCGGTGCGGAAGTCGGCCCCCGTCAGCTTCGTATTCTGGAACACGGCCCCGCCCAGCGCGCAATCTTCGAAGGCAGCGTGGCTCAGGTCGGCGTCGGCGAAATCGGCATCTTCCAGCTGGCAGCCCACGAAGCGCGTGCCCGGCATGGCCCGCCCCGCAAACGAGGCGTAGCGCAGCTGGCACTGGTCGAAATGCACGCCAAACAGCAGGTCGCGGCAGGCCCCAAACTGTAGTCCCATCAGCTTGCAGTCATCAAACGCCACGTTCTGGAAGGCCGTGCCCGCCAGCTGGGCCGTCGTCAGGTTGCAGTGCTCGAAGCGGCAGTCGGTGAAGCGCAGCCGGCGCAAATCGGCCCCGCCAAAATCGCAGCCCACGAAGCGGAACTCCTCAAACTCGGTGTGCCCCAGCAGGTGGCGGGCATCCCAGCGCTCGGCCACGTTGTCGGCGGGGAAATGGGTGGGCTTGCGCGGGGCAGGAGCGGGCTTGCGGCGGGGCGGCATGGGCGGTGGGTTGGGTTGACAACGAACAAGAACGTTATGCTCATCTGGCGTCCGCGCAGCCGAAGCATCTCTACTATGATAGTAAACCCAATCGATTGGATTAGTTACGCGGTAGAGATGCTTCGGCTGCGCGGACGCTAGATGAGCAGGACGTTACCCTTTTTTAGCAAGCAAAACAACGCTACTCCTTCACCACCCGCTGCACTTCGCTCAGCCCTTCGCCCTGCAACCGCACCAGGTAAGCACCCGGGGCCAGCGCCGCCGTGCGCCGCGCCAGCTCGGCCTGCACCTCGGCGGCCGTGCCGCGCAAGGCCAGCACCGGCTGCCCCAGCGCCGAGAGTACCTCCAGCGTCAACGGGCGCGCATCGGCACCCGCGATACGGATATTGAACGCGCCCGGCGCGGGGTTGGGGAATACCTGCAGGCGTGCCGGAACCGATTTCGGGGCCAAGGCCGCCGTTACCGTGCTCCGGAAATTCAGGCCGATGAGGATGGGGTCGTGGTCGGAGGAGCGAAACGGACTGTTCACATCAGTAGCCGCGCCGGCCACGTCGTACTCCAAAAATTCGGGCTCCGCGGCGTTGATGTGCCATTTTTCGACGGCCGCGTGGCTCGTCAGGTTGCCCGTGAGCACGGCGTGGTCGAGGCTCCCGCTCTGGCCGCTGAACAGGTAGGAAGCGCTGGCGGCCGGGCTGCCCACCACCAGGCCAGCGGCGCGCAGAATGTCCATTGGGTCTTCCTCGTAGTTGGCGTTGTAGTCGCCCACGCTCACCACGTAGCGGGTGCCGGCCGGTTTCACCACCGTGTTGATAAACTGCACGAGGCCGTCGGCCTGGCCCTTGCGACGCAGGTTGCTGGCTCCCTGGCCGTCGCCCTGGTCGGCATTGACGCCGCTGCCGCTGGCTTTCGACTTGAGGTGGTTCACAACCAGCGCGAACGTGTCGCGCGGGGCCGTGGCGCGGTTGGTGATGAAGAGCTGGGCCAGCGGCGGCCGCTCGAACACGCCCGGGGTGAGGGCAATCAGGGCCGGGCCGTAGGGCTTGAGCACTGCCGGCTTGTAGAGGATGACGCAGTGAATGAGGTCGGTGTTGTTGAATTGCCGGGTGGTGCCACCGTCGTCGATGAAAGCATAGGTGCCCGCGCCAAAGGTTTGGTTCAGGCCGTTCACCAAATCCTGCACGGCCGCCGTGCTGCCGGTGCCATCGTTTTCCACCTCCATCAGCCCCAGCACGTCGGCGTTCATTTGGGTGAGCGCAACCATAATTTTGCTGCGCTGCCGCTGGAAGTCGGCCAGCGTGAGGGCCCCGCGCGAGGTCGGAAAGCCGCCGCCCGCCCCGTCGCCGTTGAAGAAGTTGAGCACGTTCATGCTGGCGATTTTCACGTCCGTGGGCCCAAAGGTGGGTACCGGCGGGCGCACCGTGTTCACCAGCGGGGCATTGGCTCCAGGCAGGGGCTGCACGCGCCATTTGCTGTTGCCGTAGCCCAGCACCCCGCGCAGGCGGGCTACGGTGCTACCCACGCGCACGGTTTGGGTGGTGGCATCGAGGTAGGGAATGGGTGTGGGGTTGGTGGCGGCCCGGCCATCATCAAGCAGCAGCGATTTGTTCGCGTTGGCAACCTGGTAGGCCGTCACGGCGGCTACGTTGCTGGTGCCGGTGCTGCTGGTGCCGCTGGCCGGGTTGTCGTTGGGGTCCACGAACTGCGTGGGTTGGTACACTAGGCCGCGCAGCGAAATGGTGAGCTCGCCGCGCGACTTCACGGCCGCCACGTCGGCTACCGTCACGGCCCCGTTGAATTCGACCAGCATGCCTTCGAGCGGCTCGGCGTTGGCCATCGAAAAGCTCGCGTTATCAACAATGCTGAATGCGGGGAGCGGGCTGCTGGCCACCAGCACCGTAATGGCCGGATTGGTGAGCACGGCCTGATTAAACGAGGGCGTGCTGGCGGTTTCCTGCACCTCCCCGCTGATGCGCACGCGGTTGCCAACGGCCACAGTGGGTGCGGTTTGCACCACAAACAGCGCATCGGAAGTGGCCGGGTCGCCGTCGGCCGCCGCCGCGTCGTTCTGCACGTAGAAGCCGGCCGGACTCAGGCCCGCGTACACGCCGGTTACTACGCCCTCGATGGTGTAGCTGCCCGCCGTGGCCAGCGCGCCACTGCCCTGAATAGTGCCGATTGGCGTAATGGTTTGAGCCTGAACCGAAGCCAGGCCGACGGCCAGCAACGCGGGGAGCATGATGAAAAAGGAGCGGCGTAAAACCTGCGACATACAGCTGAAAAGCAAAACGAGCCCGATGCGGGACTGTAAATATAGCAGGCTTGCAGGGCGGTAGGTGAGCTTGGCGGACCAAAAAATCTCCGGTAAGTTCAACTATCGCCCCGCAGTGGACAACTTGCGCGCTATACTGGCGAGTGAGTACCAAGATTAAATGCCCCGCACCCTCTTTGCACCTGTCCCCGAGTTCGGGAAAATCAGCTTTCCCAGGGCCGCCGCTTGCGATATAGCGGCTACTTCCGCCACGAGCTGCGACAAGCCACGCGGCCTTTTGCCGCTAAGGGCGAGAGGTGAGTAAACTCCTGGCCCGGTAAAAAAAGCCGGGCTGCGCCAACTTCCGACTGAACTTTGCAGTTTAAGCCCGAACGCGACTGTTTCGACCCTGGCCCCTTGGGCTAAACGATTGGTTGATTTGTAGTTGTGTATAGTTTCTTAGTATAGTCGATGCCCCAGGCCACCCGTTCCATCTATTTCGAAAACAGCATCGGCCGCCTTTGGGAAGAACCCGAAGGCTACCTACGGCTGGAATACAAGCCCGGCCCGCGCGAAACAGTGCAGTTTCGCGCCATGCTCACGCACACGGCGCAGGCCCTGAGCCGCCACCACTGGTCAAACATCCTCGTCGACCAGCGCCAGATGACGCCCTTCAGCCCCACCGAGCAGACTTGGATGGCCGGCGAGTGGCTGCCCAAAGCCGTGCACGAGCACGGCTATCGCCGTGGCGCGGTGGTGGTAGCCCAGAACGTGTTTGCCCGTCTGGCCATGACGCAACTCGTGCTCAGCACCCGCGACCTGCCCCATACCTACCGCACGTTCGAGGACGAAAGCGCGGCCGTGGCATGGCTGGTAGGAATGAAAAACTGACTAGCCGCGCAAAAATAGCCGTAGCAGAAAAGGCGGTCATGCTTCGGCAAGCGGACGCCAGACGAAGCACGACGTTCTAAACTCAAAATTCTTAACTCCAAACTAACTCACACCTGCCCGGCCAGCAAGTCCTCGAACGTCTGGCGCTTGCGAATCAGGCGTAGCTCGCCCGACTCTTCGCGCAGCACTTCGGCCGGGCGCAGGCGCGAGTTGAAGCTGCTGCTCATCTCGAAGCCGTAGGCCCCGGTGTTGTGAAACGCCAGCAGGTCATTTTCGTGGATTTCGGGCAGCAGGCGGTCCCAGGCGAAGGTATCGGTCTCGCAGATGTTGCCCACCACGGTATACAGGCGCTCGGCCCCCGCGGGGTTGGTGAGGTTGCTGATGCGGTGGTAGCTCTCGTAGAACATGGGCCGGATGAGGTGGTTGAAGCCCGAATTCACGCCCGCGAACACCGTGGCGGTGGTTTGCTTCACCACGGCCACGCTCACCAGCAGCGAGCCGCTTTCGCTCACCAGGTACTTGCCCGGCTCGAACCAGCACTCCAGCGGCCGGCCGTACTCTTCCTCGAAAGCAGTAAATGCCGCCGCCACGCGCTGGCTCAGCACGGTTACGTCGGTTTCGGTTTCATCGGGCCGGTACGGTACTTTAAAGCCCGAGCCCAGGTCCAGAAACTCCAGGTCGGGGAAGCGCCCGGCCGCGTCGAACAGCACGGCCAGCCCGCGCAGAAACACTTCCACATCCTTAATCTCGGAGCCCGTGTGCATGTGCAGGCCGCGCACGTGCAGGCCGGTGCTCTTCACCACGCGCTCGAGGTGGCGCAGCTGGTGAATGCTGATGCCGAATTTCGAGTCGATGTGCCCGGTCTGAATCTTGTAGTTGCCGCCCGCCTCGATGTGGGGGTTCAGGCGCACGCACACCGGGTACGAGCCGCCATAGGTGGCTCCGAAGCGCTCGAGCAGCGAAATATTGTCGATGTTGAGGTTGACGCCCAGGTTTTTGGCCTCGGTTACCTCGGCAAACGTCACGCCGTTGGGCGTGAACAAAATATTCTGGGGCAGGAAGCCGGCGTGCAGGCCCAGCTTCACTTCGTTGATGCTCACGCAGTCGAGGCCCGCGCCCAGGCTCAGGATGTGGCGCAGGATGGCCACGTTGCTCAGAGCCTTGCAGGCGTAAAAAAACCGCGTGGGGCGCAGCGAGAAGGCATTCTCCAGCTTGCGGTACTGGCGCGTGATGGTGGCGGCGTCGTAAACGTATAAAGGAGTGCCGAACTGTTCGGCCGCGGCGCGCAGCGCCTCGTTGATTTCTGACATAATTACAAAAGTAAGTCCGGCCCTCTGGTAGCGCCTTATCGTATCCGGCAAATGGCGACCCCCAACCCCCAAGGACACTGCTGAAGCCGCTGAAAGCATCAGGGCAGGTTCATTTTTTGTTTACACAATCTCTCCGGTCCGCTGGTGTGCCACCGCCACCTTAGGCCCGTTATATTTCTATTTTACATGTCTAATCCTGCTCTCCTTGAGGTCTGGCTGCGCGGCCCCATATCGGGTGTGCCGGCCCTGCTCCAGCCCGTAGCCCACGCCCTGCTGCAGGCCCGCGAAGAGCTGGCCGCCGCCCTGGCCGACTTTCGGGCCGCTCGGCTCAACGAGCGGCCAGCTGGCGTGGCCTCGGTGGGGTTCCACCTCCAGCACCTGGCCGGCGTGCTCGACCGCACCTTTACTTACGCCCGAGGCGAGGCCCTCAACCCCGCACAGCTAGCCGCGCTGGCTGAAGAATCCCAACCGCTGGCCCTTGATGAGGAAACGCTGGCGCAGTTGCAGCAGCGTTTTGCTCAGCAGGTCGACCGCGCCCTGGCCCAGCTGCGCGGCACCGATTCGGCCGTCCTCACCGAGCGGCGCGGCGTGGGCCGGGCGCAGGTGCCATCCACGGTTATTGGCCTGCTGGTGCATGCGGCTGAGCACACCACCCGCCACCTGGGCCAGCTGCTGGTAACGGCGCAGTGGCTAAAATCAATGAACAATGAATAGTGAGCACGTCAGGCTGAGCGCAGTCGAAGCATCACTACCGCAGAAGTAAATAATTACTCTTCGTGGTAGAGATGCTTCGACTGCGCTCAGCCTGACGTGCTACATAATGCGCCGCTACCGCGAGCCAGCTCCGGCGGCAACCCGCGGTTTGGCACGGTCGTACTGCGCGGGCCATTCAATTTCCACGCCCAAATCCCGGGCCGCGAAGAGTGGGAAATATGGCTCGCGCAGGAACTCGCGGGCCAGCAGCACGAGGTCGGCCTGGCCGTTGGCCAGAATGGCTTCCGCCTCGGCCGGGGTGGTGATGAGGCCGACCGCGCCCGTCAGGATTTCCGCCTCCTGGCGGATGCGCTCGGCAAATTGCACCTGGTAGCCGGGGCCGACGGGAATGGGGGCTTTGGGTACGTTGCCGCCGGTCGAGCAGTCAATCAAGTCCACGCCGCGCGTTTTGAGCAGGGCCGCCAGCTGCACCGATTCGTCGGCGTTCCAGCCACCCTCGGTCCAGTCGGTGGCCGAAAGGCGCACGATGAGCGGCAGGTCCTCGGGCCAAACCTCGCGGGTGGCTGCCACCACCTCCAGTAGCAGGCGCACGCGGTTTTCGAACGGGCCGCCGTACGCGTCGCTGCGCTGGTTACTGAGCGGCGACAGGAACTCGTGCAGCAAGTAGCCGTGGGCCGCGTGCAGCTCAATCACCTGAAAGCCGGCCGCCAGTGCCCGCTGCGCCGCCGCCCGAAAATCGGCGATGACTTTCTGAATACCGGCCGCGTCGAGGGCTTCGGGCTGCGGGTAATTATCGGCAAAAGCTTCGGCGCTGGGGCCAACTACCGGCCAACCACCGTCGTCTTCGGGTACGGTGCCGTTGCCCGACCACGGCCGGTAAGTGCTGGCTTTGCGGCCGGCGTGGGCCAGCTGCACACCGGGCACGGAGCCCTGCGCAACGATGAATTCGTTGATGCGCCGCAGCATGGGCACCTGCTCGTCCTTCCAGATTCCGAGGTCTTCGGGACTGATGCGGCCTTCGGGCGACACGGCCGTGGCTTCCTGCAGGATGAGGCCCGCGCCGCCC
The DNA here is from genome assembly GCF_040547115.1 of Hymenobacter sp. UYCo722. Classification (NCBI taxonomy): domain Bacteria; kingdom Pseudomonadati; phylum Bacteroidota; class Cytophagia; order Cytophagales; family Hymenobacteraceae; genus Hymenobacter; species Hymenobacter sp. UYCo722. The sequence continues at coordinate 279,928 of NZ_JBEPPC010000006.1, read as the reverse complement.
ACGGCCCGGCTGCCGAGGTGCACGAGGTGCCAGTCGTTGGCAAAGCCGTCCTGGGCGCTGTACTGGCACATGGGCGATACGACAATGCGATTTTTGAGGGTGACACCGCGCAGGGTGAGGGGTTCAAATAGCTTAACCATGAAATTGCTGAGGGAGAATGCGAAGCTGAGTAAACCGGGTTTTGGGCGTTTGGGTTGTAAATGGCAGTTGGCTGGTGCTCATCCGGAACGTCATGCAGTGCGCAGCGCAGCATGACGTTCCGGATGAGCACCAGCCAAAGCCCCGTAAAATTTGCTTTTTCCGAATCCTCCCTTACCTTGCAGATGCAAACCCCCCGCACCATGCTCCAGACGCGTTACTACTTTGGCTTTTATTACTTCTACGCCGCCGCGTAGAACGAGCCGCCGTTTGTAGCTAACCCGCAAACTTCTCCAGCGCCGCTCGTTCTTCGGGAGGCGCTTTTTTAATGCCCGTTTCAACTCAGATGCCCACGCTGCACCACGTCTTTTTTACCTACTGCTATTACTGCTTCTATCCGAAGTAGCCGGCCCTGTGTTGCCCGTGTTAACCACCACACGCTCGCCAACAACCCAGGGCCCCGCACCGCGGAGGCCCTTTTTTATTGACTGATTTGAAGGGAATAAGAAATTAGGAAGAAATACAGCCAAGCACCAAGCACCAAGCACCAACAAGCCATGCCCAGCCACGTTTCCATCCAAGGTTTCCAGGGGAGTTTCCACGAAGTAGCGGCCCGCCGCTTCTTTGGGGCGCAGCCGGAATTGCTGCCCTGCGCCACCTTCGGCGCGGTGGTGGCGCACGTGGTGAACGGCACGGCCCAGGCCGGCCTGATGGCCATGGAAAACTCGCTGGCCGGCAGCATCCTGCCCAACTACCTGCTGCTGGAACGCCACCCGGTGCAGGTAACCGGCGAGGTGTACCTGCCCATTCATCAGCACCTGCTGGCCCTACCCGGCACCACGCTGGCTGATGTGCGGGCCGTGCACTCGCACCCCATGGCCCTGCGCCAGTGCGGCGAGTTCCTCGACCGCCACCCGCACTGGAAGCTGGTGGAAACCGCGGACACCGGCCACAGCGCCCAGCTGCTGGCCGAGCAGCGCACCCCCGGCGTGGCCGTGGTGGCCGGCGCGCAGGCCGCCGAGCAGTTTGGCCTGCAAATCCTGGCCCACGCCATCCACGATGACCCGCACAACTACACCCGCTTCCTGGTGCTGGAGCGCGCCGCCGAGGTGCAGCCCGACCCGCTGGCCGACAAGGCCTCGCTCTACTTCTGCGCGCCGCACGCGCCCGGCAGCCTGGCTACCGTGCTGGCCCGCGTAGCCGGCCACGGCCTCAACCTGAGCAAGCTGCAGTCAGGACCCCGGCCGGGGCAACCCTGGCACTACGGTTTCCACGCCGACGTGGAGTTTGCGGCGCTGGCGCAGCTGGAAGCGCTATTGCTGAATTTGGCCCCGGTGACCGACGAGCTGCGGGTGCTGGGCACCTACCGGCGCGGCAGCATGGCCGAGGCGATGGGCGAGGGCGTTGAGGCAGACCTGTTGTGGCGAGCAAAACAGAGTGGAGCGCGGCAATCCGTCCTGTAAATGCGACCAGCCTGATGAAGTGATAAAATCTGATTTACTAAGTTAATCTCTATCCCAAGACATGGCTCATTTTAAGAAGAGAGCTTATCACAATAGAAAACTAGTCGCATCGAGAGAAAGGATTGCCGCGTTTCGCTGCGCTCCACTCGCAATGACAGACGAAAACGCCGCCCCATGAACATTTCCATTGCCAGCCGCTTAGCCCACACCGGCGAATACTACTTCTCGCGCAAGCTGCGCGAGCTGGCCGTCCTGAACGCGGCCGGGGCCAACATCATCAGCCTGGGCATCGGCAGCCCCGATTTGCCGCCGCATGCCAGCGTGATTGCCGCCCTTTCGCAGTCGGCGGCGCAGCCCAACGCCCACGGCTACCAGGGTTACCAGGGTACGCCGGCGTTGCGCGGGGCCATGGCCGAGTTCTACCAGCGGCACTACGGCGTGTTGCTGGACCCAGCCACCGAAATTCTGCCGCTGCTGGGCTCGAAAGAGGGGCTGATGCACATTGGCATGACGTATCTGGAAGCTGGCGACGCCGTGCTCATTCCCAACCCCGGCTACCCGACTTACCGGGCCGTGGCCGAAATATGTGGGGCTGAAGTGCGCGAGTACGACCTGACCGAAGCCAACGGCTGGCTGCCCGACCTCGACGCGCTGGCCGCTACTGACCTCTCGCGGGTGAAGCTGATGCTGGTGAACTACCCGCACATGCCCACCGGCACGGCCGTTGGTTTGTCCTTCCTCACCGAATTAGTAGAATTTGCCACAGCGCACGACATCCTGCTGGTGCACGACAACCCCTACGGCTTCATCCTGAACGAAACCCCGCCCGTGAGCCTGCTGGCCGTGCCCGGGGCCCGCGAAGTAGCCGTCGAGCTGAATTCGCTCAGCAAGTCGCATAACCTGGCGGGCTGGCGCGTGGGCCTGCTGGCCGGCCGCGCCGATATTATCGCCAACGTCCTGCGCTTCAAAAGCAACATGGATTCGGGCATGTTCCTGCCGGTGCAGCAGGCCGCCGTGGCCGCCCTTGCGCTGGGCGACGACTGGTTCGCCGACCTAAACGCCACCTACCGCGCCCGCCGCGCGCTGGTGCTGGAGCTGCTGCAAGCCCTGGGCTGCACGCCCGCCCCGGGCCAGGTCGGCTTGTTTATCTGGGCAGCGGTGCCGGCCGGCGTCGCCGACGGCTTCGCCTTGAGCGACGCCGTGCTGGCCGAGGCGCGGGTGTTTCTCACGCCGGGCGGCATTTTCGGTAGCAATGGGCTTGGCTACATCCGGGCCAGCCTGTGCCAGCCAGAAGCGCTGCTGCGCGAGGCGCTGGCGCGGGTGCGGGAGTGGCAGGACGTGAAAAAGGAACGTCATGCTGAGCGCAGCCGAAGCATCTCTACCGCGTAAGTAATCCGGTTTACCACTGCGGTAAAGCTGCTTCGGCTGCGCTGCTCAGCATGACGGGCAATAATTCAATCCTCAACCCAAAAAAAACGCAATCCTTCACCATGACCGTCACCATCATCGGCCTGGGCCTTATCGGCGGCTCGCTGGCGCTGAGCCTGCGGCAGCACGGCCTGGCGCAGCACCTCATCGGCGTGGAAAACAGCCCGGACCACGCCCGCCGCGCTTTGGAGCTGGGCCTGGTCGATGAAATTGAAACCGACCTGGCGGCCGCCGTGCGCCGGGCCGACCTCATCGTCGTGGCCGTGCCCGTGGATGCGATGGTGGCCGTGCTGCCGCCGGTACTCGACCTCGTGACGGCTCGGCAGGTGGTTATCGACGTGGGCTCAACCAAGCAGGCGTTGCTGGCGGCCGTAGCCGGGCACCCGCGCCGGGGACGCTTCGTGGCGGCGCACCCCATGGCTGGTACCGAGCATTCGGGGCCGGAAGCCGCCTTGTCGGGCTTGTTTGACGGGAAGACGGTGGTGCTTTGCGACACCGAGCGCAGCGACGCCGATGCCCTGCAGCAAGTGGAGCAGTTATTTCAGGCGCTGCCCATGCGGCTGCTGTATCTTAACGGGGCCGACCACGACGTGCACACGGCCTATGTGTCGCACATCTCGCACATCACCTCGTTTGCCCTGGCCCTCACGGTGCTGGAAAAGGAAAAGGAGGAGCAGCGCATCTTCGATTTGGCCAGCGGCGGTTTTGAATCGACGGTGCGGCTGGCCAAAAGCGCGCCGGCGACCTGGGTGCCCATTTTCCGCCAGAACCGGCTGAACGTGCTCGACGTGCTCGACGAGCATCTGCACCAGCTGCAAGTGCTGCGCGGGCTGCTGGCCAGTGAAGACTACGATGGGCTGACCGAGCAGATTCGGCAGGCCAACCACATTCGCAAGATTTTGCCGTGAATGGTACCGGCTGTCATCCTGAGCTTGCGAAGGACCTTGTCACTGCTGAACAATTAGCAGTAATTCAATCGGCCCAGGCGTGATAAGGTCCTTCGCAGGCTCAGGATGACAGACGAAATCAATAGCAACCAAAAATTAACTAAAAAACCCCAACCAATACCATGAAATCCGCCCTATTCAACCGCCAGCCCGACGACAAGCCCTACCTCATTTCCGGGCCGTGTTCGGCCGAAACCGAGGAGCAGGTGCTCGAGACCTGCCAGCGCCTGGCCGCTACCGGCAAGGTGCAGGCCCTGCGAGCCGGCATCTGGAAACCCCGCACCAAGCCCGGCGGCTTCGAGGGCATCGGCACCAAAGGGCTGCCCTGGCTCAAGAAAGCCAGCGAGCTTACCGGCCTGCCCGTGGCCGTGGAAGTAGCCACCGCCAAGCACGTCGAGGACTGCCTGGCCTTCGGCGTGGATATTCTGTGGGTGGGAGCGCGCACCACCGGGAACCCGTTTTCGGTGCAGGAAATTGCCAACGTGCTGCGCGGCGTGGATGTGCCGGTGCTCGTCAAAAACCCCATTCACCCCGAGCTGGAGCTGTGGGTAGGGGCCGTGGAGCGCCTGCAAAAGGCCGGTTTGAAGCAGGTGGGCCTCATTCACCGGGGCTTTTCGAGCTACGGCAACACCGATTTCCGCAATGCGCCGATGTGGCACCTGCCCATCGAGATGAAGCGCCGCATGCCCGAGCTGCCCCTCCTCTGCGACCCCAGCCACATTTGTGGCCGCCGCGATACGCTGGCCGGCGTGGCCCAGCAGGCTCTCAACCTGGGTTTCGAGGGCAACATGATTGAAAGCCACATCGACCCCGACAACGCCTGGAGCGACGCCAAGCAGCAAATCACGCCCGAGGTGCTGGGCGACCTCATCGAAAACCTGGTGTGGCGCCACGAAACCACCAACGCGCAGGAGTTCCTCTCGGCCCTGACCGGCCTGCGCGAGCAAATCAACCAGCTCGACGCCGAGATGATGCAGCTGCTGGGCCGCCGCATGGCCGTGGCCGAGAAAATCGGCCAGTACAAGCGCGACAATGACATCACCATCCTCCAAACCAACCGCTGGAATGAGGTGCTGGAGCGCGCCCAGCGCCAGGGCTCCTCCGTTGGCCTCACCCAGGAATTTGTGGAACAGTACCTGGCAGCGGTACATTTGGAATCCATCAACCGCCAGAATAAGGTGATGGAAGGATAGTAACTCGGTTTTGTGCCGATTTTATACTTTGAGTACATAAAAAAACACCCATTGCGTACTGCAATGGGTGTTTTTTTATGCTACAGGGTCGGGGACTTTGCCTAGCGGTGCGCGGCCGGGGACAGGGGAGCTACTTTGGCAACTCGCTCGTTCAGGGCCAGCACGGCGGCGGAGTTCTGGCCCTGCTTCGTGACGACAAGCATTACTTTGCCGCTTTCGGCCCCAAACACTTGCTGCGCCGCTTTTTCGTCCAGCACGTTCATGTAGGCAATAGTTTTGGGGCTGAGCTTGTCCACGGTCGCCTTGTCGGTGCGCACCCCGTCGAGGTAATATACCGGAGGCGATACCGAAGTAGCGAGCGGGGCCACTGAAGTGGCGGCGGCCGGGTTTGGCGTGGCCGCCAAGCCCAGGGTCAGGCTCAGCACGAGCAGGTGGGCTGCGGAATTAATGTGGATTTTTGACATGCCAATGAGGTTTTTGAGGGTTGGAAATGGAAATGCAAAAGGAAGTGATGGAGATAAATCAAAAAGAGGCTGGCAGGATTTGGCAAAGGCACACGGCGGCTCGGGAGACAGACCCGCGCCGCCTCCAACCAATCTTTCTCCCGGAGCCTGTGGGCCGGAAAATGTAAGCTGCGCTATTTTACGGAGCTGCTGTACGAGTCTGAAATGAACTGCCCGGCCGCATCAAACAGGAGGTAGCCCGGCCGGCGGCCCAGCACAATCTGGGCCTGGTAGCGGGTGGGGCCGCCGTCGGGGGCGGGCACGGCCGCTACGCCCAACAGCCGGGCCCCCGGGTAGTGCTGCGTGATGTAGGCCAGCGCCGGGGCCGCCAGGTAGGGCCCGCTGGCAACCGCCGGGGCCGGGGTGGCGGTGGGCGCGGTGGGCTTCTCTACGCCCGCGCCCACCCGCTCGTTAAAAGCGCGTACGTCGGCATCGTTTTGTTTGGCGCTGGTCGTCACCACAACGACTGCTTCGTTTGCTCCGGTCCCGAACCGCCGGCGGGCCTCCTCACCCTTGAACATGCTAATATTGGCGATATTCTCAGGCCCGATATCATTAATGTCACCCGAATAGCGCTGGCCATCGAGGTACACCACGGGAGTGGGTCGGCCGTAGTGGTAGTAGCTGTTGCCAAGGCTGGACGCGCGCGGGGTGGGCTCAGCAGCCATTGCGGCGGGCGCGGGTGCCACCAGGTTGGGCCCGGCTACCGGCTGCTCAGCGCTATTGAAGTAGAGCTTGCGTTTCTCGCCGTTGCGGGTCGTAACGCTGGCGTAGTACTGCACGTGCGGCGCTTTGCCCGAGGCGTGGTCGGCCACGAAATAGCTGCTAATGCTGCTGCCCGGGTAGGTTTTGGCGATGTACGCCTGAATTCCATCCGGCAGCTGGGGAGTGGCCGGGCCCACGGCCGAGGCAGTTGCGGTGGGTATTGCGGGGGCTTTGGCGGTAGGCACCAAGTTATTGGCCGAAGCTGCCGGGGTTGCGGCCGCCGCCGCCGGCCCCATTGGCCCGCCGCTCTGCGCCCGTGCCCCCGAAATGCCCAGGGCGACGGCCAGTACCAGTGGCCCGGCCACAAAATAGCGGGCCAGCTGCCCAGATGAAGAAAGCGGCGTATTCATCATGACAACGCGGTTTTTGAGGGTTGGAAAGGTGAAATGGGAGACGAGGGAGGGGCCGGCCGGCGCGTGGCTCAGGCGCAGCAGGCTGTACTGGTAGGCGCGCCGGTCGAGGCCGGCTTCGAGCACGGCCGCGTCGGCCAGAAATTCGAGGTTTTCGAGCAAGGCGCGGCGCAGCAGCCAGGCGGCGGGGTTGCACCAGGCGGCAGCCAGCGCCAGCTGGGCCAGCAGCACGTCCAGCGTGTGCCACTGGCGCACATGCACCCGCTCGTGGCGCAGCACGGCGGCCAGCTCGGGGCCGGGGTGTTGGTCGGGGTTGAGGTAGATGCTGCGCCCGAAGGAGAACGGGCTGATTTCGCCCGCCAGCACCCGCACCGTATGCCCTTGCACAAGGGCCGGGCGCGAGCGCCACCGCAGCCGCGCCAGCGCCAGCAGCTGCAGGAGCAGCCGGACCAGCACGACGGCCGCGCCCACCGCGTACAAGGCCACTCCCACGGCGGCCCAGTCAACGGCCGGCGCGCTGAGCACCGTTGTTGTTATGGGTGCCTCCGCGCTTCCCACCACAGGAAAAAATACGGCGGGAGTGGCCTCGGCCGGCAGCAGCGCCGGTACCGGCAGGGCCGGATACAGGGCTGCAAACAGCAGCGCCAGCACCAGATAGGCCCGGTTCAGGGTGAAGAACGTGAGCCGGCGCAGCAGCCCAAAGTAGGCCGCCGCTACCAGCAGCAGCGCCCCGTTGGCCTTTAGCAAATACAGCAGAATCGTGGTCGAAGCGGCCATGGCTATTCCGGCTTTTTGCTTTCGATAAGCCGGATAATCTCCTGCAAATCGGCTGCGCTTATTTTCTCCTCCTGGGCAAAAAACGACACCAAGTCCTTGTAGGAGTTCTGGAAGTGGTGCTGCACCAGCGTGCCCAGCGAGCGGCGCTGGTAGTCGTCGGCCGTTACCACGGGCACGAAGCGGTAGGAGTTGCCCAGCTTTTCGGCCCGCACGTAGCCCTTGCGCTCGAGGTTGCGCAGGGTGCTGGCCAGGGTGGTGTAGGGGGGGGGCGGCGCGGTCAGCGCGTCGAGTACATCCTTCACAAAGCCGCCGGCGGGCAGCGGCCAGAGCACGCGCAGGGCATCTTCTTCGGGTTGGGTGAGGCGTTCCATCAGGGACAGCTATTTATTATTACGATGATGTCGTAAATCTACGAACATTTCGTAATTATAACCCGACAAGCCGAGAAAAAATGCTCTGAAAAATGAAAAACCCCATTTCCACGCTGAAAATGGGGTTTTAATCACAAAAAAATTTGGTGTCGGGCCGGCAGCAGCAGGTTAAACAACCGGCGCATCGGCCGGGTGGGCGTGCAGCCACTGCATAGCCGAGCCCTCATCGCCAAAAAACGACACGGCGAATGGCTGGCCGTCGTAGTACTCGGCCGACACGTAGCCGGGCTGGCTCAGGATGGCTTCGTGGAGCGTTGGCCCCACCAGGTAGGCCACGTAGAGGCGGCCGCCCAGGCGTTGGGCCATGTTGGGGAAAAAGTTCTGGAGCAGCCAGCGGGTGGTATCGGGGTCGTTGAGGGTGCGGCGGCGAATATCCTGGAGCCAGAAGCGACAGCCATGCGCCACGGCCATTTCCTGCACCTGTTGGTACACGCCCGGCAGCTCGTGGGGCTGGGGCTGATAGCCCCAGCGACCCACCAGAACGTGGAGGTCGGGGCGGTAAGCGAGTTGGAGTAGGGGCGAAGGAGCGTCAGAAACCATACAGGCAAGGTAAGCAACGAAAGGGCATCCACGGGATTTTGCCGGCCGCTGCATGGCCCGGTTAGTGGGCCGCCGGCACTTCGGTTAGCGCCGGGCTCAGGTCGGCGGGTGGGTATTTCTTCAGCGAATAATACGCCAGCCCCCCGCTGGCCAGGGCCAGTACCGCGCCCATCAGGAAAGGCGCGCCGGGGAATTGCACCGGGGCTTTCGGGCCCGTGAAATAGCCGAACAGGCCCGTCATCAGCAGCGGGCCCACCACGCCGGTGGCGCTCACCAGGCTGGTAATGGCCCCTTGCAGCTCGCCCTGCTCGTTGGCCGGCACCTGCCCCGAAATGGTGCCCTGCAACGCCGGCCCGGCAATGCCGCCCAGGCAGTAGGGGGCCAGAAAAGCTAGCATCAGCCAGCCCCGGCTGGCAAAGGCGAACAGCACCAGGCCCACCGCGTAGCACAGCAGCCCGATGACGATGGCCCGGGCCGCGCCCAGCTTCGGAATGGCCACCCGCACCAGCCCACCCTGCACCAGGGCCGAAAACAGCCCCACCACGGCCAGCGAAATCCCCACCATGCCCTCCGTCCAGCTGAATTTGAGCATGGTATAGAACGTCCAGACCGACTGCACCGCCGAGCCCGCCAGGTAAATGAGCACCAGCGCCGCCACCAGCCCCAGCACCGTGGGGTAGCGGCCCAGCCGCAGCAGCGAGGCCACCGGATTGGCCCGGCGCCACTCGAAGGGCCGGCGCATGGTGGGCGGCAGCGACTCGGGCAGTACCAGCAGCCCGTACAGGAAGTTGCACAGGCTGAGCCCCGCCGCCACCATAAATGGCACCCGCGACCCGAAGTGCGCCAGCAGCCCGCCCACCGCCGGCCCGATGATGAAGCCCAGCCCAAAGGCCACGCCCACCAGCCCGAAGTTCTGGGCCCGCTTCTCGGGGGTGCTGATGTCGGCAATGTAGGCCGTGGCCGTGGTGAAGCTGGCCCCGGTGATGCCCGCCAGCACCCGGCCCACAAACAGCCAGGCCAGCGTGGGTGCGAAGCTCAGAAAGATGTAGTCGAGCCCCAGCCCGAGCAGCGCGGCCAGCAGCACCGGCCGCCGACCCAGCTTATCGCTGAGCCCGCCCATCACGGGCGCGAAGCAGAACTGCGCCGCCGCGTAGGCAAACGTGAGCCAGCCCGAGTATATCGACGCCCGGCTCAGCCCCTCGCCCGTGAGCTGCTGAATCAGCTTAGGCACCACCGGAATGATGATGCCCAACCCAATCACATCAATGAGAATGGTAATGAAAATAAAGCCCAGTGCGGGCGAGCGTTTATCGGACATAAGCGGATGGCAAAAAGCGCCGGCTAGTGGCCGGGCCGCAAAGGTCCGCAGAAATCAGGGCAGGAGGGGAATGAGGAAAAGAATGTTATGCAGAGCGCCGCGAAGCATCTCGCTCGCGCAACGCAATTCAATCGACAGGATTACTTGCTGCGGGCAAGATGCTACGCGGCGCTCAACATAATGGTCTACTTCTTCACCTCTTATGCCTCACCCCCTGCCAGGGCGGCGAGCGGCAGCGGCCCGGTGGCATCCACGAGGCGCTGCTGGGCACTCAGGCCCACGTCGAGCAGGTCCTGCATCAGGCCCTTGCCGGCGGCCTCGGGCGAGTACGTGTCGGTGGTGGTGCTCACCACCAGCACGGGGTATTCGGGGAGGGCTACCAGCGTAGCGCGCCGGTCAATCTCGGGCGGAAACACCGGGGCCACTAGAATCAGGCGGTCGTAGGGCCGGCCGTTGCTGGCCAGCCAGCGGCAGGCGGCCGCCGCGCCGTGGCCGTAGCCCAGCACGGTCATGGGCGTATCGGGCGGGCAGGCAGCCAGCACGCGGGCCGTCAGGGCATCAAGGTAAGCAGCCAGGTCGGTGAGGTCGGGCAGCAGGGTTTCGGCCGCAAACCAGGCGGCATCGGTGCGCGGGGCCTCGTCGATGATGCCGTCGGCGTTGGCATCCTGGGGCTGGTCGTAGCGGCTCAGCGCCTCGGGCAGCAGCAGCAGGCGCTCGGGCGTATCGAGGTTTTGCAGGTGGGCCGCTAGCTCAGCCAACGGCTGGCCATGGCCATGCAGGCATACCCACACGTGGGAGATGGTTGGGCCGGCCTCGCCGAGGCTAAGGTAGCGGGCCGTGCGGGAAGTGGTGAAATGGAGCGGCAGCATAGGCAAAATGGGCGCGGGGCGGAAATTAGCAGGAATAAAATGCTATACGCAGCCTTACCCGCTCGCGCCGCCAGTACCGGCAGATTAGCCGGCTCCGTCGGCCCGCAGCCATTCGACGGCCGTGTTTTCTTCGATAAACCGGTCGCCGATAAAAGGCTTGCCTTCAAAGTACGAAACAGGTGGAAAAGCCGAGTCGGCGTCCGAGTCGCGCAGGTACATCGGAGCCAGCAGGTACGCCAGCCGGCTGCGACCGCCCAGCGCGGGCTCCAGGCGCGGCAGCAGGCTGCTCACCATCCATTGCGCGCCCAGCTGGTGGGTGTTGAAGCGGCGGCGCACATCAATCAGCCAGCGGCGGCCGGCCCCGGCCTGCGCGGCGGCCAGCATTTGTTCGTAGCCAGCCTGCAACTCGGGCAAGTCAACCGGCCGGAGCCAGCGGGCTACCAGCACGTCCAAATCGGCCCGGTAGCTAATCTCCAAAAAATCTTCAACCCGAACAGGGTTCATGCGCAGTGCTCTGAAATAGAAACCATAAAGGTAGCGCGGGCCGGTTGGGTTGCCGCCGGTGCAAGCTAGTTAGCCGTCATGTTCACCGGCTTCAACAACCCGGCTGCCGTCGGCGTGTTCAAAAAAAACGGCTCAGCAAAGTAAAAAAGCCACACCAGGCCTTGTTTCGGTAAAAACTTCGCGTACCTTTGCAGCACCAAAACAGTGCGGGGTGGAGCAGTTGGTAGCTCGTTGGGCTCATAACCCAAAGGTCACTGGTTCGAGTCCAGTCCCCGCTACCTAAAAGGCCGTTTGCAATGCGCAAACGGCCTTTTCTTTTTTTAATTGGTCTGGGAGCGGTTCGCGACTGCCATGCGGAACGGCTTATATTCGAACCTGCCCTTACCGCACCTCGGCCTGCTTGCTGGCCGAACGGCCAAACTTCGTGGGGAAATACACCAGCTCGGCCCGGGCCGGGTTGACGGTGTAGCGGCCCCGGAAGCGGGGCTGGAGCGCGATGCGGAACTCGTGGTGGCCGATGGGCAGCTGGTCGAGAAAGATACCGGTTTGGTGGCGCAGGTACTCACGGTGGGTTTCGAGGTAGTTGGGCGCGGCTGGCTCGCCGTAGGAGCAGCCGGCCGGAATGGGCACTTCGAGCAGCACGTAGCGGGCTTCGGCGCGCACGTCTACCGTCACCACCAGCTCAGCGGGCTGGCCGGCGCGCAGCACTACACGGGTGCCGGTTTGGCCGGCCAGGGCCGTGCGTACCGTGAACGCGCCGGCCACCGGGGCGGGGGCGGGGCTCCAGCGCGTTTGGTAGGCGGTGGCGTATACGGGCAGCAGGCCTTGCTTGTGCAGTATAATAGAACCGGCCGTAGCGGCTACTTTGGCCGTGAAGGGAAATTCGCTGACCGTTTGGCTAAGGCCGCCGCTGAGTTGAGCCCGGGCGAAAGTAGCCGGCTTGCCGTCGGCGAACAGGTCGGGGCCGATGGTTTCGAGCACCTGGGCAGCTTCGAAGGTGCTGGTCCAGTGGCCGCCCTCGCGCAGGTTGAGCAGGCCCATGCGCAGGCGGGCCAGCTCGGCCGCGTGGCCGGGCGCGGCGCGCAGCACCCGGTAGGCCAGCAGCGTCGAGCCCACCCGGCCCCGCAGCAGGTAGCCGTAGTAGGTGGAGGCGTGCAGCGTGTCGCCATAAAACACGCCGCCGAGCTGGGTGCGCAGGCGGTAGCGGCGCAGCGTATCGAGCTGGTAGGGCAGGCCCAGCTGCTGGCGCAGGGCCGTGAGGGCGAGGTAACGGTCGAGGGGCTGGCGGCCGGTCTGGAGGCGGTCGAAGCGGGTGAGGTAGGTGCGGTAGTCGGTGGGCGCACCCAAGCGGTGCAGCAGGCTAAGGAGGCGGATGAGGTCGTCGGCCGATTGGTAGTAGCCGCGGTAGTAGGCCGGGTGCTGGCGGCGTAGGGCGGCTACCGTGGCGGCCTCGCTCAGCTGGGCATCGAGCTCGCGCAGCAGAAACGCCTGCACCGGGGCGCGGTCGAGCTTCAGCGTATAGCCGGCTTTTTCGGCATCGAGCAGGGCTTCCAGGACGTGCGAAGTGGCCCAGGGACTCACCGGCGAATTGGGCCAGGTGCCCCACAGGCCCTCGGGCTGGTGGCGGCCCGCGAGCAGCTTGCGAATGAGGAAATTCACCGCCCGGTCGCCCCGGAAGGGCTGAGCCTGCACGGCCCGGATGCGCCGCTCCAGCAGCAAGGCCTTCAGCTTGGAGGCGGCCTGCTCGTTGCAGAGGTAGGCGTAGCGTTGCAGGTGCTCGATTTCGGAGAGCAGCAGCGGCAGCGCGTCGCTTTCGAGGCGCACGGTGGCCTCGCCCAAAGCCGGGTCGATGACGAGCTGCACGGTGGTGTCGGCGGCCGCGAGGGTGGCGAAGGTGCCCACCGTTTCGCGCGTGCCGGCCGGCAGCACGGCCAGGGTGCGCTGCTCGCCGTCCTGGTAGCCGTTGGGCTGAGCCAGGGCAAAGCTCAGCGTCACCGAATCGGGTACGGCCGAAGCAGGAGCGGTAAAAGTGAGCGTATCGACGGCTACGGAGCTGACCAGGCGGTTCTGAGTGCCCAGTACTTGCCCGCCGGCCCGGAAGGTGGTGGCTACGCGGGCCGTGTCGAAGCCGTAGTTCAGGCTTTTGCCCAGCAGCTGGGTGCGGTCGCCGGCCACCAGGAAGCGGGGCGTGGCCAGCTCGGCCCGCAGCTGCTTGAAGGCGCGCAGGCGGCCGGTGGCCTGGCCCAGGCGGCCGTGGTCGTCGGAGGCCAGCACGAAGCTGTCCCAGCTGGTTACGTCGTCGGGCAGCACCACGTCGGTGCGGGCCTGGCCGCGGGCATCGGTGAGGAGCAGGGGCCGCCACCAGGCGTAGTCGCGGAAATGGCGGCGCATGGCCAGGCGCGGGTCCTGGCCGGGACCGTCGGCGGGGGCCACTTTTCTGGTCTTGATGATGAGTACGCCGTTGGCCGCCGCCGCGCCGTAGAGGCTGGTGGCCTGGGCTCCTTTTATTGTATTGACGCTGGCAATGATGGCCGGGTCGAGGTCGGTGAACTGGCCGTTGAAAGGCAGGCCATCGAGGATAATCAGGGCTTGGCCGTCGCCGGTGCTGGAGCGCGTGCCCCGCAGCATAACCCGGGCTTTCGAATCAGGCGAGGCATCCTGAATTTGTAACCCCGCCACTTTGCCTTGCAGGGAATTGACCGTAATGGACGAGACGGAATAGCCGACAGAAGCGCTTCGGCGCTCGATGCCCAACCCCGTCACCACCACCTCATTCAGCTGCTTTACGTCAACCGTCAGCTTCACCGTGAGCTCGCTCAGCCAGCCCAGCGCAATTTCCCGAGTTGTGTAGCCGATGCTGCTGATAGCCAGCGTGCTGTAGCCGTCGGGCGGTACCTGCAGCACAAAGCTGCCGTCGGCGCTGGTCGACACGCCCAGGGTGGTGCCTTTCAGCAGGACGGTTACGCCGGGCAGGCCTTCCTCGCTGCCGGCATCGAGCACCTGGCCGCGCACGGTACGCCAGCCGGGCTGTGGGCTGGTCGGGGTTTCAACCCGTATTACGCGGCGCTGCTCCAGGCCTTCTATCGGGGTGCCGCGCTTGGGGCGCAGCCGCCACAGCTGTTGGTTGAGGCGGTGGCTCAGTGGGCCGGCCGGCACCCGGTCGGCGCGTTGCAGTTGGTAGTAGGTGTCTGGCCGTTGGGTCGGATGAGGACGTCCTCGGCCGGAGCCAGGGCGGCGCTGTCGGCCAGCAGCACGGCCACGCGGTAGCGGCCGGCGGGCAGGGCGTGCAGCGTCATCGTGCCATAGTAGCGCATCAGGCGCAGGAATTTGGGCTGGTCGGGGCGGGTGAGGCGCACGTAGCGCGGCACCAGCGGCTCAGGGTCGGTGGGTGTGGCGTTGGCGGGCCGGGCGGGGAAGCGCAGTTCCAGCCGGCCCTGCCCGGCGGGCGTGGTGTGCGGGGCCTCAAAAACGGTGCTGAGGTAATCGGGAATGGTGGGGCCCAGCCACTGCGGCTGGCGGCGAAAATCAGCCTCGGTGTAGGCAAACCCCTTCAGCGGCAGCCAGCCCGGCCCGGCCGTGCCGCCCAGCGTGCCCAGCAGGTTGACATCGAAGGACTGCATCTTGAGCAGCTGCGGCCCGAAGGAATATTTGTAAAGCGGCTCGAACAGAAACTTGCGCCGCAGCCCCAACGGGTCGCGCAGCAGCACCGAATCGGGCCGAAAAGGCCCAGCCAGCCGGCCCGCGTACGCCCGGCCCCCGAGCGACCGCAGCAGCCGGCCCTGCCGCAGGGTGGGTGCGCTCAGGCCGGTTTCGTCCACCACTACCAGCGTGCGCTGCAAAGCCAGTAGCTCGTCGGGGGCCAGCTGGGGCTCCACTTTTTGCACGCTCAATTCCAGGCAGGGGTGGTGGTTGATGTCGATGCTGAGCGTGAGCTTGTGCAGGGGGCGCAGGTACACGCCATCGAGGCGCACGAGGCGGGTGGCGGTGCGCACGCTGATGTTGTGCAGGCCGCTGTCGGCCACCACGGAGTAGGGGTCGTTGCTGTTGACTTCGTGAATGTAGCCGGGCTGCCCGTCGATGTACACTGCCACCGGCGGCTGCACCCGGCCCGAATCAACTACGAACACTGCCACCTGCGTGATGCCGCCCGGCGCGGGCCGGTACTCGTGGAAAAACCCATCATCCGGGTACAGAAAGCGGTAAAACGTGAGCGAGTCGAGGCCCAGCACATTCCGCCAGCGCGGCCAGTCCAACGGCTGGCGGGTGGGCTGGTGGCTGAAGTCGGAGGCCAGCCCGAAGCGGCGCAGCGAGCGCCGGCCCACTACCGGCCGCCCCGGCCGCAGCACCGGCAGCGCGGGCGCGGTGGCCTGCTCGAACTTGCTGGTGTAGGCGTAGCTCGTGAGGTCGGCGTTGGGCACGGGGCGGCCGCGCTCATCCGTCACGGCAAAGCCCAGACTAATTTTCTGGCCCGGGTAGGCCACGGCAGGCTGCCGGGTTTCGATGCGCAGCTGCGGGGCGGGCAGGGCCACGGTGTATTCGGCGGTGCGCAGCTGGCCGCCCCACCAGTAGTGCAGCGAGGCGTACCACGGCGCGGCTCCGGCCTGGGGCACGGCCAGGCGCAGGGCGGGGCCGTAGCCGCGGTAGCGCAGGCGGTTGCCCTGGTACACGTAGTACCAGAAGGCCAGCCGGCGCGGGTTGTCCACGGCCAGCACCAGCGAGTCGGCGGGCCGGTTGGAGAGCAGGCTCAGGCCGGCGTTTTCGGCATCGAGGTCGAGGCTCCCCGCGCGGTCCTGGTCGTCGCGCAGCTCATAATAATCGGCCTGCGCCTGCACCGGTACCGCGCACGGCAGCTGCACCGGCCCCCGAAACAGCCAGGCGCTGCCCACCTTGCGGTTAGTCGAAATGTGGAGCGTGGCCGCGTGCGGCTGCGACTGCCCGAGGTGCTGGTAGGTGAGATATACCGAGTCGCCGCGCAGCTCCAGGCGCAGCTGGCCGGGGTCGTGGCGCAGGGGCACCACGGTACTTTCGGTGCGGCGCTCGTTGTCGGAGGTGAGCAGCGTGGCCTGCACCCGGTAGCTGAAATCGACGTCGGGCAGGGCGGTGGCGGGCACGTCGAGGCGGGTTTCGCCCAGCACGTCGAGGGGCTGGCGGCGGGTCCAGAGCGTGTCGGGAATAAACACCTGGCGGCTCGGCAGCGCGCCAGGCGCGCCGGCCGGCGTCAGGCTCAGCTGCACGCGGGCGTCGAGCAGGTTGAGGTCGTTGGCATCGGTGCCGCGCACGTACACGGCCTGGGGCTGGCCCACGTGCTGGGTTTTTTCGGCCACGCGCAGGGCGTAGTGGCTGTTTTTCAGCTCGTAGTCTTCGAGCTTGAACTGGCCGCTGGCCCGCACCTGGCCCCGCCGGTCCTTCAGCCGGAAGCCCACGTAGGTATCGGCGCGCAGGCCCAGCGTATCGGTCAGGGGCAGGGCGAACAGGTAGCTGCCGGGGCGGCTGGCGCGCAGCAGGGCCACGCGCTTGCCCTCGGGGTGCTGGTAGTCGCCGCCCAGCCACAGGGTGAGCGGCTGGCGGTAGGGCCGGCCGTTTCGGCGGGCGAGCACGCGGGCTTTCAGGCGCAGGGTGTCGCCGGTGGGGCGGTAGCGGGGCTGGCTGGTGGCCACGTAGCTGGCCCAGCGGCCGGGCCGGGTGTCGGAGTCATGAGTGTTATTGTCCGGATGGCGGCGCTCCCGGCGCTCTTCGCGCACGTCTTCGTTGAACACCGAGCGCAGCAAACCTACCAGGCCCGTCGATACCTCGGAGGCGTGGCGCAGGTCGAGCACCAGCTGCCGCGTCGGCCGCGTGAGGTAGCCTAGCGGAAAGCCGAACACCACGCGCCCGTAGGCCCGCCGCAGCCACGACCCGCCGGTCCGCTGGCGATAACGCCGTCGGCCGTCCGGAAACGTCTGGTTCAGCGGGTGGAAGGTGGTGCGGCCGGCCTGCGTCACGGCCACCAGGCCGGTCCGGCCGCCGCCGGCCTGGCGGTAGCTTTGGGTGGCGGCATCGAAGGGCAGGGGCCGGCCGGCCAGCGCCACCTGCGCATCGGGCAGCGGCCGGCCCAGCGAGTCGCGCACCACCAGCGTGAGGTCCACCTGGTTGTCGAGGACGGCCACTTCGCGGTCGGTTTCGGCGCGCAGCTCGTACACCAGCTGCGGGCCTTCGGTGTGGGCTTCGAGGTAGTAGCCGGGCGGCAACGGCTGGCGCAGGGGCTTGTCGGTGGCGAAGGAATCGACTACCAGCGTGAAGAAATCGGCCCGCGCCGCGCCCAGGCCGTGCTCGTAGAGTTGGCGGGTTTGGGCTTCGCTTATTAGGAATACTTTGGTGAGGTAGCTCTGCTGGCGGGCCTCGGCCACCCGGTGCTGGGCGCGGGCGGGGAGGAGCAGGCCGAAAAGGAGCAGGGCAAGAAGTAGAAAAGGGCGCATAGGGAGTCGGATTTGACTTCCTGATGCTTGGGAGACCCAGAATGCACACGCCCCTTTTTCAGCCTCCGGCTTTCTGGTCGGCACTTAGCCGGACAGAACCATGCCGTTGCGCGCACCCGAACAGGGCCACGCCGAACGGATTTTCTGCGCACCGGCCGGGTTCACACGGCAGTTTTGGCAGGGCCTGCAGCGCGGCCCACCACGGCAAACAGCGGGTCAGAGCGGCCGGGCGCGGGGCTGCGGTCGAGCAGCTCGATGGCCTGCCAGCCACCGGCGGCCAGGAGGTATTGGCGCACCAGGGCCAGGTGGCCGCGGTCGTCGAGGGCGTGCCAGGCGGCCACGGCCTTGCTGGGGAAGCAGCGGTTGGAAAAGGTGATGACCAGGGGCGCGCCGGGCTGCAGCACACGAGCCAGCTCGCGCAGCACCGCCACGGGCTGGGTCAGGTAATCAACAGACACGCAGATGGCGGCCCCGTCAAATTCCTGGTCCTGAAAAGGCAGGGTGGGCTGCGCGTTCAGGTCCTGCACCACGTGGGCGCTGAGGCGCGGATTGGCGCGCAGCTCGGCCGCGTTCATGCCCAGGCCCACCACCCGGCGGTAGGCGATTTCGGGCGGCAGGTGGCTCACCCAACTGCTCATCAAATCCAGTAGCTGGGTGTTGGGGCTGAAATAGTCGCGGTAGAGCTGGGTTACGGCCGCAATGGCCGCGTCGTCGAGATGCGTGACGAAGCGCGGGTGGTGGTAAAACTCGGCATCGGGCGTTTCGTCTTGGCGGTGGAAGGCGCTGGTGGGGAAGGGATTGTTGGGGTCCATGAGGCGTTACTACGCAGGCCGTCCCGGTTGGTGGGGGCCACTGCTGCGCAGCGGAATTTATGGTCGCGGCCGGCGCGAGATGTAGACCACTGCCGGGCGGCCCATCGTGGGGTTGATGGCCTGACCGGTGGAGGTATCGAAGCGGAGGCCGGAGGCGGCTACGTACAGCCGCTGTTGCGCATCGAGGTACAGGCCTTTGAGGTAATGGCCGGCGGGCAGGCGCAGTTTTGTTTGACTGGCTGCGTCTGTGCGCAGCAGGTCGGATGCCACTACCAGACGGCTCGTGGAATTGGCGATGGGCAGGGTGTTTTCCTGGGTACTGTACGTGACGCCAGCAGTTTCTACCCGGCCAAAAGGCTGGCTGAGATTGTGATATTTTTCGTAGCCACGGGGCACCACATTAATGTACGACCACGTTTTGCCGAGGTCAGTGGTGAAATAATCGGCGAAAGACGCCGTCTTTTGGCCCTGGGAATCGATGTAGTAGTTACTGAGGGCGAAAATTGTATCGTTGCGCGACAACAGGCCATAAGTAGCACCGTAGAAATTCTTTCGTTCCTGCCAGGTTTTGCCTTGGTCAGAAGTCGAGAAAATGTGCGCTTTGGTTGAAACCAACAAGGTTTTATCAATGTCGCCCCAAATAGAATACGCTTCATCGCCCGAAAAAACGGTTTTTATTTCCAGCTTTATCCAGTCCGGGTCTTCGATTTCGCGGGGCGTTATATCGGAGTCTTTTTTTTGACAGGCCACCGCGAGTAGCCCGGCGGCCAGAAACATAAAAGGACGTCTCATAATTGGAAAGCCTGGGGAAAAATGGTTGGAAAGGAGAGGCAATGCCGTGTGGACCGGCAACCACCGGCAAGATAAGTGTAATTGCCGGAAAATACCCGCCTACTGCGGAGCCAAAAACGCCCGCAGGTACGGCGCAGTGCGGCTTTTCCGCGCTTGGGCTACTTCGCGCGGCGGGCCGGCCGCCACCACGCGGCCGCCGTCCTCGCCCGCCCCGGGACCGATGTCGATAACCCAATCGGAACCGGCCACCACGCGCATGTCGTGCTCCACCACGATGACCGTGTTGCCGGCCGCCACCAGCCCCTCCAGTTGCAGTAGCAGCTTCTCGATATCCGAGGGGTGAAGGCCGGTGGTGGGCTCATCCAAAACGTAGAGCGTATTGCCGCGCCCGATGCGCTGGAGCTCGGTGGCGAGCTTAATGCGCTGGGCCTCGCCGCCCGACAGCTCGGTGGCGGGCTGGCCGAGGCGCAGGTATCCCAGGCCCACCTCGCGCAGCACGGTGAGGGCGCGGAAGATGGCCGGCTCGTTGGCGAAGAACTCCCAGGCATCGTCCACGGTCAGGCCCAATACTTCGGCGATGTTGCGGCCTTGGTACTGCACTTCCAGGGTTTGGGCGTTGTAGCGCGCGCCGTGGCAGACAGGGCAGGGCGCGTACACGCTGGGCAGAAACAGCAGCTCCACCATCACGAAGCCTTCGCCCGAGCAGTTCTCGCAACGGCCTTTGGCCACGTTGAAGGAGAAGCGGCCGGCGTCGTAGCGGCGCTTTTTGGCCTCGGGCGTGGCGGCGAACAGCTTGCGCACGTGGTCGAACAGGCCGGTGTAAGTGGCCATGTTGGAGCGCGGCGTGCGGCCAATGGGCTTCTGGTCGACGCGCACCAGGCGCTTGATGTTTTCCAGGCCGGCCGTAATCTGGCCGCCGAGCGTAGCCGGCGCGGGGGCCGCCAGCGGGTCGGTTTCCTCTTCTTCGGCCTCAATGGCTTGGCCCAGTCTTTCGGCCACCAGTTCCACCAGCACCTGGCTCACGAGGCTGGATTTGCCCGAGCCCGACACGCCCGTCACCGTCGTGAACACGCCCAGCGGAAACGCTACATCGAGGTTTTCGAGGTTGTTGCGCGTCACGCCGGCCAGCTTCAGCCAGCCGGTGGGCGTGCGCGGCGGCGTGTCGGGCAGCGCGGCCGTGTCGAAGAGAAACTGGCGCGTCTGCGAAGCGGCCACGGCTTTCAGGCCTTCGGGCGGGCCGCTGTAGAGAA
This sequence comes from Hymenobacter sp. UYCo722, assembly GCF_040547115.1. Lineage (NCBI taxonomy): Bacteria > Pseudomonadati > Bacteroidota > Cytophagia > Cytophagales > Hymenobacteraceae > Hymenobacter > Hymenobacter sp. UYCo722. The sequence goes on along the minus strand of NZ_JBEPPC010000006.1, from coordinate 259,393 downwards.
TTTCGCCGCCCTGCTCACCGGCGGCGGGGCCCACGTCCACCAGCCAGTCGGCCTGGCGAATTACGTCTAAATCGTGCTCTACCACGAACAGGGAATTGCCCGCGCGTCGAAGCCCCGCCAGCGCTTTCAGCAGCGCCTCGGTATCGGCCGGATGCAGGCCGGCGCTGGGCTCGTCGAGCACGTACACCACTCCAAACAGGTTGGAATAAAGCTGGGTGGCCAGCCGCAGCCGCTGCAGTTCGCCGGGCGAAAGCGTGGGCGTGCCGCGCTCCAGCGACAAATAGCCCAGGCCCAAATCAAGCAGTACCACCAGCCGCGCCGCCAAATCCTCGGCAATGCGCCGGGCCACGATGGCCTGCTCCGGGTGCTCAGTATCGTGCTTCTGCTTTCCTGCTTTGCCCTCTGCAAAGGGCTGCAACAGCGCCGCCAGCCGCTTGAGCGGCAGGCGCGACATCTCGGCGATATCGAGCCCGGCAAATTTCACCGACAGCGACTCGCGGCGCAGGCGCTTGCCGTGGCAGGTGGGGCAGTCGGAACCCCGCATGTACTGGGCCACGCGCTTCTTCATCAGCGCGCTTTGAGTGGTGGCGAAGGTGTGCAGCACGTGCTTTTTCACGCCCGTGAAAGTGCCCATGTAGTTGGGCTGCTCGCGGCGCTTGATGGCCCGCTGCGTCTGCTCGGGCGAGTAGCCGGGGTACACGGGCAGCACGGGCTGCTCGTCGGTGAACAGAATCCAGTCGCGGTCCTTTTGGGGCAATTCCTGCCACGGCGTGTCCACGTCGTAGCCCATGCTCACCAGAATGTCGCGCTGGTTCTGGCCGCCCCAGGCCTGCGGCCACGCCGCAATGGCCCGCTCGCGGATGGTGAGCGTGGGGTCGGGCACCATGGTCTGCTCCGTCACCTCGTACACGCGGCCCAGGCCGTGGCAGGTGGGGCAGGCCCCCTCGGGCGTGTTGGGGGAAAACGCTTCGGCGTAGATGATGCCCTGACCGGCCGGGTAGTCGCCGGCCCGCGAGTACAGCATCCGCAGCAGGTTGGAAAGCGTCGTGACCGAGCCCACCGACGAGCGGGTGCTCGGCGCGCCGCGCTGCTGCTGCAACGCCACCGCCGGCGGCAGCCCATCGATACTCGTGACCTCGGGCACGGCCATCTGGTGAAACAGCCGCCGCGCATACGGCGACACCGATTCCAAATAGCGGCGCTGGGCCTCGGCGTAGAGCGTGCCAAACGCCAGGCTGCTCTTGCCCGAGCCCGACACGCCGGTGAATACCACCAGCGCATCGCGCGGAATGTCGACATCGACGTTTTTGAGGTTGTGCTCGCGGGCTCCGCGCACGCGCACGAAACCGGTGAAATCGGGGGAAGAAGTTGTTGGCATGCAGAGAAGGGGCGTGAATGCCCGCCTGCCCATACGAATTTGCCCGGTCCTCATCCGAAATGAGCCGGCGTTTTTTGCGCAGCTACTATCCATGTGCCCCATATGCCCGATGTGGGCAGTCTTGCCCCTCGCGCAGGAGGGGTGAGCGCATGGCGAGGCTTGGTGTTCTGGTCGCTATGCCGATACGTTCAGCAGCGCCAGCACGGCGGCCGGGTCTTCCACTTCGATAATGAGCTGTTGGTAGCTCTCGTCGTGCAGGTCGATTACCACCGTTTGCTCGGGGTGCATCACGTCGATAAACGTTGGTTTTAAGCCGCCTTCGCCGTACAGGTAGAACGTGCCGGCTTTAATGAGCCACGGCACCGAAGTGCCCAGGGCGCGGAACCCATGGAGGTCGCGGGCCGCGGCGGCGTCCTGCCGGGCCCCGGCAATGTGGGCGCGCGGAATGGTGAGCGAGCTTTTGAAGGCCCAGACTTTGTGCAGGCCCTGCACCGTGAATAGAATGTCGTCGCCTTGCTGAGTGACCGAAACCATGGGGAAAGGAAGTTGAGAGGAGAAAAATTACTGCGCGAAAGTAGCCGCTGGAGTAGCTGCCACTACCACCGTTGCGGCCGTGGCCGGCGCGGTTGCCTGCCCGCGCATCAGCAGCCAGTACACCACGCTCGACACGCCAAAACCCACAAACCAGGCGTAATTATACAGCCCCACCAGCGCCGGCCACACCGCCCCCTTATCGAACACGCCGATGGCCGTGAGGAAGCCCGGCACGTTGGGCGCAATGCCGACGACCAGCGCCAGCAGGGCGGCCCCGTTCACGCCGTTGCGGTAGCCGTAGCGGCCCTCGTAGCGGTAGAGGTCGGGCACGTCGAGCTGCTGCTGGCGGATGATGTAATAGTCGACAATCAGGATGCCGCCGATGGGCCCGAGCAGGCCCGAGTAGCCCACCAGCCAGGTAAAAATGTAGCCCGAGGGGTCGGCAATCAGCTTCCAGGGGAAGATGAGCAGGCCGATGACGCCGGTGATGTAGCCGCCGGTTTTGAAGCTGATGCGCTCGGGTGAGAAGTTGGCGAAGTCGTTGGCCGGGCTCACGATGTTGGCCGCGATGTTGGTGGCCAGCGTGCTCAGGGCCACGGCCAGCATGGCGGCGCTCACCAGCAGCTTGCTGTCGAAGCGCCCGGCCAGCACCACCGGGTCCCAGATGGTTTTGCCGTAGATAACGAGCGTGGCCGACGTCACGACCACGCCCACGAACGAGAACAGGGTCATGGAAGTAGGCAGCCCAATCGCCTGGCCCAGCTGCTGGGCGCGCTGGCTGGTGGCATAGCGCGTGAAATCCGGAATATTGAGCGAGAGCGTGGCCCAGAAGCCCACCATGCCCGTGAGCGAGGGGAAGAAAAACGCCCAGAACTGCGCGCTGTTGGTGAATTTGCTCGGCTGCGCCAGAATCGGCCCCAGCCCGTGTCCGGCCGAAATAGCCCACCACAACAGCGCCACTGCCGCCAGCGGCAGAAAAAACGCCTTGAACACCAATAGCTTCCGGATGCTGTCGACGCCCTTGTGCACCACGTACATATTCAACCCCCAAAACAGCAGGAATAAGAGGGCCGGCCCCGTCGCCAGGCCCCAGCTCGCCGGAAACACGGCCGGCAGCATGGCCAGCCCCGGCACCCACAGCACGGCCATTTGGTAGAGCGCATAACCCCCAATCCAGGTCTGAATGCCGAACCAGCCGCAGGCAATAATGGCCCGCAGCAGCGCCGGCACGTTGGCCCCGCGCACCCCAAAGCTGGCCCGCGCAAACACCGGGAACGGGATGCCGTACTGCGCCCCGGCCCGCCCATTCAGCAGCATGGGCACCAGCACGATGCTGTTGCCCAGGAAGATGGTGAGCAGCGCCTGCCACCAGTTCATACCGCCCTCGATGAGCGAGCTGGCCAGCATGTAGGTCGGAATGCACAGGCTCATGCTAATCCAGAGGGCGGCGTAGTTGCCGATGCCCCAGGTGCGCTCGGCCGCCGGCACGGGAGCCAGGTCGGGGCTGGTGAGGCCGGGAGCGTAAGGCTCCGGGATGAGGGGTAGCGTGGTTTTCATGCGGTTGTCGGTGAAAAAAGCTGGCCTAATATAATCAGCTTGCCGGCAGGAAAACGCTGTGGCAATAAGCGCGACAGCGCCCTGCAACGCAACTGCTTCGTTCAGCGGTTCGTCACACGAGACTCCCGCGGGCCGGGCCCCTCCCCCGAGGAGAGGAGCGCCAGCCGAAGCACGCATAGGATGCCTTGCTGCGTTCAACAAGACCAGGAACGGACTTGTAAAGCCTGGACTAGCCCCGTAGCTGATATCCTCGGGCCAACTCGCCGAATTCGGCTACCTGCCGGGCCGCCCAAGCCGGGTCATGGCCCAGCTCGCGGGCCAGTAGGGCGGCTACGGTGGGCGCTGCGCGCCGGGCCGCCGCCGCATCCAGAAACAGCAGCCGGACCCGTCGCGCCAGCACGTCTTCCACGGTGCGGGCCATTTCGTGGCGGGCCGCCCACACTACTTCGGCGTGCCGGAAATCGTGCTGCGGGTCCAGCTTCTGGGCCAGGGCGGGCACGTCGGCCATCAACTGGAACAGGGCTGTCTGGTCGCGGCCATAAGCGGCAAAATGCGGCGGGGCACCGGGCAGCGCCGTGGGTCCGGCAGCACCGTGCACGGGCAGGTGGGCCGTTTGGCTGGCGGCGGCCGGCAGCTGGCCCCGGGCAATGGCCTCGTCTAGGGTGTCCTGGCCCATGCGGCGGTAGGTGGTCCATTTGCCGCCGGTGATGGTGAGCAGGCCGCTGGCTGAAACCACGATTTTGTGGCGTCGCGAAATCTCCTGGGTTTTGGTGCTGCCACCGGCCGTTGCGGCCAGCGGGCGCAGGCCCACAAAGATGCTTCGCACGTCGGCGCGGGTGGGCGCGCGGGTGAGGTATTGGGCGGCGGTTTGCAGCAGAAAGTCGATTTCCTGCTCCTGGGCCCGGGGCTCGGCGGTAGCGGCGGGTACGGGGGTATCGGTGGTGCCCAGCACCACGCAGCCCAGCCACGGCACGGCAAACAGCACGCGGCCATCGGTGGTGTGCGGAACCATGAGGGCTGCCCCGCCGGGCAGAAACGACTGGTCGAGCACCAGATGCACTCCCTGGCTGGGCTGCACCAGCGGGCGGGCCTTGGGCTCGTCGAGCCGGCGCACGGCGTCCACGAAAACGCCGGTCGCATTCACCACGGCCCGGGCCCGCAGCTCGTGGCCCTGGCCGGTTTCGAGGTCGGTGGCGCGCACGCCGGCCAGGCGGCCGTGGGCATCCTTCAGCAGGCCCAGCACCGCGCAGTAGTTGAGGGCCGTGCCGCCGTGGTCGATGCAGGTCTGGGCCAGGTTTATGGCCAGGCGGGCATCGTCGAACTGGCCGTCGTGGTACAGCACGCCGCCGCGCAGGCCGGCCGGGCGCAGGGTGGGCAGCTGGCGCAGGGTTTCGGCCCGGCTCAGGTGGGCCGAAGCGCCCAGGCTGAGCCGGCCGGCCAGCAGGTCGTACAGCTTCAGGCCGAGGGTGTAGAAGGGGCCGCCCCACCACGAGTAGTTCGGGATGATGAACGCCTGGTTGTGGCATAGGTGGGGCGCGTTTTGCAGCAGCAGGCCGCGCTCGTGCAGGGCCTCGCGCACCAGGCCAATGTCGCCCTGGGCGAGGTAGCGCACGCCGCCGTGCACCAGCTTGGTGCTGCGACTGCTGGTGCCTTTGGCAAAATCGGCCTGTTCCAGCAGCAGCGTGCGGTAGCCCCGGCTGACGCCGTCGAGGGCCACCCCCAGCCCCGTGGCCCCGCCGCCGATGACGATGAGGTCCCACTCCGGTACGGTAGCGAGCTGCTGCACCAGGGTTTCGCGACGGTAAGGGTTGGGAGCGGGCATAGCAAAGGGATGAGTTAAACGACGCTGCTCCGCCGTCATGCTGCGACTGCGCTCAGCATGACGGTCTTTACCACTCATCGCAGCATTCCGCCCACCTGGTCTACCAGCACGGGCACAGCCAACGCACCCATCACGGCCACCACGGCCCAGCCGGCGGCCAGCATCCAGCGCGGGTGGCGGTAGCCGCGCATCAGGCGGGGCGTGGTGGCCGCCACCAGCACGATGCCCAGCGCGATGGGTAGAATCAGCCCGTTGATGGCCCCGGCGAAAATCAGCAGCTGCGTGGGCTTGCCGATGAGGACAAAAATGAGCGTCGAAAGCACGATGAACACCGAGATGCAGGCCCGCTCGTAGCGCTCAAAAATAGGGTGGAAGGTCTTGAAAAACGACACCGACGTGTAGGCCGCGCCCACGACCGACGAGATGGCCGCGCTCCATAAAATCACCCCGAAGATGCGGAAACCCACCTCGCCGGCCGCCGCCCGGAACACGCCCGCCGCCGGGTTGTCTTTTTCTAAAATGGCCCCTTGGCTGAGCACGCCCACAATCGCCAGAAACAGCACGAACCGCATTACCGTGGAAATCACGATGCCGCTCACGGCGCTGCGCGTCACCTCGGCCTGACTCCCGGGGCCCTTGATGCCCGCATCGAGCAGCCGGTGCGCGCCCGAAAACGTGATGTAGCCGCCCACCGTGCCCCCCACGATGGTGACGATGGCCGCAGCGCTGATTTTGACCGGCAGCAGCGTGTGGTGCAGCGCCTGCAACAAAGGAGGGTGCGCGCTGACGGCAATGCCCAGGGTGAGCAGAATCTTGACGGTGCCCAGAATTTTGGTGAACCCGTCGAGCATCTTGCCAATTTCGCGCACCCAGAACAGCAGCAGCGCCACCCCGCAGCTAATCAGGGCACCCTTTTCGTACGACATGCCGGTGAGCACATTCAGCCCCAGCCCACAGCCCGCAATATTGCCGATGTTGAAGGCAAAGCCGCCCAGAATCACCATCGCCGCTAGGAAATAGCCCAGCCCTGGCAGCAGTTGGTTGGCCAAATCCTGGGCCCGCAACTCGCTCACCGTGAGGATGCGCCAGGTATTGAGCTGCGCGCCAATGTCGAGCACGACCGAAATCAGAATCACGAACCCGAAGCTGGTGAGCAGCTGCTGGGTAAATACGGTGGTCTGAGTGAGAAAGCCCGGGCCGATGGACGAGTTGGCCATCAGAAACGCTGCGCCGAGCGTGGCCCCGCCCCACCAGCGGGTTTTGGGGAGCGCTGGCCTCATTGGGCGGTGGCCGGTGCGCCGGCTTGCAGGCGCACGCCGGCGGCGCGCAGCTCCTGGTTCAGTTGCTGGGCAAATTCCAGGGCGTGGGCCCCGTCGCCGTGCAGGCACACCGTATCGGCCCGGATGGCCACGTCCTGGCCTTGCTGGGTGCGCACCAGTCCGCTCTGCACCATGCGCAGCACCTGCGCAATGGCCACGCGGGCCTCGGTGATGAGGGCATCGGGCTGGCGGCGCGGGGTGAGGGTGCCGTTGGCCTGGTAGGTGCGGTCGGCAAATACTTCGTGGGCGGTGCGCAGGCCCAGCTTTTCGCCGGCCCGGGTCAGCTCGGAGCTGGCCAGGCCGTAGAGCAGCAGCTCGGGCTGTACCTGATACACCGCCTCTGCAATGGCCGTGGCCAGGGCGGCGTTGGTGGCGGCCATGTTGTAGAGCGCGCCGTGGGGCTTGAGGTGATGTAACTGGCCGCCCTCGGCTTTTACCACCGCCTGCAAAGCGCCCAGCTGGTACACCGTTAGGTCGAAAGCCTCCTCGGGCGAGATGTCCATATTGCGCCGGCCGAAGCCCGCCAAATCGGGCAGGCCCGGGTGCGCGCCGATGGCCACGCTGTGCTGCAAGGCGGCGCGCACGGTGGCTTTCATCACGGCCGGGTCGCCGGCGTGGAAGCCGCAGGCCACGTTGGCCGAGGTGATGAAGGGCATCAGGGCGGCGTCGTTGCCGAGCGTCCAGGCCCCAAAGCTTTCGCCCATGTCGCAGTTCAGGTCAACGGTTGGGGTAGGAGACATGCTGAAGTAAGTTTTGAGTTCGAAAGAACGGCATGCTACGGCAACTAGCCGCCGCAGAACGCCCGATGGACTGCTTATTTCCCAAAACTTATTTTCGGGCCCAGCTGCCTCGTCCGGCTTCCATACCCGCCGAAGCCTTCGAAACGCCTATTATTGCGGGCGGTAGGTTGAACACCGGCAAAAAGCGTCTGCTGCGTACCCGCCGCTGGGATAATAGCGCCCTCACATCGAAGCGGAGCCTGGATTGCCGGGCGAAGCGGCTGGTGAGGCCGCCTCGCTCAACCATGCGGCGGTACTGTGGCCCAGCAAGCAATTGGTGAGCTGCCGGAACTTAAAGCCGGCTCCGGGGCACGGTATTGGAACAACGATACCATTGTGTGCGCACACAAGGTGTAAGTTGCCAAATACCGGCCCGCGACTACACTTGCAAATTCTCCCTGCCCCTTTCCTTTATTTCTATGCCTGCTTATCCTTTTCCCAACCTGCCCGCCGACGATGCCGACCGGCTGCGCAGCGTACGTGCTTTCGAATTGTTGCCGACGCTGACTGAGCCGGTGTTCGATGAGTTCGTGGCCCTCACGGCCCGCATTTTCAATCTGCCCATTTCCCTCATTTCGGTGGTCGAGGAAACGGAAGTGCTTTATCCGACCAGTTGCGGGATGCCCGGCCACCAGCGGCAGCCCCGCGCCGAAGCCCTCTGCTCCACGGCCATTGCCCGGGCTCAGGCCGTCGTTTACCACGATGTAGCGCTGGAGGACGAATCGACTATTCCGGAGGAGGCGCTGCGGGCGGCGCGGCGCAACGCGGTGCGCTTCTACGCCGGGGCGCTGCTGCACCTGCCCGACCAGCGGACGCTTGGTACGTTGTGCATTATCGACCGCCAACCCCGCGCTTTCACGTCCGATGAGCAGCACATTCTGGACCTGCTGGCCGGTTTGGTGAGCCAGACCATTGCCGTACGGCATCTGTGCTACCTGCATGCCGAGCCGGGGGCGGAAAAATGGAGTCGCCTCAGCGCCGAGCTTCAGGAAGAAGTACAGGCTCTCAACGCCCTGGTGCGCTACCTCTTTGCGCGCCACGGTTCGCAGGTGCCCGTGCCGGCCGACTTTCTGCATCAGGTTGAAAGCCGCCTGCGCGACTTGCACGCCATTTTAGGCGATTTCCAAGTGTAAGGGTAATTGTGCGCCGGCGGGGTAAAATGGGCGTTGCTGCTCTCAAAAGCCCCGAGCCCTGTACCCGAGCGCCCGTCGCAACGCTGCTACTGCCACTTCCTGCACCCCATACAGCCCTTGCGCCTCAGCCACCGACACTTCCTGAAACCGCAGCGGCTGCCCCGGCGCGGCCTGCGCCAGCGCCGGCCAGTCCACGGAAATAACCTGGGCCAGGCGCGGGTAGCCGCCGGTGGTCTGGTGGTCGGCCAGTAGCACGATGGGCTGCCCGCCGGCCGGCACCTGCACCGTGCCGAACGTGACGGCACTCGACAGCAGTTCCGTTTCGTCCAGGCGCTCCAGCTTTGGCCCTTGCAGGCGGTAGCCCATGCGGTCGGCCGCGGGGGTGATGGTGAATGGCTCGTCCCAAAAAGCCCGCTGGCTTTCGACTGAAAACTGCGCGTACTCCGGCCCACGCACGGCGCGCAGCACGGGCCGGTGGCGCGGCAGCGGGCACAGCGCCGGCCCGGGCGTGAAACTAGCGGCGGCCCAGGCGGCTCCCGACCGCGCCAACTGCTGCACCAGCTTTACGCCAACTCCCGAAGGCTGGCCCACGGGCAGCACATCGCCGGCCCGCAGCGCCCGGCCCTCGTGCCCACCAAAACCGGCGCGCAGGTAGGTGCTGCGGCTGCCCAGCACCGGCGGCACGGCCACCCCACCCGCCACGGCCAGGTAGGCCCGGCACCCCGCTACGGCCGGCCCGAAGGCCAGCTCCGCCCCGGCCGCCACCCACACCGGGCGGTGCCGGCCCACTGGTTGGCCGTTGAGGGTGGGGGAGAGGTGCGCGCCGGTGAGGGCCACGAGCTGGTCGGTTTCGAAGCGGATTTTCGGCCCCAGCAAGGTGATTTCGAGGCCGGCGGCATTCTCTTCATTGCCCACCAGCAGGTTGCCCACGCGCAGGGCCAGGGCATCCATCGCGCCGCTCACGATGATGCCGTTCTGCTGGTAGCCGAAGCGGCCCAGGTCCTGCACGGTGGTGAGCAGGCCGGGACGGAGGATGCGCAGGCTCATGGCTGCGGCGGTTGAAGTTCCGCAAATTCCTCCTCCGAGATGGCCACAAACCGCAGTAGCTGCCCCGCCCGCAGCCGGCTGGGTGCGGCCCATTCCGCATTGAACAGCGCCAGCGGCGTGCGGCCGATGAGCTGCCAGCCGCCCGGCGTGGGCAGCGAATAAATCCCGGTTTGCGGGCCCGCGATGCCCACCGCGCCGGCCGGTACCAGTGGGCGCGGCTGCGGGCGGCGCGGAGTGGCCAGTCGGGCATCCATTCCCCCCAGATAGGGGAAACCGGGCGCGAAGCCAATCATATGCACCAAGTATTCCGGGGCGGTGTGCCGGGCAATGACTTCGGCCGGCGACAGCCCCGCGTGCTGCGCCACGAATGCCAAATCGGGTCCAAACGCGCCGCCGTAGCACACCGGGATTTCCACCGTTTCGGTTTCGGCTACCGCGGCAGATTCTTCCGTTCTGGCTAGTAGCGCTTGCAACAGCGTCGTTACCCGCCCGTAGGGCTCGGCGTATTGGCCGTTTTCGCTCACCAGCCACGGGTCGTAGTACACCGTGAGGGTGGTGAAGGCCGGCACCACCTCGCGCAGCCCGGCAAACGGCCGCCGCGCCAGCCGCGCCGCAAACGCGGCAATGGCCCGGTGCGTGGCCGGACTGATGGTAGTGCCGAATTCCAGCACCACGGCCGCATCGCCCAACGGATAGAGCCGGACGGGCAGCGGCGCGATAGACAAAGGCGGGGCAGTACTCACGGGGGCGGTTGTGGGGTAGAGACGCATCTTTGCGTCTCGTCGTTGAACGACTCCCGGGCAGCACAGGTGACTGCCGTTCAACGATGAGACGCAAAGATGCGTCTCTACCGCGAGCGTCCGTTCAATTCTCCCTGCTGCATCAGCGTTTTTCGAATGAAACTATTTCCCCGTAAGGGCTCTGCCGCTGCGCTGGCCTGCGTGCTGCTCGCGACGGCCTGCCACCGCGCGCCGGTTTTCAACACGCCCGTCACGACGACCATCCAGCCCGTGGTGCCCAGCGAGCCCGACCCGCCCATCACGCCGGGCGTATCCGAAACGCTGGCCCAGGCGCGCCGGGCCAGTATCAGCGGCGTAGCCTACAATCTGAGCCTGACTATTCCGGCCCTTAAAACCGAGCCGATTGAGGTCGTTGAACAGGTTTCGTTCAACCTCAAGGACAACCGCCACCCGGTGCAGCTCGATTTTAAAGCGCCCACCGAGTACCTGCACGGCCTCACCCTCAACGGCCAGCCGCTAGCCCCCGACCACCACGAAGAGCACCTCGTGCTGCCCGCCGCCGCCCTGCACCTGGGGCACAACGTGGCCGAAATCCGCCTGCGCGCCGGCGAGCTTTCGCTCAATCGCAACGCCGACTACCTCTACACTTTGCTCGTGCCCGACCGCGCCCGCACCGTGGTGCCCGTTTTCGACCAGCCCGATTTGAAGGCCACCTTCACCGTTGCCCTCACCGTGCCCGCCGGCTGGCAGGCCGTGGCCAACGCGCCGGTGCAGGATTCCACGCTGAGCGGCCCCACGAAGCAGTACACCTTCGCTACTTCCGACAGCATCAGCACCTACTTGTTTTCATTCGCGGCGGGGAAATTCGCGCGCCTGAACCGCACCGAAAACGGCCGCCCGATGACGCTGCTGCACCGCGAAACCGACCCCACCAAGTTGCGCCTGAGCCTCGGCCCCATTTTTGGGCTGCACGCCGATGCGCTGGCCTTTATGACTACGTACACCGGCCTGCCGTACCCGTTTCAAAAGTTCGATTTCGTGGCGATTCCGGACTTCCAGTACGGCGGCATGGAGCACGTTGGGGCCATCGACTACAAGGCGTCGAGCTTGTTTCTGGACGAGGGCGCGACCCAGGACCAGGTGCTGGCCCGCGCCAGCCTGGTGGCCCACGAAACGGCCCACATGTGGTTCGGCGACCTCGTGACGATGCGCTGGTTCAACGACGTGTGGATGAAGGAGGTGTTCGCCAATTTCATGGCCGATAAAATCACGCAGGTGGCCGTGAAGAATTCGAATTACGACCTCAAGTTCGTCATCGACCACTACCCCGCCGCCTACGGCATCGACCGCACGGCCGGGGCCAACGCCATCCGGCAGCCGCTGGCCAACCTGCAGAACGCGGGCTCGCTTTACGGCAACATCATCTACCACAAAGCGCCCATCATGATGCGCCAGCTGGAGCGCCTGATGGGCCCCGAAGCCTTCCGCGATGGCCTGCGCGAGTACCTGAAAACCTACGCCCACGGCAACGCCACCTGGCCCGACCTCATTGCCATCCTCGACGCCCGCACCCCCGCCGACCTGCAGGCCTGGAACCAGGTGTGGGTGAACCAGCCCGGCCGCCCCATCTTCACCGCCGACCTGCAAACCGCAGGTGGAAGAATTACCAGCCTCACCCTCAACCAGCACGCCGAGGACGGCTCCGACCGCCTCTGGCCCCAATTGTTCGAGCTGCTACTGCTCTACCCCGACGGCCATACGAAAGAGCTGTCCGTGGACATGAACCAGCGCACCGTGGCCCTGCCGGCCGCCGTGGGCGAGCCCGCCCCCCGCCTTGTGCTCTACAACTCGTCGGGCCTGGGCTACGGCGTGTTCCCGGCCGCCCCGGCGCTGCCCGCGCAGCTGCCGAAGCTGAAGAACCCGGTGGCCCGCGCTGCCGCCTACGTCAACCTTTACGAGAACATGCTCAACGGCCAGGTTATTCGGCCGCTGGCGCTACTGAATTTTTACCGCCAAACCCTCGCCCTGGAGCCCGAAGAGCTGAACCTGAAGCTGCTCACGGGCCAGGCCAGCGCCATTTTCTGGCAGTTTCTCACGCCCGCTCAGCGCCGGGCCGTAGCGCCAGCTTTGGAAAAGGACCTGTGGGCGGCGCTGCAGAAAAACCCCTCGCCCAATTCCCAGAAGCAGCTGTTCAAAACCTACCAGTCGGTGGCCCTCACCCCGGCGGCGCAGGCCCGCCTCTACCGCATCTGGCAAACCCAGCAAGCCCCCGCCCGCGTGAAGCTGACCGAGGAGGACTACACCGCCCTGGCCCTGGCGCTGGCCGTGCGCGACTACGCGGCCACCGACCCCATTCTGCCGGCCCAGCTCGCCCGCATCACGAACCCCGACCGCCGCCAGCGCCTCCAGTTTTTGATGCCCGCGCTGTCGTCGGAGGCGGCCACCCGCGACGCTTTTTTCGCCAGCCTGAAAGACAAAGCCGGCCGCGCCAAGGAAGCCTGGGTTACCACCGCACTGGGCTACCTGCACCACCCGCTGCGCCAGGCCACGTCCGAGAAATACCTGCCCGTCAGCTTGGATTTACTCCAGGAAATCCAGCTCACCGGCGATATTTTCTTTCCGTATTCGTGGCTGCAGGCCACGCTGGGCAGCTACCAGTCGGCTACGGCGGCGGCCACGGTGCGGGCCTTCCTGGCCGCCCACCCCGATTACAATCCGCCGTTGCGCGCCAAGCTGCAGCAGGCCAGCGACGACCTGCTGCGGGCCGAAAAACTGGCGCGGTGAGTTCTGTGCGCCGGCCAACTACCCCAGTGGTTTGAAATCCTGATTCGGTGGTACTTTCGGGCCAGTCACCGTCCCGACTTACCAACTCCCTTTTGTTGTTCCCGATGAAAAAACACGCTATCCTTAGCCTGCTGGCTGCCGGGCTGCTGCTGGCCTTCCGCCCGGCCCTGCCGCCCACCGAAGCCGTCAAAGCCGAGGCCCTGCAGGATTTGCAGGCCCACTACGCCGAGTACCAGCAAGTGGCTCAGCGCATCTGGGGCTTTGCCGAAATGGGCTACAAGGAAGCCAAAAGCTCGGCCCTGCTGCAGGAAACGCTGCGTAAAAACGGCTTCACGGTGCAGGCCGGCGTGGCCGATATTCCGACGGCTTTCGTGGCCACCTACGGCAGCGGCAAGCCGGTTATCGGCATTTTGGCCGAGTATGATGCGCTGCCCGGTCTGGCCCAAAATGCCGTGGCCGAGAAGTCGCCGATTGCGGGCCAGAACGCCGGCCACGGCTGCGGCCACAACCTCTTCGGCACGGCCAGCGTGGCGGCCGGCATCGAAATCAAAAAGTTGCTGAAGGAGGGCAAGCTGCACGGCACCGTAAAGGTGTACGGCTGCCCGGCCGAGGAGGGCGGCAGCGGCAAAGTGTACCTGGTGCGCGCCGGCTTATTCGAGGGCGTGGACGCGGTGGTGCACTGGCACCCCGGCAGCGAAAACGCGACGATGGTTGGCAAGTACATCGCCAATTCGTCGGCAAAGTTTCGGTTTCACGGCATTGCCGCGCACGCGGCCGCCGCGCCCGAGCGGGGCCGCAGCGCCCTCGACGCGGTGGAGGCTATGGATAACATGGTGAACATGATGCGCGAGCACGTGCCCCAGGAAACCCGCATTCACTACGTCATCACCAGCGGCGGCAAGGCCCCCAACGTGGTGCCCGATTTTGCCGAGGTGTACTACTACGTGCGCCACCCCAACCGCGCCGACGTGGAATCCATCTTCGCCCGCGTAGTAAAAGCCGCCGAGGGTGCGGCCCTGGGCACCGGCACCACCATGGACTACGAAGTCATCGGCGGCACCCACGATTTGCTCATCAACGAAACCCTGGCCCACGCCCTGCAGCGCAACCTCGAGCAGGTGGGCGGCGTGACCTACACGGCCGAGGAAGCCGCATTCGGTAAGAAAATCCAGGAATCGCTGGGCGCGCCCGCGCCGCCCGTGGCCCAGGCCGCCGAAGTTTCGCCCTACCTGCTGCGCGACCTGGGCGGCAGCTCCGATGTGGGCGACGTGAGCTACGTGGTGCCCACCGTGGGCCTGCTGGCCGCCACCTGGATTCCCGGCACGCCCGCCCACAGTTGGCAGGCCGTGGCGTGCAGCGGCAAAGAAGTCGGCACCAAGGGCATGATGGTGGCCGCCAAAACCATGGCCCTCACCGCCGTCGATTTATTCAGCGATGCCGAATTAGTCGCCAAGGCGAAAGCCGAGTTGAAGCAGAAAGTGGGCAGCTACGTGTACAAGCCTCTGCTCGGCGACCGTAAGCCGGCATTGAACTACCGTGACTAATGCACCACTATTTTCGGAGAGGGCGGGGGCGTTTGTCATGCTGAGCGGAGTCGAAGCATCTCCACCGCGCAAGTAATTCCTTTCGATTAGTTTACTCCTGCGGTAGAGATGCTTCACTACGTTCAGCATGACGTTCTTTTTGTAACTTGATTCAGTACGTTCTAATCATTTCCCATCCCATGAAAAACCTCTCCTCCTGGCACTTGGCCCTGTTGTGGCTGCTGCTACTCCCCACGGCCGCCCTGCGCGCCCAGCAGCGCCCGTTTGAGTTGGGTGACCTGGCCAAAATGACCGGCTTGGCCGACCCGCAGTTCTCGCCCGATGGCAAGAGCATTGCCTTGGTCGTGACCACCCCCGACTACGCCGAAGACCGGTTCCTGACCAGCCTGCTGCTGGTGAACGCCGCCACCGGCGAGCAGCGCGCCCTGCAAGCCGGCCGCCTCGGCCTGACGCAGCCGCGTTGGTCGCCCAACGGGCAGGAGCTGGCCTTTCTAGTGAAGACTGGCGCGGGTAAGGATTCGGTGGCGCAGCTGTTTGTGCAGGCGTTGCGCGGGGGCGAGCCGCGCCGGCTCACCAACGCCCGCAAGGGTGTGCAGCACTACGCCTGGCGGCCCGACGGCGGCGCGCTGGCCTACGTGACGGCCGACAAGCCGACCAACGCGGCCGGCCCGCCCGAAAAGGGCTACGACGCTTTTGAGGTGGGCAACAACGACTTGTTTCTGGGGGCAGCCCCGACGTCCTCGCATATCTGGCTGGTGCCGGTGGCCGGCGGCGCGGCCACGCGCCTCACCTCCGGGGCCTGGAGCCTGCCGGTGACCATCCCGCCGGGGGCGCCCGCGTCGCCGCTCTCGTGGAATGCCGATGGCAAGTCGCTGGCCTTCGTGCAGGTGACAGGGCCCTACTCCGGCGATGGCAGCATGCGTACCGTGCAGGTGCTGAACGTGGCCGATGGCACCGTACGGCCCCTTACCGGCCGCAAGAAGCTGGAAGGCTACCCCATGTTTTCGCCCGACGGCCGCCAGGTTTCCTACTGGTACCCGCGCCAGGGCAACACCAACAACATCAACGAAATTTGGGTGGCACCCACGGCCGGCGGCGAAGGCCGCAACCTAACCCCAGCGCTCGACCGCGACGTGTTCCGCACCATTTGGATGCCCGACGGCAAGTCGCTGCTGCTCGGCGGGCTCGACGGCAACCATACCGGCCTGTGGTTGCAGCCGCTCAAGGGTGGCGCGGCCCGCAAGCTCGACCTGGGCTCCATCAGTCCGAACTGGGGTTTTTGGGTGGAGGTAGCCGTGAGCCGCACCGGCGCGCTGGCCTTCATCGGCACCGACCCTGGCCACCCGGCCGAGCTGTACTACATGGCCTCGGCCACCGCCGCGCCCAAAGCCCTCACCGATTTTCACAAGGAAGTGCGTGGCCTGCAGCTGGGTAAGGCCCAAACCCTCACCTGGCAGTCAGATGGCGTGATGAATGACGGGGAGCTGACCTACCCGGCCAACTACACAGCCGGCAAAACCTACCCGCTGGTGCTCGTCATTCACGGCGGGCCCACTGCCGCTTCCACGGCCACGTTTTCGGCGCAGGCGCAGCTGTTTGCGGGTCGGGGCTACTTCGTGTTCGAGCCCAACTACCGGGGCAGCGACAACCTCGGCAACGCCTACAAGGCGGCCATCACCCAGGATGCGGGCGCTGGCCCCGGCCGCGACGTGATGGCCGGCCTGGCCCAGCTCAAGCGCGGCGGGATGATTGACACCACCCGCATTGGCGTGAGCGGCTGGAGCTACGGCGGCTACATGACGGTGTGGCTGCTGGGCCACTACCCGGCGCAGTGGCAAGCCGCCGTGGCCGGCGCGGCCGTCACCGACTGGCTCGACCAGTACAACCTGGGCGATTCCAACGTGCAGCGCGCCACCGCCATCGGCCCCTCGCCCTGGCTGAGCGAGGCCAACTACCAGAACTACCGCGAGCAGTCGCCCATCACCCTGGCGGGCCGCATCCGCACGCCTACGCTCATCCTAGCCAACACGGCCGACCCGCGCGTGCCCGTCACGCAGTCGTACAAGCTGTTTCACGCCCTGAAGGACAATGGTGTCGTCACCAAGTTCATTGCCTGGCCCGTGCCCGCCCACAACGCCAGCGACCCCGTGCGCCAGCGCGAGCGCAACCGCTTCTGGCTGGAGTGGATGGACACGTACCTGCAGCCCGGCAAGATGGCAGAGGCCGGGAAGTCGGGCTCGAATTGAGCGTTGAAAAGATGATTCGCTGAGCGTAATTGAACGACGTCGAACGCCATTGGGCATCATCAAGTCTAGCCGAACGTCATGCTGAGCGCAGCCGAAGCATCTCTACCGCAGTAGTAAATAAGTTTACTCGCGTAGTAGAGATGCTTCGGCTGCGCTCAGCATGACGTTCGGCTTTTTCAGTTCAACTCTTACACCTGACTCCATCCCATGAAAACCCTCGCCGACATGGTGCTGCTGGGCGACCCGCGCCTCTACGAAGTGTGCGAACCCGTGACCGAAGCCGACCTGCCCCAGGTGGCCGGCTGGGTGGCCGACCTGCACCACGTAATGCAGGAAGTGCGCGCCAAATATCACTTCGGCCGGGGCATCGCCGCCCCGCAGCTCGGCGTGATGAAGCGCTTGGTGTACCTGCACCTCGACGGCCGTCCCATCGTCCTGCTCAACCCCGAGCTGACCGATTTGAGCCCCGAGTTGTTCGAGCTCTGGGACGACTGCATGTGCTTTCCCAACCTGCTGGTGCGGGTGCAGCGGCACGTGGCCCTCACGGTCACGTACCGCGACGAGCACTGGCAGCCGCAGCGCTGGGCCGTGCAGGGCGCGGTGTCGGAGCTGCTGCAGCACGAATGCGACCACCTCGACGGCGTGCTCTGCACCATGCGGGCGTTGGATGCGCAGTCGTTTCGCTGGCGGCCCTAAGCGGGACTTAGCTCAGCAACCAATGGCTGCTTCGGCAGGCTGTAGCGCGGGCCCGTTAGAAAGGGACCAGTGGGCCCGGCTATAGTGACGGTTAGGAGTAGAATCTGCGCCGGCAGTGCCGACTTGGCGGCAAAAATTACCAGGCTACGTTAATGGAAGATGGTGCCCGCTTCCTCATAGGTTACCTGCTCCACGTCTTTGTGGAAGACGTAGGCGTACACAATACGTTTAAAATCAGGATGACCGACCAGGCCGGCATGTATCCGTTGGGCCAGGGCCGGGTTGTCGATAAAAAAAGCCGGCACCTCTCGGGCAAACTCCTTTTCCTCGGAGGGCAACACAACCAAATCAGCTTGGCCGGCGGGGCGCAACACCCAGGCAAGGTTGTGGTGAGTCCCGCCGTACTGGCCAGGCGCATACCCAGGGGCAAACGCCGGCCCAGACCGGTAATCAGCGACCAACTGGTCGTGCTGCAACACCTGGAATTTACCGGTCATCACCACTCGGTAGATATCGGCCTCGCCAAAGGGGACCGTCATCGGCTGGCCGGCCAAGGGAACCTGCCGGGCCACAATAAACGAGTCGCGGCCCATCACGAAGTGCCGCAGCTGTTCGGGGGCCAGGTTGATGGGGTCGGCTTTGCCCTGCTCGACCTGTAGCGAGTTGCGGCTGGGCGTCTGCCACACGCGCAGCTTGCCCGCGTGGCGCGAGCCATCCTGCAAGGTGTACCACCCCGGCTGGTATTTGCCGTGTGCTGCGGCTTCCAACAGTTTTGGGTGCCGCCCCTGTCCATACCCAGCGGTACGCAGCAACAGCAGCAAAACGACAAGCACGGCACAGCTCGTGCGGGAAGGCAAATGGAAGGCAGACATCGGGCTAATGTATAGCAGTTGGGGCAATTGAACTCGCGTGCTGCGCTAAACGGTGGGGCTAAAGATAGATGGATGGCTACGGGTCAGAAGCTGCCCACGCCAGGACTGGGCAAACGGGCAGCACTCCGACCCCTGCCATTCCTCAGCCCAGCGCCTTTTCCAGTACCAGCAGCACCAGCGGCTGCTTGGGAATGCCGTAACGCGGGTCGGTCGGAAAGGGCTCGGTGGCACCGGTGAGGTGGTAGCCGCGCCGCTCGTAGTAGGCAATCAGCTCGGCGCGCACCGAAATCACCGTCATTTTGCTCACGGTGCAGCCGTGCTGCCGGCCGTAGTTCTCGGCGGCTTCAAGCAGGAACTTGCCCACGCCCTGGGTTTGCAGCGTGGGCGTTACGGCCAGCATGCCGAGGTAGACTACGGAACCCTTTACCTGGGCGTGGAAGCTGCCCAGCAATTCCCCCTTATCGTTCAGAGCCAGCAGCATGGCCGCGCCGGGCAGCGCCAGCATATCAGCCACGCCGGCTTCGTCGATGCGCTGGCCGTCGAGTAAGTCGCTTTCGGTGGTCCAGCCTTGGCGGGCGGTATCGCCCCGGTAGGCGGCATTGACGTGGCGGGCGAGGCGGGTGGTATCGTCGGACGTGGCGTGGGCGAGGTGCAGGGCGGGGTTCATGGGACGAAAGTAAAAGCCGAACGTCATGCTGAGCTTGTCGAAGCATCTCTACCGCAGTAGTAAATAAGTTTACTACTGCGGTAGAGATGCTTCGACAAGCTCAGCATGACGTTCTTTTTGCCTCCTGCCCGCTACTCCCACTACTCGTGCTACTCCCGCAGGTACCCGCCCAAATCCGACACGCTCCCAATCCCCAACTCCCGCGCCTGCTGCCCCCGCATCAGCAGCGCGTAGGTGTTGTTGAAACCTAAAGGCATCAGCCATTCCAGCCCGAAGCGGCGGCGGAACTCGGCCCGCACGTAGCCCAGCACCGCCGCCGGCCGCCCGCCCAGCGAGTCGACCACCGCCGGCCGGGGCTGCAGCAGCACCAGCAGCCCCGTGCCGGTGTATTCGGGGTACATGTCAATCGCCCCGCTGCGCAGCGCCTCGAAGCAAATAGTGGTGCCACCGAGGCCGGTTTTGGTTTCCACCGCCAGGTCGGTATTGCCCCGGATGAGGGCCGCATACAGCTCGGCCAGAATGTACTGCTCGGCGAAAATCTTCGAGCCCAGCTTCACCACCGACGCGCCCGCCACGGCCGGGCGCGGGGCCGTCCACAGCCCGCGCCGCTTCAGAAAGGCCTCGGCAATGGCCTTGGGGTCCTGGTGCAGGTAGTCGGCCCGGTAGTTCAAATCGGTCATCACCGAGTCGGCAATCTGGTTATCGAGCTTGGCTAGCACCGGTCCGAGCTCGGGGTGCTCGCGCAGCAGGGCGGGGCGAATGACGGGCACGGCGTAGTAGGGCGGGAACACCCGGCGGTCGTCGCGCAGCACGCGCAGGCCGTAGGCCCGGATGCGGCCGTCGGTGCTGTAGCCGTCAATCACGTCCACGTCGGCGTGGCGGGCGGCCTCGTACACCAGCGCGGGGGCCAGCACCACGCTCGGCAGGTGCGTGAGGCCGTAGCTTTTGGTAAGGCCCGGCAGCCCATCGGCCCGGCCCACAAACTCGGGGCTGAAACCGGCCAGCAGCTTACCCGTGGCCCGGGGTAGCAGATACAGCCCGCCCAGCAGCGGCAGCGCCACCAGCACGCCCGCCACCGCCCGGCCCAGCCGCCGCGTGCTCAGCCGCTGCACGCCGCCCAGCAGCGCATCGAAGGCCAGGGCCAGGCCGGCGGCGGGCAGCGCGCCGGCCAGTATCATCACCGGGTTGTTGAGCGCGATGCCGCCGAAAATGAACTCGCCCAGTCCGCCCGCCGCCACGTAGGCCGCCAGCGTGGCCACCCCCACGTTGATGACGGTGGCAGTGCGGATGCCGGCCATGAGCACCGGCAGGGCCAGCGGTAGCTCTACTCGGCGCAACACCTGCCCGTCCGTCAGGCCCAGACCCCGGGCGGCCTCCACCACGGCCGGCGGCACGCCCCGGATGCCCTCGAAGGTGTTGCGGATAATGGGCAGCAGCGAATACAGGAACAGCGCGAAAATGGCCGGCTTCGGCCCAATGCCCAGCAGCGGAATCAGGAAGCCCAGTAGGGCGATGCTGGGCACCGTTTGCAGCACGCCCGCCACTCCCAGCACCGCCGGAGCCCAGCGCGGCCTTCGCGACAAAAACAGCCCCAGCGGCACGCCTACCAGCACCCCTAGCAGCAGCGAGCCCGCCGTGAGGCCGATGTGCTGCACCGTTTGCTCGCCGAGCTTGCCCGCCTGCTCGCGCCAGAAAGTGAAGAGGGCCGTTAGCGTTTCCATGCTTCCTCCTCTCGTTGCAACGCTTCGCCAAAGGCCGCCATAAGCTGGGCTACCGTGAAGGAGGCCGCCGCCGTTTCAGGTACCGTTAAGAATTCCAGCGCATCGTGCACGGTTGTTTCAGCTTTAAATAATTCTCCCAAAACCTCCGCTTTAGTATCCCCAAAAACGTCCTTCAGCGTGAGGGTGCGCAGTTGCAGCGCCAGCCGCTCGGCCGCGAAAAAGCGGCGCACAAAGTCGTTGGCCGGCCGAAACAGCAGCTCGCGTGGGGTGCCCAGCTGCTGAATCTGGCCGCCATCGAGCAGCATAATCCGGTTGGCCAGCTCGAAGGCTTCGGTTACGTCGTGGGTCACGAGCACCACGGTCTTGCTTTTCAATTCCTCCAGCTCCCGAAACTCGCGCCGGATGCTAGCCCGGGTGATGGGGTCGAGCGCGCCGAACGGCTCATCCATCAGGATAATGGGAGGGTCGGCGGCCAGGGCCCGGGCCAGGCCCACGCGCTGCTGCTGCCCGCCCGAGAGCTGGGCCGGCAGCTGCCCGGCAAACCGCGCCGGCGGCAGGTGCAGGCGCGTGAGCAGGGCCTCGGTGCGCGCCGCGATACTTGTCGGGGCGTGGCCCAGCAAGCGCGGCACCACGGCAATATTTTCAGCCACGGTGTAGTGCGGCAGCAGCCCCACCTGCTGAATCACGTAGCCGATGCCGCGTCGCAGCACCTCGGGCCGCTGGGCCAGCACGTCCTGCCCGTTGATTTCCACGGTGCCGCCATCCGGCTCAATCAGGCGGTTGAGGAGCTTGAGCAGCGTGGTTTTGCCGCAGCCGCTGGGGCCCAGCAGCACCAGCGTTTCGCCGGCCGCCACCTCGAACGACACGCCTTGCACCACGGCGTGCGAGCCGAAGGACTTGTGCAGGCGGGTGGCGCGGATGACGGGTGAAGCGGGCTGGGACATGGCGGGCGAAGAGGAGCAAGGTAAACCCAACGGGCGCTGCGGAGTTACAGTGACCCGCAAACTTCTGCGGGCTCAACGCCGCTGCTTATGCTGTTTCGCTACTTCCTCATTGCCCTCGGCACTGCGCTGCTGGGCCTGGCCGCCGGCCCTGCGCACGCCCAGCGCAACCCCGACCGCGCCAAAGTCCACACTTTCACCATCGCCGGATTCAAGACCGAAAGCGGGACCACGCTGCCCCAGGCCCGCGTGGTGTACGGCACCTACGGCCGCCTCAACGCCGCCCGCGACAACGCCATCCTGCTGCCCTCGCACTACCTGGCCGACCACCGCGGCTACGAGTGGCTCATCGGCCCGGGCAAGGCCCTCGACACTACCAAGGTGTTTTTAGTCGCCACCGAACTGTTCGGCAACGGCCATTCCTCGTCGCCCAGCAACACGCCCGAGCCCTTCCACGGCCCGCGCTTCCCGGTGATGACCATCCGCGACAACGTGGCGGCCGTGCACCAGCTGCTCACCCAGGACCTTAAAATCACCCACCTGCGGGCCATCATCGGCTTTTCGATGGGCGCGCAGCAGGCCTTCCAGTGGGCCGTGAGCTACCCCACCTTTGCCGACCGGCTGGTGGCCACCTCGGGCACCGCCAAATGCTACCCCCACGGTGTGGTGCGCCTCGAAGGCCAGATTGCCGCCCTCACCGCCGATGCCGCTTTCCAGAATGGCGACTACACCGCGCCGCCCACAAAGGGCATCGAAGCCTTTGCCACCGTCTGGACGGCCTGGCTCTACTCGCAGGAATGGTGGCGGCGCGAGCTCTGGAAAGCCGACAGCAAGCCCGGCACCACCTTCGCCCAGGTGCTGCACGAGTACCGCACCAACTTCATTCCCGGGGCCGATGCCAACGACCTCATCCTGCAGATGCGCACCTGGGAGCAGCACGACGTGGGCACCACCCCCGGCTTCGGCGGCGACGTCGAAAAGGCCCTGCGCAGCATCAAAGCGCCCATTCTGTACATGCCTTCGGAAACGGACCTCTACTTCCCCCTCACCGATGCGCGCTACGAGGCCCCGTTCATTCCCGGCGTGGTGCTCAAGCCCATTCCCTCGCTCTGGGGCCACACTGCCGGGGCCGCGCCCAACCCCGCCGATGCCAAGTTTCTGAACGACAACATCAGCCAGTTTCTGGTACAGCCGCGGCGCTGAGCGCGTGGCTGGCAAGTGAATATTAAGGCCTCCCGAACGTCATGCTGAGTGCCGCCGAAGCATCTCTACCGCAACACTAAAATCAACTAGTTGTACGGTAGAGATACTTCGACTGCGCTCCGCATGACGTTTTTTTTGCCTTTACACTGGCCAACCCTACCAGAGCCGGATATCCGTCATGCCCGTCGGGATGGGTGGCTGGCTGCTGAAACCCAGTACGCACCAGTCAGCCTCAATGCCAAAGTTGCCACCCTGCAGTACATAACTCACCCACCGCGTGATGGTGCGGCCGGTGTAGTCGTGGGACTCGGGGCTGAACTCGCGCAGCAGCAGCACGTCGCCCACCTGGAAGCCTTCGTCGTTGCGGCGCACGTCGAACGGCTTGTGGCCGGCCCGCACCGCCGCAAAGCAGTCGGGCCAGAGCGGCAGCTCGTAGGTGTGCAGGTGGGTTGGGTCGGAGGCGTGAAACTGGGGCGCGAAAGCTTCGGAAGTTGGAGTCAGGGAAGTAGTCATCGGAATAAGGGGGAGGAGAGGAACCCAGGGCCGGGCCAGCAGTGCCAGCTTAGTGCAGTGTCGGCCGCCAGGAATTCGCTCGGTTATAACAAAATTATTTACTCAATATACCAGATAAAAGCCGAGAGCAAGCGGATGTAACAATAAGAAAATCAACAACGTTCCTGCAGATACGTTTGCGCTAATCCGAATCCTGCCCCAGCTGCCGCGCCCCGCCGCTACCCGAAAAAATGGCCGCCATTGCAGTTATTTACCGGGGATGCCTCGCGGCGGCCGTCATGTTTTTTCTTCTCATCTCTCCCCCTTCTCACATGCTTAAATACCTATTCGCCCTGCTAGCGGTGCTGGGGCTGGCCCGTCCCGCCGCCGCCCAGATGTATTCCCGCACCGACCCGTTTGCCCACACGTTCAGCATTGTGGCGCGCGACCCGGCTACCGGCGAAATGGCCGTGGCCGTGCAAAGCCACTGGTTTTCGGTGGGCACCTCGGCGAGCTGGGGCGAAGCCGGCGTGGGCGTGGTGGCCACCCAGTCGTTTACCAACAAATCCTTCGGCCTGCGTGGCCTGGCCCTCCTCAAAAGTGGCAAAACGGCCCAGCAAGCGCTGGATGAGCTGCTGAGCAACGACGACGGCCGCGATGTGCGCCAGGTCGCCATTCTCGACAACCAGGGCCGCGTGGCCACCCACACTGGCAAGAAGTGCGTCGACATGGCCGGCCACCAGCAGGGGGCGCAGTTCTCGGTGCAGGCCAACATGATGCTTTCGGCCAACGTGTGGCCCGCCATGGCCGCCGCCTACGAAGCCAACGCCAAGCTACCCCTGGCCGAACGCGTGCTGGCTGCCCTCGATGCCGCGCAAGCCGCCGGGGGCGACGTGCGCGGCCGTCAGTCGGCTGCGCTGCTGGTGGTGCGCGGCACCGCCACCGAAGGCCCCTGGGCCGACCGCCTCGTCGACCTGCGCGTGGACGACAGCGCCGCCCCGCTGCCCGAGCTGCGCCGCCTGCTCAGCCTCGACCGCGCCTACGACCACATGAACGCCGGCGACCTGGCCGTGGAGAAAAATGACATGCCTGCTGCCATCCGCGAGTACCAGGCGGCCGAGAAAATGTTCCCCCAGAACCTGGAAATGAAGTACTGGCATGCTATTACGCTCGCCAACAAGCAGCAGGTGCCCGCCGCCTTGGCCCTGCTCAAACCCATTTTCAAACAGGAGCCTAACTGGCGCACCCTCACTCAGCGCCTCCCCAAAGTGGGCCTGCTCACGGTGACCGATGCCGAGCTGAAGCAGATTCTGGCGTTGTAATCCTGGCAATAAAAGAACGTGTGCCGTCCGCAGCACGTCCTGCCGAGCGCCGCCGAAGCATCTCTACCTCAGAAGTAATCAATTTACTGCTGCGGTAATGATGCTTCGACAAGCTTGACGTTCTTTGTGTGCGCTATAATGCCTCCACAATCAATGAAAAGAATTCTTTCCCTCGCGACTGCTCTCTTGGTAAGTACCGTCGCCCAGGCCCAGACGCCCCTCACCGTGCCCAAGCCCGTGGCCGCCGCCCTCGAGCAGGTGCAGCCCGAAGCCATTAAAGCCCACATCGCCTACCTGGCCGACGACCGCCTGCGGGGCCGCAAAGCCGGCACACCCGGCTATCAAATGGCCGTCGACTACGTGACGGACCAGCTGAAAGCGCTGGGCGTGCAGCCCGCTGGCGAGGCCTGCACCTTTATTCAGAAAGTGCGGCTGCGGCGTGCCTTTCTCCAGCCCGGGGCCACCTTCGCGGCCCGCGAATGGCAGGGCACTACCCTGGCGCTGTCGCCCGGGCAGGACTACGTGCTCTATCCCAGCCCCGAGCTGCCCGCTACCCGCGTGGCCGATGCCCCGCTGGCCTTCGCCGGTTTCGGCATCAGCGCCCCCGAGCTGGGCTACGACGACTATGCCGGTCTCGACGTGAAGGGCAAGGTGGTGATGATTGTGCGCGGCGCGCCCCGCACGTTTGCCCCCACCGTGGCTTCGGCCAGCCAGGATTTGGCCGGGCTGCTGAAAGCGGCCATCAACCACGGCGCGGTGGGGCTGCTGCTGGCCTCGGCCCACGCCGGCCCGCTGCCCGACCTCAAAAACGGTACCTACAGCGTGCTCGGGGCCGATGGCAAAATTACTGTATCGCGCACCTTCGCCCCCGGCAGTCGGCAGCAGCTCTACGGGGCCGTGAGCGCGGCCACGTTCCAGCGCTTCCTGCAAACGGCGGGGCTCGACACCACGCAGGTGTTTGCGGCTATGCGCAGCGGCAAGCCGGCCTCGAAGGGCCTCAGAACGACGATTAGCGCCACGTTAAAGTCGACTTACCAAGACATTGAGAGCTACAACGTGGTGGGCAAATTTGTGGGCTCCGATACCAGGCTACGCGACGAATACGTGGTGCATTCGGCCCACCTCGACCACCTCGGCGTGACTGCTCCAGTGCAGGGCGACTCCATCAACAATGGCGCGCATGATAATGCCTCGGGCGTAGCCTGCGTGCTCGAAATCGCCAAAATCTATTCCCAACTCAAGGACAAGCCCAAGCGCAGCATGCTCTTCGTGTTCATGACCGGCGAAGAGCTGGGGTTGCTGGGCTCGGCGGCCTTCGCCGCCTACCCCACCGTGCCCAAGGCCGAAATCGTGGCCGACATCAACATGGATATGCCCACCATCATTGCCCCGCTGCTGAGCGTGGTGGCGCTGGGGGCCCCGCATTCCTCCCTGCTGAAACCCGTGCAGCGCGCCTGCGCCTACCTGAGCATTGCCCTCGAAAACGACCCCGAGCCCGAGCAGAACCGCTTCATCCGCAGCGACCAGTACAGCTTCGTGACGGCTGGCATTCCGGCCCTGCACCTCAAGTATGGCAACAAAACCGCCGACGGCCGCAACAACCTCAGCGAAGAGGTGCAGAAGTGGCGCGCCGTGACCTACCACAAGCCGCAGGACGATATCAACGGCCGCTTCGATTTTGAGGCGGGCAAGAAGTACGTGCAGCTTTGCTTCCTCATCGGCTACCAGGTGGCGCAGGAGTCGGCCCGGCCCCAATGGAACCGGGGCGACTTTTTCGGCCAGCGCTACGGCAAGCGGTAGCCGCCGCCGGAAACTTTCGGCGCGGGGTAATGGGTTAGACCTTCGTACTTTTGCAGTCGCACGCGGCCCCGCCGCTTTTAAATAACTATTACGACAATGGCAGTTTATCCCGAATACATGGTGGCCCCCATCCGCCAGGACCTTACCGAAGTGGGCTTCGAGCAGTTGATGACCGCCGAGGAGGTTGATTCCGCTCTCGCCTCGAACGAAGGCACCGTGCTGGTAGCCGTGAACTCGGTGTGTGGCTGTGCCGCCGCCAAAGCCCGCCCGGCCCTGAAAATGGCCCTCGCCAGCGCCGATAAGAAGCCCGGCAAGCTGGTCACCGTTTTCGCCGGCATGGAAACCGACGCCGTAGCCAAAATGCGCGAGCACCTGCTCCCGTACCCTCCTTCCTCGCCCTGCATCGCCCTGTTCAAAGACGGCGAGCTGGTGCATATGATTGAGCGCTACCACATCGAAGGCTCCGATGCCATGCGCATCGTGAACAACCTGCAGGGCGCGTTCGAGGAGTACTGCTAAATCACTGATTTTTCGGATTTAAGCGGATTTCACGGATTTTGTAGACGATTAGTGAGAGGCCCCGACTGCGTGTGCAGGTGGGGCCTTTTTTATGTTGTGGAGGCGCAGTTAGTTAATGGGAGAGTGGGCGGGAGGGATTGTGAAGGAAGCGCTTGAACCGGAGGCTGGACTCGCCAAAATTGATTAAAAGGGCAACTTCCAGGCGGTAAGCTTTGAGGTAATTGATTACCTGCGCATAGTTGAGAGAGGTCAATTCACTAGTTGCCTTCAACTCAACCAATACTTGGTTGTCGACCAGAAAGTCAGCCCGCCGCGACCCAATTGACGTTTCCTTGTAGAAGACGGGCAAGTGTATCTCTGCCTGAAAAGCAACGTCAACTGCCGCCAGCTCGACGCCCAGCCCCCGCTGGTAAATTACCTCCGGAAACCCACTGCCCAACTCACTGTGCACGTTAATAGCGCAGCCAATGATGGTCTCCGTAAGCTTATTCAAACGAATGTCGACCAACATAAAATCAATCCACATAAAAAAAACAATCCTCTAAGCCCCCAAGAAAATCGTCCACAAAATCCGTGAAATCCGCTTAAATCCGAAAAATCAGTGATTTAGTTGGCGACCTCACTCAGGAATTTCACGCGCACCAGGCGCAGTTCCTCTTCCGTGAAATCGTCGCCGAGCTCCTTCATCGCCACGGCAATGTTGTCGGTGCTGGCTTGCATAAAGTAGTCGTAAATCTCTTCGCGCACTTCTTCTTCCACCATGTCCTCCAGGTAGTAGTCGATGTTGAGACGGGTACCGGAATAGCAGATGTGCTCAATTTCCTCCATCAGCTCGCCCATCGAAATACCCTTCGACGAGGCAATGTCCTCCAGCATCATCTTCTTATCGATTTGCTGAATGATGTAAATCTTGATTTTAGAACGGTTCACGGCCGACTTCACCACCACGTCCTCGGCGGTTTCGATGTCGTTGTCTTCCACGTACTGCTTGATAGCGGCCACGAACGGCGCGCCAAACTTTTGGGCCTTGCCCTGGCCCACACCCGACACGTGCGTGAGGTCGTGCAGCGAGGTGGGGTAGGTAGTGGCCATCTCCTTCAGGCTCGGGTCCTGGAAGAGGACGTAGGGCGGCAGGTTTTTTTGCTTGGCCACCTGCTTGCGCAGTTCCTTGAGCTGGGTGAACAGCGCTTCGTCGTGGCCGGCAGCCTGCTGCACCTCTTCTTTTTCCTCGTCGGCCTTCTGCTCCTCGTCGAAGTTGTGGTCTTTAGTGAGGGTGATGGAGCGCGGGTTTTCAATGAAGTCGATGCCCTTGTCCGTAATGCGGACCAGGCCCAGGCTGTCGATGTCCTTCTCCAAAAAGCCGTTCAGCAGGCACTGGCGCAGCACCGAGTGCCAGAACTGCGCGTCGCCGAGCGCCTTGCCCTGGCCGTAAATCGGCAGCGCATTGTGGGCGTAGCTCTCGATGTGCGGGTTGCTCAGCCCCAGCAGCACCTGCCCGATGTGGTTGAGGTTAAACCGGGCCTCGGTTTGCACCGTGGCGCGCAGGGCCATCCCCACGGCCGCCTCGCCCTCGAACCGCTCCTTGGGGTGGCGGCAGTTGTCGCAGAAGCCGCAGTCGGTGTCGAGCTGCTCGCCGAAGTAGTGCAGTAGCTGCCGACGGCGGCACACGGCACTCTCGGCGTAGTTAGTCATCTCGGCCAGCAGTTGGTGGGCGTTGTCGCGCTCGGTCACCGGCTTGTCCTTGCTGAACTTCTCCAGCTTGAGAATATCGTCGTAGCTGTAGAACATCAGGCAGTTGCCTTCCAGGCCGTCGCGGCCGCCGCGGCCGGTTTCCTGGTAGTAGCCCTCGATAGACTTCGGCGCGTCGTAGTGAATCACGAAGCGCACGTCGGGCTTGTCGATGCCCATGCCGAAGGCGATGGTGGCCACAATCACGTCGCATTCCTCATTCAAAAACGCGTCCTGGTTGTCGATGCGCACCTGCTGGTCGAGGCCAGCGTGGTAGGGGCGGGCGCGCACGTCGTTCACGCGCAGCAGCTCAGCAATCTCCTCCACTTTCTTGCGGCTCAGGCAGTAAATGATGCCCGCCTTGCCCTTGTGCAGCTTCACGTACTGAATCAGCTGCTTTTTGGTGTTGTGCTTGGCGCGTACCTCGTAGTAGAGATTGGTGCGGTTGAAGCTGGTTTTGAAGACGCTGGCATCGTCCATCTGCAGGTTCTTCTGGATGTCCAGCTGCACTTTGGGCGTGGCCGTGGCCGTGAGGGCGATAATGGGCACGTTGCCCCCGAGGTTGTCAATAATGCCGCGAATCTTGCGGTACTCGGGCCGGAAGTCGTGGCCCCATTCCGAGATGCAGTGGGCCTCGTCGATGGCCACGAAGCTGATGGTTGATTTCAGCAGGAAATCAATGGTGTCGTCCTTAGTCAGGCTTTCCGGAGCCACGTACAGCAAGCGCACCTCGCCGCTCATCACGTCGCGCTGCACCCGCTTCATCTCGGTTTTGGTCAGGGTCGAATTGTACACCTGCGCATTTACACCGAAGGCCCCGAGCTGGTCGACCTGGTTTTTCATCAGGGCGATAAGGGGCGAAATCACAATGGCCGTGCCCGGCACTACCAAGGCCGGCAGCTGGTAGCATAGGCTTTTGCCCGCGCCGGTGGGCATAATCACGAAGGTGTTGTGCCCAGCTAATACATTCTGAATTACAGCCTCTTGCGTGCCCCGAAACTGGCCGTAGCCAAATACTTCTTTAAGTGTATGTTTCAAATCGGCGGTAAGGGCCGGGGCTTCCTGGAGGGCAACTGAAGACATAATATGAAGGCGCTGGTGAAAAGCGTACCGACTCGCGGTTCATAACGAAGATAAGCATTAACGCATATTTTTCGCATGAAAAAGTAGCTTTTTCGTGAATTGTGGAAAACAATTTTGTCATATTGGTACCGCGGCCGGAGCCTAGTCGATGCCAAGCCCAATACTATGCAATCGTTGGCTCGCAACTGCGAAACCGGCACACCAGATGCGCGAAATGCGGCCTGGATGCTCGAATTCGCATGGGGTTTTATTCATGATGCGGCCCGGTGCTGGCAACCTCTCGTTTTGGTCCGGGGCCAGCGGCTTAGCTTCTATCCCCCAATTTTGCAAAAACAACCTCATCGCGCATTCATGTCTGCTCCCGCCCAATCTTCCGAAGGAACTGTTGCTGCCAGTGCCGCGCCCGCGTCCGCCGATGTACTCGCCATTGCCCGGCAGGTGCTGTACGAAGAGGCCGATGCCGTGCGCGCCGTGGCCGATGCCCTGGCCGCCACGCCCGACTTCGTGGCCTGCGTGCAGGCCATTCGGCAGCTGCAGGGCCGGGTAGTGGTCACGGGCATCGGCAAGAGTGCCCACATCGCGGGCAAAATCGTGGCCACGCTCAACAGCACTGGCACGCCGGCCCTCTTTATGCACGCCGCTGATGCCATTCACGGCGATTTGGGCATGATTCAGCCCGGCGACTTCGTTATTGCCATCAGCAAGAGCGGCGACACGCCCGAGATTAAGGTGCTGGTGCCGCTGCTGCGCCGCAAGGGCGTGCCGCTGGCCGCGTTGGTCAGCAACGCCGATTCCTACCTGGCCCAGCAGGCTACCTACGTGCTGCACGCCCCCGTAACCAAAGAGGCCTGCCCCAACAACCTTGCGCCCACTACCAGCACCACCGCCGCGCTGGCCCTGGGCGATGCCCTGGCCGTGTGCCTACTCGAAAGCCGGCAGTTCACGGCTGCCGATTTTGCCCGCCTGCACCCCGGCGGCACCCTGGGCAAGCGCCTCTACCTGAAAGTAGGCGACCTGAGCCGCCAGAACCAGCGCCCGCAAGTGCAGGAAGATGCCCCGCTAAAGGACGTACTGCTCGAAATATCGGGTAAGCGCCTCGGGGCTACGGCTGTGCTCGACGTCGCCGGCCAGCTCGCCGGCATCATCACCGACGGCGACTTGCGGCGCATGCTGG
Organism: Hymenobacter sp. UYCo722; assembly: GCF_040547115.1. Lineage (NCBI taxonomy): Bacteria > Pseudomonadati > Bacteroidota > Cytophagia > Cytophagales > Hymenobacteraceae > Hymenobacter > Hymenobacter sp. UYCo722. The sequence goes on along the minus strand of NZ_JBEPPC010000006.1, from coordinate 228,292 downwards.
GCAGCTTCTCCGACCTGGAGCGGCTGCGGGCCCGTGACATCCTCACGCCCCGGCCCGCTACCATCGACGTGGAGGATTTTGCCGCCGAAGCCCTGGCGCGCATGCAGAGCCGCAACATCACTCAGCTGGTGGTGACGGAGGACGGTGCCTTTGCCGGTTTCATTCACCTGCACGATTTGCTGCGCGAGGGGCTGGTGTAAGTAGCGTGTTCGGGGCTCAAGCGCGAGATGCCGGGCGCAGCCGCGGCATCTCGCGTGCGCAACGCAATTCAATCGACAATAGTAGTGGTGGCACGCGAGATGCCTCGGCTGCGCTCGGCATGACGTTCCGTTGACTCCTACTGCCCGGCGGCGCACGTTCGGCTTCGGCCTTACCTTTGTCGCAATGAATTCAACCTACCTCATCGTGATGGCTGGCGGCATTGGCAGCCGGTTCTGGCCTTTCAGCCGCACGCACCACCCCAAGCAATTTCACGATGTGCTGGGCGTGGGCCGCTCCATGCTTCAGCTTACCGTGGACCGTTTTGCGGGCGTGTGCCCGCCCGAAAACGTGTTTGTGGTAACTAACCGCGATTACACGGCCCTGGTGCAGGAACACTTGCCCGAGCTGCCCGCCGACCAGATTCTGGGCGAGCCCATCGGGCGTAACACCGCGCCGTGCATTGCTTACGCCAGCTACCGCATTGCGCAGCGCGACTCCCAGGCCACCATCATCGTGACGCCGGCCGACCACGCCGTGCTGCGCGAAGACGAGTTTCGCCGCCTGATTAACGTTGCCATCGACGCGGCTCAGGCCAACGACGTGCTCATCACACTCGGCATTCAGCCCTCACGGCCCGATACGGGCTACGGCTACATCCAGTACATGGACGAGCAGAGCCTACCCGGCGGCCAGCTGCACAAAGTGAAAACCTTCACTGAGAAGCCCAATCTGGAGCTGGCGAAGATGTTTGTGGAGAGCGGTGACTTCCTCTGGAACTCGGGCCTGTTCGTGTGGCGCGCCGACGTGATTCTGTATGCCTTCCACCAGTACCTAAGCGACATCGCCGAGGTGTTCGACGAAGGAGCCGACAAGCTGGGCACGCCGCAGGAAGAAGAATTCATCAGCGAAGCCTACTCACGCTGCCGCAACATCAGCATCGACTACGGCGTGATGGAAAAGGCCGACAACGTGTACGTGCTGCCCGCCGACTTCGGCTGGAGCGACGTGGGTACCTGGGATTCGCTGCACCGCATCGGCGAGCGCGACGCCAACAACAACATGGTGAACGGCGACGTGCTGCTCTACGATACCACCGGCTGCGTCATCAAAACGCCTTCCGAGCGCCTGGTGGTGGTGCAGGGTCTCGAAGACTACATCGTGGCCGAGTACGACAACGTGCTGCTCATCTGCAAGCGCAGTGAGGAGCAGCGCGTGAAGGAGTTCGTGGCCGACGTGAAGGCGAAGAAGGGCAGCGGGTATAACTAGTAAGGCGCAAACCTCACCCCCGGCCCCTCTGCCGCGGAGAGGGGAGCCAGTTGATTTCCAATAAAAAAGCCTGCTGAACAGCAGGCTTTTTTATTGGGTGTTTTGCAACGAAACCACCGCCATTCGCTTTCTGCTCAGGCATTCACCCGCTGGCGGGCGACTTCAAACAGCATAATGCCGGCGGCCACGCTCACGTTAAGACTCTGAATCTGACCGCTCATCGGCACTTTCAGCTTCACATCGGCCAGGTTCAGCAGGTCGGGCGAGATGCCGTCTTCTTCCGAGCCCATGAGGATGGCCACGGGGCCGGTAAAATCGATTTCGGTCGCGCCCACGGCCTCGTCGGCTTTCTCGGTACAGGCCACGATGGTGACGCCCGACTGCTGGAGGAAGCGGATGGTTTCGTGCAGGCTATTCTCGCGGCAGACCGGCAGAATATTCAGCGCGCCGGCCGAGGTTTTCAGGGCGTCGCCGTTGATTTGGGCCGCGCCCCGGCCGGGCACCACGATGGCCTGCACGCCCAGGCACTCGGCCGTGCGGGCAATGGCCCCAAAGTTGCGCACGTCAGTAATGCGGTCGAGCAGCAGCAGGAAGGGCACTTTGCCTTCCTCAAACAGTCCGGTTACAATGCTGTCGAGCGGGTAGTAGTCGATGGGCGACACGAAGGCAACGGCACCCTGGTGGTTCTTGCGGGTCAGGTTGTCGAGCTTCTCCACGGGCACCAGCTGCACCTGAATCCCAGCCGCACGGGCGGCGGCCGAAATGTCCGTCACGAGGCTGTTTTTGGTGCCGCGCAGCAGGAAAATTTTCTCCAGGGTGCGGCCCGCGTTCAGCGCTTCCTGAATGGGGCGCAGGCCAAACAGCATGTCGATGCTGGCGGCCGGGGCCGAACGGTTTTCGTAGCGGGGGCGCTCGCCGCCGGCATTGCTGCCGCGCTCGCCGCCTTCACTGCGCTCGCGGTAGGGTGGGCGGCTCTCGCCGCGGTCGGAGCGGCCGGTGCGGTCGCCGGCGGCTTCGTCGCGGTTGTCGCTGCCGCCGCGGCCTTTGGGGCGGGCGGGGCGGTCGTCGAACTCGCTGGCCTCGCGGTCGGGGCGAAACTGTTTGGGGGTGACGGGGCGGTTGGCGCCGTCGTAAAAGCGGCGGCCGGCTACCGGGCGGGCAGGTCGCTGGGGACGTTCGGGCCGGTCAGGGCGGTCGGTGGGGTTCTCCATTTTTCAACGGCGGCATACCAGAGCAGTTCGTACTCGGGCCGGCGCACCAATTCGTAATAATCAGGGGCAAAGGTACTCGGTCGGGGCCGGAAGGTGTAAGTGACGGGGCCGCCGCCTGGGCCACCGTCCGGATAATACCACCGTTCCTCGCCGCTGGCCAGGCGGCGCACGCCCGGCGGCGGCCCCAATACCACGTAAAGCAAGCCCCTGTCCGTTAGCCAGCCGGCTTTGTGCGCGGCAAAGAGGCGGTTGGCCGCCGTGACGCGGCCGTAGTAGCTCCGTATTAATTCTTTGCCCAGGCGCTGGTTACCCTGGGCAATGTCGAGCCAGAATTTATCGACGGCGCGCTTGGGGTCGGGCGCGTCGGTCAGCTTCTGGCGCTCCTGGCTGGTGGTGAGGTAGCGCAGGGGCTCAATCAGCTCGGCGGCGGTGCTGAGGGCGGGGTAGGCGTTGGGCGCGACCAGCACGGCCAGCGTGCGCGGTGCGATGCCGCCCACGCCGCCCACCTTCAGCGCATACAGGCCGGGCTCGGCAAAGCGCAGCGGCTGGCCGGGGCGCACCTCGGCCGAATCGAGCACGGGCAACAGGCGCGGGCCGGCGGGCATGGCGGCGGCGTTGGTCATGGGTGGCAGGGCAGGAGCGGGGCTCACGGCGTAGCGCTTCCAGCGCACGGGCTGCAGCAGGCCGTAGCTTTCGATGCCGAAGGTTTCGCCGGCCCGCACGTAGCGCCGGCCCAGCACCTGTCCGGCCGAGTCCGTGAGCACAAACGGGCGCGCCAGAATGGCCTCGGTCAGGCGCAACCAGGCGGTGGTGCTGGGTTCCTGGTAGTCGTCCTTAGCATCGGCCGGGGCGGTGGTTGTTTGCAGCGCGGCCCCGGCGGGCAGCTGCGCCACGGGCAGGCAGAAGCTGAGCTGCACGCCGCCTTCGGGCGCGGGGCGCGGGTGCTGGGCGCGGCGCGCAATGCTGTCCTGCCACAGCGGCGCTTTGGCCTCGTAGCTGGGCCACATGGCCACCCGCAGCGCGTGGCCCGGCCCCAGGCGGGCGGGCGCGGGCAAGTGCAGGTACAGGCGCAGGCTGTCGCCCTCGCGGCGGGTGTCCACGGTCAGGGCCGGAGCGTCGCGGTAGAGGCCGGCGAAATCGGGGCGCGGGGCCAGCGGGGCGGCGGCCAGCAGCGGCAGTAGCCAGGCGAGGCTACTCGCCTGCCGCCAGCTACCTAGCGTAACTATAGTAGCGAGGCTTTTCATTGAAATAGCTTATTGCGGTGGAAAAATCTATCAAGGCAACCAGGGCCGCCAACAGCTTACGTAAATTTGAAACAAGTACGCCTTTCCCGGTTTCATCCGCGTTATGTCTTTTCGCCTCGACCGCACCGCTTTCCACGCCGGCACCCACGCCCAGGCGGAGGTCTACCACCGGCAGCACCAGCCCGCCACCATGGCCGGGCGACTGCGCGCCGCATTTTGCCTGAACAGCGTGGTGTTCGACTTCGGCCCCGACAACCCGCCGCGCCCCGACCGCACGGCGTTTGGGTGCTGGGCCCACGCGCACCGCCAGTATGGGTAACACCTTCAACCAGGATTTTCAGGATTTCCAGGATTTTCTGGCCGCGCTGCACGCGAGCGGGGTGCGCTATGTGCTTGTGGGTAGGTATTCGGTCATTCTGCACGGCTACAGCCGCACCATCGGTGACCTCGATATCTGAGTAGAAAAGTCGGCTGAGAACTACGCCTTGCTGGCCCGCCCGTGGCTATCGACATCATCACCACACTGAAAGGGCTGGATTTTGCCGATGCCCACGCGCAAGCCACCGATACAGTAGTGGAACGCCTCACGGTCCGGCTGATTCACTACCAGCATCTGCTGCAAGCCAAGCGCGCCGCCGGCTGCCCCCGCGACCACAACGACCTGGAAAAATTGCAAAGATTCAAACCAAAAACGGCCGGCCCACGCAATGCGCGGGCCGGCCGTTTTCTCATTCACCCTCCAGCAAACTATTGCGGGTAGTACTGTTGCATCAGGCCGCGGGCCTTGTCGGCGCGGGCCTTGTCGCCGATGCGCTCGGCGGCCATGTACACGCTTTGCAGGCCCACGAGGTAGGCGCGCTGCTCGTCATCAAACAGGCTGCCATCGGGCTTGGTGGCGTAGTAAGCCAGCATCTGTTCCGAGCGCTGGGTCATGGTGTCGAGAATCTGGTCGGCTTTGGCTTTTTCGCCGCCCGCTACCAGGGCCGCTGCCAGCTGCGGCGAGTAGTAATCGTAGGGAACGGCCGCGTCGGGCATGAGCTCCAGCGCCTTGTCGGCTACTTCCTTGGCTTTAGCTAAGTTGTTGTCGGCGAGGTAGGCGTTGGTCAGGCGGGCGAACTTATCGCGGTAGTTGGCCGGGAAGCGCAGGTTGTTCTCGTCGTAGAAAATGCCCGGGTTTTGCAGGCCCCGGTAGCTGAATTCCTTCATCAGGCGCTGGTAGGTGAGGTCCTTTTCCACGAAGCCGTCGTCGCCGCTGCGCGGGTCGTAGTTCGGGTCTTTCAGCGGCAGCAGGCGGTAGGCCATGCCTTCCATCTGGAAGTAGGGCTGCAGGTTCATGTAGTCGCCGGGGTTCACGGTGCTGCTGAAGTAAATGGGGCGCTTCCAGTTATTGGTGGCAATCATGTCGAGAATCACCAGGTTTTTCTTTTCGATGGCTCGCTTGCCCATGCTCCACTCCATCTTGCTCACGAGCTGCTTTTCGCGGCCCTTGGGGATGATGCCGAGCTTTTTCACAGCCGCCGTGTCGATGGGCAGGTAGAAGTTCGGGGTCGGGAAGCTCATCATAAATGGGCCGTTTTCCTGGTATTGCACCTGCAGCAGCGGGTTATTGGCCTTCACCAGGTCAATAAATTCCTTGAGGTTGACGCTGGGTACGGCGGGGTTGGCGGCGAAGGGCAGCATGTCGTTGGTGCCCTGGGCGTAGGCCGTGGCCGGCATCGAGATGGGAAAGCCTTCCGAGAGGTAAGAGCGGCGCTTCATCTGGGCGATGTACCAGTCGGTGTTCAGGTACGAGAGCACGGCCACGCGCACGTCGGTGCGCACGCCCTCCACTTCCTGGGCGTACCAGAGCGGGAAGGTGTCGTTGTCGCCATTGGTGAACAGGATGGCGTTCGGGGCGCAGCTATTCAGTAGGTTCTTAGCCGAATCTACCGAGTTGTAGCGACCGGAGCGGTCGTGGTCGTCCCAGCCCTGGGCGGCCATAATGCCCGGAATAAGCAGGCCCACGGCCAGGGCTAGGCCGGCGCGCAGGCCGTCGGCCTTCACCACCTTGCCCAGCAGCTCGGCCAGCCCCAGCACCCCAATGCCAATCCAGATGGCAAAGGCGAACGTGGCCCCGGTGAAGGTGTAGTCGCGCTCGCGCGGCTCGCGCGGCGGCTGGTTGAGATAGAAGACGATGGCCAGGCCGGTCATCAGAAACAGCAGGCCGGTTACCCAAGCATCTTTGCTGTTGCGCCGGCTCTGGAACCACAGGCCGATGAGGCCCAAGATGAGCGGCAGGGCCAGGAAGTTGTTGTGTGCCGGGCTCTCGCCAATGCGGGCGGGCAGCGACTTGGCGCTCGGGCTGAAGGGCGTAACTACGCCCGCCTGCTGCACATCGGACTCGCGCCCGACGAAGTTCCACATGAAGTATCGCCAAAACATGTGCCCCATCTGGTAGCGGAACAGGAAGCCCAGGTTCTGGCCCATGGTCGGCTTCACGCCGTCCTGAATGTCCACCCATTTCTTGTAGTTGGCAATCTGGTCGGGCTCGTAGCTGTAAATGCGGGGCAGCAGCATCTTGTCCTCGTCGCGGTATACCGGCTCCTGCTGGCGCGGCATAATTTCCTTGTAGGTATTGGTCTTGGAGTCGCGGGCGTAGCGGGGGGCACCTTCCGAATAATCGACCGGCTGGGCGTTGAACTGCGGGCCATAGAGCAGGGGCCGCGAGCCGTACTGCTCGCGCTTGAGGTAGCTCACGAAGCTGAGCACATCCTCGGGGTCGTTTTCGTTGATGGTGGGCTGGAAGGAGCTCCGAATCGGCACAATCAGGTAGCTCGAGTAGCCAATCAGAATGAACGTGAAGCACAGCATGGCCGTGTTCAGCAGCTGGCTGCGGCGCTGGAAGGAAAGGCGGAAGCCAAACCAAATCAGGCCGATGAACACAATCAGGAAGATAAATAGGCCCGAGTTGAAGGGCAAACCCACCGTGTTGATAAAGAACACCTCGAAATTGCCGGCCAGCGTGGGCAGGCCCGGGATGATGCCCACCAGAATGGAGCCTACAATCACCATGCTCACTACCATCACGATAATACCGCCTTTCATCGAAGGGTTAGCCGTACGGCGGTAGTAGTAGATGAAGCCCAGGGCGGGCAGCGTGAGCAGGTTCAGTAGGTGAACGCCAATGCTGAGGCCGATAACATAGGCAATCAGAATCAGCCACTTATCCGAGTCGGGCTCGTCGGCGTGGGCTTCCCACTTCAGCATAATCCAGACTACGGCCGCCGTACACAGCGCCGACATGGCGTATACCTCGCCCTCCACGGCATTGAACCAGAAGGAGTCGGAGAAGGCAAAGGCCAGCGCGCCCACCACGCCCGCACTCAAAATCAGCAGGCGCTGGTAGCCGTCGGGCTCGATGGCTTCGGCACCCAGTCCGCTGTTGGCTACGGCCTCGCGCAGCACCAGCTTGCGGGCCATGCGGGTAATAATCCAGAACAAAAACAGCACGGTGAAGGCGCTGCTCAGGCCCGAAAGCGCGTTGATGAGCACGGCCACCTTGGTGACATCACCGAACGAGAACAGCGAGAACAAACGCCCCAGCAGCAGGAAGGTAGGCGCGCCCGGGGGGTGCGGTACCAGCAGCTTGTAGGAGCAGGCAATGAACTCGCCGCAGTCCCAGAACGAAGCCGTGGGCTCCAGGGTGAGCAGGTAGGTGGCGAAGGCGATGGCAAAAACCACCCAGCCAACGAGGTTATTCAGGCTTTTAAAGGAGCGCATACAATCAGATGAGGCACAAACACCCGGCCGAGTGGGAAAAGAACGCAGCCGGAACAAGAAGCGGGTAATTTGGTGAAAGGGCAAAAGTAGGCAATGCACCGTTGCACCGCGCCACCAACTTCCAATTCGGGCTAGAAACACAAAAAGCAGCCCAAGGCTGCTTTTTGTCAAATCATTAAGTTAAGGCAGGGTCAGTTTTGCAGCACGAGGCGTTTGGTGCTGGCCACTTTGCCGTTCACGAGCAAGCTATAGAAGTACACGCCAGCGCGCAATTCGCTCAGGTCGAGGGGCAGGCCGGCCGCCGTCAGCTCGGGCCGGAGGGTCACCGTCCGAACTTCCTGGCCGATGATGTTGCTCAGCCGTAGCTTGTAGTCGGCCCCGGCTTTTTGGTTCAGCTGCACCGTTACCTGGCCGTGGCTGGGGTTAGGGTACACGCTCAGCGCGGCGGTCAGGTTGGCGTCGGTGGTGGCCGTGGCGGTGCCCGTCACGATGATAGTGCCCACCATGCCGCTGTGCACAGTGCACAAAAATGGAAACGTACCAACCGCAAAAGTGCCCGCCGGAAATGTTTTGGTTGGCGTAGTCGGGTTAATAATGAACGTGGTCCACTGAGCCGACGCCGTTGGATGGGTGCTTGACCCAATGTTTTGAAAAACCAATTCGTCGGTGGAAGCCATACGGATGGTACTGGTGCCGTCCGGTCCCCGGTAAAAGTTGTCGCCTACCTGCACCGTGATGGTAGCCGCGAAAGCGGAAGCAACCGAGAGCAGCAGCACCGCCATGGGCACGGCCAAACGAGTAAAGAGTTTCATCACAAATACAAAAAAAGTAAAGGGGAAAAATACGACCCTGCCACAAATACAAGCACCGTGCCGCGGTGCCAACCACACCACCCAACCAACGCTCGGCGACGCGTTTCGGTTTGGTAGACCGCTACAAAACCCAAAAGTTACATGCCGGGCTTATCGGCAACTCGGCGCGCCGGCTAAAACGGTTGCTCGGGAGCGCTCTTTTATTCGAAATACCAGATACTTTACGCTCGCCTTTTCCCTGGATGCATCGTTGGCCATTTTAGTTGCTAGGTATGCCGAATTTCCTGCAAGCCAAACCGACGTAGCTCGTTGCCGATGGCCACGGCCAGCCGACCATCTTCTTCCACCCCGACAATCTGGCCGCTCACCGTTTTTCCGTCGATAATGAACGGGTGGATTTCCTGGTAGCGGTACAGGGCCTGCAGATAATCGTGCCGCAACGTACCAACCTGGCCAGCGCGCAGTTGCAGGTAGCGGCGCTCCAGGCACTCCAACAGGCGGGCGGCGAGGTTGGCCCGGTCGTAGGCCCGGCCAGTGAGCAGGGCAAACGAAATGGCCGTAGGCAAAGCCATTTCCTGCTGGTTGATATTCAGGCCAATGCCAATAATGCTGTATTGGATTTTTGGCCCGCTCAGGCTGTTCTCAATCAGAATGCCCCCCAGCTTCTGGTTGCCGTAGTAGAGGTCGTTGGGCCATTTCAGCTTCAGTTTGGGGTCGGGGCCGAGCAGAGCCGTTGCCCAGTCGTGCACGCCCAGGGCCACGGCCTGGCTGAGGCGAAACTGCTCGGTGGCGGCCAAAAACGTGGGCTGCCACACCACCGACAGCATCAGGTTTTCGGCCGGCGCGCCCTGCCACTGGTTGCCGCGCTGGCCCCGGCCAGCCGTCTGAAAGTCCGTTATGACGGTGCAGCCTTCGCTGGCCCGGTTTTGGAGAATCAATGCCTGAGCCTCCGAATTGGTCGAGGCGCAGGCCGGTAGCCATACTAATTGTTGGCCCGTAAATAGGGTTTGAGGGGTGACAACCACAGCCTTCTTGCGCGTATCGTTAACTTCGTAGACTTTCGGCTGTAAAGCTCACACCTAACAAGACAATATGAAAAGCACGTTGGTCCGGCAGGATTCAGACACATTGGCAGATTTGGTCGTTCGCGGCATGCAGGACAAGAAGGCAGCCGATATCGTGGTGCTGAATCTGAAGGAATTAAAAAACGCGGTTGCCGATTATTTCATCATCTGCTCGGCCAACTCCGACACGCAGCTCGAAGCCGTGGCCCGCTCGGTTGAGGAAGAAATTGAAAAAGTAACCGGCGAAAGCCCCTGGCAGACCGAAGGCCGCACCAACCGCGAGTGGGTGCTGCTCGATTACGTCGACGTGGTAGTGCACGTTTTCCTGCGCGACCGTCGCAAGTTCTACGCGCTGGAGGAGCTGTGGGGCGATGCCGACATCAGCTACATCGAGTCGGAGCCGGCGTAGTCGGCTATTGGCTAATAAAACGTCATGCTGAGCGGAGCGCAGCGGAGTCGAAGCATCTCGCGTGTGGTAGTAATTCAATCGTGCATGCATCATTGATTAGTGGCAACAAGCGAGATGCTTCGGCTCCGCTGCGCTGCGCTCAGCATGACGTTTTGTTTTTCATTGGATATCTCATTCAAATAAAATAAAACCACCCGCTCCGCGTCTGCCTTTTCGCCGAACATTTACTTTCGGCGCGGTGTTTTGCTCCTACCTATCCTCGGTTTTAAGTAGCTATTTTCATGTCGGATAACAATCTGAATTCCAATAAAAAGAAGAAGCCCCTAACCCCGGCTCCCAACCCGCGTCCAGGCCTACAGTTGTGGGTGTTGGCGGGTTTGCTGGTGTTTTTGTTTGGGGTGATGTGGGTGAACAACCTCAACTCGCCCGCCAAAATCAACCAGCAGCGCTTTGAGAGCATGCTGGCAGCCGGCGACGTGCAGGCCGTTACCATCATCAGTAATCAAAAAGTAGTGGAGGTGACGCTGAAAGAAGCGGCCCGTACCAAATACAAGCAGGAGCTCACGCGCCGCTCGCCTTTCGGCGGTGAGGGCATCGGCTCGCAGTTCTACTTCCCGGTTGTGGACGCCAAGCTATTCCAGGAAAACCTGGATGCTTTGCAAAAGGACGTGCCCTCGGCTCAGCGCCTGCCCCTCAATATCGAGGAGCGGTCGAGCCCCGGCGATTACATTGGCACCTACGGCTTCATCGTGCTGATGATTGTTGGTTTCTGGTTTCTGATGCGCCGCATGGGCAGCGCCGGCGGCCCCGGCGGCCAGATTTTCAGCATCGGCAAAAGCAAAGCCGCATTGTTTGAGGGCGGCGACAAGGTAAAAATCACCTTCAAAGACGTGGCCGGCCTCGAAGAAGCCAAGGAGGAAGTGCAGGAGATTGTGGAGTTTCTCAAGAACCCCAGCAAATTCACCATCCTCGGCGGTAAGATTCCGAAAGGTGCCCTGCTCGTAGGCCCTCCCGGCACCGGCAAAACCCTGCTGGCCAAAGCCGTAGCCGGCGAAGCCGACGTGCCGTTTTTCTCGCTGTCGGGCTCCGACTTCGTGGAGATGTTCGTGGGCGTGGGCGCGGCCCGGGTTCGGGACTTGTTCAAGCAGGCCAAAGCCAAAGCTCCCTGCATCATTTTCATCGACGAAATTGATGCCGTGGGCCGTTCGCGCAGCAAGGGCTCGATGCCCGGCGGCAACGACGAGCGCGAAAACACCTTGAACTCGCTGCTGGTGGAGATGGACGGCTTCGGTACCGATTCCGGCGTTATCATCCTCGCCGCCACCAACCGCCCCGATACGCTGGACTCGGCCCTGCTGCGCCCCGGCCGTTTCGACCGTCAAATCAGCATCGATAAGCCGGATATCAATGGTCGCACCGAGATTTTCCAGGTGCACCTCAAGCCGCTCACGCTGGGTCCCGACGTGGATGCCAAGCGCCTCTCGGCCCAAACGCCGGGCTTCGCCGGCGCGGAAATCGCCAACGTCTGCAACGAGGCAGCCCTGATTGCCGCCCGCCGCGACAAAAAGTTTATCACCGACCAGGATTTTACCGACGCCATCGACCGGGTGATTGGTGGTCTGGAGAAGAAGAACAAAATCATTTCGCCCGGCGAGAAGCGCATTGTGGCCTACCACGAGGCCGGCCACGCCATCGCGGGCTGGTTCCTGGAGCACGTCGACCCGCTGGTGAAAGTGAGCATCGTGCCGCGTGGCGTGGCCGCTTTGGGCTACGCGCAGTACCTGCCCAAGGAGCAGTTTCTCTATAATACGGAGCAGCTGACCGATGAAATGTGCATGGCCCTGGGTGGCCGCGCCGCCGAGGAGCTGGTGTTCGGCAAAATTTCGACCGGTGCGCTGAGCGACCTGGAGCGCATCACCAAGATGGCTTATTCCATGGTGACGATGTACGGCATGAACGCCAAGCTGGGCAACGTGTCGTTCTACGACTCGAAAGGCCAGAATGAGTATGGTTTCTCGAAGCCCTATTCGGAGGCCACCTCGCAGGTAATTGACGAGGAAGTGCGTTCCATTATCGAAAATGCCTATAACCGCACCAAGGAGCTCCTCACCGAGCGCCGCCACGAGCTGGAAGTGGTAGCCAAAGAGCTGCTGGAGAAAGAAGTGTTGCAACAGGAAGACCTGACCCGCCTCGTGGGCCCTCGTCCTTTTGAAACCCAAACCAACTACCAGGCCCACATGGCCGGCACCGACCGCAGCGAAACCGCTTCGGAAGTGCGCGGCGAGCAGGCGGCAGCCGGCGTCATCAGCGACCTGCCCGACCTGAACCTGCCCGGCCTTGACGACAACCGCAACAACGAAGCTCCGGCTTCGAGCGGCAGCGCGGTAGCGGGCTAAACCAGTTGTTTTTGGCCAAAGAAGAAGCCAGCCCTTTTGCGGGGCTGGCTTTTTTTATGTTCTTACTTTTGCGGTATGTCCGATTCTTCCCGCGATGCCGTTCTGGCCCGTATTCGCCAAGGCTTGGCGGCTGGCCCCGCGCTGCTGCCACCCCGGCCCGACTTTGCGGCCCCCGTGCACCCGCCTCTGAGCAACAGCGATGTGGTGGTAGCTTTCGCCGAGCGGTTCCAGCAGGTTGGCGGCGAGTTTCACTACTGCGAAACCCTGGCCGATTTCGCCGCGCAGCTGGCTGCTTTCCGCGAGCGGCAGCAGGTGGGCGCGCCCTACGTATGGGAGCCCGATTTGCAGGCCGTGCTGCGGGCGGCTGGCATTGCGTTTCGGGCCGAAGAAACCGACTTCGTTGCCAGTGCCGACCTGAGCCTGACTTCCTGCGAGGCACTGGTGGCCCGCACGGGCAGCGTACTGGTATCGGCGGCCACGGGCAGCGGCCGAAGGCTGAGCATTTACCCCGACCAACACCTGATACTGGCCCGCCCCAGCCAGGTAGTGGCCGAAATTGGCGATGCGCTGCGCCTACTGCAGGCCAGCTACGGCGCGGCAATGCCCTCGATGGTGTCGCTCACCAGCGGCCCCAGCCGCACGGCCGATATCGAGAAAACCCTGGTGCTGGGTGCTCATGGCCCGCGCCGGATTGCGCTGTTTTTGCTGGAAGAAGAGGAAATAACGGTTTATAATTAACGGTTAGTGGTTAATTGCCACCGTGCATGCTTGCCCCTCGCTAATTCGTTACTAATCATTAACCACTAACTGTTAATCATTGCTCATTGAAGTCGCCTCAACTCTTATCAGACCTAATGCTGCCGCCCGGCAAGCGGGTGTATTTCGCTTCCGATTTCCACCTGGGCGCACCCAATGCGGCCGCCTCGCTGGACCGGGAGAAGCGCATCGTGCGCTGGCTCGATGAGGCGGCGAAAGACGCGGCGGCTATCTACCTGCTGGGCGATTTGTTCGACTTTTGGTTTGAGTACAAGCACGCCATTCCACGCGGCTTTAGTCGCTTGCAGGGGAAATTAGCGGAACTCACTGATGGTGGACTGCCCATTACCATTTTTACCGGCAACCACGACATGTGGATGTTTGGCTACTTCACGCAGGAAATGGGCATCCCGGTGCTGGGGCAGGAAGTTTCGCAGCGGATTGGCGATAAGCTGTTTCACATTGGGCACGGCGACGGGCTGGGGCCGAAGGATTACAGCTACAAGATGTTGAAGCAGGTTTTCGCTTCGGGGGTGGCGCAGTGGCTGTTTGCGCGGCTGCACCCCAACTTCGGCATCGGCATGGCCAACAAGTGGAGCCGCCGCAGCCGCATGCAGGCCGGCAAGGACGACACCGTATACTTTGGTGATGAGGAATGGCTGCTGCAATACTGCCGCGAGCTCGAAGCCCACCAGCACCACGACTATTACGTGTTCGGCCACCGGCACCTGCCGCTCGATGTGGAAGTGCGCCCCGGCAGCCGCTACGTGAACCTGGGGGAGTGGGTCAATTATTGCAGCTACGGTGTGTATGATGGCAATGAGCTGGCCTTGCGGCATTTTGAGCGGTAAGCAATGATGGGTAATTTAAAGAACGTCCTGCTGAGCTGGTCGCAGCAGCGCTACCGCGCGACTAATTCAATGGATTGGGTTAGTCGCGCGGTAGCGCTGCTGCGACCAGCTCAGCAGGACTGTTCTGTTAAGCTGGCAGTTTCGCTCCTGCTGCTCGCCACCGCCGCCCGCGCTCAAACCACCGTGCCTTCCGCGGCCTCGGCCGCGCCGGCCGCCAGGCAAAGCGTAGCACCGGTGCAGCCGGCCCCCCAGCCACCGCTGGATGCGACGGCCGCCCCCACCGTGGCGGCTTGGAAGCTACTGCGCCTCATCAAGCTACCCAACCCGGGGGCCGCGTCGCTCGACCGGCGGGGGGCGCTCTACGTGGCCGATGCCGACAATAACCTGCGTCAGTACGGCCCCGAGGGGCTGCCGCTGAACACCTACGCGCCCACCCAGCCCGGCCATGTAGCCCAGGTAGAAGCCTGGAACGTGACCAGCACCTTGGTTTTCAACGACGACCGGCAGCAGTTGGTGCTGCTCGATAGATTTCTTTCGCTCCTCAGTGAAGTGCGGCTGGGCGACGTGCTCGATGGTACGGTGCGGGTGGCTACGCTGGCCCCCGATAATTTCATCTGGCTGCTCGATGAGAGCACGCTCACGCTGCGCGAGTTCGACCCCAACACCCTGCGCGCGGTGCAGAATACGCCGTTAGACCTCATTATTGGGCGCTCGCGGCCCGACTTCCGCTTCATTCGCCAGTATCAGAACAATATTTACCTCGTGGACCGCAGTACGGGCGTGTACGTGTTCGACAACCTGGGGAATTATAAGCAAAAGCTGCCCTTTCCGGGGCTGAATATGGTGGGCTTTCGGGGTGATGAGTTGTATTTTCTGGAAACCGGGGCCATTCGCTTTTTCCACCTCTATAACCAGACCGAGCGGCGCGTAGCCCTGCCCGCCGGCGTGGACCCCGGCGCGGTGCGGCAAGTGCTGGTGGGCGAAACCTACGCCTATATTTTCACGGCGGCCGGAGTGGCGGTGTATCAGATGTAAGGCGGGGAACTACGGTGGAGGTTAGGAGCAGGTAGTGCTGAACCGTAGCAACCTCCCTTAAAAAGAGGTCGTTAGCAGAAGGGATTATTCATCTCTAACGCCCTTTCTATGAAAGCTCTCCGAATTCACGGTGCCCGCGATGTCCGGGTTGATACCGTCGACGACCCCAAAATCCACGAGTCGCGCGATGCCATTATCCGCGTCACGAGCACTGCCATTTGCGGGTCCGACCTGCACATTTACAACGGCAGCCTGCCCCAGCCGACCCCCCAGACACTCGGCCACGAGTTTATGGGCATCGTGGAGGAAGTGGGCAAAGGCGTCACCAACCTCAAGCGCGGCGACCGCGTGGTGGTGCCCTTTCCGGTAGCCTGCGGCCACTGCCTGTTTTGCAACCACGAGCTGCCCGGCCACTGCGAAAACTCCAACCCCGACCACTACGGTCCCGAGGGCGGCCTGCTGACCGAAAAGGGCGGCGCGCTCTTCGGCTACACCGACCTGTATGGCGGCTACGACGGCGGCCAGGCCGAATACGTGCGCGTGCCCTACGCCAACAACGGCCCCCGCATCGTGCCCGATAACCTAACCGACGAGCAGGCGCTGTTTCTCACCGACATCTTCCCGACGGGCTACTCCGGCATCGACTGGGCCGGGGTGAAGGGGGGTGAAATCGTGGCCATTTTCGGGGCCGGACCCGTGGGCATCATGGCCGCCAAGTCGGCCTGGCTGCGCGGGGCCAGCCGCGTCATCATCGTCGATACCCAGCAGTACCGCCTCGACATGGCCAAAAAATCGGCTAACGCCGAGGGCATTCTCTGGGAAAGCCACCAGCAGGTGGTGGACGAAATCCGGAGCAAAAGCAAAGGCTACGGGGCTGATGTGTGCGTGGATGCCGTGGGCTTCGAGCCCGACCGCAACGTGCTGGACCGCGCTAAAGCGGTGGCCAACCTCGAAAAAGGGTCCGACAAAGTAGTGCTCGCCTGCATCAGCGCCGTGCGCCGGGGCGGCTTCGTGTCCATTCTGGGTGTGTACGCCACCCCGTTCGACAACTTCCCGCTGGGTCAGATTTTCGATAAGGGCATCATCATGCAGGCCGGCCAGGCACCCGCCCACAAGCATATTGACAAGCTCATGCAGCACGTTTCCAACGGCGATGTGAAGCTCGACGACATTATCACCCACCGCCTGCCGCTCTCGCAGGCACCGCACGGCTACGACATCTTCCGCCACAAAAAAGATGGCTGCGTGAAAGTGGTGCTAAAGCCCGGCGAGTAAGCCAGCGCAGCGAAGACCAGAAGTCGACGAAGCTCCAGTTGCTTTTTGTATCAAACGCAAACCGCTCCGGTCAGCTTGGCCGGGGCGGTTTGTGTTCAGGGCAAGCGTATACCTTTGAGGTCTGGCCTACTCGTCAAATCACCCATGCATTACCGCACTCTTTGTTGCCTGATGGCTTGGCTGATGGGGCCTTTGGCGGCAGCGCAAGCCCAACTTATTGTGTCGGTGCCCGCGCACCCGGTTCCGTATGTTTCGACGGCCACCGTGAGCACCTTGGCTGGTGAGGCCGGCAGTAAGGGCTCCGTTGATGGCCTTGGCGCGGCTGCCCGGTTCGACTATCCAATGGGCGTGGCCGCGGGCCCGAATGGTACGGTGTACGTTGCCGACGAAGGAAATATGACCATTCGCTGCCTGGTGCCCTCGGGCATGGTAACGACCCTGGCCGGGGCCGCTGCCGCCAAAGGCAGCGCCGATGGCCCCGGTGCGGCGGCCCGTTTCTACCATCCGGTGGGGCTGGCCGTGGCCGCCGATGGCACCGTTTTCGTAACCGATGCCGATAATCACGCCATCCGCAAAATTAGGCCCGATGGCACCGTGAGCACCGTGGCCGGTACCATCGGGCGCAAGGGCTCGGCCGACGGCCCGGGGAGTATCGCCCAATTCAACCTGCCCCACGGCGTGGCCGTGGACGCCAGCGGTGCGCTGTACGTGGCCGATACCTTCAACCATACCATCCGAAAAATTGCCCCGGATGGTAGTGTCATCACCCTAGCGGGCCTCGCCGGCCACAAGGGCAGCGCCGATGGTGCTGGCCCGGCGGCCCGGTTCTTCCACCCGGCTGCCGTGGCGGTCGACACGCACGGCATACTATACGTAGCGGATAATGGCAATGAAACCATTCGGAAAATAACCCCTTCCGGCGAGGTAACCACGCTGGCCGGGGCGGCCCATCATGGCGGCTACGCCGATGGCCCCGGGGCCACGGCCCGGTTCCGGGCTCCCACCGGCGTCGCCGTCGATGCCCTCGGCAACTTGTATGTAGTGGACCATCTCAACGCGCTGCTTCGGCGGATTACGCCCGCTGGCAACGTCACCACGCTGGCAGGCACCGTGCTGCATTTCGGCTCCGAGAATGGCTCCGGGAGCACTGCCCGGTTCAATGGTCCCAGTGGGGTAGCAATCGATGCCAGCAATATGCTCTACCTAACGGACAGCGCAAACCAGACTGTTCGCAAAATCGCGTTGGAATAGGTTATCCGTACCAGCGCGGCCGGACCCACTGCCGCAGCCGGGGGCTATCTTTGGACCAGGGGTTATGGCAGGTGCCAGAACTTCCCCAAACCGATAAAGCGCATGAAACCAGCCTTCGGAAAAGCAAGCAGACGTTTAGCCCGCCCTTTCGGCGGACAGTGGCTCCTGTGGGCGCTGCTGCTATTGCCGCAGTTGCTTCGTGCTCAGCTTGCGCCGCGCCCGTTGCCATTGCGGCTGGCCCCTGCCTTACGGGCAGCCGCGGCGCAAGGGCTGGCCCGCACGCTCCGCGTGCGCGTGGCCGATGGCCCGGCTTTCCGGCAGTGGGCGCGGCAACAGCCCGCCGCGCAGCTAACCCAGCCCGGCCCCGATGCCTGTACTCTCACGGTCGTCGGCCTTACGCCGGCGCAGCTGGCCGCCGCGCCGGGCGTAGAGTTTGTGGACGTGGCCGACCGCCGCGCCCACGAGGAGCGCCGCCTGAGCAATTCTGATTTGGCGGTGAATGCCATTTCGACCGTGCACGCCCGCTTCCCCACCCTCACTGGGCAGGGCCTGACGGCTTCGGTGAAGGAAATGCCCTTCGACCCCGACGACCTTGACCTGAAAGGCCGGGCGGTGAACCCGGGGGCGTTTGCCAAACCCTATTCCGACCATGCTACGGCCATGGCCACGCTGCTGGGCGGGGCCGGCAACTCCGACCCGCTGGGTCGGGGGGCGGCCCGGGCCGTGCGGCTGGCCACGTCCGATTTCGCCCGCTTGCTGCCCGACGACGCCACGCAGCTCGTTCAGGCCGGCGTGTCGGTTCAAAACCACTCCTACGGCGTGGGTATCGAGAACTACTACGGCCTCGAAGCCCAGGCCTACGACCAGCAGGCCCAGCAGCTGCCGCAGCTGCTGCACGTATTTTCGTCGGGCAACGTGGGCTCATCGGCCAGTTCCAGCGGAACCTACCAGAGCATTGCCAAGTTCGCCAACGTCAGCGGTCAGTTCAAAATGTCGAAAAACACGCTGACCGTGGGCGCTACCGACCCCAGCGGGCAGGTAGCCGCCCTCAGTTCGCGCGGCCCGGCCCACGACGGCCGCCTCAAGCCCGAGCTGGTGGCCTACGGCGAGGGGG
This sequence comes from Hymenobacter sp. UYCo722, assembly GCF_040547115.1. NCBI lineage: Bacteria > Pseudomonadati > Bacteroidota > Cytophagia > Cytophagales > Hymenobacteraceae > Hymenobacter > Hymenobacter sp. UYCo722. The sequence goes on along the minus strand of NZ_JBEPPC010000006.1, from coordinate 209,648 downwards.
GCTCATCAGAGTCGGCCGCGCTGGTGTCGGGCATCAGCATTCTGCTTCAGCAGCAGTACCGCGACCAGCACGCTGGTGCTCTGCCCCCTGCTGCCCTGGTCAAAGCCGTGCTCCTGAACAGCGCCGACGACCTTGGCACGGCCGAAGTGGATTACCTGAGCGGTTTTGGGCAGGCCGATGCGCTGGGGGCGGTGAGCACCATGCGCGCCGGCCGCTTTTTTGAGGGCAGTGCCACGCCGGGCACCGACCAGGTATTCCGCATCACCGTGCCCGCCGGCCAGCAGCAGTTTAAGGCCACGCTGGTCTGGAGCGACCCCGCCGCGGCCGCCAATGCCGCTACGGCCCTTGTAAACGACCTCGACCTGGAACTGGTGGCCGTGGGCACGGGCCAGCGCTGGCTGCCCTGGGCCCTGAGCGCCTACCCGAACGCCGACTCACTGGCTCGCCCCGCCCGCCGCCGCCCCGACCACCTCAACAACGCCGAGCAAATTACCCTCACGCTGCCCCCTGCCGGTATCTACGAGCTGCACGTGCGGGGTTTCGCCGTGCCGCAGGGTCCGCAAGCCTTTAGCCTGGCCTACGAAATAAATGCCCCTGGCCTCACCTGGACCCACCCCGTGCGCCCCGATAACTTGCGGCCCGGCACTACTGCTACCCTGCGCTGGCAGTGGAGCGGCCCCGCTACCGCCACCGCTCGGCTCGACTACCGCCCCTTGGGCCGCCCCGGATGGCGCGTGCTGGCTCCATCGGTACCGCTGGCGGCCAACCGCACCACCTGGGCTGTGCCCGATACGACCACGCTGGCCCAGTTGCGGCTGTCGACGGGCAGCACCGATTTTCTGGGCGATACTTTCACTATTGTGCGGGCCCCGGCATTGCAGGTCGGCTATGCGTGTGCCGAAGAAACGTTGCTGCAATGGGTGCGCATCCCGGGTGTGGCCCGCTACCAGGTGTATCAGCTGGGCGCTACCGTTTTGGAACCCCTGCTGCAGACGGCTGATACTGTCGTGGTGCTTGGTCGGGCCCAGTTGCCCACGCTTTATTATGCCGTGGCACCCATCGTGGGGGGGCGCGTGGGGCGGCCCGGTACCACCATCAACTACACCACGCAGGGCACGGCGTGCTACTTCCGCTCTTTCCTGCCCCGGCAGCTGGTCGCTGAAATCGTTCGTTTCGAGGTAGTGCTGGGTACCATATACCACCTGAAATCGGCTACTTTGGAGCGTCAGCGCCCCGATGGCAGCTTTGAGGCCATCCGAACCATCAGTCCGGTCACCAGTACCACATTCGCTTTCGACGACCAGCCCCCAGCCGCAGGCCGCTACCTCTACCGCGTACGCCTGGACAACGTGGCCAGCCAGCAATTCTACAGTGGTACCGAGGAGGCCTACCTGCTGCGGGCTGGCCTGACGCAGGCTTATCCCAACCCGGTAGCCGCCGGCCAGCCCCTGCAACTGGTGGCCAACACGACTGGCACGGTTACCGCGCAGCTCTATGATATGCTGGGCCGCTTCCAGCGGGCCACTACGGTAGATGGCCAAATCAACCAGCTTGACACCAACGGCCTGCGTCCCGGCGTATATCTGCTGCGGGTGCAGTCCGAAGGGCAGGCTGCCCAGGTAATCCGGGTGGTGATACAGTAAAACCCCCAACAGGTTGGCCCGCCTTGGGCCGGGCCTGTCGCGAATGAAACGTTGTGACAATACTGATTCCAAACAAAATGCCCCGGCTCGCACGAGCCGGGGCATTTTGTTTGGAATTACCAGCCGAGGCTAATAGATGTAGTTCAGCGCTGTCAGGTCGTTGGCGGTGAAGGGGCGGTCAACGCCGTTGCCCACGCAAGCCAGCATCCAGGAGTTCGGCTCGGCCAGCGAAGGCGTACCGGGGATAAGGATGGCCCCCACCGTGCTGGCACCTTCATTGGATTTACGACCGCCGCAGCTGTACTGGCGGTTGTAGTAGTCGGTGTGGCGCATGCCGATGCAATGGCCCATTTCGTGGGCCATGATGGTGGCGATGTAGTTCGTGTTGGAGCTGTTGATGACGTTAGGCACCAGGGTGAAGCCCGGCGCGGGGTTGCCGCCGCTGGGGAAGCCGCCCGACTGGCCCAGCACGCCCGGGCCCAGGTCAGCCGAATACTTCACGGGCAAGTCAGCGGTGCCCGAGGTGACGCGGGTGAAGTGCAATTGCAGGTTGGCTGCATTGTACCGGAGAATGGCCTCATCAATAGCGGGCCCGTACGCTGCTGGAAACTGGGTCGATAGGCTCACGGTCAGCGTGCGCGGCAGGCCACCCACCAGGTTGGTGGTGCGGTACTGCTCCTCGTCGCCCACTCGCAGCGTAGCATAGCCTGGCGCGCTGGCCAGCATGGCGTTCGTCAGCAACATGTCACCTTCTACCACGAAGCCACCGGCTACAGCCTGAACGTCTTCCGTGCCAAAGCCCAGCGCTTTGATTTGCATTAAAACTTCTTGCGAGACGGCCGTTGGAGCAAGAGCAACCTCCTCTTTTTTGCTGCACGAGGATAGCGCCAATACCGAAGCGGCACAGAAAGCCGTCGCGGTGAACAGGTTTTTGATTTTCATACAATTTGAATTGAAACGGTGAAAAAACGAACAGCTATTGTATTCAGGGAAAAATCCGGACGGCACTGGCTAAGAAACAAGGGGCCTCGGTTTAAGCTGAGGCCCCTTGTTTTTAGCCAGTGCCGTCCGGGTAGACTAGTAGATGTAGTTGAGCGCCGTCAGGTCGTTGGCAGTGAAGGGACGGTTAACACCGTTGCCCACGCAAGCCAACATCCAGGAGTTCGGCTCAGCCGACGAAGGCGTACCGGGGATAAGGATGGCTCCCACCGTGCTGGCACCTTCGTTAGAAGCGCTACCGCCGCAGCTGTAGGCGCGGTTGTAGTAGTCGGTGTGGCGCATGCCGATGCAATGGCCCATTTCGTGGGCCATGATGGTGGCGATGTAGTTGGTGTTGGAGCTGTTGATGACGTTAGGCACCAGCGTGAAGCCCGGCGCGGGGTTGCCGCCGCTGGGGAAGCCGCCCGACTGGCCCAGCACGCCTGTGCCTAGGTTCGACGAATATTTTACGGGCAGGTCGGCTCCGCTGGTGCCGATGCGCCGGAAATTCAGGCGCAGGTTGGCCGCATTGTAGCGCCGGATGGCCTCGTCGATGGCCGTTACGTAGGCCGAGGGAAACGAGCTGCTGATGCTTACGGTGAGCGTACGCGGCAGGCTGCCTACCAAGTTGGTGGTGCGGTACTGTTCAATATCACCCACGCGCATCAGCTGCTGAATGGCCGAAGCACCCAGCATCTCCGGCGTGAGGAGGATATCACCTTCTACTACATATCCCTCGTCAACCTTGCGAACATCGCTCGTGCCAAAGCCCATGGCCTTAATTTGAGCGCTTACCTCTGCGGTGATAGTCGGGGAAGTGGCAGCCACTTCTTCTTTCTTACTGCACGACGAAACTGCCAGGGCACCGCCCAACAGCGCAAACAGTGGGAGAAGGTTGAATTTTTTCATAGAAGTTTTGATGTGATTGTTTGGTGAATGATGGACGAATATAGCGGCAGAAGCATTGCGAGCAAGGGGAGCGAAAAGACCTTTTTTTGAAAATAATACAAAAAACAGTCTACTTGCTACTAAAAACGGCATTTTATTCATCAGTTGATTAACAATAATGACAAAATTTTGTAAACAGCAGTGAAATAAACTATTAGAATAATGAAATCAGAAAAGGAGTGGTGGGGTGAGCACTGTTGAGATTGGTTGCCAAGCCTAATCTTGCCGATGGGGCTTGGCATAAGTAGCCGCCGGAGCAAGCACTTCAGCAGCCTGTCGGGGCCCAATGGGAAGCAGGGCCGAACCTCGCTGTCCTAATTGTGTATCTTTGCTAAGAACCGAATTCCCGCGAAAACCTGCTTTTCGCTCAACTATATAAGTATCTGACTAGTGGCTTGTTCAACCTGTTCTTCCGGCGGCGGCTGCGGCACTAAGCCGGGCGGCTGCAAATCCAATGGCGGTTGCAGCACCGGCGGCTGCAACCGCATGAATGTCTTCGATTGGCTCCAGGACGTGGAGGTGCCCGACTCGTTCGCCGGCTTCGACCTCGTGGAGGTGCGCTTCAAAGGCGGCCGCAAGGAGTTTATGCGCAACGACTTGCGCCTGCCCCTCGTGACGGGCGACGCCGTGGTGGTGGATGCAGCCGGCAGCGGCTGGCACCTGGGCCACGTTTCGCTCAAGGGCGAGCTGGTGCGCCTGCAAATGCGCAAAAAGAAAATCCCAACCGACTCGAAGGAAATCCGCAACATTCTGCGCGTGGCCACGCCCGACGACGAGGAGCGCTGGCAAGCCGTGCGCGACCTCGAGACCGGTACCATGTTCCGGGCCCGGGCCATGGTGAGCGAATTGCGCCTACGCATGAAGCTGAGCGACGTGGAATACCAGGCCGACCGCACCCGCGCGCTATTCTATTATTCGGCCGACGACCGGGTGGACTTCCGCGAGCTCATTCGCCGCCTGGCCGATGAGTTCCGGGTGCGCGTGGAGATGCGCCAGATTTCGCTGCGCCAGGAGGCCGGCCGCATCGGTGGCCTTGGTATCTGTGGCCGTGAGCTGTGCTGCTCGACTTGGCTCACCGATTTCAAAACCGTGAGCACCACCGCCGCCCGCTACCAGAATCTGAGCCTGAACCCGCAAAAGCTGGCTGGCCAATGTGGCCGACTCAAGTGCTGCCTCAACTATGAGCTGGACGCGTATCTGGATGCGCTCAAGGACATTCCGCAGGTGCAGCGCCCGTTGAAAACCAACAAGGGTGAGGCCTTTTTGCAAAAAACCGACATCTTCCGCCGCCGCATGTGGTTTGCCTTTAAGGGCGACAACAATTGGGTGATGCTCGACACGGCCCGCGTGCGCGAGCTGCTGGAAATGAACAAGCGGGGCGAGGTAATCGAGAGCCTGCTGCCACCCCGCGAAGAAGCCCCCGAGCCCGAAGTTTCGGCCATCGTAGAAGGCTCGCTCGACCGCCTGGACGACAAAATTAAGTCGAGTGGCAAGCGCAGCAAGCGCAAAAAAGGCCGTGGCGAAGGCGAGGTGCCCGCCACCGAAGCCCGCGCACCGCGTGAAGGCCGCGAGCCGCGAGAGCCCCGGACCCCGCGCGAACCCGGCGCGGAGACCAGCGAAGGCCGCGCGCCGCGTGAAGGCCGCGAAGCCCGACCCACCCGCGAGCCGCGCGCCCCGCGCGATGGCCGCCGCCCGGCCGGAGCCGCACCCGGCGGCCCCCGGCCGCCCGAGCAGATGACCAGCCCTGGCCCCGGCGACCCCGACAACCCCGTACCAGCCCTCGGCGATGTGCCCGAGCAGCGCGGCCGACGCGGAGCCGCTGCCCGCCCCCTCAACCGCCGGGGCGGCCGGGGCCGCAGCGATACGCCACGCGACGGGGCGGGCCCCGCCCCGGAAGGTGGCGAGCCCCGCCCCGAAGGTGGCCGTAACCGCCGGAGCGATGCCCCGCGCCGGAGCGACGACGGTGGCACGACTCCCCGGCCCGCGGCCGAGGGCAGCGAAGCCCGGCCGCGCCGCGAAGGTGGCGAGCGCCGCCCCGAAGGCAGTGCCCCGCGCGAAGGCAGTGCCCCGCGCGAAGGCCGCGGTGGCCGCAACCGGCGCGGCGGCCGTGGCCCGGCTGGCGAGGGCGGTGCGCCTGCCGGCCCCGCCGCCCCATCAGCGGGAGCCTAAGGCGGCGGTTTTTCTAAGTTTATCAGTACAACCGCATGAACCAGCGCTTTGCCTTTCGTTTGGCTGTCGGGTTGGGGGTTGTGAGCCTGCTCACGGCCTGCGACCCCAACCGCATATTCGAAAAGAACACCGATTTTCCGACCTCCTCCTGGGACGTACAGCAGCGGCCGACTTTCACGTTCGCCATTGCTGACACTACGGCCCGGTACGATGTGTACTTCAATGTGCGCTACGCCTCGGCCTACGGCTATTACAACCTGTATCTGCAGGCCTCACTTAATGGTCCGGGCGGTCCGGTGGGGCGGCCCATGCTGCACCAGCTGCTGTTGCTCGACCCCAAAACCGGGGAGCCTAAGGGTAATGGCACCGGCGATATCTACGACCTGCAGGCCCTGGCCATGCCCAACCAGCGCTTCGCCCGGCCCGGCGACTACACCCTCACCCTGGAACAGTACATGCGCCAGGACCAGCTGCCCGGCCTGATGGCCGTGGGCGTGCGCGTAGCCAAGCACGCGGCCGGTGGTAAGTAGCTGATTTTGAACGTATTTGTCAGTAAAATGCATAATCCCGCTGCCATTTTGCGATGTAAAAAAGCCGGTTCCGCATCATGCGAAACCGACTTTTTATTTTTAGCGAGTGTACGAAGCAATGGCCTCAGGAGCGGAGCTCCAATCTTTTCATGCACTACTGAAGGCGGGTTACTTTGACGGCGTTGGGGCCTTTTTTACCTTCTTTGATTTCGAATTCCACCCGGTCGCCATCCTGAATTTCGTGGATGAGACCGGTTTGATGGACGAAAATTTCTTCTTGATTATCGTCGGCGACGATGAAGCCGAAGCCTTTGGAGTCGTTGTAAAACTTAACGGTACCGGTGAGCATAGTGGGGAGGGGGATGATAATGGAGCGCCGCTGCTGCTACCCGGGGCGGACCGGCGGGTGGAGCCAGCGTAGGAATAACTAGCTGCAACGCCGTAAAGGTAAAATCCGGGCGGCGAACCAGCAGCATGGCCGGTTGGGGGCGGCGGCGATACCAACCAGCCGGGCAGGGGCGCGTATAGCCGGGAGCCATTTGGCCCGCGAATTTACTGCTCATTCATTATTCCACCCTCCGCCATGTCCCACGAGCCCGAAAACCTGAACACCGAATCCAACGACATTGCCGGCAACCGTATCGACGGGCCCGTGGGCAACACGGCTACGCAGCATACCGCTCCCGGCACGGGCGTGGGCCAGCCCGGGGGCGCGCCCAACGAGCCCGACAGCGCCGGCCCAACGGCCGCGCCGGTATCGAGCGAGTCGCTGGCAGCTTCCGAAACCAGCCCGGGCCAGGGCGCGGTTGGCTCCGAGGACAAAACGGAGGAGAACAAGGAAGCCGACCCCGCCACTTTAGACCCAGCCAACAGTACTCCCGGCGCAACCTACGGTGGTAATTTCGGCAACAGCACTCAGGACAGCTACCACGACCAGGCCCGCCGCGACAACCAGTACAGCGATGCCAACCGCGGCGAGTTTGGTGCGGAAAGCCAGGCTGGTACCACTCATGGCGGCTTTGGCAACCAGAACCGGGTGGCCGACTACGAGCCCCGCGACTCGGCCGAAGACCGATACTACGGGGGCCCCGGGGCTCCCGGGGTGCAAGCCAACGCCTACCGGGCCTACGATGGCCGCGACGAGCGCCCCGACGCCCGCAGCGAATACGGCTTCGAGCGCGGCACCGCGCCTGCTCCCGGTGGTGGCGAGCCAGCCGCCGGCCCCACGGCCCAGCGCGGTGAGCTTGGCAGCCCCGCCGGCGACAACCGCAACCAGCCCGACCGGGCCGACGCCGCCAGCGCCCACCAGGACGACAATGGCTCGCGCAAAGGCCCGGATAGCGGTTACGCGGCCGACTATGGGCATACTTCCCTGCCCGGGGCCGGCGCGGGTAGCCCCTCGACAGAGCCCGTGGCCGAACACCGCAACCAGACCGAAGATTACCTGCCCACGCCCAGCGATACCGATAGCCAGGGCCGGGCCGTAGCGCCGGCCGCGGCAGCCGATGCGCGCGGTGTTCAGCCCGCCAGTAGCGAAGGCTACGGCAACCGGGGCCGCCAGGACCCGGCGCAAACTCCCGATTACCAGACCGGCAACGACCGCAATGGCTACACCCAGCAGCAGGCCAACAATGGCGACGCAGCGCAGGGAATAGGCTCGCGCGGAGGCTCTTACAACGACGCCTACGATGATAGCAAGCCGGGCAGTAGCGCGGGCTCGCCGGCTGCTGGCGACCAGCGTATTGAAGACCGCGACGCTAATTACGGGGCCACTGCCCGCGAGGAAAACCGCGCTTCCAGCGAAGAGAACGAGGCCGACCACGGCGCGCCCCAACGCAACGAAGGCCGCGAGTAGGAGCAAGCTTCAAAGGAGAAAAAAAGGAACGTCATGCTGAGCGTAGTCGAAGCATGACGTTTTTTTATGGCATTACCTGGAAAAGCTAGCGGTGGATTTTTACTCCGATATCGTACTGGTAGCGGGGGCGGCCGCCGAGCGGGATGGCAAAGAAGGGCAGGGCCGTTTCGTATTGGTCGGTCACGTAGAGGACCATGTCGTTGGGCGCGGGCTTGGTGGAGGTGAGGCGAAAATCGAGGCTCAGGCCGTGCTCTTTGCCGGCGATGGGAAAGATGCTGCTCGCCCATTCGCCGTCGCCGCTCATGGTGCCGGGCTGGCCGTTTTTGGCAATGCTGAACACGCTGAGGGTGGCCGCGTTATCCACATCGTAGTTGCTTTGCTTGATGCTCACCACCTTGTCGTTCACGAAGGGATACAGGTGCACCGTGGTTTTGCTGGCCGTGGCCGGCAGCCGGAAGCAGTACTCATAAGTGAAGGCATTGCCGCCCTCGACCGACACATTTTCGGTCGGGCTGGTGCTGAAAAAGTAGCGGTACAGGTTGCCATCGTTGCCGCTCAGGCCCCGGGCCACCAGCTTAAACACGCGGCCCTGAAACTCTTCCACCGGCTCGCCTTCGAGCGGGTTGAGGGGCCCGAAGGTGTACCACTTGCCATCGTACTGCGGCTCGCTGCCAAACGACTGGCTTTTGAGCAGGCGGCCGGTGGGGGCGGGGTTGGTGGGGCGCGGGTCGCGGGCCTGCGGGCCACTGAAGGTGCCCGGCCCGCCGTACAGGCTGAAGGAGGTGACAGTGTTGGCGGCTCCTTTCAAATCGTCGTTTTTACCCCCGCAGTCGGGGTCGTACACGCGGATGTAAACGGGGGTGCGCTGCTTCTGCGGCACGAGAAAAAAGAAGGTCTGGCTGAAGTCGTCGTCGCCCCACTGCTTGTCCGATTGAGCTCCGAAAGTTATCAGGCTTTCGACGCGTTCGCCGGGGTTGGGCACGGCCTGGGCCAGGGCGGAGGTAGCAGTAGCCAGCAGCAGGGCCGCGCTGCCACACCAAAAACGAGGATGATTCATGCCGACAAGATACCGCCTGCCGTCGAATTGGCCCGCGCCGGGGAACGTCGGGGGGCGCAAAATCGGTTGATGGGGCGTATGTTTATGCCTCGTTAGCCCCTGCGCCTATGCCCGCCGCCGTCCGCGCCACTTCTGAGTTCTTCGACCAGCTCACCTTCGATTTGCTGAAGCTGCGGGTAGTGGCCCAGCAACGATTTCGCCCACTGAGCGCTGAAGAGCTAAACCGCCGGCCCGGCACGGGCCGCTGGAGCACCGGCCAGTGCCTCGAGCATCTCAATATTGTGGGCGGGCACTACCTGCCCACCATCGCGGCCCGCATCAAGCGGGCGCAGGCGCGCGGCTCGAAGCCGGCGGCTGAGGCGAAGCACGGCTTTATTGGCCGGAAATTTATTGAGGCCATGCGCGCCCCGGCTAGTGAGAAGCCCCGTACCACGCCCCGTCGCTACGCGCCCACCGGCACCCGCCTGCCACGCACCGTGGCCGAGGTATTCAGCCGCCAGATTGATGAGCTGCTGCGGCTGGTGCTGCTGGCCCGGCAGGTGAACGCCAACGCCGTGCGCATTCCCAATCCCCTGTTTCCGTTGATTTTGCTGCGCCTGACCGACCAGCTGGAGTTTCTGGTGGTGCACATTCAGCGGCACGTGGCCCAGGCCGAGGCCGTGCTGGCGGGCATCAGCGCGCGCACGGCGGCCTCGGCGGCGTAGCAACCAGTTCGTTGTTCAATTCAAAGAACACAAAAAAACCGCGCGGTCTCACGGTCGCGCGGTTTTTTGCTTTGGGAACAAGTACAGCTACTTACCGCCGAAGAAATAGTTGGCCGATAATTGCAGGACGCGGTTGTGGGCACTAACGCCCTGGTCCTGGCCTTGGCTATCGTTCGGCACGATGTTGCCCAGGCCCAGGCCGTAGCTGACCTGCACCTGAAACGGCCCTTGCCGGTAGCCAACGCCGCCATTGAAGCCGGCATCGAGCCGGCGCACGTACGTTTCATTGTCCTTCAAATTGCTAGGTTCCTGGTTGGCAAAATTCAGGGTTCCCGTGCCGGACTCGTGTTTATCCACAAAAATAGCCGGGATAACCATGCTGGATTCGTAAGGCACGCTGCCACTTACGCCCAGGGCCAGGTAAGGGCCGGCAAACACCTGCAGGCCGTGGTCGCCGCCGCTGGTGTACACGAAGTTCAGCGGCAGCTCCAGGTAGTTGATTTTTAGCGTGCGCTTATCGGAGTAGGTGGCCGTGACGCCGTTGTTGGTGGAGCTGCCGCTTTCCTCCACTTTGAACCCTTTTTGGGAGAACAGCAGCGAGGGCTGCAAGGCCAGATGGCCAGTCAGGTTGATATCGGCCGTTACCCCGAACTGAAAACCGCCAATCTGCTTGGGGTTCGCCCCATCGATATTGTCGCCGCTGAGGGATACGGTGGCCAGGTTGCCGCCTATACGCGGGCCAAAGCTGATGGTGGATTGCGCCTGCGCGGTGGTAGCCGCCCCGGCCAGGCCGGTTATCAGGAGGAATGCAGAAAATACGTTTTTCATGGAAAGGAAAAGAGCTTGGGGAGAGATAAAAAGGCCCGCCGGATTTTCCTGCGGGTGGCGTTAACAACAAATATAGATGGATATTTCATCGGTTATTCATTGCCCGGACCAGCTGCTGCTGCCTGGGCCGACGAGCAAAGCCGGTAGCCCGCGCCAAAGCCGATTTACTGGACAGCTTCGAGTGCGGTGTGCAATAAAACCGGGCCGGGCATCTTTTAGGTCGTAACCGTTCGTTCCCTTTTCCTTGGCCCATGCGTTTGTTCCTGCTTGCCTGCCTGCTCCTGACTATGCTGTTTAGCGCCGACTCGGCCGCGCCCGTGCCGCCCGGCACCTACGCCGCCCGCTGGAAAAAAATCGATGCCCTGCTCCGGAAGGACCAGACGGCCACTGCCGCGCCGCTGGTGGAGGCCATTTATCAGCAGGCCAAAAAGGCCAACGACAGCCCGGCCTACGTGCGGGCGCTGCTCTACAAAATCCGGCTGCTGAATGCGAAGCAGGACGATGCCGACGAAAAAGCCATTGGCCTGCTCGAGGCCGAACTGCCCACGGCCACGTTTCCGGCGCGGCCCGTTCTGCACTCGCTGCTGGCCGGCCTGTATACCGGCTACCTCGACCAGCACCGCTACGCCCTCTACCAGCGCACGGCTGGCGCGGCTCCGACCGTGGACGGCCGCCCCGCCGACGGCGATGCGGCCGCCGATGGCGGTACCGGCCTGGCCACCTGGGACGTGGGCCGGCTGGGCGCGGCCATTGTGCGGCACTATTACCAGTCGGTGGAAGACGAGCCGCAGCGCCAGCTGAAAACCACGCTGGCCGAGCTGGGCGACCTGGCCGTGGGCGGCGATGCCGAGGGCCGTGCTCTGCGCCCCTCGCTGTACGACCTGCTGGCCCAGCGCGCCATCGAGGGCCTGAAAAACCAGGAGCTGTACATAACCAAGCCCGAGCAACAGTTTCAGCTAACGGAGCCGAAGCTATTTGGCCCCGCCGCCGAATTTGCCGCCCTGCGCCTGCTGGCCCCCGAGGCCGACTCGCTGAACGGCCAGCTGCACGCGCTGCACCTGTTGCAGCGCCTCACGGCCTCGCGCCAGCAGCTGGTCCCCCAAAACCAAGCCGCGCTGGCCGACGTGGATTTGAGCCGCATAGACTACCTGCACGGCCTCACCCAGCATACCGACCTAGCCGCGCAGTACGAGCCGGCCCTGGTGCGAATGGCCGAGACGTACCGCGACCTGCCCATCAGCACCGAGTTTATGGCCCGGCGGGCCGAAGCGGTGCACGAAGCGGGCAACAACGTGGCCGCCGTGAAACTGGCCCGCGAGGCGGAGGCCTGGTTTCCGAAGTCGCGCGGCGCGGCGCGGGCCCGGCAGCTGCGCCAGCAGATTGAGCAGCCCGAGCTGGCGTTTTCAGCAGCTGATATCGTGGTGCCCAACCAGCCCTGGCGGCTCGACGTGACGGCGCGGAACGTGACTGAGCTGCATGCCCGGGCCTACCGCGTTTCGCTGAAGGAATGGGAGACATCGGGGGAGTACGATGCGAAGAATCGCACCGTGGCGCAGCGCTACGCCCGGGCACTGAAAGCGGCTCCGGCTGCCACCTGGGCCGTGCCGGTGCCCGCGCATCCGCAGGATTATAAGGAGTTGGCATTTGGGGCGGCGGGCGCAGCGCTGCCGTTGGGCTATTATCTGGTCGTCATCAGCAACCAGGCGGAAAAGCCGACGGAGCCACGGGCTGGGGCGGTAACGAGCTACGGTTTCGTGGGGGCTAGTGCGCTGAGTGCGGTGCGCCGTGCCAACGCGGCCACCGGCAATACTTCGTTGCTGCTACTTAACCGCCAGAGTGGCGCGCCACTGGCTGGCATAAATTGTCAGGCCACTTTCAGCGTGTACAACCGCGAGAAGCAGCGCGACGAACGCCGCCTGGGGGCCGTGCTGCAAACCAGCGCGGTTGGCGAGGTCGAAATTCCCGGCCCGAACGCGGCCAACGATGCCCTCGGCCGCGAGCAGTTGACCAACGTGCGGGTGTGGCAGGACCGCGACACGCTGCTACTGCCCCTCAATGCGTACTACTTTCCCGGCCGCGATGCCCCCAGCGAGCAGGCCCAGCGCCGCACCTTTCTCTTCACCGACCGCGCCATTTACCGACCCGGGCAAATGCTGTTTTTCAAGGGGATTTTGACCGAAAGCCGGAGTGGCAAGGCCCGCATTCTGCCCACCGAATCGGTGAGCGTACGCTTGGTTGATGTGAACGGCCAGACCGTGCAGACGTTGCCCTTCACCACGTCGGATTTCGGCTCGTTCAACGGCTCCATCGTGTTGCCCACGGGCCTGCTGAATGGTGAAATGACCCTGCAAACCGACCACGGCAGCATCGGCTTCGCGGTGGAGGACTACAAGCGGCCCACCTTCCTGGTCACGCTGGATTCGGTGCCCGGCCGGCCGCAGCTGGGCCAGCCCCTGACGGTGACCGGCCGCGCCCGCGCCTACGCCGGGCAGGCCACCGACGGGGCTACGGTGCGCTACCGCATCACGCGCCGCGAGCTGTTTTCGCTGTTTGATTACGGCTTCGGTGGGCGCGGCATTTACGCGCCGGGCCGGGGTGAGGGCAGCCAGGAAATTGCCCACGGCACTACTGCTACCGATGCCGAGGGCCGCTTCACGCTCACCTTCACGCCGCCGCCGGGGCCCAAAGCATCGGGGCGCAACCGTGGGTGGGAGCCGGGCTATTTGTTCGAAATAACCGCCGACGTGACCGATGCGGCCGGCGAAACCCGCACCGGCACCCGCGGGTTGGCCATTGGCCGCAATCCGCTCAGCCTGCGTCTGGTGGGGCCGACTGAAATCGACAAGCAGCAACTGCCCACCATCACCCTGCTCGGCACCAACGCCACCGGCGAGCCGCTGCCCGCCACCGGCACGCTGCGCCTGCTGGCCCGCCGTTACCGGCCCAACCCGCCCGGCGTGCCTGGCCCCGCGCCCCAAACCACCGAAAACGAAGCCGCGCCGGAGCCAGTCAAAACCCTGCCTTTCGACACCAAAGCCAGCGCGCGGCTGGCGGTAGCCGCGCTGCTGGCCGACGTGCCCACCGGCCGCTACCGCCTCGAAGCCCTCGCCGCCGGAACCGACTCAGCGAAAGCGCAGCTTGATTTCACGCTCTACGATTCGCAGGCCCCCACCGTGCCCTTCGCTACGCCCGACTGGTTTGTGGCGCTGGCCGATACCGTGGCCCCGGGCCAGCCCGCCAGCCTATTGCTGGGCAGCAGCGAGCCCGGGGGGCGCATCCTGCTGGAAGTGGAGCGCGAAGGCCAGCTGCTGCGCCAGGAGTGGCTGACGCTGAACGCCAACGAGCAGCGGCGACTCAGCCTCGAAAGCGGCCCGGCGGCGGCCGTAGGTCCGCTTTACATCCACACCACGCAAGTGCGCGACGGGCATTTATACATCCACACCGCGACGGTGCTAGTGGCGGAGAAGCCGCAGCCGCTGCAATTAGCCATTGCCACCTTCCGCGATAAGCTCCAGCCGGGCCAGAAGGAAACCTGGCGCGTCACCATCCACCAAGCCAACGGCCAGGCCGCCGAGGCCGAGCTGCTGGCCACCCTCTACGACCAGAGCCTGGATGTTTTCCGGCCGCACAGCTTCATGGGGCTGGAGTTTGGGCAGGGTTATTACCCGGCGCGGTTTGGCTGGCAGGGGCAGTTTGGGCAGGTGAGTTCGGAGCCACTTTTTAATAGCGAAACCGCAGGGTATATACCTGAAGTGCGCTACCCGGAATTGAAAACTTGGGGAAGCTACTTGGAGGAAGTTCCTGACCGGGCGGAGTTAAGAGATAAAGTGGTGCGAAACATGGCGGTGCGTGGAAAAGCCGATATGGAAATGGCCGCGCCTGCCCCAATGGCTTCGGCAGCAATGGCTGATTCTGCGCCAGGTAAGGGTCAAGAAATCAGGCTACGCGGAACCCGTAGCTCGACTCCAAGTGGGGAAGGCTCTGTAAGCCGGCGCTCAATGGGATTGGAGCCCGCCGCCCCCGACCTCACCGCCGTGCCCACCCGCTCCGATTTTCGCGAAACGGCTTTCTGGCAGCCCGCTTTGCACACCGACAAGAACGGCGACATGGTGCTCGAATTCCAGATGCCCGAGGCCGTGACGCGCTGGCAGCTGCTGGCCCTGGCCCACGACAAAGCCCTGCACACCGGCCAGCTGGCCCGGCAGCTCGTCACCCAAAAGGAAATCCAGATTACGCCCAACGCGCCGCGCTTCCTGCGGCCGGGCGACACGTTTACCTTCCCCGCCAAGTTCTCGAACCTGACCGACCACGCCACCAGCGGCACCGCGCAATTATTCCTACTTGATGCGGCTACGGGCCAGGATATCACCAGCCAACTGCTGAAGGGCCCAGCGCAGCAGGCTGTGTCGGCCGCCGCGCACCAAAGCGCCGCGCTGGGCTGGGAGCTGAGCCTACCGAGTGATTTCGCGCCGGTGGCAGTGACGTACCGGGTGGTAGCGCAAAGTCAGTTAGCAGTTAACAGTGAACAGTTAACCGATAAAAAGAGCAAGCGAGCTAAAAAACTCAACTCTCAACCCTCACCCCTCAACACTTACTCGGATGGCGAGGAAAACACCCTGCCCGTGCTACCCAACCGCATTCTCATCACCGAGAGCCTACCGCTGCCCATTGTGGGGCCGGGCACGCGCGCGTTCGAGCTGACGAAGCTGACGAGCACCAGCAGCCCCACGCGGCGCAATTACTCCCTCACGTTGGAAATGACGGCCAACCCCGCCTGGTACGCCGTCCAAAGCCTGCCCTACCTGATGGAGTACCCCTATGAGTGCTCGGAGCAAACTTTTAGCCGCCTCTACGCCAACCTGCTCGCCGCCCAGATTCTGAAGTCGAATCCCCGCTTCAAAACCGTGCTGGCCGAGTGGACGCGCCAGGCCCAAAGCGGTACCGCCGCCCAGCGCAACGCCCTCGAAAGCAAGCTGGCCCAGAACCAGGAACTGAAAAATCTGCTGCTCCAGGAAACGCCCTGGGTGCGCGACGCGCAGGGCGAAACCGCGCGTCTGGCCCGCCTCAGCGAGCTGTTCGACGAAACCCGCCTGCGGGCCGAAACCCGCCAGGCCCTGGCCCGGCTCCAGCGCCAGCAGCTGCCCACCGGAGCCTTTCCGTGGTTCGAGAAAATGCCCGCCGACCGCTACATCACCCAGCTCATCGTGGCCGGTTTCGGCAAGCTGAAAAAGCTGGGCGCTTTTGATGCCAGCCAGGATGCTACCGCCCAGGGCATGCTGCAACAGGCCCTGCGCTACCTTGATGCCGAGTTAGCCGACGACTACCGCACCCTGCGCCGCGAGAAAAACGTGAAGCTGGCCGACAACCACCTCGGCGACCTGCATATTCAGGCCCTCTACGCCCGCAGTTTCTGGCCGCAGCAGCCCGAGGCACCCGCTGCCAAAACCGCTTTCGCCTACTACCGCACGCAGGCCGCTAACTACTGGCCCGCCCAAACCCGCTACCTGCAAGCCCAGATTGCCCTGGCCCTGCACCGCACCGACGCGAACCAAAGGTCAGCGCCAGCTAAAGCTCCCGCCGCCACCGATATTCTGCGCGCCCTGACCGAAAATGCCCTGCACGCCACCGAGCTGGGCATGTATTGGAAGGAAGTGCGCGGCGGCTACTATTGGCGCGAGGCCCCCACCGAAACCCAGGCCACCCTCATCGAGGCCTTCGACGAAGTAAAAAATGACCAGAAGTCGGTGGACGAGATGAAGCTCTGGCTGTTGAAGCAGAAGCAGACCCACAGCTGGGAAAGCACCCGCGCCACCGTCGATGCCTGCTACGCCCTACTGCTGCGCGGCTCCGACTGGCTCGCGCCCACCCCGCCGCTGCAAGTGCGCGTGGGCGGCGAACTCATTGGGCCCGGGGCCGCGCAGGCCGGTACCGGCTACGTTAAAACTAGTTGGCCCGCCGCCGAAATCAAGCCCGCCCAGGGCAAAGTTACCCTCACCAAGCCCGACGCGGGCGTGGCCTGGGGCGCGCTCTACTGGCAGTATTTCGAAGACCTCGACCAGGTAACGACCGCCGCCACGGCGCTCAGCCTCCAGCGCCAGCTCTACCGCGAAGTGCGCACCGCCGGCGGCCCCGTGCTCGAAAAGCTCACGCCCGCCACGCCCCTCAAAATTGGTGATGCGCTGGTGGTGCGCCTCGTGCTGCGCACCGACCGCGCCTTGGAGTACGTGCACTTGAAGGACCAGCGCGCCGCCGGCCTCGAACCCATTGCCCAAACCAGCGGCTACCGCTACCAGAACGGCCTGGGCTACTACGAGAGCCCGCGCGACGCGGCTACCAACTTTTTCCTAAGCGAAGTGCCGCGCGGTACCCACGTGTTCGAATACCGGCTGCGGGCCAGCCAGGCCGGCGATTTCTCGGGCGGCCTAAGCCAGGCGCAGTGCCTGTACGCTCCCGAATTTGGAACCCAGTCGGCTGGCACACGGTTGTGCGTGAATCCGTAGCACGATTTTAGCGGAGTAGGATAAAACAGGCCGTTAGAGGACGGAAACGGCCTTGTGATGGTTTAGATGCGGGTTGGGCTTGCATTTAACCGGGGTTGGGTGTAGCTTTGTTTTCTGTTGATTTTACTTTATACCTCTATGAAGCATCTAGTTGTCCTCTTTTCGCTGCTCCTGTGGGCCGGCAGTGTGCAGGCTCAAAATGAGAAAGCAGTACCCGTAACCAAGCTGCCCGGCGAAGAAAATCTGAGCCTCCGCGAACGCGCCGAAAGAGACTTCCTGATGCCGGTGCGCCGAAAAAAGGTAGCCGCCGAAGCGCCGAAAGCGGCTAACGAGGACAACACCGCCGCTCCCGAAACCGACGCCACCGCCCATTACTCCGAGGCCACCGACGAGGCCGCCGTTTCGGCCCGCACCGCCCGCAGCTACGAAATCCGCCACGCCGAGGCCCTGGCCTCGCGCCGTGCCGCCGCCCGCCGCGAAGAAGCCCGCCTCGAAGCCCGCGCCGAGGCCCGCCGCGCCGCCCGCTACGCCGCCCGTCACCACAGCAGCAGCAAATCGAAAGCCACCAAAGCCAAGGCGCACAGCAGCAAGTCGAGCAAAGCCAAAGCGAGCAAATCGAAAACCAAAACTAAGTCGGCCGCCCACACCAGCAAGAGTAAGTCGAAGTCGAAAACCAGTAAAGCCACGCATCACACCGCTAAAAAGGTGAGCGTGAAAAAGAGCCCTTCCTCGCACAAAAGCACGAAAAAGGCGGCCGCTTCAAAGTCGAAAAGCAAAACCAGCAAGAAGCACCGCCGCTAAACCACCGCTATCCGAATTAAACAGCAACGCCCGACACATCAGTGTCGGGCGTTGCTGTTTGTTGATATGACGTAATTGAATACGTCATGCTGAGCGCAGCCGAAGCATCTCTACCGCATGGGAACCAATTAGTTGAATTGCGCGGTAGAGCCGTTTCGACATGCTCACCATGACGTTCTCAGTGAGCTTAAGCTGGCAGCCAATTGCCCCTACCGCTGGTTGCGCACCACAAAGTTGTTGAACGTGGCCACGCCGCCCGTTTCGCCCTGCGCCACCAGCGCCAGGCGCACGCCCCGGTCCCAGGGCGGCAGGTAGGTACCGTTCAGGCTGAAGCCTTCGGTGGGCAGGGGCTGCCAGGTAGTGCCGTCGGTGCTGTAGGCGAAGCGGTAGCGCTGGCCGCCCCACACTTCGAGGCGCAGGCTGATGGCTTGGCAGGGCTCGATGAATACCTGCACCAGCGTCTGGTGCTTGCCGCTGCGCAGGTGCCACACGTGCAGCTGGCCATTGCCAGCCACCAGGGCCAGCGCGTTGTAGGGGTCGCCCACGGCAGCCAGGCCGGCGTAGGTATCCACCGGCAGGTTGGCAAAGTCGATGGTGGTGGCAGCCTTGTAGGTAGCGGCATGGGTGCGGCGGGCTACCACGGCCCCGAGGCGCGAGGCATCGGCGGCAAGGTGTAGTTGGCCGTTCCGCACGGTAGCGGCGGGCAACTGCCCAAGTGGCCACTGCCACGCCAGGCCCAGTTGGTCGCCTTCAAATTCGTCGGCGATGTTGAAGCGGCCCATGTCGGTCAGGGCCGGGGCCTGGGGGCTGCGGCTCACGAACTCGGGCCAGCCGTCGGCGTTCCAGGTAAACTCGCTGAGCAGCCCTTGGCGGCCCACGAATTCGTGGCTTTCGGCTGCGTAGGCGTGGTGTAGCAGAAACCAGCGGCCATCGAGCTCGCATACCGTGCCGTGGCCGGGGCACTTCCAGGTCGTATTGCGGTCGAGGATGGGATTCTGCTCGTGTTTCTCCCAAGGGCCGAGCAGCGCGCGTGAGCGCGCCACGCCGGTAGCGTAGTTGCAGCCCTTGCCGCAGCACGAGTTGCCGGCATAAAACATATAAAACCAGCCATCGTGCCGCACCAGCGCCGAGCCTTCCACCAGCGGGCCTTCCCACCGGGCGTCGTTGCCAAACAACTCGGTGGCTTCGCCGATGAGGGCCGTGCGGGCGCCGTTCAGGCGCTGGGCCCAGATGGGCGTATCCTGCTGGCAGGAGTTGCCGTCTTCCTTCCAGATGAGGTAGAGCTCATCGTTTTCATCGGGCATCGCGAAGCCGTCGATGGAGCCCGCCTCCTGGCCCACCAGCGGGCCGTGGTCGAGATAGGGGCCGGCCGGGTGGTCGGCGCTGGCTACGGCCACGCACAGCACGCCCCCCTTCTGGCGGGCAGTGTAATACAGGTAGGTGCGGCCGTGCTCGTAGTAAAACTCCGGGGCCCAGAAGTTGGAGCCGGCCCAATCGGGCGCGTTTCCGGGAAATACGTGGCTTACCAGCTCCCAGTCGAGCAGGTTTTTCGACGAGAAAATTGGAAAAATCGCCCCCCATTCCGCCGAAGTGGCACTGGCCCAGTAGGTATCTCCGATTTTGATAACGGTCGGGTCGGGGAAGTCGCCGGGCAGCACCACGCGGTCGTAGCTGATGCGGGCCGGGGCAGTGGTTTCGGATAAGGTGCCGGGAGCGGAGGCTCGCCGGGCAGCCTGTTCTAGTTCAATCGACACGGGTGGGAAGTGTAAGAAGAATAGAAAGTAACGCCGTGCGCAATAAAAGCGCAACGGTTGTGCGGAGCAAGGTAGCTATTTGGAATAAATAGAGATGCTTGCCTGGATACTAACTGGATGAACGCCGGAAAATAGTCGCCGAGTAGCCGCGAGAGATAGATGAAATAATGCCTCTGTAACTGGCAGACCCTGAATCGTATCGGTAAGTCGCTAAACACATTTCGGGCCAATAGAAGATTTCCGGGGAAAAGTCTCAGGATAATAATTGATTTTTCCGAAGAAATAAAATACATAGTTTTCTGCGTGCGGCCCTTTGCCGATAGGGCATAAGTTGAAAATGGAATCTATTTTCAGTTGAGTACTCACCGCAGCCAAGGGGGGCGGGCACATAAAAGCGCGAATTATTCCGGCTGCTTCCGCTAAAGGCACCGACAGAATTAAAAAACAGGGGCGGGGCCTGCCCCCGCCCGCCGTCGAACGCAACCTCCGTGGGTCGTTCAACGACGGGCGGGAACAGGCCCCGCCCCTACACGGGCATAAAAGCGCTGCTAGTTCTCGTTGCGTGGGTAGTCGTAGAAGTAGAACTCGGCGTTCGCCTTGCTCACTTCTTCCCATTTTTCGCACTCGAAATGCAGGCAGACCACGGCGGCGGTGGGCATTTCGTTCAGGGCCGAGGGCGAAAGGGCGTTGGCTGTTTCGGTAATGGTGGGGTTGTGGCCCACCAGGAGGACCGAAGCCGCAGAATTGGGCAGGGCGCGAATGATGGCGAGCAAGTCGTCCACATCAGCCCCGTAAATGCCGGCATCGATGCTGATTTTATCGGATGGGTACTGCAGCTCGCGGGCTACCAGCACGGCCGTGCTCATGGCGCGCACGGCGGGCGAGCTCACGATGACATCGGGACAGATGCGGCGCTTGCTCAGGGCCTGGCCCATGATGGGGGCGTCGTCGCGGCCGCGGTCGTTGAGGGGGCGCTCCTGGTCGCTCAGGTCATCGAAGCTCCAGCTGGATTTGGCGTGGCGGAAGAGGTACAAGGTTTTCATAAGGGCGAAGCTAACGGCGTTTGACTTACCGGCGAGGTTAGGAAAAGGTTATGCGGGCAGGAGCAGAGCAGGGAAAAATGCAGCTCGAACCCCGAACGGGATGCCGAACGCAGCCAAGGCACCTTGCCTGTGGCAATAATCAATGGTTGTAATGCCCTTGGCTAGTGGTAAGTAGGCCGGCCTACTTGGCTTGCGAGATGCTCCGACCACGCTCAGCGCGACATTCTTGCGTTCCACCCCCAGTCATAACACAAAAAAAGCGCCCCGACCAACTGGCCGGGGCGCTTTTTTTCAGGAGCCCGGAGAGCTATTCTTTCACAAAGCGCTGGTGCGAGGTGCCGGTGCCGTCGGTTACGTTCAGCAGGTAGGTGCCGGCGCGCAGGCTCGATACATCTACCTGGCCGTCGGCCAGCGACAGGCCGCGTACTTCGGCACCGCGCAGGTCGTACACGCGCACCGAGAAGGCGGCTTCGGGGTCGGCGTTGGCCGGGCGGGCAATGTTCAGTACCTGCGTGGCCGGGTTGGGGTACAGCGTGTACTGGTCGGCCAGGGCGTTGGGGTTGCTGGTGCGCGCCGTGCTGCCACCCAGGCGGGCACCGCCCGTGATGCTGATGGTATAGTCTTCGGTTTCGCCGTAGCTGTAGCTGCCGCAGCTGGTAGTGGCCGAGTTGTCGCTCAGTACTACGCGTAAGCGGGTGTTGCCGCTTTTGGCCGTGGTGGGCACCGTAAAGGAGCCCGTGCGGGTAGTGGCGGCGCTGCTGCCAGCGGCGTTCACCACGAGCTCGCCGGCATCGGTAAACACGCCGTTCTGGTTGTAGTCGATGTAAACTTTCACGTACTCGGTGTAGGCGCTCGATACGAAACCGGTCGAGAAGCTGATGGTCTGGGCCGAGCCGGCGGCCAGGCTGGTGCTGGTAGCCGTGCCGTTGTAGTAGCCGCCATCGGCACCCGAGGTGCGGTTGATGGTACCCAGTTTCACGAGGTCGAGGTACTCATACGCTACGCTGGTGCCTTTGCTGGCGCAGTAGGCAACGGCGGGGGGAGGGGTGGTGCCACCGCCCGGGGCCACGCCACCCTGCGAAGTGAGCAGGCCCACGCGGGCCCCGCCGCTGGCAAACAGGGCGTTCATGCGCGAGCTTTGGCCGGTCGAGAACATAAACATGGCGTTGTCGTCCACGTAATCCATGTAGTTCATGAACATGTCGCCGTTCGGGCCATTCGAGCACGACACGTGCGGGAACACGGGCTTGCCGTAGTTCTCCGAGGCCTGGTTGGGGGTGTCGCTCACGTTATCGGTGCCGGTGCAGGCCCCCGAGTCATCGCCCCAGATGTGGTTCAGGTTCAGCCAGTGGCCCACTTCGTGGCTGGCGGTGCGGCCCAGGTTGTAGGGCGCAGTCACGGTGCCGGTGCGGCCGATGTACACGGGCGAAATCACCACGCCGTCGGTAGCGGCCGCGCCGCCGGGAAACTGGGCGTAGCCCAGGATGCCGCCGCCAATGGTTCCCACCCACAGGTTCAGGTATTTGCTCGCATCCCAGGCATTGAGGCCGCCCGTGCTGGTGCTCTTGATTTTATCGGCGGTGCCCCAGCTGGTAGTCGTGCTGCTCTTGCGCTCGATGCCAGTGGTGGCTACGCCGGTGGGCGTGCGCTTAGCCAGCGTGAACTGAATGCCGACGTCGGCTACCAGGCCGGCGAAGGCGCTGGGCGTTTTAGTGTAGTCTGGGTTGAGCTTGTGGTAATCCTCGTTCAGTACATCAATCTGCGACTGAATCTGGGCATCCGAAATATTCTCTGAGGCCGTGCTGTAGAGCACGTGTACGACGACTGGAATGGTCACGCTCACGGCGACCGTGCTGCGCTGAGCGGTGCCAGCCTGCTTGGCGGCATACAGTACCGCCTGGTTGTTGATGGCATCCATGCGAGCGGCCAGGCCGGGGTCGGCGGCCAGCTGCTGTTGCAGCACCTCGACTGTGGCGCAGGAGCGTTTCTGGGCTTGGGCAGAATTGGTGGTTAGCGCAAAGCCCAGCAGGCCCAACGCGGCAGCGTAAAAAGTTTGTTTCATGAAAACTGGCTGGTTAGTAAGGTGAAAAAACGTAATTCAAGCCGCCAAACTAGGTATAATATTGCAAAAATTTCAATAAAATTCCGGCTTCACCCATTAATTTTTAAAATTATGGCACTACAACCCATATCTATTTGTATATTTTCTTGAAATTGAGTGTTTTTTCACCAGAAATTCATTTTAGTATTTCATTATTAGCTACTTATATTAGGTGTTGGGTTAAGATTGCCGACGGAGGTTGCCCGGCTCGTATCGCCAGGTATGGCTATAAAAAAAGCACCCCGACCAATTGGCCGGGATGCTTTCGGGGAATGGTGTCGGACTGTTATTCCTTCTCGAAGCGCTGGCGAACTACGTCGGCACCGGTACCTACCGTGAGGTAGTAGAGGCCGCGGGGCAGGCTGCCTACGCGCACCTGGCCTTGGCCATTGTAGCCAACCTGCTTCATTTCGTGGCCAGCCAGGTCGTACACGCGCACGGTGGCGCGGGCGACGTCGGCCCCGGTGGGCAGGCTCAGGTTCAGCACGTCGCTGGCGGGGTTGGGGTACGCCGTGGCCAACGTGGTGGCTGCGCGCGGAGCGGTACCGCCAAGCGAAGTAAGCAGGCCGGTGCGGGCACCACCGGTGGCGAACAGTGCATTCATGCGCGCGCTTTGGCCGGTCGAGAACATGTACATGCACTGGTCGTCGGTGTAGTCCATGTAGTTCATGCTCATGTCGCCCGAGTTCGAGCAGGTCACATGGGGGAAAACGGGGCAGCCGTAGTTGCTGGTTTGCTGGGTGGGGGTGTCGGCCACTTGGTCGTTGCCACAGGAAGCATCGCCCCAGATGTGGCGCAGGTTCAGCCAATGGCCTACTTCGTGGGTGGCGGTGCGGCCCAAGTCGTAGGTGGTGGTGTAGGTACCGGCGGCGTACTTGGCGCGGCTACCGAAGGCCGAATACAGAATCACGACGCCGTCGGTGCTGGCTGCCCCGCCGGGAAACTGAGCGTAGCCCAGCAGGCCCTGGCCCAAGTTGCAGGCCCACAGGTTAAGATACTTGCTGGCATCCCAGGCATTGTCGCCGCCGCGCTTCGAATTCTTCACGGCATCGTTGGTGCTCCACGAGGCAGTTTTGGTTTGCTTGTGAATGACGCCAGTGGTTGCCGCGCCGCTGGGGTCGCGCTTGGCCAACACGAACTGCACGTTGGCATCGGCGGCGAGGCCGGCAAACTGGGTTGGCGTCTTGCTGGCGTCGGCGTTCAGCTTACGGAAATCCTCGTTCAGCACGTCAATCTGCGACTGCACCTGAGCATCGGAGATGTTCTGGGCGGCCGTGTTGTAGAGCACGTGCACAACCACCGGAATGATGACGGTACCAGCGGCCGTGCGGGCCAGCGCCGGATTGGACAGTACGCGCTGGGCGTGGGCCTCAATGGCAGCCATGCGCTGGGCCTGGGCAGGGTCGGCGGCGAGCTGAGCGGCCAGTACTTCCATGGCACCACAGGCGCGACGCGTGGTAATGCTTTCGGAACCGGTGCCGAATTCGAAGCGTGCATCCTGGGCCAGGGCGGGAGAAGCCAGGCCCAGCAGGCCCAGTGCGGCAATGTAAAGTTTGGTCATAAACAAAAAAGTGATGAAGATGAAATTGTAATGAAACTCCCTGGCAATTTAGTAATAATTATAAAACTTACCCAAAGAAATTATTGGATTGCCAAAATTTTGGCAGCTTCACTAAAGACAGTGGGCACCCTCGCCTGTGCGAAAGTGCCCATTGCTGGCAGGAGCCGAAGCAGGTTCTAAAACAGAAAGTCGAACCCGACGAATATCAGCTTCTCTTCGCCCACCGAATAGGTGACGTTGATGACCGCCGCCTTCAGGATGTCGGCATAAATGCCTCCGCCGAAGCCAGTGTGGAAAGCATCGAAGCCGGTGCGGGTGTCGTTGTCGGAATACACGCGGCCAGCATCGGCCAGGCCCATTACGCCAAACGTGCCGGGGAATAAGTAGGCGTTGAATTTAAACAGCTCCAAGCGCGGCTCGAAGTTGGCGTAGAGCACGGTGCGACCGGCAAAGCGGGTGCGGCGGTAACCGCGCAGGTTGGTGGTGCCGCCCAGGGTGTTGGCCTGGTAAAAGCGGTATTCGCCGTAGTTGTGCTGGTAGCCAATGCGGCCGGCATAGGTGAGGTGGAAAGGGAAATTGGGCGTGACGTAGGCCCGGAACTCCGTGCTGATGCGGCCGTAGTGCAAGCCTTCGCTGTTGAGCTGCCAGTTGTACTGAAACTCGTTGTACCAGCGCAGACCAATGCGGGGGTTTTTGGCCGAAGAAACCGCGTCGATGTTCAGGTACATCAGGCCGCCCAAGTACTGGTTGGTCTGAAAATCAGTAGCCCGGACGCCGAAGCGACGGTTTTCGTAAGTCGTAACCCCGTCCCGGGTCAGGCTATCCTTGATGACCGTACCAATGGGGTTCTGCTCGACCCGAAATTGGTCGTACTGCGGGCCGATGCCGAACCGGGCCAGGGTGAACAGCTTGCGCTCGAAGGTGGGGGCCAGGGTGAAGCGGTTGAAACGCACCCGGTAGTCGCTGTTGACCGAGCGGTTGGTGGTAGGGCCGTTCTCGTTTTTGATAGCCTGGTTTACCGTGTTGTTGCCAATGCCGAAGAAGTTGTACAGCAATTGCGGGCCATAGTACTGGGCCGTAACGCGCAGGTCGGTCTTCCGGAAAATGCGGGTAAACTGGCCGGTGTAGCGAATATTGTAGGCTTCGCGGGCCGGTGCGAAGTTCGCCGTAATGGTTTGCTCCCACGAGTACGGCTCGCGGCGGAAGCCATAGTGGCGGTAGGTCGCCCCACCCCCAATGAGAAGGCCATCGTCGATGTTGTAGCCGAAGTACACCGCCGGGCCAAAGTAATCGAGCCGGTAGTCTTTCAGGTCGAAGCGGTGCGGATAGTCGTAGCGGCTCACCTCAATGCCGGGCTCCAGGCGCTGCCGGGCCTCGCTGCTGGTGCTGATGACGTTGCCGGTATCGGCGTCGTACACCTGGGTTTTGTGGAGCAGGCCGCCCACGTGGTCGCTGGTAGTAATGGTGTCGCGGCCCGTACCGGCGATAATGCGCAGCTTCACGCCCCGCTTCACGTCGCCGCGCACGTCGTACACGTCCTTGCCGCTGATGCCGTAGAGGCGCACCTCGTCGGTTACCTCATCATCGAAGGTGCGGTCGTAGAGCACCTTGGTCAGCTTGCCGTCTTTATTGATTTTGCGCATCACCACGTGGGTTTTGCGGCCGGGCAGGCGCTCCACGGTGAACTTCTCGTTCTTGCGGGAGCCGCGCACTTCCACGATTTCGGCCAGCACGTCGGCGTACTTGCCGGCCAGGTCGGGCAGCAGGTCGCGCCGGCTTTTGAGCTTGGCGATGATTTCCTTGGCGTGCAGGTCATAAATCTCCTTGGGCCACTTATCCCGGAAAGCCTTCTCGATGATTTCATCGGTGAGGTGTTCCTTCATGTAAGTGCCCTGGGCCATCCATTGCTCGCGGGTTACTGCGCTCATGAATACCCGGTCGTTGCTCATGCCGGTCTGGTTCAGGCCTTTGTAGTCGGCGTAGTCGTAGCCGAAATTCTGGAAGTTGCGCACCGCAAACTTGCGTGAGATGATGTAAGGCAGTACCCCATCGCCCTTAAAAAAGGCAATGTCACGGTCTTCGGGCACGGCTACGAAGCGGCGGTCGCCGTCCTTGGTTTTGCGCTCACTCCAGCGCCACTGGTCCTCGTGGCGGTCCCAGTCGCCAATCCACATATCAAACAGGCGCGAACGGGCAAATGCCTGCTGGTCCACCTGGTTGTCGTTGTCCTGAAGCAGGCGTTCCAGCATCTTGTCGGTGCTCACCAGCTTGGTGGCGTAGCCCAGACTGGCCACGTTGCTCTGGCTGTCCTTCGCGTCTTCTTCGAGGGCAGCAGGCAAGTCGTGGAACTGCGCGTAATACTGGCCCAGCAGGGGGTCGCGCGGGATAAACACCGGCACCGGATTGGTGTGCAAAATGCCGGCCGCCGTGCCCAAGGGCGGCAGCACAAACGAGGCGTACGGGTGCTGGGCCGAAATCTGGTCCTGCAGCACGGCGCGGGCCAGGCCGGTGCGCAGCTGCTCGGGCAGCACGGCCGCGGGGTCTTTATCGATACCGCGCAGCGAGAAATTATAGCCGGCTTCGTTGCGCACTTTCAGTGAAGCAGTTTGCTTGCCACCGCCGGTTTTGTAGGGCACCAGGCCGCCTTCGTCGTGGGCCAGGTCTAGGAGGTTAAACTTGACCGGCGTGGCCCATTCCTTGCGGTAGTGCTCGCCCAGCAGCCAGTTATGGAACTTGCCGTGCTTGTCGTAGGCCGGGTTGATGGCCACCGTCACGGTGCTGTCGCTGAAATCGGGCCGCTTCGTTGGGATGGGGTCTTTGGCAATGGCCGCCGCCGTCTTCTCCTTTTTCTGCTGCTTCTCGTCTTTGGCCTGCTTGATGGCCTGCTGCGTTTCGGGCAGCTTCTGGCCACTGGCCTCGCCGTTGGTGGTAGTCAGAGCCGTTTCGGATACGGCCTGGGCGGGCTGCGTGGCTACGCCCCCAATGGGCTTGGTATAGAGCGGCGTGCGGAACACGCGCCGGGCGGTGTGGCCGTCGCCCTGCGGAATAAAGTATTCGGCCCATACCTGGCCGTCGGTGTAGTAGTTCACTTCGGCCCAGCCTTTCTCCTTGTCCGAGAAAATGGCCCCGCCGCCGTCGCCGGGCTTCACGTGCTGGGTTTTGCAACCCGAACCGCTGACGATGAAGTGCGTGCTGCCTTCTTTGTAGTACTGGAGATTATGCTCGTGCCCGGCGGCGTAAATAACGTTGGGGTACTTGCTAAAAAGCTCGAGCAAATTCTTGCGGTAAGCCTGATAGTCAGGGTGCGGAATATCCTGGTTGATGCCGCCGTACTTGCGGGCAAACGGGTAAATCGACCCGATGATGGGCAGCGGCAAAAAGGCGTATTTGAAAACGATGCTGAGCGGGAAAATATGGTCGGCCAGGGTGAAGTAGCCGCCGTGAATACCGTCGGAGAACAGCGGATGGTGGGCAAACACCATGATGTTGCGGTTCTTATTGCGCTCGATAACATCCTGGAGCGCAGCATATACATCTTCCTCTTTTTCGACCCCGCAGCTGCGGCCGCTTGGGCGGTTGGCCGAAGGCGTCAGGAACCACTGCGAATTCAGGGCAATGAGCACCACGTCGTCCTGCACGCGCACCTCGAACGGGCCGGGGCAGCCGTCGCGGGGCACGAAAAAGTCGCCGGTGTAGGAAAACGCCGCCGAGTCTTTCATCATGTAGTTTTCCACGAATGCCTGCTCCCGGTTCACCTGGGCCAGGCCTCCGGGCAGGCCCTGAATCCAGTCGTGGTTGCCGGGCGTCATGTACTTTTCGCCGGGGTAGTTCCGGAAAATATCGAGCTGCGTGGTGAGGCGCTTCTCGGCAATTTTGCGGTCGTACGCGCCCTCCTCGGGCATGCCGTAGTTGTAAATATTGTCGCCCAGGTAGATGGTCGTGCTGTTTTTGCCGGCGCGCATAATTTGCTGGCGCAGGAAATTGAGACTGGGCTCGCCCCCTTTTTCGGGCGCGATGGGGTTGCCCACGTCGCCAATCAGAAACACGCGGTAGCGGATGCTGGCCGAATCTGGTGGCACGTTGCGCTGCCAGTTCACGCCGGTTTTGCGGTAGTTGGGGCGGGCGTTGCGCGGGTTTTGGTCCGATTCGCCCGGCTCGGGCAGCTCCTTTTGCGTCTCTTTGGGGGGCTTGGGCGGAGCAGTAGGTTTGGCAGACTGGGCCAGCGTAGTAAAAGGCAGGCAGCAGGCAAACAGAAAAGCGAGGTGACGAAGTGGGGTCATGTAATCGAAGGTACGGCGCGGGGTATTATTGGGCCGTTTGGGGCCAGGTACAGTATATAATTCCCAGTGCGGCCACGGCCGGTAGGTCCGTTACGCAAAGCACGGCAGTGCGGTTAGGGCAGTTTTGCTAACTTCCGTCCCGGGCTTCGCGTTCAAAGCCGGCGAGCCCGTCGGCCGAACCGCCGTAGCTTCGCATATCTTATGGAAGACCTTACCCCCGAATCCTTCTCATCGGACGCTGCCGCACCTGCCAGGGCCGAAGCGCCGAGTACCCCCAGCCCCGTGGTGCAGGGCCCTGCGGCTGGCGAGCCAGCCTCGCCCGAAGCCCTCGTAGCCGACCTCAGCGTGTCCGTTCCAGCCAGCCAAACCGACCAGGACGACAAAAAAGAGCGCGCCGACAAAAAAAGTGACGCCGACAAAGATGCTGACTCTAACAAGCCCTCCAAGGCCAAGGCTTCGGCCCTGGCCAAAGCAGCGCAAAACTATGTGGGCGAGCTGCTGGCCCGGGAGCTTTCACCCAAGCTCACATATCACGCCCTGGCTCATACCGAGGCCGTGGTGAAGGAGTGCCGGGCCCTGGCCCCCGACGCCAAGCTGAACGACGACGATGCCGAAGCTCTCCTCGTCGCGGCTTGGTTTCATGATACGGGCTACCTGGATGTGTACGACGGCCATGAGTTTCGCAGCATGGAGCGCGCCGCCGCCTGGCTCACGCAGCAGCGCGTGCCTGCCGCTCGCGTGCAGCTCATCGAAGCTCTCATTAAGGCCACGCACCGCGACTCGCAACCCGAAACCGAGCTCGAAAAGCTACTCGTGGATGCCGACATGAGCAACCTGGCCCGCGACGACTACCGCTCGCGCGCCGAGCTGCTGCGCACCGAGTGGGAACTGGTGCTCGACAAAACTTACCCCTCTCAGGATTGGGCCGAGCTCCAGCTCAACTTCATGCTGGCCCACAAGTACCTGTCCGAAGCCGGCAAGGACCGGTACAAGAAGGCGCTGAAAAAAAACATCGAAGACCAGCGCGACTATCTTAAGAAGAAGGAGAAAAAGGACAAGAAAAAAACGAAGGAAAAGAGCGAAACCTTCGCCGAGCCCAAACGCGGCATCGAAACGATGTTCCGCACCATGTACTCGAACCACATGAAGCTGAGCGATATGGCCGATAAAAAGGCCAGCATGATGATTCAGCTCAACGCCGTGCTGATTTCGGTCATCATTACCTATCTGGGGGCCAAAATGGGCAAGGCCGGCAGCTTAGCCCCACTCATGGGCAACAACCCCGTGCTGGCCATCCCGGTAAGCATTTTGCTGGTGACGGCCTTGGGCTCGGTAACCACGGCTATTCTCTCGGCTCAGCCCGATGTCACGAGTTTCGCCTGGCTCAAGAAAAGCCCCGAAATAGCCACCAACCGGCGCGTCAACCTGCTGTTTTTCGGCCAGTTCACCAAGCTCAAGCTCGACCACTTCCAGGGCGGCATGCGCGACTTGATGCGGCAAAAGGACTTGCTCTACACCAACATGGTAACCGATATTTACTACCTCGGTGAAGTGCTGATGCGCAAGTATGGGCTGCTGCGCACCAGCTACACCATTTTCCTGGTGGGCATTATTCTCACGGCGCTCTCGTTCGGCATCGCGCTGCTGTATAAGTCGTAGGTCGGGGGTGTCTGTTCTTATCTTTGCGGCATGGCTGCGTAGTTCAACGGATAGAATAGGCGTTTCCTAAACGCTTGATATGAGTTCGATTCTCGTCGCGGCCACATCGCATTTTTGCCCAAGAGGAGGCCGTTTTCGATGTCGAGAACGGCCTCTTTTTATGACCGGCTTTGGGTTGAGCAGTAGCTATTTCTGTTGTAAATTCTGCCGGCAGCTCGCCTTTGCTCAACTCCCAGCGATGATTGGGGCACAGGGCAGTCCAACGAATTTAGGCGGGCGACCGAATCGGGGGGGTGAGGAAATTGCTGATGGGCTTGGTATGACGTGCTTCGCCTTGCGCGTCGTTGGTGCGGCTCGATTGGCGATACCAGGCGCGTGGGCTGGGAAATAGTTCTTCATTCACCCGGTTGGCACAGCCATGCGCGCAATAAGTGGCATTGGCCGTTGTGGTACCACAGTGGAGGTAGTTGCTCGCGGCCTAATACTATCCGATATTGCGAACTCCTTTCCATCAGTAGTATGAAAATATTCTCCCTCGCATTGTTGCTGGCCAGTGGCCTGCTGTTCTCCCAGTGCACCAAATCTTCGGAGCCAACGCCGGCACATAAGGTTGATTACGACCAGAAAAGCGCCGAAATTGTCCAAGCCTTGATTCCGGCCGTAGTGGGCGAGTGGACGATGCGCCGGGTGCATATCAAAGCTCAAACCCACAATGTCGGTCAACGAGAGCTGGGCATCGTGCGGGATACCGTGCTACAGGATTTCGCCACATTGTCCATTCAAGCCGCGCCGTCCCGCTCTGCGTCCGGCGACCCGCGCTACCCGCATTTCACCGGTTTTCTGCACTATCGGACCAAAACGTACCCGATTCAGTTCGAACTTAGTGCCAGCGGCGAGCGCGTTGTGGAGAACAAGGGGCCGCAGGCGTTTTTTCTGTTTGAGTATAATTTCCCCGTTGGTTCGCACCCGACCGAACCCGAGGAGCAACTCTTGCGCTACCTGGGATTAGTAGGAGAAAACTTCTCCCTGGAGGTAGTGCCCGGGCAGTTGGGAATAATGACCTGGCAAGGATTAAACCGTGGCATTGATAAAATCGAGCTGGTAAAATAATGGCCTGTGCTATTTCGGGTTAATGACATGGACCGCTCTTTCGATGGGCACAAAATTTACTGCAACTGGTTGATAATGTGGGGTTTTTACAAGTTCTTTCAAAGAAAGTAACCTCAGTTTAATTATAATGCGTGAAGCACCTGCTGCCCGTGCTGTTTGCTGCAGGTGCTTCCGCCTGAAAGCGTACTGCTTTCACCACCAAAAACTGTAGTTAGTACGAGACCCCCATTGTGGGCCAGCAGAAGAAGAGGCGATTCCTGCCTTTGGGCTGCCGCTGCCCACTGCCACCCGGCCCAACGCCCTTACCGGAGTGCCTATCCCCGTACGACCATCGAAGCGTTGCCAGCGGGTACTACGACTTGGCACTGAAGAAATAAAATGCCCTGCGAAGCGCGTACCAGCTTTTCTTTGCTTTATAAACGCCGGTTTGGGCGGTATCAATCTTCTGATTTATGATAAAATACGGCTGGTTTTTAGTAGCCGTGCTGGCGGGGAGTACAGCCGTAGCACAGCCCGTCGCGCCGCTCAACGCCCAACTGGGCAACGTGCGGCTGACCGTGGCGCTCGCCTCCGATGGCCGGCCAGCCTACACCGTGGCCTACGGTTCGAAAACGGTTGTCAATCCTTCGCGGCTGGGCCTGGCTTTTGCTGATGGCCAGGGCTTTGATGGCCCCCTGGTGCTCACGGGCAGCGACACAAAGGCCGTGGACGATACGTGGCAGCCAGTGCTGGGTGAGGTCAAAACCATTCGCAACCACTACCAGCAGCTCACGGTGCACCTGCGTCAGGCGGCCGCACCTGGCCGCCGGCTCGACCTTGTGTTTCGGGTGTTTGCCGACGGCGTGGGCTTTCGCTACGAATTGCCCAAGCAGCCTGGCCTTCAGTATTTTACCGTCGTCGATGAGCTAACGGAATTTGCCCTGCCCGGCGACCCCAAAGCCTTCTGGATTCCGGGCGACTACGACACCAACGAGTACCCTTACACGGTATCGAAGCTGAGCGAAGTGGACAACACGGCGCTGGTAAAAGCCTCCACCGCTATTGCCGTGCGCGAAGCCCCCGACGCCCAACTCGTGGCTACCCCGCTGATGCTGAAAGCCGAAAATGGTCTGTATATGAACCTGCACGAAGCCGCGCAGGTCGACTACCCGGCCATGCAGTTACATGTCGACCGTGCCACGCGCCGCCTCACGGCCCGCCTCGTGCCCGACGCCGTGGGCACCAAAGCCTACCTGCATGCCCCCGGCCACACGCCTTGGCGCACCATCATCGTGAGCAATAAAGCGGCCGATATTCTCGCCAGCAAACTCATTCTGAACCTGAATGAGCCCAGCAAAATCGCTGACACCAGTTGGATTAAGCCCATGAAATTTGTGGGTGTGTGGTGGGAGATGCAAACCGGCAAAAGCTCGTGGAGCTACGCCAACAGCGCCGACACCCTGAATGCCGCTGGCCAGCTGCTGCCGCACGGCCACCACGGGGCCACCACCGCCAATGTGAAGCGCTACATCGACTTCGCCGCCGCCCACCACATCGCCGGCGTGCTGGTGGAGGGCTGGAACGTGGGCTGGGAAGACTGGTTCGGCAACTGGAAAGAGCCGGTGTTCGACTTCGTAACCCCTTATCCCGATTTCAATGTGGCCGAAATTCAGCAGTATGCTGCCGGCAAGGGCGTGCGCATGATTATGCACAACGAAACCTCGGGCGCGGCCACCAACTACGAGCAGCACCTCGACACCGCCTACCGCTTTATGAACCGCTACGGCTACCCGGCCGTGAAAACCGGCTACGTGGGCCGCATCATTCCGCGCGGCGAGCACCACGATGGCCAGTGGATGAGTAACCACTACGTGCGCGTGGCTGCAATGGCTGCCCGTCATCACGTTACGGTCGATATGCACGAATCGGTACGACCCACTGGCCTCTCGCGCACCTACCCGAACTGGCTGGCCAGCGAGGCCGGCCGGGGCAACGAGTACAACGCTTTTACGCCCGAAGGCAATCCGCCCGCGCACGAAACGATTCTGCCCTTCACCCGCTTTATGGGCGGCCCGATGGACTACACGCCCGGCATTTTCAAGCTGAGGAACTACGAGCCCGAGCACCCCGAGCGGCAGGTGCACACCACCCTGGCCAAGCAGCTGGCCCTGTACGTGGTGCTCTACTCGCCCCTGCAAATGGCGGCCGACCTGCCCGAAAACTACGCCGCCCACACCGACGCCTTTCGCTTCATCGAAGACGTGGCCGTTGATTGGGACGATACCCGCGTGCTCGAAGCCGAACCCGGCGAATACATTAGCACCGCCCGGCTGGAGAAGGGTGGTGAGCGGTGGTTTCTGGGAGCCATTACCAATGCCGCCCGCCGCACCGCCATGCTCAACCTGAATTTCCTGCCCAAAGGCCGCCGCTACACCGCCACCCTCTACGCCGACGCCCCCGGCACCGACTGGAAGACCAACCCCGAAGCCTACCGCATCAGCACCCGGACCGTGACGGCCGGCACCACTCTGCGCGTGCCGCTGGCCCCCGGCGGCGGCTGCGCTATCAGCTTGGTTCCGGTCCGTTAGTAATATCTGGCCCGGCAGCTGCGTGTGTGGGTGCGGCTTCTACCGCCGGCCCAAAGCCCGCCCGGAACAGCACGTACAGCCCCGCCACAGGCAGCGGGCTCACCACAAAATCGAGCAGGTGGCGGCTGAGGCGATACGCCCACTCGATATTGCCAGCCAGCTTGGCTAACACGACAATAAGGACGTAGGCTGCCAAAGCTCCCGCGTACAGGCGCCACGCTAGTTGCCATTGCGCGGGCCTGAGTACCAGGTACAGTATCAACAAGCAGGTTCCCAAGTACAGGGCTGCGTAAGTAGCCACGACTGGCAGCAAGCGCCGGGTAATGCCCGCATCGATACCGTTCTGCATGGCGCTGACGGTATTAGCTAGGCCCAGGGTTGCCAGCGCGTGCTGCCACCCGGTCGTCAGGGCTGCCAGGACCTGTTCGTTGTAGAGCCCTAGCAACAGTAGCGCCAGCATCAAACCGCCTACCAGTAGCCAGCGGCCCGGACCCGAATACTGGCGCGTTGCCGGTACGGCATCAAGTGAAGGCGGAGAAGAAGAGAGCCCCAAAGTCGTTAGGCCATTTGGGATGGCGTGGCTAATCGTCGTGCCCAAAGCATCCAGAGGCCGAAAATGCAGCTATATACCACAAACGTGTACGTATAGTGGTGGTTGAAGTCAACCGTTTGGTGTGAATAGTGGTGGTTGATGGCGAGCGCCGCCACCCGCACCACGTTTAGTAGCCAGATAAGGGCAATGCCCAATGGAATAAACCATGCCTTGCGCCTCCAGGGTCCCGGAAAGGCCAGTACAAACCCCGCAAACAGGGCATAGAGCACCAGTCCGTTGCAGGGCGGCCCCACTATCACCGATTGCTCGCCGGCCATTAGCACCAGCGCCGGGATGTGGGTGTCGAGCGTAGCCGAAAAATGCAGGATTTGCAGCAAGGCCACCCCGCTGCTCGCAATGTTATTGCACAAAGCAGTGTCGAGCCAGCCATCGTGAGCTAACCACTGCACGTAGCCAAAAAACCAGACCAGATACATCGCGGTCGCTACCAGCAAAAACCGGAAAAGTAGCTGGTTGCCGACAGGGCGGGGCAGGGAGGTCTGCATGCGTATTGGGAGGCGAGGAGACGAAGAAACAGTATTTGGCGGCCCTTTCCCATAGGGGAGCGCGCCGCAGATTAGGGCATTATAGCCCAAAAAGGGGATGGCTTACTTGGTGCGCTTGCGGCGGTTACGCAGGTGCTTGAGGCCATAGGCGAGGCCACCGGCGAGCAATAGCGAAACGCCCCCATCAAGCGGGATTGCCGTGGGGCCAGTAGGAGAGGGGCCACCGTCAGCAGGGGCTTGAGCCAGAACAGTTCCGCCGACGGCTATTAACATAACGAATGCCGGAACCAAGCGGGTGAGGAAAAATGATTTCATGCAGGGATGCTAAAATTAAGGTGATGGCTGGGCCGCGGAACCAGGCGTTACAGTTGCTAAATGTAAATAATTTCTGGGATAAACAACGTAGGCTGGATGGCACCTGTTTCGTTTGTTTATTATAAAAACTATATATTCAAAAAAGCAGTAGGCTCAGATAGTAATTACGGCAGCGTCGGCTGCATGGTTTTGCTGGCTGGGGGGCTTAGGCACAAAGAAACAGGGAACAACGCCCCGTAACTGGTTTGCGCCGTGGAAATCAACTTAAAGGTAATGTGGCGGGTATTGGGCGCTGCTGCCGTGGGCTGCTTGCAAGTGGTGCTGCCGAGGCCAAAGCGACACTAGCGGGCTGGTAGCTACCTTGCGGCGGCTGTTTCGCCCGCTTTCGCTCTGCCTTATGCTTCCTGCTTCCGACGCTTCCGCTTCGCCGGCCGCTCCCGTCGACTACCATCCCATCATCCGCCAGGTATTTGCCGAGATGGGCAAGGTGGTGGTGGGCCAGCAGCAGCTGCTCGGCCGGTTGCTCATTGGCTTGTTCACGGGGGGGCATATTTTGCTTGAAGGAGTGCCCGGCCTGGCCAAAACCCTCACGATTTCGACGTTGGCCAAGGTATTGCATCTGCACTTTCAGCGGGTGCAGTTTACGCCCGACTTGCTGCCCTCCGATTTGGTGGGGACCATGATTTATAACCAGAACCAGTCCGTCTTCGAAGTGAAGAAGGGACCGATTTTCGCCAATCTGGTGCTGGCCGACGAAATCAACCGCTCGCCGGCCAAGGTGCAGAGCGCCCTGCTCGAAGCCATGCAGGAGAAGCAGGTCACCATTGGCGAAACTACGTATCCGCTCGATTTGCCCTTTCTGGTGCTGGCGACCCAGAACCCTGTGGAGCAGGAAGGCACCTACCCGCTGCCCGAAGCGCAGGTCGACCGCTTCATGCTGAAAGTGCACGTCGACTATCTCAAGAAGACCGACGAGCTGGAGGTGATGCGCCGGATGGCCAATCTCAGCTTCGTGGAGGACGTGCAGCCCATCCTGACCAAAGACGATATTTTCGGTATTCGTCAGCAAATCAATCAGGTGCAGATTTCCGAGACGTTGGAAAAATACCTCATCGAGCTGGTGTTTGCCACCCGCCGCCCGGCCGACTACGACCTGCCCGAATTTGCCCACGCCGTGCAGTTTGGGGCCAGCCCCCGGGCCAGCATTGCCTTGCACCGCGGTGCCAAGGCCGTGGCCTACCTCGACGGCCGCGATTACGTGCTGCCCGAAGACGTGAAGGACGTAGCTGCCGATGTACTCAACCACCGCATCCTGCTCACCTACGAGGCCGAGGCCGACGGCATCCGCACCCAGGATTTGATTGAGGCGATTTTGCGCAAAGTCCCGATTAGCTGAAATCAGCGCCCGAATTCCAAAAGCAAAAATGGCTGCCCCGATACCGGAGCAGCCATTTTCTATGCGAAGATGTAAGCTACTATTCCACCACCACGCGTTTCACGACCAAGTCGTTGCCCGCTTGCAGGGTGAGGGTGTAGATGCCAGCCGCGAGGCGGCTCACGTCGAAATCGGCAGTGCCGCCCGCGGCGGGCAGGCTCAGTTGGCGCGTCTGCACGGTTTGGCCCAGGGTGTTGGCCAGCGTGGCCGTGGCCGCGCGCAGGCCGCCGGCGGGCACGCTCAGCGTGAAGCGCTGGTGGGCAGGGTTGGGCGCTACCGACACGGCGGCGGCGAGGGCTTCGTTGCGGGTAGCGGTGGCGGTGGCTAAAGTAACATCAATGGCTAGCTTGGGAGCGAAAGAAGCTGTGGCCAAGTCAGTAAATGCAACCCCATCTGACGAAAAGTAAAAAGTGGCAGGACGGAGTGGATTATCAGTTAAGAAAGCTAAGCCAATATTCGTTGTGCCCAGTTGTTTTACAGCAACAAAAAAGTCCCCATTGACGGGTACGTTAGGAACTGCCACCGAAACCGCTCCATCATTCTTGGGCTGAGTGAGCGTGGGAGATGTGTAGAGCAGTGTGCCTGGTTGGCTGGTCGTCGCGTTGGCACCGTAAATAAGAACCTGGTAAGTCGAGCCGCTAACGTTTAAAAACGTGGGCTTTATTGTCTGGATGGCACTACCCGCGTTAGCCCGATAGCGTACAAACAGCAGTACGTTGGCTGTATTATTCGACCCAATGCCACTAGTATACGCGGTTGTGCCGGCCGGAAAATGGCTCAAGGCAGATGAAGTGACGGTTTGAGTGGCGGTTTTCGTGTTATTGGAATTAGCATCATCTGCAGGTACGGTTACCAACACGGTGTTGGTACCGGTGGTGGCGGCTATGGGAACGGAGTAGGTGAGGGTTGTCGAAGCACCCGGGGCCAGCGTCGCAATGGTTTGCGTGTTGGTGTAGGTGGTGGCACCGCTCACTGTTAGCGTCACGGGCAGGTTGGTTTGGGTATTAGTGCCGGGGTTGCTGATGAGGGCTTGCACAACTACTGGGGAGCTATATATGCTCGAAACTGTGCCCAACGTGTAAACGGCCTTTACTGCAGCGTCGTTGGCAGACACCACCGTAGCACCGAAGCGATAAGTGCGGCCGGCATCGGGGCGAATAGTTCCTCGAAAATTATGGCCATTAGCAGTGTAAAAGCCATCGAGAAAAGTTGCTGCCCCCCAGGCTTCGCTACTAGCTTTGGTAACCACCAGCGATTGGCCACTGTTGATGCCTGTACCCTTGATGCCCACTACTGCAAGGCGGAAGACATCAGGCAAAGTGCCTTGTACAGCCGTGCCATATACAAATTCGATAGTATTGCTCGTTTCGTACAGCTTCACCTGAAAGTTCATGGAACCATATTGCTGGTCCTTACTCATGGTTTTGTCGGCTACGTTCTTCCACTGGATGGTGCACACCCGGTCAGGAGCCGTGCCGGAAGTGGTGAGGCGATACTCGGTGCCGCCCATTGCCGAGCCAGCGGTTAGGTCGAAGTTGAAGGGGGCCAGTATGTTGATATCGGCTGGGTTAGTGCTCTCAAAAGGGTCAATCTGCGTAGCCGTTTGCGATTCAGGCAGAAACAAATCCGTTGCCGATGGGGCCGTAGCTCCCAACTTGATAAAGCCGTTCGTGTTCAGTACAAATTGCGTAAAGGCTGTGCCGCTGTAATTGAACGTAAAACCGATAGGTTGCGCTGCCGAGTTAGCATCGTCGGTGTTGGCCGTAGCTATGGCCGCACCCGTAGTACCTAAGTCGGTGTAAGTGCCAGCTACGTTCGCAGCATTACTAAGGGCATAGTTGAACTGGGCGTGTGCCGCAAATGGCAGCAAAGCTATTGGCAGACACCGGCTAGCTCGTTTGAGTCGGGTTTGTAGGGATGCAAACATGAGAAAAGTGGGGAAAAGTGGAGAAATAAAAATAGGAAAAGGGGGTGGAGAAAGCGCGATAAGTAATCCGTAGCTAAAAACATTAAATAGCTCGGTAACTGACGGGGAAGCCAAAGTACAACGGGCGCGGTTATTTAGCCGCGCCCACTGGATAGATAACTCCCGAAAACCATTTGCTACCCGGCCGAAGAAGTAGCCAGTAGCGCGGCGGCATTGGCCGCTGCGTCGCAGCCCGGTACGGGCACAAAAGTGCGCGGCGGCTCGTCGGGGCGCGGGGTTAGGCCGTGCGTGTAGGTCTTGTCGTAGTAGTCGAGCACCCGCTCTACCATCAGCGAGAAGTCGCCGGCCTCGACGGCGGCCAGCGCCTGCTGGGTGGCCAGGCCGCCAAGGCGCTTTTGCAGGCGCTCGATGGCTGCCGCCAGTAGCGCAGGGTCTTCAGCCCCATACTCGGCCGCCAGCTTGGCTACGCGGGCGGCGCGGGGCACTTCCAGCACGAAGCGCGGGGCCGCTTGGAGCTGGGCAAACAGCCCGGGCGGAATGGTGAGCCGGCCAATCTGTCGGCTCTCATCTTCCACCCAAATGGGGGCATGGGTGGGCAGGGCTACCAATGCCGCCGCCAGGTTGTTCTCGAACTGCTCCTGCGTGGGCTGTGCCGGCTGCCCGATGGCCCCGAAAGCGGAGCCCTTGTGATTAGCTAAGCCTTCGAGGTCGAGCACCAACTGGCCGGGGATGGCCGCCAGCTGGTGCAGCACATCGGTTTTGCCGCTGCCCGTGAGGCCACCCAGCACCCGCCATTGCCGGGGCTGGGCAAACGAGGCCAGCACTGCCCGGCGGTAGTCCTTATAGCCGTGGTCGAGCAGATGCACTTTGAAGCCGGCCAGCTCCAGTAGCCAAAGCACCGCGCCGCTGCGCATGCCGCCGCGCCAGCAGTGCAGGCGTACTTCTTTGCTTGGCACCAGCTTTTTCGCCTGTTTTATCAGCACCGACATCTTCGGCCCAAAAAACTCCAGGCCCAGGTGCACCGCCCGCTCCTGGCTCAGCTGCTTATAAGTGGTGCCGATACTCGCCCGCTCCTCGTCGGTGAACAAGGGCAGGTTGAGCGCGCCCGGCACGTGGCCCTGCGCAAACTCGATGGGGGCTCGCACATCGAGCACGGGGTAGGGGAGGGCGTCGAACTCGGCTAGGGAATGGCGGGGCATATATAATTCAGTTAACAATTAATAATTAGCAGTGAACAATGCAGAACGAAACTGATAACTGCTCACTGTTAATTGTTAACTGATTTAAGCTGCCGCCGGTATAGCTGCACCGTATTCTCCAGGCCCAGGTAGAGGGCGTCGCATACCAGGGCGTGGCCAATGCTGACCTCGGCCAGTTCGGGCAGCTGCTGGTGCAGCCAGGCCAGGTTGCCGAGGTCGAGGTCGTGGCCGGCGTTCACGCCCAGGCCCAGCTGGCCGGCGCGGGCGGCCGTGGCGCGGTAGGGAGCCACAGCGGCTTCGCGGTCAGCGAGGTAGTGCACGGCGTAGGCTTCGGTGTAGAGCTCGATGCGGTCGGTGCCGGTGCTCGCGGCGGCTTCTACCAGGCGCACGTCGGGGTCGAGGAAGATGCTGACGCGGGCCCCGAACGATTTCAGCTCGGCCACCACGTCGCGCAGGAATTGCTGGTGCGTCACCACGTCCCAGCCTGCGTTCGAGGTAATGGCGTCGGGCGCGTCGGGTACCAGCGTCACCTGCTCGGGCCGCACTTCGCGGCACAGGGCCACAAAGTCGGGGGTGGGGTTGCCCTCCACGTTCAGCTCGGTGGTCACAACGTGCTTGAGGTCGCGCACGTCCTGGTAGCGAATGTGGCGCTCATCGGGGCGCGGGTGCACCGTAATGCCCTCGCCCCCGAAGCGCTCAATGTCGCGCGCGGCCTGCAGAATGTCGGGGCGGTTGTGGCCCCGGGCATTGCGTAGGGTAGCCAGTTTGTTGATATTGACGCTGAGCTTGGTCACGAGAGGGGAGAGCTTGTAAGATGAAAGAAGCACAACCGCTAACCGGTAACATCGGCCGGTTGCCGTAGCTTCGGGGCGAAAATACGCCCGCTGCCGCCGCCCGTCCGGGGCCGGGGCCTTCTTATGACGAATACTTCTTCCCTGCCTATTCGGCTACGGCCCGTGCTGCTATTTGCCGCGCTGGCTTTGCTGGTGGTGGGTACCGAACACGTCATTGTGCGGCTGCCTGCATTTCCGCAGCACCCGGCCCTGTCGTGGGCCGTGCTATTCGACGTGCTGGTGGGGCTGCCACTGCTGTTCTACGTGCTGCTGCTGCGCCGCTACCGGCTGTCGCCCCTGGTGTTGATTACGGTAATCGGGGCCTGCCTGGCGCTGGCCTGTTGGTTGCTGCCCGCGCCGCAATGGCCCTCGCGGCGGCTACTGCGGCTGCTGCCCGCCGTGCTCGAAGGCGGTACGCTGCTGGCGCTGGCCATTCGGAGCCGGGCGCTGCTGCGGGCCTACCAGGCCGCCGGGGCCCACGAAACCCGGCCCCTGCTTCGCCTACGGCTGGCCGCCGGGCAGGTATTGGGCGAAGTCGGCGTGCTGCTGGTAGCCGAGCTCGACATGCTGCGCTTTGCCGTGCTCGGCTGGTGGGAAGCCACGCCCACGGTGCCGCCGGGCACAGTTGCCCTCGCCAGCCACCGCGAGTCGGGCTTTGGAGCGTTGCTGGTCGTTGCCTGTTTCGGACTGGTTATCGAAAGTGCGGCCCTGGACTTACTGGTACGCCTCTGGAGCCCGGTGGCTGCCGGCTGGCTGCTCGTGGCCGATGCGTATGCTTTGCTGCTGTTCATTGCGCACGGCCACGCCGTCCGGTTGCAACCCACTGTGCTCACGGCCGATGTGTTACTGGTGCGGGTCGGCTTTGTCTGGCAAGTCGTGGTGCCGCGTAGCAACTGGCCCTCCGCCGAGCAGCTGCGCGGCGACTTCGCCGCTGATGCAGAAACGTTGAACCTGGCGCGCCCCCTGCTCACGGCTCCCAACGTAATGCTGACCTTTGCGGCCCCGGTACTCGTAACCGGGCCGTATGGTATCCGCCGCACCGCTCGCCGCCTGGCGCTGTACCTCGACCAGCCAGCCGCATTACTGGATGCCCTAGCGGCCCCTCAATCCTGAATTTTTTACCCGCGCCAACGCGCCAATTCTCTTCCCCATGCTCAAAACCACCATCGACGCTTCCATTAAGCAGGCCATGCTCGCCAAAGACAAAGTGCGCCTAACCGCCTTGCGTAGCATCAAATCGCAAATCATGCTGGCCGAAACCGCCGACGGAGCCAGCGCCGACGGCCTCACGCCCGAAGCCGAGCTCAAGCTGCTCAACAAAGCCGCCAAGCAGCGCCGCGATGCCGCCGCCATCTACAAAGAGCAGTTCCGCTCCGACCTCGAAGAAACCGAACTCGCCGAATTGGCCATTATCGAAGAGTTCCTGCCCGCCCAGCTCACCGAAGCCGATTTGGTCGAGAAGCTGGTCCACATCATTCAGCGCGTGGGTGCCACCGGCCCTTCCGACCTGGGCAAAGTAATGGGCGTGGCCGCCCGTGAGCTTTCCGGCCAGGCCGATGGCAAACGTATTTCCGACGTGTTGGGCCATTTGCTGAACAACACCAACCTGTAAATCAATGAGCAATGAGCAATTGATAACAAACAATCCTGAGTAAGCTGCTCGCTAAAATTGTTAATTGCTCCTTGTTAATTGCCCATTGAAAAGATGACGGCCCTCGACATTCTGCTGCTCTTGCCGCTGGGCATTGGGGCCGTGAAGGGCTACCGGCGCGGGCTGGTGCTGGAAGTGGTATCCCTGCTGGCCTTTGTGCTGGCCGTGGTGGGCGGGCTCAGTCTGCTCTCGGCGGCCGTGCCGCTGGTGCGGCAGTACGTGGGCGACGCGTTCGGACTGCTGCCGCTGCTGTCATTCGCCCTGGTTTTCGTGGCTATTATGTGGGGTGTGCACCTGCTGGGCGGGCTGCTGAAAACCGCCGTGCACCTCACCCCGCTGGGGGTGCTCGATAATCTGTTGGGCGGCACGGCCGGCGTTATCAAATGGATACTCGGCTTGAGCCTGCTGCTACACGGCACCCGGCTGGCGGGCCTGCATCTGCTATCGCCCGGGCTGGTGGCGGGCTCGCAGGTGCTGCCTATCGTGCAGCAGGCCACCCCACTGGCCCTGCAAATTACTGGCTATGTGCTGCCCTTTGCCCACAACCTGCTGGGGCGGATAAAAACGGCCTTTGTAAAAAGTTAAAAGTCAAGCGTAACGAGTTAAGCGTTGTGAGCCGTAAAGTCCATCACCCGTGTTTCTTAACTCCTCACGCTTAACATTTAACCAAACTCATGCGCCTGCTGCTGCTCGACAATTTCGATTCCTTCACCTTCACGCTGGCTGACTACCTATGCCAGCTGGGGGCTGAAGTTGTCGTGCGCCGCAACGACGTATCCCTGGATGACCTCAATGTGCCCGGATTCGATGCGGTAGTCCTCTCGCCTGGCCCGGGCACGCCCGCCGCTGCCGGCGTTATGCCGGCCCTCATCCGCGCCTACCATCAAACCGTGCCGATGCTGGGCGTGTGCCTGGGCCACCAGGCACTGGGCGAATTTTTTGGGTCGGCCGTGGTGCGGGCCGCCCGGCCCATGCACGGCAAAGTCACGCGCATGCGCTGCAACCCAGCCGACCCGCTCTTCGCCGGCCTGCCCGCCGAGCAGGACGTCACGCGCTATCACTCGCTCATTGTCAGCGAGCCGCTGCCGGGCGCGCTGCTGGCCCTGGCGCACACCACCGGCCCGCAGCCCGAGCTTATGGCCCTGCGCCACCGCACGTTGCCGCTATACGGGGTGCAGTTCCACCCCGAAGCCCTGCTCACGCCGCACGGACTGGGCATGTTGGGCAATTGGCTGCGTTGTTGTATCATTGCCTAAACCACTATTTAGTGGTCAGCGGTTGGTGTTGAACGGTTGATGAACGGTTATTCGCAGGACCTACCTAACCGCGCACCATTACCTTCTGACCATCAATTACTAATCATTTCGTTACGATGGAATTGCGCCGCCAGCACCAGCACGGGTACGAATACGTGGACGAGGGCCAGGGACCAATACTGCTGCTGCTGCACGGTCTGTTTGGAGCCCTGAGCAACTGGCAGGAAGTGGTGCGTGAGTTTTCCTCCAGCCACCGCGTCATCATCCCGCTGCTGCCCATCTACGACATGCCCCTCAGCCAGGCCGGCGTACCCGGGCTCGTGGCCTACGTCGAAGGTTTTGTGGAGGCGCTGGCCTTGCCGGGCGCGTTCAGGGTGCTGGGTAACTCGCTTGGCGGCCACATTGCGCTGGTTTACACGCTCAAGAACCCGGCCCGCGTCGATAGCCTGGTGCTTACCGGTAGTAGCGGGCTCTTC
Source organism: Hymenobacter sp. UYCo722 (assembly GCF_040547115.1). Taxonomy (NCBI): domain Bacteria; kingdom Pseudomonadati; phylum Bacteroidota; class Cytophagia; order Cytophagales; family Hymenobacteraceae; genus Hymenobacter; species Hymenobacter sp. UYCo722. The sequence continues at coordinate 165,370 of NZ_JBEPPC010000006.1, read as the reverse complement.
GAAGACAGCATGGGGGGCTCATTTCCCAAGCGCGGCAACTACGCCTATGTTGAAGAGCGGGTTGGCTACACCTTCTACGACCCCACCGTGGCCACCAAAGAGCTGATTGATGAAGTCTTCACCGTGACCAACTCCAATGCCAAATGCCTGCGCATCATTGCCATTGCCCGCTCGGCCCAGCGCCACAACCTGAGCAAGGAGCTGGCGAAAATCACGGTGCCGGTGCTATTGGTCTGGGGCCTGAACGACACTATCACCCCGCCGCCGGTGGCTCACGAGTTCGCCCGCCTGCTGCCCCACGCCGAGTTGCGCTTCGTCGACCACTGCGGCCACGCCCCCATGATGGAGCACCCCGCGGCCTTCAATGCCTACCTGCGCGGGTTTTTGCGTAGTGTTGAAGTCCAGCCGGCTGCAACTGCCTAAACGGCGGTTATCCTTTTGGCGGCCCGATTGTTGTTCGCCCAAATCACCAGCTCCCTTACCTTGTACCTTGTCATCTAAACCCGCGTTCGCTTTAACGTTATTCCGTTTTCATGCTATGATGCTTTGGCTAATTCATCATTTATAATTTAAGAACCTTTATTTCCCGGAGAATATGCCCGCCCTGCTCGCCGAAGACTTACTCAACGAAATGATTCCGCCCCTGAAGGGCACCGATTCGGCGGGCAAAGCAGCTCGCTGGCTCGATGAGTTTCACGTAGCCCAGCTGCCCGTGCTCGACCAGCGCCGCTACCGTGGCCTCGTAACGGAAGCCGACCTGGCCGATTTCGACGACCCCGAAACGCCACTCTCGGAGTTGGCCCTAGGCTTCGCCGATGCCTTCGTGCGCCCCGACCAGCACTTCTACCGCGTAATGGAGTTGGCCATCCAGAACAAGATTCAGCTGGTGCCTGTGGTCGATGAGCGCCATGAGTATGCCGGCGTCGTCACCATTGCCGATGCCTTGGCTGCCTTCGGCCAGCAGCCGGCCGGTGGCCAGGGCGGCATCATCGTGCTCAGCATGGAGGAGCGGGACTATTCGCTCACCCAAATCAGCCGTTACGTTGAGGAGAACAACGCCAAAATCATCAGTGCTATTGTCGCGCAGGATGAAGTTGACCCCTACCGTATTCGGCTCACGCTCAAGCTCAATACCGATAACCTGGCGCGCATCACGGCCACGCTGGAGCGATTTGGCTACGTTGTTACGGCCCAGTTCAGCGGTACCGTCGTCGCCAACGAAGACGAGCAGGACCGGTTCGACTCCCTGTTGCGCTACCTGAACGTCTGATAATCGGGTGTTAGGCTTCCTGTTACTATTGTTGCAAGTGCTGGTGCCTACCCCGGCCCCGGCCGATACATTGCCGCGCCCCCTGCGCCCGGTAGTAGCCCCCACCGATACGCTGGTGCGCGTACTGCCCTGTTCTGGTGCCACCCGCGCTGCCGTGGGCCGCATACTGTTCGCCGGCAATGCCATTACCAAGGAGCGCATCCTGCGGGCGGAGCTTGATTTTAAGGAGGGCGACACCCTGTCCCTGGCCGACCTGCCCGCCCGCCTCGAAGCCAATCGCCGACGGCTCTTCAACCTTCAGCTATTCCACGCCGTGGTGGTGCAGGCCAGTTGCGCGGGCGGCCAGTGGCTCGTCGTGTTCGGCGTGCAGGAGCGGTGGTACACTTTCCCGGTGCCCATTCTCTCGCTGGCCGACCGCAACCTGCGCTCCTGGCTCAACCGCCCCGACCGCTGGCGGCGTGTCGATTACGGCCTACACCTCACCCGCGTCAACTTCCGGGGCCGCAACGAGCAGCTCATCGCCAACCTCCAGCTGGGTTTCAACCGCAAGTATGAGCTGTTTTACGAAGTGCCCGGCCTGGGCCGCTACCGTCGGCTAGGTTTCGGCGTTGGCGCATCTTATTTCCAAAGCCACACCCTCGATTACCGTACGCTCGATGACCGCCTCACCCCCCTGCGGGCCGACGATAATTTCCCCATCCAGCGCTTCTATGCCACGGCCGGGCTGCGTTTCCGGCACACCGTACAGTTCCGCACCGCCTTCGACGTTTCTTACCACCGCGAGCAAATCAGCGACTCGGCCAACTATTACAATCCCAAGTACTTCCTGGGCCGCACCCAGCGTGAATTTCTCGATTTCACACTCAGCAGCACCCGCAACCAACGCAACACCTTCGCTTATCCGCTCACCGGCCAGTATGCCCAGGTTAGTCTCACGCACCGCGTTTTCTTTGATAACACCACTCCCTCACTCACCACGCTGCGCGCCACTTATTCCCGATACCTTTCCTTGGGCCACCAGTTCTACTACAGCCTCGGTGTGAGTGCCCAGGCCCGGCTGGCTCGCGCCTTTGGCTACCCCGATGCCCGGGCGCTGGGCTACGACGACCTCGTGCGCGGCTACGATGAGTACGTTATCGACGGTCGTCACTACGGCTTGGTGCAGCAGGGACTGTCGTATCGCCTCTTCGAACCCAAAACAATTCGCTTGGGCTCTATTGACAATCCGAAGGTCAACACCATCCCGCTCGCCCTCTACGGTAATATCTTTGCTGATGCCGGCTACGTCGTAGCTCCTAATACTATTCCTCAAAATCGCCTTCCCAATCATTTCCTGCGGGCATTAGGCCTCGGCCTGCACCTCGTCACGTACTACGACCGCGTGTTCACCGCCGAATACACCCTCAATGGTTTAGGGCAAACCGGCTACTTTTTCCGGGCCGAGTTTCCGATTTAGGCTTGTTCGGTTCGTAAAGCCAGTTATGATTTTGTTATCGAATTTTCCTGCGGCTGCTATTACCCCCTTCTCACTTTCTGCATGAAAATCGCCATCCTCGGCAAGCCATTCGACGACGAAGCCGCCCCGGCCATTCAGGCACTACTCGACGACCTCACTGCCCGGCGCGCCGAAGTGCTCATCGGTGAATCGTTCCGCACCTTCCTCGACAACCGTTTGCGTCTGCCCGAAGGGACTACCAGCTTCCGCCGCGGCGATTCGCTGCGCGGCGTGCAGTACGTACTCAGCATCGGCGGCGACGGCACTCTGCTCGATACAGTTACCTACGTCGGCAGCCTGCAAATCCCCATTCTCGGCATCCATACCGGCCGGCTCGGTTTCCTGGCCACCATCACTCCCGACCGCATTGCCCAAGCCATCGATGCGCTCTATAAAGGCCACTTCAACATTGAAGAACGCAGCCTCATCCGCGTCGACACCGACCCCGACGTCTTCGGTAGTCTCAACTTCGGCCTCAATGAATTCAGTGTCCTCAAGCGCGACACTTCATCCATGATTGTCGTTCATACTTATATCGACGGCGAATACCTGAATTCCTACTGGGCCGATGGCCTTATCGTGGCTACGCCCACCGGCTCCACCGGCTATTCGCTTAGCTGCGGCGGCCCTGTTATGCTCCCGCAGACAAACAATTTTATCATCGCTCCCGTATGCCCCCACAATCTGAACGTGCGGCCCCTTGTCGTGTCTGACCAGAGCGTGATATCCTTCGAAATTGAAGGCCGTAGTACTAGCTACATGCTGGCGCTTGACTCTCGCTCCCTACCCGTCGAAGCTTCCGTTCAGATTGCTGTTCGTCGTGAAAATTTTAATGCCCGTCTAGTAAAACTGAATCATGTTAACTTTTTGAGCACCTTGCGCAGCAAACTCAATTGGGGCCTCGACCGGCGCAATCCGGCTGGCATTCAGGTGTAGTGCGCGAAGTTTTTTCTTGAAAAAATCGTGGAAAGTTTTTTTAGTTCCTGCCATAGCCTACTTTTGTGACTGTCTGAAACTGCGCATTCACTGCCCAAGCCTCAAACTCCTACCTAGCATCATCACTTTCGTTGCCTTATGAAAAATATTTTCACCTATTCAACCGCATTCGTGCTCGGTTTGGCTTTAGTAGTCACACCTGAGGCAGATGCGCAACAATTTAGCAAGCGGAAGCAGTACAACTCGGTTGGCTTTAGCTTAAACGCTGTAAACTATTTTGGTGATGTTACGCCTGTTACCAATTTCACCAGCCTCCGGCCCGGTGCTACCCGCTTAGGTGCCGGTGTCTCCATCACCCGTCGATTTTATCCTCGCCTGTCGGGTCGTTTTGGCCTCACCTACGGCCGTATTACCGGCAGCGACGAACTTGCTACCAACGGTGTGAGCGACCCAAACGCACGTTTCCGTCGTAATCGCAATTTTACGTTCCGCAACGATATCATCGAGGCTTCAGCCGTAGCTGTTATCGACCTGATTGAAAACCGGAACAACTATCTGAAGCGTCCTGACTTCGTGCCTTATGTGTTCGGTGGCATTGCGGGTTTCTACAACAACCCACAAGGCCTCTACTCGGATGGTACTTACGTTGACCTGCAGTCGCTGAAAACGGAAGGTCAGGCGACAGCGTATAGCAAATATCAAATTTCAATTCCTTTCGGTGGCGGTATCCGGTACCGTATCAACAGAAACTTCGATGCCAGCTTGGAAGTTGGATTCCGCAAAACCTTTACTGACTACATTGATGATGTAGGTGGCAAATATGCTCCGGTAGCTAGCATTAGTTCATCGCCGCAGCAGTTGTATTTCGGCAATGGCATTACCAAAAGCCAAACCGGTGAGTTTGCGCATTTCACAGACCCCACCAGCCAACGTGGTGACTCGGGCAATAGGACAGACTGGTACATCGTTACCGGTGTAACCCTGAACTACATTTTGACTCCCCGCATCAAGAACCCCAAATTCCGCTAAGCTGCGGAATCTGGCTAGTGCAGTTCACTTCTTCAGTCAGCAACTAGCTTAAATGACGAATTCGACTTTTTGCAAAACGCTCCTCGCTTGCTTCGTGCAGGCGGGGAGTATGTTTTTTATAGCCCCCGCGCAGGCCCAGAATACCAGCGAAATTGGGGTGGGCTTAGGAGCCACTAACTATCGGGGTGAAATATCACCTCGCTATCAGTTCCAGAACAACCGCCCCGCACTGACTGCATTTTACCGCAAAGATGTTTCAGTGCCCATTACGCTACGCGGTGGGCTCACAGCTGGTCTGCTTCGGGCCGCTGATGGCAATGTAAGCGGCGTCAATGGCGCTGTGCCGCCTTTGCAGGCCTATCGCCAGGCAAATACCAAGGGCGGGCTGGTCGAAGCCTCTGCAGTAGTGGAATATAATTTCCTGGATTTCCATCGGCGCACGGATAAGGTGCATTTTACGCCGTATCTTTTTGGGGGAGTGGCCATCTTCTATGCTAACACCACCACGGTGAGCGATGCTGGATTAGGAACTCTGAGTCGCAAGGGCGCTATGGTTGGTTTTGCCATTCCGGTAGGGGTAGGAGCCAAACTGGCCCTTTCGACCCACTGGAACCTTGGATTGGAGGTAGGAGCGCGCAAGGCGCTTACCGACCAACTGGACCAACTCGGTGACCAATCGGCATTTTTGGTGAATCCGCACGACCAAGATTGGTACTACTACAATGGGTTGAGCCTATCCTATACTTTCTATAAAATCCACTGTCCGGATTCCTACAAGAACAACAAAGAACTATTGAAATAGCACACTGCTTTGAGTAATATGGGTGAATGAGAAGTGGTTTTCCTTGCTCATTGGCCGTTGCGACGGGCGAAAGCCCGGCCGTATGCAACCATTTTCGTAACTTGCGGCCTCTTTTAGCGAAACCGCAAAATGACCGGCAAGGCCGAAATCGATACGCGTAATATTCCGGCTCACGTAGCTGTCATCATGGATGGCAATGGGCGGTGGGCCAAGCAACGGGGCGGCTTGCGGGTCTTCGGGCACCAGAGTGCCATCACGGCCGTGCGCGAGACTGTGGAAGAGGCTGCTGAGTTGGGCGTGCGCTTTCTTACCCTCTACGCTTTCTCAACTGAAAACTGGAATCGCCCTGCACTCGAGGTAATGGCCCTGATGCAGCTGTTGGTGCACACCATCCGCCAAGAGACGGCTACACTGCTTAAAAATAGCATTAAGCTGCAATCCATTGGCGACATCAGTACGCTGCCGGCCAGTTGCCAGCGCGAGTTAGCCGAGGCTAAGGAACTGACCAAGCATGGTACTCGCATGACCTTGGTGCTGGCTCTAAGCTACAGCGGCCGTTGGGACCTTACGCAAGCTGCCAAGTGCTTGGCAAATGATGTCGCGGCTGGACGCTTGCAACCAACCGACGTGAACGAAGCCTCTCTATCGGGCTACCTAGCTACGGCGGGCATACCCGACCCGGAACTACTAATCCGGACTAGTGGAGAGCAGCGCATAAGTAATTTTTTGTTGTGGCAGCTCGCTTATACCGAGCTATATATTACTGATTTGCTGTGGCCGGATTTCCGTCGTCAGCATTTTCAGGAAGCCATCCTGGCCTATCAGCGCCGAGAGCGGCGGTTTGGTAAAACCAGTGAGCAACTAGCAGTATCTTAAATTCTTGTAATGTTTATTGTGCGTAATTTAGTTGTGAAGTGGGTCTTTACCCTCGCGCTGTTGTCAACGTGGCTGGCCCCGGCGGCCCGGGCTCAACAGGCGGGTGTCGACGAACCCAAGAAATATGAGTTGGGTGGTATCACCGTGAGTGGGGCACGCTACCTCGACCCGAACACGCTGATTGGCCTAACGGGCCTGCGCGTGGGCGATGCTATCAATGTACCGGGGGAGGAAATCGGAAAATCTATCCGCAAGCTATGGGCTCAGGGTATTCTGGGTGACGTGAGCGTGACCGTTGCCCGTATCGAAGGCAACAAGATTTTTCTCGATTATAACCTGAAGGAGCGGCCGCGCCTATCGAAATTTACCTTTTCGGGCATCCGCAACGGGCAGAAAGAAGACCTTACCAAAAAAATAGCCTTGATTCGGGGCAAGGTGGTGACGGATGCCTTGCTGAACAACACCCGCACACAGGTACGCAAGTTCTTCGTGAACAAAGGCTATCTCGATGCCAAAGTGAACGTAGTACAGGTGGCCGATTCTTCCCTGTCGAACAGTGTTGCGTTGCGAATTGACGTGGAGAAGGGGTCTAAAGTGCGCATTCACGACATTGCTTTTGAGGGAAATAAGGCATTTAAAGACAGTAAGCTGCGGAGCAAATTCAAGAAGACCAAGGAACGGAAGCCATACAAATTCCTGACGGCGGGCAAGTTTCAGCGTAGCGAATACGAGGAGGATAAAAAGAAGTTGATAGAGTTCTACAACGCCGAAGGCTTCCGCGATGCTACCATTGTGAGCGATACGCTGATTCGGGACGAGAAAGGATTGGCGCTGCACATTAAGGTAGATGAGGGGCCCAAATACTACTTCCGCCACATTACTTGGAGCGGCAACTACCTCTACGACGATAAAACGCTGGCTAATGTGCTCGGTATCAAGTCCGGCAGTGCATACAGCAAGGAAATACTCGACAAGCGCCTCAACTATAACCCTACGGGCCAGGATATCTCGTCACTGTACCTGAACGATGGTTACTTGTTTTTCACCATTGACCCGGTGGAAACCAAAGTGGAAGGGGATTCCATTGATATCGAAATGCGCCTGAGCGAAGGGGTGCAGGCTCACATTAAGGATATTAACATTGCGGGTAATACGAAGACCAGCGACCACGTGCTGCGCCGTACGCTGCGCACGCTGCCCGGCGATAAGTTCAACCGCGAACTCCTGATTCGCTCGCAGCGCGAGATTGCGACGCTAGGCTATTTTGACCCCGAGAAAATTGGTATCAATCCGGTGCCGAACCAAGCCGATGGCACGGTCGATATCAACTACACGGTGGTGGAAAAGCCGTCGGACCAGGTCACACTTTCGGGGGGCTGGGGTGGCTACGCTGGCTTTATCGGAACGGTGGGCTTGGTATTCAATAACTTTTCGCTGCGGAAGGCGGGCACACTCCGGAACTGGACGCCGGTACCCTCCGGCGATGGCCAGCGCCTAGCCCTGAACGTACAGGCCAATGGGGTGCAGTACCAAGCGTATTCGCTGTCATTTACCGAACCGTGGCTAGGTGGCCGGCGGCCGAATTCGTTCTCTTTCAGCTTGAACCACAGTGTACAGCGTACTGGTGCTGCTCTGGATGCCGCTTCGGACCAGTTTATCAAGGTGAACAGTGCCACGGTGGGACTGGGCCGCCAGTTGCGCGTGCCAGATGACTATTTTACACTTAGCAACTCGCTCTCATACAGCCAGTATCAGACGCAGAACTACCCGGTCATCCCCGGTGCTTCGACCGGAACGTTCAACAACATTACCCTGAATACTACGCTGGCGCGCAACAGCATCGACAACCCGACTTATACGCGTCGGGGCTCGTCGCTGAGCCTGAGTCTGAGCCTGACGCCCCCATACTCACTCATCAACCCCGACCATCCGAGCAACAATCAGTGGATTGAATTTCATAAGTGGATGTTCGACGCGTCGTGGTTTACACCCATCGTGGGCAAGCTGGTGCTGAACACCCGTGCGCATTTTGGCTTTCTGGGTACTTACAACTCGAATAAGGAGATTGGGCCATTCGAGCGGTTCAAGATGGGCGGTGCCGGCTTGGGCTACAATGGCGGTGGCAACTACCTGGTGGGTACCGACTACGTAGGCCTGCGCGGCTACGACGACCCTGGCCAGCCCTACGCCATCCCGACGGCACAAGGCCAGCAGGCGGGGGGTATTGCCTTCAATAAATACGTGCTGGAAATGCGCTACCCCGTGAGTTTGAACCCGGCTGCGACCGTATATGTATTGGCCTTCGCCGAAGCCGGTAACTCCTTCGACTCTTACCAAAACTACAACCCCTACAAGCTATACCGCTCGGCTGGGGTAGGAGCCCGTATTTTCATGTCGGCATTTGGTTTGCTAGGCTTCGATTTTGGTCATGGCTTCGACTCGGTGGTGCCGATGAATGCCGGCGGTGCCAAGCAGGATTTCAACAAATTCCACTTCATCATCGGCCAGCAAATTCGCTAGTTGGACACTATGCGCCCGGATTTCACGTTTTGCCTCGTATGAAGAACTTTCGTGGCCTGCTACTGGCCGTCGTATTGCTGCTGAGCGGGGCCGATGTGGCCCGCGCGCAGAAGTTTGGGTGGGTTGATTCGGAATTTATTATGGCCAAGATGCCGGAGTACGCGAAGGCCCAGCAGGAGCTGGCTCTGCTTTCCGATACCTGGCAGAAGGAAATTGAGGTTCAGCAGAAGGACTTGGATAAGCTTCACCGGAACTATCAGAACGAGGAAATTGTGCTGACGGAGGCGATGAAGAAAAAGCGGCAGGACGAAATTTTGCTCAAGGAGCAGGAACTGAAGGCCTACCGCAACAAGCAGTTTGGCTACGAAGGCCAAATATTTAAGAAGCGCCAGGAACTGAATAAGCCGGTGCAGGACAAGGTGTTTGAAGCCGTGGAAAAAGTGGCGAAGAAGAAGACACTAGCGGTGATTTTTGATAAATCAGGCGACCTCACCATGCTTTATACTAACCCGGCCCACGACTACACCGAGTTTGTGCTCGAAGAGTTAGGCCTGGGGGCTGAAGACCGCAACCAGCCCGGCCCTAAAGGTGCTGTAAAGACCGTAGCCCCGCCCAAAACCCCGGTCGACCCAAACTTCGAATCCGACTCGGGCACACCCGAACCAGCGGCCAAAACCAAAGCACCTAAGCCAGCGCGCCCGACCCGCAAGAAGTAATTACCTTTGACCCAACATTTTTCTGACCCTTTTTCTTTTTGATGAATCTCGTGAAAATTTTTCGTCTGACGCTCGCCGCCGTTCTACTGACCGCCGGAACCCTGGCTGCCACTTCCGCGCAGGCCCAGGCCCCCCTGAAAATTGGCTACACCGATGTCCAGTACGTGCTGGCTCAGATGCCCGAAAGCAAGCAGATTGAATCGGAGCTGAAAACCTACAACACCCAGCTTGAAGCTCAGCTGAAAAGCAAATACGCCGATTATCAGGCCAAGGGCGAAGCCTACCAGAAGGCGGCTGGCACCATGACCGACGTGGTGAAAGCCGACAAGGAAAAAGAACTGCAAGGCCTGCAGCAGTCTATTCAGGAGTTCCAGCAGAGCGCGCAGCAGTCGTTGCAGCAGAAGCAGCAAGTGTTGCTGAAGCCCGCCCTCGACAAGTTGCAGAAAAACATCGATTTGGTGGCTGATGAGAATGGCTTTACCTACGTGTTTAATTCCGACGGTGGCGGTAGCCCTCTGCTGCTGCACGCCCCAAAGGATGGCGACATCTCGGACCTCGTGCTGAAGAAAATGGGTATTACGCCCGGGGCTGCTGCTCCCGTGAAGTCGGGCCCAGCCTCGCCGGTATCGGCCCCGGTATCGCCCGGCGTGAACAAGACTAAAATTAAGACCAAGAAATAAGCAGCTCTGCTGCCTGATTGCCGAAAAGCCGGAGCAGCTGCTCCGGCTTTTTTCGTGCCCATTCCCCGTATATTATGCTGGATTCCGCGCTGGATGAAGACGACCTGACCGGCCCCGACGACGACGAGGGTGGCGATGAGCTCTATGAGCATCATCGCATCATCGTCGACCGTGGGCAGGATTTGCTGCGCATTGATAAGTTCTTGCAGCACCGCCTGCGTAACACCTCGCGTAATAAGATTCAAGAGGCCATCCGGGCTTCGGCCGTGGCGGTAAACGGTGTGGCCGTAAAACCTAACTACCGTATCAAGCCGCAGGACCTCATCACCATCACACTGCCCGAGCCACCGCGCGAAGGCAAGATAGTGCCCGAGGAGATGCCGCTCGATATCCGATACGAAGACTCCGAACTGCTTATCGTGAACAAGCCAGCCGGGTTGGTGGTGCACCCCGCCTACGGTCATTGGCAAGGCACACTGGTTAACGGCCTTGCCCACTACCTAGCTAACCTGCCAACCGGCCGCAACGGCGAAATCCGGCCCGGGCTAGTTCACCGCATCGACAAAGACACTTCGGGCTTGCTCGTTATCGGCAAAACCGAGTTTGCCATGACGCACCTATCGAACCAGTTTTTTCATCACACCATTCAGCGCACTTATCTGGCGCTGGTGTGGGGAACCCCGCCCGGCCCCACGGGTACCATTCGGGGGCACCTGGGGCGCAGCCTGCGCGACCGCAAAGTGCAGGCCGTGTACCCCGATGGGGAACAGGGCAAGCATGCCGTGACGCATTACGAAGTGCTCGAAAGTTTCGGCCCCGTCACGCTGGTGCGCTGCGTCCTCGAAACCGGACGTACCCATCAGATTCGGGCGCATATGCAGTACCTCGGCCACCCGCTTTTCTCGGATGCTACTTACGGTGGCGACCGCATCCGCGTCGGCCAGAACACGGGAGCTTACCGCGACCTGGTTGAGCATGCTTTCCAGTTAATGCCTCGACAGGCCCTGCACGCCCGCTCCCTAGGTTTCGTGCATCCGGTATCGGCAGACAACGTATATTTTGCGGCCGAATTACCCGCCGATTTTGCGGCCGTATTAGATTTGTGGCGCACTTGGGTAGCCAAGAACTAGCCCGTGTTTAATAAGGGCAATAGCAGGTCATTGCCAGCCTAAATGAAGTGTTGTTTTCCGCTCGGATAAATCTGATTACGTTGATGCAAAAAAAGGCCCCGACACAGCAGTGTCGGGGCCTTTAATTATTTAACCGGCAACCTTACTTTTTCTTAACGGTTGTCGTCCGGGTTTTCGTTGCGGCTTTGGGCTTTGCCGTGAGAATTTCGATGTTACTCTTAGCGCCTTTATTCTCAGGGTCCAGCGTCAGGACCTGCTGAAAGTAACCCAGCGCTCCTGGCTTATCACCTTTTTGAAAGCTGTAAACGCCGAGGTATCCATAGGCCTCTACCAGGCCCTGCTTGAACTTGTCCGCTTCAGCACCAGTCTCCTTCGAAAGCTCGACATACTTTTCGTAGTACGGCTTGGCCAGACCTTGCTTGGCATCAGGGTCCTTCAGCATGTTGGTCTGGGCTCGGTACAGGTAAGCTGGCGCATAAGTAGGCTTGGCCGTGTTAATGATGCCATACACACTGTCAGCCTCCACATACTGCTTGTCGCTGCTAAAGGCAGAAGCCAAACGGAACTGGTCGACCAAGTCACCGCTACACTTGTTCAGCTTGTACTTATAGACGCTGATGGCCCCTTTGTAATTTTTCTGGTTGGCGTAGATGGAAGCCAAATCATTCTGAAAATCACACCCTTTGGTGGGGTCTTCTTTGATGATTTTATTGATTAACGCTACTGCTTCCGGTCCTTTACCAGTTTTACTCAGAATTTTGGCCTGATAAGCATAGTCTTCCGAAATGATTTTATCGGCCGGCGCTACTTTCATGTAGGTGTCCATCGCCGTGGCGGCCCCCGCGAAATCGCCGGTTTCATACAGCAGATAGGGGCGCAGGCGGTTCATGGTGAGGTTGGTGGGCTCTGCCTGCAATACTTTGTTCACCTCGGTCAAGGCCTCGGGGTATTTCTTGCTCTTGTAGAGGAATGCCGCGTACTGTGCATCCGTAGTTGGCGATTTCTCAGCCAACCCGATGTATTGCTGAATGCTTTTCAGCGCCAAGTCATACTGACCAGCCAGATAATACATATCGGCCAGCTCGCGGTAAGCGGGTGCGTAGCTGGGGTCCAGGTCTACGGCCTTATTCAAGGCCTCCCGGGCCGCATTGAAGTTGCGCGAGCGTACGCTCAGCACCCCTTTCTTATAATAAGCCTGGGCAAAGCTGGGGTTAGCGGTAATAGCACGGTCAAAGCTGCTCATCGCATCTCCACCGCCCTTTTCCGAGTGCAGGTACACATCGCCCTGGGCAACCATGAGAGATGGCTCATCCTTCTTATTCGCGGCCTGAGCGGCGGCGATATAGGTCTGAGCTTTGCCCATGTTCTTGGTATCCGCTTCGCCGTAGGCCTGCGCAATCATCGTGAGAACCTTGGCGTCCTTGCTTTTCGTCGCCTTAACAGCGGCATCGAACTGGGCTTCAGCAGCCGAAGTTTGGCCCTTTGCCAGCAACGCACGGCCCGCAGCTACCTGACCAAACGGAGAAGCTCCGGCAGCCTTGTTAAAGTAGAACGCAGCCGAGTCCGCCATCTCACGCATCTGATATAGGCGACCTAATTCGAAAGCGGTTTCGGGGGAAGCACCGGGGCGCAGAGCAGCCCGGGCAGCGTTGTAGCGGCCCACTTCAATGTCGCGTTGGGCCGTTTGAATGTTTTGGGCGGTGGCCGCCGTGGTGCCTGCCATCAGAGCGAGGGCGGCGAGCAACGGCTGTTTCCAGGGCTTGAAACTCATAGGAAAAAGAGAAGAATGAAAAGACAACAGAAATAAGAAGTACGCGACAAGCGCGCTTACAGTTTAGGCGTAGTAATGATGCGGGCCTGCATCTGGGCGGGCAGCAAACCCGATTTTTGAAAAATGAGCTGCCCGTTCTTGCCTGCTACGAAAGATGCAAACCCCGTGCCCAATCCGGCCCGGGCCTCGCGGCTGATGACGTACAGGCTGCGGCGCAAGGGGTAATTTTGCAACTCAGCATGTGCAGCTAGCTGCTCCGACGTTTTCTCCGCCAAATAAGCTTGGTAAGGCTGAATGTAGTCGTTGGCCGTCGGGTTAGGGCGAGCCGTAATGCTGGCTACCCGGACCTTGTTCAAAAATTTCATGGCCGTCGGGTCGTCGCGGTCCGAAATCCAGTTCACGCCTACCACGCCAATGGCATTGGGATGTGTGGCCACATAGTCGAGCAGGGCGGGATTCGAAGAAGCCGCAAAGGCACGTTTTGTCAGGGCTACGCCACGCGTCACCGAGTCGAGTACAAAACGGGTGGTGCTGCTGCGGTTGGCATCAAAAACAACATTGATTGCAGCCAATCCTTTTTTGCCGCTCACTTGCGACCAGTTGGCTGTTTTCCCCGTGAAAATTTCGGCCAGCTGCGCCACGGTCAGGAGCGAATCTGGATTCGCACGGTTCACCACAATCGCCAGGCCATCGATGCCAATGCGCGTAGTGCGCGGGACAATCGTCTGTTTGACAAAATCGGCGTTTTCCTCAGCAGTAAGCTCCCGCGACACGACGGCTATCTTGATTTTATCATTGATAAGGTCAAGCATCACCTTTTCTTCCGGCTGAAAGCTCATCTGCACGTGTGCATTCGGGTAGAGCTTGGCGAAGGTATCTACCTGGGCTTGCAGAATGGGTGCAAAGGTCTCGTCCACGCTCACGGCCACCGTGCCGCTGGTCGGCGTGTCCTGCGCTCCCGGCGAACCGGGACCGTTACAGGCTACTACTCCCATCGTGCCTACCACCACCGTGGCCAGGCCAGCTGCCAAGAAGGAAAAGCGCTTATTCATTGTCGTCAAAATTGGTTTTTTTGCGGAAGTTCACTTGGTAACCGCGGATAAACCGCATCAGCCCGTACAAAATAAACACCCCTCCTAGCACCCGTCGGCCCGTGGCACCCAACTGTACCACGCCGCCGCCGGCTGGCTCGCCTGCCGACGAGAAGAGCCACACTCCGAGCCCCAGATATACCAGGGCCATCACGAGCACAAAGTAACGCACCAAACGCTGGGGTGACTTACCAAGGCGCTCTTCGGTTGTTGGAAGGTCAAGCATACGCTCAAGAAAGCTGATTAGGAGATGTTATAAACCGATGGTAGTCATTGAAAGGTTCGGTGCAAGTATGAGCTACAACCCGATGGGAGCGCAAAAAAGCGGAAAAAAGCGCAGTTTTCATAATTTGAAAGATGCCGTTATTCCTCTCTGCACAACCCTGCTAGTCAGTGCTGCTACCTAACGTATTACTAATATCCGGCAGTATGGCATGAGGCCGCATATTACCACCGTTACTTCACCCCTGACCAATACTGATAAGCAAAACACCCCGGACTAGGCTGCGAGGCCCAATCCGGGGTGTGACAGCGCGGGCAAAAGCCCATGCTAATTACTGGATTTTGTAGGTAATCGGTACCGTAAACGAAACGCTTACTGCACGACCGTTCTGCTTGCCAGGACGGAATTTAGGCAGCGTTTTGATGGCGCGGATGGTTTCTTCATCCAAGCCTGAACCCAGGCCTTTTACCACTTTCACGTCCGTTACATCACCCTGCGGGTTCACCGTAAAGCTGGCGAAAATACGGCCTTCAACTTGGTTGCGCAACGCCATTGGCGGGTAGCGAACTGCCTTCTGAATGGCAATTACGATGGCACCTTGGCCACCACCACCCGGCAATTCGGGCATCTGCTCAACATAAGTGTAAACCTTGTTTTCAACAACTTCCTCTACCACTTTGTCGCCGGTACCAGCGAGTTCCGTCAAGTCAGGAGCGTTGGTATTGCCCTGCACGGTTACGGTAGCCACGGTTTTGTCTTTCAACTCTTCCTGGTCCGGAACCTCCTCCTTTTTCACTTCCTCATCCTTCTTTACCACCGGAGGGGTAAACTTGATGGTAGTCAACTTGGGGGGCGGGGGTGGGGGTGCCTCGGGGGGTGGGGGTGGGGGTGGAGGCTTGGTGTCGTCCAGCGGCGGAGCGTCCATCAGCACGTTTTCTTGAAGGTTTTTTGCCGGCTCCTTCGGCAGCTTATCCTTCAGATATTGTGCGATGAGCGGGAAGAAAACCAGCAGCGAGAAAATCGCAACCGCGATAATCAGCGCCCGGGTTACATGCCGCTGGTACAGGCGACGAAGCACATAGGCTCCGTACGCCTTATTCCGGCCCTCAAAAACGATGTCGTTCATGCTGGCCTTGGCGATTTGCGCGTTGTCCATCATAGGGCTGAGTCTTTAATAAGGGCCAGGTCGTCTTTCGATACCTTCACCAGCGCGTACTTTTTCTGGTTCGTGATGTTCATCTCGTCCAGAATGTCCACCATGTTGCGATACTTGGATTCGTCGGACGGCTTGATGAGGATAATGGGCTCGGGCTGCTGACTCTTGCGAGTCAGAATCACCTTCCGGATACCATCCGCTGAAAAGTTCGTCACTTTCAGTTCGGGCTTTGGTACCGTTTTATCATTCGGCGTATTCATGCCGAAGTAATAATACGCCTTGTTGTCCTTCCCAAGGATGATGGTCATGGCCTGGGAATTTTTAATTTTGGTGTCTTCGGTATTATCGTCCTTCTTCACCGGCATCGTGAGCTGCATCACGTTGGGTTTGGCGAAGGTGGTCGTTAGCATGAAGAAGGTGAGCAGGAGGAAGGCCAAGTCCACCATTGGGGTCATGTCGATTTTGGTCGACATTTTCTTGGCCCGCTTCTTCCCACCTTTTCCACCGGAGTCGGCTTTGCCTTGAATTTCTGCCATGGGAGTTGATAAGTGAAAGGACTAGAGTTTATGCAGTAGCACGCTTATTGAGCAGCAACCGGCTTATTCTCCATGTCCGTGATGAGGTTGAAGCGGTTGATATCCTTCTCCTGGAGCACCTTGATAACCTGCTGCACCGTGGGCACATCAGCATCACCATCGCCTTTAATAGCGATGTAGGTGGGCTTGTGGAAGATGGCTTGGTTGGCACGACGCGCTTCGAGCACCCAGTCAACCAACTGGTTGTTGAGCGAGTCCATCGGAACACCGGGCTGCTGGGCGTTTACCTGTTTGCGAGATTCTTTCTCCATGTTCAGATAAGAAGCAAGCTGGCTGATAGGCAGGCCGAAGTTGGGCAGGTTGCTGAACTCCTTGGCCTGAGCGGCCGTGAAGTTGACGCCGTATTTGGCACCAACGCGCTGCAGTGCCTGAATCTTAGTCTGGGGGGCGTCAACACCGAAAAACACGCGCTTGTTCTTATCGACAGTAAGCGTGATGACGTTGTTTTCGGGCAGTTTAAGGTCCGAAATCGACGAGGGCGTGTCCACCACCACAGTCTCTTCGGGGGCAAACTTGGTGGTGAGCATGAAAAATGTCACCAGCAAGAAAGCCAGGTCCACCATCGGCGTCATATCGAGCGACGGCGAGGTACGGTGCGGTTTTACTTTAGGCATTGCGAGGTGGGGGTAAAAGGGGGCGGTTCATTCCGGAGAACGAACCGCCCCGCGTTTTAGTGCATCGGCAGTTTGCTAGCAAACGGAATTAAACCGTTTGGGCGTTCTGCGTGGTATTGCCGTGCTGAGCGGCAAAGGTTTGAATGATGCTGAAACCCGCCTCGTCGATGCTGTAAGTCAGCTCGTCAATTTTGCTAGTGAAGTAGTTGTAGGCGACGATGGCCAGGGCCGAAGTACCGATACCGAGTGCCGTGTTAATCAGGGCCTCCGAGATACCGTTTGCCAGGGCTACTGCATCGGGCGTACCGGCCTGCGCCAGAGCGGCGAAGGCGCGAATCATGCCGAATACCGTACCGAGCAGACCTACCAGCGTGGCAATAGATGCCAAGGTGGAGATGATAACCAGGTTTTTCTCCAGCATGGGCAACTCAAGAGCGGTGCTCTCTTCGATTTCCTTCTGGATGGCGAGGACTTTTTGGTCCGTAGCCATGGTACGGTCACGGCCCATTTCGTTGTATTTCAGCAGGCCAGCTTTTACCACGTTGGCAACCGAACCTTTCTGCTGGTCGCAGGCGGCGAGGGCACCGTTGATGTCATTGCTGTTCAGCTTCTGACGTACGGTGCGTACGAAAGCCTCAATGCTCTTCGAGCCTTTGGCTTTGCTGATGGTCAGCATACGCTCAATTGAGAACGTGATTACGCAGAGCAGCATCGTCATCAGCACCGGCACGATGAAACCACCCTTGTATACTACACCGAGGTAATCGCCGGGGTTAGGGTTGTTTTCGTTGTTGCCGCCTTGGAAGTGTCTACCGTCACCCAATACATACTTATAGACAACTACGCTGACGATAAAGGCTAGGATGATAACCAGGACGGAGAACAGCGAGGCACCACCGCTGCTTTGGGCTTCGGCGTTGGCGGGCTTTGCGGCAGGCCGTGGGCTCGTATTCATGGCATTTTTCTGTTCCATTGTTCCGGAGTGTTTGGGGTTGTTGTGTGAAGTAGTTGAATTGAGTGGGTAAAGAAAAAGCAAAAAAGTCGGTTAGGAGCGCGAAGCGCGGCAAAATAACAATCGATAATCCCGTAGATGAGAGGATTAAAATGGCACTTACCGAAGTCCGAACTGCTTACCAGGCCATCTTAGCTTGGCAAACCTAACCAAAAACCGCGGGCTGACCAAAGAAAACTTGCCCGCGGCTTACAAAAGCCCATGAAATAACGATGAAGACTGACGAACGCTAAAAGGCCGGATTGGGTTGGGCCGACTGACGCTTAGCTTCCTCCCAATACACGTCCATTTGGGCCAGGGTGAGGTCAGATAAGCGCTGATTAGCGGCTGCGGAGGCTTTTTCAAGATACTGAAACCGACTGATAAACTTGCGGTTGGTACGTTCTAGTGCTTCTTCGGGGTTGATGCCGGCGAAGCGGGCAAAATTGACCAATGAAAACAGCAAATCGCCGAATTCGTCGGCCGCTTTTTCGGCATTCATGCGGGTTGGGTCGCCGTGGCTGTACTCCTCGCCGAACTCGGATAATTCTTCCTGAACTTTCTGCCACACCTGTTCGGGCTGCTCCCAGTCGAAGCCGGCACCCCGGGCTTTTTCCTGAATGCGCATGGCTTTGATGAGGGCGGGTAGTGAGGTGGGTACGCCGCCGAGCACGCCGGTCGTATTGCCTTTTTCCGCGAGCTTGAGCTGCTCCCAGTTGCGTTTTACGGTCTCTTCATCATCGGCCTGCACGTCGCCGTAGATGTGCGGGTGGCGGTAGATAAGCTTTTCGCACTGAGCGTTGAGCACGTCGGCGATGTCGAAAGCGCCCTTTTCAGCGGCGATGCGGGCGTAGAAAATTAAGTGGAGCATCACGTCGCCGAGTTCCTTTTTAAGGTCGGGCAGGTCGTCGCGTAAAATGGCGTCGCTGATTTCGTACGTTTCCTCAATGGTGAGGTGGCGCAGGGTTTGCAGGGTCTGCTTTTTATCCCAGGGGCATTCGGCGCGGAGGCGGTTGAGCACATCGAGCAAACGCCCGAATGCTTCGAGCTGGACAGGACGCCGGTCGGGGGTAAGCAGAGCCGTAGAAGCGGATTCAGAGTTTTCCATTGTTTCAAAGATAAACCGGCACGTCGCCAACCGGCGGCCAATGCCTAATTTTGCTCTTTCAAAAAACGACTTCCGTGACTCTAATAAAATCTATATCCGGCATTCGCGGCACCATTGGCGGGCCCGTGGGCCAGGGCCTCACCCCGCTCGACGTGGTAAAATATGCCGCTGCCTATGGCACATGGGTGAAAACTCAGCAAACCGATAGCAAGTTGATTGTGATTGGGCGCGACGCCCGCATCTCGGGCGATATGGTGAGCCGCCTCGTGGCCGCCACGCTGCAAGGCCTAGGTCTCGACGTGTGCGACCTCGGCCTGAGTACTACGCCCACCGTAGAAATGGCCGTGCCGGCTAAGAAGGCGGCCGGTGGCATCATTCTCACCGCTTCGCACAACCCCAAGCAGTGGAATGCGCTGAAGCTGCTGAACGCCACCGGCGAGTTCATCTCGGAAGCCGACGGGCAGCAGGTGCTGGCTTCGGCCGAAAGCGAGGATTTTGATTTTGCGCCCGTGACCAAGCTGGGCCAATACACGACGGATGCTACTTTCCTGAAGAAGCACATCAAAGCCATTCTGGCGCTGCCGCTGGTAGACGTGGAAGCCATTCGCGCCCGCAACTTCCGGGTGGTGGTGGATGCCGTGAATTCGTCGGGCGGCTTTGCCGTGCCGCAACTGCTGGAAGCGCTGGGTGTGACGACGATTGAGAAGCTGCACTGCGAGCCTACCGGCGACTTTGCCCACAACCCCGAACCGTTGCCCGAGCACCTGCGCGACATTGCGAAGGTGCTGGAAAAAGGCGGCTTCGACCTCGGTATCGTGGTAGACCCCGACGTGGACCGCCTGGCGCTGGTGAGCGAGAACGGCGAGATGTTTGGCGAAGAATACACGCTGGTGGCCGTGGCCGACTACGTGCTGAATGCGCTGGGCGGTGGCAACACCGTGAGCAACCTAAGCAGCACCCGCGCCCTGCGCGACGTGACCGAGAAGGCCGGCGGCCAGTACGCCGCCGCCGCCGTGGGCGAGGTGAACGTGGTGACCAAGATGAAGGAAACCAACGCCGTAATTGGCGGCGAGGGCAACGGGGGTATCATTTACCCCGAGCTGCACTACGGCCGCGATGCGCTGGTGGGCATTGCCCTATTTCTGACGCACCTGGCTAAAACCGGCCTCACGGTGAGCCGCCTGCGCAACTCGTACCCGAGCTACTTCATCTCGAAGAATAAGATTGAGCTGACGGCCGACATCAATACCGACGACGTGCTAACCAAGATGGAGCAGCGCTACGCCAAGCAGCCGGTGAACACGATTGACGGCGTAAAGATTGAGTTTGACAAGGAGTGGGTGCACCTGCGCAAGTCCAACACCGAGCCCATTATCCGCATCTATGCCGAGTCGGATTCGAACTCCACGGCTGATTACCTGGCCCAGAAAATCATTGGCGATATCAAGGAAATTATCGCCGCGAAGAGTTAATTGGTCGGTTTTCTGCTCACTTAGAACGGCTATTGTAGGCTGGTATCAGTTTGAAAACCGAAATTTGTATTTGTGTATAGCTTGAAAGAAGCCGGGTGCACCCACACCCGGCTTCTGGCTTTTTCTGCTGAACGATGTCCATGAGTACAACTGCCCCGGCCTACGCCTATTTCGATAACGCCGCCACTACGCCCCTCGACCCCGAAGTGCTGGAAGCCATGCTGCCGTTTTTGCAACAGCACTACGGCAACCCCAGCAGCCTGCACGGGCCCGGCCGGCAGGTGCGCGCCGCCATCGAAAACGCCCGCAAAACGGTGGCTCACCTGCTGAACGCGGCCCCGGCCGAAATCTCCTTCACCAGCGGCGGCACCGAGGCCGACAACTACGCCGCCTTTGGCAGCGTGCGTACGCTGGGGCTGAAGCACGCCATTACCTCACCGCTGGAGCACCACGCGGTGCTGCACCCGTTGCAGGTATTGGCTAAAAGCGGCGAAATTGAGCTGCATTACGTGAAGCACGACGCGCGGGGCCGGCTCGATTTGAACCACCTGGAGGAGCTGCTGGCGGGGCAGTCGCGCACATTTGTGAGCCTGATGCAGGCCAACAACGAAATCGGTAACCTGAACGACATTGCTGCCATTGGCGACATTTGTGCCCGGCACGAGGCCGTGTTCCACACCGATACGGTGCAGACCATGGGCCACTACCGCCACGACGTGCAGCAGTTGAAAAACCAGTTTCTGGTGGGCTCGGCTCATAAGTTTCATGGGCCGAAAGGGGTGGGGTTCATTTACACCCGCAGTGGGGTGCAGGTGAGCCCGCTCATTCATGGCGGCTCGCAGGAGCGCAACGTGCGCTCGGGCACCGAGAACGTGGCCGGCATCGTAGGCCTGGCCAAGGCCCTGGAAATCGCGGTGCGCGATTTGGCCGACCATCAACTACACGTGCGGGCCCTGAAGAATCGGTTTATTGCCCAGCTGCGGGCCAATATTGCCGATGTGCAGTTCAATGGCTTGTCGGAGGAAGCCGACCAGAGCCTGTACACGGTGCTGAGCGTGAGCCTGCCGCCGTCGGCGTTCAGTGAGATGCTGCTGTTCAACTTGGATATCAGCAAGGTGGCAGCCTCGGGTGGCTCGGCCTGCACCAGCGGTGCGCAAACCGGCTCGCACGTGCTCGAAGCGCTGGGCTGCGACCCCGAGCGGGCCACGGTGCGCTTTTCGATGAGCAAAATGAATACCGATGCCGAGGTGGATTACGCCGTGGCGGCGCTGGCCAAGCTCTATCGTTCGGTGGCGGTGTAGCAGCCGGCGCAGGGTAAGCAGCCCGCGAGTTGCTCCGTTGCGCTTTGCCTGATGTTCTTTCGGTAGCGGCAGAAAAAGCAGGAATGAGTACTTTTCGGCCCGTTCCGTACAAACCCATCGAAAACAACCTGCCGCATGGCCGACATCAACATTCAACGTAAAAAATCCTCGCCAAGCCCCTGGCTGTTGGTACTGCTGGCCGCCGTAGTGCTGGCCGTGGCCGCTTACTTTTTTCTGCGGCCCGATTCCGCCGATGAGCCTGCGCCTGCTGCCGCCACTCCGGAGGCGGCGGCTCCCACTCCCGATACACTCGCGGCTGCGGCCGCCGTGGACCAGGCTACCCGCCGGGCGGCCATCGATGCTATTCCACAGGGCGACACCACCACCGGCGCGGCCGACAACACCGAAACCACCGGGGCCCTCGCTACCCTGGCGGCCAGTAATCCCGCCGCGCCCGACTACGCCCTGCACGGCCTGCAAAAGCTGACGGGGACCCTGGTGGCCCTCACCGACCGCGACGACCTGCGCGACCCCGCCATCGGCGAGCAGCGCGACAACCTGACCAGCGCCACCGCCCGCCTCGGCGAGCCCAATGCCAGCCTGCGGCCCGGTTTTGTGGCGGCGGCCGGGCTCATCCGGGCCATGCAGCAAAAGGCTTACCCCGAGCTGGAAGCGCCGGCCAACAACCTGGTGAGCCTGGCCGGGCAGTTGTCGGGCCGCAGCGCTACGGCCGCCGAGCAACGCCAGAACCAACAGTTTCTGACGCAGGCCGCCGCGGCCGTACGCGTGCTCAGCGAGCCGAAGAATTAACCTCTAGCGGTAATGTAGGCGTTCGCGGTTCCTCGTAAAGCCGACAACAAGCTGATTATCGACAACGGAAAATCAACAACCGAGAAAATGGAAAATTCCGTCCTGCGCCGCCTGCGCGACCTGACCGATTTCGAAGTAGCCGATGACAACCCTGACGTACGCGGCTGGACCGTGCGCGGCAACGACGGCCGCGCCCTGGGTGCCGTGTTCGAGTTGATTGTGGATGTGGAAGCGATGAAAGTGCGCTACCTCGATATCGAACTGGACTCCAGCTTTCACATCAACGAGCACGAAAACCACATTCTGCTGCCCATCGGGGCTGCTTCGCTGGATGATGATGGCGACAACGTTTTCGTGCCGGCCCTGAATGCTGAATCGGTGCTGAAATACCCGCCTTACGTCGAAATCCAAGTGACCCGCACGTACGAAACCGCCATGTTGCGAGCTTTGGGCCTGGAGCCGGTGCCCGATGGCGACTTCTACCGCACGCCGGCCCACGACGCCACTACTTTTTACCGGGGCCACCGGTAGGGCCCGGCACCGGATGCACGGGCAAGTAAGCAACCTTTTGAAACCGGCGCTACTCTGATTGGTTATGGCAGAAAAATACTTGCTGGCCGGACTCCTGGCAACCTTACTGGCGGGGTGCGCCCCCACCCTGGTGCCCCACACGGCCTACCTGCCAACCATCCGGGACCGGGGCATGGTTGAAATTCGAGCCTCCACCGGCCTCAATGGCAGCGAATTGCAAGCTGGCTACCAGGCTACCGACAAGCTGATACTGCACGCGGCCCTGCTCAACTACCGGCACCGCCGCTCGGGCGATGGAAAGGGCTTTCGCTCTGCCGACCTGGGCGCGGGCTACTACTATGCTTCGCCCAACGGCAACTGGCGCTTGGGCGGGCACGCGGGCGTTGCTTACGGCAGCGGCACCTCGGGCAACAGCCTTTGCTTTGAGTGCGCTGGCACCGACACTGGTACCGAATACGAGGTGCGCTATACCTACGTTTACCTGCAGCCCACGGCGCTGTTTCGCTCTGCAAACCAAACCTGGGGCTTCGGCCTGCGCATGGGCCATGCGTATTATCATGAGCTCACCGCGCTGCGGGCCGAAGTCCCGGGTGGCCCAATTCTGGCTACCAGCTACGCGGGCCACCAGGGTGCTTTTGTGCAGCCTACCTTTCAATATAGCTTTCAGGTGCTGCGGTGGCTGGGCTTTTCCAGCAGCTTCGGTGTGCAGCGTTTTCTCAACAGCTCAGCGGAGATTGGCACGGTGAACCCGCTGGTGGGGCAGGCAGGGCTGCAGTTCGTGTTCGGCAAAGGAGCGAAGTAGCTGGCCTAATTCCGCCGAATCATTTCGGCCACGGCATCCACCCACTGCGGCTCCGAGTTCAGCGAGGGCACCAGCTGCCAGTGCACGCCGCCGGCTTCCTCGAACAGCTCCTTGAACTCCTCACCCACTTCGATAGTCGTTTCGAGGCAGTCGGCCACGAAGGCGGGGCTGAAAGCCAGCACGTGCTTGATGCCCTTAGCGGGCATCGGCTTCAGAGCCTCGTCGGTGTAGGGTTGCAGCCAGGGGTCGCGCAGGCGGCTTTGCAGGCGGCTCTGGAATGCCACCGTGTATTGCTCGGGCGCGAGCCCAAGGCCGGCCGCCACCAGGCGCGACGTGGCAAAGCACTGAGCGCGGTAGCAATACTGGTTGGCAGGCGTGAGCGTATCGCAGCAACTGCCGAAGCGGCAGTAGTTGGTGGGGTCGCCCTTTTTCACGTGGCGCTCCGGAATGCCGTGGTAGCTGAACACGATGTGGTCGTAGTGCTGCTTGTCCATCTCGGCCCGGCCCCGCGCCACGATGGTGGCGATAAAGCCCGGGTCGGTGGCAAACTGGCTGATGAAGCTAATGCTGGGCACCACCCACCAGTCCTTCACAATGTCCATTACCTTCTCTTGCACCGAGCCCGTGCTGGCCGACGCATACTGCGGAAAAAGCGGCAGCACGACGATGCGCTCCACGTTGGCCGCCCGCAGCTCCTCCAGCGCCTTCTCGACGCTGGGCTTCTGGTAGCGCATGCCGAAGGCCACTACGTAGCCTTCGCCCAGCTCGGCCTGCACTTTCTGTTGCAAATCGAGGCCGTGAAAGAGCAAGGGTGAGCCGCGCTCCGTCCACAGCTCTTTGTATATTTTGGCCGACTTGGGGGCCCGCAGCGGTACCACCAGCCCCTGAAACAATGGGTAGCGAATGGCGGCCGGCATGTCTACTACGCGGCCATCGGTGAGGAATTCGTTGAGGTAGCGCCGCACGTCGGGCGTGCTGGGCGAGTCGGGCGTGCCGAGGTTGACGAGCAGCACGCCGATGCGGGCATTGGGCGAAGTAGAGGAATTCATTGGGGCAAAGGTCGGGAGCCGGGAAACAATTTAACCCACCCACCCGGCGGTGAGCGCGGTCGCGCTGATTGACCGCCGGGGCGGACAGCGGTTGCGGCGCGGCGGGCTTGGGTGGGCGAATGCGTGTATCAAACTACGGGAGCCGGACGATGGTTTGACTGGCCGCCGCAATTGCCGCCGGCCCCGTCCATCACCGGTCGCCGGCCCGCGGGGCCAGCAGCCGGCCTGCGCTGGCCGGAGCGGCCCCGGAAAAGTGCCCGGGTCCGTCGGGGCTCCGTAAGCGGAACATGCCAACCCGTGGCTTTCTTCTCACCGCGTCACCGCGCGCGCTGGCTACCGCTGCCGCGCGGCCGCTTTCCCTGCCTGCTATGCCACTCGCGCCCGCCCGCCCCAAGCTGTTGCTATTCGACGTCAACGAAACCCTGCTCGACCTGGGCAAGCTACAGGCCGCCATCAACCAGGAGTTCAGGTCGGAATTTGCCTTCAAACAGTGGTTTGGGTTGCTGCTCCACTATTCACTGGTCGATACCGTGGCGAGCAATTACCACGCCTTCGGGCAGATTGGCGATGCGGCGCTCGACATGCTGGCGCAAGCCCTGGGCCAGTCCGCCCGGCCCGCCAGCCGCAAAAAGGAGCTGCTGGCTCTCATTACCGAGCTGCCGCCGCATTCCGACGTAGTGCCCGGCCTGACGGCGCTGCAACGGGCGGGCTTCCGGATGGCCACGCTCACCAACTCGCCCGATGCCGCGCTACAGCAGCAGATGGCCTACGCCGGCCTCACGGGCTTTTTCGAGCAGCTCGTTAGCATCGACTCGCTGAAGCGCTACAAGCCGCACCCCGATACCTACCGCGCCACCTGCGAGCGCCTGCGCGTGGCCCCCGCCGAAACCCTGCTGGTAGCTGCCCACGGCTGGGACACGGCTGGTGCCCAGCTGGCCGGGTTGCAAGCCGCTTTCCTGGCCCGGCCCGGCCAGTCGCTCTATTCATTGGCCCCCGCACCCACCTTCACCGCACCCAATCTGGAGGCGCTGGCCCGCCAGCTTATCGGCTGAAACGAGGCCCTCTTCCGTCCTGCGCTAACCGGCAACTTCAGCGCCTCCCTAGCTTTTTCGACCCATAAGCCGTACCTTTGCGGCCCTGATTATCAAACCCATCCCTCGTGAATCCCGAAATTAAACCCCACCGCGCCGGCTTCGTGAGCATCATTGGCAAGCCCAACGTGGGCAAGTCCACGCTCATGAACGCGCTGGTGGGCGAGCGGCTTAGCATCGTCACGAGCAAGGCCCAGACCACGCGCCACCGCATCCTGGGCATCCTCAACGGCGATGATTTCCAGCTGATTTATTCCGATACGCCCGGCATCATTCAGCCCAAATACGAGCTGCACAACGCCATGATGTCGTTCGTGTACTCCTCGCTCGAAGATGCCGACGTGGTGCTGTTCGTCACCGATATCTATGAGAAGCACGACGAAGAGCCCGTAGTGGAGCGCCTGCGCAAAATGGTGGATACCCCCATCATTCTGCTCGTTAACAAAATCGACCAGGCCGACCAGGCCGAAGTCGAAGCCAAACTGGCCTACTGGAAAGAGCAATTGCCCAACGCCGCCGAAGTGCTGCCTATTTCGGCGCTCAACCACTTCGGCACCGACGGCGTGCTGCAGCTCGTAATGGAGCGGTTGCCCGTGCACCCGCCCTATTACCCGAAGGATGAGCTAACCGATAAGCCCGAGCGCTTCTTCGCCGCCGAAATGGTGCGCGAAAAAATCTTCAAACTCTACAAAAAGGAGATTCCCTACAGCTGTGAGGTTGTTATTGAGGAGTTCAAGGAAGAAGCCGACATCATCCGGATTCGCGGCATCATCTACGTCGAGCGCAACTCGCAGAAAGGCATCGTCATCGGCCAGGGCGGCGAGGCGCTAAAGAAAGTAGGCACTTGGGCGCGCGAGGAAATGGAGAAGTTTTTCCAGAAAAAAGTCTTCTTGGAAATGTATGTAAAAGTGAACGAGAACTGGCGTACCGACCCCAAGGCGCTGAGCCGGTTCGGCTACCAATAAGTCATAGAACATAAGTAGTCAGCATGTCATGCTGAGCGTAGCCGAAGCATTTCTCCCGCAATAGTGAATGATATGCTTTCGCAGTAGAGATGCTTCGGCTGCGCTCAGCATGACGTTCTATTTTAATAAGAAACATCCGACCATTTAACACTAACACACCCCGGGCACTGCCGAATCTAGGTCGGGTCGGCGGCTGGGGCCAACATATCATGTCAAAGCAAAACACGGTCGCCATTGTAGGGCGGCCCAACGTGGGCAAATCCACGCTTTTCAACCGCCTCGTGGGCCAGCGCAAGGCCATCATGGACAACGAGAGCGGCGTCACCCGCGACCGCCACTACGGCTACGGCGACTGGATTGGCAAGAACTTCACCGTGATTGACACGGGGGGCTACGTCCACAATTCGGAAGATATTTTCGAGGGCGAAATCAACAAGCAGGTGAAGCTCGCCATTGAGGAGGCCGACGTGGTGCTCTTCATGGTAGATGCTGAAGCCGGCGTGCACGGCCTCGACGAGGAGTTTGCGCACGTGCTGCGCCGTTACATCGGCAAAAAGCCCATCTACCTGGTGGCCAACAAGGCCGATACCAACGTGCGCGCCAACGGCGTGGGTGAGTTTTACTCGCTGGGCCTAGGCGACGGCGAAATTTACGCCGTGAGCAGCGCTAATGGCCACGGCACCGGCGAATTGCTGGACGCCGTGGTGGCCAATTTCGACGACCCGGGCGAGGAAGAGCCGGAGTCGGAAATCCCGCGCATTGCCGTGGTAGGCCGCCCCAACGTGGGCAAATCCAGCCTCGTGAACCTGCTGCTGGGCGAAGACCGCAGCATCGTGACCGAAATCGCCGGCACCACCCGCGATTCAATTTCGGCCCGCTACAATGCCTTTGGTAAGGAGTTCATCCTGGTCGATACGGCCGGCCTGCGCCGCAAGGCCAAGGTGAGCGAGGACGTGGAATTCTACGCCAACATGCGCAGCCTGCGCGCCTTGGAAGAGTGTGACGTGTGCATCGTGATGCTCGACGCCAGCCGCGGCATCGAAGCGCAGGACGTGAACATCATTACCCTGGCCGACAAAAACCGCAAAGGCATCGTTATTCTGGTGAATAAGTGGGACTTGGTGGAGAACAAGGAAACCAATACGTCCAAGGATTTCGAGGCAAAAATTCTGGAGAAGATTGCGCCTATCGCCTACATCCCCGTCGTTTTCATCTCGGTGCTGAATAAGCAGCGCGTGCACAAGGCCATCGAAACGGCCATCGAAGTATACCACAACAAGCGCCGCAAAATCCCAACCTCGCAGCTGAACGACATCATGCTGAAGGAGATTGAGAAGTACGGCCCGCCCGCCCTCAAAGGCAAGATGATTCGCATTAAGTACGTGACGCAGCTGCCCACGCACAACCCTGTGTTCGCCTTCTTTGCCAACCTGCCGCAGTACGTGCAAACCAACTACACGCGCTACCTCGAAAACCGGATGCGTGAGCATTTCGACTTCACGGGCGTGCCCATCGGCATTCTGTTCCGCAAGAAGTAAGCGGCGAACGAAGTGGGAGTAGTAGAACGTCATGCTGAACGCAGTGAAGCATCTCTACCGAGAGACTAAAGCTGATTACTTGCACCGTAGAGGTACGCCACTGCGTTCAGCATGGCTTTCGGCATGCATTCCCGCCAAGCTCGCTCCGCCAGTTCATAAATACTTCACAAAAAATTTCGCTTCGACGGGTTACCTCTAGTCGGAAGAAGTATAAAGCCCCGAATTTGCCACCTTGCTTTTAGCAAAGTAGCAGTTCATCAACTCAGAACCCACATTTTAACACAACCCCCAAGATGAAAAAAGTATTGTTCCTCGCCCTGGCCCTCGGTTCGTTCACCTTCTCGTCGTGCGACAGCAAGAAAGAAGATGCTCAAGAGCAAGTTGGCGAAAACGTGAAAGACGCCGGCGAAGCCAAGGCTGATGCCATGGAAGAGAAGGCTGACATGGTACGTGACTCGGCTGATGCCAAAGGCGAAGCCATTCAGGACAACGCTGACAAAATGGACCCAGCTGGTACCACCACGACCGAGGTTAAGAAGTAATTCTAGCCGCTTCGTGCAACAAAAAAGCCTCTCCGGCAACGGAGAGGCTTTTTTGCGTTTGTAAGTGTTTGAATTTGACTGCTTGCGCTACAGTTCGGTTTCGGGCAGCCCCAGCCGTCGGCTTAGCAGGTTGTCTACCACCTCAAACAGGCGGCGCGGCTCGTAGGTGCGCCAGGGTAGGTCGTCGAGCTGGCCACCAAAATTGAGGTAGTTGTCCACGTTGTACTGCTTCATTTCGCGCAGCACGTGCTCCTGAAAATTGATGCCGGCAATCCAGCCATCTTCCACATCCTGGTACCACTCTTCGTAGTAGTCGTCATCGGAACCGTGGAAGTTGAACACGTTTTCGCCAATGAGGATAAACTTGCGAATACCCTCGTGCACCAGAACATCGATGATGTTCCGCTTGAGCTCCATGATGTCGTTTTCGATGGCATCGTTCCACTCGCCAATAAATTCGAGCACGGCCATGCCGTCGTCGTAATCGGCGTAGAGGATTTTGAAAAAGAGCGTTTCGGAGCCCAGGCTGTCCCACTGCGGATGGATGTAGTAGCCGTAAATGGTATTGGTGTAGGCTTCGAGGCTGTTTTCGGCTCCGAATAGCGGCGAGCGCGGGTCTTCGGAGGCCGAATATTGCTCAATCCAGTTGTAGTGGGGCTCGATGGTGTGCATGGGGTATTTGGCGGCACACGCTGGGGCCGGTGCGTTGCTAGAAACGCCAAAAAGCCTGAATCGTTCGCTGAAAAAAATAAGCCCGTGAGGGACAAGCCGAAGCAGATTTTATGCCCGGGCATTCAGCGCCGCCCGCACACTGCCGTGCTGCTTGAGCAACTGGGCCGCCTCGGCTTGCGCAATGCCGAGCTCATCCATCAGCATGCGTTCGCCGCGGTCTACCAGCTTCACGTTGGAGAGCTTCATGTCGACCATCTTGTTGCCGCGCACGTAGCCCAGCCGCACGAAAGTGGCCGTCGTAAGCATATTAAGCACCATTTTCTGGGCCGACCCCGCTTTAAGGCGCGTGCTGCCCGTGATGAACTCCGGCCCCGTCACCACTTCTACCGGGAACTCAGCCGCCGCTGCCACGGCCGAGCCGGCGTTGCAGACCACGCAACCAGTGGCCAGGCCAGCCGCCCGCGCCCGCTGCAGCCCGCCAATGACGTAGGGCGTGCGGCCCGAAGCGGCAATGCCCACCAGCACGTCTTTCGCGTTGATGTGATGGGTTTGCAGGTCCTTCCAGGCCTGTTCGGCATCGTCTTCGGCGCCTTCCACGGCTACGCGAATGGCCCCGTCGCCACCGGCCATGATGCCTACCACCAGTTCGGCCGGCACGCCGAACGTGGGCGGGCACTCCGAGGCATCGACCACGCCCAGCCGTCCGCTGGTGCCCGCCCCGATGTAGAACAAGCGCCCGCCGTTGCGTAGCCGGGCTACCGTCGCCTCTACCAGTGCCTCAATCTGCGGCAGGGCTTTCGCTACCGTTTCGGGCACGGTGTGGTCGAGCTGGTTCATCCCGGCCAGCAGCTCGGTCGTGGAGAGCGTTTCGAGGTCGTTAAATTCGGAGGGCGCTTCGGTGGTCATCATAGAAGTGTGGAACAGACTTTTGCTTGTTCAGGAATATTTTTTCGCGCCGACAGAAACAAGGGAAAGCCTATCCTAAAGCAGCTGGCCGACTACGGGAAAATTATCGAATACGTTGGCCGTGTGCGGGGCGTCTTTATCCAGCTCGGCAGTTAGGTCCTGGCCCGCCCAGTGCTCGTAGTGGTTGCCGCGCCGCCAGAGCCGCGAGCGGCTTACATCGTAAATCTGGCCCTGATACGCTACCCAAATTTCGTCGCGGTCCTGGCCGTTGCGCAGCGCGAGCTGGTTTTTGGTGTAAGTTTTCAGTTCGGCGGTTTGGTCGGCCATGCTAATAAAGGACGTCATGCTGAGCTTGTCGAAGCATCTCTACCGCTTCGTTAAGTCGATTGAATTACTGTTGCGGTAGAGATGCTTCGGCTGCGCTCAGCATGACCGTTCTGTTTTCATGTCTAACTAACTCAGCAGCGCCTGCAGCCGAATCCAGCGTTGCGGCAAGTCGCCCTGCGAGGCGTTCAGGTAATCCTCGTACGTGCAGGGCACCACGCGCTTGGTGGCGTTGTCGCCGAGGCGCTCCACTTCCATCCACCACTTTTCGGCGCGGCGCGACTTGTAGAACACCAGCTTGTCGGGGTTGCCGGGCAGCACCACGGTATAGGTGAGGAAGCGGAAAGTGCCGAAACCCGTTTCGGGGCGGCGATGGTAGAAGCCTTCCACAAAATACCAGAGCATGGTGGCGATGGTGGCGGCGGCCAGGCCGTTGGGGTCCACGTCGGCGCGGTAGCCGTAGAGGCCGAAGGAACTGAGCTGCTCGTTGTGGCCGGCGTACCAGCACAGCTGGGTCGCTTCCTCGTTGCCCAGGCCAAAAGGGTTGGCGGGGTAGTAGCCCGGCGAATCCTGCCAGCGGATGGCGGCAATGTCCACGCTCATAAAGTCGGCCTGGCGCACCAGCGGCTCGGCCAGGCGGCGGTCGGCGCGCACCTCGCCCACGCTCATGGTGTCGAAATGCAGCTTTTCGAGGGCCACCATCACCTCGGGCGGGGTGAGGTACTGCTGGTGGCCGAGGTGGGCCAGGCTGAACACGATGTTGGGCTCGTGCACCAGCAGGCGGCGCAGGTGGCTTTCTTCGGGCGGCGTGCTGGGGCCGGGTTCGGCCATGTCGGGCCGCGAGTCCACTACCGTCACGTTGATGGTGCGGTTCTGCACCTCGTAGGCCAGAAACTGGCCGTAGTCCAAATCGTGGCTGCCGCCGAGCAGAATGGGCACCGTATTCTCTTCTAGCAGCGCCCCGATGATTTCGCGCAGGCGCTGGTAAGTATCCTCCAAAGTCAGGCCGGGGCGCAGGTTGCCCAGGTCGACCAAACGCAGCAGGCCCGAGCCTTTTTGCAGCTGATAGAAGCGCTGGCGTACCTCATTGGGGCCGTGGCGGCGGGCGTTGGGCGGCCCGGCCGCGCTGCCGCGCCACTCGTCGAGCCCGATGAGGGCCAGGTCGGCAGTGCGCCAGTCGGGGAAGGTTTCGGTGAAGCGGGTGGCGTAGGCGGCCAGCGTGGTCGGCGCGGGCGCGGCCTCGGTCAGCGTTTCCGGCAGCGGGTCAAAAAACAGGGCCAGATTCATTGGGAGCGGGAATGCACGGGCCCCAAAATTACACCGAAAAAAGCCGGGTTTTGGGGCTTTTTGAGCGTTTTTACTGCTCGCTTGGTTTTCCTTCGTAATCTGCCCGTTACGACCGGGTTTGTATCGGCCGGGGTGTAGCTCCAAAAAAAGCGCTTTATTTAAGCTGAATTTCACGCCATCCGCCTTATTTGACCCCACCCATGGACGTTCGTCGCGCCTTTGATATCCTAGCCCACCAAATTGCCGAGTCGCCAAAATCCGACGCGCTGGCCTCTAAAATTGACGGTAAATGGGTGCCCATCAGCAGCCAGCAAATCCAGGACCAGGCCAATTTGGTGTCGCTTGGCCTCGTGTCGCTCGGGCTCAAGCACGGCGATAAGGTGGCCATTATCAGTATGAACCGTCCCGAATGGATGCTGGCCGACTTTGGCATCTCGCAAATTGGGGCCACTAGCGTGCCGATGTACCCGAGCATCACCGTAGAGGACTACAAGTACATTTTCACCGATGCCGGTGTACGCGCCGTGTTCGTGTCCGACAAAAAGCTGTTCGATAAAGTGCACGAAGCCATCGCCGGCCTCGATATCCCCGCCGACAACATCTTCACCTTCGATAAAATTGAAGGAGCCCGCCATTTCAGCGAGCTGCTGGAAATCGGTAAAAAAGGCAACGTCGCCGACCTAGAGCCCCTGAAAGCCGCCGTCGAACCCGACGACCTGCTCACGCTCATCTACACAAGTGGCACCACCGGCCAGCCCAAGGGCGTGATGCTCACGCACGACAACATCCTGAGCAACTGCCGCAACTCGCAGCGCTTCGTGCCCGTCACGCAAAACGACAAGGCGCTGAGCTTCCTGCCGCTCTGCCACATTTTCGAGCGCATGGTGACCTACCTGTACATGATAAACGGGGTGAGCATCTACTACGCCGAAAACATGGACGTTATCGCCGATAACCTGCGCGAGGTGAAGCCCGAAATCTTCACCACCGTGCCCCGCCTGCTCGAAAAAGTATACGATAAGATTGTAGCCAAGGGCCACGAACTCGAAGGCGTGAAGAAAAGCCTGTTCTTCTGGGCCCTCGATTTGGGCCTGAAGTACGACACTCAGAAAGACCAGGGCTTCATCTACAATACCCAGCTGGCACTGGCCAACAAGCTCATCTTCAACAAGTGGCGTGAGGCGCTGGGTGGTAACCTGCGCTGCATCGTGAGCGGCGGCGGGGCGCTGCAGCCGCGCCTGGCCCGCGTGTTCTGGGCCGCCGGCATCCACGTAATGGAAGGCTACGGCCTCACCGAAACCTCGCCCGTAATTGCCGTGGGCGGCTACGAGCCCGAGAATAACATGATTGGGGCCGTGGGTCCGCTCATCGACAACATGCAGGTGAAAATTGCGGCCGACGGCGAGATTCTGACCAAGTCGGCTTCGGTCATGAAGGGCTACTACAATCAGCCCGAGCTCACAGCCAAAGAATTTGACGAGGAAGGCTGGTTCCACACCGGCGACATTGGTGAGCTGGTGAACGGTAAGTTCCTGAAAATCACGGACCGTAAGAAGGAGATGTTCAAAACCTCGGGCGGCAAGTACATCGCCCCGCAGGTCATCGAAGGCAAGCTGAAGGAGGACCCGCTCATCGAGCAGGCCATGGTGGTGGGGGCCGACCAGAAGTTCGCCGCCGCGCTGGTTATCCCTTCCTTCTCCGACCTCAAAGGCTGGTGCAAGCGCAATGGCGTGCCCGAGGCTTCGAACGAGGAACTGGTGAAAAACCCTAAAATCGTGGACCTCTACGAGGGTCTGGTGAAGAAATACAACCAGAGCTTTGCGCAGTGGGAGCAGGTAAAGAAAATAACCATCCTGCCCGAGCTGTGGACCGTGGAAAGCGGCGAGATGACGCCCACCATGAAGGTGAAGCGCAAGGTGATTACCGAGAACAACAAGGACCTGATTACGGGCATGTACGAGCGGGCCGATAAAGAGCCGCACGAGCGCACGGCCCACTAAGCAAGTAGTAGCGCGGACGTTTGGTCGGCGGGTGAAACAAATCATCCGCTGACCAAACGTCCGCGCTGCTTTTTTGACAACTGTTATGCAAGCCTACTATTTTTTGCGTAAGTTTACCGCACTATCAGCCCGCCCATGAAACCCGAAGAAACCGTTGATTATAATATAAAAGTGGCTTGGCACGCGATTTCGCGGATGTATAACACCCAAGCTGCCCAGAACGACATCACCACGAGCATTGGCTTCGTGCTGCTGAACATTGACCAGGAGCGCGGCACGCCGGCCACCAAAATTGCTCCGCTACTGGGCCTCGAAACTCGCAGCCTTACCCGCATCCTGCGCAGCATGGAGGAAAAAGGGCTGATTTATAAGCAGGCCGACTCGGTGGATAAACGCTCGGTTCGCATCTTCCTCACCGTACTGGGGCTGGAAAAAAAGGAAGTTTCGCGCCAGACCGTGCGCCACTTTAACCTGAAAATCCGTGAGAAAATCTCGCAGAGCCAACTGGATACGTTCTTCAAAGTAGCGGCCCAGATTACAGGCATGATTGAGGGAAAAACTCTTTTCGAGGATTTCGTGCTCCGCTCGCTGACGGCCGAGATGTCGGCCGCCGAGCGGTAGCCTAACGCGTTGTCGTGCTGGCGTAGGCAGCAGCTTATCACGGCTGCTTTTGTCAGAATTCGTTCATTTACCCATTGCGAGGCGAGCGTGATAAGGTCCTTCGCAAGCTCAGGATGACAGTTTAAAATCACTATGAATCGAACCATCAAGAAAGTTGCCGTGCTCGGCTCCGGCGTCATGGGCTCGCGCATTGCCTGCCACTTCGCCAACATTGGCGTGCAGGTGCTGCTGCTCGACATTGCCCCCAAAGAGCTGCTGCCCGACGAGGAGAAGAAGGGCCTCAAGCTCGACGCGCCGGCGGTAAAGAACCGTATTGTGAATGCTGCGCTGCAGGCTGCAATCGTTGCTAATCCTTCGCCGCTCTACCGCAAGGCCGACGCCAGCCGCATCAAAACCGGCAACTTCGACGATAACCTGAAGGAAATCGCCACTTGCGACTGGACGATTGAGGTAGTTATCGAGCGCCTCGACATCAAAAAGGGCCTCTACGAGCGGGTGGAGCAGTTCCGCAAAAAGGGCACGCTGATTACCAGCAATACCAGCGGCATTCCGATTCATCTGCTGGCTGAGGGCCGCTCGGAGGATTTCAAGCAGCACTTCGCCGGCACGCACTTCTTCAACCCGCCGCGCTACCTGAAGCTGCTGGAAATCATCCCGACCCCGGATACCAAGCCGGAGGTACTGGATTACCTGCAGCACTACGGCGACCTGTACCTGGGCAAAACGGTGGTGCTGGCCAAGGATACGCCCGGCTTCATCGCCAACCGCGTGGGCGTTTTCGCCCTGCTCGACGCCATGCAGACCATGCAGAAGCTGGGTCTGACCGTGGAAGAAACCGATAAGCTAACCGGGCCGGTGATTGGCCACGCCAAGTCGGCCACCTTGCGCACTTCCGACGTAGTGGGTTTGGATACGACCATCAACGTGGCCAACGGCCTGGCTCAGGGCCTGCCAGATGACGAGGCTAAGGACGTATTCGTGCTGCCCGATTTCGTGAAGAAAATGGGTGAGAGCAAGTGGTTGGGCGATAAAACCGGCCAGGGCTTCTACAAGAAAGTGAAGGGCGAGGGCGGCAAGTCGGAAATTCACGCGCTGGACCTCGGCACGATGGAATACAAGCCGAGCCAGAAGGTGAAGTTTGCCACGCTGGAGATGACCAAAACCATCGAGAAGCTGGCTGACCGCTTCAAGGTGCTGGTGGCCGGCAAGGACAAAGCGGGCGAGTTTTACCGCCTGAGCTTCGGCAGCCTGTTCGCTTACGTGAGCAACCGCATACCCGAGATTTCGGACGAGCTGTACAAGCTGGACGATGCTCTCCGCGCCGGTTTCGGTTGGGAGATGGGCCCCTTTGAAACCTGGGATGCATTGGGTGTGCAGGCCGGTATCGACTTGGCCAAAGCGGCCGGCCGTACCGTGGCCCCGTGGGTGGAGGAGATGGCCGCTGCCGGCCACACCTCGTTCTATCAGGTGACCGAGGCCGGCGTGCGTCAGTTCTACGACATCGCTTCGAAAGGCTATCAGGCCGTGCCGGGCGTGGAGAATTTCATCATTCTCGACAACCTGCGCGCCAGCGGCAAAGTGCTGTGGAAAAACTCGGGCGCTTCGGTTATCGACCTCGGCGACGGTATTCTGAACGTGGAGTTCCACTCCAAGATGAACTCGCTGGGCCAGGATGTGATTCTGGGCCTGTTGAAAGGGGTGGAGATGGCCGAAGCCGGCTACCGCGGCCTCGTGGTGGGCAACGATGCGCCCAACTTCTCGGCCGGAGCTAACCTGGGCCTCGTGTACATGCAGGCGCTCGACCAGGAATTCGACGAGCTGAACATGATGATTCAGCAGTTTCAGCAGGCCATGATGCGGATGCGCTATAGCAGCATCCCCGTGGTAGGCACCCCGCACGGCCTCACGCTGGGCGGCGGCTGCGAGCTGAACCTGCACTGCGACCGCGTGGTAGCGGCCGCCGAATCCTACATCGGCCTCGTGGAATTCGGCGTGGGCCTGATTCCCGGCGGCGGCGGCACCAAGGAAATGACCCTGCGCACGGCCGCTAAGTACGAAGATGGCGAGCCCGAATTCAACCTGCTGCGCAACACCTACATGACCATTAGCACGGCCAAAGTTTCGACCTCCGCCGCCGAAGCTTTCGACCTGGGCTTCCTGCGTCGGGGCGACGAAGTGGTGCTAAACAGCAACCGCGTGATTGCCCAGGCCAAAGCTGCCGCCATTGATATGGCCGATGCCGGCTACACCCAGCCCATGCAGAAAACCAACGTGAAAGTTCATGGCAAGGGCGCGCTGGCCATGTTCAAAACCGGCGTGTACGCCATGCAGCAGGGCAACTACATCTCGACCCACGACCAGCTCATTGCCGACAAGCTGGCCTACGTGATGTGCGGCGGCGACCTGTCGGCTCCCACCGAAGTGAGCGAGCAGTACTTGCTGGATTTGGAGCGCGACGCCTTCCTCAGTCTCTGCGGTGAGCGCAAGACGCTGGAGCGGATTCAGTCGATTCTGACCACGGGTAAGCCGCTGCGCAACTAACTCAATTTGTCATGCTGACGGAGGAAGCATCTTATCACGGCTGCCTTCATTAGCGTCTTAAACCTCAGTAGCGCAGGCGTGATAAGGTCCTTCGCTGCACTCAGGATGACAATCAAACTAATATGTCGAACACCGCATATATCGTAGCCGGCTACCGCACGGCCGTGGGCAAAGCCCCGCGCGGCACCTTCCGCTTTACCCGGCCCGACGACCTCGCCGCCGCCGTCATCAAGCACCTCGTGGCCCAGGTGCCCGCCCTCGACCCCACGCGGATTGACGACGTCATCGTCGGCAACGCCGTGCCCGAGGCCGAGCAGGGCCTGCAAATGGGCCGCCTGATTTCGCTGCTGGCCCTGCCCATCAACGTGCCCGGCCTCATCGTGAACCGCTATTGCGGCTCCGGCGTCGAGACCATTGCCATGGCCGTGGGTAAAATCTCGGCCGGCATGGCCGACTGCATCATCGCGGGCGGCACCGAGAGCATGAGCATGGTGCCCACCGTGGGCTGGAAAACCGTGCCCAACTACGCGCTGGCCATGAAGCATCCCGACTACTACATGGGCATGGGCCTGACGGCCGAAGCCGTGGCTAACGACTACAAAATCAGCCGTCAGGACCAGGACGAATTCTCCTACAACTCGCACCAGAAGGCCATCAAGGCCATTCAGGCCGGCAAGTTTGCCAAGAGCATCGTGCCCGTGACGGTGGAGGAAACCTACGTGGACGCCGCCACTGGCAAGAAGAAAAACCGCACCTACGTGGTCGATACCGACGAAGGTCCCCGCGCCGACACCTCGGTGGAGGCCCTGGGCCGCCTGCGCCCCGTGTTCGCCGCCAACGGCACCGTCACGGCTGGTAACTCGTCCCAAACCTCCGACGGCGCGGCCTTCGTGCTGGTAATGTCGGAGCGCATGGTGAAGGAATTGAACCTGGAGCCCATCGCCCGTATGGTGAACTACGCTTCCGAGGGCGTCGACCCGCGCATCATGGGCATGGGCCCCATCAAAGCCGTGCCGAAAGTCCTCAAGCAAGCCGGCCTGAAACTCGAAGACATCGACCTGTTCGAGCTGAACGAAGCCTTCGCCTCGCAGTCGCTGGCCGTAGTACGCGAGCTCGGCATCGACCCCGAGAAGCTGAACGTGAACGGCGGCGCCATTGCCCTGGGCCACCCGCTGGGCTGCTCCGGTGCCAAGCTCAGCATCCAACTCTTCGACGAGCTGCGCGAGCGTGGCAAGAAGTATGGCATGGTCACGGCCTGCGTGGGCGGCGGCCAGGGCGTCGCCGGCATCTACGAGCTGCTGAAGTAGCTGCTGCCGAAGATATGGCACATCATGCTGAGCTTGTCGAAGCATCTCTACCGCAGTGGTAATCCTGTCGATTGAATTGCATTGTACGGTAGAGATGCTTCGGCTACGCTCAGCATGACGTTCTGAATTTGAAATCAAAAGAAAACCCCGCTCATCCGGGGTTTTCTTTTCATAAAGTAGTAGGCGTGCCTAACATATTTTTTGTATCTTGCATCACAAATCGGCCGGCTCGCTGTTTCCTCATATAGTAGGCTAGCCTAACACTTTTCAACTCCACACCCCACCCCCAACGTCATGGAAGTAACGCAGCAAGTCCCCCTGAAGGGCGGCGAATTCATTATCAAGCCGACCGATGCCCAGAGCGTCTTCACCCCGGCCGATTTTACCGAGGAGCAGAACATGATGCACCAGACCTGCGTCGACTTCGTGGAAACGGAGGTGACCCCGCTACTGGAGCGCCTCGATAACCACGAGGAGGGCCTCATGCGCGGCCTGATGGAGAAAGCCGGCCAACTCGGTCTGTTCGGCGTGAGTGTGCCCGAGCAGTTTGGTGGTCTCGACATGGACTTCCCTACTGCCCTGCGCGTAACCGAGGGTGTGGGCGGCGGTCACTCGTTCCCCGTATCCTTCGCGGCTCACACCGGCATCGCCCTGTTGCCCATCCTCTACTTCGGCAACGACGAGCAGAAGGCCAAGTACCTGCCCGGCCTCACCGACGGTAGCCTGATGGGCGCTTACTGCCTCACCGAGCCCGGCTCGGGCTCCGACGCGCTAGGGGCTAAAACCAAAGCCGTCCTCAACGCCGAAGGCACGCACTACGTGCTGAACGGCCAGAAAATGTGGATTACCAACGCCGGCTTCGCCGATATTTTCATCGTATTCGCTCAGATTGACGGCGATAAGTTCACCGGCTTCATCGTCGAGAAATCGACTCCCGGCCTGAGCCTCGGCAACGAGGAGCACAAGATGGGGATTAAGGGCAGCAGCACCCGTCAGGTGTTCCTGAGTGATGCGCAGGTACCCAAGGAGAACGTGCTGGGCGAGATTGGCAAAGGCCACCTCATCGCCTTCAACGTGCTGAACATCGGCCGCATCAAGCTGGCCGCCGCCTGCCTGGGTGCCACCAAAGTGGGCGCTACCCAGAGCATTCGCTACGCCAACGAGCGGGTGCAGTTCAAGCTGCCCATCTCGAAGTTCGGGGCCATTCGCTACAAGCTGGCTCAGCAGGCCATCCGCATCTACGCCGTCGAGTCGGCCATTTACCGCGCCGGTATGGACATCTACCGCATGGAGCAGCAACTCATGGCTGAAGGCAAAGGTGCCAACGAGGCGCTGCTGGGCGCTGCCCGCGAGTTTGCCGTGGAGTGCGCCATGCTGAAAGTAGAAGGCTCGGAAGTGCTCGACTACGTGGTGGACGAAGGCGTGCAGATTTTCGGCGGCTACGGCTTCTCGGCCGATTATCCGATGGACCGCGCCTACCGCGATGCCCGCATTAACCGCATTTTCGAAGGCACCAACGAAATCAATCGCCTGCTGGCCGTTGACATGATTCTGAAGAAAGGTCTGAAAGGCGAAATCGACCTGATGGGCCCCGCCCAGGCCGTGCAGCAGGAGCTGCTCAGCATCCCGAGCATGAGCCAGGATGAGGAGACTGGCCTGTTTGCCAAGGAGATGAAAACCCTTGCCAACCTGAAAAAGGCCATCCTGATGGTGGCGGGCTCGGCCGTGCAGAAGTTCACCGCCACCCTCGCCAAGGAGCAGGAGCTGCTGATGAACATCGCCGATATGTCTATTAAGGTCTACATCGCCGAGAGCACCCTGCTCCGCGTAGAGAAGGAAGCCTCCGTTAAAGGCGAAGAAGCCCTGGCCGTGGAAGCCGATATCGCCCGCGTGTACCTGGCCGATGCCGTGGACCTCGTGGAGAAAGCTGCCAAGGACGCCATCGGCAGCATGGCCGAGGGCGACGAGCAGCGCCTGCTACTCATGGGCCTCAAGCGCTTCACCAAAACCGAGCTCATCAACGTGAAGGAGTCGCGCCGCCGCATCGCTGCCAAGCTGATTGAGGCTAACGAGTACGCTCTCTAAATCACCGCTCAGCACGGATTTAACCGGAGTCTACCGGATAGCAAAAGGGCCGCTCCCATTGGGAGCGGCCCTTTTGCTATCCGGTAGACTCCCGCAAAATTGCGTTTCGCGGGATTGTGCCTTACTTCACCACAATCTTATCCAGCTGCAAAGCCGCCGATTTCTTGCTGGGCCGGCTTACGCCGATGATGGTTTTCTCATTCAGCCAAGCCGTGAAATCCTTCACGTAAGCCAGCTGCTGGTCGTCGGCTACGTTCAGCTTCAGGCGCTCAGGGGCGCTGATGACGCCGGTCTGCGCGCTCACGCGGCGCAGGTAGAGGTCCGATTTCTTGTTGATGTTTTCCATGGTAAGCAGTTGCACCGTGCCGCCAAATACTGCCGCCCGGAAACCGATGCCGGTGTAGCTGTCGATGGCCGGAGCCATCTGGTCTTTGGCCACGATGCTGTGCCAGGTGGGCGCACCAAACTCGTTGTAGCCAAACAGGTGCAGCTCGCGGGCGTGCACCGGGGCCTCGCTGCCACCTTCCTCAAAGTGCCGCTCGGCGATGACAACCAGCTGCTTATCGGGCGTGAGGAGCATCTCGGCCAGGTACACGTCGTCGAGGCGCTTGGCGTCGGTGCCGCCGGCTTTGGCTACTTCGGCCAGGTACTCGGGCGTGAAGCGGAACTCGGGCGAAAATTTCATGTCGCCAGTGCCATTGAAGTCGAACTTCACCACTTTCAGGCTGTAGTACTCGCCGGTGGCGTAGTCGGCGCACAGCGCGGCGGCATACAGGCTGCCATCGCCCAGTACCGTGAACTTCGCGTCGCGCACCGTTACGGCCTTGCCGCCGAATACGCCGCCCACCGGCACGCCCAATACCTTAATTTCGGTAGAAGCCCCGGCCGGGTAGCGGCGCACTGTCAGCTTCTTCATGCCCTCGCTGATGAGCGTGACGTACTGCGTGCCGTCGTTAGCCACGTGCACGGCCGGCGAGAAAAAGTCGCCCAACGCCCGGAAATCATAATTTTTGTCTTCGATTTTATTGCCACTTTGGTCGAAGAGGGTGGCGGCTATGCTCTTCACCTGCTGCTCGCGGGTGAAGTAGCGGAAGGCCAGCACCCGCGAGCCGTCGGGCGAGATACTCACGCCGGGCCGACGGTCGCGCGGGGCCACGGCCATCAGCACTTTGGGGGCAGCTTTCTGGCCGCCTTGCAAGCTCACCGGCACCAGGGTTAGGTTCTGGCCATTGTCATCTTTATGGTGCAGCACTACGAGCGCCTGCTGCGTGCCGCGCCCGAAGGCCTCCAGCGTTTCGCCAGGATTAATGGGAATAGTGGTACTCCACTGCTTTTTCAGGTCAACGTCGTAGCGCTCCACCGAGTAGCTGCCCGAACTCTGGTGGGCCAGAATCACGAAGCCCGAGCCATCGGCAAGGGGTAGGGTTTTATGGGGCACGCGCATATCGTAGCGGTCGGTGCCCTGCTCGGGTAAGTAGCTGAACGGAGTCGACTTTATCTTCTGGGCCTGGGAAGGGTCAGGGTCTATTAACCCACTCAGTAAGCTGAGCAGTAGAGCGAAGCGAAGTATAAAATTTTGGCGTTGATAGGTCATGCGAAAGAAAAAATAATGCGATGGGCTCCCCAAAAGTACCTCATTTGGCATTTGCTGCTACTAGTTTGGCCAGATTATGGCTAAGCGCCGCAAGGCTGCTAACAAAAACGTATCCCAACCATAACACTTAAGTGGTCACCTCCGTAAAGCGGAGCCGTTTACTTTGCAAACGATAATTGTGCCCAACCGGGGCCACCCAATAGCGATACAAATTGACTGCCGGTTCATCCCCTCAAATAATGGCTTTGGACGAGCTTATGGGGCTTTTGAACGGTTTTATTAAACAAACTTCCATTGCGTCGTACCTTTGTCGCCGCGATATCTACTATTATTATGAAATCTCTGTTTAAGTTCGCTTTATTATCCGCACTTATTGTCGGTGGCCGATTGGCCAAGCAGCCTGCCCCGGCTGCTATGGCGCAGGCGGCTTCAGTTACTACCAATAACGGTTCGGTAGTACTAGTACATCAGGTGCTCACTTCGGAACCCGTACCCGCTGCCGAAGAGCAAAATCAGCCGCAACATAGTGGCAACGGTCTTATAGCCGAGCTATTTTAATTAGCCTGGAGAACGACTTTTCAGAAGTCGTTTTTTTTGCCCATCCCAAAACGCTTGCGGGACCTATTTAGCTAATCCGGCTCCAGTTCACGGCTGTAGCGGGCAGACTTTCAATGTGGTGGCGAATGGCCGCATTAGTCGGATTGGCTAAGTTCGGGTCGTCGGCCAGAATGGTCTGGGCCGCCGCCCGGCTCTCACTCAGAATACGGCCATCTTTGGCCAGGTCGGCAATCAGTAGGTCGAGCACGCCGCTTTGCTGGGTGCCCATCAGGTCGCCGGGACCACGTAGCTTCAGGTCGATATCGGCAATCTCGAAGCCGTTGTTGGTGCGCACCATTGTTTCAAGGCGGGTGCGGGCATCCTTGCTCAGCTTGAAGCCTGTCATCAGGATACAGTAGCTCTGGTCGGCCCCGCGGCCCACTCGGCCGCGCAGCTGGTGTAGCTGCGAGAGGCCAAACCGCTCGGCCGATTCAATCACCATCACGGAGGCGTTGGGCACGTTCACGCCTACCTCAATCACGGTCGTGGCCACCATAATCTGGGTTTCCTTTTTGATGAAGCGCTGCATCTCGTAGTCCTTCTCTTCGGCCTTCATGCGACCGTGCACGATGCTGATTTGCATCTCAGGAAAGGCCCGGCTCACGCTCTCATAGCCGTCGGTCAGGTCCTTGTAGTCCATCGTCTCCGACTCCTCAATTAGCGGGTACACGATGTACACCTGCCGGCCAATCTTCACCTGCTCCCGAATAAACTCGAACACTTTCAGGCGGTTGGCATCGAAGCGATGCACCGTCACGATGGGTTTGCGGCCGGCCGGTAGCTCGTCAATCACGCTCACATCGAGGTCGCCATACAGCGTCATAGCTAAGGTGCGCGGGATGGGCGTGGCGGTCATCACCAGCACGTGCGGGATGATGTGTGGGTTTTTCTGCCACAGCTTCGAGCGTTGCGCCACCCCG
This sequence comes from Hymenobacter sp. UYCo722, assembly GCF_040547115.1. Taxonomy (NCBI): domain Bacteria; kingdom Pseudomonadati; phylum Bacteroidota; class Cytophagia; order Cytophagales; family Hymenobacteraceae; genus Hymenobacter; species Hymenobacter sp. UYCo722. Next base: position 121,411 of record NZ_JBEPPC010000006.1, on the reverse strand, counting down.
AAGCGGTGCTGCTCGTCCATAATCGTCAGGCCCAGGTTGCGGAACTGTACCACGTCTTCCAGCAGGGCGTGGGTGCCCACCAGCATGTGCAGCGAGCCGTCGCGCAGGGCCTCGTGCAGCACGCGGCGGTCCTTCGTGCGGGTGCTGCCCGTGAGCTTGCCAATGCTGATGCCCAGCTCGTCGGCGTAGGCTTTCAGGCCCACGTAGTGCTGGTCGGCCAGAATCTCGGTGGGAGCCATGATGCAGCTTTGCGCGCCGTTGTCGGCCGCCATCAGCATGGCGATAAAGGCGACGATGGTTTTGCCCGAGCCCACATCGCCCTGTAGCAGCCGGTTCATCTGCCGGCCCGCACAAAAGTCCTTGTAGATGTCGTGGATAACCCGCTTTTGCGCGCCGGTGAGGTCGAAGGGTAGGTGATTCTTGTAAAAGTCAACCAGCGTGGGCACTTCCTTAAAAATTTGTCCGGCCAGCGACACTTTGCGTTGGTCGCGCTGGCGCAGCAGCTTCAGCTGCACGTAAAACAGCTCCTCAAACTTCAGCCGGAACCGGGCGGCGGCCAGTAGCTCGTTGCTCTGCGGGAAGTGAATCTGTTGCATCGCCTGCGCCTTGGGCATCAGCGCATACTGCTCGATGAGGGCCGGCGACAGCGACTCGGTGATGTGCGGCGTGGCCAGCTTCAGCAGCTCGCCCACCATGCGCATAATGGCTTTGCTATCGACGCGGTGGTAGTTCTTGAGCTTCTCTGAGGTGTTGTATACCGGCTGCAGAAAGCTCTGGCCGGGCTTGTTCTCGCTCACTTCCTCCAGCTCGGGGTGGGCCATCTGCGGCCGGCCGTTGAACATCGTTGGCTTACCGAAAACGATGTATTCCTGGTTGTTGCGGGTGTATTGCTGCACCCACTTCACCCCCTTAAACCACACCAATTCCAGCTCGCCGGTGCCGTCACCCACCTTGGCGGTGAGGCGCTGTTTTGGCCCTTCGCCGATTAGCTCTTTGCCGCGCAGCATGCCGCGCACCTGCACGTAGGGCAGGTCGTCGTTCAGGTCGGCCACCTGGTATATCTGCGTCCGGTCGAGGTAGCGAAACGGGTAGCGCTGAATCAGGTCGCCGTAGGTGAACAGGCCCAACTCCTTGCCCAGCAGTTGGGCCCGCTGAGTGCTGCCCACCGCGCGCAGGTGTTCGAGCCGGGTATTGAAGAAACTCATTTAACAATTAACATTTATCATTTAACACGCAGTAATCGTCTGTCAATCAACACACTTGTCCGGCATCAACCCAAGAGGTCGGGAAGGAATGTCAAATGCTGGTTGATAAATGCTAAATGACAGCTATTTGTAACGCAACGTATTTAGCAGATGTATCATATCCGTTTTAACGTACTCAATAACGGGGGCCAGCGAGTCGTTGTCGGTAGCCGTACGGAAGTAGAGTGCCCCCCGGAAAAAGTGCCGGGTGCTATCCGTCGTGTAAAACTGAAACTGGCTGGGAACCTCACCCGATAGCTCGAACACCGAGGCCCGCATGCCACTGGGCGTCTTCAAAATCCGCTCGTCAATGGCCGTGGCCTTAATTTCGTGCTTGCCGGTGAGCTTACGCGCATCCTCCATCATCTTGTTGTAGAGATGACGGTCGCGCTGTACGTCCATGTAGGTAATCTGAACGTTGGCGTGCAGCTTGGGGTAATACACGTTAATCCAGTTCGGTTGAGCCAGGTACGACGAGTCGCGCTTAATCACGGCTTCCTTCGAATATTCGAACGAATATGGCCGGTCGCCCGGCAGCTCCCGGAAGCTATGCGGTGGCAGATTAATGCGGTTGTAGCCCTTGGGCTTAGGCGTGAAGTCGGGAGTCGACGAGCAGCTTGCCAGCAACAACAGGCTCGTTAGCAATGGCAGCAAAGGGAAATATCTCATGTGTAAAGGTGGCACGTCATGCAGAACGTAGCGAAGCATCTTTACCCCGATACTAATCCTTGTGATTGCGTTGAGCGGCAACAATGCTTCGCTACGCTCTACATGACCGTACTATCAAACCAGTTTGTTCTCTCAAAGATAACGGGCTGCACTACGAAAAAAGCCCCGGCACAGTGCCAGGGCTTCGTTGCGATAACCGATTTGGCCAACCGTAGCCAGAAGGCGACGGGCGGGGCCGCCGGCAGTCAGAAAGGGAGCTGGTCGAGCTCCGGTTCCTGCCGAAATGTGTGTTGCGGTTCGGCCACTGCCCCGGCCACCTCAGGCGTATTGCCGGGGCCCTGCGGGCGGCCACCCAGCATCGAAATCTCATCGGCGATGATTTCGGTGATGTAGCGCGTCTGCTGGTCTTTGTCCTGGTACTGGCGGGTACGCAGCTTGCCTTCGATATATACCTGCTGGCCCTTTTTGAGGAATTTATCAGCCATGTCGGCCAGGCCGCGCCAGGCCGAGATGTTGTGCCACTCGGTGCGCTCGACGCGATTGCCCTGCTTGTCCTTGTAGTATTCGTTGGTGGCGAGGGTAAAGTGAGCCACGCTCACACCGCCTTCCAAATGGCGAACTTCGGGGTCCTTTCCCAGATTGCCTACCAAAATCACTTTGTTCACACCGGCCATATTATTGCACGTTAGGAGATACAGAATCGAACAAGCCACCCGGCCTGCTCTTGCTTCAAAGGTAAGAACTTAAAACGAATCAGCAAATTATTTTACTAATAATTTTTGCTCAAAAATCTAAAAATATTGGGAACAAGAAAATCACATGTTCTGCTCAATATAATTAGCAATCAGCTTAGGCTTCGGTAAGGCTTCAATCTCGGCTTCTGTGTAGGCACGCAATCCCAAATCGCGCAGGGTTGCCGCTGGCAGCGTTTGCGCAAGCGGCACTTCGTGAAAGCGCACCTCCAGCTTTTGGTGGCTCAGCACGTGGCGATAGGCGGCGCTAGGCTCGGCAGCTTGGCCAGTGTCGATGGCTGCGCCCAGCGCGTCGAGGTGGCGCGCCAGCTCATCGGCGGGCAGCTCAGCTGCGTCGGTTTCGGCCAGGGCAAAGTCGTAGAGGCCCTGCCAGATGTCTTTTTCGCCCCGTTCGCGCAGATACGTGAGGCTGCCGTGGCGTAGTACGAAGTAATGAAAGAAGCGAGTGCGCGCCTTTTTGGCCTTGCTTTTCACCGGCAGCAGGGCCACCTGCCCGTGCTGAAAGGCCCAGCAGCTTGGCTGCATCGGGCAAAACAGGCAGTCGGGTTTAGCCGGCGTGCACTGAATGGCCCCGAACTCCATGATGGCCTGGTTGAAATCGGCGGGCGCGCTGGCCGGAATGTGCTGGTCGGCCACGGCCTGGAACTCCTTGCGCGAGCTCGGCGCGGCAATGTCGGCGTGCAGGCCGAACAGGCGGGCCAGCACCCGGTACACGTTGCCGTCGAGCACGGCCACGGCCTCATCGAACGCAAACGAGGCAATGGCGGCGGCCGTGTAGGGGCCGATGCCGCGCAGTTTCAGCAGGCCGGCGTAGTTGCTGGGGAAATGGCCGCCCTGTTCTTCGACCACCTGCCGGGCGGTGCGGTGCATGTTGCGAGCCCGCGAGTAGTAGCCCAGGCCCTGCCAGTAGCGCAACACTTCGGCCTCGGGTGCGGCGGCCAGGTCCTGCACCGTGGGGTAGGCGCGCAGGAAGGTTTCGTAGTAAGGAAGGCCCTGCGCCACGCGGGTTTGCTGCAGAATAACTTCGGATAACCAGATGGCGTACGGGTCGCGGGTGTGCCGCCAGGGCAGGTCGCGCCGGTGGCGCGGATACCAGGCCAGCAGCGCCGTGGCCAGAAAGGAAGGATGCGGGGTTTGATTTGCCAAAATTTTGAAAGCGAATAATTTGGGTCAGCCGGTTGTTTCAGAGGGTTGATTGGTAAAACGAAAAAATGGGGTTACCTTTGTGGCCCCAATTCAAGGGCGAACCGCTTACGAGGCAAAGGCTTACGCTGGAATCAGGGACTTTTTTTGCCTGCAACTGTATTTTTTTCAACCACCTAAGTACCATACCAACGTGACGAAAGCTGAGGTAATCGCCGAAATCTCCACGAAGACCGGCATCGAGAAAGCTGATGTATTGATGACTGTTGAAGCCTTCTTCAAAGTCGTGAAAGATTCGATGACCGAGGGCAACAACATTTATGTGCGCGGCTTCGGCTCGTTCGTAAACAAGAAGCGCGCTCGTAAAGTAGCCCGCAACATCTCGAAAAACACGTCGCTCATCATTGAGGAGCACTACATTCCGAGTTTCAAGCCGTCGAAAACCTTCGTGGCCAAGATTAAGAACAGCAAGAAGGTGAAAGCCGTTGCGGCTAAAGCTTAGTTTTAGACAATGGTGAATGGTTAGCGGTTAATGCTAAATGACGGTTGTTGTTTAACTATTGACCACTACCCTCACCAATTAAAATAAGCCGGCCGTGCCGCCGGTGTCTTTCCCGCCAAGGAAAGCCCGGCGGCCGGTTCTTTTTAGCCGATGGCAACTACCAGCTCCGCTCCGCATCAATTGGTTATCGTCGCCGCCGCGCTTGCGCTGGCTGGCGGCTTGTTTATGCTGCCCAAGGGCATCATGAAGCCCAAGGAAAGTAAGTCGGAGTTGAGCAAGGATGCTGCTGCTACCGCTAACCGCGATGGTGGTGGTATGGCCACCAACGGCTCTAAAACCGAGGCTTCTTCGGGCGCGGTACCGGCCACGGCTACCGAGAACAACGGCCCCAATGCCAAGGCCCCGCACACCACGGCTTCGTCTGCCCAGCGGCAGGAGCTGACGAGGTTGCTGGCCGAGTTTAAGGCAGCGCCCAACGCTGCGGCCAAAGCCACGGTGGCCACCACCCTGGCTCGCCGTTACAACAGCGTGGAGCGGTTCGACAGCGCTGGCTACTACCTGGAGCAGGTGGCCCAGGCCCGGCCCAGCGCCCAGAACTGGCAACAAGCGGCTGATGCCTACTTTCAGGCCTTCAGCTTCGCGGCGACCGACGAGCGGGTGAAACTGCTCGGCGGCAAAGCACGGGAGCTGTATACCAAGGTGTTGAAGGAGCAACCCGACAACCTCGATGCTAAAACCAACCTCGGCATGGCCTACATGGCCTCCGAGAACCCCGTGCAAGGCATTTCGATGCTGCGCGAAGTGCTGGAAGCCGACCCCCGCAACGAGAAAGCCCTGTATAACATGGGGATACTCGCGGTGCAAAGCAATCAGTTCGACAAAGCCGTGACGCGTTTCCAGGAATTGGTGAAAGTCAATCCGAAAAATGTGAACGGACAGTTCTACCTCGGCGTAACTTTGGCCCGCACTGGTGCCAAGGAAGAAGCCAAAAAAGCCTTCCTTGTCGCCAAAAGCCTTAGCAACGACCCCGCGCTGGCCGCTTCGGTTGATGAGGAAGTAGCTAAGTTAAAATAGTTGTTAGTTGCTCGTTGCCGGTTATTAGCCATCGGCTGCTACCCAACGAACCTAACAACTGACAACCCGAAACCGACAACTCAAACATCACCAATTTAACCCCCAAGCATCATGCCCTGCGGTAAAAAAAGAAAGCGTCATAAGATTGCCACTCACAAGCGCAAGAAGCGCCTGCGCAAGAATCGCCACAAGAAGAAGTAAGCCTCACGGGGCGTAGCGGCGGCCGGCAGTTTTCCTAACGGGAAGGGAGCCAGCCGTCTATCTCTCACGTAGCCTCCCGGGTGGGGCCGCGCAGATGCTTTTCCCGTGGCTCGCGAGGGAAGCCAGAACCGAAAGGTTCTGGCTTCCCTTTGCCGGTTTCGGGGTAGGCCTTTGGCGGCACTATTGGCAGGTTACCTTAACTAAATCAAGGCTTTGAGTAACGAATTAGTTATTAATTCTACTCAGGAAGGCGAGCGCATTGCGCTGTTGCAAGACAAGCGGCTGATTGAATACCACTTCGACCGCAACGACACCAACTATTCGGTTGGCGACATCTTCCTGGGCACCGTGAAAAAGGTGATGCCCGGCCTGAACGCCGCTTTTGTAGACATTGGCTACGAGAAAGACGCGTTTTTGCATTACGGCGACCTCGGCGAGCAATTCCCTTCTCTTACGAAGTGGGCCCGCACGGTACAGAGTGGCCGGGCGCCCAGCGCCGGGCTGGAAAAATTTACGTTTGAGCCCGTCCTCGACAAAGTGGGGAAGGCGGAAAGCGTGTTCAAGAAAGGGCAGCAAATCGTCGTCCAAATCATCAAGGAGCCGATTTCGACCAAAGGCCCCCGCGTGAGCACCGACATTTCGATGGCCGGGCGCTACCTCGTGCTGATGCCGTTTTCGAACACCATCAGCGTCAGTAAGAAAATTGTGAGTAAGGCGGAGCGCGACCGCCTCAAGCGGCTCATCGCCAGCATCAAGCCCGAAAACTTCGGTGTTATCATCCGCACCGTGGCGGAAGGGCGCGAAGTGGCCGAGCTCGACAAGGACATGCAGGACATGGTGGCGAAGTGGGAGCAACTGTACACCACGCTGCGCACCGCCAAGCCCAACGACAAAGTGCTCGGCGAGCTGGGCCGCACGTCGTCGATGGTACGGGATATGCTGAACGAGTCGTTCGACAGCATTACTGTGGATGCCCCGGCGATGTACGACGAGATGCGGGACTACCTGCAAAAAATAGCGCCGGATAAGCTGGGATTGCTGAAGCTGCACAACTCAAAAATCAAGATTTTCGAGCACATTGGTATTGAGAAGCAGCTGAAAACGCTGTTTGGCAAAACGGTGACCGTGCCCGGCGGCGGCTACCTGGTAATTGAGCATACCGAAGCATTGCACGTTATCGACGTGAACTCGGGCAGCAAGAGCAACCAGGAAAACGACCAGGAAGCCACGGCGTTGATGATTAATATGCTGGCCGCCAAAGAGGTGGCGCGGCAGCTGCGGCTGCGCGACATGGGTGGCATCATCGTGGTTGACTTTATCGATATGCGCTCGGCCGAAAGCCGCAAGAAGGTGGAAGACGCCGTGCGCGACGTGATGAAACTCGACAAGGCGAAATATACCGTGCTGCCCATCACTAAGTTCGGTCTGTTGCAGATTACCCGGCAGCGGGTGCGCCCAGCCGAGAACATCGTGACCGGCGAGGTGTGCCCCACCTGCGGCGGCACGGGCAAGATTTCGGCCTCCATCCAGGTGACGGACGACATCGACAACAGCATCGACGACCTGCTGGTGAACCAGAACCAGTCGGGTATCACGCTATCGGTGCACCCGTTCCTGTACGCGTACTACACTAAAGGCCTGATTTCACGCCAGATGAAGTGGTACCTCAAGTACTACAAGTGGGTGAAAGTGGTGAACGACAGCAGCTTGGGCCTCACCGACTACCGCATCGAAGACGAGCGGGGCGAGGAAATCCAGTTGCGCTCGTCGGCTGCCGCCATGAGCCGCCTGCAGGACCGGGAGGTTGATATTGTGGATTAGCGCTTTGCTATTTCAGTAAATAACCTGCCAACAAAACGCCCCAGCCTCGTGAGAAGCTGGGGCGTTTTATTGGTGGATGGTATCGATACCGACTAGAACTTGATGCCCAAATCGAGGCCGAACGAACTGTTTTTGATAGTCACATCCGAAAACTCACGTTTTCTTTCGAAGTAGTGGTCAATATCCACCAAGCCGCGGTGGTAGCCGAGCCCAGCAAAAAGCTTAGTGCTTTTGCCCAGCGTGTATTCGGCACCAGCCGCAACCAAGGCGTCGGCATCGAAGAAGTAGATGTAATCACTGGCCTTGTTTTCGGTACCGGTGACGGGGTCTTTGTAAAACTTGCTGCCATCGATGCGGGTGCCAATGGGTACATTCAGCGAACCTCCCACTTGGAAGTAAAGGCGCGTGGCCGGGGCAATTTCGTTCGTAAAAAGCTTAACCGAGAGCGGTACTTGTAAGTACTGGGTGCTGATTTTCATCGAGACTGGCACGGGGTTACCGTTGCCGCCGCCGTTGTTCTGGTAATCGGTGTAGCGGATGGTTCCGCCTTTACCAGCCAGCTCCAGGCCAGTGCTGAAAGCATAGTTTTCACCAAAAAAGTAGTCGACTACCAAGCCGCCACTGAAACCGATTTGGCTGCCGTCGCTGACAAAGTTGTTTTTGGAAGTGGATTCGGCCCGCAGGCTGGTGATGGTGGGCGAGACTTTCAGGCCGATTTCGACCTGGGCCGAAGCAGTTCCAGTGGTGGCGACGAGGGCCAGCAGGGCCAGGAATACTTTTTTCATATGAAACGGATAATACAATTGCAGAGTAGAACGACGGAATGCCAGTCGGTTTCGGGCTAATTTTACGCCAAAGTAACGCGTGTGAATACGAATAATTTTGCCTGGCGGCATTGGCTGCCCATCTTTTTAGTCTTCGGCCTGGGCCTGACCGCCTGCAAAAGCGGTCCTGCCGAAGGCTGTCGCCCCGATGCTGCCCAGGATGCAGCCCCTGTGCCCGTGCGACTTCAACATCTGGAGCCGACCTTTTTCCGACTGCACACGCCGGCCGAAGCGGTGCAGTTTATGAACGCGCACCCCATTTTTGCGCGCTACTACCTACAGCGCCAGCCGGCTACCGAGCAGGAGTTGGCCAAAGGACTGGTGCAGCTGGCGACCAACCTGGCGCTCCAGCAGTTGGGCCGGGAAACGGCCGCTGCCTTTCCCGACAGCGCGGGGCTAAAACAGGAGGTGAGCGAGATATTCCGCCGCGTGCATTATTATTTCCCTGATTTTCGGGTGCCAGCCAGTTACACGTATGTGAGTGGCTTCTTGGCCAAGGATATTTATGTGAATGACAGCTTGTTGGTAGTGAGCCTGGATTGGTTTGTGGGCCCCAAGGCCAGCAAGCGGCCCGACCTGCCCCAGTACATGCTGCGGCGCTACACGCCGCGCGGCCTGCCGTCGTTGCTGGCCCAGGACGTGGCCAGCAAATACAACAAGCACGAGCTCACGGCCAACACCATGCTTGATGCTATGGTGCACGCTGGCAAAACGCTCTATTTTGCCAGCCAGATGCTGCCCTGCACCCCCGATTCGGTGCTGCTGGGTTACACAGGCCGCGAAATGCTGGGCCTGCAAGGTAACGAAGCCCGCGTGTGGGGCCATTTTTTAGAGAACAACCTGCTGTATTCAACCACGCCTTTTTTGGTGCAGAAGTACGTGGGCGAGCGGCCCAACGTACCCGAAATCGATAAAACCTGCCCGGGTCGGGTGGGCCAGTGGGTGGGCCTGCAGATTATTCGTAAGTACGTAGCCGAGCACCCCAACGTGACGCTGAGCCGCCTGATGGCCGAAACCAACGCCCAGCGCCTGCTGAACGATTCGCACTATCGACCTAAGAAATAATGAGTGAATGGCTGAGTGAGTAAGTGGGTGAATGCCGTACGAACATTCACTCATTCGCCCATTCAATCCTTGACATGCCATGCACGTTGCTGTTTTCAGCCAGTACCACACCAATCCCGACTGCCCGGCCACCAGCCGGCATTACACGTTACTGGCGCACCTGGCGAAAACCCACCGCGTAACTCTGCTGACCACCCCCGCCTGGAAAGGCCAGCGGCTGACCCACGAGTTTGCCTGGGTACCGGAGGGGGTTGAAATTCGCGAGGCGGCCATTCCGTACGAGAATAAAATGGGCCCTGCCCGCCGGGCGCTGGCCTTCGCGCAGTACGCCCGCTGGGCCGTGCGCGAGGGCCTCCGGATGGAGAAGCCCGACGTTATCTGGGGTATCAGCACGCCACTTACGGCGGCCTGGGCGGCGGCGCAAGTGGCGCGCTGGCGGCGGGTGCCGTGGGTGTTTGAAGTGCAGGATTTGTGGCCCGCCTTCCCAATTGCGATGGGTGCCGTGCCCACGGCGCTGGCCCGGCAGCAACTCTACCGCATGGAGAAACGGCTGTATCAAAGTGCGCGATACATTCTGCCGCTATCGCCCGATATGGCGCGCTACGTGACGAATTTAGGTATTCCGGCCGCCAAAGTCATCACCGTACTCAACGGCACCGACCTGGCACTAGCCGCCCGCGCCACGCCCGATGTGGTGGAAAATTTAAGGCAGGCGCAGGGCCTAACCGGTAAGCGGGTCGTTTTATACGCCGGCACTTTCGGCCGGGCCAACGACATTCCGGCGCTGGTGGCGGCGGCCGAAGCCCTGGCTGCTGAAGACTCGGACACCGTGTGGTTGTTTCTGGGCCACGGTTTTTTTGAACCCTTGGTGGCAGCGGCGGCGGCGCGCTGGCCAGGACGCATCCAGTTGGTGGGCGGGCAGGCGCGGCACGAAGTGTTTGCGTGGTTTGCGCTGGCAGCAGTGTCGGTGGTATCGTTTCTGGGCCTGCCGGTGCTTGATGCCAACTCGCCGGCCAAGCTCTACGACTCGCTGGCCGTGGGCACACCCGTAGTCGTCACCAACGCGGGCTGGACGAAGGCCTTGGTTGAGGAGCATGCCTGTGGTTGGTACGTGCCGGCCGGCGATGCCTTGGCGCTGGCCGCCAAGCTCCGCGAGCTGCTGAAAAACCCGGCGCTGCTGGCACTGGCCGGAGCCCGTGGCCGGGCTTTGGCAGCGCGGGAATTTGACCGACAACAATTGGCTGTTCGGGTGCAACTATTGCTGGAGGCGGCAGTAGGCTGAGTTTGTGCCAAGGCCCGGGACTTTTGTACTGCCTAGGACTACAAATGGAACTTTGTGTGCTAAAAACAGGGGTAGTCAAGCGCTAGACCATCTTTTTCTCGGGCTTCAAAATTTTCCCAGTTGGTTTTGTAAACTCCTTTTCGAAGTAGGCACAGCTCGCCGACAACGGGCAGACCGCGCACTTTGGCGTGCGGGCCACGCAGATGTAGCGGCCATGCAGAATCAGCCAGTGGTGGGCTTTGGCGATGAGCTCCTTGGGAATGTAGCGCACCAGTCCCTTTTCCACGGCGAGGGGTGTGGTGGCCGTTTTGGGTACCAGGCCCAGGCGGTGCGATACCCGGAAAACGTGGGTATCGACGGCCATGGCCGGTTGGTTGTAGATGACGGAAACGACTACGTTGGCCGTTTTGCGGCCCACGCCGGGTAAGCGCTGCAACTCCTCAATCTGGCTCGGCACTTCGCCGCCATAATCGTCGGTGAGCATGCGGCCCAGGCCGGCGAGATGCTTGGCCTTGTTATTCGGGTAAGAAACGCTGCGGATGAAGGGGAAAATATCGTCGGCGGTGGCCGCGCCGAGGTGGGCGGCGGTCGGGAACTCGGCCAGCAGCGCGGGCATTACCAGGTTCACGCGCTTATCGGTGCACTGCGCGCTTAGCACCACGGCCACAATCAGCTCGTAAGGGTTGGCGTAGGCCAGCTCGGTCTTGGGCTCCGGAAAATTGGCCGTGAAGTAGTCGAGGAAGTAGTGGAACCGGGCGGCGCGAGTCATGCAGTGGGAAGTAAATCAATCAAAAATAAAACGGTCATGCTGAGCGTAGCCGAAGCATCTCTACCGCAATAGTAAATCCAGTTAAGAGGATTACCATTAGGGTAGAGATACTTCGGCTACGCTCAGCATGACCGTTTTGCGTGTTTAGCCAATGCCTCACGCCCGCCAGCGGGGCGTGTGCAGCGGCCGCCATAAAAAATCGAAGGGGCTCAGGACTTGCTCAAGAAAGTGCGCGAGTAGCGCAAAATGGCCTCGGAGGTTTCGGGCCGCGGTTCCCGACGTACTCCGTCGAGCGCCCGCTGGGCCAAAAGGAGGTCGGCGCAGCTGGCGGCCAAGTCCGGGTCGTGCTGCAATACCTCCTCTACCTCGCGCTGCCTTTCAACCGGCAATTCGTTGTATACATACTGGAGCAGGGTCGAATACGGTAAAGTTTGAATCATAGTGGTGCAGGGAATTTGCGGTCATCTTCTTCCGCAGGTTAATCAGCGCGTAGCGCATCCGGCCCAAGGCCGTGTTGATGCTCACGCCGGTGGCGTCGGCAATTTCCTGGAAGCTCATGTCGCCGTAATGGCGCATCAGCAGCACCTCCTTTTGAGCGGCGGGCAGCTCCTGGATTAACGCGCGCAGGCGGGTGTGGGTTTCTTCGCGGGCCAGCACGTCGTCCGGGCCGTCGTCGGCGATGGTGAGGGTGTTGGCCAGCCGGTCGTTGTCGGTGAGGCTGATGTGGGGCGTCCGCTTGCCGCGCCGAAACGAGTCGATGGCGAGGTTGTGGGCGATGCGGCAAATCCAGGGAGCAAACTTGCCTTCCTCGTTGTAGCGCCCGCTCTTCATGGTGTGAATAGCCTTGATAAACGTATCCTGCAAAAGGTCCTCGGCCGCCTCCTCATCGCGCACGATGAGCAGAATGGTCGTGAACACGCGGCTGCGATGGCGCTCCAGGAGGAGACCGAAAGCGGATTCCTGGCCGGCCAGGTAGAGCGAGATGAGCGCGGAGTCGCTCGGTTGCAAGAGGTCCATAAAGGGCTACGATGAAATGGGAACGTAGAGCTTTAGGCCATAGTATGCAGTTACCGAGAAAAAAAATGTTGCCGACGTCAGGGGGCTGAATAGTGGCCCATCGGAATCTGTTCAAATGTAGAGAAATGCAATGCACTGGTGCAATAGTTCTTGTCAAAAAATGACAAAATTTTTTTATCAAAAACACACAATCTTCCGCAAAACTTCATTCAGGCCATTTTTCGCGCGGTTGCCTCTAGGTAAAATAACGGGAAAAAGTTTCCGTTGCCCGCAAAAGATTTCGGGTGAGTGCCTGCGTTACTGCGCCAGCCATTGGTAGGCCGCCGCCTCATCGGTGAAAAGGGCGGTGAGGAAGCCCTGCTCCGGCCGCGAGCCGGCACTCAGGGCCACTGCCGAGCTGTCGGAAACCTGCTGCTGGGCGCGCAGGGGCGAAACCAGAAAGGCAATGCGCACGGGTAAGGAGAAACGGCCCACCAGCCGCGGGAAAAAGTCGTGGTTCATCCAGTGGGCCAGGGCGGGGGTGGCCAGTTCTTCGCGGCGGCGCAGGTCGAGCAGCCACCGCCAGCAACCCAGCGCATCGGCGGCCGCCAGAATGGCAAAGTAGCCGTCGTGCAGCTCCGTTTCGCTGATTTCGCGCTGCCAGCGGGCCACCACGGCCGGTAGGTCGGGGCGAGGCGAGATATCCAGGCCAAAATTGGTCATAAGCGGGCGCGGGCGCAGCGGAATAGGTGGGTACGCAAGATAGCCGAAATGCCTGTGCCAAACCAACCGGCGCGACAAGGCCGTTTATCTTTGCGGTTAGCCGCCGTGTCAGGGGCTTTTATGCTGCCTATGCTGCCTTCTGCTGATTCGGCCCCGGGCCACGACCCCTACGCCGCCCTGCGCGTGCCCGATTTTCGCCGCCTGGTGTCGGCCCGGGTGCTGCTCACGGTGGCCACCCGCATCCAGGGCCTGGTGGTGAGCTGGCAGATTTACCACCTCACCAACAACCCGTTGGCCTTGGGCCTGATTGGCCTGGCAGAGGCCGTGCCCAGCATCATCGTATCGCTCTACGCGGGCTACGTGGCCGACTCGGTGCCGCGCAAGCGCATTGTAGTGCCGGCCCTTGGGCTGCTGCTGCTGTGTGCGGTGGCGCTGGCCGTGCTGGCCAGCCCCTACGGCCTGGGCCTGCTGGCGAAAGATTCGCTCTACACGCTGCCGTTGTACGCGGTGATTTTCGTGAGCGGCATCGCGCGGGGCTTTATGGGGCCGGCGCTGTTTTCATTTATGCCCCAGCTGCTGCCCACGCGCAGCTTGCTCTCCAATGCCGTGACGTGGAACTCGACCAGCTGGCAGGCGTCGGCGGTGCTGGGGCCGGCAGTGGGCGGCTACCTGATTGCGCGGCTGGGAGTGGCCGATTCCTACGTTGTCAGCGCAGTTATGCTGGCGCTGGCGCTGTGGCAGTTCGGGCGCATTGCGGGCCGGCCGCTGCCGCCCACCGAAGGCGAGCGGCTCGGCCTAAAGGAAAATGTGCTGAGCGGCCTGAAATTCATTTTCAGCAACCAGCTGGTGCTGGCGGCGCTGTCGCTGGACATGTTTGCGGTGCTGTTTGGCGGGGCAGTGGCGCTGCTGCCGGTATTTGCCTCAACTATTCTGCAAGTGGGCGCGACCGGCTTTGGCTACCTGGAGGCGGCTCCGGCCATTGGCTCGGTGCTGATGGCGGTTTTCCTCACGTATTTTCCCATGCAGCGCCGCGCCGGGCAGAAGCTGCTGTGGGCGGTGGCGGGTTTCGGGCTGGCCACCATCGGCTTCGCGCTGTCGAAAAACTTCTTCCTATCGCTGTTTCTGCTGTTCCTGACGGGCGTGTTCGATTCGGTTTCGGTGATTGTGCGCTCTACGCTCATTCATCTTTACACGCCCGAATACATGAAGGGCCGGGTATCGGCGGTAAACAACATCTTTATTGGTTCGAGCAACGAGATTGGGGCCTTCGAAAGTGGGGCGGCAGCCCGGCTATTGGGCACGGTGCGCTCGGTGATATTCGGTGGGCTGATGACGCTGGTAGTGGTGGCCGTCACGGCCTGGAAGGCGGACAAACTGCGCCGGCTGGAATCGGGTACGAAGTAGGCGTGGAGCCAAATGCTGCCTGCGGGCCGCCGTTGAGGAGCTTCACTGCGCGCTACGGGGCCTCCTGTCCGACTGCCGGACTGCATACGCCAGCAGCTACGTCCGTCAATGATTTCCAGGAGAACCGATGCGGAAAAGCACGGTTTAGCGTTTGAGCATTGTGCGATGAGCCGGAATCGATTACCCGGTGCCGACGCCAGAACGTGGAACACCGGAGTACCCACTTCTCATCAGCTCGACCTTATTTTTAGCTTCCTCAGGGTTCGCCAACTGGATGGTTGATGAGGGAGCGCAAGCAAAGCCTTACACAATAGCCGTGCCTTCTGCAATTAATTCTGAACGAAAAAATTACATGTTAATCCCAGTCTTCCGCTGTTTAACACGCACTTTCCTTTCAGTGATGCTGGGGATGCTGCTGGACGGTGGGCTGCCCGGCACTGCACTAGCGGAGCCACCCGGCATCACCGCCAGCAAGCCAAAGCCCGCGATTACGTTTCAGCAACGGAAATACCCAACAGATTCCTTACGCTTGCTGAGCAGCTACCCGGGTGTACCCGACACGCTCCGGGTTTTCTACTTGAGCCGCCTGGCCGTGGCAACGTACGATTCCAGTTTGGCGAAAGCCCTGCGCTATGTCCAACAGGCCAGCGACCTGGCCCATAAAATTGGCTACGTGCGGGGCGAGCTCAACTGCATTCGCCTCACAGCCAACATCTATTCGGAGATGGGGGATTATGTGGCGGCTATTCGCCGCTACCAGGCCGGCGTTGACCTGGCGCGGGCCAAAAAGCTGCCGTCGCACCTTTCGGCGCTTTATGCCAACATGGGGGCGGCGGCCGCCATCGCCAGGGATTATCCGCGCAGCCTGAAGTATATGCAGCAGGCGTTATCGTTTTTAAAGGAAACGAAGCCGGTAATAAACCAAGGGACGGCTGAGGACTATTTAAACGTATTCAGCAACCTGGGCAATACTCATTTCGAGTTGGGTAATTATAAGCAGGCCAGTTTCTATGCGCGGCAGTCGCTGGCGCTGTCCAACACCTACCACATAAAAAACGGGGGCAAATTTCGGATGCTGCTCGGCCGCATTTTTGAAGCCCGCACGCCGCGCACGGCGGCCAGCCTGGATTCGGCCGCCTACTATCTGCAAGCGGCCGTAGATGAAGCCAAGGCCGAAGGTGAATTCATGGCAATGGCCGATGAGCTCCTCGGACAGGCCGAATTATACCAGGTGCAGCGCCGCTACCCTGCCATGCTGGCCGCCGCCACCCAAAGTTTGTCGCTGGCTCGCAAGCTTGGTGCCAAGCAGTTGCAGTTGGATGCCTTGTCGGTAATGGCCACCGCCTCGGCGGCCCTGGGCGATTTTCGCGGCGCGTACGCGGCCAGTGAAGAAGCCAGCGCCCTGCGAAAAGCGCTGCTGAACAGCGAAAAAGCCAAGGCCATCGCGCAGCTGCAGGTGCGGTACGATGTGCGCGAGCAGGCTCAGCAAATCCAGCTGCTGACGCAGCGCGGCTTGGCTTCGGCCGCGCTGGCTCGCGAGCAGGAGCGCCGGCAGCGGGGGCTGCTGGGCTTTTCCGGCGTGCTGGCCCTGGGGCTGGCAATGGGCGGCCTGCTGCACTGGCGCCTCCGGCGCAGCCAGGGGCAGCTGGCCCTGGCCAACCAGCACCTGGGCGCGGCCAATCGCATTATTCAGCTGGCCGTCGAAGAAAAGGAAGTGCTGCTCCAGGAGCTGCACCACCGGGTGAAGAACAACCTGCAGATGATTAGCAGCCTGCTGGGCTGGCAGTGCGAGGCCATGCCCGACCCGCGGCTGGCGGCCGTGCTGGCCGGCAACCAGGCCCGCATCCAGAGCATGGCCCTGGTGCACGAGTGCCTGTACCAGGCCGATAACCTGGCCCAGGTGCGCATCGACGCGTACCTGACCGAGCTGCTGGCCTCGCTGCAGGGCTCCCTGTCCTCACCTCAGAAAAAAATTACGTTGAGCACCGACCTGGAGCCCGTGCTGATGGATACCCGGGAGGCCGCGTACTTTGGCCTGCTGGTGAATGAACTGGTGACCAACGCCTACAAGCACGCCTTTGCCCAGCAATCGGCAGGCAAGCTGCACGTTTCGCTGGCGCGCAAGGCCGAGGGCTTCCGGCTGAGCGTGAGCGACGACGGCACGGGCCTGCCCGCCACGGGGTTCAGCAGCAAATCAAAATCGATTGGCATCAGCCTGGTGCAATTCATGGTCCGGCAGCTTAAAGCCACCATCACGGTGGTGCCGCAGCTGGTGGGCACCCGTCTCGAAGTAGTTCGCGCGTAACCTCATCCCTTAGCCAGCATGGCCACTATTCTTATCGTCGAAGACGAGCTGCTGATTGCCGAGGAAATCAGGCGGATGCTGCTGCGCCTGGGGCACCGGCCCCTCGAGCCGGTGGACAACAGCGAGGACGCCATGCAGGCCCTGGCCGCGCACCCGGTCGAGCTGGTGTTGATGGACATTAACATCGCGGGCGATTGCGACGGCATTGCTACGGCGCTGCTGGTGCGCCGCCACTACGCGCTACCCGTGGTTTTCCTCACGGCCCGCTCGGATACACCGACGCTGCAACGGGCCAGCATTGCTCAGCCCTACGGCTACATCACCAAGCCCTTCACGGAGGTTTCGCTGCGGGTACAGCTGGAGCTGGCGCTGCTCAAGGCCTACGAGCTGCCCCCGCCCCGCTTGGCGGTGGCCGATGCGGCAACGCTCCCGCAGCCCCCGGCACGCCCCGATTCCGCCAGCCCCGCCATGTTCGTGCGCAAAGGCCCGAAGTGGGTGAAGGTGCTGTATGCCGACATTCTGTACTTTGTTTCCGACCAGAACTATGTCCGCCTGCATACCGCCACCGAGAAGCACACCTTCGATTGCACGCTGAAAGACCTGCAGCCGACGCTGCCTCCGTACTTCATCAGAACCCACCGGTCCTACCTCGTCAACCTAAACCAGGTGAGTGCCTACGAGGAGGGCTACGTACAGCTTGGCAAAGACGGCGGCGAGGCAGTACCCGTGAGCCGGACTTACAAAGACGAGCTGAAAGCGCGGGTAAACCTGATGGGCTAGCCAATGTCGCCGAAAGGCACACTTCCCCAAAGCGGCAGCAGGCGGCGGCGGCGTTTCGTGTAGCGCTGCTGCATCTCACCCTATAAATTCCGTCCGTTCGTCAAATTTCTGAATTCGTCGGCCGGGTGCGCTGGTAGCTTTGACGCAACATCCATTAGCGCGCCGCCTGCTAGCGGGCGGCGGTGATGAGATAGAATAGAAGCTAAACAGACAGGGGCATCCTGCAGCCCGGACCCGGCACACAGCCACCTGCGCGGATGCCCGGTCTGGAAGTCAACTAATTACCGTCCTTCCTTTCCACGCCAACCTTTCTGCATAGAGCGTTTATCCACATTAACGCTTGCTGTAAACGCCCGGTCTTCCCACCGGGCGTTTGCTTTTGGGGGAGGGCCGGCGTCCGCAGGCTAGGGCTGCGTCATGGTGAGAGCGGCGTATTGCTCGGGCGTATCGATGTCGAGCAGGCCGGCCGGGAACTCAACGCGGCCCACGGCCGGTCCCAACATGGCCAGTAGTCGGTTAGCGCCCTGCGCGCCCTTCAACTGGTGTAAATCAGAAAAAAGAGCCCGGCTGAAAACGGCGGGCACCCCCAGAGTGCCCGCGTAGGCGGCGGCCACGGCGGGGGCCTGGGTACGCTGCTGAAGGGCCACCAACTGCCGCAGCAGCGCGGGCTTGACGTGTGGCTGGTCCGTCAGCAGCACCAGCACGGCGGCGGGGTTGGCTTCAGCCACGGCGGTGAGGCCGGCTTGCAGCGAGGAAGCCATACCCGTTTCCCAGGCCGGGTTATGCACGGCCCGGATGGGTAGGCCGGCAATCTCGGGCAGCAACTCCTTATGCAAAGCGCCGGTTACCAGCACCAGCGGCGCGCAGCCACTGGCCACGGCCGTTTCGGCGGCGTGGCGGAGCAGGGTGCGGCCCTGCCAGGGTAGCAGTTGCTTGGGCCGGCCCATGCGGATGGAAGCCCCGGCGGCCAACAGCAGCAACGCCACCGGCCCCGGCGAGTCGGGAGCGGTGGCGTTGGATTCAGAGGAGGCTGATTCCGTCATTACACGGCTTTTGCGCCCAGTATTTTGTCGGGCGTGAGGGGCAACTCGCGTACGCGCTTACCGGTAGCGTGGAACACGGCGTTGGCCACGGCGGCCGATACGCCCACCATGGAGATTTCGCCGATGCCCTTCACGCCCATGGCGTTGATGTAGGGGTCATGCTCTTCCACGAATTCCACGGTCATTTCCGGGATGTCGGCGTTCACGGGGATGTGATAGTCGGCGAGGCTGGCGTTGGTGTAGCGCGAGAAGTGCTGGTCGCGCACGGTGCCCTCCATCAGGGCCGCACCGATACCAAAAATACTGCCGCCGATAATCTGCGAGCGGGCGGTTTTAGCGTTGAGAATGCGGCCCGCGCCGTGCACGCTCACCCAGCGCGTGACGCGCACGGTGCCGAGGTCGGGGTCGACTTTCACCTCGCAGAAGTGCGCGCCAAAGGAATGCATGGAGTGGTGGGCGGCCTCATCTTTTTTGCTCGGGTCGGCGTTGGCGGCGGCCTGGGCGTCTTCGTAGCCACTGCCGTAGCGGCCCTGGCCGTTGCCTTCCACGTCGGCCAGGTCGGCGCGCTTCATCAAGTCGGCGAAGCCTTCGCCTTTTTTGGCATCGGCCTTCAACTGGAGACGGCCATTTTTAGCTTCCACATCGGCGATTTTGGCGCGGTAGAGGGGCGACTTCTTGTCGAGCACCGCCACCTTGATGAGTTTCTGCCACACATCCTGCACGGCCATATACACCGACGAGGACACCGTGCCGGCCGCCACCGAGCCGCCCGAGTTGGGCGCGGTGGGCAGCTTGGTATCGCCGAGTTCAAACCGCACTTTTTCCATGGGCAGGCCCAGCGCATCGCACGCCACCTGGGTCATCACGGTGTAGGTGCCGGTGCCGAGGTCGGTGGCCCCGGACTGCACCACGGCGTGGCCGTCGGCGTAGAGGCGGGCGCGGGCTGTTCCCTGCGAGTTGTGCACCGGGTAGCTGGCCGTGGCCATGCCCCAGCCCACCAGCAGGCGGCCGTCGCGGGTGGCCCCGTTCTTAGGGTTGCGCTTGCTCCAGCCGAAAAGCTCGGCCCCGCGGGCGTAGCACTGGCGCAGGCTTTTGCTGCTCCAGGTTTGGCCGGTGCTGGGGTCTTTCTCGGCGTAGTTGCGCAGGCGAATTTCGATGGGGTCGATGCCCAGCTGGTAGGCCAAATCATCCATCGAGCTTTCGAGGGCGAACGAGCCGGGGGCCTCGCCGGGAGCCCGGGTGAAGGTCGAGGTCATCACGTTGGCGCGCGCCAGCTGGTACGAGGCCTCAAAAGTGGGGCATTCGTACAGCATGTTCACAATTTTGCTGTTCGACTCGGTGTAGTTGTCCCAGGGGGAAGTCGTGGCCGTTTTCTCGTGAATCAGGGCCGTGAGCTTCCCCTCTTTGGTCGCGCCGAGGCGCAGGGTCTGGGTCTGGTCTTCGCGGTGGCCCATGCCCGTGAACATCTGCGGGCGCGTCAGGGCCAGCTTCACCGGCCGGCCCACGGCTTTGGCCGCCTGCACCGTAAGAATGGTGTGCGGCCAGGCCGAACCCTTGCAACCAAAGCCGCCACCGAGGTACTTGGTTACCACCCGCACCTGCTCAGTCGAGAGGCCCAGCATGGTGCTCACGGCTTTCTGGGTGCGCGTCACGCCCTGCGTCGATTCGTAAATCGTGAGGCGGTCGGGCGCTTCCCAATGGGCCGTGGTGGCCCCGGGCTCCATCGGGCTGTGGTGGTTGATGGCGTGGGTATACTTGTGCGTGAGCTGAATGGGCGCGGCCGCGAAAGCTGCCTGCGCATCGCCGCGCTTCACGTGGCCGGCCGCCTTGCCGTCCTGAATCTTCTCCGGGTCGAACAGCTGGGCCTTGGGGTCTTCGTAAGAAGCAATGGGCTTTTCGGCGGCCACCTGCACTTTGAGTAGGGCGGCGGCGTACTGGGCGCGCTCCAGCGTGTCGGCCACCACCACCGCTACCGGCTGGCCAGCGTAGTAAATCTGGTCGTCGGTTAGCGGCAGGTAGCCCATGGGCGCGCCAATGGCTTTTTTGCCCTCGGCATCATTAGGCGTTTTGGCCAGCTTGGGGATATTCTGGTACGTGAGGATGGCCAGCACGCCAGGTTGCTTCATCGCCGCCGCGGTATCGAAGCCGGTGATGCGGCCCTTGGCCACGTCGCTGGTTTTGATAACCGCGTGCACCAGGCCCGGCAGCTGGTTGTACTCGGCAGCGTACTTGGCCCGGCCCGTCACCTTATCGCGGCCGTCCACGCGGTTTACAGGCTGGCCCACCACGCCGGCGGTGGGGTTGGTTTCGAAGAATTTCGGTTCGGTATCCATGAAAGAGAAATTGGTAGAGCCGCGACACTTCGCGTCTCAATCGTTGATGGGCTGGAACCGGGGGCACTCCCAACGGCCAGCAACGACGCGACGTGTCGCGTCTCTACATTTTACTTAGCCCGCTACCTTCATCAAAGCCTGCACCAGCGTGTTCTGGGCCAACTCTACTTTGAAGCGGTTGTCGTCGTGGGGCTGGGCACCGCGCAGGGCGGCCACGGCAGCGGCCCGGAAAGTGGCTTCGGTGGCGGGCGCGCCGGTCAGCACCTTTTCGGCTTCGGGACTGCGCCAGGGCTTGGTGCCCACGCCGCCCAGCGCCACGCGCGCCGAGCGGATGGTGCCGGCCTGCACGTCGAGCCCCACGGCGGCCGAGGCCAGGGCGTAGGCGTAGCTGCTGCGCTCGCGCACTTTCAGGTAGGTCGAGCGGCGGGCGTGGGCAGTATTCGGGATGGTGAGGGCCACAATCAGCTCGCCGGGCTCCAGCATGGTTTCGCGCTGCGGCGTTTTGCCGGGCAGCAGGTAAAAATCGGTTACGGATACGCGGCGCTGCTTGCCCTTGGCATTTTCCAGCGTCAGCACGGCATCGAAGGCGGCCAGGGCCACGGCCAGGTCGCCGGGGTAGGCGGTGGCGATGCAGGCCTCGCTCACGCCCAGAATGGCGAGGTTGTGGTTGTCGCCCGCAATGGCCGGGCAACCCGAGCCGGGCACCCGCTTGTTGCACGGAAACGCCGCGTCGCGGAAATAGCCGCAGCGCGTGCGCTGCAGCATGTTGCCCCCGATGCTGGCCATGTTGCGCAGCTGCGGCGAGGCCGCCAGCAGCAGCGACTCCGACACGGCCGGGTAGTTCTGCAGCACTAGCGGGTGCTCGCCCACGTCGCTCATGCGCTCCATCGCGCCGATGCGCAGGCCGTCCGTGGTCTGCTCAATACCTTTGAAGGGCAGCATGTTGATGTCGACCAGCTGGGCGTGCTCTTCCAGGTTGGCCTTCATCAAATCGAGCAGCGTGGTGCCGCCCGCGATGTAGGCCGACTGGGCCGTGCCCGCCCGGCTGGCGGTGGCTTCTTTGGCCGAGGCGGCCTGGGTGTAGCTGAAGTTGTTCATGCTGTTTCTTATTGGAAGAACGTCATGCTGAGCGCAGTCGAAGCATCTCTAACGCTTCGTTGCTGCCAGCATTGATTACTACTGCGGTAGAGATGCTTCGACTTCGCTCAGCATGACGTTCCGTTAATCATTCAACTACTTAACTACCCCTTAAACCCGCTTTTCTCCACTTCCCGGATGGCGGCCACGATGTTGGGGTAGGCCCCGCAGCGGCAGAGGTTGCCGCTCATCCATTCGCGCACGCTGTCGTCGGTTTTGGCGTGGCCTTCCTTCAGGCAGGCCACGCCCGACATGAGCTGGCCCGGTGTGCAGTAGCCGCACTGGAAGCCGTCGTGGTCGATGAAGGCCTGTTGCAGGGGGTGCAGCTCTTCGCCCTTGGCCAGTCCTTCCACGGTGGTGATTTCCTTGCCCTGGGCCATCACGGCCAGCGTGAGGCAGCTATTCACGCGCTTGCCATCGACGAGCACGGTGCAGGCGCCGCACTGGCCGTGGTCGCAGCCTTTTTTGGTGCCGGTCAGGTCGAGGCGCTCGCGCAGAGCATCGAGCAGCGTCACGCGGGGCTCGGCCTGAACGGTGCGGACGGTGCCGTTCACTTTCAGGCGCAGCTCGGTCACGCCCTCCACCTTTTTCGACATCGCCGTGAGGCGCTCAGCCTGGCCGATAAGCGGCGGAGCCAGGGCCAGGCCCAGCAAGCCCCCGGCTTGTTTGATGAAGCTGCGGCGGCCATCCTGCTCGGGCTGGGCGGCGGGTTCGGGCGTGTTGTTATCCATCATAGCGGTAATAAGGGCTGCATTGGTAAGGCAAACCGGCTCGGGGGCCTTTGGTTACTGAGCGGCGGCGGGCGCAGTGCTGCTTAGTTCAACCTTCTACTACGTTAATGTAATTGCCCGGGGTTGCCTTTGAGATGAATTTCTAATGAGTTCTACATGGAACGCATCTGGCCTTTTTGCAACAATCAACTGAAATGCCAATGGGCGCGTGAATCTCGATGACTACTGCGAGTGTTGCAACCCGGGTAAGTGCTGCACGGCCGCCCTTTGAGTTACCATAGCGGCTACTCGAAGCGCAGGTAGGGGCGCAGCTTCTCCACGTCTTCCGTCTTCAGCACGGGCACTTTCTTCAAGTCCTCCATGCTGCGGAAGGGGCCGTGCTGCTGGCGGTAGGCCACGATAAGCCGGGCCCGCGGCTTGCCAAGGTAGGGGTGCAGGTACAGCTCTTCGAAGGGAGCCGTGTTTACGTTCACGGCTTGGGGCGCGAACCCGGGAGCCACGAAGGTGTATTTCTTCAGGCTGTCGCGCAGGTCGGGCGCGTCGCGCAGCACGAATACCTCGTCGAGCTGGTCTTCGCGCAGGTAGCCGCCGAGCTGGTTGCGGTACTTCACCACCCACCTGGCCCGGCCCGCGCCAATGCCGCGAATCTGCATCAGCTGGGTGGTGTCGGCCCGGTTCAGGTCGAAGGGCTGGAGGTTGCGGGGCTTGCGCGGGAACTTGCTGGGCGTAGCTCCGTCGTTGGCGAAGGGCGGAAATTTGCCGTCGGCCCCGGGCCGGTTGCTGGCGTATTCGCGCTTCGGGGCCTCGTCGGGTAGCTGGATGAAGGGCGCCAGGCGCTGGTACACCGAATCGTCCAGCCCATACATTTTCTTTAGCTGGGCTTTGGCTTTGAAGCCGCCGGCGGCCGCGCCGTATTTTACGATGCGGGCGGCCACGAAGTGCGGCACGCCGCGGGCTTCCCAACCTTCGGCCGTCAGGGCGTTGGGGTCGAAGGGGGCCAGCCGCACCCGCGCCACGGTGGGGAAGCGCGAACCGCCGCGCCCGAATTTCGGGAACTCCCGCTTGGGATAGCGGCTGGCGAAGCCCGTCTCGACCGAACGGTGGGCTTTGAGCTGGGCGGTCATCTCATTCAGGCCCTTGGCGTCGTCGTCGGGCAGGTAGCTGGGCAGCTCGGGGCGCAGCAGCAGTGGCACGACGATGAAAAGCAGGATGAGCAGCAGCAGCCCCACCGTGCCCCGGGCCTCGGCCCGCGAGTAGCCGAAGGAGCGCCGCAGCCAGTGCAGCGGGCTCAGAGTAGCCCAAAACCGGCGAGGGCCCGGCGGGGTTGGCGATGCGGCCATGACGCGGTAGAAGCCGGCCGAAGCCGACGATGGAATGGGTGGAAAAGGAAGCGGCGGAAACCAGACGCGCTGGTTCCCGCCGCTACGGCAAGTATACAGAGAATTGGCGAAACGCCAAGACAGTTAAGCGGTAGAGGTTAAGAGTTAGGAATTGCAGCGGTGTCAACCCTCAGCACTTAACGTCTACCGCTTAACTTAACCTTAGCTGCTGGCGCGGGCCGTGCTGGGCGTGCGGCTGGGCCGGGCCGGTTTAGTCGAGCCGGGCCGCTTCACGGTCACGGGTACGGGGCCGCCGGGCAGGCGCGTTTCGTTGGCCACCCAGTCGTAGATGAGCTTGAGCGCTTCGGGCGAAAATACTGGCTGCTGCACGCCATTAATCATCGGCCACTGGGCGGGCGCGGGCTGGAAGAGGTGGTTCACCCCGTCGAGCTTGGCCGAAACCGCCGTGCGCTTGGCCCTGCGCAGGGCCCGATAGAGCGGCGTCATGTTGCGCTTGGCCGACACCTGCAAATCAGCGGTGCCGTTGAGCAGCAGTACCGAGCACTGCACCTTACCGAGCTGGGCCAGGGGGTCGAAATCGAAGAAATAGCGCGACCAGGGCGAGGTGAGCTGCACGGCGCGGGCGCGGGCCATGCCGGCGTCGATGCCCGCGTTGGTGTTGCTGAGCAGGGTGGCCACTTTCAGGCGGGCCTTGGCGTTGTCGGGCGTTTGGCGGATGATGGCCACCGTGCGCTGGTACACGTCCTGGGCCGCTTTCACCTGGGCGGGGTCGGCCCCAATCAGGCGCATAATCTCGCCCTGCTGGCGCAGTAGCACGTCGTAGCCGGTTTGGCCGTAGCCCCCCAGCGAAATGGCAAACGCCGGGGGGTGGCCGGGCGTAGCGGCGTTTAGCAGGGCCACGTTGCCGCCCTCGCCGTGGCCAATCAGGCCCACGCGGTAGGCTGATACCAGGGGTTGGGTGCGCAGGCAGGTCATGGCGGCCTGGGCATCGCTCACCAGGTCGGCGGTGGTGGCGTTGGCATAGGTGCCGCCCGACTTGCCCACGCCGCGGTCGTCGAAGCGCAGCACGGCCACGCCGTGGCGGGTGAGGAAGTCGGCCAGCTGGCCAAACATGCGGTAGCCGTTTACGTCCACATCACGGCTCTGCGGGCCTGAGTCGGACAGCAGCACGGCGGCGGCGAAGGGGCCCTCGCCAGCCGGCACCGTTACCGTGCCCGCCAGCTTTTGCCGGGTTACGGGGTTGATGAAGGTCACGTCGCTCACGCGGTAAGGCGGGGCGGCTTTAAACTTGGTGGCGGCCACGGCCGAGGTTACGGCGCGCTTCAGCGTCATGGGGGCCGTCACGCCGGGCTGCTTCCAGGTGCCCTGTAAAGTGGCTCCGCCGTTGAGCACCTTGCCCACGAAGCTGCTGCCGGCCTGCTCAATGCGCAGCGTCAGGTTATCGCCCTTCAGCTCCACTTCGACCGGCATGCGGCTGATGCGCTGCTGCGGGGCATCGAGGGCCGCGTAAAAGCTGCCGTTGGTGAGCGGCACAATGGTAATGACGAGGGTGATTTCGCCGCCCAGCATCTTCAGCGGGCCACGCCACTGGCCGTTGAGGGGCGCGGAAACCGGCGGGTCGCCTGCGGCAAATACGGTGGTTGGTAGTAAAAAACTCAGTATTAATAGCGCGCCAAGTATAAATCGAATCATGAAATCAGCCTAGTTTGTATATGGAAGGATGAGTGATAAGAGACTTTGAAGGTTGAAAAATACAACAAATGTTTCTTATAGCTAATTTTAAAGCCTGGTGCAGACGGGTTGCCAGCTAAGCAAAATGGTTGGCCATTTTGGCCAGCCACCTGCGCAGCACCTTTCGCGCCAAAAAGGACAGGGCTACCGAGGGGTATGCTTCGTTATCCAGTCGCCGATGGCTTGCAGCGCAACGGGCGCAAATGTTTCCTCAATGGTGGCATACTCGGCCGGCGCGCCGGTTTTGGCGGTTTGGAACAGGTGGTTGAGGCCAGGCAGTTCCTGCACCGTAACGTCGCGGTTATTGGCCGCTTTGAGGCCGGCGGCGGTGGCGGCCAGGTTGCGGGTGGTGGGCACCTGCACGTCTTTGCTGCCGCCCATGGCCAGCACGGGGCAGCGCACTTTGGCCAGCGTGAGAGCGGGCCGGTCGGCCAGCAGGTGGCGGTAGTCGGGCGAAGTCAGCATCGGCAGCTGGGGTTTCACCTGGGCCGCGAGCTGCGGGCTGATGGCCGAATAGTAGAGCAGCAGCAGCGACTGGGCCTGCGCATCGCCGGGCGTCTTCTGGATAATCTGGGTCATGGCGCGCTGCATCTTTTCGGTGCTGGCCAGCTGGGCGGGGTCGGTGGTTTGCAGGCGAACCAGGGCCAGCGACTGCTGCACAATCAGTTCATCGCCGGGCAGTCCGGGGGCCGCCAGCAGCACCACAAAATCGGGCCCATTGGCTTGGCCGGCCGCGCCGATGGCCGCCGTACCGCCCTGACTGTGCCCAATCAGCCCCACCTGATTTTTGCGAATGCCGGGCTGGGCGCGCAGCCAGGCCAGGGCGGCCTGGGCATCGGTAGCGTAGTCGGCGCTGGTAGTGCCCTTGAGCGTGCCGCCGCTCTGGCCCACGCCCCGGTCGTCGAAACGCAGCACGGCGATGCCCTGGCGGGTGAGGTAGTCGGCCAGCACGGCGAAGGGCTGGTGGCCCTGATAGGTTTCGTTGCGGTCTTCTGGTCCCGAGCCGGTGAGCAGCACCACGGCCGGAAACGGGCCCATGTCGGCGGGCAGGGTGTAGGTGCCGGCCAGGCTGATGCCGGCTTTCTCGTTGCGAAACGTGACGTCGGCCGACTGATAGGGGAAGGGCGCGTGGGGCTGCTGAGGCCGCTTGGGGCCGGTGGCCTCGCCCGCGCCGGCCCGCGTGAGGGTGAGCGGAAATGCCCGTAGTCCCTGCTGCCATTCGCCCGCGAGCTGGCGGCCATCGGCCGAGCGGCGGCCGGCAAAGCGCGCCGTAATGGGTTTGCTCAGGCGCAGGTACACGCTGTCGCCGGGGGCCTGAAAATCGACCAGCAGGCCAGCCACGTTCTGGTCCACGATGTCGAGCGTGGCTGCGCGCGGGCCGCCGGCCGGGTCGGTGAGGTGGAAGGTGAGCTCCAGCGTGGCTACTTCGCCGCTCCAGTTGCCGCTGAGGCTGGGGCGCGGGGCCTCCTGGGCGTGGGCAGCGGCGAGGGGCAGGAGGGTGGCGGCGAGGAGCAGCAGGCGGGGCGCGGTGGGCATAATGGGAGACAGAGAATAGAAGGGCAATAGTACGGCAGTCGTTACACAAACTGTTGCTTGATTGCCAGTGAATTTCTTCGCGATACTCTACTGGGTAAGTCACGGGCGGCACCTTGAAACAAGCAACTTATGTTATATCTTTGTTATAACAATTCTTGGCGTAAGCCACTCACGCTAATGATTCAATCCATTCGAAAAATCGGAAACTCCAGCGGCATATTGCTGCCTAAGGCCATGCTGCAAGCCTGCGGTATTACCACGGAGGTTGAAATTGAGGTGCAGGATAAAATCATTCTTTTGCGGCCCGTGCAGCCGGCGCGGGCGGGCTGGGAAGCTGCCTTTGCCGCCGCCGCAGCAGGCGGCGACGAGCCGGAAGGCGACCTGTTCGAGGGAATGGCCAATCAGTTCGACCAAACCGAATGGTAACGCCCGCTTCTCCGCGCCGTTTCGACGTGTGGCTGGTGAGCCTGGACCCCACTGTAGGCAGCGAAATTGCCAAAACCCGCCCCTGCGTGGTGGTATCGCCCGACGCGGCCAACAAATTCCTGCGCACCGTGCTGGTCGCGCCCCTCACCCATACCCCAAAGCGCTACCCGACGCGGGTCGATTCGCTGTTTCAGCAGCAGTCTGGCCAGGTGGCGCTCGACCAGCTTCGCGCCGTGGACACGGTGCGGCTGGTGAAGCGGCTGGGCACGTTGGACGAGGCTACCGGCCGGGCCGTGTGCGCGGTGCTGGGGGAGATGTTCGCGTGGTAATCTGCTTGCTAAACCTGGCAGCTATGAAAAGAATCGGAATGATACTGCTAGCTTGCCTGCTGCTGGCGCTGCCAACCGTGGCGCAAGCGCAGGAGAAACCCGCGCCGAATGATTTGGTGGTGACGGCGGAGATTGTGGGGTATAGCCACAAACCTGCCGGAAGTGCCGTAAATAAACCTCAACTTATCCTGTATGTGCGGCTAAGTGTTCGCAACCAGACTAATAGTCCTCGAGAAATTACCTTTTATTCGTGTAGCTGGTACGCATCTTGGATTCAAAAAGGAACAGTAGCTGGTTTCGATGTTATGGGATGTGACAAAAATTACCCACGCACGCTACCCATTCCTGCCAATCAATCAATTGTTTTCTACGGGCCGGTTCGTGTTCGCGAAAACAGTGACGAGCCGACAACATTCGCGTTGGGCTTTGTCGATTTTACGGCGGCTGAATTTTCGTCTAAAGCCTTTCGTAAGGACACGTGGCGGGATAAACTTCTGGAATCGAAAGCTGTGTACTGGAGCAATGAATTGAATAGCAACATTGACCCGGCCACAACGCCAGAAATAAGGGGCAGCGACCAATATCCCACGTACCGTTTGACGTGGGAGGATAGATAGTCGTTTTACATCTTCCCACCTCCCGCCCCAGCCGTACCTTCGCGCACCCAGCAACAACCGCCCCGCCGAAACCTTCCGGCCCGGTTTCGCTGTTTGTTCGTTTATGCCCAAAAAAGACGCTTTGCAAGTTTCGGCCCCCGCCGACAACGCCATTGACAACCTCGACCCGCGCGAATTCATCCTCATCAAAAACGCCCGGGTTCACAACCTCAAAAACCTCAGCGTGGCCCTGCCGCGCAATCAGTTTATCGTCGTCACGGGCCTGTCGGGTTCGGGCAAATCGAGCCTCGCCTTCGATACCTTGTATGCTGAAGGCCAGCGCATGTACGTGGAAAGCCTGAGCAGCTATGCCCGCCAGTTTCTGGGCCGCATGGACAAGCCCGACGTGGACTACATCCGGGGCATTTCGCCGGCCATTGCCATCGAGCAGAAGGTCAGCATCAAGAACAACCGCTCGACGGTGGGCACCAGCACCGAGATTTACGACTATCTCAAGCTGCTGTTTGCGCGGGTGGGCCGCACGTTTTCGCCCGCCAGCGGCGAGCAGGTGCGCAAGGACAACGTGGCCGACGTGGTGGACTTTCTGGCCGCCCAGCCCGACGGCACCCGGGCCATGATTCTGGCCCCGCTGCATCGGCCCGACCACACCCGCCCCATGCAAAAAGAGCTGGATTTGCTGCTGCAAAAAGGCTACAGCCGCGTGGTGGTGAACGGCGAAACCGCCCAGATTGAGGACTTGATTGCCGAGGGCCAGCCCGAGGTGAAAGGGGAGGTATCCATCATGATTGACCGCGCCGTGCTGCGGCCCGACGATGAGGACCTGCTCTTCCGATTGTCCGACTCGGTGCAAACCGCGTTTTTCGAAGGCCACGGCACGTGCGTGGTGCAGTTAATAATGAGCAATGAGCAACCGAAGGAAGGCGTTAGCCAATTAACAATTGCTTCAGAAGACCAGGCACCAAGCACTAAGCACCAAGCACCAAATACCGAAACCCGCACTTTCTCTGACAAATTCGAGCTCGACGGCATCGTGTTCGAGGAGCCCAGCGTCAACTTTTTCTCCTTCAACAACCCTTACGGCGCGTGCCAGACCTGCGAGGGCTTCGGCTCGGTGCTGGGCATCGACGAGGATTTGGTGATTCCGGACAAAAGCCTGACGGTGTACGAAGGCGCGATTGCGCCCTGGCGCACCGAAAAGCAGGGCGAGTGGCTGAAGCCGCTGCTGAAAAACGGCATCCGCTTCGACTTCCCCATTCACCGGCCATACAACGAGCTGAGCGTAGCCGAGCAGCGCCTGCTCTGGACCGGCAACAAGCATTTTGACGGGCTCGATAAGTACTTCAAATGGGTGGGCGAGCAGACCCACAAAATCCAGTACCGGGTGCTGCAAAGCCGCTACCGGGGCCGCACCACCTGCCCCGACTGCCGCGGCACCCGTCTGCGCAAAGACGCGCAGTACGTGCGCATCGACGGCCGCAGCATTGCCGATATCGTGCTGCTGCCCATCTCCGACGCGCTGACGTTCTTCCAGAACATGAGCCTGAGCGAG
This sequence comes from Hymenobacter sp. UYCo722, assembly GCF_040547115.1. NCBI lineage: Bacteria > Pseudomonadati > Bacteroidota > Cytophagia > Cytophagales > Hymenobacteraceae > Hymenobacter > Hymenobacter sp. UYCo722. Next base: position 91,085 of record NZ_JBEPPC010000006.1, on the reverse strand, counting down.
CACGACGCCAAAGTGGCCGAGCGCCTGGTCACGGAAATCACCAACCGCCTCGGCTACCTCAACCGCGTGGGCCTGGGATACCTCACCCTCAACCGCCTGAGCAACACGCTGAGCGGCGGCGAGAGCCAGCGCATCTCGCTGGCCACTTCGCTGGGCTCGGCACTGGTGGGCTCGATGTACGTGCTCGACGAGCCCAGCATTGGCCTGCACCCGAAGGATGCCGAGCAGCTGATTGGCGTGCTACGCTCGTTGCAGCAACTCGGCAACACCGTGGTGGTGGTGGAGCACGAGGAGAAGATGATGGAGGCCGCCGACCAAATTATCGACATCGGCCCCGAAGCCGGCAGCGGTGGCGGCAACCTGATGTTTCAGGGCACCATGGAGCAACTGCTGCAGGACACGACCACCTACACCGGCCAGTACCTGAGCGGCCGCATGGAAGTGGCCGTGCCCAAAGTGCGCCGCCCCTGGCGCAACGCGCTGGAGCTGACCGGTGCCCGCGAGAACAACCTCAAAAACGTGAGCGTGAAAATTCCGCTCGGCGTGATGACGGTGGTGACGGGCGTGTCGGGCTCGGGCAAGTCCACGCTCATCAAGCGCATTCTGGCTCCGGCTCTGATGAAGATGCTGGGCGGCGGCGCGGGCGAAAGCACCGGCAAGTTCGACCGCCTGATGGGCGTGAACGGGCAGGTGTCGCACGTCGAGTTCGTGGACCAAAACCCCATCGGCAAGTCGTCGCGCTCGAACCCGGTGACCTACGTGAAGGCCTACGACGCCATCCGGACGCTGTTTTCGGAGCAGCCGCTGGCCAAGGCGCGGGGGCTGAAACCGTCGCACTTCTCCTTTAACGTGGATGGCGGGCGCTGCGAGGTGTGCCAGGGCGAAGGACAGGTGAAAATCGAGATGCAGTTCATGGCCGACATTTACCTGACCTGCGAGGGCTGCGGCGGCCACAAATTCAAGCAGGATATTCTGGAAATCAACTACCAGGATAAAAACATTTATGAAGTACTGGAAATGACGGTGGCTGATGCCGTGCAGTTCTTCCAGACGCAGCCCAAAGTGGCCGACCGCCTCCGCCCGCTGGAAGACGTGGGCCTGGGCTATATCCGCCTCGGGCAGTCGGCCAACACGCTGAGCGGCGGCGAAGCCCAGCGCGTGAAGCTGGCTTCGTTCCTCACTAAAGGCGCTACGCTGCAGCAGGATAAGATTCTGTTCATTTTCGACGAGCCCAGCACCGGCCTGCACTTCCACGACATTGCCAAGCTGCTCGGCGCGCTCAATGCGCTGATTGAGCAGGGCAATTCCGTGCTCATCATCGAGCACAACGTCGACATCATTAAGTGCGCCGATTGGCTGATTGACCTCGGTCCGGAGGGCGGCCTCAATGGCGGCCATCTGCTGTTCGAAGGCACACCCGAAGACCTTGTGAAGTTAAAAGAAACCAACCACACAGCGCGTTTCCTGGCCGAAAAGGTGTAATGTTGCGGTCCGGGGCCCCGTCAAAGGCGCGGGTACCGGGCGCATCATCCGACACTCAGCTGCTTACGTAGTTGAACGCATAATTCTTTTCTGCATGCCCCTCGCCGCCACCGCTCCCGACCACTACGCCCCTCCCCGCCATTCGGTCATCGGCCGGGCCTGGCGCTGGCTCACGGCGCTTGCCATTATTGGGGCCATCGCCGTCAATGCCTACTCCGTACTGCGTCCGTTTGCCGGGCAGACGCAGGCGGTAGTTTCGGCCAAATACCCCACGCTGCTCACGCCGGCTGGCAATGCGTTCAGCATCTGGGGGGTGATTTTTCTGACTTTACTGATTTATGCGGGCTGGCAACTGCTGCCCGCCCAGCGGCAGCTTTCCTTGCCCGATGCGCTGGCCAAGCCCCTCACGCTGGCCAGCGTGGGCCTGGGGGCTTGGGTGGTGCTATTTGCGCATGAGCTGATTGTTCCCAGCGCGGGCGTCATGCTCCTGATTCTGGCCAGCACGGCCGTGGCCTATGGCCGCGCCCGGCGGCGCATTTTTGCCGATGCCGCGCCCCGACTGGCCGGGGTGCCGTTCTCGCTGTTGCTGGGTTGGCTTTCGGTAGCGGCGGTTATCAACTTCACCATTGCCATTCGCACCCTGGGCTGGCAAACGGCTGACGGGGCTTCCGTCACCCTCACGCTGGGGCTGATAGTAGCCGTGGTGGGGCTGGGGCTACTGATGAGCCGCGTGTTTCGCGACTTGGTGTTTCCGGTGGTGGTAGCGTGGGCGCTGGTGTGGGTGTGGGTAGCGCGGTTGCGCGAAATCCCCGAGTTGGGCTGGGCTGCACTGATTGGAGCAACCGTCGTGGTTATCGGGGGCTTCATCTTTTCCCGGCTGGGCGGCCGCAAAACAACCTGGCAGCTGCGCGACGAAGCCGCCGCCGCCGCCGAGGCCGAAATTGCTGCCCGCAACGCCGCCCGCGAGTAAACGCCTGGTTGCGATAAAAAGCAGAACCCCGGCTGGCGCGCGCCAGCCGGGGTTCTGCTTTTGGCGGCTTCTTCGCCTTATTTCTCTTTCACGCTGAAGGTGCTGCTGCCCCGGCCGGGCTGGCCACCGCTGCCCAGGCCCTCGGCTACGGCCTCGAAGGTGCCGCCGCCATCGGCGGTGAAGAAGTGGACTTCGGCTTCGCCCTTGTCGTTGGTGCGCACCTCGGGGTTCCAGTACAGGGTGCTGGTACGGGGGTCGGCGGGTGGGTTAGTAAGCAGCGAGCTGTAGCGGGGCGAGTAGAACTCGCGCGCCGCATAAAAGCCGGGCAGCTTCACAACGGCTACGCCGGGGGCCAGGGCCTTGTCGGCACCGCGGTAGTTGGGGTTGGCCCGCTTGGTATAGATGGCAATGGCCCCGCCGCTATTGCCGAAAATAGCGGCTTCATTGCCCTTAAACACTTCAATCGACTCAATATCACTGGTTGAAAGGGTGTTGATGACATCAGCATCGACGCGCTGGCCGTCGAGAATAAACAGCGGACTGCCCTGGTTGCGAATCTGAACCGTCATGTTGGGCGGCGTGCCGCTGACGGCCAGGCCCGCTACCCGGCCCTGAAGCATTTGCAGCACATTGGCCCCGGTTTGCATATTGGGCTCGTTGGCGAAATTGATGACGGTGCCGCCGGTAGCCCCGTAGAGGCGGCGCGGGTCGTCGCGCGGCACTGCTTCGCGCTTGGCAGTTACGGCCACGTTGGCCAGGTTGATGCTGCGCATGGCGCGCTCGGGGTGCAGGTCGAGTTCGGCGGCCTGCACCTGGCGGCTGCGCCGCACGAGCGTGGACACGGCCGCCGGGGCCGCCGAGAGCGCCGGCAGCAGGGGCAGCGGCTGGGCGGCTGGCACGGGCCCGGTGTCGGGCAGAATGAGCACGTTGGAGCCGCCCTGCGCCCGGCGCGCCTGCAGGGTAATCAAGGCCGTGTCGCCCACCGGAAAGCCCACGAAGGCAAATCGCCCATCGGGCCCGGTAGTGGCCGTCGTGATGTTCTTGGTCGGTTTGGTTTGCAGAAACGTGAGCTGGCTGTTGGGGATGGGGCGCTGGCCGTGCTCGCTCACGACCTGGCCCACTAGGCTCAGCTCCTGCTCGGGCCGAAACTGCAGGGCCGGAGCCTGGCCGGCCAGCACAGTCTTCCACACGAAGCGCCGCCAGCCTTGGGTCAGCAGCAGGTCGTCGAGGTGCTGAGCGGTGGCGGCCGAGGGTGCGCGGAAGTAGTAGCCCGGGCTCTCCACGTAGCCGGTGAGGTCGGAAGTGAGCAGCAGATTGGAGGCGATGGTTTCGGCATTGGGGTCGAGGGCCCCCAGGGCGGCATCGTTCACGCCCAGCGAGAGGGTGGCGGCTACCGGCTGGCCGGCGGCATCGGCTACGCGCACGGTGAGCTGCACGGGGGCGTGGGCCCCGTAGCTGGGCTGGTCGGGGGTGATGCTCACGCGCAGGCCGGCGGCCTGGTTCGGCACGAAGGCCAGGCGCTCGGCCCTCGGCGTGCCGGTGGCATCGAACAGGGTAAAGTGCGCGATGCCGGCCGGGTAGTTCTTCTTGGGCATGCGCCAGGCGGCGGGTACGTCGCCTACCAGCGTGCGCGGGCCGGGGTAGGCCACCACGCCCCGCACCTGCGTGAGCAACTGCACCGGGCCGGGGGCCGGTGCCCCGGCCGGGCCCCGGTAACGCGCTTCGACCAGGAAGTTTTCGCCGCCATCCACCACATGCAGCGAGTAGCCGGCGGGCTGCGCGGCCGGCAGCGGGTAGTCGGCGGTGCTGCCGTCGGGCAGCGTCACGCGGGCGTGGTAGCGCTGGCCGGCTCCAGGCACCAGCCCAAAGCGGCCCATGCCGGCGTGGCGGCTGGCAAAGGTGTTCAGCACCGCGTTCTGGGCATTCAGCAGCTGGCCGCGCACGTTCAGGCCCCGGCCGCTGGCATCCGTAGCCTTGAAGGCAACCACGGCGGGCAGGCCCTCAATCAGGTCGCCGCCTTCGGCGAAAAACTGCACGTCGGGGCGGGCGGCGGCGGCAGCGCGGGCCTTGCCGGCGGGCGTGGTGGGCGCGTTTGGCTGCACGGCCTCCTGCGGGCCCACGGGCGAGGCCGGCCAGATGCTCAGCCGGCGGCTGTACACGAACTCGTCGCCGGCGTTGCGCATCCAATTGGTGTAGGCGCGCAGCACGTAGGTGCCGGGGGCCAGCGTGTCGGCAATCAGCAGGTCGCCGTTGGTGCGGCCGCCCTTCAGGCGCAGGGTGCGGCGGGCCACTACGCGCTTTTCGGGCGAGAGCAAATCGACGTGCAACACCTGGCTGAGCGAATCGAGCCGATGCTGGGCGGCATCGACTATGTAGGCGCTGAACCAGATGGTTTCGCCGGTGCCGTACACCGGGCGGTCGAGGTGCAGGTAGGCTTTTTCCTGGCGGGCGGCCAGCAGGTAGTCGTTCAGCTGGCGGGCCACGCGGGGCAGCAGGCCATCGTCGGGAGGCAGCCGGCGGAAGGCGCTGAGGCCTGCCGCCAGGGCCAGCATAGTCAGAAACAACAGTTGTTTGGCGCGAGCAGCGGGCATGAGCATGGGGAAATCACCGGCGGCCATAAAGCCAGCCAACGAAGAAAGGACGAGATTACGCCGTAAAGATGGCGACACTGTGAAGGGTGTACGCCCACGCTGCTCCTGGCTACCGCCAGCAAAGCCGGCAGCAATCAGGCCGGCTTTCAGGTGAGGTGCCCACAGCAGTAGCCCAGTTGCGCGCCTGGCGCGCTACTCCTTTTCGAACACCGCCGATACCCAGCTGCGCAGAGTGCGGTGGCGCTGGTAGCGCAGGCCGTACTTGCTGGCCTCAGCCTGGATTTTGGGCAGGTCCTCCTCGTAGAAGCCGCTGAACAGGATGGGGCGGCCCACGGGCAGTAGGCGGGCGTACTCGTGCATGTCTTCGAGCAGCACGTTGCGGTTGATGTTGGCCAGAATCAGGTCGAAGGGCTCTTCGTTGGCCAGCGTCTCCACGCCGCCCAGGCGGCACTCGATGCCGTGGCAGTTGTTTTCGGCGGCGTTGTCGCGGGCGTTTTCCACGGTCCAGGGCTCGGTGTCGACGGCCAGCACCTGGCGGGCCCCCAGCATTTCGGCCATGATGGCCAGGATGCCGGTGCCGGTGCCCATATCGAGTACGCGCAGGCCTTGGTGGCTCACGTCGAGTTGGTTTTCAATCATCAGGGCCGTGGTTTCGTGGTGGCCGGTGCCAAACGACATGCGCGGCATAATCACGATGTCGTAGTCGACGCCCGCTGGCTCGGGGTGGAAAGGCGCGCGCACCGACACCCGCTCGGCGATGATGAGGGGCTGAAAGTTCTTCTCCCACTCAGCGTTCCAGTTCTGGCGGGTAATCACGCGGTGCGAATGGCTCAGCTCGCCCTGGCCCTCGTAGCGGCTCATGATTTCGGCCACCGCGTCGGGGTTGAATACATCCTCCGTCGTGTAAGCCTGGAAGCCCTCGTCGGTATCCTCAAAAGTGTCGAAGCCTACTTCGGCCAGCTCGGCCACCAGAATATCGGCCAGCTCGCGCGGGGCCTCGACGGTCAGTTCAATAAAATCCATCTTGTTTGAATAAAGAATGAGCAAGGAAAGGCCGTCATGCTGAGCGCAGTCGAGGCATCTCTACCGCGTAAGTAATTATACTTGTTCCCGAATAAGCAATAACAAAAAAGAATGTCATGCTGAGCGTAGTCGAAGCATCGCTACCGCTTCGTCGCTCCGATTAGATTACTTGCGCGGTGGAGATGCCTCGACTGCGCTCAGCATGACCGCCAAATTGATGCTTTTCAGTATTTTGGAACAAGTCTATTCAGTTACTATTGCAGTAGAGATGCTTCGGCTACGCTCAGCCTGACGTTCCTTTGCTCTCGTTAAGGTGTAAAGGTCGCCCAAAAAATTAGGCCCCGATGCCGCGCCACAGCTTGCGGCGCAGGGGGCCGTCGTTGCGCAGCACCGCCTGGATGGGCCAGTACGCCGAGGCGGTTACGACCAGTGCCAGCGCAATACGCGCCCACCACCACGGCAGGAAGTACAGGGCCACGGCAATTGCCATCGTGCACAGGCTCATCATCGTGCTCACGTTGTTGCGCATGTTGGCGAAATCGACGGCGCGGGTGACGGGCTTGCTTTGGTAGAGGCTACCCCAGAGCCCGACGCTGAGCATGGCCACCGTGCCCAGGGGAAGCAGGCCCAGCATCCACCACTTTTCGGCGGGGAAAAAGGCCAGCAGCAGTCCGGCCGAAAGCAGGCTGTCGACGACGACGACTGGCCCGGTGAGGCGCAGATAGAGTGCCAGCACCCGCCGGGTAAGCCCCGTACGCTGCACCTCGTTGGCTACGATGGTTCGCAGGAAGCCAAACAGGTTATTGTTCACATAAGTGAAGCCCACGGCCGGCAGAAAGGCGAAAAAGAAAGCCGCGAAGAACCCAGTCCGCTGCGAGTCGCCCTGGCGCGCCAGTAGGCCGGCCCCAACCACGATGACTATTTTGAAGACCAGGCCAATCAGCAGCGGCAGCCACGCTTTGCGCACGTACACCTTCCACTCCGGCGAAAGGCGGTCCAGCAGCTGGCCCGTGGCCGTGGGCGCGGCCGTGGGCGCCGCATCGGGCAGGTAGCGGGCGCTGAAGTACGGTCCCAGCCAGTAGAGCTGCGCCGCGCCCAGCAGCCAGGGCAGCACGGCCATGCCCACGCCCAACGGCTTGTTGTAGGGCGCTTCGGGGTGCGCCAGCCACCACAGCATTAGGCCCAGGCTGGCCAGGTGGGCCAGCATAAGCGGGTGCTGCCAGCGGCGCAGCGTGGCCAGCAGCCGCAGGTTGAAGCTGAACACGGTGGCCCCCAGCATCAGCAGCAGGCTGAAGCCGGGCACGACGGCGTTGGCCGGAGCCACCGCCATGGCCATCAGCAGGGTGATGATGATGAGCAGGCGGCGCAGGGTTATCAGGTTCAGCAGGAAAGCCGCGGCCGCGTTCCAGCGGGGCGATACCGGGAAATGCTCCGGCAGCACCCGCGTTACCGGCCGCAGCGTGGGCAGAAAATCAACTAGCAGCGCTGAAGCCAGCCAGGCAACATTCAGCCCCACCAACATGCCGGGGCTGAAAGCGGCCGGTTCGTCCGCAGAGCCAGCGTGGTTCAGCAGGGTGCCCAAGCCGGCCCCGTAGGCCAGCCCCAGCCCCAGCAGTAACAAGGATACGGCGCGCTCGCCACCGTCGGCGGGCCACACGACGTCGCGCAGGCGGCGGCGCAGCAGGTAGGGTAGGAAGTGGCCGAGCTGGCCGCCGGTAGCGGTGGGCGCTAGCGTTGCGAAGTCAGCCATGTCAGGTCCTGGGCTTGGTTGGTGGCGGGGTGCAGCAGCTGGAGCAGGGCATCGCCGAGGGCGGCGCGCTCGCCGTGGGCGAACTCCTCCATTGTGCCCCAGAACTTCACTTCGCTCTCGTCAATTACCAGCAAATGGGTGGCCAGCTGCTCGATATGGCTCAGGTTGTGCGACGAGATAAAGGTGAGGGCCTGCGGCTGGTAGCTGCGCAACAGGCTCAGCACGCGGTCGGCGGCAAACACGTCGAGGCCATTGAAGGGCTCGTCGAGAATCAGCAGCTCGGGGCGGTGCAGCAGGCACGAGGCAATGGCCACTCGCTGCTTCATGCCGGTCGAGAACGAGCTCAGGCGCTTGCGGCGCACGGTGTCGTAGTCCTCCAGCAGGTGGGCCAGCAGGCTTTGGATGCGCGCCTGGGCATCGGGCAATTCGTAGATGCGGGCCACAAACTGCAAATACTCCTCGGCCGTGAGCTCCTCCACGAGGTAGCCCTGGTTCACGAGCGCGCCCATGCGGCGCTTCACGGCCACCGGGAAGGTTTCGCCCAGCGCCTGGCCGTCGATGATAAGCTGGCCGCTGGTAGGCAGCAGCACGTTGGTGAGCAGGTTGAAGAGCGTGCTTTTGCCCGCGCCGTTGCGGCCCAGCACGCCCACGCACATGCCGGGGCCGGCCGTCAGACTCAGGTCGCGCAGCACGGTTTTCGGCCCGAAGGATTTGGTGAGATTTTGTAAGGTTAATTCCATGGAAAGGTGGAAGGAGTCGGAAAGGATAAGCGTGAAAACAGCACGTCATGCTGAGCGCAGCCGAAGCATCTCGCGTGCAATAGTGACTCAATCGCTCGCACGACCAAATCATTACTATTGCAAGCGAGATGCTTCGGCTGCGCTCAGCATGACGTTCTTAACCTACTGCCGGCAGCCGGCAAACGAGCGCACCGTGGTGTAGTGCATGCTGAAATCGGCCCGGCTACGGTCCGTGACCACCAGCAGCACGTAGTCGGCAAAGTCGCGGGCGGGGGCATCGGCCCACAGCCCGGGTTTGTCGGCAAACAGCTTGTTCTGCTCCTTGAACACCAGCACGTCGGCGAAGGCCTCCTCCGGCTCCACGTACACCGTGCCGAAGCAATAGCCGCGCCGCGCCGGGTCGGTTTCGAGGTACACCGAGCCGAAGATTTTGCACGGCTCCAGGGGGCCGGCGGCCGGGGCTTTGGCGGGCGCGAGGGCGAGGAGGAAAGCGAGGAGGAACGAAAGCATTTCAGAAGGGTTGCGGGGTGAATGGTGCGGGTTGAATGTCAAATGCAGTGCCGCACTGCATCTGCAACTCAACCCGCAACCCTAAAAATTCAACATTTCTAAAACGCCTCGATAATGGTGGTGAAGTCGGCCGCTTTCAGCGAGGCCCCGCCGATGAGGCCACCGTCCACGTCGGGCTGGGCAAAGAGCTCCTTGGCGTTCTGGGCATTGGCCGAGCCACCGTAGAGGATGGTGGTGTTCAGGGCGGCTTCGCCGTCGTAGGCGCGGGCAATGCGCTCGCGAATGAAGGCGTGTACCTCCTGCGCCTGGGCGCTGGTGGCGGTGCGGCCCGTGCCAATGGCCCAAATGGGCTCGTAAGCCACCACCACCTGCGCAAACTCCTCGTTGCTGAGGTGAAATAGCCCGTCGGCCAGCTGCTTGCCGATATAATCAAAGGTCTCGTCAGCCTCGCGGGTTTCCAGCGACTCGCCCACGCAGAAGATGGGCTTGAGGCCAGCGGCCAGGGCGGCTTTCAGCTTCTGGGCCAGCAGGTCGTCGGTTTCGTGGAAGTATTGGCGGCGTTCCGAATGGCCCAGAATCACGTATTCGCAGCCCACCGAGGCCAGCATGCGCGCCGACACCTCGCCGGTGAACGCGCCGCTTTCCTTCTGGTGGCAGTTCTGGGCGCCGAGGTGGAAGCCGCTGGCGGGTAGGTGCTGCTTCACGCCTGCCAGGTAGGGGAAAGGCACGCACAGCACCACCACGGGCGCGCCGGGCGCGGCCACGGCCGGGCCGGCCAGGGTGATTATTTCGGTTACCAAAGCCTGGCCCTCGGGGTAGGTCAGGTTCATTTTCCAGTTGCCGGCAACAAGTTTCTGGCGCATAGTGAAGTGGTTCGGGAGATGATAAAATTGGAGCCCGCAAAGCTAGGGGCAAACCGTGGTTGCTGGCAGATTGCTGGCAGATTGCTGGCGCGCGTTGCCGATGTGCGCCAAAAGCAAAGCCCCCGCCGAATCCGGCGGAGGCTTGCTGGCAAAATGCGGAAAGGTAACTCCTACTCCACGCTCAACGGGCGGCTCAGGGCCACGCCGTCCACGGTCAGGCGGCAGGTGTAGAGGCCGGGAGCCAGCTTGGCGGCGTTCAGCTCGGCGGTGTGCTGGCCGGCGGGGCGCTGCTCACCGCTCAGCAGATTGGTGACGCGGCGGCCCAGGTTGTCGTACACGGCCAGGCTCACGATGGCGGCCTTTTTCAGGCTGAAAGGCAGCTGCGTCATACCCGAAGTCGGGTTGGGGTAAGCCGGGGCGAATGCCGCGAAATCGGAAGCAACGACGCGGGTGGCGGTGGGCACAAAACCCACTAGGCTCGGACCGTAGAAGTCGTCGAGGTACACCTTGCGGCGAGTGGTGGTGTTGGGCGAAATCAGCAGCACAATCTCGTTCACGCTGGTGTTGGCAGTGCCACTGGGGGTGTTCACCCAGTTGAAGCTCAGGTTTTCCCAGGCGTTGGTGGCGGTGGTGATGGCGGTGTATTCCGAGTTGCGGCCGGCGGGGTAGTTGGTGGCCCCGGCCACGGTCGAGTCCTGCAGCGTAATCTGGAAGGCAATACCGGGAGCGGTGCTGAATACCCGCAGGGTCATGTGCAGGGTGTTGTCCTTGAAGTTGGTGACGTCGTTGATGGCCGCACCGCGGGGCTGCATCACAAACGAGTCGTACTGGTTGGTCGAGCGGGTGTAGCGGGCCACGCGGGCGCTGGGGTTGCCGGTGCCCGGCGCGTTATTGAGCGTATCCAGCTTCAGGCCGCCCGAGGTTTTGTAGGCGATGTACTTGATGACGCGGGTGCCGTCGTAGTTGTCGTATAGCTGGCGCACGGCCAGGTTGGTCGGCGGAGCCACGGCCAGCAGCTCGGGGCCCATAATGTCGTCGAGGAAATAGGTACCCGTGCCAGTGGTACCGGGGGCAATCTGAAAAAGCATCTGGTCGATGTCGGTCGCCGTAACGGTGGCATCGAACTGGCCACCAGCGGCTGGGCTGGGCGTGAAGGTGAGGACTTCCCAGGCATTGGCCACGGTCGTCACGGCCGTGAACTCGGTGCCGAACTTACCGGTAGGGTAAGCCGCCGTATTCAGGCGGCTGTTTTGCAGCACTACGCCCACGGTTACGCCCGCGGCGGGGCTGCGGAACTTCACGCTGATGCGCTTGGCCCCGCCCACTTTATAGGGCGTAACATCGGCCATTTTGGCGTTGTTGGGCTTCACCACCAGCACGGAGTATTGGCCAGCGCCACGCATGTAGCTGGCGCAGGTAGTGCTGGTGTTCACGGGGTTGGAGCCGGGGTTGGCCGCGTTCTGCACCAGGGTGCCCTCCACAACGGGGTAGGATACCAACCGGGTGGTTTCGAAGTTGTCGTACAGCGTCTGGGCCGAGGCCGTCGCGCCGCTAGCTGCCAAGACAGCCGTGCAAATCAGTTTCGTAAAATTGCTCATCGTAAGGTGGGAATTAGGGTGAAGTAATGAGGTGTCAGCTGTCAACGGTGAATTACCAACGGTTAGCGGGGATTGTAGGCAGATGGCTTCGAGCCATTCACCATTAATCGTTAACCGTTATCTAGGATTTGCTCATTTGGTAAAACCGCACGTAATCCACCAGCATTTGCTGGGGGAAGGCGGCTTCGTCGATGCCCTTCAGGCCACCCCATTCGCCACCCACGGCCATGTTGAGCAGCAGATGAAAGGGCTGGTCCCAGGGCCAGGTTTCCCAGCCGGTACCCTCGTTGCGATGCGCGAAATACAGCTGGCCGTCAATTTGGGCCGTAATGGTTTCCGGCGTCCATTCCACCGAATACACGTGGAAGGCCGAGGTGGCATCGGGCAGCTTGGTGATGCCCGACTTCTGGGTGTTGATGCGGAAATAGTAGGCCTTGCAGTGCGTGGTGGCGTGAATCACGTTCGGGTCGTAGCCCACATGCTCCATGATGTCGATTTCGCCGTTGTCGGGCCAGCTCATGTTGCCGTAGCGGTTCTTGTCGGGCAGCATCCAGATGGCGGGCCAGGTGCCGCGCGCCCCCGGAATCTTGGCGCGAATCTCGAAGCGCCCGTAGAGCTGGCTGCCGCCTTTGCCGCGCGACACCAGCCGCGCCGACGTGTAGGCATTGCCGGCCATCAGCGCCTCCTTGCGGGCTTCGATGATGAGGTTGCCGCCTTCAACGCGGGCGTTTTCGCGGCGGGCTTTGGTGTAGTACTGCTCTTCCTTGTTGCCCCAGCCCGAGCCGCCCACATCGTAGGTCCACTTGGTCGAGTCGGGCAGGCCGGCGTAGTTAAACTCGTCGCTCCAGGCCAGCTTTTTGAACGTGTAATGCGCGGCGGCTGGTGGTTGCGGTGCCGTCTCACCGAAAATACGGCTTAGGAGCAGCAGGCCCGGGAGTAGGGTTGAAATCATAGAAGGATTGAAAGAGAAAAGTCGGGCGGGCTGCCAGGCATTGGCACACCACCCATCGGGGGTAGCCGCGTCTGGTCTCACCGTGCCAGACGCAGCCACCACCCTATCCGGCAGGCTGTTTTGTTCCCACCAAGCTTCCTGCCGGAATAACAGGCAATCAATTCATTAAAATGCGTAAGCGGTGGGGGCTTACTTGTACTGCAGGTAGCGCACGTAGTCCACTTCCATTCGCTGCGGAAACACCGTCGAGCCATTGGGACTGCCCAGGAAGTCGCCGCCCACGGCCACGTTCAGAATCGCGAAAAACGGATTGTTGAAAGGGTAGGAGCCCCCGTTCACGTCGCTGGGCGTGAAGGTGAAGTACAGGTTGCCGTCGAGGAAGAAGCGCATCTGGTCCTTGCTGCGCACCACGCTGAACGTGTGGAACGCATCGGAGAAGTTGCCGCTCGACAGCACCTGGTCGGGACTGCCCTTGAGGGAGCGGGTGCCCGAGGTATTGGCAAAGTGCATGGTAGTCAGGATTTTGTTGGGCTCCTGGCCGCGCAGCTCCATAATGTCAATCTCGCCGCACTTGGGCCAGTTGTTCGTGTCGATGTCGGCTCCCAGCATCCAGATAGCCGGCCAGATGCCCTGGCCCTGCGGCAGCTTGGCGCGCACATCAATGCGCCCGTACTTGAAGGTCTGCTTGCCCTTGGTGAGCATGCGGGCCGAGGTGTAGTCGCGGCCACCCTGGGCCTGGCGCTTGGCCTCAATCACGAGGTTGCCGTTGTTGATGTAGGAGTTTTCGGATGAGCTGGTGTAATACTCCAGCTCGTTGTTGCCCCAGCCGCCGCCGCCGAGGTCGTAGCCCCACTTGGCGGGGTCGATGGCGTTGCCCGAGAACTCATCGTTCCACACCATTTCGGTGTATTGGGAGTAGTCGCGCGGGTCGGCGTTCACCTCCGCCGCTACCGGCGTGGGGGCGGGCGTGGGCGTCGCCTTCTTTTCGGTGCAGCCAGTCAGGCTTAGGGCCAGCGCCAGGCTGGCCCCGGCCCAGGGGCGTAAGGCGGTGTTTTTCAGGAGATTTTTCATGAATACAGTAAGAATATCTCGCCCCGGATAGTTCGGGCGGGGAATAATTTGAGTCGGGTAATTACTTAACTACGAACTTCATGGTGAACACCAGCGAACCGGTCGAGCTGCCAGCGCGCAGCAACATGTGCTGGTTGTCAATTTCCAGAATGCGGTAGATGCGGTCGGGTGCGTCGGTGACGCCGATAACCGGCATGGGCGTGGCCGGAGCCAGCTCAAACTGCGCTTTGCCCGCGCCGGTGGCCGCGCCAAAGGTGAAAGTGGTATTGTTGGTACGCGGGGCCTGGCAGCCGCCGGTGGCCCCGGCCACGAAGGTTTCGGCCTTGGCATTGTATTGAAACACGTTGCCCGCCGTGAAGGTGAACTCGTCGTCGGCCTGGCAGGGAGGCAGGCTGCCGGCGGCCCCGCCGGCGTAGTAGCCCGTGGGGTCGGCATCGCTCGGGCCTACCACAATGGTGGCGGCCACGCTGTTGTCCAGCTTCCAGGTGCGCGACGAGCCGCCGGTCAGCAGCAGCTTCACGCGGTCGATGGCCGAAAGCTGGGGGATGTAGGTGATGACCGTGAAGGTGCCGTCGGGGTTGGTGCCGCGCAGGCGCAGGCGGGCCGCCGACACTTCCACGATGTCGTAGGTTTTGTTCACCACCGAATCCGTTACGCCAATAAACGAGCGTTTGGCTTGCAGCACAATCTGGCCCAGGCCCGCGGTGGGCTTGTAGATGAAGCTGGAATTGGGGTTGCGCGCCGCGCCGCAGGTGCCGTTCGAGAAGGTCTGGCCGGCGGCTCCGCCTGCGTCGTAGCTGTATGTGTAGTTGCTGGCGAAGGTGAACTCGTCGTCGAGCTGGCAGGCATTGAGGCTGCCACCCGTGGCGGGTGTCGAGCTGAAGACCGTGGTGCCGTCGGCGGCCAGGCGCACGATGGCTCCGGGCTGGTTCGAAATGGTCCACGAGGTGGCCCCGTTACCGCTGCAAGCCGTGAGGCCCGCGAAGCCGGCGTTGGTGCAGGGCGAAGGCACTACCACGTTCTGAACGCTGGAGGCCGACCCGCCGCTGCCGGCCGAGGTGAGCTGCACCTTGTATGTGCCGCCGCGCTGGTAGGTATGGGTCACGTCGGACGCCGACGAAACGCCCGTGCCGTCGCCAAAGTCCCACTGGTACAGAAAGCCGTTCTGGGTGTTGTTCTTAAATGTAACCACCACCGGAAACTGGCTGGCATTGACGGTAGCGGTGAATCCAACCGTTGGAATAGGGCCTTCGAGCTTGGTGTCTTCGCCTGCTTTTTTGCAGGAAGCCAGCAGCAGCGGGGCCGATAAAAGCGCGAAGGCTGCCGCGCGGATGATATTTTTCATGAGGATACTAATGCGGTGGGAATTTGAAAAAAAGAAGCGTTGGGGCTTGCCCGCGCCGGATAGCGGCGCAGGCAAGCCCTCGGCCCGGCTAGTAGCCGGGGTTCTGCTTCAGGCCGGGGTTGGCGTCGAGCTCCGACTGCGGGAGGGGCAACACCAGGTTTTTCTCGGTGGGTACGCCCCGCGTAATGCCCAGCGTCTTGAGATAGGCGGCCTGGGCCGTCATCACCGGAATCAGGCCATTGGGGGTGCCGTTGTAGCGTTTCAGGTCAAACCACCGGTCAAACTCGAAGGCCAGCTCGTACTTGCGCTCCCGCAGCACGGCCGAGGTAAAGTCGGGGGTGTTGGCCGCCAGGTCGCGGGCCGAGGCCGCATCGATGGGCAGCCCAAAAGCGCGGCGACGCACTTTGTTGATAGCTTCAAGGCCTTCCGTATTGGGGCCCACGGCTTCGGCCAGAATTAGGTACATCTCGGCCAGGCGCAGCACGGGCACGTTCAGCGGCGAATCCCAGATGTTGGTGTTCACCTTGCCCACAAACCACTTGCGCACGTTGTAGCCAAAGGGCGAGCCCGTGGCCCGGGCCGACTGCACTTTGCCGTCCGGAAACACGTCGCCGGGCACAAAAATGGTGGCTTCCTTGCGCTTGTCGCCCGCCTCGTAGCCGTTCACGAAATCGGGTTCCGGGATGTTGAAGCCGTAGCCGCTGCCGGGGGTCTGGTTGGCACCGCGGGGCCCGAAGAATTCGTTCATCGCGGAGCCCACTTGGTTGCGGTCGTATTCGTTGCGGCCGTTCACATACTGCACTTCAAACAGCGACTCTTTCGCGTTATTGTTCTCGTTGGCTACCTTAAAGTTGTCGGCGTAATTGGCCCACATCGTTTTGCCCGAGCCCGAAATAACCGCCCGGGCCTGTACCGCCGCTTCTGCTTTTTTGCCTTCGGTGATGTACACCTTGGCCAGCAGGCCGGTGGCGGCCCACTTGGTGGCACGGCCCAAATCGGCCCCGGAGTAGGAGCCCGGCAGGTTGCCAATGGCGGCAATCAGGTCTTTCTCAATCTGGGCGTACACCTGCGACACCGGCGTGCGCGGAATGTTGACTTCGGCCGGAGTGGAGGGTGGGGCCGTGAACAAGGGTACGTCGCCGTACACCCGCACCAGGTCGAAATAGAACTTGGCCCGCAGAAACTGCGCCTCGCCCAGGCAGCGGTTCTTAATGGCCGCGTCCATGTCAATGCCCGGCACCTTTTGCAGCACCAGGTTGGCGCGCTGCACGCCGATGAACGAGCCGCCCCACAGGCGGTTGACTACGGGGTTGGTGCTCGGAATGCTGAAAGCTTCCAGCTGCTTGTACTCGATGCCGTCGTTGCCATCGTCGCCGCCCGTAACGGAGTTATCGGCCATGATGTCGAAGGCCCACATGGCGAGGTTGTACTGGCCTTCCTTGGTTAGCTCGCTATATGCCGCATTAGTGGCCTGAATGGCATCTTGCTGGGTTTTATAGAAGTTCGCATCCGTTATCTGGTCAACGGGGGCTTCTTCCAGAAACTTCTCGCCGCAGCCGGCCAGCAGCCCCAAGGAGAGCAGGAAGGCGGCACAGGTAATTTTTGAAATAGTCATGATACTGGAGGTGGGAAGTTGAAGGAATTAGAACCCGACGTTGATGCCGCCCATGAACACGCGCGTCTGCGGATAGATGCCCAGGTCGACGCCGCTGGCGCTCACCTCGGGGTCGAAACCGGTGTACTTGGTCAGCGTTGCCAGGTTCTGGGCCGTCACGTACAAGCGAATCTGGGAAGCCGAAATGCGGCTCAGCACACTGCGCGGCAGCGTGTAGCCAAACGTCAGGTTCTTGAGGCGCACGTACGAGCCATCCTCGATGTAGTGGGTCGATACCCGCAGGTTGTTGTTGGGGTCGCCGTTGATGGCCCGGGGCACGTCGTTGCTGGTGTTGGGGCCCGTCCAGCGACCCAGAATGCGGGTAGTGCCGTTGGTGGTGCTGTACAGGGCGCTCTCCGTGATGTAGCGGTTGAGGTTGTACACGTCGTTGCCCTGCACGCCCTGCACGAAGAAGCTCAGGTCGAAGTTCTTGTAGTTAAACGTATTAGTGACGCCAAACGAGAAATTCGGGTTCGGATTGCCAATAAACTGGCGGTCGGCATCGGTGATGACACCATCGCCGTTCAGGTCCCGGAACTTGATGTCGCCGGGGGCCGTGGCGTTCGACTGGTAGTAGTCGCCCTTGGCCGGGCCGGACTTCGCCCCGGCGTTCAGGGCCGTCAGCTCTTCCTGGGTCTGAATCAGGCCATCGGCCACGTAGCCGTAGAACGAGCCAAAGGCCTGGTTGATGTCGTAGCGCACGATGGTGCCGCTGAGCGAGCCCAGCCCGTTGTAGGGAACCCCGGCACCCAACGACTCCAAGCGGGTTTTATAGGCCGACACGTTCAGGGTGGTCGACCAGTTGAAGCCACCCTCAACCCCAACAAAGTTGCGGGTGGTGATTCCTAAATCGACGCCCCGGTTGTAGGCGGAGGCAGCATTGCGGTTCACCGACTCGTAGGTACCCGACACGAGAGAAGGTGGCACGCCGGCAATCAGGTTGGGCGAGTTGCGGTTGTAGAGGTCCAGGCTGGCCTCGATGCGGTTATCCAGGAAGCCCATGTCGAGGCCCACGTTGGTCTGGTCGTTGTATTCCCAGCGCAGCTCGCTGTTTCTCAGGCGGGTTGGTGCGCCGCCCGTGTTAATGGCTCCATCAGGACCGAAGGGGTAGGTAGCGCCGAAGTTGATGGAGTAGAGGTAGGCGTAGCGGCCGGCGTTCAGCTCGTTGCCCACCCGGCCGTAGCCGGCCCGCAGCTTCAGGTTGCTAATCGTGCTGTTGCCCTTCAGGAAGTCCTCCTCCGAAATGCGCCAGCCCACCGATGCTCCGGGGAAAATACCGAATTTTTGGCCGGGCTGGAAGCGCGAGGAACCGTCGCGGCGCACCGTGGCCTGGAAAATATACTTGCCGCCGTACTCGTAGTTGAGGCGAGAAAAGTAGCTGGCTAGGCGCCGGGGCTCATCCACGGTGCCGCCGTTGGAGAGCAGGGTGTTGATGGGGCCGGAGTTGATGGTTTGCAGGTCGTTGCGCAGGTACAGCGACCGGTTGGCCGCTACATTGCTGAAGTTGAACTCCTGCGCCGACTGGCCCACCAACAGCGTTACCTGGTGCTTATCGCCAAAAAGACGGTCGTATGAGGCCGTGTTCTCAATCAGGTAGGTAGGAGCGTAGCTGGCGTTGGCCGAGCCGCCCGCCGTGATGTAGCGCTGCGTGTAGCCGGGCAGCTCCGGGCCTTTGGGCGCAAAGCTGTTGAAGTTGTCGAAGATTAAATCAGCACCCACGTTGGTGCGGAAGCGCAGGCCTTTCAGCGGCTCCAGCTCGGCGTAGAATGTGGTGATGGCCCGGTTACGGGTGAACTTCTGATTGGTCCGCAGCGCCGTCGCCAGCGGGTTTTCTTCGGTGAAGTTGTCCGACGCACTATTGGGCTGGTAGTAGTAGCCATCGGGCCGGTACGCCTGCACCGTGGGCGGGATGCGCAGCAGTTGCTGCACAGCACCATATTCCCCGTTATTGGTCGACACCTGGCGGTCACTTGAGTGGGTCAGGGCGATGCTATTGCCGATTTTAAGCATTTTGCCAATCTGAACATCGCCGTTGGCCCGAATCGTGAAGCGCTCGAAGTTGGTGCCTACGATGATGCCGTCCTGCTGGAAATAGGTGCCCGACAGCGCGTAGCGCGCCTTTTCGCTGCCACCCGTGGCCGACAGCGAGTAGTTCTGTATTTGCGCTTTGCGGAATAGCAGGTCCTGCCAGTCGGTGCCCACGCCCAACGAAGCGGGGTCCCGGAGCTTATCCAGCGCAATGGGCTTGCCAGCCGCAATCAGCGACTCGTTATTGATGGTCGCATATTGCTCCGCATTAAGTAGGCTCAGCTTGCGCGTAATGGACTGCACGCCGCGGTAAGCATCCAGGTTGACAGTTGCCTTGCCGGCTTTGCCGCGCTTGGTGGTGATGATGACGACGCCGTTGGCGGCTCGTACGCCATAGATGGCTGTGGCCGAGGCATCCTTCAGGATATCTATCGATTCGATATCATTCGGACTGATGGAAGTCAATTCGTTGTTCGTCGCGTTGCCGTTGCCATCAACTCCGGCCGGCAATGGAAAACCGTCGACGACATACAATGGCGAATTGAAGCCGGCCGATGTGATGCCGCGCACCCGTACCGAGGTACCCGCTGCCCCACCCGGCGCGCCGCCGTTTGAAGTGATGGTAACCCCAGCCACTTTGCCTTGGATGGCTTGCGTAGCATCGGCCACTGGCTGCCGCACAATCTCCGCCGAATTCACCGACGAGATGGCCCCCGTCACGCTGCCGCGCTGCTGGGTGCCGTAGCCTACTACTACCACTTCGGTGAGCTGCTTGGCATCCTCGCGCAGCGAAATGGAATAGGCCGGAGCCCCAGCCGTCACGGCGGCCGTCTGGGTAGCGTAGCCCACAAAGCTGAACACCAGCGTGCTGCCCTCAGGCGCACTCAGCGTGAACATGCCGTCGGCGTTGGTGGTGGTGCCCACCGTAGTGCCGCGCACCAGCACGGTCACGCCGGGCAGGCCAGTTCCGTCGGAGCCGGTTACGCGCCCGTTCACGGGCACATCGGCCACGGGGCGGGCCAGGGCATGGATGGCCACCGGCGCGGCCGTTGCCCCCGCCATCGCGGGCAGGCTGCACGCCAGCAGCACGGCTGCGGGGCGCACAAGATTGGTTAAGTACACAGTTCTTTTCATGGTGGGCTGAAAGAGTGGTGGTTACAAAGTGGTGAGTTACAGAAATGATTTTCTTTGTCGGCGCGGTCTAACGGGCCGGGGTGAGGGCTCCGGTGCTACCGGGCACGGCGCTGCCGGCCTGGGCCAGCGGCCCGCCCGCGTAGCGGAAGCGCATGGTTTGGGCACCCACGCGCAGGGTGTACCAGCCGGGTTCGAGCTGGGGGCGGCCCTGGCCATCGGGGTAGCTCAGGTCGCGGCGCGGGTCGATGTCGAAGGCAAATTCGCGGCTCTGGCCAGCGGCCAGGGCTTGTTTTTCGAAATGGCGCAGTTGGCGCACCGGCCGCGCAATGCGGCCCACTTCGTCGGTCAGGAACCAAAGCACGGCTTCGTGGCCGGCGCGGGAGCCGGTGTTGGCCACGCGCACCGTGGCGCGCAGGCGGGCCGTCGGGCCGGTCAGCACCGAGTCGCTCAGGGCCAAGCCCGAATAAGCATAGGTGGTATAGCTAAGGCCCTCGCCAAATTCCGTCAGCATCGAGCTCTTGTACTTGGCTCCGCGCTGCTCAAAGCCGGCCCCAAAGTCGCTCAGGTCGAGGCTGTTTTCGTTGTTGTCGTGGTGGTAGTTCGTGGTGTGCCCGGCAAACTGCGGGTAGGTGAAGGGCAGCTTGCCGTTGGGGTTGGTCGTGCCGCTGATGATTTCGGCCAGCGCCGTGCCGCCGCCGTAGCCCGGCAGCCCCGCCCAAATAATGGCCAGCGAAGCTTCCGCCACCGGCCGGATGATGTTCGGCCGCCCGCCAATCATTATCAGTACCGTGGGCCGGCCACTGGCCTGGGTCGTGCGCACCAGCTGCTGCTGGTCGTCGGGCAGGGTTAGGTCCGAGGTATTGCCCAAGCCCTCCGTGTACGGGCGCTCGCCCAGCGCCAGTATCACGGCATCGGCCCGGCGGGCGGCGGCGGCAATGGGGGCCAGCGCCAGCTTACCGGCCGGGGTATAGTAGGGCAGGGTCTCGACGGTCGCCTGCGGGTACTCGCGGCGCAGGGCTTCGAG
Organism: Hymenobacter sp. UYCo722; assembly: GCF_040547115.1. Taxonomy (NCBI): domain Bacteria; kingdom Pseudomonadati; phylum Bacteroidota; class Cytophagia; order Cytophagales; family Hymenobacteraceae; genus Hymenobacter; species Hymenobacter sp. UYCo722. Next base: position 70,350 of record NZ_JBEPPC010000006.1, on the reverse strand, counting down.
CAGGGTCGGTACGTCTTTGGGGTAGGCAGCTTCGGGGCGGCCCTGCCAGGCCAGTGTCCAGCCGCCGCACAGGTTGGCGCGCGAGTCGGCCGAAGGGCCCACTACCAGCAGGCGCTTCACGCGGGCGGGAGCCAGGGGCAGGGTATTTTTCTCGTTTTTCAGTAGCACCACGCTTTCGCGGGCGGCGGCCGTGGCCTGGGCGCGCAGGGCGGGGTCGCCGATGCGGCTCAGCCGGTCGGCGCGGGGCATGGGGTTCTCAAACAGGCCGATGTCGTCCTTCATCTGCAAAACCCGACCGGCCGATAGGTCGATGCGCTCCTTGGTCAGGCGACCTTCCTGCACCAACTCCTTCACGATGCCGCAAAAGGTGGTGGTGTAGGGCGTCATGGCCATGTCCACGCCTGCGTCGATGGCCATCCAGGTGGCTTCTTTCTCGTTGGCGGCCACCTTCTGGATGCGAACCAGGCGAATGATATCCTCCCAGTCAGTCACGGCCACTCCCTTAAAGCCCATCTGCCGCCGCAACAGGTCGGTCAGAATGGCTTTGGAGGCGTGCACGGGCTCGCCATTGATTTCGCCCGAATTAATCATGATGGATTTCAGTCCGGAATCGATTGCAGACTGAAACGAAGGCCGGAAGAACTCCTGCAGCCGCTGGTCGGGGATGAGGGCATTCGTGCGGTCCCAGCCGTTGCGCGGGTCGGAGTAGCCCAGAAAGTGCTTGCCGCAGGCGGCTACCTTATAAGGAGCAATCTCGGAGTTGTTTTGCAGCTCTTTCACGAAGGCCGCGCCCATAGTGGCTGCCACCAGCGGGTCTTCCCCGTACGTTTCGTAGAAGCGCGGCCAGTACACGTTTACACCCAGGTCGAGTACCGGGGCAAATACCCAATGGTGGCCCAGGTCGGCCGATTCGAGTACAGTGGCGCGGGCCGTCTGGCGGGCTAGCTCGGGGTTGAAGGTGGCCCCAAGGTTAATGTTGTGCGGGAAGATGGCCGTACCACTCACGTAGCTGGCCCCGTGCATGTGGTCGATGCCGTAGATGATGGGAATGTGCAGGCGCGATTCGCGCATCGAAATGCGCTGCAACATAGCCGAGTAGCGCACCCATTGGGCTGCTGGTACGGCCTCGCCGTTCAGGAACGAGCCGATATGAAAATTCCGTACCAGCGTAGCCACCTTGGCCGAGTCCAGCGCCACGTCTTTCTGCACCCCGGTGGGGTTGATGGCCGTGTTGGCCAGTTGGGTCATCTGTCCGATTTTCTCTTCCAGCGTCATTTGAGCCAGTAGCTGCCGTACGCGGGGGCTAAAGGTGGCTACCGGGATTTCGTTGCTGATGGCAGCAGGGGAAGCAATAGTAGAGGCCGGGGGCGTGGCTGCGCTCGCAACGGGAGCAGCAGCGCGTTGGCAAGCGGCGAGCAGCGCCCCTACCATAAGCAGCGCACTGAAGCCCGCCCGCCAGTGCAAACGATACGAGGAATTTCCGCCAGTCCGAATCGAACGATGGTTGTAAAGCGAGTTAAGCACAGCGTACAGGTGGGAGTTGTAGCCCAAATGTATATGCGTGTGTTTTGAATTACAAGTGAGAAAACACGCTTAACAGCCTAAAAACAGGGTTTTTGTGATTGAAGGCACCAGACGCTTTACGCTTGCTGCACACGCCGGACAGGGCCATTAGTTGCCCAGCAGTTCGAATAGACTGTTTTGCGATTTTCAGTTGACAGGCTAAAAAACAACAAAAAAAATGCGTTTCATTCGAAAAAAAACTGGCTCAAAAGAAAATAGTGTTTATACTATCTCTACTTAGGACAGATATGCATATTTGCCGTTCAAAAAGATGCTGATTTCACTGCAAACGATGCCGGTAGCTGCCGGGCCCTATGCTTGCGCTTCAGAGGCTTCCAATTCCGACGTTTCGATATCGGCTGTGGCATCGAGGAGTACGTGGGTCCAAGGTTCGCCCTCTTCGTAGTCGGGGGCTTGGCGACGGCGCTGCAGGGCGGCCAGTACCTTCTGGGCGAATGCCCAAGTGGTGGCTGGGCGAAGCTCCAGCACCCGGGCCAGCTCGGCGGGTGAGTAGCTGCCGCGGTGCGCGTGCAACAAAAACACCGCATAGAGCGCCTTGACAATGGAGAACTTGCATTTTTGCAGTATCGTGCCCGTAGTAGCCGACTCGACGTAGCGGCAGCGGGTGCAGCGGTGGGCATAGGGCTCGCGGGCCTCGCAGCTTTTTTCGTGGCCGCATTTGCGGCAGTGGTAGGGGTGGGTGGCCCATTTCAGGTCGGCCAGGTAGCGTAGGCAGGCATCCTTGTCGGGGTATATCTGGCTGAACTCGCCGAAGTCGACTTCCCGGGCTTCGATGCGGGCCGCTTTTTCGGCGTGCAGGTCCTGGCTCAGCTGCTGGTTCAGCATCGCAATGGCGTCGGACTGCAGTGCCAGCAAGCCATTGGCTTCCAGTAGCTCACGATTTCGGGCGGCCACGGTTTCATGCTGTTGGCGCAGCTCGGCCGTGCGCTCGGCCACCTGGGCTTCGAGTTCAGTGTTGAGCTGGTCCTTTAGCAGCTGGTTTTCGTGCAGCTGCTCTACCAGGCGGTTTTGGGCCTGGTGTTTTTTGCGCATCTGTTTTAGGAGGCGCTGCTGGGCGAGCAGGGTGAGGTCCATCAGGCCTTTCAACTTTTCGCCCAGCGCGTAGCTCAGTATCACGACTTCAAGCACGAAAGCCGAATTGAGGCTATACACCGTGTAGGCATTGTTGTAAAACTCAAAGCCCAGCTTGCGCGAAATGAGGAATACCAGGCTGATGGCTACCAGCGCCTGCGCCAGCAGCAGGTAGCGGGCAGGCTTCAACCCATCCCGGTAGGCCTGCCACCCGGCGTAGTACAGCAGCCCGTAGGGCAGCATGTATAGCCAGAAGCTGAAACCGGAATGTACTAAGCCCACATCGAGCATCAGCAGGGCCGCGCTGCAACCCAGTACCCATCGGCCAAAGCGGTGCAGGGCCGGCAGGCGCGAGGGGGTATCGAGAAACCGGCTGGCGTAGGTGCCAAACGTGAGCAGCAGTAGGACCGGAGCCGCCGCCCCGATGAAGTGGTTGAAGCCCGGCGCGTTCGGCCACAGGTACTGGAAGCCCAGGCCATCTTCCGACAAAAACAGCAGCGCTCCGCTCAGCACGTACAGAACGTAGTAGAAGTAGGTGCCCTCCTGTAAAAAAAAGTACAGGATGAGGTTGTAAACCACCATGATGAGCAGGATGCCGTAGAAAATGCCCAGCAGCCAGTATTGCACCGGCAGCCCCGGAATCAGTTCCGCCCCACTGTGCACCATGGCCCGGAAGCTGGTTTTGGTATCGGAGCGCAGTCGGAGGTAATACGTCACCGTCTGGCCCGGCCGGGGGGGCAGGTTAAACAGGAAGTTTTTGTAGGGGTGGGGCCGGGTGGCGAAGGGAGTATTTGCCCCGGTGGCTATGCTGTCGTAGGCGGTGGTATTGCCCGCCCGGGGCCGGTAGAACACGACCTGCCCAATGTGCGAGTCGTACAGCTCCAGGTACCAGGCGTCGGATTCGACGGGGGCGTGGCGCACCGTGAGGCGCAGCCAGTAGTTGCTGCTCGTGTGCTGGATGTTGGGCGGTTGGCCCGAGCCGAGCAGCCGTCGAAACCGGGTGGCCCAGGCCGGGCTGCGCACATCGGCCAGGGTGAGGCGGCTGGTGGGGTCTTCCAGAATACTGTAATACTGGTCGTCGAGGTAAATTGAGGCCTGCCTGGGGTGCACCGTCAGCGTGTCTTCGGGTATGGTGGCGCGCGCGGGCACGGCCAGTAGCAGCAACCCGAGCAGCCCGCCCAGCGTCCAGGCAGCGGCAGCGCTGCTGGCGCGCCGCATTGCCGCTGTCCCCCGTTGCTTATGCCTGCTTAGTTGAGTGAGTAGCCACATACGGCCCCTAAAATACAACAGTCCGCCCTGCAAAATGCCGGACGGACTGTTCAGGAATAAATCGCCGCCGCTAGAGGCGGAACTGAGCGCTGAGCTTCACACCGAAATTCTGATGCTCGGGGTGCCGGGCGTCGATAACGGTTGGCTGGTCACGATAAGTCAGGCGGTGCAGGAAGTCGACCCGGAGAAACTTGAAGATGTTTTCAATGCCGTAGCCTACTTCCACGTAAGGCTCGCGGATGAGGCCGGGCAGGCGGTTGGAGTTGCCGTTGGCCCGCCGGGCCCGGTCAGACAGATTGCCGTAGAGCACGTTAACGGTACCCACCAGCCGCCAGTTCAGCGTGCGGATGCCGGGGAGGGAGTTCAACAGCAGGCCTTCGAAATGCTGGTCGAGGCGCACCGATACCGAGCGGTCGGTCACGAACTCGAAGTAGTTCATCAGGTTGAATGCGTTGGCATTATAGAAATAGGTCTGGTTGCCCAGCGGGGCCTTCAGAATGATGTAGGGCAGTGCCGACGGAATGTAGTTGCCCTCGACGCGGTAGTTGAGCCGCCCAAAATAGCCCACCGATAAGCTGTGCGTAACAGCCAGGTTGAACTTGTGATACATGTTCTGGCCCCGGAACCAGTCGATGGAGCCCAGCGTGTAGCGGAAGTTGAATACCGGCCACCGCTTCAGGCCCACGGCGCGGCGGCGGTTCTCGCTCTGCACCAGCGTTTCGTCGGGGGCATAGCGCGATTCCGACACCAGCTCGCCCAAGCGCAGGTTGTCGGAGGGCGGCGCATCGGTGGGGCGGCCGGGCAGGGTGGGCACGCCCAGCGGCAATACCGGGTCCATGAACTGATAGCGTAACGTCAGGGTCTGGGTGAAGCCATGGAACAAGTCGCGCTGAATGCTCAGCGACGTGAGGTCGCGCATCACGGGAATGCCCTGCTTGAAGCGGCCCCAGCGCGAGGCGGTAGTAAACAGGTTGTTGTTGTCGAGAAAATCGTTGTCGAGCAGTGCGGCCTGTTCGAGGTCGTGCCGGAACTCGGCCGATATCACCGTCCAGTGCCGGCGCTCGGCGATGTAGCTCTCGCGCACGCCATACTTAAAGCGGCCGTCCTGGGTGCCATAGGCAAGGTATACCTGGGTCAGCCAGTCGCGGCTGATGAGCGGCGTAGTGCGGAAACCAATCCGGAAGCGGCTGCCTTCCACGTTGTTGTTCGCATATATCCCCGCAATCGGCCCAAAGTCGAGCTTGCCCACGCGTTTGTAGCCGTTCACAATCAGGTCGACCCAGTCGAGCAGGTTGCGCACCGAGGGCAGTGACTTGGCCGAATCGAGCACGGCAAAGGTCTGGCGCTCGCTCAGGCTCAGCGTGTCGGGGCGGTGGGCATCGAAATAGCCACCCCCTCCGCCCTGGGGCAGTCCGGCGAGCAGGCCCCCGGCGGGGCTCTCCACCACGGGCTCCATCAACGACGATACGATGGGCTGGTCGTAGAAGCCCGATTCGTCGTGCAGCTTATTTCGCACGAAGTTGCTGCTCACGGTGGTGTAGCGAACGAGCATGGCCGCCTGCTTGGCCGAAGGCCGCACGCTGATGAGCAGCTTGGTGCGCGTAGGCAGGCCGGGGCCGTCGGCGGGCGAAGTCAGCTCCTGGGCCACGCGCAGGTCATTCACAAAGTTGATGTTGGCCTCGGGGCTGGCCACCAGGTCGGCCCGGCGCAGAGCATAGCTCTCGGTGGTAATCCAGATGGTGCCTTTGAAGGCCAAATCATGGCTGCGCTTGGGTGTAACGGCAATCCGGTAGCAAAAGTCCTTGCCCACGAACACCGAATCCTGCAGGTCGTAGTCGTAGGTGCCGCGCCCGCCCTCGGCAATGGGCGAGATAAAGTCCTTGCCCAGCACGTTCTGCCAGTTGGGATAAAAGTCGAAATTCTGAAAGTTAGAGCCCAGCATCTGCGAAAGCACCGAGCCCTCGCGCGGGCCTACGCCGCGCATCTGCTTGTGCAGCAGGTCTTCGCGGCGGCGCAGCGGGTTGTTGCGCTGGTACACCCGCGAGCCTACCTCGGAGGCAAATACCGGCAGCGGGGCATCGGGGTCGCCTACGGCGGCGGCACCCTGGCGCACGGCCAGCGCCCGAATATCGCGGATGGCCTTGCGCTTGTTGAGGGAAGCCGGCAAATCAATCAGGCTGGTTTCGATGCGGTTGTACGAGTCGTACTCGGCGGCCTTCAGGGCGGTGCGCTCGTTCTCGGGCTTGTGCTTCTGCACCTCGCGCAGGATGCGAAAGGCCGGGTTCTCGGGCTGGCGCGAGCTCACGAATACTTCGCCCAGCGTAACGCCGCCAGCTTTCAGCCGAAACAGCACCGATTGCGCGGCCGCGTCGCTGAGTTTGCGGCGCTGGATAGCGAAGCCAATGGCCGAAACGGCGATGGAATCGGGCGAACCCGTGACGCTGAGCTTGAACTTGCCATCGGCATCGGCCGTGACGCCGAAACTGGTGCGCGGCACGAAGATGGAGGCGAACGGCACCGGCTCGCCGTTGGTCGCTTCCACTACCTGGCCACTGATAACGATACGCTGGGCGGCGGCGGGCAATGCCCAGAGGCACACCAGGAGCAGCGGAGCAAGAAATTTCATACGGAGTATAAAAGAACCAAATGCCGGAGATGATTAGGGACGGTCCGGCAATTTACGCTAAGCGTAACCTGCTTTAACTAGTTCCGTGCCGATTTTTATAAAATTTATAGCCGCAATTTTAAACTTTAGTTGTTTTCATTTGTCACGGCCGGGTTAACGCTGCCTATTGCCCGCTGAACGGCACTTCCACCGCGACGAAGGATGAATGGCCGAGGACTCACCCCAAAGCCGGGGCCGGCCCGGCCAGCCAGATGATGGTGCCCACCGGTAGCTCCCGGGCAGGGCTAAGGTCGAGCAGCAGGCTCAGCACAGTTGTTTCGGGGCGCGCCACTTCTTCCACGGTGGCCAGACCGGGGTGGCGCGTTCCATCGGGCAGGTGGGCTTCGACGGCCAGGGCCGTGTGCAGGTCGCAGGCCGCCAGGTAGGGCGTGGGCCCATCGGGCAGCACCAGTAGGCCCAGGCCGGGCAGGGGCCAGGCGGCAGCCACGCGCAGGAGCAGTACTGGAGGGGACATCAGCAGGCGAAGCGCCGCACCGGGCACCCGCCCGTGGAACGGCCCGGCCCGACAGAGGTTGCCGCCGCGTGGCGCGGGCGGGCGGGTACTATCGGGAAATCATGCTTTTCCGGCCCTGCCATATCCAAGGGCGCAACACATCCTTAAACATAGTATAGCGGGGCTTTTTTACACTTCTACCTTCAGCGTCGCCGGGGCAGTAGTCACCTCAAACAGCTCGCCGTGGGGCACTATTGTAATCTGGCCGTATTCCTGGAGCAGCATTTTGTAGGCGTCGGCCACGGGGCGGGGCTTGCGGTCGAGGTCGTACAGGCCACAGGGATTCACGGTACCCACTTTGCGCTCCAGGCCCTTGTCCCAGTCAATCTGGTCGATGAGCGAATACCAGGTGAAGCCGAGCACGGGCACGCCTTCCTTGCGCATTCTCAGGATGTTCACCCACTGCTTCCAGAGCCAGGTGGGGCCTTCTTTGGCGTCGAGCACGTTGGTTTCGGTGTGCATCACCGGCTTCTTGTAGCGCTGGTAGTAGTCGTGGGTGATGTTGTACCAGCCCAGCACATCCATGCTGGTTTGGATGGAGCCATCGGGCAGCATGATTTTCTCGTTGCGGCCGTAGTAGTCGTTGCCCATTATCTGGTATCCGGGGGGCTCGCCGGCCATAAACCAGTCGTATTCGCGGCGGGTCATGCCGTTGTCGTAGAGGTAGTTGAGGACCTCACCCTCGGGATGGTGGGCGTAAAGTAAATCGAGCGAGGTAAAGCGCAACTTGTTTTGCAGCTGCACCGCGGGCGTGTGCTCGGCCCGCAGCTCATGGGTGAACTCCGCCGACTCGCTTTGCACGATGATGCAGTCGGGTCGGTGCTTGGCAATTTTTTGGGTGCCCATAATGCTGGCGGCCACCAGGTGCTTCAGGGCCGTCACAAAGGCCTTGTCCGACTTCAGCTGCTCGTTCCAGATGCCATCCTTGGCGCTCAGCTTGGCCGTTACGTAAATCTCGTTTACGGGCGTGTAGAAACGCACCCATGGGTATCGCTTGGCCACTTCCTCGCAGTAGGCCGCGAAATGCACCGGCAGCTCGGGGTTCTGGAAGTTACCGATGAAGTCGGGCACGCCAAAGTGCATCAAATCCAGAATCGGCGTGATTTCCAGGCGGCGGATTTCGGCCATCGCGGCATCAGCAAACTCCCAGTCGTACTTGTCGGGGCTGAGTTGGATTTTGTAGTAGGGCAGGCCGTAGCGCAGCACTTTCAGGCCCATCTCCTTCACCAGTGCCAGGTCCTCTTTGTAGCGGTTGTAGTGGTCGCATTCGGCTAGCAGGTCGCGGCGGGTTTTGCCGTTATCGATGGTCGGGTAGCTGCACTCAATGCCCGTGGCGAACATGAAGTTGTTGGGCAGGCCGGTAGGCAGGCCGTTGCCATTGTGGCCCTGCGCGCCACCAAACTGGTCGCCCTCGTAGTTGCCATCGCCAAAATGGTCTGTGATTTCTGTGAGGAATGATTTCATGGGATTTGTTTATTGAAATCCAGCACGTCATGCTGAGCTTGTCGAAGCATCTCTACCGCGCAACTAATTCATTTTACTATGGCAGTAGAGATGCTTCGACAAGCTCAGCATGACGTTCAGTTAATTGTTCTGTAATCCATCCCGCCGCTACTTCAGGCTCTCCAAAAACTTGTCTGCCGTGCGCAGGCTCAGGGCCATAATGGTCAGGGCCGGGTTCACGCTCAGGGCGCTGGGGAAGGTCGAGTTGTCGGAAATGTAGAGGTTGGGCACGTCGAAGGCGCGGCCGTTCGCGTCCACCACCGCATCGTCGCCGCTTTTGCCCATGCGGGCCGTGCCGATGACGTGCGCGTAGCGCTGAAACGACCAGATATCGGTCGCGCCAGCAGCTTCCCAGATGCCGCGCATGATTTTCTCGGCGTGGGCATTCATGCGATGCTCGTTTTCCTGGGCCGTGAAATGCAGGCGCGGCTTGGGCAGGCCGCGCGCGTCTTTTTCTTCGGCCAGCTCCAAGAAGTTGTCGGCGTGGGGCAGGCAGTCGCCCAGAATATTGATGCCGGCAATGTGGTTGAAGTTGCGCATATAGTCGCGCAGGGGCTGGCCCCATAGCTTGCGGCCCCGCGCCACCTGCCCGGCAAACGTCACCGGCATCACGCCGATGCTTTGAAGCAGATAGCCGCCGGCAAAGTCGGCTCCGGCGGGCCGGTGGGTGTCCTGCGAAATCAATCCGCCGGGAATGCCCTTATTTGGCCGCACCTCGTCGGCAAACGTGCCCCACACCTGCAGGCCGGGGTGGGCCATCAGGTTGCGGCCCACCTGCCCGCTGGTTAGTGCCAGCTCATTGAGCAGCAGCAGGCGCGGGGTTTCCACCGAGCCGCCGCAGAGGAACAGGTGGCGGCAGCGCTGGCGCTTTTGCTCTCCGTTCTGGGTGTACACCACGCCGGTGACGTAGCCCCGGGCATCGCGCTCAATCTCCGTCACGAAGCTGTTGGGCCGGATATCGGCCCCGTGCTTCACGGCCAGCGGAATAAACGTCACGTCCATGCTCGACTTGGCCCCGTTGGAGCAGCCGGCCTGGCAGAAGCCGCGGTTGGTGCAGGCCTCGCGCCAGCCCACGCCTTCCTGGTAGTACCGTGCCGAGAGCGCCGCATTGGCGGCCGGCGAGGTTTTAATGCCCAGCTTTTCCGCGCCGCGCACCATCAGCTGGGCTGCGCTATTCAGCGGCAGTGGGGCTAGCGGGTAGCCCTGGCTACGGGCGGGCCCCCAAGGGTAGGGGGTGGGGCCGGAAACTCCGATAAAGCGCTCGACTTCATTGTAGTAGGGCTCCAACTCCTCGTAGCTCACCGGCCAGTCCTCACCCTGCCCGAAGTCGCGCCGGATGTGCAAATCATCAGGCAGCGGGCGGGGGGTGTAAGCGGTGTAGTGCAGGGTGGAACCGCCCACACCGGTGCCAGAATTGTTCTTGCCCATGGCCAGTGGGTCGCCGCCGGCGGCCAGCCGCTCGTCGTTCCAAAACAGGAAATCCTGGGCTTTCTCGTCGGTGGCGAAGTCGGTTGCGGGGTTGTGCCAGGGGCCGGCTTCCAGGGCCACTACTTTGAGCCCAGCTTGGGCCAGGCGGGCGAGCAGGGGCGCGCCGCCCGCACCCAGTCCAATCACCACGCAGTCTACTTCATCGGCCTCAGCCGGAATTGCTTGCGGCTGTTCCTTTGGCGTGTTGGCAGCCAAGGGTTCTTCGGCCATTAGCGAGCGTAGTAGTGGGTCCTGAATTTCGGGCTGAACAGGGTTAATGACGCCTTCTTCGATGATTTCTTCGTCGGGCATAATGGGATTAAGTAAATTCGGATTGAGGTAAAATGTCCGTCATCCTGAGCGGAGCGAAGGACCTTATCACCGTTGAATTATTGCTATTCATTCAACCGTAATAAGGTCCTTCGCTGCGCTCAGGATGACAAGGGGCTCGGCTCTCTTTCTTCTTTCTCATTCAAGCCGATTTTCGACCACTTGGGCAGGTCGGCCATGCCAACGTAGCCGATTTCCTCCTGGGCCAGCGGGTGGGCGTAGTAGGTTTCCGTGAGTTCGGCCAGCATTTCTTCGAAGAAGCGGCTGGCGTCGAGGGTTTCCCAGGCGGTGCCGGACGGGGTGCCTTCGGCCAGCGCCTGGATTACGGCATGCTGCTGCTCCGCATTCAACCCCATAAAATCGGCCTGAAACAGCCCCTGCGCAATCTCCTGGATGCCGCCCAGGCCCAGGCGATAGGCCTCGCGGTCGGGCGGGAGGGCGTCGTAGCGCCAGCCGTCGGCGCGGCCTTCGGTGAGGCGCTGGTCTACGCTGGGAGCCAGGGCAATGGGGTTGTCGGGCCGGTCGGGCTGGGGAAAGAGGCGGGCGGCCACGGCTTCGAGCAGGGCGTAGGTTTCGGGAGCCAGAAACTGCGGCTCGTAGGCTGGCGCATCGAGACGGGCCTGCAGCGCAGCGCGGGTGGCCTCAGAAACGTGCGGCGTAGCAAGCAAGGCGCGTACGGTGCCGGGCGGATAAGTGGGAGCGGACATAGGCGAACGTAAGTCAGAAACGAGGCCAGCACCGCCAGCCCCCTTGATAACTGCTTACGGACAGAATCTTCCCGGGGCTGATGGCCGAGGCTGAAATTTCGTGGCCGCCCCGCCCCCACATTTGCGGTTGTGGCCGCGCCGGCTACTTCAGCTGCATAATCGCGGCCATCGTTTCGAGGCCTTCCCAGAGGTTGCCGAGGCGGATGTTCTCGTTTTCGGCGTGCTGGTTGTTGTCGTAGTTGGCCACCGGCACCGTGATGGTTTGGGCCTTGAGCTGCTGCTCGAACACGTAGAGCGGCAGGCTGCCGCCCATGGTGGGCAGCACCACCACGGGGTCGGTAGTGGTGGTTTGCACGGCCGCGATAATCTGGCGGGCAATGGGCAGGTCGAGGCGGGTGCGCTGGGCGTTATAGCCGGGCTCGGCCTGCACCTTCACCAGCAGCGGAAATTGGGCGCGCTCGGCATCGGTGGGCTCGGCGCTGAGGACGTGGTAGCCCTGCGCCTCGATGTGGCGCACCACTTTCTGCACCTGGCGCTGGGCGTCGTTGCCGGGCACGAGGCGCAGGTCGAGGACGGCCACGGCGCTGGTCGGAATCACGTTGGCGGCGGCCGGGTACACATTGGCGCTCTGCATGCCGTTGAGGTTGAGCGAGGGCTGGTTGAGCAGCTCCACCAGCGTCTGGCCGGTGCCGTAGGGCCGCGCGAAGCCCAGCTCCTGCCGGATGGTTTCGTCGAGGTTGGGCACCTGGGCCAGGGCGGCTTTTTCGGCCGAGCTCAGCGGCGTCACATCATCGTAGAAGCCCGCCACGCGCACCCGGCCGGTGCTGTCCTCCATCGAGGCGAGCAGGCGGGCCAGGGCCAACCCGGGGTTGGGGGCCCAGTTGCCGTAGTGCCCGCTGTGCAGGGGCCGGCGCGGGCCGTACACGGTCAGGCGCATGTTCACATCGCCCCGCGCTCCGAATACCACCTGTTTGCGGCCCGACTGGTGCACCGGCCCGTCGCAAATCACCCACACATCAGAAGCCAGCCGGGCCTTGTGCCGGGCCAGAATCTCGGCCAGGTGCGGCGAGCCCCGTTCTTCCTCGCCCTCAAAAAAGAATTTGATGTTGACGTTCGGCTTGAGCTTGCTGGCTTTCAGGGCCTCGTAGCCGGTCAGAATGGCCATCACGCCGGCTTTGTCGTCGGAAGCGCTGCGGGCGTAGAGCCGCCAGTCGGGGTTGAGCGGCTGGCCGGCGGCGGGTAGTTCAGTCGGCTGCCCGCCCCGGTCGAGCGGGCCGGTGGCCAACTGCGGCCGAAAGGGCTGCAGGCCGTAGCCCCACTGCGCGGGGTTCACGGGCTGGCCGTCGTAGTGCGCATAAAAAATGACGGTGCGGGTAGCGCCCGGCACGCGCACTTCGCCAAATACCACCGGCGGCACGCCCGGCGTGGGCGCGGCCAGCAGCTCGGTGGCAATACCGCGCCGCCGCATCATGCCCTGAATGAACTGCGCCGTGCGCCGCAACCCGGCCGTATCGGCCGCCACGTTGGAGATGGCCACCAATTGCCCAAACTCGGCCAGCAGCTCCCGCTCGTGCGCTTGCCGGAACTGGCGTACCCGTTGCGTGGGTGGGGCGGCCGGGGCGGCGGCGAGGAGCGTGAGCAGGGCGAGGGGCAGGAGGGTTTTCATGGGGGCAAGGTAAGGCGTGGGGTTATGTTCTGGGTGAGGCGCACGCGGAGGGCGACTGCTACCCACACAAAAAAGCAGCCGACCCACCGGGCCGGCTGCTTCTTCAGTTCCTTTATTCTGCTATTGAAACAGCGTCAGCGCCTTGATGAAGGTTTGCGACACGCCCCAGGCGAGGGGAATGCCCACAAAAAGCCAGGCGATGACCAGCGCGCCCGTCGAGCTGGTTTCGGCCGCCGGCGTGCCGGCGTTGTTGGGTTGAGGATTCATATCGGAATTAGCTGGAGATGAAAAGAATGGCGCTTAGTGTCCGCCGCCTTAGGGCGTAACGGGGCCTTTTTCGAAGTATTTCTCGTTCACGGCCGTCACGGCGAAGTTGGCCAGCAGGCCTACTACCAGCACACCCGCCATGGTGTAAAACACCGTTTGGTAAGCCGCCGAGCCAGTGAAGCCCTGCGCCTTACGGCTCTCGTGCAAATAGTTGACGATGAGCGGACCCACCACGCCGGCCGTGCTCCAGGCCGTGAGTAGCCGCCCGTGGATGGCACCTACCTGGTACTTGCCAAACAGGTCGGACAGATACGCCGGGATGGTCGCGAAACCACCGCCGTACATGCTGATAATAACGCAGGCCACCACTACATAAAGCGTGAGCTGCAGGTTATGGCCCAGCGTAGGAATGAGCAGGTACAGCGCAATGCCGAGCGCAAAGTAGATGGCGTACGTCACCTTGCGGCCCATCTTATCCGACGCCGACGACCAGAAGAAGCGCCCCAGCAGGTTGAACAGGCTGAGCAGGCCCACGAAGCCCGCCGCCGCCGCCGCCGTCACAAACTTGCCGCCGCCCATCGCGGCCTTTGAGAAGGTATCCTGAATAAGCGGCGAAGCCGTTTCGAGCACGCCGATACCGGCTGTTACGTTGGTCATCAGCACCACCCACAGCAGCCAGAACTGCGGCGTTTTGATGGCGTTGTCGGCCGACACGTTACCGGTCGTAATCAGGGCGTTGTGCTCGGCGTTGGGCACGTAGCCAGCCGGAGCCCAGTCGTCGGCCGGCACCCGGATGGTCCACACCCCAAACTGCATGAACAGGAAGTAGATGATGCCCAACGTGATGAACGTAGCTGCTACGCCCAGCGTGCCGGTGCTTTTGAAGTGCGCCATCAGGGCCACCGACAGCGGGGAGGCAATCATCGCGCCGCCGCCAAAGCCCATAATGGCCATACCCGTGGCCACGCCCTTGCGGTCCGGAAACCACTTGATTAGCGTGCTCACCGGCGAAATGTAGCCCAGGCCCAGCCCGATGCCGCCCAGCACCCCGTAGCCCAGGTACAGCAGCACGAGGCTGTGCAGGTGAATGCCCAGCGAGCCAATCATAAAGCCACCGCCGAAGCAGAGCGCGGCCGCCATCATGGCCTTGCGCGGGCCCACACGCTCCAGCCACTTGCCAAATATGGCCGCCGACAAACCCAGCAGCACAATGGCGATGGAGAAAATCCAGCCAATCTGGCCCGGCGTCCAGTCCGTGGGGGCCGGGGCATCCACGTTGCCGCTGATGAGCGCCCCGAGGGGCTTTTTGAACACGCTGAAGGCGTACACCTGCCCGATGGCGAGGTGAATGGCCAGCGCCGCCGGTGGTACCAGCCAGCGGTTGTAGCCCGGTCCCGCAATGGTGCGGCTGCGGTCGAGCAAAGAAGAGGAATTATCGGCCATGTAACTAGTGGGAATTGATGTGAAAGAAGAAAATGGAAAATACCGTTACCAAGGGGTCTAACACCCTGAAAACGCGTAGAAAGCGGCAAGGTAATCGGCTGCTTCGGTGGTTGATTATTCGCAGCGCGAAAACTTTGCTAAACAGCTATAGCTGGCAATGGCTTCGTCCGAATAAAAAGAACGTCATGCTTCGGCTGCGCGGACGCCAGATGGAGCACGACGTTCTTTTTGTCCACAGCTACTCGTCGCTGCTGAGCTTGCCACCAGTTACGTGCACGAGGCTGCCGGTCATAAAGGAGCCGTCCTGCGAGGCCAGTAGCACGTAGGCGGGGGCCAGTTCCTCGGGCTGGCCAGGACGCTTGAGGGCGACCTCGTGGCCGAACTTCTCGATTTCCTCAATGGGCATGGTGGCCGGGATATTGGGCGTCCAGACCGGGCCGGGCACTACGCAGTTCACCCGAATGCCTTTTTCGCCCAGGTACAGCGCCAGTGATTTAGTGAGGGCATGAATACCGGCCTTGCTGGCCGCATAATCCACTAGAATGGGGATGCCCGTGATGCCCACGATGCTGCCCGTGTTGATGATGCAGTCGTCCTTCTTCAGGTGCGGAATGGCGGCCTGCGCCATCCAGATGTAGCCCAGGATATTGGTGTCGAAGGTGCGGCGAATCTGCTCCTCCGGGATATCCTCGAACTTCGCCTGGCTCATCTGGAACGCGGCGTTGTTCACCAAGATATTCAGCCCGCCCAGCTCGGCCATGGTGCGGCGCACGGCCTGCTTGCACTGCTCGGGGTCGCGCACGTCCATTTGCAGCAGCAGGCACTTGCGCTTCTCCTTTTCCACCATTTGCTTGGTTTTCTCCGCGTCTTCCACGTTTTCGTTGAATACGATGGCTACGTGCGCACCTTCCTTGGCGAAGGCAATGGCCACGGCCCGGCCAATGCCGGAGTCGGCTCCGGTGATGATGGCGACTTTGTCTTTTAGCTTGCCAGCGGCTTTGTAGTTGGCCAGGTCTGAGTCGGGCTGCAGTTTCATGTCGGCCTGTTTGGCCGGGTAGGGCAGCTTTTGAGCGGCGGCCTTCATGTCCTTGGCCGTGGGGCGGCGCTCGGCTTTGGCGGGGGCGGCTTTTTTAGCCGGGGCTTTGGCGGAATCAGTCTTTTTGGCGGGCATAGCAGCGTAGAAAATAGTGTGCCCCTGCTTACGCGAAAAAAGGAAAAATGGCCGATGCCAAACCGCCAGCCAATGGTCTGGGTGGCTGGTGCAGCAACCATTGAGCAGCACTGGTCCACGCGGCCCAACCGCTTGTGCCAACCCCTTCCGCGCCCGTCGCTACTCGGCCGAATAATCCGGGTACACCGGCGGGCGCTCGGTAGGGGAATGGCGACGTCGCCAGCGGCCGTACACTATGGCCGTGACCCAGGTAGCAGTCAGCGGGCCCACAAAATACAGCCACAAGCCCGGGCTGCCCCCAGCGGGCATGGCGCTGCCCAGCGTGCGTGCGGGGTTCAGGCTCATGCCCGAAAGTGGGGCCTCCACCACCACAAACAAGGCCAGCAGCAATCCTACGAAAGCGCCCGTCCATTGCTTGAGGCGGGCCGAGTGCAGCGATGACAGCATCACCATCATCAGCGCCCCGGAAATCAGGATTTCGGCCCCCAGCGCAATCACCCAGCCGTAGGCACCCTCGGGCGGACGGGTGGTGTTGTAATGTACCGCCGGGTGGCTAAACCACGGGGCCAGCAGCCAGAAGATGGCCACGCCAGCCACCAGTGCCCCCGCAAACTGCGCCACCACGTACCAAATAGCATCGGCCGTCCGGATGTGGCCCAGCTGCCAGAAGCCCAGCGTCACGGCCGGGTTGAAGTGCGCCCCCGAGCGCTTGCCCCAGGGCGAGTAGGCCATGGCCGCCACCAGCCCGCCCACTATCAGCCCCACCCCAAGGCGCTGCACCCAGGCATGCGGCCCCAGCGCCCGCGCCACCGCCGAGCTGGGGTGAAAGCAAACCACGGCCGCCACGCTCGAAAAAATGAGAAAAGCCACGAGCCCGGCCGCCTCCACTAGGTAGTGGGGCCAGTGGCGGCGGAGGGTGCGCAACAAGTGAGTGGCAAACAGCATAACTGGCGGATAGAGGCTGTTGCAACACCAACGCACCGGGGAAGTTGGCCGCCGCAACCCGAACGCATACGGGTTTTCGGACGCGATGGGGAGGAAGGCGGCGCTAGAGCCGGCGCAGCACTACGCGGCGGTTGCGGGGGCGCTGGGCCGGGTCGGTGTTGTCGGCCACGGGCTGGGTACCGCCATAACCCAGCGGCCGGAGCTGGGCCGTATTCACGCCGTGGGCCGTGAGGTAGAGGCACACGGCCTCGGCCCGCTGCTGCGAGAGCTGGCGGTTCAGCTCGGCATTGCCCACGTTGTCGGTGTGGCCCTGCACCTCCAGGCGCAACGTGGGCTGAGTGCTGAGAATAGTGGCCAATTGATTGAGTGCCGTGCGAGAAGCAGGTAGGAGGTGTGCCTTTCCCTGCTGGAAATAAAGCTCGGGCAGGGTCACGGTTTCACCCACGGCCAACTGGCGCAGGCGGGCAGCACCGGCGGAGTCGGCCCGCAATGGGCCAGGCTTGGGAGCAGGAGGCAGTGCCAAGGCGGTTGGTTTAGCTACCGCCAGCGGCGGTGCGGCCGGGCGGCGCAGCGGTGGTGCTGGTCGCACCGGCCGTTTGGTAACCAATGGCGTCGCTACTGGAATGGCTTTGGCTGCTACCGGCACTTTGGGCAGCGGCTTCGGTGGGGCCACCGCCGCGGCCTCCGAAGCTACGGCGGGCCGGGGATTCTGGCGAAACAAAAACTGCGTTGGAATGGGCGCGGGGCGGGGCGTTTCGGCGGTCATGCCCCAAAGGTTGCGCCACGACGAGGGAGCCTGCGCCGCCCCGGGGCCGGGTGGCTCCCAGGTAATAAAAACGCGGGTATCCATGCTGTATTGGCAGTAGTCGACCCGCAGGCGGTAGGGCTCGTCGGCTCGCAGCTCCACGGCGGCGGTGTAATTACTCAGGGGTTGCCCGCGCCACTCGTTCATAATCAACTGGTCGTTCAGCCACAGCCGAATGCCGTCGTCCACGGTCACATGAAAAAGGTATTTGCCGCTGGTTGGGGGCACCAGCCAGCCCGTCCAACGCACCGAAAATAGCTCGGCCCCGAGCCCCGGTGCGGGCGGTTGCTGGCCCCAGTTGAAGTTGATGGTAGCATCGCGGCGGGTCAAAACGAACTTTTCGAAATTCGTCCCTTCGTAGTAATCGCCTTTCAGGCCGTCGCCCGTCGGGAGAGGTGCCTGCGCCCATGCGGGCGCACCCGGCAGCCACCACGCCAGCAGCAACACCTTCGCAAGCAATAGCGGCCGCCCAAGCCATCGGTGGTGTACGCTGGTCATGCGGTAGTAACGCTACTGTCAACGCTTTAGTGTTAATCCTCAAGGCTAATCAGGCGCTGCCGTGCGCTACTTGAACTCGTTGCCGCAATGGAAGCAGTGGTAGCGCTTGCCCCGCACCGGAAACCGCAGCAGCACCGACAGCACCGACTCCCAGAACCCGTATGTGTTGCGCGTGGCGGACCCGTAGGCCACATCCGATGACCCGCACCGGGGGCAGCGGGGCGTCACGGGGTCGGGCGCATCGGCAGCGAACGATTCCACATCCGGCCCGGTGGCCCGGGGCACGGGTTCAGCGTGCAGTATTTCCAGGGCCGCCTGCGCGTCGGCTTGCCGCACGTGCAGCCGTACTCCGCCGGTAATTGGGCTATAAAGCGGCATTATCGACACCAGGTTCTCATTGCTGAGAAAGCACGGAATGCCCGCCGCCTCGAGCCGGGTGCGGGCCAGGTTGGCCGCCATCGGCTCGTAGAACGATTCGAGAAAAACGACGGAATCGGGGCGGGACATGGCAGAGCAGGGTTGCGTGTTGAGTTGGTCAGGTTGTTCACAAATTGGGTTCAACTGCCAACTTAATCACCAATCCTTAACATTCAACAATCCTTATTTTGGCTGCTGCCGGGTAGCGGCGTCAATGCCTTTCACGGCGTGGCCGGCCTGCAGGCTCACAAATTCGGCCTGGCGGGCGCGCACGCGCACTTCGTCGCGGGCGGGCATGTCCAGGCGCACCTGCTTCAGCTGGTCGTTCAGGCGCTGGTACACGGCGCGGGCGTAGTCCCAGTCGCGGTCGGTCCAGGTGGCGCGTTGGGTACGGGTTTCGCGCACCAGCTGGCCGTAGGCCGCAGGCAGGTCCTGGGGCGTGAGGGCGTTTATCTGGCCGTTGTAGGGCCCCATTAGCTTGGCCTCAATGGCCAATTGCTGGCGCGGGTCGAGGGGCCGGGCACGGCGGGCGCGGTTGGTTTCGTTGTAAGAGGCCGTGGCTTTGCCCACACGGGCCAGCTTACGGGCGGCCGTGCGGGCGGCACTATCCAGCTCGTGGCCGGCCTCGCGCACGGCTTCCTGCCGGTCGCGGGGCGTCGAGTCGCAGCCGGTGACCAATAATGCAGCCAGCAGCATGCCAGCCACAGATTTTAAGCCCGCCAGCCGGTTACGTAGTTCACCTTTCATCGCACAAACACAGTAGTTGGGTTGCAAATAACGGCCACCTTGGCCGCACCTGCCCTCTACTGCTGCGCCAGCCGAAAGGTTAGCGTCAACTCGTATTCGGCCACAATATCCTGGCCACTCACCTGGGCGGGCACCCACTCATTCGGGATGGTTTTCACCACGCGCAACGCCTCCTGGTCGCAGCCCGCCCCAATGCCGCGCAACACGCGGTGGTTGATGGCTTTGCCCTGGGCATCCACCGTGAAGCCGATGGTGACCTGGCCCTGCACGTTGCGGTCCTGGGCCTGCTGGGGGTATTGCAATTGCGTGGTATAAGCTGCCAGGGCCGCGTCGCCCCCAATAAACAGCGGGGGGCGGTCTACCATGCGACGCTTCCATTGGCCGGGAGCCAGTTCGGTATTGAAGTTGAGGTCGCCCGAAGGCCGGTAGAATAGTAGCTGCCTGGCCGAATGGTCGTAGCGCTGCACCACCACTACCTCCTTCGAGGCTGTGATGCCATAATATTCCCATACGCCCACCTTGGTGCGCTTATCAAGCAGGCCACTTTCCCACTTCGTGGAATGCATTTTTTGAGCGTAGGCTGGCGCTGCCAGGAGAAAAGAGACTAAAAAAAATAGAGAGTAAATATAATATTTCATAGTAAGTGGGTGGGTTTGGAGGTTAGAGAGAGCCACAAACAATACTTGAAAACGTTTGCGGACTCGCAATATAATAAAAAGTTCTATTTTCAGACCCCTCACACTTGGGTTTCCACCCGTGCTTGGTTGGTATTGTTATTAATTTTACAGACCCGGGTGCTGATAATTTAATGATTTAAGTTATTGGTATAGATAACAATAATTTTATTTCCGCTCGGCAATAGCTCATGAATGACTATGTAATGAAAAGCGTAGGCAAAATGCGGAATAGTAAGAACCTTTATTGGTAAAATTATATTAAAAATTACTAATAGCTCTGCTTTCAGTCGAGCGCAGTAATTCATTGGTGGGTAAAATCAGACCATTGAGCATACGTTTGCTCAGCCTCAAAAGCAGATGGCTAGACATATTTTGTTGGATTAATCCGAGCTGAACCAATTGCTGGCGAACTATACCAACCCTGCCAGCCGGTAACACAAGCTAGCAGGGGGGCATGGTGCTGAGCCTCGTATTGAGTGCTCCGGCTGAGACTGCATTAAAAAAATGGGCGGGTAGCTCGTAAGCCACCCGCCCCATCAACTATTTCCTGCTGGCCGGCTGTTGCAGGCGGATGGTAGCCGCCGCTAAAACAGCTCGGCCGCTACCCGCCGGATGCTTTCCGACTTGCCCATGGAGTAGTAGTGCAGGCAAGGTACGCCGTGGGCCATCAGCTCGCGGCTCTGGTTGAGGCACCACTCGATGCCGATGGCGCGGGCCGCCTCATTGTCGCGGCACTGGCTGATGGCTTCTACCAGCGGCTCGGGCAGGTTGAGGTAAAAGGTTCTGGGCAGCATGGTGAGCTGGCTTTTGGTGGTCAGCGGCTTCAGACCCGGAATGATGGGCACGGTGATACCCGCGTCGCGGCACTTTTTCTCGAACTTAAAAAACTCTTCGTTGTCGAAGAACATCTGGGTCACGATGTACTCGGCCCCCCGGTCAACTTTGTGCTTCAGGAAGCGGAGGTCGGAGGCATAGTTTGAGGCCTCAAAGTGCTTCTCGGGGTAGCCCGCCGTACCGATGCAGAAGTTGGTAGCCCACGTATCGTCCTGCTCCTCATCCAGGTACTCGCCCTTGTTCAGGTTGGCCACCTGGCCGATGAGGTCGCAGGCGTAGGCATGGCCGTCGGGCTCGGGTTTGAAATGGCCTTCCGATTTGATGGGGTCGCCGCGCAGGGCCAGGATGGAGTCGATGCCCAGGAAATGCAGGTCAATCAGCGCGTTCTCCGTCTCCTCCTTCGTGAAGCCGCCGCAGATGAGGTGGGGCACAGTGTCGACGTCGAAGCGGTTTTTGATGGCCGCGCAAATGCCCACCGTGCCGGGCCGGCGGCGCACGGTTTTCTTTTCCAGCAGGCCGTTGGGGTGGTGGCGGTACACGTATTCCTCCCGGTGGTAGGTCACGTCGATGAAGGGCGGCTTGAACTCCATCAGCGGCTCGATGTTCGAGAACAGCGTGTGGATATTTTCGCCCTTTTTGGGCGGCAGTACCTCGAAGGAGAAGAGGGTTTTGCCGTTGGCTTGGGCGAGGTGGTCGGTAACTTTCATGTTTAAGCTGTTAGCTTTTAGCTGCTAGCTATTAGCTCTTGGCAGTAAGTATTTTAAGGGCACGAGCTAATAGCTAGCAGCTAAAGGCTAACAGCCAATTATTTTGGTTCGTAGTTCAAATTCGGCATCAGCCAGCGCTCCAACTCGGGCAGCGGCATGTGCTTCCGCTGGGCGATGTCTGCTACCTGGTCAACCCCAATCCGGCCTAGCCCAAAGTAGCGCGAGTCCGGGTGGGCATAGTACATGCCGCTCACCGAGGAGGCCGGGTACATGGCCAGGTTTTCGGTGAGGATAATGCCGGTCTGGCTCTCGGCATCGAGCAGCTGGAAGAGGGTTATTTTTTCGGTATGGTCGGGGCAGCCGGGGTAGCCGGGGGCGGGGCGCACGCCGCGGTATTTCTCCTGAATGAGGTCGTCGCCGGTGAGGTGCTCATCGGGCGCATAGGCCCAGAATTCGCGCCGTACCCGCTCGTGCAGGCGCTCGGCGAAGGCTTCGGCCAGGCGGTCGGCCAAGGCCTTCACCATGATGCTGGAGTAGTCGTCGTGGTCGGCATCGTACTGCTCAATCAGCTTTTCGATGCCGATACCGGCCGTCACGGCGAAGCCGCCCAGGTAGTCGGCGCGGCCGGATTCCTTGGGGGCCAGGAAATCGGAGAAGGCGACATTGGGAATGCCGGGGCCCTTCTCGCCCTGCTGGCGCAGCGTGAAAAACTCGGTAGTTACGGTTTCACGCGAGTCGTCGGCGTAGATTTCGATGGTGTCGTACCCCTGCGTGTTGGCCGGCCAGAAACCCAGCACGGCGCGGGCCGTGAGCAGCTTCCCATCAATGATTTTGGTGAGCATGGCCTGCGCATCCTCGAACAGCTTGGTGGCGGCTTCGCCCAGCGTGGCATCGTCCAGGATGCGCGGGTAGCGGCCCTTCAGCTCCCAGGTGTGGAAAAAGGGCGTCCAGTCGATGTAGCGGGCCAGCTCGGCGAGGTCGTAATCTTCGAGCACCTTGGTGCCGAGGAAGGTGGGTTTGGTAATACTCACCGTATCCCAGTCCGATTTCACGCCGTTGGCGCGGGCGGCTTCGATGGTGAGGTAGTTCTTGTCGCGCTGGCGGCTGGCGTAGTCGGCACGCAGGGCGTTGTAGTCGTCGGCCACGGTCTGGGCGTAGGCGCGCTCACCCGAGCCGAGCAGGCCTGCCGCCACGCCCACCGAGCGCGAAGCATCGTTGACGTGCACCACCGGCCCGCTGTAGGAGGGCGCGATTTTCACGGCCGTGTGCAGGCGCGACGTGGTGGCCCCGCCAATGAGCAGGGGGATTTTCAGGCCGCGCTTTTCCATGGCCTGGGCCACGTACACCATCTCATCGAGCGAGGGGGTGATGAGGCCGGAGAGGCCAATCACGTCGACCTGCTGGCGCTGGGCTTCGTCCAAAATCTTTTCGAGCGGCACCATCACGCCGAGGTCCACGATGTCGAAGTTGTTGCAGGCCAGCACCACGCCCACGATGTTCTTGCCGATGTCGTGCACGTCGCCTTTCACCGTGGCCATCAGGATTTTGCCGGCCGTCTGGCGCTCCGAGCCCTGCTTGTCGGCCAGTAGGTAGGGTTCCAGGTACGCCACGGCCTTTTTCATCACGCGGGCCGATTTCACTACCTGCGGCAGGAACATTTTGCCAGCCCCGAACAGGTCGCCCACTACGTTCATGCCAGCCATCAGCGGGCCTTCGATGACTTCGAGCGGCCGCCCGACCTGCTGCCGTACTTCCTCGGTGTCCTCGTCGATAAATTCGGTAATGCCCTTCACCAGCGCGTGTTGCAGGCGCTCCCACACGGGCAGGCTGCGCCAGGCATCGGCCACTACTTCGGCCTTGTCCTTCTGCTTCACCGTGTCGGCAAATTCCACGAGGCGCTCGGTGGCGTCGGCGCGGCGGTTCAGGAGCACGTCTTCGCAGAGCTCGAGCAGGTCCTTCGGAATCTCATCGTACACGCCAAGCTGGCCGGGGTTCACAATGCCCATATTTAGCCCCGCCCGGATGGCGTGGTAGAGAAAGGCCGTGTGCATGGCCTCGCGCACCAAGTCGTTGCCGCGGAAGGAAAAGCTGATGTTCGAAATGCCGCCGCTGGTGAGCGCGCCGGGCAGGTGCCCTTTAATCCAACGCACGGCTTCGATGAAGTCGATGGCGTAGTTGCGGTGCTCGTCCATGCCCGTGCCCACGGTCAGGATGTTGGGGTCAAAAATGATGTCGGACGGGTCCATGCCCACTTCCTTGGTCAGGATGTCATAGCTGCGCTGGCAGATTTCCTTGCGGCGTTCCAGCGAGTCGGCCTGGCCGTTTTCGTCGAAGGCCATCACCACCACGGCGGCCCCGTACTGGCGCACCGTATGGGCCCGCTCACGGAAAACGTCTTCGCCCTCCTTCAGTGAAATCGAGTTCACGATGGGCTTGCCCTGCACGCATTTCAGGCCGGCTTCGAGCACGCTCCACTTCGAGGAGTCAATCATGACGGGCACCCGGGCAATGTCAGGCTCCGAGGCGATGAGGTGCAGGAACGTCGTCATCACCTGCTCCGAATCGAGCATGCCCTCGTCCATGTTGATGTCGATGACTTGGGCCCCTTCCTCCACCTGCAGGCGGGCCACGGCGAGGGCTTCCTCATACGCGCCGGTGCGGATGAGGCGGGCGAAGGCGCGCGAGCCGGTCACGTTGCAGCGCTCACCCACGTTCACGAAGAGGCTATCAGGGGTGATGTTGAAGGGTTCGAGGCCGGACAAACGCGTGGCGTTTGAGTTAGAAGTTAAAAGCGAAGCGTTAAAATCCATCACTGGCTTTTCTCCGGATTCTAACGCTTCACTCTTCACTTTTAACTGTTTCAACGCTCGCGGCTTGTACTGCTTCGCCAGCTTGCTCAGCTCCGCAATGTGCTGGGGCGTGGTGCCGCAGCAGCCGCCCACCACGGTCACGATGCCTTCCTTGAGGTATTCTTCCACCAGCGCGGCAAATTCCTGGGCCGACTCGTCGTAGCCGCCAAAGGCGTTGGGCAGGCCGGCGTTGGGGTAGGCCGAAATGTGCACGTCGGAAATCCGGCTCAGTTCCTGCACGTACTGGCGGAGCTGGTCGGCCCCGAGGGCGCAGTTCAGGCCCACGCTTAGCAGCGGCAGGTGGCGGATGCTGTTCCAGAATGCCTCCACCGTCTGGCCACTGAGGGTGCGGCCGGAAGCGTCGGTAATCGTACCCGAAATCATGACGGGCACTTCGCGGCCCCCTTCATCGAAGAACTTCTGCACGGCGTAGAGGGCCGCTTTGGCGTTCAGGGTATCGAAAATGGTTTCGATGAGGAGCGTGTCCACGCCGCCATCCACGAGGCCGCGCACCTGCTCTAAGTAAGCCGTAGCGAGCTCATCGAAGGTCACGGCGCGATAGCCGGGCCGGTTGACATCGGGCGAGAGCGAGGCGGTGCGGTTGGTGGGGCCGACGGCCCCGGCCACGAAGCGCGGCTGCTCGGGCGTGGTGTACTCGTCGGCCGCCTCGCGGGCCAGGCGCGCCGACTCGTAGTTCAGCTCGTACACGACGTGCTCCAGGCCGTAGTCGGCCTGCGCGATGGTGGTGCCCGAAAAGGTGTTGGTTTCCACCATGTCGGCCCCGGCGGCAAAATATTCGGCGTGGATGCCCTTGATGATGTCGGGCCGGGTCAGGCTCAGCAGGTCGTTGTTGCCGCGCAGGGGCTTGGGGTGGTCGGCGAAGCGGGTGCCCCGAAAATCCTCCTCCGTGAGCGGGTGGCGCTGAATCATGGTGCCCATCGCGCCGTCGAGAATCAGCAGGCGCTGGCGTAGGAGCTCGGGAAGCAGGTGGCGCGAGGCCAAATCTTCGCGTGCCGGAGAAATCTGGGGAAGGGTAGGGGCGGAAACGGACATTTCTTTCGGGGTCGAATAGCAGCGTACAGGCGCGTATCCAGAAAGAAACCCGGGCGCGAGCGTCCGGTTCCGGCTGTCATCTTCTTTCACCAAAAAACGCGGTGAAACGGGAGTTGGCACCTACTCGTGGTAGGTTGCCAAGACGTCATCGGGCCCGGTCCCTCGGTCTTTCTGGATAGCAGCGTGATGCGAAGATACGACGGAAGCACAATCTTGGGTAATCCGAGAATCCATCGAGCATCATGCTTCGACTGCGCGGACGCCAGATGAAGCACAACGTTCTATTAGCCGAAAGCGCTACAATGTCCACGCCAGCCACACGCTGCCCGCCGCGAACACGGTTGGCTCCGGGGGCAGCTCCAGAAACGCGGTGGCCCCCAGCAGCCCGGCCAAATCGCCGGAACCGCCCACCCGTAGCGGCGTGGCCAGGCGGCGGCCCTCCGCGTCCACGGTCAGGCGCACGGGTACAAAGTGCGTTAGCTGGGGCTTAAAGTTGATGTCGACGGTGAGCATGGCCG
Source organism: Hymenobacter sp. UYCo722 (assembly GCF_040547115.1). NCBI lineage: Bacteria > Pseudomonadati > Bacteroidota > Cytophagia > Cytophagales > Hymenobacteraceae > Hymenobacter > Hymenobacter sp. UYCo722. The sequence goes on along the minus strand of NZ_JBEPPC010000006.1, from coordinate 44,643 downwards.
GCATCGGCGCTTCGGGCACCGCGGCCGTTTCGCCGGCTTCGGTGGGCTGCTGCACGGCGCGCAGCCAGGGCCGCACGTAGCGGCAAGCCGTGAGGAACGTGGACACCGGATTGCCGGGCAGCCCGAAAACCACCGGCCCGCCGGCCCGCGCCCCAAACCACATGGGCTTGCCGGGTCGCTGCTGCACTTCGTGGAATATTTCCTCGACGTGTAGCTCGCGCAGCAGGCCGGGCAGGTGGTCGGCGCGGCCCTTGCTCACGGCCCCGCTCAGCACCATGACATCGAAGCCGGCGGCCAGAATATTGGTGAGGCCCACGCGCAACTCTTCCACGTTGTCGGAGAGGTGGAACAGCGAAACCTCGGCCCCCGCCTGCGCAAACAGCGCCTGCAGGGCATACACGTTGGAACGTCGAATCTGGTGCGCCAGGGGGGTGGCCGATAATCCCACCAGCTCGTCGCCGGTGCTCACCACGGCCAGGCGCGGGGCGCGGGTCACGGCCAGTTCGGCCGCGCCCACGGTGGCGGCCACGGCCAGCTCAGCGGGGCCGAGGCGGGTGCCGGGGCGCAGCAGGGTATCGCCGGCGTGGCGGTCGGCAGCCTGCTGGTGAACGTTGACGCCGGGCGCGCCGGGCGGCGGAATCTGGATGGTGGCGCGGTTGTCGTGCAGCAGGATGTCTTCGTAGCGAACCACCGCATCAGCTCCCACGGGCAGCACCGCGCCGGTCATCACCTCCACGGCCTGCTGCGGGCTGGGCAGCGCACGAGTTGGTTCGCCGGCGTACTGGGTGTGCGCGATTTCAAATTCCGACTGGCCGCCGGCCCAGGCGGCAAAGGCCACCGCGATGCCGTCCATCGCCACCCGGTTGAAGGGCGGAAAGTCGCGGTCGGCCGTGAGCGTTTCGGCCAGGATGCGGCCAGCGGCGTGGGGCAGGGCCAGGGTTTCGGACGGCAGGGGGCGGGCGGTGGCCAGCACGCGGGCAGTGGCTTCGGCGGGGGAAATCATGGAAAGAAAGGAGTATTAGATGGCTTGTGGGGATAAGTAAAACGTCATGCTGAGCGCAGTCGAAGCATCTCTGCCGCAATACTAAATTGATTACTTGTGCGGTAGAGATGTTTCGGCTGCGCTCAGCATGACGGGCTGGGTGCCTTTCTGCAGCGCCTACGGAATCAGCCGGTCTTCGCGCAGCTGGGCAAACAAGTCAAAAAAGGAATCCTCCGTACTTTGATACACCGTGAAGCCCCGCTTGCGGCTATTGGCCATATCCGTCATCACTTCAATGGGCCGACCCAGGTCTAAATCGGTGTGCCAGGGCGATGCCAAGCGGCTCAGGTCGGCCTCGGTAAGGTCATTTTTTGTGGCGATGTCACGCCATAGGTCCGCATCGCCGGCCATTTCTGCTTCGAGCGGATGAATGGTGCCATCGAAGCCGACGGGCTCAATGCCGAACCATTCGGCCAGACGGCCCCACAGCTGGCTCCAGCGGAAAATATCGCCGTTCACCACGTTGTAGGCTTCGTTGCGGGCGGTTTCGGTGGTGGCGGCCCACACCAGTTGTTTGGCGATGACTCGGGCATCGGTCACGTCCGACAAGCCGTCCCACTGCGCCTGCGAGCCGGGCCAGCAAAAGGGGCGGCCGGTTTGCTTGCAGATGCTGGCGTACACGGCCAGCGTGGTGCCCAGGTTCATGAGGTTGCCCACGGCTTTGCCTATAATGGTGTGCGGCCGGTGGATGCTCCAGGTGAAGCCATCGCGCTTGGCTGCGGCGTATACTTCGTCTTCCTGGGCGTAATAAAAATTGTCGAGCGGCAGCCGGGGCTGCGACTCACGCAACGGGGTGGGGGGCGGCACCCCACCACTCACGTAGGCCTCAAATGGCCCCAGATAATGCTTCAAGCCGGTCACCAGGGCTACGTGCTGCACTGAGTGCTTCGGGCCGAGGACGGCCAGCAGATTGCGCACCATGGCGCTGTTCACGCGGATGTTCTCGGCCTCGGTGTCATTGCGCATCCAGCTGGTGATGAAGACGTGCGTGGGGGCAATAGCAGCCAGCGCCTTTTCCAAGCTGGCGACGTCCATTAAATCGGCGGCCACGGGCTGCAGGCCGGCGATGGCGGTACTGGGCCGACGGGCCAGGCCATAAGTGGGCCATTGCTGAGCCAGCAGCTCTTGGGCCAGGTTGCTGCCGATGATGCCGCTGGCACCAACTACTAATGCGGTATTGAACATGATGAAATTGGAGGGGAATGGCGCAGCCCGAAGGGGCTGGCGCGGCAGATGTCGCCAAGGCAGCCGGGGGCGTTTTGGCCCGGCGCTGGGTACAAAACGGCTGCTTGGCGCAATAGTTTGCGGCGAAACAATTGGCCGCCGAGTTAGCTATTAACAATTCTGCCGCAGCCGGAGGTTGGATACGGTGAGGTTATTTTGCACCCGCCCCGCTAACGATTAGACGCAAATATGCGTCGCTACGACCTATGCTGACCAAGAATTTTACCCACGTCAACGCCGCCAACCAGCCCACGATGGTGGATGTGGGGGCCAAAACCCCCACCCGCCGCGTGGCCCGCGCCCACTGCCGCGTGGTGCTGGGCGAGGAGTTGCTGGGCCGCGTGCAAGCCGGCGAGATGCCCTCGCACAAGGGCCCGGTTATCCACACGGCCATCCTGGCGGGCATTATGGGGGCCAAAAAAACCGCCGACCTTATTCCCCTCTGCCACCCGCTGGGCCTCGATGACTGCCGCATCACCATCGAGCCCGACGGTTCCGACGCCCTGCGCGTGGTGTGCACCGCCGTGGTCACCAGCCGCACCGGCGTGGAGATGGAAGCCCTGACCGGGGCCACCGTGGCCGCCCTCACCATTTACGACATGTGCAAGGCGTTTTCGCACGATATTTCCATCGAGGGCGTGCAGCTTATCGAGAAAACCGGCGGCAAAAAGGACTTTCATCGCAGCGAAAATTCGTAACTTTTATCATGGAAAGTAGCGCAACCTCAAGCGTAAAACGCACCAAGCACGCCGCCCTGGCCCGTCCCGATATAGGCGAATTCGGCCGCCATGAGCTGGCCATTCTCGGCGCGCCCTGCGGCGATATCCAAACCCTGGTGGCCCGGCTGTTGCCGTTGCTGGCCCCGGCGCTGCGCGTAGCTTACGTCGATGCCGACCACGCCGCCGGCGATTCTGCCGCTGCTGAAGAAGCAACAGCTGCGCCTGCTAAACCCGTGCCCTACGTGGCCGAAAACGGCCTCTCTGCGGAGCTGGTTGATAAAATCACCTACCGCCAGCTCAATATTACGCGGGCGCTGGATAAGTTCTCGCAGCCCGAGCTGCTGGCCCACGAAAGCGTGGTGCTGGTGAATGGTAACCACTTCCGCGCCCGCCAGCAGGTCGTCATCGTCGACCCGCGCAAGCCGCTGGATAAGAAGCTCGACCGCCTCACCGACGTGCGCCTGATTCTGCTGGCGGAGGGCCAGACCGAGCTGCCCGCCGTGCTGCTGGCGCACCTCAGCGCCGCCCCGCTGCCGCCCGTGCTGCCGCTGGCCGATACCGCCAAAATTGCGGCCTTTATTCGGCAGTGGTACCTGCTGGCGGTGCCGGTGCTGCGCGGCCTCGTGCTGGCCGGCGGCCGCAGCGAGCGCATGCAAACCGACAAGGGTGCGCTCCACTACCACGGCCTCGACCAGCGCCAACACACGGCCGCGCTGCTGGCCGAGTTCTGCCCCGGCGTGCGCGTGTCCGTGCGGCCCGACCAGGCGAGCGAGCTGCCCGCCGGCCTCATCGCCCTGCCCGATACTTTCCTGAACCTGGGCCCGCTGGGGGGCATCCTGTCGGCCTTCCAGGCCGACCCCAACGCGGCGTGGCTGGTGCTGGCCTGCGACCTGCCCTTCCTCACCCGCGACACGCTGGAATACCTGGTGAGCAACCGCCAGCCGGCCCGCCTGGCCACCTCGTTCCGCAGCCCGTGGGATGCGTTTCCGGAGCCGCTGGTCAGTATCTGGGAGCCGCGCGGCTACGGGCAGCTGCTGCGGTTTCTGAGCCTGGGCTACTCCTGCCCCCGTAAGGCGCTCATCAACTCCGATATCGAATTGCTGAGCCCCCCCGCGCCCGACGAGCTGCGCAACGTGAACACGCCGGAGGAGCGGGCCGCCGCCACGCGGGAGCTGGAGCCGCGTCGGTAGCCAGAACAATAAGCTCAGAATATATAAGGGAAGGCGAGCAACTTTATGCCCGTGTCATTCATCTTCGTGGCATGAAGCTTCCTTTCCTCTCCCTGGTGCTGCTGCTGGCCGCGCAGACCACTACGCTTGCTCAAACTATTCCGCCCGCGCCGAACCTGAGTTTTGAGCAGCTCGACCCCAAAACCCGGCTGCCAGCGGGCTGGGTGCTGCCCACCGATAAAAGCTACCGCGTGGCGACCGATTCGGTGGTGCGGCACGAGGGGCGCTACGCCGTGCGCATTCAGTCGGAAACGGCGGTGCACGATGCCGCCAGTTTCGGTGTGGCGCGGCTGCAAATGCCGGTCGGCTTCCGGGGCAAAACCCTGAAGCTGACCGGCTACCTCAAGGCCGAGAACGTGCGCGAGGGCTTTGCCGGCCTCTGGTTGCGCGTCGATGGCGACGGCGGTACGCTGGCCTTCAACAACATGCAGAAAGAGAACCTGCACGGCTCCTTCGACTGGCAGCGCTTCACCATTGAATTGCCGCTGAGCGATGAGGCCCAGACGATTATGCTGGGCGGACTGCTGCCCGCCCTCGGCACCCTGTGGCTCGACCAGCTGAGCCTGACCGTGGATGGTCAGCCGCTGGTCCAGGCCCCGCCCAAAATCGTGAAACACTACAAGGCCGAGCAGGATACCGCTTTCCGCCACGGCTCCGGCATCACGCTCGACAACCTCACCAAACCGCAAATCGATAACCTCGCCGTGCTGGGCCGGGTCTGGGGCTTCGTGAAGTATTACCATCCGGCCGTGGCCCGCGGCGACTACAACCTGGATGCGGAGATGCTGCGCATCCTGCCCAAGGTGCTGGCCAGCAAAACCAGGGATGAGCGCAGCACCGTGCTCAGCGCCTGGCTCGCCGGCCTGGGCCCCGTGCCGGCCTGCCTCACCTGCCGCGAGCCGGCCCCCGACAAGGTGCGCCTGCAGCCCGACCTAGCCTGGCTGACCGATAAAAGCCAGCTCAGCCCCGCCCTCAGCCAGCAGCTGGAGTACCTGCGCCAGAACCGTAACCAGGGCCCGCACTATTACGTGCGCGGTGCCCCCAACATCGGCAATCCGCTGTTTCTGCACGAGGAAACCTACGCCCGGCCCGCCACCCCCGATGCCGGCCTGCGCCTGCTGGCCCTGTACCGCTACTGGAACATGATTGCCTATTTCTTCCCCTACCGCTACGCCATTGGGGAGGACTGGCAGCCGGTGCTGCCCGAGTTTATTCCGCAGTTCGCCGCCGCCCGCACCGACGAGCAGTACCGGCTGGCGGCGCTGGCCATCATTGCCCGCATCCACGACACCCACGCCAATATTTATGGCAGCGACCAGATTCTGGCTACTTACCGGGGCACGTTTCACGCGCCGGTGCAGGTGCGCTTCGTGGAAGGCCAGGCCGTGGTGACGGGCTACTTCCACGAAACGCTGGGCCCCGCCACGGGCCTGCAAAAAGGCGACGTGGTGCTGCAAGTGGATGGCGCGAAAGTGGCCGATATGGTGAAGGCCCGCCAGGTGCTGGCCCCGGCCTCGAACGAGCCCACCCAGCTGCGCAACATTGCCCGCGACCTGCTGCGCGGGCCTTCCGACAAAGCCACGCTGCTGGTGCGCCGCGCCGGCCGCAACTTCTCCGTTGCCGTTGCCCGCGTGCCCGCCGCTCAGCTCAACCTGGCCCTGAACAACGGCACGCCCGACCCCAAAGCTCCGTTCTGGAAACTGCTGCCCGACAACGTGGGCTACCTCTCGCTGGGTACTGTGAAGCAGGCCGAGCTGCCCGAGGCCATGGCAAAGTTGCAGAACACCAAAGGCCTCGTAATTGACATTCGGAACTACCCGGCCGAGTTTGTGGTGTTCTCGCTCACGAAGTATCTGTCGGCGAAGCCCGTGCCCTTCGTGCGGTTCAGTGAGCCGCAGCCCATGTACCCGGGCATGTTTCTGCACACGCCGGTGCTGTCGGTGCCCGGCACCAAGGAAGCACCCTACGCAGGCCAGGTCGTTATTCTGGTAAACGAGCTGAGCCAGAGCCAGTCGGAGTACACATCCATGGCGTTGCGCGCGGTGCCGGGGGCCAAAGTGGTGGGCAGCACCACCGCCGGGGCCGACGGCAACGTGTCGACCATCGTCCTGCCCGGCAATATCTCGACCTGGATTAGCGGCCTCGGTATTTACTACCCCGACGGCCGCGAAACCCAGCGCGTGGGCATCGTGCCCGACGTAGTGGCGGCACCCACCATCGCCGGCATCCGGGCCGGGCGCGATGAAGTGCTGGAAAAGGCCGTGCAACTGATTGGGGCTAAGTAGCCGCCGGCCGCGTTGAACCGCCGCGTTGGCAGCTGCCAGAAAGTGACCGCCCAACCGGCGGTTATTTTTTGGCCTGCGGTTCAGACTATTATCCCTGCAATGAGCGTTAGGGCCGCGCGTTGGCACGTTTTTGATGGACGGGCCGGCGACACGTCTTATCAACCAACCCTATTTCATTATGAAAAAGACTGCAATCGTAGCTGCCGCGCTATTGGCCACGGCCGCTGTTTCATCGGCTCAGGCCCAGAGCGTGCGCCTCGGGCTGCGCGCCGGAGCCAACTATTCCAACCTGGCCGGCAACCTCAAAAACCAGGATACCTACAACAATAAAATTGGCTTTCTGGGGGGCGTAATGCTCAACGTACCGCTGATTCAGGACGGTTTCCTGTCGCTCCAGCCCGAAATTCTGTACTCGCAGAAAGGCTTCGAAAATAAGCCCACCGAGTATACCGGCCTGCTCGGGGCCAAGCAGAAGCGCGAGGGCCAGGTGAACTACAACTACCTCGATGTGCCCGTGCTGCTGAAAGTGCGCGCCTCGGGCCTCATCTTCGAAGTCGGCCCGCAGTATTCTTACCTGCTGAGCGCCAACAACCAGACCAAAACCACGACCACGCCCGCCCTCGGCGGTACGCCCAGCACGGCCGAGTCGCAGAACAAAACCGACGTCAGCGGCCTCAACCGCAACGAGTTGGGCTACCTGGCCGGCGTGGGCTACGAAGCCGAAAATGGCCTCAGCCTGAGCCTACGCTACACCGGGGCCTTCAGCGACTTCGTGAAATCCGACAACAGCACCTACTTCAACGGCGACCTTAAAAATGCCCGCCACTCGGCCTTCCAGCTCTCACTGGGGTATCTGATTCCGAGCAAGTAAAGTCGGTGTAACGTTGGCTGGTCACGGTGAGTGCGGACCTGTCATGCTGAACGCAGTGAAGCATCTTGTCACGTTGGAACAACTCGTTCGAGCGTGACAAGATGCTTCACTGCGTTCAGCATGACAGGGCCGCGCCCGATTACGGGTGCGCCGCCACCCATTCTGTGCCGTCCTCATATTCCTCGCGCTTCCAGATGGTGACCACCTGTTTCAGCGTGTCGATGATGAACTGGCAGGCGGCGAAGCTTTCGGCGCGGTGCGGTGTGGCTACGGCCACTACCACGGCCACGTCGCCGAGTTCCAAAGTGCCTTTGCGGTGCACTACGGCCACTTCCTGCAGCATGGGCCACTGCTCGTAGGCCTGCGAAACGACGTGGCCCAGCTGCGTGAGGGCCATGCTGTCGTACGACTCGTAGTGCAGCCGGCGTACCGGCCGCCCGCCCGACTGGTTGCGCACTGTGCCGATGAAGGCGTTGACGGCCCCGGCGGCGTCGGTTTGCACGGCCGCGAGGGCGGCGGCCACGTCAATGGGCTGGTCGGTAATGGAGAGGGTAGGGGTCATTAATCAGTGAACAGTGAACAGTGAGCAATGAACAGTTGCCAGGAGCTTGCTGAACGACACTGTTCATTGCTCACTGTTCACTGTTCACTGAAAACTAGCCGCCAGCCACGGGCGGGATGAGGGCAATTTCGTCCACGGTGTGCAGCGGGTGGTCGTTGCTGGCGTATTCGTTATTCACGGCTACGGCGCAGCTGCGCAGGTCGCCCAGAGCGGGGTACTGGCGGCGCATTTCGGCCAGTAGCTCGCCTACGGTGGCGGGAGCGGGAGCGGGCAGCTCTATTACCGACGTGCCCACGATGTCGCGGGTGATGCCGAAGAGGGCGACTTTTAATGACATATCTTTCGACGTAAATTCTGGGGCGAAAACCGGCCGCTAGCGGTACTTTGGGCTGGGGCCTGAACACCTTTTCCGCGTTCTGGGTTTACCGCAAGCCGGCTGTCTTACGTACAGCCGGGCAAAATTGGTGATAAACGTGCTTCCATCTCTCCTCGCTCCGGCCGCGTCGGCCGTTACGCCCCTCTTCGACCAACACGGCCGCCCGCTGGAATACCTGCGCCTGGCCGTGACGGACCGCTGCAACCTGCGCTGCTTCTACTGCATGCCCGAAGAAGGCATCAAGTACATGCCCAAGCACGAGCTGCTGAGCTACGAAGAAATGCTGCGCCTGACGGGCCTGCTGGCCGGCCTGGGCGTGCGCAAAGTGCGCCTGACGGGCGGCGAGCCCTTTGTGCGGCGCGACCTGGTGCCCTTCATGGAGCGCCTGGCCCAGCTGCCCGGCATCGACGACATTAGCCTGACGACCAACGGCGTGCTCACTGCGCCGCACGTGCCCGCCCTGGCCCGCTTGGGCGTGAAAGCCGTGAACCTCAGCCTCGATACCCTCGACCGGGAGCGGTTCTTCCAAATTACGCGGCGTGACGAGTTGCCCAAGGTGATGGAAACCTTCCACGCCCTGTTGGAGGCGGGTATACAGGTGAAAATCAACGCCGTGGTGATGGACGGCCAGAACATCGGCGACCTTATTCCGCTGGCTGGCCTCAGCCGCGACCTGCCGGTGGACGTGCGCTTTATTGAGGAAATGCCCTTCAACGGCGGCAGCCACGCGGCCGGCCCCGCCTCCCTGCCCTGGAACCACGTCCGCATCCGCCAGCACCTGGAGGACCATTTTGGCGCGCTCTTGCCACTAAGCATGGCGGCCGGGGCCACGGCTTCGGAGTACCGCATGGCCGGGCATCTGGGCACGGTGGGCATTATCGCGGCTTACTCACGCACGTTTTGCGGCACCTGCAACCGCCTGCGCCTCACGGCCGAGGGTGGCATCAAAACCTGCCTCTACGACCAGGGCGTGCTCGATACCCGCGCCCTGCTGCGCGGCGGCGCTTCCGATGCCGACATCGTGGCCGCTCTCAGCGACGCCTTCCGCTACCGGGCCGCCAATGGCTTCGAGGCCGAGCGGCAGCGGCCCCTGCACCAGCTCAGCTTCGAGAGCATGGCGACGATTGGGGGGTAGGGGCTTTAGCGGTCCCGGGCTTTACCTTGTCAGCCTGGAAAGCAGGTGCTTCCCGTGGCTGCGGCCGGCTGCCTATGAAAGTTGTGCTGAGTGTGGTGGGCGTGGTGGCGGAGCTGTACGTGTTGCTGTGCGGGGTGCTGTATTTCGAGCAGGAAAAGCTGCTGTTTGCGCCCACCCAGCTACCGGCCAGCTATCGGTTTCACTTCCCCGGCCAGTTTGAGGAGCGCTGGGCCACCGCCGCCGACGGTACCCGCCTGCACGGCCTGCTCTTTAAAGCGCCGGGTTCAAAAGGACTGATATTTTACCTGCACGGCAACGGCGGCGCACTCGACAGCTGGGGCGACGTGGCGGCCACCTACACCGCCCTGCACTACGACGTGTTCCTGCCCGATTATCGGGGCTACGGCAAAAGCGGTGGCCGCATCGGCAGCCAGGCCCAACTGCTGGCCGACATGGATACCGTGTACCAGCGGCTGCGGCCCGAATACCCGGAGCGCCGCACGGTTGTGCTGGGCTACTCCCTCGGCACCGGGCCGGCTACGTGGCTGGCCGCCCACCACCATCCGAAACTGCTGATTTTGCAGGCTCCCTACTTCAGCATGCGCGACATGGCGGCGCGGCTCTACCCGTTTGTGCCGGGCTTTATCTTGCGCTACCCCATGCCCACCAACGAGCTGATTGGCCGGGTGCGCGCGCCCGTGGTGCTGTTTCATGGCAACCGCGACCGGGTAATTCCGGCCTCCGCTTCGCAGCTGCTTCGCGCCTTGCTGAAGCCCGGCGACCAGCTCATTTTGCTTCCTGGGGCCGGCCACAACCAAATGACCGACAACCCCGACTACCGGCGGCAGATGGCGCGCTTGCTGCGCTAGCTACCAGTCCAATGTTAACGCTACCGTCTGCCTGGCACGCGGGCCGTAGCCGATAATAACGTGAGGGGTAATGCACCTGCTGCGCCCACCGCGAAGTTAAGCAACTTAGTTGTGAATATTCCGTGCTTCAATAGCCGGCAAAGAAGCCGTGATTGATTGCAATTTATGAGGAATAAATAGTAGCGAAAATATCGCCTAATGAATAGATTATGAATAGGTTGATTTAGATGATTATTGTACATTTGCTAATTATATCCGGCGACTTTTATTTAAAATATGGTTGTTTTTTACAATAATTATAACTCTCCCAATTTAGCTTCTGCCGAGTTGCCGCGCGCCGGCGAGGAAGGCCAGACTGATGCTGAACGAATAGCCGATTTGCGGCTGGCGCTAGCTCAGGCGCAAGCCGAAAATCATGCGCATCAAGCACGGTTCTCGATGCTGATGCAGGCAGCGGGTGAGGCCTTGTTGCTGACTACCGCACAGGGGCGGGTGCTGGCCACCAACCGACTGTGCCGCGAGCTGTTTGGGCTGCCGGCCGACCCCGGATTCCACGGTCTGGAGACAGACGTAGTCGCGGCCATTCAGCACTGTTTCCGCGAGCCAACCGCTTTCGTGGCCCGGCTGCGCGCTTTGCGTACGGGCAAGCGAAGTGCCGCGAATGAGGAGTTTCACTTGCTGGACGGGCGCATTGTGGAAATGCAATATATTGTGCAGCCCGATGAAGCGCTGGGCCACTTGGCAAGTTTCCGGGACGTAACCGAGCAGCGCCACCGCACAGCGCAGCAGCAGGCCCAAACCAGCCAGCTCCAGCTGCGCCTGACCGACCAGCGGGCGTTTTTCACCACGGCCATCAACCAGATGAAGGTGGAAATGGTGATTTTCGACGCCGACCACCGCTACCTGTTCGTGAACGAGCAGTGTTTCAGCGACCCGGCTTTGCGGGAGTGGATTATTGGCAAAGACGATTTTGACTATTGCGCCTATCGGGGCCGGCCCGTGGAGCTGGCTGAGACGCGGCGCAAGGCCTTTCAGCAGGTAATAGCAACCAGGGGCGAAGCTATTTGGGAAGAAACCCTGCCCTCGGCCAGCGGGCCGCAGCAAATGCGGCGGCAGTTTGTGCCCGTCTTTGCCGCCGACGGTTCCCTGCAAATGGTGGTGGGCACGGGTTCTAACATCACCAAGCGCCGACAGGCCGAGGAAAGGCTGGCCGAGCAGCGGGCCTTCTACGAGTTCGTGCTCGACCGCCTGCCCTGCGACATCGGCGTGTTCGACGAGGCCGGCCGCTATATGTTCGTGAACGCGACGGGTATTAAAGATGCCGCCAAACGGGCCTGGGTAATCGGCAAAGATAATTTCGATTATTGCCGGCAGTATGGCCACGCTATGTCAATCGCCGAAGGGCGGCAACGCCACATCAACCAGGCTTACGAGTCGGGCAAGCTGGTGACGTTTGATGAGACCTTCGACCGGCCCGAGGGCATGGTGCACCAGCTGCGCTGCATGCAGCCCGTGTTCAACGCCGACGGCTCGCCCCGGCTGATTGTGGCTTACGGCCTCGACATCACCGACCGCGTGAACACCGAGCGGCAGCTGCGCCACGCCAAGCTGGCGGCCGAGTCGGCGGTGCGGGCCCGGGAGCTTTTTCTGGCCAACATGAGCCACGAAATCCGCACGCCCATGAACGCCATTCTGGGCATGAGCCAGCTGCTGGCCAAAACGGTGCTCGCCCCCGAGCAGGACAGCTACCGCCAGGCCATTACCACCTCGGCCGAGCACCTACTGGTCATCATCAACGATATTCTGGATTTGAGCAAGCTCGAAGCCGGTAAGATGACGCTGGAGGAGGTGGGCTTCACGCCCAGCCACCTGCTGGCCGAAGTGGAGCAGACCCTGCACTACAAAGCCGTGGAGAAAGGCCTGAACCTGGTGACCCGCGTGGCCGCCACGGTGCCGCCCGTGCTCATCGGCGACCCCTACCGCATTCGGCAGGTGCTACTGAACCTGGCCGGCAACGCCATCAAATTCACCGAAACCGGGCGCGTGACGCTGACCTGTGACCTGGTGGGCACCGGCCCCGACGGCCGGGCTGCCGTCGAGTTCCGGGTGGCCGACACGGGCATCGGCATCGAGCCGGAGTTCGTGCGGAGTTTGTTTCAGGAATTCAGCCAGGAAGACTCGTCGGTGACGCGCAAGTACGGCGGCACGGGCCTGGGCCTGAGCATCAGCCGCAACTTGCTGCAGCTGATGGGCTGCGACGTAGAAGCCGAAAGCGTGAAGGGCAAGGGCACCGTGATGCGCTTCGTGCTGCCGCTGCCCGTGGGCACCCCCGCCGACCTGGTGGCCCGGGACACCCTGCCGCCCAACGGCCACTTACTGCCCGAGCTGCGCGCCAAGCGCGTGCTGCTGGTGGAAGACAACCGCTTCAACCGCCAAATCGCCAAAACCTTCCTCGACCATGCCTTCGTGGAGGTGACCGAGGCCGAGAATGGGGCCGTGGCCGTAGACCTGGCCCAAAAGCACGACTTCGACCTGATATTGATGGACATCCAGATGCCGGTGATGGATGGCTACGCGGCCACGGCGCTGCTGCGCCAGCAGCTGGGCCTGACCGTGCCCATCGTGGCCCTCACGGCTAATGCCATCAAGGGCGAGCGCGAGAAGTGCCTGAGTGCCGGCATGGATGATTATCTCACCAAGCCCTTCCGCGAAGATGAGCTGCTGCGCAAGGTGAGCCGCTGGGTGGTGTGCCCGTCTCTGAGCCCGGCCGAGCGCGAGCTCACGTCTGCGGTTGCGCCGGAGCCGGAAGCCGCGCTGCCAGTGGCAAATGGGGCCACGCCGGCCGCCGAGGCAGCTGGCGAAACCGCCCCGCTCTACCAGACCGACGAGCTGCTGCACGTAGGCCAGGGCGACCTGGAGTTCGTGCGCTTCATGCTGGAAACCTTCGTGGAAAGCTGCGATGAAGCCATCGCCGGCTTTGCCCTAGGTGTGCGCGAGGCCGACGTGCGGCAGTTGCGCGCCACGGCCCACACCCTGCGCCCCAACCTGACGCACCTGCGTGCTCTGCACATTCTGCCCCCCGTCGAGCTTCTGAACGAGTGGCCCGAGCCGTTTGAGCTGGCGGCCGTGCAGCCCGTGGTGGCCCAGGTAACCGGCCTGCTTAGGGAGGTGAGCGCACGCATTGCGGCCGACTTGGCGGCCGCCGCGGGGCCCGTGCCGGCCGCCACTGCCGAACTTGCGTAAAAATAGGGCCGCCCACCCGGGTAGGGGGGCGGCCGCTTGCGCATGATGACGTTGGATAGTGTTTCGCCGCGCGGTTTGTCGCGCAAAACCCACCGCAGGGCCGTGGGTGCCTTGTTTTTTCTGCTGGGGTTGTGCTTCGCCAGCTGGGCCTCGCGCATTCCGAGCGTGCAGCAAAAAATGGGTATTTCGGAGGCAGAATTGGGCGGCGTGCTGCTGGCCATTCCGCTGGGGCAGCTGCTGTCGCTGCCCCTAGCTGGCTGGCTGGTGGCCAAAGAAGGCAGCCGCAAGGTGGTGCTGGGCGGCGTGGTACTCTACGCCGTGGCGCTGGTGGGCCTGGGCTGGGCCAGCAGCCTCTACCAGCTGGTGCCGTGCCTGGCGCTGTTCGGCATCGGGGGCAACCTCACCAATATTTCGGTGAATACCCAGGCCGTGGGCGTGGAACGCCTTTATCAGCACAGGCCCATCATGGCCTCTTTTCATGGGCTGTGGAGCTTGGCGGGGTTTGTGGCGGCGGCCGTGGGTTCGTTTATGATTGGCCACGCGGTGCCACCGGGCGTGCATTTTGTCTTCATTGCGCTGTTTATTCTGGTGGGGCTGGCGGTGAGCGCCGGCTTCACCGTGCGCGAAGACAGCGGCGTCGACCCCAACCAGCCCATCTTCGTGAAGCCTGATAAGGAGCTGCTGGGCCTGGGGGCCATTGCCTTCTGCGCGCTCATCTGCGAGGGAGCCATGTTCGACTGGAGCGGGGTGTATTTCAAGAAGGTGATTCACGCCGACAAGGACTGGGTGGGCGCGGGCTACACGGCCTTCATGAGTACCATGGCCGCGGGTCGCTTCGGGGCCGACTGGCTGGCCCACCGCCTCGGGCCGAAGCGCGTTATTCAGCTCAGCGGCTTGCTCACGGCCACCGGGCTGAGCATTGCCGTGGCCTGGCCCACGCTGCCCACGGCGCTGCTGGGCTTTTTGCTGGTGGGTTTTGGTACGTCGGCGGTGGTGCCGCTGGTGTACTCGGCGGCGGGCAAGTCGAGCCACATGTCGGCCGGGATGGCGCTGGCGGCAGTTTCCACGATTGGCTTCTTCGGGTTTCTGCTGGGGCCGCCGGTGATTGGCTTCGTGGCGGGCGCGACGAGCCTGCGGGTGTCGTTTGCGCTGATTGCGGTAATGGGCCTGGCCGTGTCGGCCGTGGCGAGCCGGGTGCGGGTGTAGGGAGTGGTCAGCGATAAGTGAAAAGACGGAAGAAACGTCATGCGGAGCGCAGCCGAAGCATCTCTACCGCGCAAGTAATCCCAACATTTAGGTTAGTATTGAGGTAGAGATGCTTCGACTGCGCTCCGTCGCCGCTTGATACGCGGAATGCTCAGCATGACGTTCTAATAAATCCCACTCAATTCACATACCCAATGGAAAACCCCCAAACCGCCACCAAATACACCTGGGACGACATGCCCAAAGAGCAGGTGACCGACCAACTCTCGCGCCGCCTCATCACGGGCGAGAAGATGATGCTGGCCCACGTCTACCTCAAAAAAGGCACCATCGTCCCCCTGCACCAGCACCACAACGAGCAGATTACCTACATCCTCGAAGGGGCGTTGCGCTTCTGGATTGGCTCCGAAGATACCGAGCCCATCGTGGTGGGCGTGGGCGAAGTACTGCACATTCCGGGCAACGTGCCCCACAAGGCCGAAGCCATCGAAGACACGCTCGACGTGGATATTTTCAGCCCGCCCCGCCAGGACTGGCTCGACAAATCGGACGACTACCTGCGCCTGAAATAGCCCAATTATGGACCTCGGACTAAAAGGAAAAGTCGCGCTGGTGGCCGCCGCCAGCCAGGGCTTGGGCCGCGCCGTGGCCGAAGAGCTGGCCGCCGAAGGCGCGTCGCTTATTCTCTGCGCCCGCCACGACGTGGCGCTCCAGGAAACCTGCGCCGCTATCGAGCAAGCCCATGGTACGCCGGTACTGGGCCTAGCCACCGACGTGGCCGACCCCGCCGCCGTGGCCCGCCTCGTGGAAGCCGGCCTGGCTCGCTTCGGCCGCATCGATGTTCTGGTGACCAACGCCGGCGGCCCGCCCGCCGGCACCTTCGACACGCTGAGCGCCGCCCAGTGGGAGGCCGCCACCAGCCTGCTTCTCACCAGCGTGGTGGAGCTGACGCGCGCCGTACTACCCGGCATGCAGGCGCGGGGCTGGGGCCGCATTCTGAACATCACCTCTATCTCGGTGAAGCAGCCGGTGGCCAACCTTATGCTCTCCAACAGCCTGCGGGCGGCCGTGACGGGCATGGCCCGCACGCTGGCCACCGAAGTAGCCGCCCAGGGCATCACGGTCAACAACATCCTGCCTGGCTACACCCGCACCGAGCGGGTAGTGGGCCTGGCCGAAGCCGCTGCCACGCGGGAAGGGATTTCGGCCGCCGAGGCTACGGCGCGCTGGGAAAATGAAATTCCCATGCGCCGGCTGGGCGAGCCGAAGGAGTTTGCGGCCCTGGCTGCCTTCCTGTGCTCGGAGCGGGCCAGCTACATCACCGGCACGTCCATTCCCGTAGACGGGGGCTGGATTCGGGGGCTGCTATAACATTTAGCGCCTGCCGCGTAGAGGTAGAACGTCATGCTGAGCGCAGCCGAAGCATCTCTACCGCAATAGTAATTAGGATACTTACGCGGTAGAGATGCTTCGGCTGCGCTCAGCATGACGTTCTTTTATGCGCTAGACTTCTAACATTCAAAAGCCTTGACTGAAAACCTCACCCATCGCCAGAAAATGCTTACCCTCGCCGGTATTCTGCTGGCGATGTTTTTGGGGGCGCTCGACCAGACCATCGTCTCCACCGCCCTGCCGCGCATTGCGGCCGATTTGCACGGCCTCGACCGGTTTACGTGGGTAGCCACGGCCTATCTAGTGGCCAGCACGGCGCTGGTGCCCATCTACGGGAAGCTGTCGGACATGTACTCGCGGCGCACAATTGAGATTGTGGCGGTAAGTATTTTCCTGGTGGGGTCGATGCTGTGCGGGCTGGCCGGTGAGTTTGGCCCGCTGCCGCTGGTGGGCGATGGCATGAACCAACTAGTGGTGTTCCGGGCCATTCAGGGCTTTGGCGGGGCGGGGCTGTTTGCCATGGCCTTCATCATCATCGCCGACTTGTTTGCGCCGGCCGAGCGGGGGCGCTACCAGGGGTTTACGGGGGCCGTGTTCGGTACCTCATCGGTGCTGGGGCCGCTGCTGGGTGGCTTTCTCACCGACCGGGGCACGGGGCTGATTCCGGGGGTAGCCGGCTGGCGGCTGGTGTTCTACGTGAACCTGCCGC
Organism: Hymenobacter sp. UYCo722; assembly: GCF_040547115.1. Classification (NCBI taxonomy): domain Bacteria; kingdom Pseudomonadati; phylum Bacteroidota; class Cytophagia; order Cytophagales; family Hymenobacteraceae; genus Hymenobacter; species Hymenobacter sp. UYCo722. The sequence continues at coordinate 27,781 of NZ_JBEPPC010000006.1, read as the reverse complement.
TGGGCCTGCTGGCCCTCTGGTTCATCATCACCCAAATGCCGCCCCTTCGCCCCCGCACCGAGCCCAAGCCGTTCGATTTCTTTTCCGCCGTGTTGCTGATGGCGGGCCTGGGGCCGCTGGTGGTGGCCTTGCAGCTCAACAAAACCCAGTATGGCTGGACGGCCCCGCTCACGCTGGGCCTGCTGGGCGTGGCCGTGGTGGCGCTAGGCCTGTTCGTGGTCCGCAGCCTGCGGCACGAAAACCCAATTCTCAACTTCAGCCTGTTTAAAAACAAGGTTTTTCGGACGGCCAACGCGGCGCTGTTTCTCATGGGCGGGGCGTTTTTGGGCGTCATCATTTTCGAGCCGCTGTTCATGGTGAATGTGCTGGGCGAGTCGGCCACGCGGGCCGGAGCGAGCCTTATTCCGCTGTCGCTGGGCGTCGTCACGGGCTCGCTGCTGGCGGGCCAGATGGTGTCGCGTTTCGGCCACTACAAGCGCTGGATGCTGGCCGGGCTCGCGCTGCTGCTCGTGGGCTTGTCGCTGCTGGCTACTATGCCGAGTACGGTGCAGTATTATCAGGTGCTCATCTACTTAACCATTTGCGGGCTGGGGCTGGGGCCCACCATGCCGCTCTACACGCTGGCCGTGCAAAATGCCACCGCCCCGCCCCTCATGGGCCAGGCCACGTCGGCCAGCCAGTTTTTTCGGCAGATTGGCGGGGCCATCGCGGCCTCGGCGCTGGGCATGGTGCTCACCCTCACGCTGGCCCAAAACATGCCCGCCGCGGCCAGCCCGTTGGCCACCCGGCAAACAGTGGTGGCCGAAGGGCCGGCGCTAAAATCGGCTGCCAAGGCGGGGCCCAATCCGGTGGCGCAGGCGGCGTTTGCCAAGGCCATTTCGCGGGTGTATTTCTTCAATATTTTCCTGGTCGTGGGCGGGTTTATCCTGACGCTTTTTATTCCCGAGCTGCCGCTACGCAAGAGCAACGACGCGGGGCCTGCTGCGACAGTGGATTAGCCAAAGGGCCTTTTAGCTTGTGCCCGGCCACCGCTGTAACGGCACAAGTTAAAACGTGTGCTATAAGCCTTTCCCCAGCCCCACCCAGCCGCGCTGCATGGCGTAGTAAATGGCCGTGCCCACAATCAGCCCCACTAGGTAGCCGTAGGGCAGCCCGGCGCAGAGCAGCCCCACCAGCAGTGCCACCAATAAGTCGGCGCGTTGGGTGCTGACATCGCGCAGCAGCGTGGCCAGCGACAGCGCCTCGAAGAGCAGCAGCACTCCCAGCACCGGCAGCGGGAAAATCTGCACCACATCGGCAAAGCCCTGGCTGAAAAACAAGCCCATCAGCAGGAAAATACTGCCGTAGATAACCACCGAGCCGCCCGTGCGCGCGCCAAACGCATAGTGCCCCACCATGCCGCCCGAACCGTGGCACACCGGAAAGCCGCCAAAAAAGGGATTTACCAGGTTCATCAGGGCGTAGGTGAAGCTGATTTTTTTGATGGTGAGGGGCTTCCGCTCGGGGAATAAGTCCTGCGCCACTTGCTTGGTGGCCAGAATGGAATTGCCGAGCGAGAGCGGAATCTGGGGCAGCGCCAGCAGCACGGCTCCGGTCAGAATATCGGCCGTTTGGGGCAGGTGCCAGGTGGGCAGGTGCAGGCCCACGGCCTTCTGGGCGGTGGCAAAATCGAGTTTGAATGCCAGCGCATACGCCACGCCCAAGGCAATGACAATGAGCGCCGCCGGCCAGCGCCGGTTGCCAAACAGCACCACCGTAACCGTAAAGGCCGCTGCCGCCAGCGCGTAGCCCGCCGCGCCATCCGCGCCCACGTACTTGGTGAGGGCCAGCGTGGCCAGCTGCAGGGCCAGCCCGAATTGAATGCCGCGCACCACGGCCTTGGGCACCAGCCGCGCCAGTACGTCAATCAGTCCCGTTATCGACAGAAAAAACATGCTGATGCCAATGGCCAACCCACCGCCGAAAATGACCCGACCGGGAATTTTCTGGGCAATAACCAGCGCCGCGAAGGCCTTCAGCGGCTGCACTGGCATGGGCATTCGGTACCAGAGCCCGGTGAATACCTGCATGAGCCCAAACAGGATGAGCACCGAGGCACTGTCGATGCCCGAGGCGGCAATCACGCCGATGAGCAGCGGCAAGTCGGTGCCGAGGTCGCCGAACGCGCCGGCCAGCTCGTTGCGGTCGAAGCGGATGGGCACGCGCGCGGGGGCGGGCAGCGGGGCGGCTTGAGTCAGGGTTGCGGGTTCCACGCCGGCAAAGGTCGGGCGGCGGCGGGTATATCAGCCACGCCGTACCTGTTCCAAAAAAAGTTATTAGCATGACGGTCTAAACCCGCATTCAGTCCCGAAAAAAGGCCCGTAAATGAGCCAGCACCGCTTCGGGTTGCTCCTCGGGCAGGAAGTGGCCGCAATCCAGGGCTGCGCCCGTAACGGTGGTAGCCTTGGCCTGCCAGGTGGCGGGCACGTTCCAGAGGCGGGCCACCGTGCCGCGCGCGCCCCACAGGGCCAGCAGCGGGGCTGTTACGCGGTGGCCGGCCGCGTCGTCGGCCCGGTCGTGGGCTAGGTCGATGCTGGCGGCGGCGCGGTAGTCCTCACACACGGCGTGGATGGTGGCCTGGCAACAGTAACAGCGCAGGTACTCACGCAGGGCTTCGGGCGCGATGGCGCCGGGCGTTTTGTTTTGCACGGCGAGGTGGTGCTGCAGGTAGTAGGCTGGGTCGAAGCCAATCAGGTTTTCAGGCACCGGGGTAGGCTGAATCTGGAAAAACCACCATACGTAGCGCGTGGCAAATTCCTGGCTGGTGTCGTTATACATGGTTAGGGTAGGAGCGATGTCGAGCACGCACACCTTGCGCACGGCCCCGGGGTGGTCGAGGCAGAGGCGGTGCGCCACGCGCCCGCCCCGGTCGTGCCCAGCCAGGAAAAAAGTGTCGAAGCCGAAATGCGCCATCACCTCCACCTGGTCCTGGGCCAGGCTGCGAAAGGAATAAGGGCAGTGGCCGGAGTCGCTGGCGGGCTTACCCGAGTCGCCGTAGCCGCGCAGGTCGGGCAGCACCACCGTGTAGTCGCGCGCCAGCTCCCCGGCAATCTTGTGCCACATTACATGGGTTTCGGGGTGCCCGTGCAGTAGCAACAGCGGCGGCCCGCTGCCGCCCCGCAGCACGTGGATGACCGCCCCCGCCGTGGCCACGGCATGCACCGTGAAGCCCGGGAAAAAATGCGCCTCCACCCCCGGCGGCTGCGGGGCCGGCAGCTCCGGCAGCTGCGCGTATCCTGCTGATGTTGGGATATTGGCAGAGCTGGGGGGCGGGTGGTTGGAATCCATTACGGGTGATGAAGCGGTTTGGAACTGGTGCTCGATGCTAAACAGCAAAAATGAATGTCCTACCGAATAAAAAGCACGTCATGCTGAGCTTGTCGAAGCATCTCTACCGCAGGAGTAATCCAATGTATTCAACGAAGCGGTAGAGATGCTTCGGCTGTGCTCAGCATGACGTGCTAACTACGGTTCGCTTTATCCAACTATTAGTTTTTTGCAACTCCCGGCTCCGTTTCCAGCGCCCGGCACACGGCCTCGGTCACGTCGGTGGTGGAGCTGGTGCCGCCCAGGTCGCGGGTGCGCACGCGCTGCTCGCGCAGCACCGTTTCGATGGCGTGCATGAGGCGGGAGGCCAGTTCGGTTTCGCCCAAAAATTCCAGCATCAGCTGCACCGACCAGATGCTGGCGATGGGGTTGGCCACGTTTTTGCCCTCCAAACCAAAGGCCGAGCCGTGGATGGCCTGGAACAAGCTGGGGTAGCGCCGCTCGGGGTTGAGGTTGGCGCTCGGGGCCAGGCCCATGCTGCCCGTGAGCGCCGCCCCCAGGTCGGTGAGGATGTCGCCGAACAGGTTGGAGGCCACGAATACATCCACCGTTTCCGGCTGGCTCACCATGCGGGCCGTCATCGAGTCCACCAGCTGCTGGTCGGTGGCCTGGGCGGGGTAGCCGGCGGCCACTTCCTGAAAAATGTCGTCCCAAAACACCATGTTATGCTGCATGCTGTTCGATTTCGTCACGTTGGTCACCAGCCGGCGGCCGTGCTGCCGTGCGTAGTCGAAGGCAAAGCGCATGACGCGCTCCGTGGCGGCCCGCGTGAACACAATCGACTGCAGCGCCACCTCCTGGGGCCGCTGCCGGTGCACCCGTCCGCCCACGCCGGCGTACTCGCCCTCCGAGTTTTCGCGGATGCACACCATGTCGATGGGGTGCCCCTCGGGGTTGCGTAGGGGCGAGGCCACGCCGTCGAGCTGGCGCATGGGCCGCAGGTTCACGTACTGGTCGAAGCCCTGGCGGATGGGCAGCAGCAGCCCCCACAGCGTCACGTGGTCGGGGATGGTGGGGCTGCCCACTGGCCCCATCAAAATAGCCTCAAACCCACCCTTTTCCAATTGCTGAAGCCCATCGAAAGGCATCATGGCCCCGGTCTTTTCATAGTGTTCCGACCCCCAGTCGAAGTCCCGCGTCTCAAAGCGCACGCCGCCGTGCAACTCCTCTAGCTTGCGCAGCACCTGCCGGCTGGCCGCAATAACTTCCGGCCCGATGCCGTCGGCGGGGAAAACGGCGAGGTGGTAGTTTTTCATGGGAATGGGGATTGAAAGTGGTTGGAAAAAGTGTGGGAGCTTTTAGAATTACTCTATTATTCTAGAAATCTTGTTTTTCGTCATGCTGAGCGCAGTCGAAGCATGACCGTTCAATGGTGAGGCTGTTATCCCTGTTCTACTCAGCATCAATGGCTACGATGACGGTGACCCAACGCGAAGGCCGCCCCGCGCCAGCAACCGGCCCAATAACGCCCCTTGGGTTTCGAGCAGAGCCGGGGTGCGGCGCAGGGCTTCGGCCAGCGGCAGCGGCTCGGTGAGGATGGAGGTGGCGTAGAGCACGTTGGGGTCGGCGAGTACGGCATCAATTTCGAGCAGGGTGCCGCACACCAGCACCACGGGCACCGCGTGGCGGGCGGCCCGCGCCAGCAGGCGGCCCAGCAGCTTGCCCTGCCAGGTTTGGCCATCCACGCGGCCCTCCCCGGTGATGAGCAAGTCGGCAGCTTGCAACAGCTCGTCGGCCCCGGTCAGCTCCAGCACCCAGTCGGCGGCCGAGCCGATGCGGGCCCGCAGGAAGCCCGCCGGCAATGCCCCCGCCGGCCCCGCTGCCCGGCAGCTGCTGCACCGCTAGCCCGAACGTGGCCTCGAGTAGGTCGGCAAAGGCGCGCAGGCCCGCGTCGAGGTGGGCAATGGCGGCGGCATCGGCCCCTTTTTGGGCGGCAAAAACATGGGCCGCCCCGGTGGACCCGAAGAACGGATTGGTCACGTCCGTTACCACGCGGCAGCTGGCGGCAGCCAGCCGCGGGTGCACCCGCGTGGCATCGATGCGGTGCACGCGGGCCAGGTGTTCGCCGGTGGGCGGCACGATTTGCCCCTTTCCGTCGAAAAACTGATAGCCCAGAGCCATGGCTAGGCCCAAGCCGGCGTCGTTGGTGGCGCTGCCGCCCACCGTGAGCACGAGGTGGCGGGCCCCGCGGTTGAGGGCGTGGGCCAGCAGCTCGCCGGTGCCCAGGGTAGTGGTGCAGGCGGCATTGCGCTCGGTGGGGGCCAGCCGCTCCAGGCCCGAGGCCCGGGCCATTTCCACCACCGCCGTAGCCGTTTCGGGCAGCCACAGGTACTCGGCGCGGATGGGCCTAAACAGTGGGTCGTGCACTTCGGCCGGCACAAATTCGCCGCCGAGCACGGCAGCCAGCGTTTCGAGGGTGCCTTCGCCGCCATCGGCCAGGGGCAGCAGCTGGTACGTTGCCGCCGGGAAAGTCCGGTGCAGGCCGTGCCGCAAATGCTCGCATACCAGCGGCGCGGCCAGGGCATCCTTGAACGAGTCGGGCGCAATCAGAATGTTCACGGGGGAGCGACGAGGATTCGGGCGGGGCTGATTCAGGATGTGAAGCTGTTTAGAAAGTCGTCAAAATCAATCAGGCCGTCATGCTGAGCTGGTCGAAGCATCTCTACCGCTTCGTTGCAATAGCAATTGGTTACTTGCACGGTAGAGACGCTTTGACCAGCTCAGCATGACCGTTCTTTCGACTTTCTAAACAGCTTTGGCAAAAGAAGCCGGCCGCGCAGCCCGCTACTTTTTGTTTTTCAGCAGGCGGGCCGTTTCGCTGGCCTGCTCGGCCACCTGGCCCAGGTACTCGCCGCTGGTATACCCTTTGCGGAAACGCAGTGGCTTGAGGCGCTTGCCCAGCGCCTCCACGGCTTGCTCGTGGTCGAGGGCTCCCTCGTTGTGAGCCAGGAAGATGGTGGCCACGCCGTTGCCGATGAAGTTGGTGATGGAGCGGGCTTCGGACATAAACCGGTCCACGCCCAGCAGCAGGGCCAGGCCCTCCACCGGAATCACCTTCATGGCCGTAAGCGTGCTGGCCAGCACCACGAAGCCGCTGCCCGCCACGCCGGCCGCGCCCTTGCTCGTCACCATCAGAATGCCCATCATGGTCACGATTTGCCCGGTTGATAAATCGACGTGGAACACCTGGGCCAGAAACAACGTGGCCAGCGATAAGTAAATCGTGGTGCCGTCGAGGTTGAAGGAGTAGCCTGTGGGCACCACCAGGCCCACCACTGGCTGGGCGCAGCCCATGCGTTCCAGCTTTTCCATGAGGCCCGGCAGGCCGGCTTCGGAAGAAGAAGTGCCCAGCACAATCAGCAGCTCGGCCTTGATGTACTTGAGAAACGACCACATGCCAATGCCGCAATAGCGCAGAACGCTACCCAGGATGAGGAAAATAAACACGGCCATCGTCAGGTACACCGTCACCATCAGCTTGCCCAGCGGCAGCAGCGTAGCAATGCCGTACTTGCCAATGGTGAAGGCCATGCCCCCAAACGCGCCGATGGGGGCCAGCAGCATCACCAGGTGCAGCCCCCGGAACACGTACTTCGAGCATTCTTTCAGGAAGTGAATGATGGGCTTGCGGCCGGCGTATTTGCTGAGCGCGATGCCCAGCACAATGGCCACGATGAGCACCTGCAGCGTAAGGTTGTCGGCCAGGAAATGGCCCCACGAAAACTCGACCGCCCGCTTCGTGAACTCGCCCACTTTGCCGGTGTCGAGTTTGCCCGTGCTCACGCCGTCGCCGGGCCGTACTACCGCCGCCACGGCCACGCCAATGAGCAGCGCCAGCGTGGTTACAACCTCAAAGTAAAGCAGCGCCTTGCCCCCGATTCGCCCCACCTTCTTCAAATCCCCCATTGTGCTGATGCCCAGCGTAATGGTAAGAAAGATAATAGGGTTGATGAACAGCTTCACCACATCAATAAAGCGCTTGCCCAGCGGTTCCATTTGCACGGCCAGGGCCGGCCGGAAATGGCCCAGCAGCGCCCCGGCCACAATGGCCAGCAGCACCCACAAGGTTAGGTTTTTGGCAATTTTTTTCAGTTTCATGATAGCAGGGCGAATAGCGTACTTGGCGGGAATAACGGGTGGAAGAACGGCAGCGGAACGTTAAAGCTAGGTCAGTAGAATGTTAGCAGAACGTTGAAGCGAAGCCAGCAGAACGTTGAAGCGAAGCCAGCAGAACGTCATGCTGAGCGCAGTCGAAGCATCTCTACCGCTTCATTGAATGGAATGAATTACTACTGCGGTAGAGATGCTTCGACTGCGCTCAGCATGACGTTCCTTTTGCTCATTGCTCATTGCTCATTGCTCATTGCTCATTGCTCATTGCATTAGTGTAGCCACCAGCCCAGCAGGGCCAGTAGCGGAAGCGAGAGCGGAATGCCCAAGCCTACCATTTGGGCGGCCAGGGGTGGGTCGAGGCCGTAGCGGTCGGCAATGACGGCGGCCGTGTTCATGGGGCCAATGGCTGCTCCCAGCAGGCACAGGTCCACGGCCGGGCCGTGCTGCTGGGCCACGCCCACGTACAAGGCCCACACCACCAGCGGGGCCAGTAGCAGCTTGTAGCCCAGGCCCCAGGCCAGCATCTGTCCCCGCCCGGCCGGCACCCGGAACTGCAGTTGCATACCCACCGACAGCAAGGCCACTACCGGAAACGGCGCGCTGAGCTTCTCCAGCACGCCGCGCACCAGCGCCGGGTGCCGGTAGCCCACGGCCTGGGCCACCAGCGCCGCCACGAAGGCGAGAAATGGCGGAAACCCCATCAAATTGGCCCCAATACCCCGCCACGAAGGACGGGCCGCGCCATACCACGAGGCCACTACCACCCCCAGCGTGACGGACACCAGCACTGAGCCCGCCAGGCTCATCACCAGGCCCAGCTCAAGGCCCTGCTTGCCGTAGAGCGCCTCGAAAATGGGGAACCCCACAAACGAGACGCTGCTGATGCCGCCCGTCAGAATTAGGGCCCCCACGGTGCCGCGCGCCAGCCGGAGCTGCCGCCCCAGCGCCGCGAAAAACAGCCAGCCCACCCCAAAAATCAGCCAGGGCATGAGCATTGGCAGCAAAAACCGTTGGTCGAACCGCGCCTCGGCCAGGTGCAGAAACGTAAGCGCCGGCAGCAGCAGCACAATAATGAGTTGATTGAGCACCGCGTGCGCCCCCGAGGGCACCAGCTGCGCGCGCCGCAACAGTGCCCCCGCCCCCAAACACACCAGCAGCAAAACGAGGTTGGCCATGTGCGCGGGCGATGGGGTGGTGATGTGATAAAGAACGGTCATGCCGAGCGCAGCCGAAGCATCTCGCCCGCTTTGTTGCGATAGTAAATTATTTACTGCTGCACGCGAAGTGCCTTGGCTGCGCTCGGCATGGCGGACTTCATCACCCCATCACTCCCTAGAACGTCACCGTCGCATTCGCATAGTAGTAGGCCCCGTTGAAGCCGAACTGCGCCGCGTTGCGGGTGTAGGGAATTTCGCCGTTGGAGTAGCTGCCGAAGCGAGTGGCGTCCACCTTGTCGGGGTACACGTTGAACAGGTTGTTACCGCCTACCGTCAGCGACAGCACTCGGGCCGGCGTGTACACCAGGGCCAGGTCAATCAACGTTTTGCCGCGGAATTCCTGGCTGATATGGGGCACGTAGGTGGTGGTGGTCACGCCCCCAACGGTGGTGCTGCGGTTGGCTGGCTTCTCATAAGCCGTCACCGGCCCGAAGTACGAGGCGCGGGGCGTGATGCTGAACTTGCCCATCGTGTAGGTGACCGAGCCCAGTACTTTCTGGCGGGGCTGGGCGCGCTCAATCAGGCCAATGCTCACGGTGTCAATCAGCAGAATGCGGTTGGCGGTGCCGGCCTGCAGGGCGGCGGGCGTGGCACTGGTGTTCACGATGTTAGTGGCATTCAAAGTGAAGGCCAGGCTGGCCGTCAGGCGGCTGCGCTCACTGAAATCGGTCTTGTACGTCGTCACGAAATCGATGCCGCGGGTGCGGGTGTTGATGGCATTCGTGAAGAAGCGGATTTCGCTGATGTTGGCGAACTCCGGCGTTTGCAGGGCCTTGATGTCGGACTTAACCAGGCGCTCGCTGTCGATGATGCGGTCCCGGATATCAATCTGATAAGCGTCCACAGTCAGCAGCAGGTGCTCGCCGAGCTGGGCGGCCACGCCGGCGCTGTAGTTCCACGAGGTTTCGGCCTTGGGGGCGGCCACGCCCAGCGGAATCAGGCGGGCGTCGTTGTTGCGCAGCTGTTTGGTTTGCACAATGGCTCCGCCCTGTACCGTCGAAGTCGACACGCTGTTAAACGTCTGCTGCAGTGAGGGGGCGCGGAAGCCCCGGTTCACGGAGCCGCGCAGCGAAATGCCTTCCGTAATCTTGTAGCGGCCGGCAAACTTGCCCGACACGTTGCTGCCGAAGTCGGAGTAGTTTTCGTAGCGCAGGGCCGTGGTCAGAAGCAGGCGCTCGGTCAGGTCACTTTCGAGGTCCACGTACACGCCGATGTTGCTGCGGGTGGCGTTGGTGGCGTCCTCGGGCGCGATGCCCGGCCGGCCGCTGGAGCCCGTGGCCTTAGCCGTGCGGGCCGGCATGCCGTTCATGGCAGGTGCCGCCCCCGCCAGTGGGCCCACGAAGTACGACTCGGGGCTGCCTTCCTTCAGAATGAACTGGTCGACGCGGTACTGCGTGCCCAGGGCAATGTTGAACGACTTGGTGCCGAACAAGCCGGCGTAGTTGCGGCTCACGTTCACCTCGCTGGTGCTCTGCCCGAAGGCACTGCGGCCCACGTAGAAATCGGTGGGCGAGGCCGCGCCCATTGAGGGATTGGCCGACTTGTTCACGAACAAATCGAGGTAGTTGTAGCCGTAGCCAGTGCTGAAATCGAGGTTCCAGCCGCCGGCCAGCTTGCGGCTCAGGCCCACCACGGCCGAGTAGTCGTCGGAGCGGCCGGGCAGGTCGGGCAGGTAGCCGTTGGGCTGAATGGGACTGTAGTTGACGTTGTTGGGCTGGGCATTGCGGAAAAAGCCGTAGGCCAGAATGTCCTTGCGCGAGTAGCCGCCGAAGCTGTACACCGCCCATTTCGACGCCCCAATGGGCATGCTCAGGTTGTAAAAACCCTGGTAGATATCGGCCCGGTTGCTGCCGTAAACCCCCACCTTAAAGGGCGTGCCTACCGATGGGTACACGCCCCCTTTAGCGCGGGCGCTATTCTCGGCCGCAATCTGGGCATCGGTTGGGTTAGGGTTGGCCGCAGTCAGGGCCGGGAAAGCCGTATAGATGCCGCCCCGGTAGTAATCGGAGCGATTGGTCTGGCTCTGGTGCTGGTATTGCAGGGTGAAATTGACATAGCCGGGGTTGGTTTTGCCCAGCTTGATGCCGTAGTTGGCCCCGGCCAGGTATTGCGCGCCGTCGCCTTCCCTGGTGATGCCGTACTGCACCTTGGCCGTGCCCACGCCGGTGCTTTTGTTCAGGCCCAGGTTGATGACGCCGGCAATGGCGTCGGAGCCGTACTGGGCGGCCGCGCCGTCGCGCAGCACCTCAATCCGCTCGATGGCCAGCGACGGGATGGCGTTCAAATCCGTCACCACCGTGCCCGCGCCCACGGTCACGTTCAGGTTCAGGGCCGAAAACTGGTGGCGGCGCTTGCCGTCCACGAGTACCAGCACCTGGTCGGGCGAGAGGCCGCGCAGGCTGGCCGGGTCGGCGTAGTTGGCCACGCCGTTCACGCCGGTTTTAGCCGAGTTGAAGGAGGGCGAGTTGAATTGCACCTGCTGGCCCAGGTCGGTCTGGCCGGTCAGTTGCAACTCTTTGGCATTGAGCACGTCCACGGGCATGGGGCGCTCCACGTCGGTGCGGGGCAGGCCACGCGAGCCCACCACCACCACGTCGCTCAGGTCGGTGGCGCTGGCTGTCAGGCGCACGTCGAAGGTCGTGCGCTCGCCCACGGCCAGCGTTTGGCTCTTATAGCCCACGGCCGAAATCACCAGCGTGGCCCCCGGCTGCACATTCAGCGCGAAGCGGCCGTCGCTATCGGTGCCGGTGCCGTTGGTGGTGCCCTGCTCCAGCACCGTCACGCCGGGCATGCCCGCGCCGTTCTCATCCAGCACCCGCCCCTTGATGGGAATGCCGGCCCGTACGCCGCCGGCCGCCGGGGCCAGCAGAATGCCGCTGCTCACTACCTCATACTGAATGCCCAGCGGCAGCAGCAGCGATTGCAGCACCCCGCTCAGGGGTTCCTGGGTGGCGGCTACGCTCACGCGCCGGCCCGCGCCAATCAGCTGCTGGCTGTAGAGGAAGCGGATGTTCACCTGACCCTCGATGCTGGCCAGCACGTCTTTTATGGGCTGGCCCTCCAGGCGTAGCGTTACGGGGCGGGTCAGCACGTCGCTGGTTCGAGCCCGGGCCGGGGCGGCCGGGGCCGCCTCGGCGGGGGCGGTAGCCAGCAGCGAGGCCAACAGGGCTACGGAAAGCGGCCGCGCTGCCACGCGGTAAAAGCGGAAAAACTGCGTCATGAGAAGAAGTATGAGTGGTGGGAGTTGGCGTGAAAAGCGGGGGCAGAGTTCGGGGTAGGGTAGGAGAAATTACTTGCTTTGGCAGCCAGTGCTGCGGAAAATAATGGCGGTGTCGGTTCGCTCATAGCGGGCCCCCAGCGCGCGGCTCAGCAAATCGAGCTTTTCAAAGAGCGTTTCAGTTCCGAAGTGCAGCGTCACGGTGCAGCCGGCCAGGGCGGCCCCGTCGTAGCGGATGGGCACGCCGTAGCTGGCCTCCAGGCTACGCAGCACTGCCGTCACGGCTTGCTCCTCAAACGTCAGCGTTTGCGGGGCCAGCAGCACGGGCTGCGGTACCAGCACTGGCCGCAGGGCGGGCGCGGCCGGCTGGTAGGTTACTTCCTGGTTGGGCCGCAGCACCACGGCGGCCTGCGGGGGCGTGGGCTGGCCGGCCCGCGCCTGCACCCGCACGCGGCCGGTGCGTACCCGCACCGTGGCAGCCCCTTGGCCCGGCACTGCCCGCACCCCGAAGCTGGTACCCAGCACCGTCGTTTCGAGCTTGTCGGTGAGCACCCGGAACGGGTGGCCGGCGTCGTGAAATACCTCGAAAAAGGCTTCGCCTTCGAGCTGCACCACGCGTTGCGCCCCCGTGAAGCGAGCAGGGTAGCGCAGCTGCGCGCCGGGCTGCAGGGTCACGGTGCTGCCATCGGCCAGGGCCAGGGGTAGGGCGTGTGCATGTAGGTTGCGGGCCGTGAGGGTGCCATCGGCCTGCAGCCCAATGAGTAATTGGTCGGCGGTGGGGGCCTGCTGCGCCACGGTGCCCGCGGGTGGCAGTACAAACAGGCCCTGCCGCACCGCCCCCAGGCCCAGGCTCAGCAACACGACGGCCGCGGCTGCCCAGCTCATGCCGGTGCGGTGCCGGGGGCGTACCTGCGGCTGCGGCCGGGGCCGCGTCCGCCGCTGAATCTGCTCCCAGCTCCGAGCCCTTGCCGCTGCCTGCTCGGCCGGCGTGAGGTCGGGCCGGGGCATGTCGCGGGCCTCGTACCACTGGTCCACCGTCCAGGCTTCGCCTTCGGTGGTGTCGTGGTCGAGGTAGCGCTTCAGTAAATCGGCGAGGTAAGAGGGCTTCATGCGGGGCCGGCCCGGAAGGGGGCTTTTCCTGTAAGTCGGCCCACGGCAGCTTTACCCTGGTGAGGCAGGAAAACTTTTTTGCGCGTCGAAATCAGCAGCGTTTTTTATTCCAATGAGCACCGCCGCCACGGCACGGCGCGGCGCGGTTATTTCGGGGCGTTCCCTATTTCGCGAGGAATATGCCCACCATTGGCCTACGCCCCCAGGCCCGTCAGCAGCACCAGCCCCAGCAGAAACTCGCGCAGGTAGCCGCGCATCAGTTTCAGCGAGCGGGCCAGGTGGTACTCTACGGTTTTAGCCGAAACCTGCAAATGGGCCGCAATTTCGGGCACCGTGCGGTGTTCGAGGCGGCTGAGGCGAAATACCTTCTGGGCGTGGGCCGGGAGCTGGCGCACGCTGGCGTCGAGGGCGGCGTGCAGGTCGGCGGCGGCTACGGTTTCTTCGGTGCCGTGGTCGGCGCGGGGCGGCGGGGTAGCGGCGTGGGCCTGGCGCACTAGGCGCGCCCGGATGCTGTCGATGAGGCGGTACTTGAGGGCCGCGAACAGGTAGGGCTTCAGTTGCTGAATGTCGGCGGAGTGGCGCTTGTGCCAGAGGGCCACAAACAGGTCCTGCACAATTTCTTCGGCCTCGTGCGGGCAGCCCAGCTTGCGGCCAGCGTGCGCGTGCAGGGCATCCCAATACCGCTCGTAGATGGCGGCGAAGGCGGCGGTATCATCCAGCGACAGCGCGCGCAGCAGGGCCGCGTCGTCGCGCGCCGCTAGCGGCGGCGGGTTGGCGGAGGACGAAAGCGGGCGCACGCGCATCGAAACCGGGTGGGATGAGCTGGCCGCGCCAACGCGCAGCCGGGGAAGAGGAGAGCAAGCAGTGCGTCTGGGGCCGGCTCAAAATCAGGAGCCTGCCCGAACACGCCATCCAATGTACTGTTTATTTGGGACATATTCGAGCCCGATTTTCGGCCGGCTCGTTTCAGCACTGACCAACTACCCACGCATGAACCCCAGCATTCTGCTACCCGCCGCCAGCTACGAATTTGCCACCATTCAGAAAGTGAGCGGTGCCGGCCCGCCCGTGCCCGCCTCCGACCAGCTGGCCGCTGAGGAGCCGCTCGAAATCCGGGTGGGCTTCGAAGTCGATGGCCAGCGCACGCACCGCACCCTGTCCGTAACCATGCGCACCCCCGGCCACGACGAGGAGCTGGCCGCCGGCTTCCTGCTCACCGAAGGCATCATTCACGCCAAAGCCGACCTGCTCGGCATCATTCCCTGCCCCGACGTGCAAAAGGCCGAAGAAGCCGGCAACGTGGTGCGTGCCGAGTTGGCGGCCCACGTCAAAGTTGATTTTGCGGCCATGGAGCGGCATTTCTACACCAGTTCCAGCTGCGGGGTGTGCGGCAAAACCAGCATCGACGCCGTGCGTACCACCTCCTGCCCCATGCTGCCCGCCACCGGCCCGCACCTGCGCTACGACGTGGTGCACCAGCTGCCCGACAAGCTGCGCGCCGCCCAGGCCGGCTTCGAGCAAACCGGCGGGCAGCACGCCTCGGCCCTCTTCACGCCCGAGGGCGAGCTGCTGCTGCTGCGCGAAGACGTGGGCCGCCACAATGCCCTCGACAAGGTTATCGGGGCGGCGCTGCTGGCGGGCGAGCTGCCGCTGCACCAGCATATCTTACTGGTGAGCGGGCGAGTCAGCTTCGAGCTGGTGCAAAAAGCCGCCGCTGCGGGCATCGGGATTTTAGCTGCTGTAGGTGCGCCGAGCAGCCTGGCTATTCAGGCGGCCGAAAGCTTCGGGATGACGGTCCTGGGTTTTGTGCGCAACGAGCGGTTCAACATCTACAGCCACGGCTGGCGGCTGGGGGCGTAAACGCCCCGCATGGTTGCTGTGGCAGCGGCGGGGAGAAGTTCTGTCAGAAACTTGCTCAATAGCTATAGTTTGGCAACGGCTTCGGCCGTCAGCCGTTTAACTTTCCAGTCATGAAACTCCGCATCGAAGACGATACTCTGCGCCTGCGCCTCTCCCAGGGCGAATTAGATGAGTTTGCTCAGATGGGCCGCGTAGAAGGAGCCGTGCACTTCGGCCTCAATCCTGCTCAGCGCCTTACCTACGCGCTGGAGCGCGGCTCCGAGCCCGCCCAAACCCTGCCCGAGGCCGAGCCCGTGCAGGTACACTACGAGCCGGGTGCCCTGACGGTACTGGTGCCGTTTGCGCTGGCCAAAACCTGGGTCGAAACCGACCAGAATGGCTTTTCTCACCTCCTGCCGCTAGCTGAGAACCAGCATCTGCGTATTCTGGTTGAGAAGGACCTGGACTGCCGACATTAGGGATTTGTGAGTTTTGAACTACAGGTAATGAGGAGGCCGATACGATGAACTATTGGCCACCGCTATTCTCCAAATTCAACTCATAATTTATAATTCAAAACTCACAATTAGAAATGATGGAAGATTCCCCTCAAACCGACCCCAGTAAGGCTGGCAAAACCGATGAGCAGCTGGCCAAGCATGCCCCCACCAGCGGCGAGCGCCCCGACCAGGGCCACGCTCCGGTAGCCGACCACGAAATTCCGAACGCCGATAATCCTACCAAAGCCATGCACGAAGCCAGCGCCGGTACCCCGCCCGCCGAAGAGCACGTTCCGGCCCCGCCCACCATGGAGGCCAAGTACCTGCACCCCATTCTGGCCCAGCCGCCCGAGGCCCTCACCGGCCTGCGGCTGGAAGGACGTGAAAAGGTAGCGGCTGGCGTCACGGCCGTTATCAAATCCATGCAGTTCAGCTGGAGCGAGGGCGGCGTAGGACGCGGCACCAAGGCGCTGCTGGGCCTGAACCAGAAGAACGGGTTCGACTGCTCTAGTTGCGCTTGGCCCGACCCCGACGAGCACCGCTCGATAGCCGAGTTCTGCGAAAACGGAGCCAAAGCCACCGCCTCCGATGCTGATGACAAGGCCGCTGGTCCCGAGCTATTTGCTCGTCACAGCCTGGCCGAGCTCTCGCGCCTCACCGACCGCGACCAGAACAACACCGGCCGCCTCACCCATCCCATGGTGAAGCGACCCGGCGACAACCACTACTCGCCCATTGCCTGGCCCGATGCGTTTGACCTTATTGCCAAGGAGCTGAACGCCTGCAAAACGCCGGATGAAGCCGTGTTCTACACCTCGGGCAAGATTCCGAACGAGCCGGCCTTTCTGTTCCAGCTCTTCGTTCGTGAGTACGGCACCAACAACCTGCCCGACTGCTCCAACATGTGCCACGAGAGCAGCGGCTCGGCCCTGAGCCCCACGCTGGGCCTGGGCAAAGGCTCGGTTACGCTGAATGATATTCACGAGGCCGAGGTCATCCTCATCATCGGCCAGAACCCGGGCACCAACCACCCGCGTATGCTTTCGGCCCTGCAAGCGGCCAAGCGCAACGGGGCCAAAATTATCAGCATCAACCCGTTGATTGAAGCTGGCCTCGTCGCCTTCAAAAACCCCCAGGATTTCATGAACCCGCTGCGGGCGCTGGGCGCGCTTATGGGCGACGGCACGCAGCTCACGGATGTGTTTCTGCAAGTGCGCGTGGACGGCGACATGGCCCTGCTGCGCGGCATCATGAAGCACCTGTTCGAGGCCGAGGACCTGAACCCCGGCCAAGTGGTGGACCGCAGCTTTGTGGCCGAATTCACCGAAGGCTTCGACTCGTTCGAGCAGAACATTCGCAACACGAGCTGGGAGGAAATTGAGGAAATCAGTGGCATTAGCCGCGTCCAGCTGCTGGAAGCGGCCAACATCATTGCCCACAAGCAGAAAATCATTACTTGCTGGGCCATGGGCGTTACGCAGCAGCGCAAGGGCGTCGAAACGATTCAGGAAATCGTGAACCTGCACCTCATGAAGGGGGCCATTGGCAAGCCCGGTGCGGGCACTTGCCCGGTGCGCGGCCACTCCAACGTGCAGGGCGACCGCACAATGGGCATCTGGGAGCGGATGCATGCTCCCTTCCTCGATGCGCTGGAAAAAGAGTTCAAGTTCTCTGCTCCGCGTGAGGACGGCCTCGACGTGGTGGAAAGCCTCAAGGCCATGCACGCGGGCAAAACCCGGGTGTACTTTAGCCTGGGCGGCAACCTGCTGGCCGCCGGCCCCGATACCGAGTTTATCGCCGAAGCAATGCGCAAGCAGAAGCTGACCGTGTTTGTGGGCACCAAGCTCAACCGTGGCCACCTCACCACCGGCGAAACCAGCCTGTTGCTGCCCACTTTCGCCCACGTCGATATCGACATGCAGAAGAGCGGCCATCAGATGACCAGCTGCGAAAACTCGATGGGCGTGGTGAGCCAGAATAAAGGCATCCTGGTGCCGCTCGATGGCGACCAGCTTAGCGAAGTAGCCATCATCAGCGGCATGGCCATTGCCACGCTCGGCGACAAAACCAAGACCAACTGGGTGGCCATGACCGAGAATTACGACGTAATTCGGGATTCTATTAGCCGCGTTATCCCCGGCTTCGAGGATTTTAATAAGAAGCTGCGGGAGCCCGGGGGATTCTACCTGCCCAACGGCCCACGCGAGCGCAAATTCACGACTAAGGATGGCAAGGCCCACTTCAGCACCACCACGCTGGAGAAGTACGAAGTCGAGCCCGACCAACTCATTCTGATGACCGTGCGCTCACACGACCAGTTCAATACCACAATTTACGAGTATAACGACCGGTACCGCGGCATCCACGGCGAGCGTCGCGTGTTATTCATGAACCCGGCCGACATGGCCACTCGAGGCATCAAAGCCAAGGACCTCATCGACATCACCAGCCACTTCCAGGGCGAGGAACGCACCGTGGAGAAGTTCGTGGCCGTGCCCTATGACATTCCGAAGGGCAACGTGTCGGCCTACTTCCCCGAGGCCAACCCACTGGTGCCCATCACCAGCGTGGCCAAGGTGAGCAACACGCCCACCTCGAAATACGTGGTGGTGACGGTGGTGCCCACGGCCGTGAACAACGACAAGCGCATCAAGCAGCGGGAGAAGATGATGGAGCAGGTGTAGCCCTGCCGGCTGGTTTCCCTCTCCCTGGCTTCCCTAGGGCAAGGGAAACCAGTTTGGCGCTAATTTCAAGGTAAAAGAGCCTCGTGCAATTGCGCGAGGCTCTTTTTATGAAGCGGTTTAGGAAATCAGAAGAACAGCCAAGCTGAGCTTGTCGAAGCATCTCTACCGCTTCGTATGCGACGTTCGACGAAACAGTAGAGATGCTTCGACAAGCTCAGCATGACGGAATGATTGATTCTAGCGACTTTCTGAACAGCTTCTGTGTCAAAATTCGTTGGGCATAAGCCACGTTTGCCGCTTTACAAGGGGAGGAGGTATATCCCATAGTGGCCCCGTGGGTTGTCGGCATCAAGCCGTTTCGCCCGTCTTCTCCAAATCGAATAATTCTCCCAGTAACTCTACCAGCTGGCCGCCGTCGTCGCGCTTGCAAGCGGCTTTGAGCTGGAGCACGTGCTGCTTGAGAATCTTCTGCATCAGCGAGCGGGTGGCTTCGTCGAGCAGCTTGCTTTCGGCGGGGGTAGCCTTTTTCTGGAAGCGGTCGAGCTCTTCCTGACGCAGCTGCTCCAGGCTGGCTTTCATCTTCTGAATGAGCGGCGAAACCATCATTTCTTTGGCCCAGTCATTCAGGCTGGCAATGCTTTCGGCGATGATGGCCCGCACCTGCGGCACGGCGGCCAGGCGGGTTTGCAGCGCGGCCGAAGCCTTGCTCTGGATGGCATCGATGTTGTAGACCAGTACGCCGGGCACCTGCTCCACATCGGCCGCGATGCTGCGGGGCACGCTCAGGTCAATCAGAAACTTGAAGCTGAGGACGTCGAGGTTTTCGGCCAGCTCGCGGGTAAAGAATGGCTCGGCGCGGTTGATGGAGGAAATGATGATGTCGGCTTCCTTGAGAGCAGGCACCAAGTCTTCAAAATCCACGATGCGCATCCCGCATTCTTCGGCCAGCGCCTCGGCTTTGGCGCGGGTGCGGTTGCAGAGCACCACTTCGCCAAATGCTTTGCTGGCCGACAAATGGCGGCACACATCGGCTCCGATTTCGCCCAGCCCAACCACCAAAACCTTGGGGTTGGCCACGTCGGCGGTCAACTCTTCCACCAGCTCCAGGGCGGCGTAGCTCACGGAAGCAGCCCCATCGCGGAAGCTGGTTTCGGTTTGCACGCGCTTGTTAGTAAAGAAAACCGTGTGCAGCAGGCGGTGCAGAAAGGGGCCGGCGGCATCAGCATCGGCGGCCCATTGGTAAGCCGTTTTCACCTGGTTGCTGATTTGCAGGTCGCCCACTACCTGGGCTTCAAGGCCCATGGCCACTTCGAAAAGGTGACGCACGGCCGCATCGGCATCGGGCAGCAAGTCGAAATAGGGCAGGAACTGGCCGATGTCGGCCCGGTCTTTCAGTTCGCCAAGGGCGAGGATGATTTCGCGGCTGCGGTCGTCCTCGGCGGCGTAGTACACCTCGGTGCGGTTGCAGGTGCTCAGCACGAGCAGGTCGGATAGACCCAACTCCTGATGCAGCGTATTCAGGAAGCGGCGGCAGGCGGCCTCGTCCAGCGAAAGCAGCTCGCGGATGGCAAGCGGGGCTTTCTTGAAGGAGAGGCTAACGGCCTTGAACGGATGCGACATAGATATACTCGGCACGAAACCGGACTACAAAAATACGGTAGGATTTCGGTACGGTATCATAACAGTCCGGGGATAAGTAGGGTTCGAGGGGAAAGATGACGAATATCAGGGGACGAAACGCGCTCAACGGCCCCTGCGCTTCCCGCCCGGGCCACACCTGACAAAAATCAGGTTGGAAAAAAAGTGGCCGCGGCGAAATAGCACCGATGTGCCGGCCCGAAGCCGCCGTGCGACGCCCACGTACCTTTGCGGCATGTCGCTGAAAACTCCTCCTGCCGCTACGCCTTCACTCGTGCCTCGCCCCGCTAAAGTTGCTTCGGGCGGCGGCGCGGCGGCCATCGGGGGCGGCCCCGACGAATCAGCTTCCCTCCAAGCCGCCGAGGCATTGGCCCTGGCCGCGCCGGCCGCCACCACGCCGCTGGCCTGGGCGCTGCTGATTGTGCTGGCCTGCATCTGGGGCACGTCGTTTATTCTGATGAAAAAGGGGCTGGTGGTGTTTTCGGCGCTGGAGTTGGGCGCTATTCGGGTGAGCGTGGCGGCGTTGCTGCTGCTGCCGTTTTCCCTGCGGCACGTGGGCAGCACCGACCGCAGCCGCTTCAAATGGCTGGCCCTGAGCGGGGTAGTGGGCACGCTGCTGCCGGCTTTTCTGTTCGCGTACGCGGAAACAAAACTGGCTTCGGGGCTGGCGGGGGTGCTCAATGCCCTTACGGCGGTGTTTACGCTGCTGGTGGGGGCGCTGCTGTTTGGGCAGCGGCTCACGGGCTTGCGGGTGCTGGGCATCGGGCTGGGGCTGGTGGGCACGGTCGTCATGCTGCAACTCGGCGGCAGTGGCGGCGATGCTACCCCCGCCGGCGAGGGCAACGCCTGGTATGGCGGCTACATTCTGTTCGCTACCATCGGCTACGGGCTGAGCGTGAACGTGATAAAATACAAGCTGGGGGGGATGACGCCGATAGCCGTGACGTCTATGCTATTGCTGCTCATTGGGGGGCCGGCGCTGGCGTTTCTGCTGCTGGGCACGGGCTTCGTGCACAAGCTAACCACCGCGCCGGGGGCCTGGACGGCCTTCGGCTACATCGCCCTGCTGGCCACCATGAGCACGGCCGTGGCCATGGTGCTGTTCAATAAGCTCATTCAGCAATCTACGGCGCTGTTTGCCTCCTCCAGCACCTACCTCATTCCCATCGTGGCACTGGCGCTGGGCGCGCTCGATGGCGAGGCGTTCAACGTCTGGCACTTCGTGGGCATGGTAGTCATTCTGGGCGGCGTGCTCATTATTCACCGGGCGAAGTAAGGTGCGGGGTTGGGGCCTTTCCTCAAAAGGCGGCCGTCGCGCTCAGTTGCCCCCAGCGGTGCGAGCGCGCGCCCGCAAACTCCGGCGAAATCCAGGTTGCGGTCGCTTCGAAACGCAGTCCGTTGTGCGCCAGCACTACCCCGCCGGAGTTGCGCAGCACCATCCGGCGTACGTTGGCAGCTGCCAGGGTGTAGGGGTCATCGGTGCGAAAAAGACTGCCTTGCAGCGTCGCATCGTAGCCGATTAGGCGGCCTGCCAGCGTGGCCTGGCCGTACAGCTGCCAGCTGCGCGAGCCCGCGCCGGCCCCGTCCGGGCTGGTAAAATAGGGGTTGAATTGCCCGGCGCGCAGGCGCAGGCCGGTACCGGCGTAGGTGTAGAGGGTGCCCAGCGAGGCCTCCGCGTCGGCTAGCAGCTCGGCGTGGCGGCCGGCGGCCAGTACCTGTTTTTCAAACGCCAGGTGATAGCCGATGATGGGGGCGTTGCGAATCTGGTAGTCCCAGCCGCGCGGCTCCGCATTTCCCGTGGCGCGATGGATGGCCGTTTGCAATTCCTTGCCGCCCGCTGCCGGGCCGATAAAGCCTATTTCGAGCGCCGTGGTCAGGCGCTGCTGGCGAACCAAGTGGTTGCTGGTTCGGAAAAACGATGCGTACAAATAGGCGGCATACGGCCGGTCGCCCACCCGAATAAACGCGTCCTGAATGCGGAGAGGCGTAAAACCATCGTAGCGCAGTGTGAGGCCGTGGCATTGCGTGCTGCCGCGCGGGCCGGCCGCCAGCAGGTGCCGCACGGGCAGCCGCGCCAGGGCCGGGTGTACCAGCGTGCCCGTCATGCCCTGCGTGAAATAGTAGTCGGTGCGGAAAAACAGGTCGTTGGCGTAGGTATAGCGCAGCAGCCGTCCGGGGCTAAGGGGCCGCAGGGTATCGGCCGGAGCAGGGGCGGCGTGGCTGGCGAGGCCGAATAATCCCAGAAACAGAAGGAACAGCAAGCGCATAGGTGGCCAGAGCTACGGATGTTTGGCGCGCCGGGATTGGAGCTGACTGGAAGTAAGGCTGTCATCCGGAGCTGGAGCAGGGTGGCAAGTACGGGCTTCCATCGCTTCACTCACTCACATAAGGCCACTCCTGAAACCGGGCGGGCAGGCCGGCGGCGCGGGCATTGCCGCGTACGTAGGCCAACAGGCGGATGAGCTCGGCGGCATCCTGCACGGCGTATTCGTGCCAGCCAACTTGCCAGAACTCGGCCTCGGGCGGGAGCTTGGGGCGCACCAGGCGGCGGCAGTTGGTGCCGGTGCGCAGGTGCAGCAGGTCGATGGCTTTGGCGAAGGAAAGCGGGCTGTCGTCGGGCAGCTCCAGCACAAGGTGGATATGGTTGGGCAAAATGGCGAAGCCGTGCACGCGGAAGCCGGTTTCTTCCAGCATCATTATTTCGCCGGCCAGCACCTCGGCCGTCTTCTCGTTTTCGAAGTAAGCCGGGCCGATGGGTGCGCGGTCGAGCACGGCATCGAACTTGGCAAAAAACTGCTTCTGGGCGCGGTGGTGGTCAGTGCCAGCTTCCTGGGCTTCGCGTAGGCTGGCTTTCAACTCGCGGCCAGTGGCTGCTGGCACGGTGCCATGCAGGCGGAAGGTGAGCAGGGAAAGCATATGAACGGCCGATGATGTGAAGACGCAATATCGTGCGTCTTGAACCCTGGACGGTAACCGTGAGTACGGCGCGGGACTAAGTGAGTAGTCAGAAGTAAGCAACAAGTGGCAAAACTTTATCGCATTGACAATCAGTATATTAACTCAAGACTAACTGCTAATCACTTATGACTTACTACCTAATCGTTCAAGGATGAAGCGTACAATGGCGCTGCTCTACCCCATTATCGGCATGCCGTCAACTGTGACTTGCGGGTTCTTTGCAGCTTATAGTTTCGTTGCGGCCTGCTGGCGGGCATTCATTTGTCGGGGGCAGGCGCTGGTTTGGCGTCTACGAAACTCAACCCCTCAGCACGTTTCGTAAACTTTGAATCATAGACGAGTTTCTTAAACTCGTCCGGCCCTGCAGTAGCTTGCGGGCCTCTTGTTAGTGGGCTGTTGCTGGTGGTTCAATAAAGGGAGGATATCTTTCGTCTTTCACACAGGACTATTAATGGCGGCATTCTTCAGAAAGTATTGGTGGGGGCTGGGATTCGTGTTACTGCTATGGCTTGGTGGTTATTATTATGCTATTAAAAGCAATCAGGATGCCTTTGAGACACTTTTTCGCACGCCAGTGGTCGGCAAAATTCAAGCCCTTGAAACCACGAACAAAGGCTTCGCAGTGCGCGTGACCTTAACGGACTTCCACCGTTACCGCTTCTTTCCCGCCAAGCAAGAGGGAGGTGCAAGCGGGTTCATGGCAATGGCAGTTGTGGGCGACAGTCTACGAAAGCGCTCGCTCTCAGACACGTTGGTACTAGTTAAAAAGAACCGGGTGATGCGGTACACTTTCAAAAAAGTACTGTATTAACCCGGCCTC
Organism: Hymenobacter sp. UYCo722; assembly: GCF_040547115.1. Taxonomy (NCBI): domain Bacteria; kingdom Pseudomonadati; phylum Bacteroidota; class Cytophagia; order Cytophagales; family Hymenobacteraceae; genus Hymenobacter; species Hymenobacter sp. UYCo722. The sequence goes on along the minus strand of NZ_JBEPPC010000006.1, from coordinate 4,319 downwards.
GCACCCCAAACGCAACTCGACGTTAGTTCACTCAAACGGTCGTTTTGCGAGATGCCTCGCCCGCCACGGATTCAGGCGGACCCAAACCCGGTCGACTGGCACTCCCTACCGTTGTTTTCCGTACCTACTATTGTGCGACCCCTTATCCTATTGGCACCAGGCTCTGGTTTATCCGGCTCACCAGCGCCGGTCCTTCATAAATGAACCCGGTGTAAAGCTGAATCAGCGAAGCCCCCGCGTCCAGCTTCTCCCGTGCATCGGCCGCCGAGTGAATGCCACCGGCACCGATAATCGGCAGCCCTCCGTCCGATTTTCGGTGCAGGTAGCGGATGACTTCGGTGGCCCGCGCCCGCAGCGGCTTGCCGCTCAGGCCGCCCGCGCCCAGGCTGGCTACGTAATCAGGCTCGGTGCTCAGGTTATCGCGACTGATAGTGGTATTCGTGGCGACGAGGCCGCTCAGGTTGGTTTCGCGGGCGATGAGCAGAATGTCGTCGAGCTGCGAATCCGTGAGGTCGGGCGCGATTTTGAGCAGCAGCGGACGCGGCACGGCGCGGGCCAGGTTTCGGGCCTGCACCTGCTGCAATAGCTCAATGAGGGGTTTTTTCTCCTGTAACTGGCGCAGGTTGGGCGTGTTGGGCGAGCTCACGTTCACCACAAAGTAATCGACTACCCCGGCCAAAGCCTCAAAGCCGGCCACATAATCAGCGGCGGCGTGCTCGTTGGGCGTGTCCTTGTTCTTGCCGATGTTGCCGCCGATGATAAGCTGGCGATTGCGCCGCCGGGCCAGCCGGGCCGCTACCACGGCTGCCCCGTCGTTGTTGAAGCCCATGCGGTTCACCAGCGCCTCGTCTTGCGGCAGCCGAAACAGGCGCGGCGTGGGGTTGCCGGGCTGCGGCCGGGGCGTCACGGTCCCAATTTCCACGAAGCCAAAGCCTAGCGTGGCCAGCTCATCGGTCAGGACCGCGTTCTTGTCAAACCCCGCCGCCAGGCCCACGGGGTTCGGGAATTTCAGCCCGAAAACCTCCCGCTCCAGGCTGGAATCCTGGAAATTATACAGCGTCCGCAACAGCGCTTTGGTACCCGGCATCCGCGCAGCACGGCGCAGATTATCGAAAACGAGGTGGTGGGCGCGCTCAGCGTCGAAGTTGAAGAGCAGGGGTTTGATGAGGGATTTATACACGGGCATCTGGGCCAAACGGTTGGTCGGGTTCAGTGAATAAGTTTTCGCGGTACAGGTATTTAGAATACTTGAATTTTAACATGCTCTCAATGCAAATATCAGGTCGGTGTACAGCCACGCGGACTGCAAAGTCCGCGCTACATCGCCTTATACTCATTCCAACTCTTAATCTTCAAATCCTCCATTCCCAGCGTGCAAAAGGCGCGGATGAATGCCTTGGCCAGCCGCGCATTCGTCAGCAATCCGACGCCTGAATCCACGGCCGTGCGGCGGATTTTGTAGTCGTTATCCAATTCGCCTTTCGAGAGATTTTTCGGGATGTTGATGACCAGGTCGATTTTCTTTTCCTTCAAATACGTTAGCACGTTGGGCTCCTGCATATCGTCGGGCCAGAAGAGGAGGCTGCTGGGCACGTTGTTTTCAGCGAAGAAGCGGTGGGTGCCCTGGGTGGCGTAAAGCTGGTAGCCGCGCTGCACCAGCAGCTTGCTGGCCGAGAGCAGCGCCACTTTCGACTGGAGGGGCCCGCCGGAAATGAGCACCGTTTTCGCCGGGATTTTGTAGCCCACGCTCAGCATCGATTTCAGCAGCGCTTCCTCGGCCGTGTCGCCCAGGCAGCCGACTTCGCCGGTGCTCACCATGTCCACGCGCAGCACCGGGTCGGCACCGGGCAGGCGGGTGAAGGAGAACTGCGGGGCCTTCACGCCCACGAAGGGCAGGTCGTAGACCCGCTCGCTTTCGTCGCGGGGTACTTGCTTGCCCAGCAGCACTTGCGTAGCCTTTTTAATGAGGTTGTTGCCCGATATTTTCGACACGAAGGGGTAGCTGCGCGAGGCACGCAGGTTGCACTCAATCACGCTGATGGCCCCATTTTTTTCCAGGAACTGAATGTTGAACGGGCCGCTGATTTCGTAGCGCTTGGCCACCTTTTCGGCAATGATTTTGAGCTTGCGGATGGTGCCCACGTACACCCGCTGGGGCGGGTAGTACATGGTGGCGTCGCCGGAGTGCACGCCGGCAAATTCGACGTGCTCGGAAATGGCGTAGCTCACGATTTCGCCCTGGTCGGCCACCGCGTCCAGCTCGATTTCCTTGGCTTCCTGCATGAATTCGGACACGACCACCGGGTATTCGGCGCTTACTTCCTTGGCGGCTTTCAAGAATTCTTCCAGCTCGAAGGCGTTGGAAACCACGTTCATGGCCGCGCCCGACAGCACGTAGCTCGGTCGGATGAGCACCGGGTAGCTCACTTCCCGCACGAACTCGTTCATGGCTTCCAGCGAGGTCAGCTCCTTCCAGCGCGGCTGGGCAATGCCCAGCTCGTCCATGATGCGGCTGAACTTGTGGCGGTTCTCGGCCTCGTCGATGTGCGCGGCCGTGGTGCCCAGAATAGGCGCGTGGGCTTCTTCGAGGCGCATGGCTAAGTTGTTGGGAATCTGGCCGCCGGTGCTCAGAATCACGCCGCCGGGCTGCTCGAAATCCAGGATGTCCAGCACCCGCTCGAAGCTCAGCTCCTCGAAGTAGAGCCGGTCACTCACGTCGTAGTCGGTCGAAACGGTTTCGGGGTTGTAGTTGATGAGGATGGTTTTGTAGCCCTCCTCGGCGGCCGTTTGCACGGCCTGCACGCCGCACCAGTCGAACTCGACCGATGAGCCGATGCGGTACACACCCGAGCCCAGCACTACGATGGACTTCGCGGTTTCGCGGGCCAGGTCGTGTTCGGTGCCGTGGTAGGTGGTGTAGAGGTAGTTGGTTTTGGCCGGGAATTCGGCGGCCAGCGTGTCAATCTGCTTCACTACGGGCAGCACGCCCAGGGCCTTGCGGCGGGCGCGCACGCGCAGCTCGTCGGCCTTCACGTCGCCCTCGCCCAGCAGCTGCACGGCAATCTGCTGGTCCGAAAAACCGGCTTTCTTTACCTCGCGCAACAGTTTGGTTTCCAAAGAATCCAGGCCCACGGCGCGGCCGGCGGCCAGCTGCTGGCCCAGCTCGAAAATGGTGTGCAGGCGCTGCAAAAACCAGTGGTCAATCTTCGTCAGCTGGTGCACCTGCTCCAGCGTGTAGCCGGCCTCGAAGGCGTTGTTGATGGCGAAGATGCGCTCCTCGTTGGGCTCGCTTAGGAGCTTATCGATGGTATCCTTTTCAATGTTTTCGGGCCGGTTGGCCACGAAGCCGCGCTTGCCGGTATCGAGCATGCGCAGGCCCTTCTGAATGGCTTCCTCGAACGATTTGCCGATGGCCATCACCTCGCCCACGCTCTTCATGGCCGAGCCAATCTGGCGGTTCACGCCCGAGAATTTGCCCAGGTCCCAGCGCGGCAGCTTCACCACCACGTAGTCGAGGGCGGGCTCGAAAAAGGCTGAAGTCGTCTGCGTGACGCTGTTTTTCAGCTCGGCCAGCGAATAGCCCAGGCTCAGCTTGGCGGCCACGAAGGCCAGCGGGTAGCCCGTGGCTTTTGAGGCCAGCGCCGACGAGCGCGAGAGGCGGGCATTCACCTCAATCACCCGATAATCTTCGGAAACGGGGTCGAGGGCGTACTGAATGTTGCACTCGCCCACAATGCCTAGGTGCCGGATGGTTTTGATGCCAATGCTGCGCAACTTGTGGTACTCGCGGTTGCTCAGCGTCTGCGACGGGGCCACCACGATGCTCTCGCCGGTGTGAATGCCGATGGGGTCGAAGTTCTCCATGTTGCAGACCGTGATGCAGTTATCAAACTGGTCGCGCACCACTTCGTATTCCACTTCCTTCCAGCCCTTCAGCGATTCTTCCACCAGAATCTGGTCCGACGTCGTGAACGCCTGCCGGGCCAGGGCCCGCAGCTCGTCCAGGTTGTTGGCGAAGCCGCTGCCCAGCCCGCCCAGCGCAAACGCGGCCCGCACGATGATGGGGAAGCCGATGGTTTCGCCAGCGGCCAGGGCCTCGGTCATGCTAGTGCAAGCCACGCTGCGGGCCGAGAGCACGCCAATCTGGTCGAGCTTGACCTTGAAAATTTCCCGGTCCTCGGTGTCGATGATGCTCTGCACGGGCGTGCCCAGCACCTGCACGTTGTACTGCTCGAACACGCCGGCGCGGTACAGGGCCACGGCGCAGTTCAGGGCTGTTTGGCCGCCAAAGGCCACCAGAATGCCATCGGGCCGCTCTT
>NZ_JBEPPC010000005.1:0-320245 GCF_040547115.1 Hymenobacter sp. UYCo722 | reverse complement strand
GCCCCCCCCCCCGCCCCCCCCCCGCCCCCCGCCCCCCCCCCCCCCCCCCCCCCCGCCCCCCCCCCCCGCCCCCCCCCGCCCCCCCCCCCGCCCCCCCACCCCCCCCCCCACCCCCCCCCCCCCCCCCCCCCCCCCCCCCCCCCCCCCCCCCCGCTTCTCATACGTCAAATTCAGCGCCAGGCTGCCTACGGCGGCGCTTTTTTTAGCGGCTACCGCTTCACTTCGGTGCCATCGGGGTTAAACAAAACGTCGCGGTGCTTGCCTGCCTGGCTGATTTCGGCCTCGTAGGTAGTGGCCCCGGTGGCGGCCGTCACGATTTTGGCCGCTTCCGTGATTTTATAGGCTTTGTAGCTGGTGGCCAGCGCCTTTTGCACGCTGGCGGGCAGCTGGGATACGGCCATTTCCGTTTCGGTTTCTTTCAGCACGCCGGCGGCGGTGATGACGGCCGACATCTCGGCTTTACCCATGTCGAAGCCGGCCTCATAGTCGGCTCCTTCCTTCTCCCATTTCACGGCTTTCACGGCGGGGAAGTTTTTTCTGAATGCGTCCGTGACGGCAGCCGGCACGTTGGCGGCGGCCACTTTCTGGGCGTGGGCGGCGGGAGCCAGCAGCGCGGCGGCAGCCAAGGTCAACACGAGGTTTTTCATGGTAAGGTTGTTGGGTTCGGTGAATATCGGCCCAAACCTACTTACTCATCCTGTGGCTTTTCTGTCCTCATTCTGAGCTTATTCTGAAGCCGTGAGGGCGGCCGGGGCCGCCGCGCCAACCGCAACGGGCGCGGCGGGCAGTGCCACGCGCAGGATGTGGCGGGTCCCGTGCTCGGCCAGGGTGTAGCGCAGGCCGAAACCGTAGTGCGCGCAGATTTGCTGCACGATACTCAGGCCCAGGCCCGGCGAGTCGGAAGCCGCGTTGTGCTTGCGGAAGCGTTCGAAGAACCGGGCCGGGTCGCCGGTGGTGGCCGGGCCGGTGTTGCTCACTTTCAGCTCGTGGCGGGTGAGGGTGACCATCAGCTCGCCGCCGCGCACGTTGTGGCGCACGGCGTTTTGCAGCAGGTTTTGCAGCAGCGAATCGGCCAGACCGGGGTGGAGGTACACTACCACGGGGGCCTGCGCGATATCGAGGCCGTAGCGCAGCTCGCGGGCTTCAAACAAGGGTTCGAGCTGGGCCATTTTCTCGGTCAGCAGCTCATCGAGGCGGATGGGCTGGGCCTCGCCCACCTGCCGGTTCTCGATTTTGCTGAGCAGGCTCAGCGCCTGGTGCAGGCGCGAAAGCCGCAGCGTGCCCCGGTACAGCTCGGCCACGAGTGGGCCGGCGGTCACGTCTTCGGCTAGGGCGGGCACTTGCAGCAGCTGTTCGAGCTGGGCCTGCATAATGGCCAGCGGCGTTTGGGTTTCGTGGGCCGCGTTGGCCGTGAACTCGCGCAGGTTTTCGTAGTCGGCCACCAGGCGCTGGCTGAAGCCGTTCAGGGCCTGGTTAAGCTCGGCAAATTCTGCCACGGCGGGCGCGGGCAGTGCCAGCGGCTGGTGCTGCTGCAGGTTATAGCCGCGCAAGGCGCCCAGCGTGTATCGAAACGGGGCCCACAATCGGGCCGAGAGCCAACGGTTCAGCCCCACCATGCCGGCCAGCAGCAGGGCCAGCACGGCTATCATCACGGCCAGCACCACGCCCAGCAGGTCTTCGGTTTCGACCAGCGACTTGCGCAGGGTGATGGAAACCGGCGGCTGCCCGGGCGCAGCCAGCGCGAAGCTGAGCTGGCGGTGCGGCACCATTTCGTGCTCTTGGGCATCAAAAAGCACCGTATCGCGCAGGCCGGGGTGGCGGGGCTGGCGGTCGATGTCGAGCAAACCAGCCAGCTCGGCCGCCGGCAACTGCTGGCCAGCGCGGGCCCGGGCCAGCATTTCCAGGCGGCGGCCGGCCAGCTGTTCGTCCACTTCGGCCCGCAGCGCCCAGCTAATGCCGTAGTACAGCCCCACGCTGCCCACCCCGAACAGAAAAAGAGCCAGCAATAAGTAGTACCGGGTAGTGGCGTTGAGCAGGTTCATTGGAGCGGCGAAGTCAACAAAAACCTTCCTCAAATTACCAAGGAAGCGTTATTTTGCCCAATTATAAATGATGGCAGGGGTAATGGTATGTGAGTAACCAGGAAGGATAAATAGATTTTATAAATTATATATTTATTTACAAATGTAATCCAGTTATCCGACTTACCTCCCTGCGGACCCATCTTCATTTTCGCTGCGCACGAATGCCGCCTTCTTAATATGATGTAAGCCACGACGTTGGCTATTTCACAGCTACTCCTGGCTCAGCTTGTACCCCACCCCGTACATGGTGCGGATGTAGTTATCGGCCCCTTTCTCCTGCATTTTTTTGCGCAGGTTTTTGAGATGGGTATAGATGAAGTCGAACGAGTCGGCCGTGTCCACGGCATCGCCGCAGAGGTGCTCGGCGATGGCCTCTTTGGTGAGGATGCGCCCCGGGTTGGCCAGCAGATACAGCAGCAGGTCGTATTCTTTTTTGGTAAGCATAATTTGCTCGCCGCGGACGTGTACTTCGGCCAGGTCGGGCAGCACCAGCAGGTCGCGGAAAACGATTTGCTGCTGGCCGTTGAAGTTGCGACGGCGGATGATGGCCCGCACCCGGGCGTTGAGCTCGGAGAGATGAAAGGGCTTGATGAGGTAATCGTCGGCTCCGAGGTCGAGGCCCGCGATTTTGTCATCGAGCGCGTCGCGGGCCGTGATGATGAGCACGCCCGCCGGCGAACCCTCGGCCTTGAGGGCGCGCAGCAAATCCAGGCCCGTGCCGTCGGGCAGGGTCAGGTCCAGCAACACGCAGTCGTATTGGTAGAGCTCGATTTTTTCGTGGGCCTGAGCGAAGCTGGCGGCTTCGTCTACCACGTAGCCGGCCTGGCGCAGCGAGCCGGCCAGGGCCGTGCGCAGCGCTGCTTCGTCTTCAACAAGCAGAATTTTCATAGTTGGGTAGGCCGATTTGGCGGGGCCGGGAGCGAAGGACGCACCAAAGGTTGAAGACTTTCTGACCTGTTGTGCGTATGCACGGCACCGGGCCCGGCTTCCGGGCCGGGCCCGGCCCGATTTTCTTCAGAATCCCCCCGCAGCTTTGTGGCGCTTATCATCCTCCCCCATCAGTTGTTCGTTCGCCTTCCCCGCCTGATTGGGGGCCTGGTCCTGGTTGGCCTGCCCACCCTGTTTGCCGGCGCGGCCCGCGCCCAGGGCGTGCCGGCTCCGGCCGTGCTTGCCCCGCTGCCCGCCGTGGCCGCCGCGCCCGCCAGCCCGCGCCGGCTCGATGACTTCCTGCTGGTGGCCCGCCGCAACAGCCCACTGCTGCGCGAAACGGCCAACCAGGTGCGCCAAAACCGCATCGATAGTCTGGTGCGCGCCCGCCAGAACGGCGTGCAGGTGGGCGGCATCGGCTCGGCAATTTTTTACCCCAGCATTACCAAAAAGGTAGACGGCCAGGATGTGCAGGTGCTGGGCTACGACAATGCGGTTTCCAACGGGGGCAACTTCGCAGCCTTTGCGCAGGCGACCAAGCCCTTGTTCAACCGCTTTCAGCTCCAAAACGACTACCAGATAATAGCCAGCCAGGGCCAGGTGCTCCGCAACAATGGCCAACTTTCGGCGTTGGACCTGCGCCGCAACATCACCGACCAGTTCATCACCGCCTACGCCGCCGAAACCCAGCTCAGCTTCAGCCGCACGCTGCTGGCGCAGCTGCGCCAGCAAGATGCAATCCTGCGCCAGCTGGTGAACGGCGGCATTTTCAAGCAAACGCAGTACCTGAGTTTCTACCTTTCGGTACGCACCCAGGAGGTGACCGTGGAACAAAACCGCCTGGCCTACCGCCGCGAGCTGGGCACCCTGCGCGCTCTGGCCGGCGTGGCCGACACGGCGCTCATCAGCATTGAAGCGCCCAACCCGCCCACCCATCGCCCACTGGCCGGCCTGCTGGCCCCGGCCCAGCGCCAGTACACCCTCGACAGCCTCCGCCTGCTGCTGGACCGCCGCGCCGTGGATGCTTTTTACCGCCCCAAAGTGAGCGCCGTGTTCGATGGCGGCCTGCAATCATCCTCCTACCTGCCCGCGATGCTGGGCCATAGCCTGGGCATCGGGGCCGGTTTGCAGCTGGGTATTCCAATTTTCGACGGCCACCAGCGCCAGCTGCAATACCAGCGCATCGAGCTGAGCGAGCGCAGCCGCAGCGGCTACCGGCAGTTTATCACGGTGCAGCGGCGGCAGCAGTATGAGCAGCTCGAAGGCCTCATTCGGGCTTCGGATGCGCTGCTGGAACGCATCCGCGAGCAGCTGCGGGTGGCCGATGCGCTGGTGGGGGCCGCCCGGCAGCAGCTGGCGACGGGCGACGTGGCCATTCTCGATTATCTCAACCTGGTGACCAGTTACCGAACCTTGCAATTCAGCCTGACCCAGGCGCAGACGGACCAGCTCAGAAGCCGGTTTGCATTGGATTACCTGGCCGAGCAGTAGCGCTACTTTGTTTGTGCTGTCAGGCGGAGCGCAGCGCCGCCTGACGTGCTTATTCCCTTTATGAATTTCCTCACCCGCCACCTACACTTTCTCCTGCTCCTTCCCCTGCTTGCGGCCTGCGGAGCGAAAGACCCCGCCGCCGCCGGCGAGGCCGCGCCCGCTAGTGACGCCGAAGAGGCCACCGTGAAGCCCAAGGCGCTGGTCACCATCGGCAGCATCCAGACCGATACGCTGACCGACGTGCTGCGGCTGAGCGCCGTATCGGCGTTTCCGGCCAAGGATGCGCTGCGGGCTACCACCACCGGCTACGTGCTGCCGCCCACGCCCGTGGTGGGCCAGCTGGTGCGGGCCGGCCAAACGGTATTCACCATCCAAACCAAGGAATCGCGAACCCTGCATCTGGATAAGCTCACCGGCGACCCACGCCTGAAATTCAGCGGCATTATTCCAATAAAATCGGGCCGCTCGGGCATTATGGCTACGGTCGACAAGCTGGCCGGCGACTACGTGCAGGACGGCGAGCAGCTCGGCCTCACCTATGACAAAAGCCGCTTTGGCTTCGTGCTCGACGTGCCCGCGACGCAGCTGCGCTACGTGCGCACCGGCCAGAGCTGCCGTATTTTCCTGCCCGATGGCCGCCTGCTGAACGGCCGCGTGGCCGAAGTGCTGGCCACCGCCGATGTGAGCATCCAAACCCAGCGCTACACGATTCGCCCCGTGGGCACCTTCCCCGATTTGCCCGAAAACCTGGCGGTCCAGGTTGAAATCGACAAAACCGCGCCGCGCCTGGCCAACACCCTGCCGCGCGGCGCGGTGCTGACGGACGAAACCCAAACCCAGTTTTGGGTAATGAAGCTGCTGAATGACTCCACGGCCGTGAAAGTGCCCGTGACGGTGGGCGCACAGGAAAAGGACCACATCGAAATCAAAGCCCCCAGCTTCAATCCGCGCGATAAAATCTTGCTCAGCGGCAACTTCGGGCTGGATGATACGGCGGCCGTGAAGGTGACGCGGCCGGTAGCGGCGACAGAAAAAGAATAGTAAAAGAACGTCATGCTGAGCTTTTCGAAGCATCTCTACCGCTTCGTTGAGCCGATTGGTTTACTACTGAGGTAGAGATGCTTCGACAAGCTCAGCATGACGTTCCAGGAAGCCAAGAATAGCCAATCCAATGCCCAATCGTCCTTCCATTTTTCAGGCCTACAAGGCCCCCATCGCGGTGCTGCTGGCGCTGGCGCTGGCGCTGGGCACGGTGGCCTACCGGCGCATCAACGTGGCACTGTTTCCGGAGGTGACCTTTCCGAAGGTGAAGGTGATTGCCGAGAACGGCCTAGAGCCCGTCGACCGCATGATGGTGACCGTGACCAAGCCCATGGAAGATGCCATGAAGCGCGTGCCGGGGCTGAAACTACTGCGCAGCACCACCAGCCGCGGCAGCTGCGAAATCTCGGCTTTCCTGGACTGGGGCGTGGATGTGGCCAAAAGCCAGACGCTGTTTGAGTCGCGCCTGAACCAGATTCGGGGCGACCTGCCCCCCACCGTACAAATCACCGTCGAGCGCATGAACCCGGCTATTCTGCCGGTGATGGGCTACACGCTGGAAGCCCCGGGCAAGTCGGCGCTGGAACTGCGCAAGCTGGCCCTGTACACCATCAAGCCATTTTTGTCGCAGGTCGATGGCGTGTCGTCGGTTCAGATTCAGGGCGGGCGCACCAAAGAGTACCAGGTGCAGCTGCTGCCCGACCAGCTGGCGGCCCTCGGGCTGGGACCGGATGATATTACCAAGTCGCTGACGGCCACTAACTTCGTGCAAAGCAACGGCTACCTCAGCGACTACCGCCGCCTCTACTTAACGGTGACGGACGCCACCATTCTCCAAAAAGAGGACCTCGAAAACATCGTGCTCCGCAACGACGGCCGCCGCATCGTGCGCCTGGCCGACGTGGCCACCGTCAGCCTCGGCGAGCAGCCCGAGTACACCCGCATCAACGCCAACGGCTCCGACGCCGTGCTTATCTCCATCCTACGCCAGCCCGATGCCAACGTGGTGCTGGTTTCGGATGGCGTGCGGGCCAAAGTGGCGGCGCTGCAATCGGGCCTGCCGCGCGGCGTAACCATGGCTCCGTACTACGACCAGGCCGATTTCGTGGCCGAAGTGGTGCGCTCGGTGCAGGACGCGCTCTGGATTGGCCTGGCGCTGGCCCTCGTGGTCACGGCGCTGTTTCTGCGCTCGTTCCGGGCCACGATGACCATTCTGGGCACTATTCCGGTGGCGCTGGCGCTCACCATCGCGGTGTTGTATTTCGGCCTTGGCTACTCCTTCAATATTATGACGCTGGGGGCCATTGCCGCCGCCATCGGCCTGATGATTGACGATGCCGTGGTGATGGTGGAGCAGTTGCACCGCGTGGGCGAAGAGCACCCCGGGGCCACGCCCGGCGAGGTGGTGCGCCGCTCGGTGAGCCACTTACTGCCCGCGCTCATTGGCTCCAGCCTGAGTACGATTGTGATTTTTCTGCCGTTCGCGCTGCTGGGCGGGGTGGCCGGGGCGTATTTTAAGGTGCTGGCCACCACGATGGTGGTGGCGCTGGTATGCTCGTTTCTGGTGGCGTGGCTGGGGCTGCCGGTCATATACTTGCTGCTGTCGCGGAAACCCAAAGCCAAGGAAATACACCCTTCGGCCGACAACTCCACGCTGGACCAGCCTGCAGAAGCGAGCGACCCTTACTTCGCCGACGAAACCCAGGCCCTGCCCGCTGCTACCGCTGCGGACCCTGCCAATGTTGATGCCCCTACCAAAGCCACCGCCGGCCACCACGAAATCCCCTGGGTGAAGGCCGTCATTCGCCACCCGGCCTACTCCATCATCGGCATCTTGGTGCTCATTGGGAGCATGGTGCTGATTATTCCGCGCCTGGCCACCGGCTTTTTGCCCGACATGGACGAAGGGGCCATCGTGCTCGACTACAACTCGCCGGCTGGCACCAGCATCGAGGAAACCGACCGCATGCTGCGCCAGGCCGAAAAGCTGATTGTGAAGGTGCCGGAAGTGGCCAGCTACTCGCGCCGCACCGGCACCCAGATGGGCTTTTTCATCACCGAGCCTAACCGGGGCGACTACCTCATTCGCCTGAAAACCGACCGCAAGCGCACGACGGAGGAAGTCATTTCCGACATTCGCCAGCGCATTGAGGCCACCCAGCCGGCCCTTACCATCGACTTCGGCCAGGTTATCGGCGACATGCTGGGCGACCTTATGAGCACCGTGCAGCCCATCGAAATCAAGGTTTTTGGGCCCGATGCCACCAAGCGCTACGCCCTGGCCAACCAGGTAACCAAAGTGGTGGAGGGCGTGGCCGGCACCGCAGACGTGTTCGACGGCATCGTGCGCATGGGCCCGAGCGTGGACGTACGGCCCGACCCGCGCCGCCTGGCCCAGTACGGCCTCACCGCCACCGATTTCCAGACCCAGCTGCAAACCCAGCTGGCCGGCACCACCGCCGGGGCCGTGCTCGAAGGCGAGCAGCTGCTCAACATCCGGATGCGCTATCCCAACGCCGCCCAGGCCACCCTGGCCCAGCTGCGCGGCGAGCCCGTGTTCCTGCCCAACGGGCAGCGCCGCCGCCTCGACGAGCTGGCGACCGTGCGCGTAACGGCCGGCGACGCCGAGCTGGAGCGCGAAAACCTGCAGGCCATGACCGCCGTGACGGCCCGCCTCGACGGCCGCGACCTGGGCGGGGCCATGGCCGAAATCCGCCAGAAGCTGGAGAGCCAGGTGCCGCTGCCGCCCGGCTACTTCATCCAGTACGGCGGTTCGTATGCCGAGCAGCAGCAGTCTTTTCAGGAGCTGCTCACCATTCTGGGCACGGCGTGCTTGCTGGTGTTCGCGGTGGCGCTGTTTCTGTTTCGGGACTTGAAGGCCGCCGGGCTGATTCTACTCATTTCCATTCTGGGGCCGGCCGGCGGCTCGCTGGCGCTGTATCTCACCAATACGCCGCTGAACGTGGGCTCCTACACCGGCCTGATTATGGTGGTAGGCATCATCGGGGAGAATGCGATTTTCACTTTCCAGCAGTTTTTCGAAGTACTGGCCGAGGGCAACCCCGTGGAGCAGGCCGTGGGCTACGCCATTGCCGCCCGCCTGCGGCCCAAGCTGATGACGGCCCTGTCGGCCATCGCGGCGCTGGCCCCGCTGGCGCTGGGCATCGGGGCGGGCGCGCAGCTGCACCAGCCCCTGGCCATTGCCGTGATTGGGGGCCTGATGCTGGCCCTGCCGCTGCTGCTGATGGTGCTGCCCAGCCTGCTGCGGCTGGCCTACCAGACGAAAACGCTGCCGGAGAAACCCGCTCTGGCAGCGCAGGCGGCATAGCAGATTCCGAATCGAAGTATGCGGGAACATCGTCGATGAGATATTCCCTCCTGGTTGATTCCACTGCCGCACGCGACATGCTTGGCTGCATTCGGCACGGCGTTCAGCTACTTGGCTAATCGGACAAAACGGCCGTTTCGGGGTGCTGCTCGAAAAACTCGTCGCACCAGCGGTACACGTTCTGCAGCTCCTCGCCCCGGGCCAGGGCGTGCGCTTGCGTAACCCCGATGGACTCGCCCATTTTCCAGGGCTCGCCCTGGTTCAGGGCTTGCATGATTTTGGATTATGAAATCGACGCCAGCGCGGCGGGCCATAGCGGTGGCATGGGCAATGAGCTGGGCGGCCACCGCCGCGTTGGCGGCCCGGCCGCCGTAGCGCAGAAACTGCTTGTGCGCGGCCTATTCCCCCGCCGAGCGGGTGAATAGCAGAATGGCGACGGACGAGCTAAGCATGAACCAACTAAACAGCCAGAAGCCCGCTAAGCCCGCCTACGCAGGCCTGCTGGGGGCGGCCGATGTACGGGCGCAACCAAAATGCAGTCTGAATAAAAAGGTTCGTAACCCGAGTGCGCGCTGGGTACGACGGCCCGGCCGGAAAGCCCGCGCTTGGCTACGGCGCTGAGCCTATACTGGACCATCTGCTTTTGGCTTACGTGCAAGTGTTAGATAGCCAACATATTAAGATTTTCCTCAGAATTGAACGTTACGTTTACATTAACTGGCCGTAGTAGGACCAAAATGCTTTTCTGTCTTTCCCCGAATTTTTATTCATGCGCTCCTTTATTCTAACTCGATTCGCAGCCGTCGCGCTGCTGCTGAGTAGCCTCCCCGCCTACGCCCAGCTACCGGCCACCGCCCCCTCCGATACCACCAAAAAATACGAGAATCCCAAGGGGGTTTCCACTGGGGCAAAGGCGACCTTCTTCAAAAGTAAGCTGTTCCGGGCCGTCGCTATTCCGGCCGTAATGATAACCTACGGGGCCATCACGGCGCAGGGCGATGCGGGCATCAACCACAGCTCGCAGGAGTTCGTCCGCAAGCAGTTCCGGCCGGTGAGCACCGGCTTCGACAACACGCTGATTATCGCACCGTACTTCGAGCTGGCCGCAGTGGCCATCGCGGGCGTGGAGTCGCGCAACGACCGGGTCAACACCCTCCTCATCATTGCCAAGGGCGAGGCCATTATGCTGGCCTCCACCTTTGCCGTGAAGTACCTGCGCGGCGAGCCCCGCCCCAACGGCTCCGACAACCTCTCGTTCCCGTCGGGCCACACGGCGCAGGCGTTTCTGGCGGCCAGCATCGTACACACCGAGTTTCGGGACAAAAGCCAGTGGTACGGCGTGGGCGCGTACACCATTGCCACCAGCGTGGCTGCCCTGCGCATGATTAACGACAAGCACTGGCAGTCCGATGTGGTGGCCGGCGCGGGCTTCGGCATTCTATCCGCTCACTTGGCCTACCTCAGCCACCGCAACCGCTGGGGCCGCAAGTCCATCGGCCGCGATATTGGCATGGTGCCGGCCTACTTCGGTGGCGGGGCCACGGGCATGAGCATTTCCTGGCGGCCAAAGAAGTAGGCGGGATTTTTCCCGCTTCTTAGCCCCTGCCTTCCCGGCATTGCATTGGTATACCCGATGCATGGCCGGAAAGGCAGGGGCTGTGTTTTGCCCGCTAGGCAAGAATCGGGAAACTCTCCTCATCTATATTCGCACGTCCACTTTCCACATTTTCATTTTTTTTATGAAAAAAATACTTCTACTCAGTTCCGCATTTGTGGCAGCCCAACTGCTTTTGCCCATTGTGGGCCGCGCGCAACAAGCCGTTCCAAACGGCCAATTCGAGACTTGGACTGTCCGCAACGGGGGCGATGCGCCCGTGCAGTGGCAAACCACCGACGATGTACTGAACTTGTCGCCGGTAAAGATTTCGCCTACGGGGGCAGTCACCAAGTCACCAGACATGCACACGGGAAGCTTCGCGGCTAAGCTTACCAACATCAATACCAAACAGGGAGAGGTGCCCGGCTTTCTGTTTTTGGGGAATTCACTGGGTAATATATTTGCCGTTGATTCGCTGGAAGACCTAGGTGGCCTGCCCTATACGGCCCGTCCGGCCCGTCTCCAATTCTACTACAAATTCGCCGGAGCCATTACCCAGCCTAGCGACCGGCCCACGGCCGCCGTCTTGCTAACCCGCACCGTTGGCGGGGTCCGCACCGTGGTGGCTTCCGGCAAAAAATACCTCACCCTGCCGGCGACAGCCTACACGCTGGCCGATATTCCGCTGACTTACCGACAAGGCTATGCGCCCGACTCCGTGCATATTACGTTCGGGTCGGGCGATTACAATGAGAACAACTTCAACCCGGGCAACACGCTCTTTATCGATGATGTCGTGCTGACGGGAACCGTATCCGCCACCCGCGACCCGCAGTTGCAGGCAGCCGTGAGCGTGTATCCCAATCCCAGCTCGACGGGAGTATTTACGGTTACGGCAAGCCGGGAAGCCGCGCTACTCGCCGGCTCACTCATCGTAACCGATGCCGTGGGCCGCGTGGTACTACGCCAGCCGGCCGCGCCGACCACTACCGACACCCGTTCGATAGACTTGCACCAGCAGCCCGCCGGGCTCTATTCGTTGCACCTGGATACGCCGCGGGGCCCAGTGACTTACCAATTGGAAGTTCATTAACCGCCTCCGCCAACGCCCAAATATCACTACTCATTCCTTACTCCCGGCCCGCCTCGTCGACAGCAGAAGTAAGGAATGAGTAGTTTTTTTTATCAGGTGCTAGCTCGCCACCTCCACCCACACCGGCACCGCTGAAAGCGCCGCGTTGCCGGTCAGCTCATCGAGCCGGGCATCATCCGTCAGGTCGTTGATGCTGACGCCGGCGTGGGCCCGTGCCACTTCCAGGCGGGTGCCGGGGCGGGCGTGGCCGTAGCCGTGGGGCATGCTGGCCACGCCCGGCATGAGGTGGGGCGTGATTTCGACGGGCAGCTCCACCGCTCCCACGCGGGAGCGCACGCGCACCGGCTGGCCATCGGCGAGGTTGCGGGCGGCGGCATCGTCGGGGTTCATTTGCAGGGTGCAACGGTTGCGGCCTTTGATGAGGCGCGGCAGGTTGTGCATCCAGGAGTTGTTGCTCCGCAGCTCGCGCCGACTGATGAGCAGCAGCTGGTCGGCGGCCGCGAGGGGCGCAGCAGCCAGCACCCGGCGGGCGCGGCCCAGGTCCTGGACGAAGAGCGGGGCGGCGAGGTTGATGCGCTGGTTTTCGGTGCGCAGGGCGGCGGGCAGGCGCGGCTGCAGCTCGCCCAGGTCGATGCCGTGGGGGTTTTCGCGCAGCTTGGCCAGCGAGAGGCCGGCACGGCCATAAGCCCCGTAGCGCAGGCCAAGGTCGAGCTTGACTTCTGGGTTTTCGGGGGCGGGCGCGGTGGCGGCATCGAAAGTGTCGCCGGCTTCGAGGCGCTGGCGCAGGCCTTCAAAAATCTCCCAGTCGTAGCGTGCCTCGGGGCCTTTGTCGAACAACGGCTCGGAGTAGCGGCTGGTGTTGCGGATGGCCAGGGCGTGGAAGCTGACGTCGTAGTGCGCGGTTTCGAGGCCGGTGGCGGGCGGCAGAATGTAGTGGGCGTGGCGCGTGGTTTCGTTGAGGTAGATGTCGATGGACACCATGAAATCCAGGCCGGCCAGGGCGGTATCGAGCTGCGCGCCATTGGGCGTGCTCAGCACCGGATTGCCGCAACTCGTGACCAGGGCCCGCAGCTGGCCGTCGCCGGGCATGAGCATTTCCTCGGCCAGGCAGGCCACCGGCAACTCACTCATGAACTCGGGGGCCTGGCGGACGCGGCTGCGGTACCGGTCGTACTTATTATAGACGCCTGGCTTCCCCATAATATCCAGCGCCGGCGAGGCAAACATGTAACCGCCCGGCTCATCGAGGTGCCCGGTGAGTAGGTTCAGCGCATTTATCAGCCACAAACACAGCCCGCCAAACTCCTGCACCGACACGCCCACCCGGCCATAAATCACGCCCCGCTCTGCTGCCGCCAGCTCCCGCGCCAGCGTGCGGATTTCGGCCGGCGCAATGCCCGTAACGGCGCTGACGTACTCGGGTGTGAACTCGGCCACGGCCGCGCCCAGCTCGGCGATGCCGTCGGTAAATTCGGCCAGCCGCCCGGGTTTCACCCGCTGCTCGGCGTAGAGCACCTGCGTCATCGCCAGCAACAGGAACACGTCGGTGCCGGGGCGGATGAAGTGGTGGGCATCGGCTTTGACGGCGGTTTCGGAGCGGCGCGGGTCGACTACTACCACCTTGCCGCCGCGGGCCTGAATGGCCTGCAGGCGCTTGGCCACGTCGGGCGCAGTCATCAGGCTGCCATTGCTCACCAGGGGGTTGCCGCCGAGGATGAGCCAGTGGTCGGTGCGGTCCAAATCGGGCACGGGCAGCAGCAACGGGTGGCCGTAGAGCTGCCAAGCGGCGAAGTGGTGCGGCAGCTGGTCGACCGATGAGGCCGAGAACAGGCTGCGCGAACCCAGCGCCCGCAGGAACCCGGGGGCTGCCAGCTGCGTGCCCGAGTTGTGCACGCTGGGGTTGCCGGCGTACCAGGCGGTGGCGTGCGGGCCGTGGGCGGCACGCTGGCGGCGCAGGCCGGCGGCCACTTCATCGAGGGCTGTTTCCCAGTCGATTTCCTGCCAGCCATCGGCCGTGCGCTTCAGGGGGCGGCGCAGGCGGTTGGGGTCTTCGTAAATATCCTTCAGGCCCACGGCTTTGGGGCAGATGTGGCCCCGGCTGAACGGGTCCTGCGCGTCGCCGGTGATGCTGAGCACCTGGCCGTTCTCATGCTTGATTTCGAGGCCGCAGATGGCTTCGCAGAGGTTGCAGGCGCGGTAGTGGGTTTCGACGGACATAGCGGGTGGGATTGTAGCGTGGACTCTGCGAGTCCGCGCCTGGGCGGGGTAGGTCGGCAAAGTAAAGAACGTCATGCTGAGCGCAGTCGAAGCATCTCTACCGCGAAAGTAATTATTTACTATTGCGGTAGAGATGCTTCGACTGCGCTCAGCATGACGTTCTTTTAATTTCAGCGAACGCAACGTTCACTACAGCTTCCTGTCTTTTTGATTAAGATTCCGTCCCATCTTTACGAATCTGATTTTCCCATCACCCGAACCCCTACCTTCTTTTGAAACGACGCGACTTTGTGGGACTGTCCGGCCTCGCCGCCGGGGCCCTTTTCCTCCCCATCTTCCCCAGCCTGGGGGGCACGCCCGTCGATGCCGCCCGCCTGCTGGAGCCCGGCCTCGACCCCGCCCAGAAAAAACGCCTGGCCGACGCGGCCCTGAATGCCGCCAAAGCCGCCGGGGCCAGCTACGCCGACGTGCGCATTGGCCGCTACCTCAACCAGAGCATTTTCACCCGCGAGAAGCAGGTGCAGAACATTGCCAGCGGCGAGAGTTTTGGGGGCGGCGTGCGGGTGCTGGCCAACGGCACCTGGGGCTTCGCCGCCACCAATACCGTGACCGAAGCCGGCCTGGCCAAAGCCGCCCAGCTGGCCGTAGCTATCGCCAAAGCCAATTCGAAAGTACAGAAAGAGAAGGTGCGGCTGGCCCCGCAAAAGGGCTACGGGGAGGTCACCTGGAAAACGCCTATCAAGCAAAACGCCTTCGAGGTGCCGGTGGCGCAAAAGGTAGAATTGCTGCTGGCCGCCAACGCCCGGGCCCTCGACAATGGCGCGAGCTTCGTGAATTCCTCGCTGTTTCAGATTAACGAGCAGAAATATTTCGCCAGCACCGACGGCTCTTACATCGACCAGGACGTGCACCGCATCTGGCCCACGTTTTCGGTTACGGGCATCGACCGGGCCAGCGGCAAATTCCGCTCCCGCGACGCCCTGAGCGCCCCCATGGGCCTGGGCTACGAGTACCTCAGCCCGCAGGCGGCCGACAAGATTCCGGGGGCGGCGGGCACCGGCCTCTTTGGCTACCGCAACAGCTACGACATGCTGGAAGATGCCGCCCTGGCCGCCAAGCAGGTAAAGGAAAAGCTCACCGCCAAATCCGTGATAGCCGGCAAGTACGACCTCGTACTCGACCCTAACCACCTAGGCCTCACTATTCACGAGAGCGTGGGCCACCCGCTGGAACTGGACCGCGTGCTGGGCTACGAGGCCAACTACGCGGGCACCAGCTTCGCTACGCTGGAATGGAAAGCCAAGCAAATTCCCTACGGCTCGAAGCTGGTGAACATCGTGGCCGACAAGCTGCAGCCCGGCTCGCTGGGCGCGGTGGGCTACGACGATGAAGGCGTGCAAACCAAGCGCTGGGACCTCATCAGGGAAGGCACGCTGGTGAACTACGAGAAAATCCGCGACCAGGCGCACATCGTGGGCCAGACCGAATCGGACGGCTGCTGCTACGCCGATTCCTGGGATTCGGTGCAGTTCCAGCGCATGCCCAACGTGAGCCTGCAGCCCGGCAAAGCCAAAATGAGCGTCGACGAAATGATTAAAAACGTGGACAAGGGCATTTACATCGCCGGGCGCGGCTCCTACTCAATCGACCAGCAGCGCTACAACTTCCAGTTCGGCGGCCAAGTGTTTTACGCCATCGAAAAGGGCCAGATTGCGGGCATGATTGAGGATGTGGCCTACCAGGCCAACACCCAGGAGTTCTGGAATTCCTGCGCCGCGATTTGCGACGAGTCGGACTACCGGTTGTTCGGCTCCTTCTTCGACGGCAAGGGCCAGCCCAGCCAGGTTTCGGCGGTTAGTCATGGTAGCAGCACCACGCGGTTTAATGGCGTGAACGTGATTAACACGGCCCGGAAAATCGGGTAACGCGCGCCTCACCCCTAGCCCCTCTCCAAAAAGGAGAGGGGGACTAGCTTCTAATTTTTAGTCTTCTTTTCTCATCCTGCTTCCCCGCAAATACTAGTCTAGAATTAGAACTAGAAACTAGTCCCCCCTCTCCTTTTCGGAGAGGGGGCTTGGGGGTGAGGCGAACGCCAGCACACATATGCTCTCCAAAGACGAAGCCCAGACCATCCTCAAAAAGGTCCTCGCCTTCAGCACCGCCGATGAGTGCGAGGCGACCCTGACCGGCAACACCGGCGGCAACGTGCGGTCGGCCCGCAATTCCATCAGCACGGCGGGCGCGAGCGAGAACGTGGCGCTGGCCGTGCAGTCGCGCTTCGGCAAGCGCAGCGGGCTCGCGACGTGTAATGAATTCGATGAGGCTTCACTGCGCCGCTGCGTGCAGCGGGCCGAGGAAATTGCGCGGCTCGCGCCGGAAAGCCCGGAGTACGTGCCGCTGCTGGGGCCGCAAACCTACCTGGCTTCGCCGGGCTCGTTTGCGGCGCGCACGGCCGCCATTACGCCCGACTACCGGGCCGAGCAGATTGGGGCCAGCATGGCGCTCTGCGAGGCGAAGAAGCTGAGCTCCGCCGGCTTCTTTAATGACTCGGCGGGCTTCGTGGCCAAGCGCAACTCGAAGGGCCTGGAGGCTTACCAGCAGGTGAGCAGCCTCGATTTTTCGATTACGGTGCGCACGCCGGATGGCACCGGCTCGGGCTACGCCATTGCCAATTACACCGATTTGGCGAAGTTCGACGCGGCCCGGATGACGCGCGTTGCCGCTGACAAGGCGGCTTCGTCGGTGGGTGCGAAGGCCATTGAACCGGGCAAGTACACCGTGATTCTGGAGCCGGCCGCCGCCATCGACTTGCTGAACAACATGATGGGCGCAATGGATGCCCGCAACGCCGACGAGGGCCGCAGCTTCCTCAGCAAAAAGGGCGGCGGCAACAAAAAGGGCGAAAAGGTTTTCGACGAGCGGGTCACCATTTACTCCGACCCCACCCATCCCGACGTGCCCGACCTGACCTTCGCCGGCGACGGCCGCCCGCAGCAAAAGGTGACGTGGGTGGATAAAGGCATCGTGAAAAACCTCTACACCTCGCGCTATTGGGCCCAAAAATCGGGCGTGCCCGACATCCCTCCCCCCGGCGGCTGGATTATGGCCGGCGGCACCCAAAGCACCGCCGACCTTATCAAGGGCACGGCCAAGGGCATTCTGGTCACGCGCCTCTACTACATTCGGGCCGTCGACCCGCAAACGCTGCTCTACACCGGCCTGACGCGCGACGGGACGTTCTACATTGAAAACGGCGTCATCAAATTCCCGGTCAAAAACTTCCGCTTCAACGAAAGCCCGGTCATTATGCTGAATAATCTGGAGGCGCTGGGCAAGCCCGTACGCCTGAACGGCAGCCTCGTGCCGCCGCTCAAAATCCGCGATTTCACCTTCACCAGTTTGTCGGACGCGGTGTAGCACGGCATGGTGCCATTTGCAACAAAAAAGGTCGTCATGCTGAGCTTATCGAAGCATCTCTACCGCAACACTAACTAATTACTTGTGCGGTAGAGATGCTTCGACAAGCTCAGCATGACGTTCTAATTCGAAAAAACTTCTCCTCCTAATATGAAAAGACGCGACTTTGTGGGACTGTCCGGCCTGGCGGCCGGGGCCCTCTTCCTCCCCAGCCTGCCGAGCTTCGGCGGTTCCCTCGTAGACCCCGCCCGCCTGCTGGAACCCGGGACCGACGTGGCCATGAAAAAACGCCTCGCCGATGCCGGCCTGAACGCCGCCAAGGCCGCCGGGGCCAGCTACGCCGACGTGCGCATTGGCCGCTACCTCAACCAGGGCATTTTCACCCGCGAAAAGCAGGTCCAGAACATTGCCAGCACCGAGAGCTACGGCGTGGGAATTCGGGTGATTGCCAACGGCACCTGGGGCTTCGCCTCGACCAACAACGTAACCGAGGCGGGCATCGCCAAAGCCGCGCAGTTGGCCGTGCAGATTGCCAAGGCTAACTCGAAAGTGCAGAAGGAAAAGGTGCAGCTAGCCCCCCAAAAGGGCTACGGCGAGGTGAGCTGGAAGGCCCCGATTCAGCAGAATGCGTTTGAGGTGCCCATCAAGGACAAGGTGGATTTGCTGCTGGGCGTGAACGCCAAGGCGCTGGACATGGGCGTGTCGTTCATCAACTCGGTGCTGTTTCAGGTGAACGAGCAGAAGTATTTTGCCAGCACCGACGGCTCATACATCGACCAAGACATCCACCGCATCTGGCCCACGTTCGGGGTTACGGCCATTGACCGGGCCAGCGGAAAATTCCGCTCGCGGCAGGCCATGAGCTCGCCCGTGGGCATGGGCTACGAGTACCTCACGCCGAAAGCATCCGAAAAAATGGCCGGCCCGGCGGGCTCCGACATCATCGGCTACCGAAACAGCTACGACATGCTGGAAGACGTGGCGCTGGCCGCCAAGCAAGTGAAACAGAAGCTGACCTGCAAGTCGGTAACGCCCGGCAAGTACGACCTCGTGCTCGACCCCGGCCACCTGGGCCTCACTATCCACGAATCTGTCGGCCACCCGCTGGAACTGGACCGCGTGCTGGGCTACGAAGCCAACTTCGCCGGAACCTCGTTTGCGACACTGGAATGGAAAGCCAAGGGCCTGCCCTACGGCTCGAAAGTGGTGAATATTGTAGCCGATAAAGTGACGCCCGGCACGCTGGGCGCGGTGGGCTACGACGACGAAGGCGTGAAAACCCGCCGCTGGGACCTCATCAAGGATGGCCAGCTGGTGGACTACGAGAAAATTCGCGACCAGGCGCACGTCGTGGGCCAGGACCATTCCGACGGCTGCTGCTACTCGCAGTCGTGGCAGGACGTGCAGTTCCAGCGCATGCCCAACGTGAGCCTGCAACCCGGCAAGGACAAGCTGAGCGTGGACGAGCTGGTGAGCAAGGTCGACAAGGGCATCTACATCGCCGGCAACGGCTCGTTCTCCATCGACCAGCAGCGCTTCAACTTCCAGTTCGGCGGCCAGGTGTTCTACGCCATCGAGAAGGGCAAAATCACCGAGATGCTGGAGGACGTGGCCTACCAGGCCAACACCCAGGAGTTCTGGAACAGCTGCGCGGGCTCGTGCGACGAAAGCGACTTCCGCTACTTCGGAGCCTTCAACGACGGCAAGGGGCAGCCCAGCCAGAGCTCGGCCGTAAGCCACGGGTCGAGCACCACGCGGTTCAACGGCGTGAACGTGATTAACACGGCCCGGAAAATCGGGTGATGGGTGCGCCCATTACGCCTCATCCCCTAGCCCCTTCTCTGAAGGGAGAAGTGGGACTAGCTTCTAGTTTGTAGTCTAATTCTTTAATCTGCTTCCCTCCGAATTCTAGCCTAGAACTAGAAACTAGTCCCCCTCTCCTTTTCGGAGAGGGGCTAGGGGGTGAGGCATAACGTTAGCAAATCATGGCCATTCTCTCTAAAGACGAAGCCCAGACCATCCTTAAAAAAGTTCTCAGCTTCAGCACCGCCGATGAGTGCGACGCCACGCTGAGCGGCAACACCGGCGGCAACGTGCGCTCGGCCCGCAACTCCATCAGCACGGCCGGGGCCAGCGACAACGTGTCGCTGGCCGTGGAAAGCCGCTTTGGCCGCCGCGCTGGCACCGCTACCTGCAACGAGTTCGATGAAGCAACCCTGCGCCGCTGCGTGCAGCGGGCTGAGGAAATTGCCCGCCTCGCCCCCGAAAGCCCAGAGTACATGCCGCTGCTTGGCCCCCAGCAATACCTGGACGGCAGCCGCTCGTTCGCAACGGCCACCGCCGGCATCACGCCCGATTACCGGGCCGCGCAAATCGGGGCCAGCATGGCGCTCTGCGACCAGAAGAAGCTGAGCTCGGCCGGATTTCTGGACGACTCGCACGGCTTCGTGGCCAAGCGCAACTCGAAGGGCCTGGAGGCTTACCAGCAGGTTTCCAACGTCACGTTTTCGGTGACGGTGCGCACGCCCGACGGTACTGGCTCGGGCTACGCCTCGGGCGACTATGTGGACGCCGCCAAGATGGACGCCGCCCGTTTCACTAAAATCGCGGCCGATAAAGCCGCGTCCTCGATGAAGGCCCGGGCCATTGAGCCGGGCAAATACACGGTGATTCTGGAGCCCAACGCGCTGCTTTCCAACGTGGATACTTCGCTCATCGGCGCGCTCATGCAGAGCCTCGATGCGCGCAACGCCGACGAGGGTCGCAGCTTTCTCAGCAAGAAGGGCGGCGGCAACCGCAAAGGCGAAAAGCTGTTCGATGAGCGGGTGACGATTTACTCCGACCCGCTGAATCCGGACATCAGCGACCTCACGTTTGGTGGCGACGGCCGGCCGCAGAAGCGCACCACTTGGATTGAGAAAGGTGTAGTGAAAAATCTTTACACCTCGCGCTTCTGGGCCCAGAAGGCCGGCATTCCCGACCTGCCCCGGCCCAACGGCTGGATAATGGAGGGCGGCACCCAAAGCACCGCCGACCTCATCAAGGGTACGGCCAAGGGCATTCTGGTCACGCGACTATGGTACATCCGGCCCGTCGACCCGCAGACGCTGCTCTTCACCGGCCTCACCCGCGACGGCACGTTTTACATCGAAAACGGCCAAATCAAGTTCCCGGTGAAGAATTTCCGCTTTAACGAAAGCCCGGTCATTATGCTCAATAACTTGGAAGCCATCGGCAAACCGGTACGGCTGGCCGGAAATCTGGTGCCGCCGCTTAAGATTAGGGACTTCACGTTCACAAGCCTGTCGGACGCGGTGTAGCACGTAGCGTGGCCGCGGCGAGCAGCGCGTAAGCCACATAAAGGTCGCATTTTCAAAAGCCACTGGTCCGTATTGACCAGTGGCTTTTCGTTTTCTGCCAACGCCCGGGCAACGGCCTTACCCTTCGTCGCATCTGCCAGCTTGCGAACGCACCACCCGCCCCTATCTTGCGGCCTCCTCTCCCACTTTCTGCAATGAAACTGACTTTACTAGCCGGCCTGCTACTGGCCACTGCCGTAGGCCCGGCCGCCGCGCAATCGCGCCTCGCCGGCAAAATTCTGGATGCCGCCACTGGCCTGCCGGTGCCCTACGCCAGCATTTCGATGCTGAACACAACGGCCGGCACTACCAGCAACGCCGAAGGCGAATTTGAGTTAAAAACGGTGCTGCCGGGCCGGCTAGTAGTTTCGGAGTTGGGCCACCAGCGCGACACCGTGGCTGTAGCTGCCGTCGCCGCACCGCTGCTGGTGCGCCTGCAGCCATCTTCAGTAGCGCTACCGGAAGTGACGACGGGCACCTACACCGTGGAGCTCATTAAGCAGGCGTACCGTGAGTTGCGCCGCACCAATGGCCGTAAAACCTACGGTCAGGCATTTTACCGCCAGGTAACCAAGCTAGACGGCGACCCCACTGAGGTGCAGGAAATGGTATGGCACGCCCAAACCAGTAATGCCAGGGTCGAGGGCTCTGCGCTGATGCAAGGCCGCTTCGCCAAGAGAAAAGCCGTGCTGTCGTACAACAACTTTTCGAAATTCAGCAAGGCCGTTAGCTTCTTTCAAGCCGAGGAAGACAGCCTGGCCAATACGGGTGTCATCGGCCTGCGCGTAGCCGAACGCTACAAGCTGAAGCTGCTCGGTGTGACGCAGAACGGCGCGCAGGAGCTAGTGGAAATTGACTTAGATTGCAAGGAGCCGACTGACCCAGTGCCCCACGCCAACGTGGTGATTGATGCGGCCACTCACCAAATACTGCGGCTGCGGATAGCGACTACGAGGCTATCGACGAAGTCAAACAATCCGCTGTTTAAATTCAAGCAGCAATTGTCGCGGGTTGAGTTTGGGTTTCGGCCCGAGCCGGCCGGGGCCGTGCTGGAGTACCTGAAAATCGACTACGAAGCCTCCATGAGCCGGGCGCTGAAAAGCAACTTGCCCATTGCGGTATCGTCCTTCATCTACTTCTACAGTGGGGGCGCTACTCCGGCGGCCGGGGTCGCCTACGTGCCGGCCAAGGCGGGCGGCTCTGACCTGGCAGCCATCATGCAAACCACCTACGACCCCGCCTTCTGGCAAAACAATCCGGTGGTAAAACGCACCCCGCTCGAAGACCAGGTGATGAAATCCTTTGAGCAGAAAGGCGCTTTTGGCACCATGCTCACGCCGTAACTTGTAGCGCGGCCTCTGTGCGCCTGCGCAACGGCGAACGGCCGACTATTTACCATGCAACCCAGGCGCGGACTCGCAGAGTCCACGCTACATTTCATCTCTTTTTTCTCTGCAACCTATGAAAAGACGCGACTTTGTGGGCCTCACCGGCCTCGCCGCCGGGGCCCTGTTTCTGCCGAGCCTACCGGGCTTCGGCCATACGCCCGTCGACCCTGCCCGCCTGCTGGAGCCGGGCGCGGACGTGGCCATCAAGAAACGCCTGGCTGATGCGGCCCTGAACGCCGCCAAAGCCGCCGGGGCCGACTACGCCGACGTGCGCATCGGCCGCTCGCTGAACCAGTACGTGTTTACCCGCGAGAAGCAGGTGCAGAACATCGTGAGCACCGAGAGCTACGGCGTGGGCATCCGGGTGCTCGTAGCCGGCTGCTGGGGTTTCGCCTCCACCAGCGTCGTGACAGAAGCCAACCTGGCCGCCACCGCCCGCGAGGCCGTGAGCATTGCCAAAGCCAACCGGCTGGTAATGAAGGAGCCCGTGCAGCTGGCCACGCAGGCTGGATACGGTGAAGTGAGCTGGAAAACGCCCATCCAGCAAAGCGCCTTCGAGGTTCCCATCAAGCAGAAAGTGGATTTGCTGCTGGCTTGCAACGCCGCCGCGCTCGATGCGGGAGCCAGCTACATCAACTCGGCGCTGTTTCAGGTGAATGAGCAGAAGTATTTCGCCAGCACCGACGGCTCGTACATCGACCAGGATATTCACCGGCTCTGGCCCACGTTCAACGCCACGGCGGTGGATACCAAATCAGGCAAATTTCGCTCGCGGGAGGCGTTGAGCGCGCCGGTGGGATTGGGTTTTGAGTACCTAACGCCCAGCGCGGCCGAGCAGGTGCGCGGGCCGCAGGGCACCGACACCATTGGCTACAAGCTGCGCTACGACATGCTGGCCGATGCCGCGCTGGCCGGCAAGCAGGCCAAGGCCAAGCTGACGATGAAATCCGTCACGCCCGGCAAGTACGATTTGGTGCTTGACCCGGGGCATTTGGGTCTGACTATTCACGAATCCGTCGGCCACCCCACGGAGCTCGACCGGGTGCTGGGCTACGAGGCCAACTACGCCGGCACCTCGTTTGCCACCCTGGAATGGAAGGCCAAAAACCTGCCCTACGGCTCGAAGGAAGTGAACATCGTGGCCGATAAGCTGCAGCCCGGCTCGGTGGGTAATGTGGGCTACGACGACGAGGGCGTGAAAACCCGCGAGTGGGACATTATTAAAGACGGCAAGCTGGTGAACTACCAGAAAATCCGGGACCAGGCGCACATTGTGGGTCAGAAGGAATCCGATGGCTGCGCCTACGCCCAGTCGTGGGAAGACGTGCAGTTCCAGCGCATGCCCAACGTGAGCCTGCGCCCCGGCACCGCCAAAATGAGCCCCGATGAGATGGTGAAAGGCGTAGACAAGGGCATTTACATTGCGGGAGCCGGCTCATTCTCCATCGACCAGCAGCGCTTCAACTTCCAGTTTGGCGGGCAGCTGTTTTTTGCGATTGAGAAGGGTAAAATCACTGAGCAGCTGGAGGACGTGGCCTATCAGTCGAACACCCAGGAGTTCTGGGGAGCCTGCGCCGGCTCGTGCGACCAGTCGGACTACCGCCTATTCGGCACCTTCTTCGATGGCAAGGGCCAGCCGGCCCAGGTGTCGTCGGTGAGCCACGGCTCGGCCACCACGCGCTTCAACGGCGTGAACGTCATCAACACGGCCCGTAAAGTCTAGCCTTCTTCCCCAAACCTCTGCAAATCATCATGGCTATTCTCTCCAAAGACGAAGCCCAGGCGCTCCTGAAAAAAGTTCTGGCTTACAGCACCGCCGACGAGTGCGCGGTGTCGCTGAACGGGCGCACTTCCGGCAATATCCGCTACGCCCGCAACAGCGTGAGCACGGCCGGCTCGCAGAACTCCGTATCGCTGGCCGTGGAGTCGCGGTTCGGCAAGCGCAGCGGCATTGCCACCTGCAACGAGTTCGACGACGCCACCCTGAAACGCTGCGTGCAGCGGGCCGAGGAAATCGCGAAGCTTGCCCCCGAAAGCCCCGAATACGTGCCCCTGCTCGGCCCGCAAACCTACGTGAGCCCGCCCTCGGCCGCCACCACGCTGCTCACGGCCGCCACCCGCGCCCAGGCCGCCGCCGACAGCATGACGCTGTGCGCCGCCAAGAACCTCACCGCCGCCGGCTTCCTCGACGGCGGCACGCGCTTTCAGGCGCTGCGCAACTCCAAGGGCCTCGAAGCCTACCAACAGTCCACCAACACCGACTTTTCGGTGACGGTGCGCACCGCCGACGGACGCGGCTCGGGCTACGCCATTGCCGACGTGACGGACCCGGCCAAGCTCAACGCCAAAGCCCTGACGCAGCGCGCCGCCGACAAGGCCCTGGGCTCGGTGAACGCCAAGGCCATCGAGCCCGGCAAGTACACCGTGATTCTGGAGCCGGCCGCGCTCATGGCCGGCGACGATTTGTCGCTGCTCGGCGGGCTGATGTATGGGCTGGATGCCCGCTCAGCCGACGAGGGCCGCAGCTTCATGACCAAAAAAGGCGGCGGCAACCGTAAGGGCGAAAAGCTGTTTGATGAGCGCATCAACATCTACTCCGACCCCATGAACGCCGAGGTGCCCGGCAGCGCCTTCGACGGCGAGGGCCTGCCCGCCAAGCGCCTAAGCTGGATTGAGAAAGGCGTGGTGAAGCAGCTGTACTACTCGCGCTTCTGGGCCGAGAAAAATAAGGTGGCGGCCACGCCATTCCCCAGCGGCTTCATCATGGCGGGCGGCACGCAAAGCACCGCCGAGCTCATCAAAGGCACCGCCAAGGGCATACTAGTCACGCGCTTGTGGTATATCCGTGAAGTCGACCCGCAAACCCTGCTCTACACCGGCCTCACGCGCGACGGGACTTTTTACATCGAGAACGGAGCCATCAAATTCCCCATTAAGAACCTGCGCTTCAACGAAAGCCCCATTATTATGCTGAATAATATTGAGGCCATCGGCCGGCCCCAGCGCTTGGCCGGCTGCCTGATTCCGCCGCTGAAAATCCGGGATTTCACGTTCACGAGCCTGTCCGACGCGATTTAATTTTGGTCATGTGGAGCGCAGCGAAGCAGCTTATCACCGCTGAACGTGTCGTTCGTGCTGATAAGCTGCTTCACTGCGCTCAGCATGACAAACCTGATTCTCTACCACCTCCTTCGATGCCCGCTGCCGCTTTCACTTTCGTGCGCCTGAAATACCACTCCGGCGACTGGGATTCGGTGGATGAGCGCATGCCCGCCAACCTGCTGCACTCGCTGGTGCAGTACACCAAAGTGCCCGTCGACCCCAAGGAAAAAGTGGTGGCGCTCGACAGCCCCGAGCTGTTCAACTACCCCTTCTGCTACCTGAGCGGGCACCGGTTGGTGCAGTTTTCGGGCGCTGAAAAACAGAACTTTACGCAATATGTGCGCAACGGCGGCTTCGTGTTCGTCGACGATTGCAACCACGACATCGACGGCCTTTTTGCCCGCTCCTTTGAGGAGCAGATGCGCCAGTGCTTCGGCGCGAATGCACTGAAGAAAATCCCCAAAACCCACCCGATTTACTCCCAGTTTTTCACTTTCAAAGACGGCCCGCCCAACACCGGCTTCGAGCTCAATGGCTGGGGCGACGACCTAGTGCACGACTACTTGAAAGCCGTGGAAATAAAAGGCCGCATCGGCGTGCTGTATTCCAACAAAGACTACGGCTGCGAATGGGATTACGATTTTCGCAACAAGCGTTTCCTGGCGGAGGACAACACTAAGTTTGGGGTGAATATTTTGCTGTACGCCCTGACAACGTAACGCAATGCCTAAAACTGAAATCCCAGCCCGTACCGAACATCCGGCAGGATGCCTGTACGCCGGAATATTGGCTCATCCACGTAATCGTAGTAGGCCGGGTCGCTGGTGCGGTCATCGCCCAGCCGCGCCCAGGTCAAGACCCCGACCGCGAAATCGAACACCAGATGCGGCGCGCTGGGGTGCCCCAGCGGTAGCTGCCAGCCCACCAGCACACCGGCTCCACCCCGCCGGCCCGAGTTGACAGGCGTGTTGAAGGCAGTCGGCGCGTTGCTCAGCGCCCGGTAGCTCAGCACCGGCGAAAGGTAGAGCCCAGCCAGCGCCACCCCATTCCGCTCGGCGGGCATTAGGTACCATCGCCCGAATAAACCCATGCCGTTGCGTCGCAATTCTGGTGTGCCACCCCGGTACAGCACTTCAACGCCCAGGCTTCCATTTGCGCCAAGCCGGCGTTCATACGACACCAGTATTGGCGTCATTACACCGTGCCCACTGCCCAGACTGTTTTCAAGACTAGCGGCTATCGGCGCTAGAATATCCAGATGAACCACGTTTTTGTCCCTTGAACTCGCAGCCGCCGCCCTTGGTACGTATGTTTGAGCCTGCGCGCAAAGTCTGCCGCCTGAAGAAAACACAGCAGCGGTGGCTACGAGGTATTTGGTTATGGCCCCCATGACTCTAGGCGTTGGTAATGTTAAATGATAAGCGAATTACCGACAAGGTGCCAAATGCAAAAAACTAAAAAATCAGATTAGAGGACTTTCTATTGTAATAATTTTGGGCCTTCTACTCTGACTGACAAAACTTTCAGTCGTTTTTATCTGACTTTCAGCGCCCAAATCAAACAGCATTCCCCCCTCCTCCCCTTGACCGAACCAGAAGTAAACGCCCTCCTCGCCAAGCTACCCGTGCTCAAGGCCGAAATCGCCAAGGTCATCGTGGGCCAGGAAACCGTGCTCGACGAAGTGCTGGTGGCCCTGCTGGCCGGTGGCCACGCGCTGCTCGAAGGCGTGCCCGGCCTGGCCAAAACGCTGCTGGTGCGCACGCTGGCCGCCGCCACCGATTTGCCCTTCCGCCGCATCCAGTTCACCCCCGACTTGATGCCGACCGATATTCTCGGCACCGAGGTATTGGAGGAAGACCACGGCACCGGCCACCGCTCGTTCAAATTCAACCCCGGGCCCATTTTCGCCAGCTTGGTATTGGCCGACGAAATTAACCGGACGCCGCCCAAAACCCAGGCCGCCCTGCTGGAGGCCATGCAAGAGGGCCACGTCACCTACGCCGGGCAGGAGCATGCGCTGCCCAAGCCCTTCTTCCTGCTGGCTACCCAAAACCCGATTGAGCAGTCGGGTACCTACCCCCTGCCCGAGGCCCAGCTCGACCGGTTTTTGCTGTACGTGCGCATCGGCTACCCCACCGCCGAGGAGGAACTGGCGGTGCTGCGCGGCACCACCGGCGCAGCCGGCCAAGCCGTGCAGCCGGTGCTGGGCGGGGCCGATATCCGCGCTTTGCAGGCGCTGGTACGACAGGTAAGTCTGAGTCCCGAGCTCATGGATTTCGTGAACCGGCTGGTGCGGGCCACCCGTCCGGCCACGTCGGAGGTGAAGTTTATCAAGGACTACGGGCGCTGGGGCGCGGGGCCGCGCGCCGGGCAGGCCCTGATTCTCTGCGCCAAGGCGCGGGCGCTGCTGCACGGCCGCTTCGCCGCCACGCTGGAGGATATCCGCACGCTGGCCCCGCCGGTGCTCCGGCACCGGGTGCTGCTGAATTTTAACGCCGAAGCAGAGAATATTACAGCCGATGATGCTGTAGTGGAATTGCTGAAAGCGGTGACGGTTTAATGGAATGTTCTGGTTTGAACGTCATGCTGAGCTTAGCCGAAGCATCTCTACCGCTTCGTTTAATGATATGAATTACTTGCGCGGTAGAGATGCTTCGGCTAAGCTCAGCATGACGTGCTATTTGCTCATCGTTCACTGCATAACTACTCTTTGAAAATTGCTCACTCCCGAACTCCTGCATGGCCTGCGCAACCTCTCCCTCGCCGCCCGGCAGGCGGCTGAGGGCTTTCTGAATGGCGCGCACGCCAGCCGGCGGCACGGCGCGGGCATGGAGTTCAGCCAGTACCGCCCCTACCAGCCCGGCGACGACCTGCGCCGTCTCGACTGGCGCCTGGCCGCCCGCTCGGACAGGTATTACCTGCGCGAGTCGGAAATTGATACCAGCCTGACGGTGCACTTGCTGCTCGACGCCAGCGCCAGCATGAACCACCGCGACGACAACGGCCTGACCAAGCTCGACTACGCGCGGCTGCTGCTGGGCGCGCTGGCCTACCTGGCCACCCAACAGGGCGACGCCGTGGGCCTCACCATCCTCAGCCCGGCCGGTCTGCGCCACCTTCCGCCCCGGGCCGATGCTCGCCAGCTTCCCCGCCTCTACCACGCCCTGGAAACGGCCGAGGCCGCCGGAAGCTTCCCGACCACTGAAACGCTGGCTCCACTCACGGCCCGCCGACAGCGCGCCCTCACGGTGTGCGTGAGCGACCTTTATGAGGAAGGCTCCGAAATCAACGCCCTGCTCACCCGCCTGCGCGCCACCAGCGGCGACGTGCTGCTGCTGCACCTGATGGCCCACAACGAGCTGGCATTCACCTATCAGGGAGCCGTCACGTTTCGGGATTTGGAAACCGGCCAGACCCTGCAAATCGATGCCGGCCCGCAGCGCGCCGCTTATCAGCAGCAGCTCCAGGCGTGGCTGGGCGAAACGGCCCGGCAGGCCCGCCGCCAGGGTTTCGATTACCATCTGCTGGACACCTCCGAGCCGCTCGATGCGGCGATGCGAGAGTTTCTCAGGCGGCGCGCAAACAGTTAAAAGTTGAGAGTTAAAACCGCTAAGGCTTCGGACCTCATTTTAATAATACTCCATTTTTAACTTTTAACTCTCAACTTTTAACTTCACAACTGGCCTTGTTTGCCCTGCTCAACCCTGCCGCCCTGCTGGCCCTTCTGGGGCTGCTGGTGCCGGTGGCGATTCATCTCTGGAACCGCCGGCCGGGCCGCGAGGTAGCCGTGGGCAGCCTGCGCTGGCTGGCCGCGGGTGCCAACCGCCGCCTGCGCAACCTGAAGCCCGAGCAGCTTTGGCTCCTGCTGCTGCGCGCCGCGCTGGTGGCAGTGCTGGCCGTGGCCGTAGCCGGGCCGATATGGCGTACGGCCTTGCCCACCAGCCGGGGCGTGGTGCTGCTGAGTACTGAAGCAGCGGGCCTGCCCGCATTGGTTGGCTTGAAACCGACCATCGATTCGTTGCGCGGCAGCGGCTATGCGCTGCGCTGGCTGGCCGCCGGTTTCCCCCGAGTGCCGGGCGGAACGTGGCGCAAACTGAGCACCGGCCAGGCCGGGACCACCGCTGATTCGCTTGCGGCCCTGGCCACCAAACCCCGGAACCAGGCGTTTGCCTGGGCGCGGGTGCAGCAGGCGGTAGCCGCTTTCCCCGGCCAGCCGCTTCTGGTGGTGACGGGTGCCGGGCTGCGCAACTTTGGGGGGAGCCACGCGCCGCTACCAGCCGCCGTGCGCTGGCAGGTGCTGCCCGATACCACTTCCACCGCCTGGCTCGCCAGTGCCGCGCAGATGGGCGACACCCTCAGCCTGCTGGTGGGCCGCAGCAAGGAGAATCAGACCACTTTTAGGCGCAAAAAAGCGCGTAAACCGCAAGGTGGGCAGCTTCTGCAGGTGCCCGGACTACCGCCGTTTCGGCTGCAGCTAAATAAAAACGGAGGTACGAACTTTGTGCTGAAACCTGCTTTGGGAGCTGACCGCGAAATTGATTTGGAAGCTGCGCCAACGGAAATTAGCATCTACGCCACGCCCGAATTTGCTGCCGATGCCCGCTACCTGGAAGCGGCGCTGCGGGCGGCCGGCACGGCCCTGGCTTTGCCGCCCCGCTTGCGCCGGCTGGCAGCTTCACCCGCGCATCTGCAAGCCGACTGGACATTCTGGCTTTCGGCCGAACCCCTGCCGCTGGACTGGCAGGAGAGCACCCGGAAATACGCCCGGCACCTCTGGCTGGAAGCCCCCGGGCCCGGATTGGCGGACACGTCCAGCCTCGCCGTTACCAAACCTGGCGCGACGGCCGTCACGGTTTTGCGGCGGGATGCCCGCCCGCCCGCGCCGGGCCTCGAAACAGTATGGGCCGACGGCCGGGGCCGCGCCATTCTCTCGCGTCAGGCCTTGGGCCGGGGCAGCGTGTACCAGCTGCACACCCGCCTGAACCCCATCTGGAGCGAGCTGGCCAACGACCCGCAGCTGCCCGCCCGCCTGCTGGCCCTGCTGCAACCCGACCCAACCGATAACTTCAACGCCCCGCAAACCCGGCTGGCCGAGGCCGAAGCCGCGCACGACCGCCGTGCCCTGGCCCCGGCGCAGTTGCCCGCAGCTTCGGCCAGCGCAGCCCTGCCAGCGGCCACTAGTACCCCGCCACCAGGTTTCCGCACCACCGATTTGCGGCCGTGGCTGGTGCTGCTGGCCGGGCTGCTGCTGCTGGTCGAGCGCCTGCTGGCAGCGCGGCGGGAAGCTAAAACCTTCTCATCTTTAGCCTGATGCAGACGCTCAACACTTCAACCGCAACGGATTTGCTGGTGACGCAAGGGCGCGCCCAAGGGCAATTGCAGGCCCTGCGGCAAAGCTATGTCGGTCGCTACGCCGGGGCCGGGCTGTTGCCGCTGCTGGCGGGCGGGGGCCTAGTGGCGGCGCTGGCCTACCGCTTTCCGGCCATGCCGCCGGTTTGGGTAGCGCTGGCCGTGGTAGGACTCCTGGCAGCATCAGCCGGGTGGCTATTGCCCATGCGCCACCTGGACCACGCCGAAATTGCCCGGCGACTCGACCGGCAGTTTGCCGAATTGCAGGACAGCACGGGCCTGCTGCTGCAAAACCCGGCTAACCTGCCGTTGCTGGGGCAGCTACAATTCCAGCGGGTGGCTCGGCAGCTGGAGGTGCTAACCGCTGATGGCCCGGCCCTGCTGCCGGTTTCTTTCAGGAATTCTTGGATGCTGAGCACCGGCCTGCTGCTGGGAGCGGCATTGCTATTACTCCTCCCCCCAGCCCGGCAAACAACTGCGCCAAGAGCGGTGCTCCTGCATTTCACCCCCGCTGCCCGGCAACCCGCAAGCCCGAAAACTGCGCCGCCCCGCATCAGAGAAACCACGCTGCTGGTGACGCCCCCGGCCTACACCCGGCGGCCGGCGTTTGCGCCCGCCCAGGCTTCGTTCCAGTGCCCGCAGGGGGCGCGGGTGCGTTGGCAGGTGCGCGTGGAGCATGGCGCGGGCCAGCCGGCCCCGGTGCTGGAATTGGGCCGCCAACGGCTTCCGCTGCGGCCAGTGGCCGGCCAGCCGGGCGCGTTTTTCACGGAGCAGGTTCTGAGCGCCTCCGTGCTGTACCGGCTGCGCTACGCGGGCACGGTGTCGGATGATTATGCCATCGACGTGCGGCCCGACCTTGCGCCGGTGCTGCGCATCATCACGCCCAAGGCCTACACGCTGGTGGCCGCCCTGGGCCAGCGGCCGGAAGTACCCATCCGGGCTACGTTGCGCGACGATTATGGCCTGAGCCGGGCCGAGCTGGTGATAACCGTGGCCCAGGGCCAGGGCGAGGCGGTGAAGTTTCGGGAGCTGCGGCGCGATTTAAGCACCGGCCTGAGCGGGCCACAAGCCAGCCTGGGCAGCGTGCTGAACCTCCCCAAGCTAGGCTTGACCTACGGCGACGAGCTTTACTTCTACCTCACGGCCCGCGACAACCACGGCCACACCGCCCGCACCGATGCCTACCTCGTGCAGTGGCAGGACACCACCGTGGCCGACAGCGCCCCCGACCTGGGCATGGGCGTGAAAGTAGCTCCCGCCTACTTCCGCAGCCAGCGCCAGATTATCATCGACACCGACAAGCTGCTGGCCGAAAAGCCCAGGCTCGACCCCGCCACTTTCGCCGAACGGGCCAATGCCCTGGGCTTCGACCAGCAGAGCCTGCGCCTGCGCTACGGTAAGTTTCTGGGCGAAGAATCGGAAGCCGGTATCGGCGCGCCAGCACCCCATTCCCCCATTGCCGAGGACGAGGATGCCACACCCACCGCCAACGCTACGGCGGAGCCCGACCACGACGACCACGACCACGCCGCCCCGTCCGGCTCATCGGCCAAAGCCTCGCCCACGGCCGAAACCGATGCCCTCATGGACCCCTACATCCACAAGCACGACGACGCCGAAACCGCCGATTTCCTGGAGCCCGCCGTGAAAACCAAGCTTCACGCCGTGCTCGACCAAATGTGGGCCGCCGAGTTGCGCCTACGCACCGGCCAGCTCGCGGCCGCCCGCCCCTACGAGTACCGCGCCCTGCGCCTGCTGAAGGAGGTGCAGCAGCAGACCCGCGTGTTCGTTAAGAAGGCCGGTTTCAGTCCGCCGCCCATGCCCGAAGCCACCCTGCGCCTCACTGGCGAGCTGGCCGGGGCCGCCGTGCCCCAGCGCCAGCAAATGCTGCCCGCGCCCAACCCGCAGCCCGCCATCCGGGCGGCCCTGCGCTGGCTGGCCGCCGCCGACCAGGTCCCGCCCATCCGGCCCGCCGATGCCGCCGTGCTCGACCAGGCCGGCCCCGTGCTGGCCGGCGCGGCCCTTACCCGCCCCGGCTTCTACCTGCCCGCCCTCCGCGCCCTGCGCGAGTTGAGCCAGGCTGTGCGCGCCGGCCGCCCAACCCGCGCCACCAGCCGCGCCGCCGTAGCCCGCGCCCTCACCGATTTGCTGGCCGTGCCCACCCCTACGCCCCCCGCCCCGCCCGCTGCCGACCGCCTGGCCCGGCGATATTTTCAGGAACTAGCCCGCTAATAAGTTGCCCGTTTTATCCCCTGCTCCTGCCCTATACTATGGCCTGCTGGCCGGCTGCCTGCTGCTCGGCCTCGGGCTGCTGGCTCTGGCCTGGCGACGGCCGCGCCAGCGGCAGCGCGCCGGGCGGATGCTCGCCGGCGCAGTGGCGGCCGGGGCGCTGTGGCTTACGGCGTTTCCGCCCCTGCGCCAGCTGCCCGCCGCCCGCGCCGAGGCCATTCTGCTCACCGAAGGCTACGCCCCCGATACGCTCCGACAGCTGCTGCGCCAGCTGGGGGCAGGCACACCAGTTTGGGCATTTGGCGATGCAGCACCAGCCGCCAAAGCGCGTTCGCTCGCCAGCCTGCTCACGCTGGCCGAGCAGCGGCCGGCCCTGCGCCGCCTGCACGTGCTGGGGCACGGCCTGCCCACCGCCGACCTGCCCATTCTGAGCCAAATGATGGTGAGCGAGCACCCTGGCACACCGGTAACGGGTTTTAAAACCGCCTACTGGCCCGCGCAGCTTTCCCTGGGCGAGGTACTGCAAATCGAAGGTGCGCTGGACCCGCTCAAAGGCCCGGGCCCGGCATGGGTTGTCCTGCGCGCGGCAGGTGGCGGGCGCGACTCCGTGCGGCTACTGGCGGGTGGCGACAGCTCCTTCCGCCTACGCTACCAGCCCAAAACAGCGGGGCTGGCTACTTACGAGCTGCTGCTGCGCCGGCCGGGTCAGCCGCCGCGCACCGAGCCGGTACCCGTCGAAATCACCACGCCCGCGCTGCCGGCGCTGCTGCTGCTGGCGGCTACCCCGTCGTTCGAGTTCAAGTTTCTGAAGAACTACCTGGCCGAAGCTCACTACCCGGTGGCCTTGCGCACCAGCGTGAGCCGGGGCCTAGTGCAGACCGACTTTGTGAACCAGCCCCGCCTGAACCTCGACCGCCTCACGCCCGCCCTGCTGGCCCGCTTCGCCGTGGTGGTGGCCGATGCCGCCACGCTGGCCGCGCTGTCTGGCACCGAAACCCAGGCTCTGCAGGCCGCCATTCGCAATGGCCGCCTAGGTCTTATCACCCTGGCCGAGGCCGCGCCACTGCCGCGCAATGCTCCCGCCCGAGCCGATTTTGCAGTGCTGCCCCGCCCCGCCCCCCCCGCCAACTTGCCCGCACTAACCTGGCCCGCTGCCCCCGGCGAAGCCCGCGCCCCGCTGCCCGCGCAGCTGCAGCCCCGACCCAATCTGCGGCCCCTCATCACCGGTCCCCAAAAAGCAGTGGCCGCCGCCAGCCGGCGCGTGGGGCTGGGTTTCGCGGTGGTATCGGTGGTGCCCGAAACCTTTCGATGGGGGCTGCAAGGGCACGCCGCCGTGTATGCTTCCTTCTGGAACCGGCTGCTGACGGCGGCCGTGCCGCCCGCCCCGGCCGAGGCGGTATGGCACGCGGGCAGCCGCTGGCCCCGGCCGGCTCAGCCGCTCACGCTGCACCTGGCGGCCGGAGCGTTTCCCACCACTTCGCCCACCGTGGCGGCGCTGGCCGGTGGCCCCGCCGTGCGCCTGGCCCTGCGCCAAGATACCCGCCTACCCGAGTGGAGCACGGCGCAGTTCTGGCCGGGCGCGCCGGGCTGGCATCAGGTGCGCGGCCCGGGCCGCAGCCGCCACAGCTTCTACGTTTACCCGGCCACCGCCTGGCCGGGGCCGGAGCTGCAGGCGCGCCAGCAAGCCGCTGAGCAACGGCATCTCGAAAGCCAAAGCGCAACAGCTTCGGCAGCCGCTCCGGAAACCGTGGCGGAACCGTGGCCGGCGGGGTGGTTTTTTGGGCTTTTTCTGCTGGCCGCCGGGTACCTGTGGCTGGAAGAAAAGCTTTAAATAACTGGACATAGCGCATCGTTGGGCAATTGATTTTACCCTATGCCAGGTGCTTCGCGGCGCTTGGCACCACGTTCTTTTGCTCGTTTACTTTGTCCTTGATTGCGCCTGCGCTACGCAACAACGCCAACTGCTGCAACAAAAAAGTCCCCGCACAGGCAGGGACTTTTTAATTTGTGCTACGCCATCATCAAGCCCAAATACTGGTGCGAACCTGATTAGTTGCGGGCAATACGGCGCACGGCCAGCGTGCTGCCCTGGCGTATTTCGAGCAGGTAAGTACCGCGTGCCAGCGAGGCCGGCAGCTGCACCTGATGGTCGGCTCCGAGCACGGCCGGGGCCAGTACCAGGCGGCCAGCCAAGTCGCGCAAGGCCACCGTGGCCGGGGCCGGATTGGGCAGCTCCAGCGTGAGGCGGTCGGTGGCCGGGTTCGGGAATACCGTGAGGCCGGGCAGGCCATTGGCAGCCAGCGTGGCCGACACTAAGTTGAAAGGAACCGCGCTGGTAGCCGTGCCGCCGGGCGTCATCACCGAGACAAGGCCATTGACACTGCCCGTGCCGCCGGGCACTACCAGCGTAATCGTGGTGGCGTTTACCACGGTGAAATTTGGCACCGCGAAAGACCCGATGCGCACCGCCGTCGCGCCCGTCAGGTTGGTTCCCGTAACGGTTACCGTGGTGCCGGGGCCACCGGTAGTTGGCGTGAAGCTGGTGATGGTGGGCGCGGCGACCGCTGCCGCCACCGGCGCAAAGGCAACCCCGCGAAACGATGAGTTGGTGCCCGGCGTGGCCAGCGCCATCGGGAATACCGTGCTGCTGGGCGCGGCGTTGTAGCCGGCGTTGTCGGAGAGCAGGTACAACCCGGCCGCACCGCTCACGGCCAGCGCCACGGTGGTGCCCGTGGTGCTGCCGTTCACGCCGCGGGCGGCCACACCAGTTACGGTGCCGTTCAGCCTCCAGGTGCCGCCCACCAGGCTCCACTTCTGGAGGCCGCCGTCGGGCGCGGCGCGGTCATCGGCCACGTACGCTACATCCACGCCGGGTACGGTGGCGCTCAGGTCGGCGAAGTAAAAGCCGTAGGAACTGGGGGTAGTGCCGCTGGTGGGCGCTGCCGAAGGGAAGCCCGGCAGCAGCGTGCCGGTCTGGCCGGCCGTAGTGGGCAGGCCGGCACCAATCTGGGTGAGGCCGTAGAACCCGCCCGAGCTGGTCGATGACGATACGTACAGGTTTCCGCCGAAAACGCCCGCCCCACGGTTGTTCGCGGGCGTAGCCGAAATCAAGACCGTAGCCGTGGCCGCCGGGTTGGCAAACGGCACGTAGCGCACCCCGCCGCTCGAACCCACGGCGTAGAAATAGCTGCCATCGGGGCTGGCAGCCGAACGGATGTTAACCGCCGTGGAGGCAGTACCGCCAAAGGCATCGCCCAGGCGCGTGCTCGTATCGACGGTGCCATCGGCCGCTACCCGGCCAATGACGCGGTTGTTGGCCGTTGCCGCCGTATTGGTGATAGTGGCCGTGCCCGGGGCGGCATCGTAGCCCGTGATGATGAGGTAGCGGCCATCGGCCGAACGGGTAAGCAGGGCATCGGAGCTCGATGAGCCCGTATTGGTGAGCGCCGCGTTGGTGCCGACGGTGGCCGTGGGCAGCGCGATGGTTTGCACCAGCGTACCGCCCGGGGTATATTCGAGCAGGTAGGTGGTGGTGGCCGTGCTCGAAAGCGCCGGCGTGGCCGTGGTGCCATCGCCCACGCGCACCACTACCAGGTTGCCGGGCGTGAAGGGGGCGGCCTGCGCCACGCCCGGTACCGCCGCGCCCAGCCAGGCCAGGCCCGCCAGCAAGCGCGTCGAGAATAAGTTCTTCATAGTAAAATGGTTAAGTTGATTGTGCTGCAATAACTACGCCCGGCGCGCCAGCAGATGGCCCACCCATTGGCCGGATTTATTCCGGCCCGGAAGGGGGAAAGTTACAACCAGCCCGCAAACCCCGCCTAACCGGTAATGCGCAGCGTGGCACCCATCTGGGCCACGGCGT
Source organism: Hymenobacter sp. UYCo722 (assembly GCF_040547115.1). Lineage (NCBI taxonomy): Bacteria > Pseudomonadati > Bacteroidota > Cytophagia > Cytophagales > Hymenobacteraceae > Hymenobacter > Hymenobacter sp. UYCo722. The sequence continues at coordinate 283,761 of NZ_JBEPPC010000005.1, read as the reverse complement.
ACTGCTTGAGGCCGCGCGGCGCAGGCCCGCTGAGCACGGCCCCACCCACGTCGAACATCGCATTGTGGTTGGGGCAGATGAAGCGGCTCTGGCCTTGGTCGAAGTACACGGTGGTGCCCTGGTGGGGGCATGGTGCCTGCAGAGCCACGTACCCACCGGCGGCAGTTTTGGCCACAATCACATCGCGGGTCGAGTTATAGATATAGCCCACGGCCGCATCGTTGAGCGGGGTGCTGCTGCTGGCCGTCAGGTCCACGGTAAAATCGACGCTGCTGGCCCCCACCACGGGGTCGCTGGTTTTGCTGCCGCAGCCGCCCAGGCAGGCCGAAGCGAACAGCGCCGTGGCCCCGAAGCCAAAGAGCTGGAGAAAGTCTTTGCGGTTCATTTCGGAGGAATTTGCCATGGTCAGACGGTCAGAAGAAGTTAAATAGATAGGATTGCCCAGGTAACGTTGAGCCCGCGAAAAAAACAGGGCCAGCTGGTTTCAGCCCGACCACCACCAAAGTAGCGCCGGCCAATGGCCGGTTTGGTTCGACCACTGCCGGTGGCTCCCGCCATTACCAAGACCCGGGCCGCCGGCCAATGTTTAGTCGGTTGCCTTCAAAAAATCACGCCCGGCTATTCCCACAAAGGGTAGTGCTCCAGATGCACCTCCTGCTCGAAGAAGATGCGCGTGCTTTCCTCGAACGAGCGGGTGAAGTCGGACACGTAGAAATGGTGGGCCGGCGGGGTGGCGGCCACCGGGGCCAGCAGGCCGTTCGCGGCCAGGTAAGCTTCGGCTTCGGCCGCCACCACGTCGGAGGCATCGAGCACGTCGACGCGGCCGGCGTAGTAGCGCGCAATCTGCTCCTTGATGAGCGGGTAGTGGGTGCAGGCCAGCACCAGCGCGTCGATATCGGCCAGGGCGGCGTTGCTGAGATAAGTGCCGATGATGTCGTCGGAAATCGAGTTCAGAAAGAAGCCTTCCTCAATCATGGGCACCAGCAGCGGGGTGGCCAGCGAGTGCAGGTCCACGCCGGCATCGAGGTCATCGACCTTCTTTTTGTAGACGTTGGAGTTCACCGTCTGCTTCGTGCCGATGAGGCCCACCCGGCGGCCGGCGTAGGCCCGGCCCAGGTGCGCCACAATGGGGTCAATCACGCTCAGCACCCGGGCCTTGCTGCCCACGTACTCGCGCACCAGCTCGTAGGCGGCGGCCGAAGCCGAGTTGCAGGCAATCACAATCAGCTTGCAGCGCTGGCGCAGCAGCAGGTCGCAAATCTTCACGGAGTAGGCCTGAATAGCGGCGGCGCTCTTGTCGCCGTAGGGCAGGTGGGCCGTGTCGCCGAAGTATACGATGCGCTCGTGGGGCAGGCGGCGGGCTACGGCCCGCGCCACCGTGAGGCCCCCAATGCCCGAATCGAACATGCCGATGGGGCGGGCGGCGCGCGCGGCGGCCGTTTCGGCAGGGGCAGGGGCGGCGGGAGTTGTCATGCGGCAAAGGTAGCCGCCCGCCCGGGCTGCGAGTGCCCGGGACGCGGCAGCAAACATTAAACTTCCAAGGTTTTCTTAAAACCTCTCTATATTACCGCCCCACCACCGATTTGCCGCGATGAGCAGCCCCATACTTACCGAAATCGACCAGGCCCTGGCCCACCACGATGCCCGCCTGGGCCGGCCGGTGGCCATCTACCTCGGCGAGCGCAAGCTCACCCAGCTCACCCTCGATGCCGCCCGCGCCGCCCTGCCCGAGCTCAGCACCGATGCCGGCCGCCCCCGCACCTACCGCAACCTGGAGCTGCTGCGCGACGAAGTGAACCTCGACGCCGTACGGGTTATATAAAACCAGTTTGGGCTGAAAGCGCGGCTTCAGGCAGTCGGGCAAAAGTTGCCGTAGCAAAAAAGGCGGTCATGCTTGTCTGATGCCCGCCAACGCCAAGGGGCCACTCCGCTATTCGACTCCCAACCCACAACCGGCCCCGCCAGCAGTGCTGACGGGGCCGGTTGGCGTTCGGGCAGCAGGGGCTGCTACTCTTTTTCGAAACGGGTGCTGGTGGTGCGGCCCGCCTGCACCACGCGCAGCGTGTAAAGGCCGGGGGCCAGGTTGGCAACCGAGAGGGCGGCTTCGGAGGAACTGCCCGCCGGCAGCTGGCGGCTGAGCACCTGCACACCCCGGCTGTTGAACACGGCTACCTTAGCCGGCGCTTCCGCGTCGGGCAGGTACACCTGTAGCTGCTGGCGGGCCGGGTTGGGGTAGAGCGCGGCCCCGGCCGGGGCCAGGCGGGCAGCCGTAACCGTAGCTGGGGCAAATGTCCACCAGTTGATGTTGTAGCCCCCGGCCGGGACGGCAATAGCCACGTCCTGCTGGCCGGCCGCCAGGTACACCGTGGTGCTGATAGTGGTCCAGCTTTGCCAGCCGCCGGTGTTGGGCACCGCCACCGAGCCGATGATTTTGGTACCGGCGTTCTGCTCCAGCCGAATCTGGCCGCCGCCGTTGAGGCTGGCTACCCGGAATTGCAGCGTGTAGGTACCGGCCGCAGGGGCCGTAATGGTGTAGGCCATCCAGTCGCCGGGGTCGAGCCAACCGACGTTCAGGCCGCCACCCGCGTCGGTGGTGGGTTGGGTTTGCACTCCGGACATCGCGTGGTAGCTCTCGGCCTCTACTTTGGTGGCCGCGCCGCCGGTGGGCGGCGGTGGCGGCGGCGTAGTTGAGGCCGGCGTCCAGGTCTGAATGTAGCTTTTGGCCAGGCGGCCCGAGGTGGTCAGGTAGTTGTCGGACCAGGCCGCGGCGGGGTTGGTGCCGGGCACCAGGGCCGAAGCCGCCTCGGCCTTGTCGTTCAGGGCCCAGTTGCAGTGGCTGATGTTGTTAGTCCGCAGAAAATTCATCCATTCCTGGGTCGAGGTGGCGTCGATGGCCCCGGCCCCGCTGGCTTCGCAGGTGCCGTACTCGGTCACGAACAGGGCTACGCCGCGGCTGAGGGCCGTCTGGGCTTTGGCGCGCAGGTCGGCTTTGTGCGTGGCGGCATAAAAATGAAGCGTATAGGCAATGTTGGTGCCCGTGAGCGGGCTGCTGGCGGCCACGTCCACATCCTGCGACCAGGTGGGCGTGCCCACAATGATGAGGTTATCGGGGTCGATGGTCCGGATGGCGTTGGCCACGGCCTGGGCGTAGGGCCGTACCACGCCGGTCCACGACACTTGCAGGGGCTCGTTGTACACCTCGTAAATCACATTCGGTGAGTTGCCGTAGGTGCGGGCCATGTCCTGAAAAAAGGCGATGGACTGGGCCTGGTACTGCTCGGCGTGGTGGCTGTGCCAGTCGATGATGACGTAGAGCCCGGCCGCGATGCAGGCATCAACCACGGTTTTTACTTTGGCCTTTTCGCGGGCCGGGTTTTCGAGGTAGCCGCCGGCTTCATCCACTCCCATCGCCACCCGCACCAAGCTGGCGTTCCAGTTGTTTTTTAGCCAGCCCACCACGTTGGCGTTGTAATATTTCTCGCCGCCCCAGCCGTTGTTGCTCCAGAACAGGCTGTTGCCGGCCAGCCGCACCGGCAACCCGTTGCGGTCGAGAATGCGGTTGCCCTGCACCCGCAGCGCGCCAAACCGCGCCACCGGAGTCTGGGCCCGGGCCGGCGCGGTGCCCAGCATCAGCAGCCCAAACAGGGCGGCTCCCGACAGGGAAAGCAGCCACTTTCGGTCGAAAAAAGCAGAAAGTTGTTTCATAAAATGGAAAGGATGAGGTGAAAAATAAACCACTAAAAGTCAGGTTAACCAACCAATAGTAGTCTCAATTTAGAGCGCAAAGCGCATACCCACAGCCTTTTCACTGATTAGAAATATATTTCAACCCTGCAGCCAATATTTAAATAGATTTGTCCCACCGGCTTTGGGCAGAGCCATTCCCGCGTCCGGCCTGCGCGGCCAGTCAGCTGCGCTACTTCAGCAGTGGCCCGAGCGTGGCCCACACCGTGCGGGCCACGATGCGGTGCCCGGCCGGCGTGGGATGGATGCCGTCGGCCTGGTTCAGGTCGGGGTGGCCGCCCACGCCTTCGAGCAGGAAGGGAATGAGGACAAGGTGGTTTTTAGCGGCAACTTCCTGGAATACGGCCTTGAAATCGGCCGAGTAGGTCTGGCCCATGTTGGGCGGAATCTGCATGCCGGCCAGCACGATTTGCGCGCCGGGACTGCGGCGGCGCACCGTATCGACGATGCCCTGCAGGTTTTCGCGGGTGGCCGAGAGCGGCAAGCCGCGCAGGCCGTCGTTGGCCCCCAACTCCAGCACGAATACGTCGACGGGCTGCTTCAGAATCCAGCCCACGCGGCTGCGGCCGCCAGCGGTGGTTTCGCCGCTCAGGCCAGCATTGATGACTTCGTAGGGCAGCTTCAGGGAGTCGATTTTATGCCCAATCAAGCCCGCAAAGGCTTCTTCGGGCTCCACGCCGTAGCCGGCGGTGAGGCTGTTGCCGAAGAACAGCAGGCGCTTGGTGGCCGTTTTGGCTGCGGCCGGGGCAGTGGCCACCGGCGTAGCCGAAGCAGCCGGCTGCTCGGCCGTGGGGCCAGAATTGCAAGCGGTGAGGGCCACCCCCAGCAGGGCGGCGAAGGGTAAATGCAGGAATTTCATAAGCAGCGTTTGAGGCACGAAACCGTAAAGCCGGAAAACATGCCGACAGTTTCAACGTCTTAGGTAACGAACGGGCGGCGGCGCGGTTGTGTAGTGAGCTTTGAGCAACAAGAACGGTCGCATCACAAGAACGTCATGCTGAGCGTAGCCGAAGCATCTCTACCGCAGTAGTAATCAAGGCATGAAAACGAAGCGGTAGAGATGCTTCGGCTGCGCGGACGCCAGATGAGCATGACGTTCTTTTTTTCACTCCTCCCCGCCTACCCCCATTCCTTCCTACCCTAACCGAATGTCCATCCTCCGCGTCGATAACCTCACCAAAACCTACCCCAGCGCCGGCCAGCCCCTCACGGTGCTGCACGCCGTCAGCTTTGAACTGGCGGCCGGCGACACTTTCGCCATCGTCGGGCCTTCGGGCTCGGGCAAAACCACGCTGCTGGGCCTCTGCGCCGGCCTCGACCGCGCCACCTCGGGCAGCGTGTGGGTGAAAGACATCCGGCTCGACAGCCTAAGTGAGGATGAGCGCGCCGCCGTGCGCAATCAGCACGTCGGCTTCATTTTCCAGAACTTCCAGCTCCTGCCCACCCTCACGGCCCTCGAAAACGTGCTGGTGCCGTTGGAGCTGCGCGGCCAGCGCGGAGCCACAAAAACCGCCCTCGACCTGCTCGACCGCGTGGGCCTGGCCGCCCGCGCCGGGCACTACCCGGCCCAGCTCTCGGGCGGCGAGCAGCAGCGCGTGAGCCTGGCCCGGGCCTTTGCCAACCGCCCCGCCGTGCTCTTTGCCGACGAGCCCACCGGCAACCTCGACCCCGACACCGCCGAGCGCGTGGTGAATTTACTATTTGAATTGAACCGGGAGGCCGGCACTACCCTGGTGCTGGTAACCCACGATTTGGAGCTGGCCGCCAAAACGCAGCGCACGCTCCGGCTGCGGGGCGGCAAGGTGGTGGAGGAAGTACTGAGCAATGCCACCAACGCCTGAACAGTCATGCTGAGCTTGCCGAAGCATCTCTACCGCAGCAGTAAATGAATTACTTGCACGGTAGAGATGCTTCGGCAAGCTCAGCATGACGGTCTTTCATCATCTACCGACCTATTGCTAAAAATGAATAATACCTCCTGGCTTTTCCGCATGGCGTGGCGCGACAGCCGCCGCAGCCGGGCGCGGCTGCTGCTCTTCATGGCCAGCATTATCCTGGGCATCGCGGCGCTGGTGGGCATCAATTCCTTCGGCGACAACCTGGCCCGCAGCATTGCCGGGCAGGCGCGGGAACTGCTCGGGGCCGACTTGGTGCTGAGCGCCAACCAGCCTTTCGACACCAAGGTGGAACCGGCCCTGGCCAGGCTCGGCACGGCCCGCACGCGGGAAGTGTCGTTTGCGTCGCTGGTGCAGTTCCGGCCGGGCCGGGGCACGCGGCTGGCCCAGGTGCGGGCGCGGGATGGCGGTTTTTTCTACGGTGCCTGGGACACGGAACCGAAGGCTGCCGCCCAGCGCTTCGCCGATACCACGGCCGCGCCAGGAGCCCTGGTAGACGATGCGCTATTGGTGCAGTTCGGCGCTGAAATCGGGGATTCGGTGCAGGTGGGCAACATCGTGCTGCCCATCATCGGACGGGTGCTGAAGACGCCGGGGCAGTCGGGCATTACCACGGCGGTGGCTCCCACGGTGTTTCTGCCGCTGGGCCAGGTCACGGCCACCGGCCTGGTGCAGCGCGGCAGCCGCGTACGCTACACCCGCAGCTACCAGTTTGCGCCGGGTACCGACGTAGCGGCCATCGTCAAGCCCCTGCAAGCCCGCCTCGACGCGGCCGACATTGACACCGATACCGTGGCCAGCCGCCAGCAAAGCACCGGCCGCGCCTTCGCCGACCTCACCCGCTACCTGAGCCTGGTGGCTTTCGTGGCGCTGCTGCTGGGCTGCGTGGGCGTGGCCAGCGCCGTGAACCTCTACGTGCGTGAAAAGCTGGCCGCCGTGGCCGTGCTACGCTGCCTGGGGGCCAGCGGGAAACAAGCTTTGTTGATTTACCTGATTCAAACGGCCGGGCTCGGCTTCATTGGCGCGGTGCTGGGGGCGGGTCTGGGCGCGGCTGTGCAGGGGCTGCTGCCGCGGGTGCTGGGCGATTTCCTGCCGGTAGATATTACGGTGAGCATCTCGTGGCCCGCCATTGGCACGGGCCTACTCACGGGCCTGTTGATGGCCGTCCTCTTCGCGCTGCTGCCGCTGCTGAGCATTCGGCGCGTATCGCCGTTGCGGGTGCTGCGCACGGCGTTTGAGGACGACACGGCCGCCCCCGACCCAGTGCGGGGCGTCGTTATTGCCATCATTGACCTGTTCATTCTGGCCTTCGCATACGGCCAAACGCGCGACTGGAAGCTTACGCTGGGCTTCGGGGCGGGGCTGCTGGTGGCGTTTGGGGCGCTGGCCGGCTTGGGCCGTTTGCTGATGGCGGCCGTGCGCCGCTTCTTCCCCGCCGGCTGGGGCTACGTATGGCGGCAGGGCCTGGCCAACCTCTACCGCCCCCAGAACCAGACGCTCACGCTGGTCACGTCCATCGGGCTGGGCACGTTTTTGCTGGCCACGCTTTTCCTCACCCAGGCCATGCTACTGGGCCGGGTGCAGATTGCCGGCCAGAAATCAGCCGCCAACTTAGTCCTGTTCGACATTCAGCCCGAGCAGCGCGCCGGCGTCGAAGCCCTGCTGACGGCCCAAAAGCTGCCGGTGCTCCAGCGCGTGCCCATCGTGACCATGCGCCTGACGGCCATCAACGGCACGTCGGTTTCCATCATCAAAAAGGATACGGCGCGGGGCATCCCCGCCTGGGCCCTCACCCGCGAATACCGCGTGACCTACCGCGATTCGCTGAACTCTTCCGAAAAGCTCACCGCCGGCACCCGGCCCCTCATTGGTCCCGATAAAATTCCACGCATCTCGGTGGAGAGCGGCTACTTGGAGCGCGTCAAGCTCAAGCTGGGCGATACGCTCGATTTCAACGTGCAGGGCCTGCCGCAGCGCACCATCATCGGCGGCACCCGCGAAATTGACCGCAGCCGGGTGCAACCCAGCTTCCTGGTCATCTTTCCGGCCGGCGCGCTCGAAGGGGCCCCGCAGTTTCAGGTAGTCCTCACCCACACGCCCAACACCGCCGCGCTGGCGGCCGTGGAGCAAAAGCTCGTGCAGCAATTTCCCAACGTGTCGGCCATCGACCTGGGCCTGATTCTGACCACCCTGAACGACATCGTGGATAAAATATCCTTCGTGATTCGCTTCATGGCGGGCTTCAGCATCCTCACGGGCCTGCTGGTGCTCAGCAGCTCGGTGGTTATCAGCCGCTACCAGCGGGTGCGCGAGAGCGTGCTGCTGCGCACGCTGGGGGCCAGCCGGGCCCAGATACTACGCATCACGCTGGTCGAATACGGCCTGCTGGGCCTGCTGGCGGCGCTGGCCGGCATCGGGCTGGCGGTACTGGCAGCCTGGGCGCTGGCGGTGTTCGTGTTCGAGGCCAGCTTCGGGCCGGCCGTGTTGCCGCTGCTGGGCCTGGCAGCGCTGGTCACGGCGCTCACGGCGGGCATCGGCTTGTTCAACAGCCGCGACGTATTGCGGCGCTCGCCGCTGGAGGTGCTGCGGGCAGAGGGGTAAAACGGCAGGGTGAGCGACGGCCGCGACGCCGGCAAGGGCTGAGCGGGCTACTGGCCGTTGTGCGTCCTACCTTCGAGCCAGCCAGTGGGCTTGCTTCCGCACTTATCCGTTTTTCTTATGCCTGCCTTCATCCGATTCTCCCAACGGCTTTGCATTGCGCTGCTCCTCACGTCCGGCGCGGCACGGGCGCAGCAACTGACCATCGTGCACGCCAACGTGGTGGACGTGGCCACGGGCAACATTCGGCCCGACATGACGGTGGTCATTGCCGGCAAACGCATTGTCCGGGTGAGCCCTTCGGCTCGCGTCAACCCGAAGGTTGGAAAGGTGGTCGACGCCACCGGCCAGTACCTCATCCCGGGGCTCTGGGACATGCACACCCACGTTTATTTCGACGGGACGGCCGCTGCTGGCACCGACCTGATTCTGCCCTTATTTCTGGCCAACGGCATCACCGGCATCCGCGACATGGGCAGCGAGCTTGACTCAATATTGAAAGCCCGAGCCGATATCGCCGCGCACCGGCGGCCGGGGCCGCGCATGATAATAAGCGGCCCCATGCTGGACGGGCCAAAATCGCCCTACAAAGCCTCCATCGCCATTGCGACGCCCGAAGACGGCCGCCAGGCGGTGGACCGCCTCAAAGCGCGGGGCGTCGACTTCATCAAGGTGCAGTCGCTGGTGCCGCGCGAGGCTTATTTCGCCATCGCGGCCGAAGCGAAGAAAGTGGGTATGGCCCTGGACGGTCACGTGCCCGACGCCGTGCGCGCCACCGAGGCCCTAACGGCGGGCCAACGCTCCTTCGAGCATTTGATTGGCATTTTTGAAGCCAGCTCGACGGCCGAAGATGCCTACGTAACGGGCCAGGAAAAGTCGCCCGGCCGGCTGCTGGCTACCTATGATGCTCCGCGCGAGGCCGCCATTATTCGGCAATTGGCAGCCCACCCACAAGTGTGGCAATGTCCCACCCTGTACTGGGAACGGGGCCAGTGGCTGGTCGATTCGATTGATTGGAAGCAGGACCCCGACCTGGCCTACGCCGGCCACAACTGGGTGGCGCAGCGCTGGCCCAAAGCCCAGGCCAGCATCGTCCGCACCATGGACACCGAGCCGCTGCCGGTGCGCGCCCGCTTCGTGACCCACGAGCTCGACCTAGTGCGGAAGCTGCACGCGGCCCACGTGGGCTTTCTGGCTGGCACCGACACCCCGGCGGGCGTCGACCTGATTCCGGGGGCAAGCCTGCATCTGGAGCTGCAGCGCTTCGTGGCAGCCGGCTTCACGCCCCTAGAAGCCCTGCAAACCGCCACGCTCAACCCCGCGAAGTTTTTCAAGCGGCAGGTCGATTTCGGTTCCGTGCAGGCCGGCCGGCTGGCCGACCTCGTGCTGCTCAGCGCCAACCCGCTGGCCGATATTGCCAACACCCAGCGCATCGCGGGCGTGCTGGCCGATGGGCAATACCTCTCGCAGCAAGATTTGCAGCTGCTGAAGCAGCGATTGCAGCAGGTGGCGGCCGGGAAGTAGAAACGGTTTATAAGAACGAGGCAGGGACGCAATATTTTTTGCGCCTATTCGCATAGGAAATAAGAATACGGTCAGGCTGAGCGAAGTCGGAGCATCTCTACCGCGCAAGTAAATAATGACGCTGCAACGAAGCGGTAGAGATGCTTCGACTTCGCTCAGCCTGACGGCCTATCCGGACTCCTCCTTGGTGATAGGAAAGTTAGTACGGCATGGGGCAACGAAACTGCCTAATCTTCCGCAACCGACCCCATCGGGCTCAAAGCCTTGCGAAGAGCCGGAGTATATTTGGTCATAATCCATTTGCACATGCACAAGCACCTACTCCTATTTGTCAGCCTTTTTAGCCAGCTGCCCGCGCTGGCCCAACAGGCCCCCAAAAAGCCGCTCGACCATTCTGTTTATGACAAGTGGGAGAGCGTGGCCAACGCCAAAATCAGCCCTAACGGTCGGTACGTACTCTACCAGGTAAAGCCCCAGCAGGGCGACGGCACGCTCTACCTCAAAACCTACGACAACCGCCCCCTGGCCAGCATTAGCCGGGGCGACTCGGCGGCGTTTTCGGCCGATTCGAAGTTCGTGGTCTTCCCCATCAAGCCGCCGTACGCGCTGGTGCGGCAGGCCAAAATCAAGAAGAAAAAGCCCGACGACATGCCCAAGGATTCGCTGGGCGTATTCGCGCTTGAAACCGGTAAGCTCACCAAATACCCTAATGTGAAGTCGTGGCAGCTGGCCGAAAAAGCCCCGGTGCTGGCTTTCCTAGGTAATAAGCCGGTGCTGAAAGATGCCAAGTCCAAAGCCCCGGCCGATACGCTCAAGAAACTCACCGACGGCCTGCTCGATGCCAACAAAGCCGGTGCGCCCCTCACCGTGGTAAGTCTGCTGAACGGCAAAAGCCGCGAGTTCGTGTCCGTCACCGATTACCAAATCAGCAAGCCGGGCAACCGCGTGGCCTTTGCCGTGCTGGCCCCGAAAGGCAGCAAAGACGTGCAGTCGGGCCTGTTCGCGTTCGAGGTGGCAAGTGGCAGCATCAAAAAGCTGAGCAGCGGCAAGGGCACTTACAAGAACCTGGCGTTTGACGACGCGGGCCGGCAGCTGGCTTTCGCGGCCGAGAAGCACTCGGAAAAGGCGCTGGTGAAGCCATTTAGCCTGTATTACTCGGATTTTGGGGCTGACTCGGCGGCGATTGTAATGCGGCCTGGTGACAAAGCGCTGAAGGCGAACTGGTCGCCGAGCGGCTTCGGCAAAATCATGTTCAGCGAAAACGGGGAGAAGCTATTTTTCGGCACCGCGCCCGACCCGCTGCCGCAGGACACCACGCTGGTGGACTTTGAGCACGCCAAGCTCGACATCTGGAACTACAAGGACGACTACCTACAGCCTATGCAGCTGAAAACCCTAAAGAAGGATTTGCAGCGCAACTATCTGGCCGTCATCTACCCGAAGCAGGGCAATAAGTTCGTGCAGCTGGAAGACGAGTACCTGCGCGACTCCTACCTAGCCGACAACACCAACGCCGAATACGTGCTGGCCACTACCGACACGGCCAAGCGCATCTCACTACAGTGGGAAGGCAACACCCGCAAGCAGGCCTACCTCGTGTCGACGCGCACCGGCCAGCGCGTGGCCATCAACCCGAAAGCCTCCAAGAGCCGCTTCCAGATTTCGCCCCACGGCGACTACGCCCTGTGGTACGACGACGCGGCCAAGGCCTGGTTTGCCTACTCGGTGGCCACCCGCCAGACCGTAAACCTGACTCAGAAAACCGGCGTGAGCTTCGCCGATGAGGAGAACGACTCGCCCACCGACCCCGAGCCTTACGGCGTGGCCGCCTGGACCAAGAACGACGAAGCCGTGCTGCTCTACGACCGCTACGACATCTGGAAAATCAATCCCAAAACCGGCCTGGCCAGCAACTTCACCGCCGGCCTGGGCCGCCAGCAGAAGCTGCGCTTCCGCTACCGCCTGCCGGTGGAGAAGCAGAAGTTTATCGAGCCCAAGGATGAGCTGATGCTGCTGACGCAGAACGACGTAACCAAGGAATGGGGCTACTACCGCAAGCCCATTGGCAGCCCCAAAGCGCCCGAGCGCCTGGCCATGGCCCCAATGGCCTACTCGAACGTGGAGCAGGCCAAAAATGCCCGCCGCTACGTCTACACCAAATCGAGCGTGAGCCAGCCGGCCGACGTGTACGTGAGCGCCGACCTGCAAAAGGAAACCAAGCTCAGCGCCATTAATGCCCAGCAGAAGGATTACAACTGGTTCACGGCCGAACTGGTGCACTGGACTACCCCGCAGGGCCACGCCGCCACCGGCGTGCTCTACAAGCCCGAGGGTTTTGACCCGGCCAAGAAATACCCGATGATTTCGTACTTCTACGAGAAGCTGTCGGACGGCATCTATCGCTACCAGGCCCCCGCTCCGTCGCCGTCGAAGCTCGACATTGCGATGTTTGCCAGCAACGGCTACCTCGTTTTCACGCCCGACATCAGCTACACCGTGGGCGAGCCCGGCCCCTCGGCGGTGGAATACATCAACTCCGGCGTGGAAGCGCTAAAGAAGAATAGTTGGGTTGATGCCGCCCACCTGGGCATTCAGGGCCAAAGCTGGGGCGGCTACCAGGTGGCCTACCTCATCACCCAAACCAACATGTACGCCGCCGCCTGGGCGGGGGCGCCCGTCGTGAACATGACCTCGGCCTACGGCGGCATCCGCTGGGAATCGGGCATGAGCCGGCAGTTCCAGTACGAGCGCACCCAGAGCCGCATTGGCGGCACCCTTTGGGAAAAGCCTGACCTCTACATCCGCAACTCGCCGCTGTTCTCGCTGCCCAAGGTGCAGACGCCGGTGGTCATCATGTCGAACGATGCCGACGGGGCCGTGCCGTGGTACCAGGGCATCGAGATGTTCACCGACCTGCGCCGGTTGGGCAAGCCCGTGTGGCTGCTGCAATACAACGGCGAGGCCCACAACCTGGTGAAGCGCGAAAACCGCAAGGACATCTCCATCCGCGAGCTGCAGTTTTTCGACCATTACCTCAAAGGCCAGCCCGCCCCCGTGTGGCTCAGCACCGGCGTGCCCGCCGTGGAAAAAGGCCGCAACTGGGGCCTGGAAACGTCGAAGGGTAACGGCTTGTAGAGACGCATGCGTCGCTAGAACAACAATAATCAGAACGTCATGCTCATCTGGCGTCCGCGGAGCTGAAGCATCTATACTGCAACACTAAATTCTGATAATTTTATTAGTTACGTGGTAGAGATGCTTCGACAAGCTCAGCATGACCGCCTCTTTTGCTACGTTTACTGCTGCACGACTACTTAGCCAACGTCTTCAGCTGCAACTGCTTTCTCCTGCTGGATGCTTTGTAAATCGGTTAGCTCAGCCCCGGTAGCCTCACTGGGCAGGCTAATCGTGAGCTCCGTAAACTGGCCTTCTTTCGAAGCAACGGTTAGGGTGCCGCCATGCGTTTGGGTCACAATGCCATAGCTCAGCGATAAGCCCAGCCCGGTACCTTCGCCCGGCGGCTTTGTGGTAAAAAACGGCTGGAATATTTTGGCCTGCAGCTTTTTAGGAATGCCCGTCCCGTTGTCGCGCACCCGGATTTCCACCGCGTGGCCCGAGGCCGCACGGCGGGTGCTCACCACCACCGTGGGCTCGTAGCTGGCCGGCCCACCAGCGGCAGTGGCAGCCAACGCCCGTTGGCGCACGGCATACAAGGCATTGGCGCACACGTTCAGCAGCACGCGGCTCAGGTCCTGCGCCACCACCGGCACCAGCCCAAGCTTCGGGTCGAGGCGGGTGTGCAGGAACGCATGAAACGCGTGGTCGGAACCACAGAGGTTCTGGTAAGCCAGCGTCAACGCCTCCTCCACCAGGGCATTGAGGTCGGTGGGGAGCCGCGGCGCGGGGCCATTACGCGAGTGCTCCAGCATGGTCTTCACAATAGCTGATGCCCGCTGGCCGTGCTGCCGAATTTTTTCCTGGTTGAGCTGCACATCCGTGGCCAGCGCCTCCAATGCCTGGCGGTCCAGCACCGGGCGGCTTATTTCGGCGTGCAGCTCCGCGGTCAGCTCCGCGCTAACGCCCGCGAAATTGGCGACAAAATTCAGGGGATTTTGCAGCTCGTGAGCAATACCGGCGGTGAGCTCGCCCAAAAAAGCCAATTTCTCGCGCCGCATCAATTGGTCCTGGGCCGTTTTGAGGTCGGCCAGGGCCTTGCGCAAGGCGTCGCGATGGGCCGCCAGGTTCCTGCTCCAGGTATAGAGCTGCTGGTTGGCCTGCTGCTTCAGGCGGTTGTTGCGCCACAGCAGCAGCAGCAGGGGCACGGCCGCCAGCAGGGCCGCAACCAGGGCCAGCTGGCGGCGTTTGGCGGCGGCAAGCCGCTGCTGGTCGGCCAGCTCGTCTTCGCGCAGCCGCTCGCTAAGCTCCAACGCCTGCACCTGGGCCATCTTGGCCAGGCTGAAAAGATTTTCCCGGGTGGTGCTGGCCAGGGTCAGGTACCGGAAGGCCGCGGCATTGTCGCGCCGGGCCGCATAGGCCGCGGCCAAAAACTGGCTGGCCTCCAGAATGCCTTTTGGGTAACGGCCCTGCTGCCCGGCCGCCAATGCCTGTTTGGCAAAGTACAGGGCCGAGTCGGCGCGAGCTCCGCCCAGGCGCGCAAACAGCCGGGCTTCGCCCAGATACGCCCGGCACAGGGCAAAGGTGATGCGCCCACTTCGGGCCCGCCGGATGCTGTAGCGGTAGTAAACCTGCGCCACCTGCGGGTTGCCCAACGCTTCATATACGTTGCCCAACATGGCGGCATCGCCCACTTCACTGGTCAGGTCGTGCTCGCGCGCATCCAGCACAAAGCCTTGCTTGAGGTAGATGAGGGCCGAGTCCAGCTGGTGAAGCTGCTCGTACACATTGCCGATGTTGCCCATTACCCGCGTCAGGAGCTTGACGTTGTGGCTTTTTTCGGCCACGGTTTTAGCCCTGAAAAAATAAGCCAGGGCCGGGCGGCTGTTGCCCTGCTCCCAGTAGAAGAAGCCCAGCGCGTTGAGGGCCCGGCCCAGCAGTGCCGGGTCGCGCAAGGCCTCGGCCAGCCGCAGCCCCTGAAGCGAGATTTGCAGCGCCGCCGGGTAATTACCGGCCTCCCGGAACCCGGAGCCCAGCCGCACCAGCGCCCACCCCTCGCCCCGCCGAAACTGCAGCTGCTGGGCGAGCTTTAGGGCTTGCTTGCCGTAATTGATGGTGGCCAGCGGGTCGGTTTGCGTGAGCTCGAAGGCCAGCTGGGTTAGCAGCAGCACCCGGGCCGTATCGGCCGGGGCCGTCTCCAACGCCAGTCGGAGGCTGTCTGTCCGGCCCATCGGCGGGGCCGCAGGCCCGAAGGTGGAAACGAACCAACACAGGAAAAGCGCGCAGAACGTAGTCATTGCGATAAGCAGAAGCACTCGGGTAAGCAACCATCACCGTCACCAAGAGCCCGGCAAAAAATCGGTGTTCCGTGCTTGGCCGCGCACACCGGCAGTCCGTCCTCGTTCAGACAGGCCTCCCTCTCGAAGCCGTCTGCAGTATTCCCACTACCGACTCACAGTCGATATGCTGTATAAATATACCGATTTTTAAATGAATAATTCTGACAACAACAAATCGGACATCCGTTTCCTGCTACGTCTACACCGCACTTGGCTAGTTCCTCAACACTCCCGGCAGTTCCAGCTGCGCAGTCTGTTCGTTCAGTGGTGCCATTGCGGGCCCTGCATTGGAGAGCAGTTGTTTTCAAATTATTCGCCCCCGCTGCGACGGGCAGGGGCGGGGGCCGCGGGAGGGGCTCAAGTTTCTTTTAGATTATGTTTGGCATTCAGATTCCTTAGCCACACAGATGCAACAGAAGCTATTTTTTCAGGACGCTACCTCAAACAAGTTTTGGACAGCCGAAGCCGATGGCACCAATCAAATTATCTCATTTGGTGCAGTAGGCACGCAAGGCCGCCGGTCTGAAAAGCAGTTTATAAATGCTGAAGCTTGCTTAGCTGACACCGAAAAGCAAATCAAGCAGAAAATCAAAAAGGGCTATGTCAAACTTGCCGAAAACGAAGTAATCCCAGAAAAACAAGCTTCATCACCTGACGAAGTTGGTCAGCAATTCTTCTGGCGCATCATCGAGAAATCAAACAAAAAGCGTCATGCTGACTGGTCAGAATATGATACGGAAGAGCACATTGAGAATTTAGCGGAATTACTTTCCAAAAGCGGCAAGCAGAAGCTGATTCAATTTGAAAAGCAACTTCAGATTTATTTGAATCAACTCCACACCGCTGAAATAGCAGAATTATCAATCATCCTGGAATGTGATTTTAAGAAAGTAAATGAAACCATCATTTTTGACGACAGCTTGTCGGATGACGGTTTTATCTACTTCCGCTGCTGGCTATTACTGAAGGGACAGGAATTCTTTACCGAAATAAGCCAAGACATAAATGCACTGGTTAATGGTAAATACAGTTTCAATGTAGGTGACACTTGGGGCGAAGGTTTGCTTTACGTAGCCGATGAAGCTTATTCTGTCAACCACGATAATGAGGATGATTCAGAAATAAGGGATGCCGTATCCGAGCAATTTCCCGAAGTCGTTCATTATGATTCGATGGAAAGGGTAATGAACCGCGAGCCCAAAGGCGGCGCTGAATTACAGACCATGTATCCCAAGCTTGTGGAAGAAATAGTCCGCGTCAGAAGCTAACTGCGATTATCGCCATTACGGCTTGCGAATAGCACCCCGCCCGCCCCGGCCGTACCTTTGCGGCCTATGAATCTGTTATCCGCCGAGAACATCCTGCAGCATTACGCCAGCCGGTAGCTGGTACTGCGCCCTCCGGCTGCTTCCTGCACCAGCACCTGCTGCGTCACCAGTCCCTGAATGTCGCGCCCGGCCGTATCCTGCGAGCATTTGGCAATCGTCGCCCATTTAGATGAGGTGAGCTTGCCCTCGAAACCATCGAGTAGCAGGTTGAGGAGCTTTTGCTGCCGGGCATTAAATAGTTTCGGCGCGTTCTGCTCCCAGAACCGGGCTTTGTCCAGCACCTTCGCGAGGGTTTGCTCGGTGGCCGCCAGCGCCCGGCCCAGGCAGCCTAAAAACCATTCCAGCCACGCCGTGATATCCAGCCCGCCTTTTTGCGTTGCCTCCAGCTGCGCGTAATAGTCGGCACGCTCCACCCGGATTTGGGCCGACATGCTATAAAAGCGCTGCGCCGTGCCGTCGGCCCGCGCCAGCTGCAAGTCGGTGATGGCCCGCGCCAGCCGCCCATTCCCGTCCTCGAACGGATGAATGGTGACGAACCACAAGTGCGCCACCGCCGCTTTGAGCACGGCGTCCACTTCGGCTGCCCCATTGAACCAGACCAGAAACTGCTGCATCTCGGCCGCGACTGCATCGGCTTCGGGCGCCTCAAAATGGACTTTTTCCCGCCCCATTGCACCTGACACTACCTGCATCGGCCCTTTGCCGCCCGTGCGCCACGCTCCTACCGCAATGCGCTGCAAGCCGCTGCGCCCCGCCGGAAACAGCGCCGCCTGCCAGCCAAACAGCCGCTCCGCCGTCAGCGCCTGCCGGAACTCCTGGGTGGCGTCGAGCAGCATTTCCACCACGCCTTCCACGCGCCGCTCGGCTGGCACCAGTCCGGCCACATCCAGCCCCAGCCGCCGGGCCAGCGAGGAGCGCACCTGGTCAGCCGGCAGGTGTTCACCTTCGATTTCGCTCGATTTTAGCACGTCCATCGTGAGGGTTTGAAGCGTTGCCTCAGCCTGCACCGCAAAGCCCCGCGCCTCCATCTGACCCAGCACGCGCCCTTGCTGGTGCCGCACGGCCCCCAGCAGCGGCTCCAGCCGCGCCGGCTGCCAGGTGAAGTGGGGCCACTCGGGGCGCCGGTAGATGTACATGGCTATTCTCCGCAGGTATTGCGGCGAATGTATGGATTATTCTCCGCATCCGCCCCTGCGCCCCCGCCGCGACGGGCCGTGTCGGCAGCCGCTGGTGGGGCTTAAGAATCAAGACGAGACTTCAATTGCTTAACGGCTTTTAACAGCTTGGGCATGATACTTTACCACAAATTCTTTAGCCTCCTGCATATTCTCTGGGTACTTAATAAAATCTCCTCCAGCAGGAGTTGCATAGATATGGTTGAAATAGAAGCCGTGGTCGACAAGGAATTTGACCATATCCCACTTTTCTTTTTCCCTTTTCTTTGGTGGCCGAAAGCGTTGTGATAATATTTCCAATGAGTGACCACATTCCGGGCACTTTGTTGGCCCTTTAGTGCCGAAAGGCGCGTTAAAGGCTTTTTGGCAAATGAAACAAACGTGTTTGGCTCCCATAGAAACGCATAGTTTTATTTACCTGATAGTATGGATAATCAACTTTACAATTGTTATCCCTAAAGCTGGGAAAACGCATGTAACGGCTAGAATGAGAGCAAGGCTGAAGGATTCGAACATGACTCGTATGCCCAATTCTGGATATAATAGTCGTCGAATGCCATATATGATTGCCGACACGATAAATGTTCCTATGAACATCACTCCAAAAAAAGCCAGACAATAATATAGTGCCTTCACATCCATTCAAACGAAGTCATACCAATACAGTGGAAGGTACGCGCAAGCTGTGATACACCAAGACTCCGTCAGCGGTGTACTTGCATAAACCCACCCAACCCCGCCCGCCCCGGCCGTACCTGCTGCGGCTGGTGATACTGCCCAGTGCCCCCTCGTTAGCCCCCCCCGCCCCCGCCGCGACGGGCCGTGTCGGCAGCCGCTGATGGGGCGACAGATTCAAAGAATCAGGAATGCTTACTTTGCATCATGCATTTCCTTCCTAAACAGGCTCAAATCTCGCTTTTAAGCTTATTTCTGCTGACTGGCTGCCACGACAAAGCGACTGACAAAACGCAAAGTGTTACCAAGTCACTTACTGCTATTGATTCAGTGACTTCGCTTCGCCCGGCGGCTACACCAGTCACTTCCGCAGCCGACGCTATTGCCCAGCGGATGCGGCCACTTTTGGGTGGCGCATGGCTAAACACCACGTACGCCGCTTATTTGCAGAAAACCCATTCACCCCGGCAAGCCCACGGGCATTGGGACATTAGCGGCATTACGGAAATACTGATTGACCCACTGTCTTTCAAAGACGACAGTATGGCTGTCGCAATAGGCGCTGCCAATCATGAAGGACTTCCTTTGCGCTATGTTCACCTCCGGGAGAGCACGGCAGCTAATTCATGGCCCACTACATCTAATGCCGAGGAAGTTGGGGATGGCCTGCTTGAAATAAACCTTCGACACCAAATTCACAACGCAGATACGCTATTGTATCTCGACCAACGAAACAAAAGAACGGGACGTGTTACAACTACCGCATTTCGGCGGTTGAGCGACTCCTCCGGCGCGGGCGCGGCACTTCAAAGCCCGCCACTTCAAGTCCCATTATCTCGTTTTGTCAACGGTCTGAATTTTACTGGCACACATTCAATGACAGATTCTGCCGGTCATGTTTCTTCCGTGCATTTCACGGCAGATGGAAATGTGCAGGGTTTGCCAGGGCACAAAACATATCAAGTGAATACTGATTTTGAAGGGCCATTCCACGAACTCGATACTGTGTTTTTAGATATCTACCAAAAAACGCAATATGAGTTAGCCTTTGCGACGAACGGTGATACCGTCCGGCTTTACGCTGTGCATGATGACACGGCTACTTACAAGCGACAACGCGGGCGCTTACGCTACACACTAATTCGCAAAAGCCGAAATTAATGGTGAGGGCAAAAGCCCCGCCCGCCCGGGCCGTACCTTTGCGGCCTATGAATCTGTTATCCGCCGAGAACATCTCGAAGAATTACGCCGACCGCTGGCTGTTTCAAAACCTCAACTTCGGCCTGCAACAAGGGCAGCGCGTGGCCTTTGTGGGCATCAACGGCACCGGCAAAACCACGCTCATGCGCGTGCTGGCCGGCCTCGAAAACCCCGATACCGGCTCGGTGAGCGTGCGCAAGGGCATCCGCGTCACCTACCTGGGCCAGCAGCCCGTGTTCGACGAAAGCCTGAGCGTGGAGGAAACCATCTTCGCCAGCCAGAACGACACGCTCAAGGCCATCCAGGAGTATGAGCACGTCATCAACGACGCCGACCACAAGCCCGACGACCTCCAGCGCGTGCTCGAACGCATGGACGCCCTCAACGCCTGGGACTACGAGGCCCAGGTGCAGCAGATTCTGGGCCGCCTCGGCATCCTCGGCGACCTGCTGCAGCGCAACGTGAGCATGCTCTCGGGCGGGCAGCGCAAGCGCGTGGCCCTGGCCCGCGTCCTCATCGAAGAGCCCGACGTGCTGCTGCTCGATGAGCCCACCAACCACCTCGACCTGGCCACCATCGAGTGGCTCGAAAACCGCCTCTCCTCCCCCACCCTCACCCTGCTGATGGTGACCCACGACCGGTACTTTTTGGACAGCGTGGCCAATGAAATCGTGGAGCTCGACAAGGGCCAGATGTACCGCTACCAGGGCAACTACGCCTATTTCGTGGAGAAAAAGGCCGACCGCGAAATGCGCGAAACCGTGGAAGTGGAGAAGGCCCGCCAGCTCTTCAAAAAGGAGCTGGACTGGATGCGCCGCATGCCCCAGGCCCGCGGCACCAAGCAAAAAGCCCGCATCGATGCCTTCTACGTGACCAAGGAAAAGGCCAGCACCAACCTCAACACCCAGCAGATTGAGTTGAGCGTGAAAACCACCCGCCAGGGCGGCAAAATCATCGAAGCCCACCACCTTACCAAGAAATTCGGCGACCTCACCGTGCTCGACGATTTCAACTACGTCTTCAAGAAAAAGGACCGGATTGGCCTGGTCGGCCCCAACGGCGTGGGCAAATCCACGCTCATGAACATGCTCACCGGCAAGCTCCAGGCCGATTCCGGCACCATCGAGGTGGGCACCAACACTGTGTTTGGCTACTACACCCAGACCGAGCTGGAATTCGACCCCACCCAGCGCGTCATCGACATCGTGAAGGAAGTAGCCGAAGTGGTGGAGCTCGCCAACGGCGACGTGCTCACCGCCAGCCAGTTTCTCAACCTGTTCCTGTTCCCGCCCGCCCAGCAGTACACGCTGGTGAGCAAGCTGAGCGGCGGCGAAAAGCGCCGCCTGCAGCTGCTGCGCGTGCTCATCAAGAACCCCAACTTCCTCATTCTCGACGAGCCTACCAACGACCTCGACCTGGGCACGCTCAATATCCTGGAAGACTTCCTTATGCATTTCTCCGGCTGCCTGCTCATCGTCAGCCACGACCGGTACTTCCTCGACCACCTCGCCGAGCACCTCTTCGTGCTCGAGCCCGGCGGGGCCATCCTCAACTTCCCCGGCAACTACACCGACTACCGCGAGTACCTCGAAGAGCGCGAAACCGAAGCCGCCCTACTTGAAGAGGAAAAGGCCGCCAAAGCCGCCCGAGCCGCCGCCAAGCTGGCCGCGCCCATGGCCGTGAGCACCGCTGTAGCGCCTTCTCCCCAGAAGCGCCGCGCCACCTTCGCCGAGAAAAAGGAGTACGAGCAGCTCGAAAAAGCCATGGCGACTTTGGAAACCGAAAAGGAGGATATCACCGCCAAGCTGAACGGCGGCAACGGCTCGCCGCAGGACTTCGCGGCCTGGGGCGCGCGCTTACAGGCCATTGAAAAAGAGCTGGGCGAGAAGGAAGAACGGTGGCTGGAGTTGGCGGAGTTGGGGTAAGCGACTCCTTAGCTAGCTTGAAACAAACAGGCCGCCGCGAGTATATCGCGGCGGCCTGTTTGCATTCGGTTACGTGCGTATTGTTTACTCCACGGCTTCGACTTCCACCTTAACCATAGCGTTGTACCGGCGCGAGCTGCTGGATTGTGGGAACAGGGACCATCCCTTTTCCGGGGAATAGACCCACATGCTGCTGTCTTTGAAATCAAACGCGGGACGCATAATCTGGCCGGAAGGCACGTACTTATCCGATTCTGGCTGGGCTATTTGCTCGGCTGACTGTCGAAAATCCAGCGCAACAAAATAGCCTTCCTGGGGAACCGCAATATTGTAGCGGCTTAAGTCGCTGGTGTACCACTGGCCGCCTTTGGAAGCCGTGAGCAGAACCGTCTCATTGAGCAAATCAGCGGCGGGCAGGTGAGTTTTGCCATCAGCAGTATAAATACGGATGCGAAACGTTTCCATCGGCAAGCCATTCTCGCCGATGTAAAACGATACGGACCGCATTTTGCGGTTTTGCTTCCGCTTATCATTCCCAATGAAGAAGGCAAATTGGGTTCCGGGCAACCCCGCAATAAACGGTGCGTTTTGGTCGGCCGTGGAAGGCACAACCGGGCAGCTAGTAAATCCGGGTAGTTGCTGGCGACTTAACTCGACGCTGATATTTTCGGCCTTGCCTTGCTCAACCAGCAGCGCCCGACGGCCATAACCAAGCGTCCTAAAAATCAGGGAATCCTGCTTATAGCCAATCGATTCTACCATTCGGAAATAGCCGCTTTCGTTCGTTAACGTTCCCGCTTCGCGCAGCCCGATGGACGCGAACGGAATGGGCTCTTTAGTTTGCGCATCCACCACCCGTCCGCTAATCCGGATTTCCTGCGCACGGCCCAGTAGCGGCAGAAGCAGCAGAAACACCAGGGTAATTTTAGGAACCGGATTTTTCATGCGTCGAGAGTAATCCTATAAACCAGTTGCAGAAAAAACATCACTGCTGCAGCCAAAGCGCCTGCTGCTTCACCCCTAACTACTGCCGCCGCCGCACCTGCGCGAATTCCAGCGGCACCACGCGGCTGCCCACGGGTGCCTTTACCACCAGCGCATCGGCCGCGTCGTAGCGGGGGAAGTAGAGGTAGCCGCGCACCTGCTGGCCGGGTTCGAGCGTGACTTTGCGCAGGGCGTATTGCTGGAGGTGGGCAGCGCGCATTTGCAGTTGGTCGGCAGAGATGGCATGCCCGACTTTGGTAGCAGTAGAGGCCACGTTATAGGCAAATGCCGCGTCCTGGATGGCAGCGCGGTTCTGATGCTGGCTTACGGTTTCGCGCTGGTTGATGCTGACCACGCCGGAAACCAGGCTCGCGGTACTCAGCGCCACGCCTAGCCAGTCGATGCGAGCGGCTTTGGCGGCTTCCCGGTCGGCGGTGGCGCGCAGCATCGTGATTTCGGGCTCCGGGTCGAAGGCCGCCACGGGATTTGGAGGCAGCGGAGGCAGCAGCACCGACTGGCTGGCGGCGGCCACGGCGGCCGTTACTTCGGTACCCGGCAGCGGCCTGGGGCGGCCTTTGAAGTCGTAGGTGGGCGTGGGCCGGCGGCTGGCTTCGTATCGAAAAGCGGTGGGGTCGACGACCAGTGCGTGGCGGGTGGGATTACGGTATTCGGCCTCGAACACCACGCGGGTCGCCTCGTAGCACACAAAGCTCAGGCGTACTTCCACGCTATCAGCAGTGGCCTGCGCCTGCTCGCGGCCCTCCACGAATAAATTAGTCGCCTGAGCTGGTTTCAGTCCCAGCTGGTAGGTGGGGGCGCAAGCCGTAGCCAGGCCGACGAGTGCCAGGAGCGGCAGCGAACGCACGTAGAAAGGAGCCATAATGCCGAATGGAAAAAATGCTTCTGGGGGGATGATGCAGCCCGACGGGTTGGCGTTGCATGCCCGCCTAAATTTATCATGCGGGCGCAGAAATTCCGGCGGGCATCGCAAAATCTCCCACGGCATCAGCCCCAAACGGCCAGCTGCGGCGCACGGCCGCCAAGGGTACCGGCCCAAAAACGTGGGCAAAATGCTGCTGTCGATTCTCTACCCACTCCCGCGCTACCCGCACCCCGGCGGTAGCGAGGGCGGCTTCATCCCATTCCAGCAAAACCAAATCGACCCGCCCGGCATAGTACCGGCGGGCCGTTTCGAGAACCTGGTGCGCCTCGGAGGCGTGGATGAAGCCCTCGGCAGCGAGGTCGGCGCTGGCAAAAAAGCCGGTTTGCCGGGCGTGCTGCCAGTCGTTGGGTTCAGCAATGCGGTAAAGCACTTCGTTTAATGGTTAACGGTTAGTGATTGATACATTCCTTCGGAAACGGCGGTTATTACCCATTAATCACTACCCGTTAACCATTATTAACTTATGCTTTCCACAGCTCCTGCTGCACCTGCTTGCCTACCGTGAGCATGATGCGCACGGGGCTTGGAATCAGCGTAATACGCGCCTCCTTACCGGGGTATTTCTCCGAATCAACCCACACGCCTTCTTTGGGCGAGGGCGTCGAGCCGGGCGTACTGGGCAGGTAGGCGGTGGGCAGCAGCACATCGGTATCCGATTTAAGGTCGGTGTGCACCTTGTCGAGCGCGGTTTCGAGGAAGTCGCCGTACTCGTCGTTGAAGTCGTCTTCGAGGTCGTGCAGGGCTTCTTCTACCTCATCGTAGCGGGCATCGTCGTACTTGAGGGTGTGCAGCTCGGCCTTTTTTTCAATCAGGGCCACGAGGGCGAGGTTCAGTTCTTCGGTATTCATGGGGCGCTGGGGCGGTTGATTGGGCACAAAAATGGGAATGATTTGCCAAATACCCGCCGTTTAGATAGTCGGCGGCGCGGGCGGGCGGCCGAATAGCCGCCGAAACCGGCCCGCACCCGTATTTTTACCCGCACAATTCCCACCCCCTCATCCCCCTTCCTCCCCGCCCATGCAAACCATGACCTCGCCCGCAGTGCTGGCCCAGCCCGCCCAGGACTTCCTCCCCCTCAAAGGCACCGACCACGTCGAATTCTACGTGGGCAACGCCAAACAGTCGGCCTACTACTATCAGGCCGCGTTTGGCTACGAGCTGGTGGCCTATGCCGGCCCCGAAACCGGCCTGCGCGACCGTGCCAGCTACGTGCTCCAGCAGGGCAAAATCCGGCTGGTGCTCACCACTTCCCTCCTGCCCGATTCCGACATCACCCGCCACGTTTCGCAGCACGGCGACGGCGTGAAGGTGATGGCCCTGTGGGTGGACGACGCCCGCCAGTCGTGGGAAGAAACCACGAAGCGCGGGGCCAAATCGGCTTTCGAGCCCTACACTATTGAAGACGAGCACGGCTCGGTAACGCTGGCCGGCATCTACACTTACGGTGAGAGCATCCACACTTTCGTGGAGCGCACCAACTACAGCGGGCCGTTTATGCCCGGCTACGTGGCCAAAAGCAGCGCCGTGCCCCAGGGTGCGCCGGTGGGCCTGCTGCACGTCGACCACTGCGTGGGCAACGTAGGCTGGGGCGAAATGAACCAGTGGGTGAAGTTTTACGAGGACGTAATGGGCTTCAAACTGCTCCTTACCTTCGACGACGAGGATATTTCAACCGAATACTCGGCTCTGATGAGCAAGGTGGTTTCGAACGGCAACGGCTACGTGAAATTCCCCATCAACGAGCCCGCCGAAGGCAAGAAAAAGTCGCAGATTGAAGAATACCTCGACTACTACCACTCGCCCGGCGTGCAGCACATTGCCATCGCCACCAGCGACATCCGGCAGACCGTCACCGAGCTGCGCCGCCGCGGCGTGGAGTTCCTGAGCGTGCCCGGCGCGTACTACGACGACCTGCTGGAGCGCATCGGCGCGATTGACGAGGACCTGGAGTCGCTCAAAGCCCTGAACCTGCTCGTCGACCGCGATGAGGAAGGCT
The DNA here is from genome assembly GCF_040547115.1 of Hymenobacter sp. UYCo722. Lineage (NCBI taxonomy): Bacteria > Pseudomonadati > Bacteroidota > Cytophagia > Cytophagales > Hymenobacteraceae > Hymenobacter > Hymenobacter sp. UYCo722. Next base: position 258,321 of record NZ_JBEPPC010000005.1, on the reverse strand, counting down.
ACCTGCTCCAGATTTTCACCAAGCCGGTGGAGGACCGCCCCACGGTATTCTACGAAATCATCCAGCGCAAAGGGGCCAAGAGCTTCGGCAAAGGCAATTTCAAAGCGCTGTTCGAGAGCATCGAGCGCGAGCAGGCGCTACGCGGGAATCTGTAGGAAGTGATTGAGCTGCCCGGATTTTTAGAATCCGCGAGCCCATTAGCACGTCATGCTGAGCGCAGTCGAAGCATCTCTACCACGCAACTAATCAATTTTAGTATTGCGGGAGAGATGCTTCGACTGCGCTCAGCATGACGTGCTGTTTTCGGCCTATTACCTAATCTACCCTATGCCCCAAACCCTCCCACCAAATCGGTTGCTCTTGCTGCTCTTGCTGCTCGCCGCCGCGCCCACCACCCTCGCCCAGCGCATCGAGCCCGCTCAGCCCGCCCGCGCCCACCCCAAGCGCCAGGCCCGGCTCGACGCGGCCGTACCCGAAACTTCGGCCCTGCTCTACACCAACGGCGCGCTCTGGACGCTGAACGACGGCGACAACCCACCCATCCTTTTCCGGCTCGACTCGGCCAGCGGGCGCGTAGTGCAGCGCGTGCGCATCAGTAATTTCCCGAATACCGATTGGGAAGAGCTGGCCGCCGACAGCCGCTATTTCTACCTCGGCGACTTCGGCAACAACGCCGGCCGCCGACGCGATTTGCGCGTGCTGCGCCTGCCCCGCCCCGGCCCCGCCGACACCACGGCCGTCGCCGAGGAAATTGCCTTTACCTACCCCGAGCAGACGAATTTCGAGCCCGGCACCTACCGCCATAACTTTGACTGCGAGGCCTTTTTCGTAGCCTACGACTCACTGCACCTGTTCACCAAGCGCTGGGCCGACGGGCTCACGCGCCACTATACGCTGCCCACGCAGCCCGGCCGCTACGTGGCCCGCCCGCACGAAACGCTCGATGCGCAGGGCCTCGTCACGGCCGCCTCGCTGAGCCCCGACGGGCGCACCGCCGCGCTGCTGGGCTACACCAAAACCGGCCGCGTGTTCCTGTGGCTGCTCACCGATTTTGTCGGCACGAATTACTTAGCCGGCCGCGCCCGTCGGCTGCGGCTGCCCGGGGCGCTGCGAATTGGACAGGCCGAAGGGCTGTGCTTCGTGAAGCCAAACCGGGTGTTCATTTCGAACGAGCGCCTGGTACGGCACCTGACGCTGGTGAAGCAGCAGCTGTACGCGCTGAATCTGCGCCGCTGGCTGGCCCGTTGATTTGATGATGCAACGTCATGCCGAGCGTAGCCGAGGCATCTCGCGTGCAATACTGATTATTAGTGATAACGGACATGATTAGTGGTGGTAAGCGAGATTCCTCGACTCCCCTCAGCCTGACGTTCTTTGATGCTCATTGCCATTACGCTTCAACCAACTCAAACTTTCCACCCAACCTCTTTCCTTTGCGGCCGTTTCGCTCTTGACCCCGCACCTTTTTTACGCTCTTGAATATGTCCCTCACGCCCGAAATTCAGCACACCATTGCTACCTGGCTCACGCCGGCTTACGACGCCCAGACCCAGCAGGCCATCCGCGAGATGCAGGCCAGCGGCCAGGACGATGCCCTCACCGATGCCTTCTACCGCAGCCTGGAGTTTGGCACCGGCGGCCTGCGCGGCATCATGGGGCCGGGCAGCAACCGCATGAACCGCTACACGCTGGGCATGGCCACCCAGGGCCTGTGCAACTACCTGCTGCAAAGCTTTCACGGCCAGGAAATCAAGGTGGCCATTGCCCACGACTCGCGCAACAACAGCCCCGAGTTTGCCCAGATTGCAGCCGGCATTTTCTCGGCTAATGGCATCACCGTGTACCTGTTCGACGGGCTGCGGCCCACGCCCGAGCTGTCGTTTGCCATCCGCGAGCTGGGCTGCCAGAGCGGCTGCGTGATTACCGCCTCGCACAACCCCAAGGAGTACAACGGCTACAAGGTGTACTGGAACGACGGCTCGCAGGTAGTGGCCCCGCACGATGCCAACATCATTATCGAAGTCAATAAAATCACCAGCCCGAGCGAGGTAAAGTTTGAGGCCGACGCGTCGAAAATCATTCGTATCGGGGCTGATATGGACGCGAAATATTTCGCCGAGGCGAAGAAGCTCAGCATCGACCCGGCCGCCATCCAGCGCCAGCACGATTTGAATATTGTGTACACGCCCATCCACGGCTCGGGCATCACGCTGGTGCCGGGGCTGCTGCGCGAGTTCGGCTTCAGCAATGTGAACGTGGTGCAGGCCCAGGCCACGCCCGACGGCAACTTCCCCACCGTGCAGTCGCCCAACCCCGAGGAGAAAAGCGCCATGCAGCTGGCCCTCGACCAAGCCCAGGCCACCAACGCCGACATCGTGCTGGCCACCGACCCCGATGCCGACCGCGTGGGCGTGGGCGTGCAAAACAACGAGGGCGAATGGGTGCTGCTTAACGGCAACCAGACGGCCGCCATGCTCACCAACTACTTACTCTCGGCCCGGCACCGCGCTGGCCAGAGCACGCCCCAGGATTTTATCGTGTACACCATCGTGACCAGCGAAATCCTCGGCGATATTGCCCACCACTACCAGGTAAAGAGCTACCGTACGCTAACCGGCTTTAAATACATCGCCGGCCTCATCCGCGAGCTCGAAGGGCAGGAAACCTACATCGGTGGCGGCGAGGAAAGCTACGGTTTCCTCATCGGCGATTTCGTGCGCGACAAGGATGCCGTATCGGCCTGCGCGCTGGTGGCCGAAATGGCCGCCGTGGCCAAAGACCGGGGCCGCACCCTCTACCAGGAAATGGTGGAGATGTACGCCCAGTACGGCCTGTACGTGGAGGATTTGATTTCGCTTACCAAAAAAGGACAACGCGGAGCCGAGGAAATTCAGGAGATGATGGCCGCCCTGCGCGCCAACCCACCCCAGCACATCGCGGGCTTGAAAGTGGTGGAAATCCGCGATTACAAAACCGGCAAAATCCACGACCTGCGCACCGGCCTCACTTCCGAAACCGGCGTAGAAAGCTCCAACGTGCTCCAGTTCCTGACCGAAGATGGCAGCAAAATTTCAGCCCGCCCCAGCGGCACCGAGCCCAAAATCAAGTTCTATTTCAGCGTGAAGCAGCCGCTGAAATCAGTGGTGGATTACGACTTGGCCAATCGCCTGGGCCACGAGAAAATCAAGGCCATAATTGCGGATATGCAGCTGCAGTAATATGCTAAAAATACCGCTGCCACGCTCCCGGAAATACATTCTGGGAGCGTGTATTGCCGCTTTTTCACTGTATACGTTCATTAATAGTGAGCCTGCATTTGGCATTCCACTCCTGCTATTAGCGGTGGCAGTAGCTACGACTTACAGCTATATTGTTCTAGACTTCGCAAACGGATGCAAAGGCGAATTCACTTCTTTCTTTGGCCTTATTCCGCTTGGTGGCTGGACGCGACTTCCGTCCGCTAATCATTTATTTCTAAAACGATTTTCAGAAGTTGTTCAGGAAGAAATCAGTGACTCTGGCGTTTACCAGACCAGCCGGCATCAACGGTATCTCATTATGCTGTCTGTGTCCGACTCCAGAGATGCTTTGCTAATACTGGAGGTTTTGGATTTAGAGGAGGCTAGGGAAATCGCCCGTAAAATTTCCTTAGCCGGGGCCTTAGAACTGAAAGATTATACGCACTAATTCCTCTTGTTATAATCGCACCCCAATGCCCGGCCCCAGCATGTAAAACCACCGCTGGGTGCCCAGCAGAAATCCGCCCCCCAGATACAGCGGAAACGTGAACTTGGCCTCGCGCCGCGTGGGGTATACCGAGCCCAGAATCACCAGGCCCAAATCGCGGTTAGTGCTGCTGCTGCCCAGGTTGAAGGCGTTGAGCGCCACGAATCCCGCGCCAATTTTGTAGGGCCGCAGGCGGTTGATTTTGGTGGGGCTGTAGAAGCTAAACTGCGCCAGCGTGGCCAGCGAAATGCCCCCCAGGTCGCCGAAACCCGAGTCGCCCTGCTTGCGCGTGAGCAGGCCGGCCGGAAAGCTCACGTCGATATCGAACTTGTAGCGGCGCTTGAGCACCAGTTCCACGGTTTGGGTGTAGCCGGGGTCGGCGTACTGGCTGCTCTGGTGCTTCACCGTTACGATAATGCGACTCCACTCGTCGAGGTCGTAGGTTTTGCGGCCCAGCAGCGAATTCAGGCTCAGCGGGTCGGTGCGGCACTGCTTGTCCTGATAGAAGGCGGCGCGAGCCGACTGGTCGCCGGGGCAAATCACGACGTTGTCGACCGAGCGCTGCTCCACCAAATCGCCCTTGCTGTTGAGGGTCCGAATTTCGAAACTCAGATACTGCTTGCCGAAGAGCTGCTCATTCCCGTCAATGGCGTTGGGGTTGAACTGAAATACCACGTCGCGGATGGTGCCGTCGTAGAGCACCGGTCCGTTGAGGCGCGTGATGGGCCGGGCCCCGTCGCCGTACACTACCGACACAAAATCGAGCGGGTGCGGGCGCTGAAATTCCTTTACGCCCAGCGCGTAGCCGGTCGGCTGGCCGGCGTTAAAAATCGTGCTTTTGCGCTTGTCGTAGCTCACCGGCACGCGCACCCGATACACCAGCCGTGCATCGGTGCGCACCGACGAGTCGGACGGAATCACCGGCAAATCCTCAAACGTGACGCGCGCTTTCAGCAGGCCTTCGCCTTCGAGGCGCACGTCCACGGTTTCGCCGGGGCTCACGCTCAAGCCGGGCGTCCAGTCGCCGCCGCGGTGCAGCACCTGCACGTTCCGAATCACGGCCTGGGGCGTGATATCGAGGTTGGTGAGGTAGCGGGCCACGTCGGACTCCTTGATGTAGAGGTAGCCTTCGGTCTGGCGGTGGGTGTTGTAAGGGCGCAGCAGGCACAGCACCCGGTCGTTGCTCAGAAACTGGCGGATGAACAGGTCGGCAATCAGCTCGCCGCCGGGTTCCTCCTGGTCTTCGATGCGGTAGGTGCGGCGCAGCTCGAAGCTGCGGCCGTTGTCGAGAATCAGCTCCACGCCCTTGCGGCGGCTGGCCTCGTCCAGGGTCACGCTGCGCTTGTCGGGCGAAAGGAAGCGCAGGCGGCTGGCCTTCACGTTGAACTCCTGCCGCAGCACCGGCAACTGGTAGCTGAGGTGGCCGCCCGGCCCCAGCGTGGGGCGCTCGGTTTGCAGCTTCAGGGCCAACGTGCGGGTACCCAGCTGGTTGGGCAATATGTGCAGGCGTAGCACGCCGTTGGCATCGGCCACGAGGCGGTAGTCGAAGTCGGCCCCGCGCACCCACTCGCCGGTGGCGTGCACGTTGCGAGCGTTCGAGCTGATGAGCTCCAGCACCTTTTCCTCGCCCACAAACAGCTCGTTATCAGGTATGCGCAGGTCTACGGCGGTGCGGGCCAGCGGTAGCAGCGGCACTACCTGCCGCAGCGGAGCGGTGCCGGCCGAGTCGGCTGCCTGCTCCACCACTAGGCGCAGGAAGCGGCTACTGGTCAGATTCTGAAATTTGAGGCGCGTCCGAAAGCTACCATCAGCCTCCTTGCTGAGAGAATCGAGCAGCTGATAATCAGTACTACGGCGCAGGCGCAGCGGGCGCGCCGGGGCCGCCGAGGCCGGATACAAGCGCAACTCAACCGTTTCATCGTCGCGACGATACCAGAAATAGAGCGCCGACCCACCGGCCTGCACCACGGTATTGCGGCTAAGCAGGTAGGTGGCCGTGTCGGTGCGCAGGCTGGCCTCGCGGAGCACCGGCGGGCCGGCCGAGGCCGTTTGGGCTACCGCGTAGCGTGGCACTGCTCCCAGCAAAATCCAAAAAAAGGTCAAAACCAAGCGACCGGGCAGCAAACGAGACATCCCAACAGGCGGGCGAGATTACAGCCCGGCGCGCGCAAAGGTCGCGCTTAAGTAGCGCGGATGCCAAGCGTTTTGTCCAAATTCAGCGCAAGGTCCCGCGCGGCAAAAAACGGTTTCACAAAGTTTTTATCCCGTCAACCTTGCGAAACCTCTTATCGCCGCGCGCAACCTTGCATTATGATTTCTCGCGCCGCCGGGTACCCAGCAGCAATAGCACCAGCAGCAGGAAGCCGGTCGCGCCCAGGCTCCACCAGGTTATTTCGGGCACACCGCGGTGGTAGGGCATGTCGGGCGAGTAGCGGCCCAGCAGCGACAGGCCCGAAAATAACAGCCCACCCACGCCCAGCAGCGCCAGAATGGTACGGCTCACCAGCTGGTCGGCCTTGCGCAACAGCGTAGTGTAGCCCACCAGCTCAAATTTCAGCCGCAATTCGCCCTTGCTGATTTTACGCACAATCTGGCGCACGTCGGCGGGCAGGGTTTGCAGCAGGGCCAGAAGCTGGGTGCCGGTGTATTCGGCCTCGGTCAGCAGGTTTGCGCGTGAGTATTGCTCCTTGATAATCTTAGCCCCGTAGGGTGCCACAAACTCGAAGGTGTTGAAATTCGGATGCAGCACTTTGCCGATGCCTTCCAGAATAACCAGCGCCCGCAGAATGAGAAACACGGCCCCCGGCACCTGCAATTTGTAGTTGTAGATGATGCCCTGCAGCGCGTCGGCCAGGTCGCTCATGCTCATCTCCTTCACGTCGAGCATGGCGAAATCCTCAATCAGCTGGCTGAGGTCCGACTCGAAGGCCCGCATATCCGGGATTTCGGCCGTGAGGGCCAGCCTTCGGAAGTTGAGCGCCATGCTGCGCGCATCCTGCCGGGCCATGCCGATGAACACGCCCGCGAACGCATATTTCTGCTGCTTGGTGAGGCGGCCCACCATGCCAAAGTCGATGAGCACGATGGTGCCGTCGGGCCGCACCAGCACGTTGCCGGGGTGCGGGTCGGCATGGAAGACGCCGAACTCAAAAATCTGCGTCAGGTATATATCCATACCGTTTTCGGCCACCGTGGCCGGGCTCAGGCCCCAGGCTTGCAGCTGCGGCTTGTCGGTAATCTTGCAGCCGCTCACAAACTCAATCACCAGTATGCGTTCCGTACTCAGCTCGCGGTAGGGCTTGGGCACGTAAAACGTGGTGTAGTCCTCGTAGAGCTTGCGGAACTGCTCCATCGAGCGGGCCTCGGCGGTATAGTCGAGCTCCTTGCTCATGCTGCGCTCGAAGGCATCCACGATGTCCTGCGGGTTGGCCAGGCCCTGCTTTTGCAGGAAACCGGCCGTGAGGCGCACCAACTCGTGCAGCAAAGCCAGGTCGGAGCGCACTTTTTCGCGCACGCCGGGACGCTGCACCTTCACCACCACTTCCTCGCCCGTGAGTAGCCGCGCTTTGTGCACCTGCCCAATACTGGCCGAGCCCAGCGTCACGTCGTCGAACTCGCTGAAGACCTCCGAAATCGGTCGGCCCAGCTCCTCCTCAATAATCTGGCGGGCCACCACCGTGTCAAAGGGCGGCACGTTGCTCTGCAGCTTCTCAAACTCGTCAATCAGGGCCTCGGGCAGCAGGTCGGCCCGGTTGCTCATGGCCTGGGCCAGCTTGATAAACGTGGGGCCCAGCTCCTCGATAATCAGGCGCACTCGCTCCCAGCGCGTGGTTTCGAACACCTGGCGGTCGGCGCGCTGCCAGCTCAGGCGGCGCGCCTGGCTGATGAGGCGGCGCAGTGGCGTAGTCGTCACCACATCCTCGAAGCCGTAGCGCAGCAGCACCTCGGCCACCTGCCGAATGCGGGCCAGGTTGGAAATCGTATTTTTAAACATTGACCACAGATTTACGCAGATTAAACCGATTTCGCAGATTCAGGCCACTTTCGCCGCCATTTACCGGCGGCGCTGTTACACAAAAAACCCCGTCTGCACGCGGCAAACGGGGTTTTTCCAATATCAGGCAAATTACTATGAGTTGCTCCCGCCGCTGGTCGAGGCTGGCGTGGCAGCCGCAGTGGCGGGCTTGGCGGCCGCTTTTGCAGCAGGCTTCGCGGCTGGTTTGGCGGCTGCTTTTGCCGGGGCTTTCGCAGCCGTGGCAGCGGGCTTGGCAGCAGCTTTAGCGGCTGGCTTAGCAGCAGGTTTCGCGGCAGGCTTGGCAGTCGATTTAGCAGCTGGTTTGGCAGCGCCAGCCATGGCGGCAGTCGATTTCTGAGCAGTGCCGGCGGCGGCGCTCACGCGGTCGGCCACGGTTTTCACGGCACCGGCGGCGCGGCTGGCCGCCTGGTTGGCGGTGCTGCGAGCGGCGCTAACCACGCCCGGAGCTTTCGCGGCGGGCTTCTTGGCGGTGCTTTTGCCTTTGCTTTTGGGCTTGTCGTCGCCGAGGCCTACGGTGCTTTTGGCGCGCTCCACAATGCCCTGAAACTGCTTTTCGAGCTCCGCACGCTTGGTTTCACCGCTTTTCATCAGGTCGTCCACAATCTTCTTGCCCTCGGCCTGGGTCATCTTATTGTCCTTCACCAGCTTGTCGATGGTGCTTTGAACCGACTTGCTGCCCTGGGCAATGTAGCCAACGCCAGCATTCACGAACTTCTTGAACAAATCTTCCATGGTGACAAAACTGTTTTTTTGGTGAAGGAAAAAATAGGAATCAATTGATAAATAGGCGATTGATACAAAAAATTAGTATGCAAGCCGACTAAATCCACTGCAAACCTACGAAGGCTTGATAACATAGTTGGCCCCTGTACGGCGGATTTTTCCAAAAGTGGCCGAAAATCATCAAAAAGAGAATTTATTTTTTTTACCTGCGCGAATATTCAGCTGTCACCATAGGGCTACGCAACCCATTCTATTACAGCCTACGCGGCCCGGCGGCGTGCGGCCGTCCGGCCCGCCACCACCGGCAGCCGCACGGGTGATGCCACCTGCGCCGCCCAGATATCGACCAGAAATTCGGCTACCTGGTCGAGGGCCTGGCGGGCTTCGGGCACCACGCGCCAGAACAGGTGCCACCAATGCACCAGTCCTTCGAAGGGCTGCACCACCACGGATACCTTGGCGGCCCGGGCCTTATCTGCAAACTTCAACACGTCGTCGTAGAGGACTTCGGCCGTCGAAATCTGGATGAGCAGCGGCGGCAGGCCGTGCAGGTCGGCCTGGGCGGGGGAAAGCAGCGGGTGCGAAAGCGCCGTTTTGTGCGCGTAGAGGGGCCCCCAGGTGCGCATTTGCAGGGCTTCGAGCAACAGGGCTTCTTCGCGGGCCACGCGGCGCAGGGCGGCAGTGGGCAGGTTCAGGTCGGTCCAGGGCGAGAGGCCGATACCGGCGGCGGGCAGGGGCTCGCCGGCATCGCGCAGAGCCAGCAGCAGGGCCAGGGCTAGGCCGCCGCCGGCCGAATCGCCGCCCACCACAATATCGTGCGGCTGATGGCCCTGCCGCAGCAGCCACCGGTAGGCGCGCCGGGCATCATCGAGCGCGGCCGGGAAAGGATGGTCGGGGGCCTTGCGGTAGTTGATGGTGAGCACGTTGAGGCCCGTGCGCTGGGCCAGGCTACCCACCAGACTGCGGTGCGTGTTCAGCGAGCCCAGTACGTAGCCGCCGCCGTGCAGGTAGAGCAGTACCCGCGTGGCGTGCGCGGCGCGGGGCCGCAGCCATTCGGCTTCGAGGCGGTTATCCAGCTTAAAACTCTCCAGATTCACTTTCCAGGGCATGAACTGGAAAAGCGCGCCCGCCTCCATGGCCAGCCGAATAGCACCCACGCTGGGCTTGCGCCGGGCCAGTGGCACCGCCGCCGCGACGAGAAGCTGCTTGAGCAGCAGGTGTTGAAACGAAGGCATGCGGGTGGGATTTGGGGTGGAGAGCGGGAAGGTGAGGGAAGCGAGTGTGCATTTGTCATCCTGCGCTTGCGTAGGGGCCCATCACGACTGAACATCAGGCAGTAATCAGCTGGTGCAAGCGTGCCAGGGTCTTGCACTGCGTTCAGGACGACAGACGTTTTATGAGCATTAGCTACTCCGGTAGGCCTGCTGCTGCTGCCCCAGCTTGTTGCCTTTGTAGCCTTTCATGGCCAGCGGAATCCAGCCCAGCAACGGAATAAAATAGGCCAGGGTTATGGGGTTGCGCCAGAGCATGCGCAACCACGCGCCGGGTTTGTCGAGCTGCATGCGGAAGCTGCGGCGGCCCTCGTGCACGTAAAGGCGCTCGAACTCGGTGAACATGGCGGGCCAGGCAAAGGGCAGGAAAAACGGAAAGAAGCGGCGGTTTTCCTTGATGCGCTGCCAGAGCTCGGCCCACTGATAGGGCTTTTGGCCGTGGGCAAGTACGGCGGCGTTCATTTCAACCTGCATCTGCTGGCGGATTTGCTCGCTTAGGGCCAGGTATTCTTCGCGGCTCAGCTCATCAACGGTTTTGTTGGTGAGGTCGGACGGGCGGATGCGGGTACCCATTACGAAGGTGAGCTTGGCCGGAAAAGCCAGGTAAAAAGCCCAGGGCTGAATAATTACCAGCAGCAGCAGCAGCGTGAGGGGCAGAAACGGGATGCCGATTTTCTTGGTGAGCCGGTTGATTGGTTCGAAACTGTAGGCGTAGGGATTGAGGTATTCAGCGTTGATGGTGTAGAACGGGATGATATCGGTGCCGTGCTGCAGGGCCAGGCGCACCATGCTGGAAGCCAGACGCTGAATTTCGTACTTGCGGTTGAATCCTTTGCCGATGCCCGGCACGCCCTCGGGGTACAGCATCAGGTTGTGGTCCTGGTAGTACATCATGGTTTCAAAATTCAGCGTCGTGGCATCCACGGAGCCGCATTTCTTCCAGAATTCTCTGACCAAGTAGGGGTTCATCAGGGCCGTTTGCGAGAGCAGCGGGGCCGAGAGTGGACGCGGCAGGTCGCTGATTTCGCCGTTCTTCCGGAGCAGGTGCCGCCACAGGTGCGAGAGGGCCACGATGGCATCCCAGGGGAAGGCCATGCCGGAGTGGTTGCTGGCGAAAATCAGCGGGCGGTCGGGGTTGTTGCGTTGCGGATAATCCTCAAAACCCACCAATTCGGAGCGAAACCACACGCGGTCGAGCAGCTGAAGGATGTTTTCATCCAGCGTCTGGGTGAATTCCTCCCTAAAATAGTCGTCGTATATGTGCTGGTTGGCTGCAATAGCGGGTGGGGGCAACGAAGACGCGGTGGTAGCGGGCATGGTGGGAATTGCAGCGTACGGGAACGGAAGATAGGAGAATTTCCACTGCCGCGCTCGGGCCTCCCTCCGGCTGGCCGGAAATATACTCGCCGCTACCCGCGACTACCAAAAATGGCGCTGCCCACCCGCACCAGCGTGCTGCCCTCGGCCACGGCCTGCGCATAGTCGCCACTCATACCCATCGAAATATCGGCAAAGGCCGGCGACTCGGCGAAATAGACTGCTTTGAGGTGGTCGAAGTAGCCGTGCAGGCGCTGAAACTCGCGGCGCAGCTGCTCGCGGTCGGAGGTGAAAGTGGCCACGCCCATCACACCGGTGAGGCGCACGTGCGAGAGGTCCGGAAACTCGGGCGAACTCAGGATTTCCTCGGCTTCAGCCAGCGTGAGGCCCGATTTAGTTTCTTCGGCGGCGATGTGGAATTGCAGCAGGCCATTGATGACGCGGCGGTGGGTGGCGGCGTGCTTGTTGATTTCGCGCAGCAGCTTCAGGCTGTCGATACTCTGAATGGTGTGCACGAAGGGGGCCAGCAGCTTCACCTTATTGGTCTGGAGCTGGCCAATGAGGTGCCACTCCACGTCGGCGGGCAGCTGAGGCTGCTTAGCGGCCATTTCCTGCGGCCGGTTTTCGCCGAAGCAGCGCGCCCCGGCATCGTACGCCTCCTGTAATAGCTCGACGGGGTGAGTTTTGGTGACTACGCACAGACGGGCGGCCGTGCCGGCCAGCTCGGCATTAATGCGGTGGATATTATCGACGATGGACATATTTTCAGTGAACAGTTAGCAGTGAACAGTTGACAGCAGTTCTTGAAGAAGCGTATCAGCAACAAGGAATCAATGGAATTGATAACTGTTCACTGCTAACTGTTCACTGTTTTTCAGTCTTCCAGCGGGTTGCTCAAAAACGTATTGTTCAGCAGCAGCCACAGCAGCCACAGCCCAATGCTGAGCCAGAGGTAGGGCCGGTAAAGGTCGGTGATGTTGCGGTAGCGGTACTGCTTGATTTCGGATTTTTCGAGGCGGTTGATTTGGGCGAAGACTTCGCGCAGCGCGCCCGTATCGGTCGCCCGGAAGAAGCGGCCATCGGCGGCGGCGGCCAGCTGGCGCATGGTGGTTTCGTCGAGGCGGGTGCTCACGTAGCGGGTGCGGCCCAACGAGTCCTGGCCGTAGGGCACGAAGCCATCCTTGCCCAGCCCAATGGTGTAGAGGCGAATGCTGAAGGCGTGGGCCAACTGGGCGGCCAGCAGCGGGTCGAGGCTGCCGGCGTTGCTTTCGCCGTCGGAGAGCAGAATGCACACCCGCGACTTAGCCGTGGACTCGCGCAGGCGGTTCACAGCCACGCCCAGGGCCGTGCCGATGGCCGTGCCGTCTTCCGCAATCAACCCCGGGCGCAGGCTGGCGAGGTCTTCGCGTAGCAGGTCGTAGTCGGTGGTGAGGGGAGCCAGCGAGTAGGCTTCGCCGGCGAAAGCCACCAGCCCGAGGCGGTCGCCCACGCGGGAGTTCACAAAATTCGTGGCGAGGCGCTTGGCCGCTTCGAGCCGAGTAGGGCGCAAATCCTGGATTTCCATCGAGCCCGAAATATCAAGCGCCAGCACGATATCAATGCCCCGGCCCGACTGCTCCACCCGCTCGTCGGTACGCTGCGGGCGGGCCAGGGCCACGAGGCCGAAACCCAGCGCGAGCGCCAGCACCACATCGGGCCCGAATCGCAGGGCGGCCGTCCAGTCGCGCGGGGCGGAGCCGGGCGCGAGGGCCACCGCCACCTGCGGCCGCTGCCGGGCCAGCAGCCAGCGCAGGCCAAACAGCAGCGGCACGGCCAGCAGCAGCAGCAGCAGGCGCGGCTGCTGCCACTGGTAGCCAGCCAGCGTAGTATAGCGCAGGAGGTTGAAAAAGTCGTTCAAGTGAAGATGAATGCGAATGACAAAAGAACGTCATGCAGAGCGCCGCGAAGCATGTTGCCCGCCACCACTACCCTTTTTCTGATTGCGTTGAGCGGTAAAGCTGCTTCGCGGCGCTCTGCATGACAACCTTATCCCTTGTTCCAATATCCATTCCCCCTTCCCGCTACCCCACCACCGAGGCGTACCGACGCTCGGCAAAGCCGCGCAACCGCTGAAAGGCGCGGTCGACTTCTTCGGCCCCTTCGGTTTGCAGGTTGCCGTAGATGACGCGGTCGGTGGTGCTCAGGGCCTGACGCACGTCGGCGTCGTTTTCGAAGTAGGCCACGATTTCGCGGGTCGTGAACGAGTTGAGGGCGCTGTTTTCGAGCCCGGCGAGGTAGTTTTTCCAGAGCACCACGGCCCGCTCCACGTTGGTGGCCGAGCGCGAAAGCTCGAACCGCTCGACGTGCCGCGCGAACTGGGCCAGGAAATAGCCGTGGTTTTTGCGCTGCTTATAAGCCCGGTAGCGCCGCACCAGCCGCTGCCGGAACAAGGCCGCCCCGCCCGCCAGCAGCAGCAGCCCCACCAGCACCCCGGCCAGCCAATAAGGGTAGTTGAAGGCCGGCGGCACGGCTTCCAGGGTCAGGTGCTGGCGCAGGGCGGGCAGGGCCGTGGTGCCCGGCGGCAGGGGCGCGGCCGTGCGCCGCAGCCGCACGCGGCTAGGCGATGGGGCAACGCTCAGGGTATCGGGACCTTGCAGGACGGCCACGGGCAGCGCCAGGACCTGCACCGAATCGAGCCGGAAGGTGCGCAGGTGGTACACGGCCCGGTCGAGGCTAACACCGCGCCGGGTACGGGTGGGGTAAAAGGTTTTTCCCGCGTACTCGAACGGGGCGAAGCGGGCCAGCGAATCCGGGAATACCACTTCCAGGCTGGGCGCGTGGGCGTAACGCAGCTCGTAGTCAAGGGGCTCGCCCACGCGCACGGTCGTTTGCAGAAAGCGGCCCTGGGGCAGTGGAAGCGCAGGCGGCGTTTGGGCAGCGGCCGGGTTTAGTAAAGAAACGCCAAGCAGTAAAAGAACCGTCATGCTGCGCACAGTCGAAGCAGCGGTCGCATTTAGGCAAGCATCGCAACCGCGCGTCGCAACCCCATCAACAGCGATACCCCCGCGGCACAGAGGCTTCGATAAGCTCAGCATGAGGTGCTGGATAGCTCTGGCGCTGCGCTTACCCACGGCGACCCGACTGTTGGCGATGGCGGAACAGGTTCACGAGCTGGGGCACGAAGTCGCCCTCGGTGCTCAGGGCCAGGAAACCGGTGCGGGTGCGGCGGCACAGGTTTACGAGTTCGGCCTCGTGGCGGTCGGCGGCGGCCTCGATGCCGGCCCGAAAGGCGGCGGCCGACGTGTTCACCCAGCGCATCTGGCCGGTTTCGGCGTCGCGCAGGGGCACGATGCCCAGCGCCGGGAAGCTGCGCTCGCGCGGGGCCAGCAGCTGCACCACAATCAGGTCGTGGCGCTGAGCCAGCATGGTGAGCTCGCGCTCGTAGCTGCCATCAATAAAGTCCGACACCAGTACCACCAGCGTGCGGCGCTTCAGCAGCCCCAGCGCCTGCCGGATGCCGGCGGCCAGGCCCGTGCGCGGCGAGGCGGGTTGCAAAGCAAAGAGCCGGTTTATCAGCGCGTAGGCGGCGCGGGGGCCTTTGCCGGGCGGCAGGTAGAGCTCCTGCTGGTCGCTGAAGGCCAGCAGGCCCAGGGCCGAGCCCTGCCGGGCGGCCGACAGCGCCAGCAGCCCGGCAATGTCGCGGGCCACGTCGAGCTTGCGGCGCTGGCCGTCGCCCACGTCGAGCGAGGCGCTCACGTCGAGAAGCACCATTACTTGCTGCTCCTTTTCCTCCTTGTAGGTTTTCACAAAAGTGCCGTGGCCCTTGCTGCTCACCGCCCAGTCAATGGCCCGCACCTCATCGCCGTACTGGTAAAGGCGCACGTCGTCGAATTCCAGGCCCGTGCCTTTGAACACGGAGTGAAAATCGCCCTGTAGCTGGGCCTCCACCGCCTTGCGGATGCGGATTTCGAGATGGCGCAGGCGGCGCACCAAATCGGTGAGGGCCGAGGGCACGGAGGGGTTCATGGGGTT
This sequence comes from Hymenobacter sp. UYCo722, assembly GCF_040547115.1. Lineage (NCBI taxonomy): Bacteria > Pseudomonadati > Bacteroidota > Cytophagia > Cytophagales > Hymenobacteraceae > Hymenobacter > Hymenobacter sp. UYCo722. Next base: position 243,237 of record NZ_JBEPPC010000005.1, on the reverse strand, counting down.
GGCTGCGAGCTATTAGCCGTTAGCTGTTAGCTTTCTGACGTAGCCGCGCTCATTTAAAAGCTAACGGCCGGCAGCTAATGGCTAACAGCTACTGACGGCGAAGCTACGGCGGGCGGCTAACTTTACGGCGTGAAATCATTCTGCCGCCGCGGCCTGGCCCCGCTCCTACCCGCTTTGCTGCTGACCCTGGCCGCCTGCCAGCGCCCCGAAGAGGCCCCCCGGCCCGCCGACCTGCTCTCCAAAGAGCGTATGGCGGCCCTGCTGGCCGACCTGCAACAGCTCGAAGCCCAGATTGAAAACAGCCGGCTGGCTCCCGACACGGCCCGCGCCCTCTTCCTGGCCGAGCAGAAAAGCATGCTTTGGAGGCGTCAGGTAACCGATTCGGCCCTGCACCACAGCTACCGCTACTACGGCGCGCATAGCAAGGACCTGCCCGAGCTCTACCAGGCCGTTGTCGACACGCTGAAGGAAAGGCAGAAGAAGTTTCCCCCGCTGCCCGTAGGGCCACCGGCGGTACCGCACGGGTAGCGCGGGTTCATCCGAATGATGTAGGGGCGGGGCCTGCCCCCGCCCGGGCATTGGACGGTTTACGGCTGCTTCGTTCAACGGCCGGGGGCAGGCCCCGTCCCTACACCAGTCGCTGGCCGTTGGGCAAGGGGCCGGCCACGGTAGCCAGCACAATGTAGCCGTCGGCATCGGCGAAGCCGGTGACCAATACCTCGGAGCGGAATTTCCCAATCTGCTTGGGCGGGAAGTTTACTACGGCCAGCACCTGCCGGCCGGGCAGCTCGGCCAGCGAGTAGTGGTGCGTAATCTGGGCGCTGGACTTTTTCAGGCCGATTTCGGGGCCGAAGTCGATGAGCAGCTGGTAGGCTGGGCGACGCGCCTCGGGAAAGGGCCGGGCTTCTACGATTGTGCCCACGCGCAGGTCGACGCGCTCGAATTCGGTCCAGGAAAGTGCGTTTTCAGGCATTGGGCGGAGCTACTGGGCGAAGGGCTTGAGCATTTCGAGCTTGGCGGCGGTTTGCTTTTCCCAGGCGGCCTGGCGCACGGCGTTCAGGCCGTGGTTGGTTTCCATGTCGTAGCGGTTTTGCTCGCGGTCCCAGTCGGCATACACCAGCTTGGTGGTATTGTTGAAACCCGGCTGGAGCTTCTCGCAGTTGGCCCGGGCGGCGAATAGCTGCAGGCGCTGGCGCATGATGCGAGTATACATTTCGGTAATGTCAAAATGCAGCTGCTCGTGCCGTAACAAGGCCTCCGAAGCCTTTTGCGGGTTGCGTACCCACGAAGTATTGGGGTCGAACGTGGCCGCAACGGTACTGCTGAACACATAGTCCTTGCACGCCGCATCGGCCTTGATGTTGGACGAAGTGGAGGCTGATAGCGGATTGCCCAGCGGAGCGCGGGCCTGGAAATCGGCCAGCGTCAGGCGGCGTTCGGCCGACCAGGTAATGACCGGGGCAGCAGCAGCAACGGCCTTGGCGGCCGGAGCCTGACGGCCCGGCCCGGGAGCCGGGGCCTGCACGAAGCCGCCCAACAGCAGCAGCGGAAAGAAGAATGAATTCATTGCGGAAAAGATTAAAATAAGGAGTCGGCGGCGCTCAGTCAAAAACCGTTCCGCTCGCCTACGCCAGCTCCGGCGCGGACACGGGAGCCACGTACTCGGGCGCGGTTTCGCGGCGGAAGCGCACCATCAGCACCACGGCCACGATGCTGAGGCCGGCGAGCAGGCCCGTCCACACCCCGGGTGCCCCCAGGTGCAGGCCGAAGCCCAGCCAGTAGCCCAGCGGCAGGGCCACGGCCCAGTAGGCCAGCAGGGCCACCACGGAGGGCACTTTCACGTCGCCCAGCCCGCGCAACGCCCCCAGCCCCACCACCTGCACGCCATCCGACACCTGAAACAGGGCCGCGACCAGCAGCAGCGTGCCGGCCTGGGCCACCACCGCCGGGTCGTGGCTATAGAGCAGTGGCGCATGCTGCCGAAACCCGATAAAGAGCAGCCCCATGCTGCCCATGAAGGCAAAGCCCAGCACGTAGGCCGCCGTGCCCGCCAGGCGCGCCTCGGCCCGGCTGCCCGCGCCCGACAGCCGCCCCACCCGAATGGTGGCCGCCGCCGCGATGCCGCTGGCCGCCATGTAGGTCATCGAAGCCAAGTTGATGGCGACCTGGTGGGCGGCCAGCGGCACGGCCCCCAGCCAGCCAATCATAATGGCGGCGGCGGCAAAGGCCCCCACTTCAAACGCCATCTGCACGCCAATGGGCGCACCCAGGTCGAAGAGGCGAAACAACGTAGCGCCATCGGGCCGCCAGCTGCTGATGGCGGCGCGCACCCCGGCCAGGCGCGGGGCCAGCAGCACGTAGGCCCCCATCAGCACGGCCATGAGCCAGCGCGCGGCCAGGGTGGCCCAGGCGGCCCCCATCATGCCCATGGCGGGGGCTCCCCAGTGCCCGAAAATGAGGGCGTAGCACAGGGCGGCGTTCACCACGTTGGCCCCGATGGACAGCCACATGGCCTGCCGCGTGAGGCCCAGGCCCTCGGCAAATTCGCGGAAACCCTGGAACAGCATCAGGGGCAGGAATGACCAGCTGATAACCCGTACCCACGGCGCGGCCAGCGCTTCCACGGCCGGCGGCTGCCCCAGAAAGTGCATCAGCGCGGGCACCAGCTGCCCCAGCCCGGCCAGCGCCAACCCGGCCAGCGCACTCAGCCACACCGACGACACGAGCAGGCGGGCCAGGTCGGCGGGGTCGCGGCGGCCATCGGCGGCCGCCACCAGGGGCACGCTGCCCATGCTCAGACCAATGCCCAGAATCATGATGACGTTCACGCTGTTTACGCCCAGGCTCACGGCGGCCAGCGGTACCGTACCCAGCTTGCCCACCAGCACCGAATCGACAAAACCCACCAGCACGTGCCCCACCTGCGACAGCACCACCGGGTAGGCCAGCAGTATCGTTGGCCGCCAGTGCGGCCGTAATTTATCCAACATGACGCCTGTTCGTATTTTCGGCAAAGGTACGGCTGCCGTCCCTGGGCTGGGGGCTGGCAGTCCCGTCAGCATGGTTTGCCGCCGGCCAAAATTCGCTTGAAGCCAGTCGAAAGTAATGGGCAGCTACTCCCCACCCCTATTCGCCCACTAACCCGGCTCGCAACCGCGTCAGCGCTTCGACCAGTACCGCTTCCGGCACCGCGTACGACAGCCGGACGAAGCCCGGAGCGCCGCAGCTCGCGCCGTCCACTACCTCAACGCCAGCCGCCGCCAGCCGCCGCACCAGCGCCGCCGACGCATCGGCCGCCGGCAGCCCGGGAGCCAGGAAGCGGCAGAAATCGGCGAACACGTAGTAGGTACCTTCGGGCGCAATCACCGTGCCGGCCCCGGGCAGGGCCGCCAGCCCGGCCAGCAGCAGCTGGCGGGTGGGTTGCAGCTGCGCGCATAGTGCCGCACCAATGGCCTCGGCCTGTTCGGTAGCGGCCAGGGCGGCCAACTGGGCGGGCACCGGCACCGCCACGCCCGTGGCAAACAGCCGCGCCGCCACGGCGGCCGCCAGCGCGGACGGGGCCACCAGGCAGCCTACCCCCCAGCCCGCCAGCGCCAGCGACTTCGAGAAGCCGCTCACCACCACGTGCCGCGGCCCGGCCCCAGGCTGGGCCAGCAGCGTGGGCACCGGCACCGGGCCAAAGCTGATGCCTTCGTAAATCTCGTCGCTCAGCACCCACAGGTCGGGGAATTCAGCCGTCACGGCCAGCAGGCCCGCCCACTCTTCAGCCGAAAACACGCGGCCGGTGGGGTTATTGGGGTTGCTGAGGATGAGCAGGCGCGTGGCCGGCGTGAGGGCCGCCCGCAATGCCCCGGGCGGGAGGGCATAGTTGTCGGCGGCGGCCAGCGGCAATGCGCGCAGCACCCCCCCGGCCCGGCGCACCAGCTCGCCAAAGCCAAACCAGTTGGGCGTGGGCAGCAGCACATCGTCGCCGGGTGCCAGCAGCTCGCTAAGCAGGGCGAAAAGGCCTGTTTTGGCCCCGGCCGTCACCAGCACGTTTTCGGGTTCCACGATTAGCGCACCGCGTAGGCGGTAGCGGGCCGCGAGCGCCGCCCGCAACGTCGGCAGGCCGGCAGTTGGTGCCACCGCCAGCGGTTCGGCCTGCTGCCCGGCGGTGGCCAGCACCCTGGTGGCGGCGGCCAGGGCCACGGCCGGCACCGCGAAGTGGCCGTAGCCCGAGGCCAGGCTCACCAGCGGCAGCGTGGCGGAAGAGGCAGCAGGAGCATCGGGCATTATGGAAAAAGGCAAAAGATTGGGCCGGATTTCGAGTCGTTGGAACGTCAAATCAAAAGCACGACGGGCTTGAGATTATCAATATTGTCGCAGATATAACCTAGCGGGCAGCCAGTACCACGTCGGCAAAGTCGCCGGCCCCATCGGTGAAGAAGTCGACCACTCGCAGGCCCGCTTCGGCCGCCAGGGCTTCAATCTGGGGGCGGGTAAATTTGTAGGAATTCTCGGTATGGATGACTTCCCAGGCCGCGAAGGGCACCGTTAGCTCCAGGGCTTCGAAATAAATGGACTGTGCCTCGGTGCTCACCAGGAACGAGCGCACGGCCCCGGTCAGGGGCTCGTAGTCGGTGTAGTGCTGCCAGTGGGCCAGGTCGAAATCGGCCCCCAGCTCGCGGTTGAGGCGGGTGAGCAGGTTGAGGTTGAAGGCGGCGGTGATGCCCTGCGCATCGTCGTAGGCCGCCCGAATGCGGCGCGGGTCCTTGCGCAAATCGAAGCCGATGAGCAGGCGGTCGTCCTCGCCCAGCGGGGCGGCCAGCTGCCGCAGAAAATCGAGCCGCTCGGCCGGGCCGAAGTTGCCGATGTTGGACCCCAGAAACAGCATGGCTTTGCGGCCCTGCTGATTGCGCAGCTGGTCGAGCGCATCGGCATAGCTCGCTACTACCGGCACGACGCGCAAATTGGGTAGCTCGCGGGCCAGCGAAGCGACCAGCCCGCCCATGGCCCCGGCCGAAATATCGACGGGCGCGTAGGTGAAATTTGAGGCGGCGGCCAATAGCTCGCGCAGCAACAGCTGTGTTTTGGCCCCGTCGCCGGCCCCGAGCTCCACCAGCGTAAACGGCTCGCCGGCCGTGCCGCCCAACGCGGCCCCAATAGCGGCCCCATGCTCCCGGAAAATGGCAAACTCGGCCCGCGTGGGGTAGTATTCGGGCAAATCCATTATTTGTTGAAACAGCCGGCTCCCCGCATCGTCGTAGAAATACATCGACGAGAGGGTTTTGGGGCTGCGGGCCAGGCCTTCGGCCACATGCCGGGCCAGCGCGGTATCGGCGGAGCGTAAGGCCGTATCGGAAGCAGGTACTTGCATCATCAAAAGCAAAGAAAAGAATCAGCCGGACATTGGCCGGGCGAAGGTGGCGAAAAACGCGGGCCTGGGCCTAGCGGGCCAGCCGCAGGCCCGTGAACTGCCAGCGCTTATCGGCATGAAAGAAATTGCGGTAGCTGACGCGGATATGGCTTTCGGGCGTGGCGCATGAGCCCCCGCGCAGCACCAGCTGGTTCACCATAAACTTGCCGTTGTACTCGCCCAGCGCCCCGGCGGCGCGGGCGTAGCCGGGGTAGGCGTGGTAGGCCGAATACGTCCACTCCCAGCAGTCGCCCAGCAGCTGGTGGCACTGGCTGGGGTCGGCATCGGCGGGCAGGGGCTGCGGGTCGAAGCGCGCGCTTTCGAGCCAGGTGCCGCCGTGGGGAGTAGGCTCGAAGTGCCGGGCGGCCGCTTCCCACTCGGCTTCGGTGGGCAGGCGCGCACCGGACCAGTTGGCGTAGGCATCGGCCTCGTAAAAGCTGATGTGGGTGACCGGCGCGGCCATTTCCACCGGCCGCAGGCCGTGGTGGGTGAAACGGAACCAGCCTCCCTCCTGCCGCACCCAGTACAGCGGGGCTTCCCAGCCCTGGGCCTGCGCCAGGTCCCAGCCCTCGCCCATCCAATAGCGGAAATCGCGGTAGCCCCCGGCCTCCACAAACTCAAGGTATTCGGCGTTGGTTACGAGGCGGTTTTGCAGCTCGAAGGGGGCCAATAGCACGTCGTGGGCCGCCAGCTCATTATCGAAGCAAAACCCTTCTTCCTGGAAACCAACGCGGTGCACCCCGCCCGGCACCGGCAGCCAAGCCATCGGCGGGGCGGCACCGGCTACGGCGGGCAACGCTGCCGCCGGCAGGTACTCGGGAGCCAGCGGGCTGGTGCTGAGGATGTACTTGATGTCGGTGGCCAGCAACTCCTGGTGCTGCTGTTCGTGCTGCAAGCCCAGCTCCAGCAGTTCGAAAAAAGCCTCCGGCAGGTCGGCTTCATGGTCCAGCAAGGCCAGCATAGCGGCATCAACATGCGCCCGGTAAGCCAGCACCTCGGCCAGTGCCGGGCGCGAGAGCGTGCCCCGATCGGCCCGGTTCACGCGCGAGCCCAACGAGTTGTAGTAGGAATTGAAAAGGTAAGCGTACTGGGGGTGGAGCTCCTGGTAGCCCGCCGCGTACTCGCGCAGCAAAAACGTTTCCCAGAACCAGGTGGTGTGGGCCAGGTGCCATTTGGGTGGGCTCACGTCGAGGGTGGGCTGCACCACGGTGTCTTCGGGCAGCAGCGGGGCGCAGAGAGCCTGGCTTTGGTCGCGCACGGCGCGGTAGCGGGATGGCCAGGTTTGGTGGGCCGGGGCGAAAGTAGGCAGCGAAGCAGTGGCAGCTGGTAGCATAAGTTGGCGGTGGGTAAGACAGCACAAAGCCGTTCTCAATGGCTAACTGAAAGCCGGGGCCAGAGGTTGCGACCGGCCAGCCCAATTCAGGACTTTCAATTAGCGCTACACTTACGACAACCCCGATAAACACGCAAAAGCTCCTCACTAATACGTAGAAGCACCTCCGTATTAATCGCCATTTATAGCAGATATCGTTGAATATAGAGAACCTAAACAAGGATATTAAGTACAATCAACCCTTGCAATAACAGTCTCATTTATTGTCCCTTTTCCCCTTTCCCATGGTTGCTACTTCTCAGTCCTCCGCCTCCCCCATTGCCGCCGCCAATCACCCTGATGTGTCGGCCGCTAAGCCCGCTACCCGACCCGCCAACCGATTGGGCAGCAAAAGCCGGCGCGGTTTCGCGGCCATGAGCCCCGAAACCCAGCGGCGCATTGCCAGCGAAGGCGGCAAAGCCTCGCACGCCAGCGGCCGGGGCCACCGCTTCTCGGCCGATGAGGCCCGCGATGCCGGCCGCAAAGGCGGCCTGGTAAGCCGCCGGGGCAAAGCCGGCAGCAGCAACGACTAGCCGCCCGCCGGTTACCGCCGCGCAGCCGCATCTTTGCGGCATGCTGCACCTTCGGTTCTCCCAGCGCGCCTTACGCTTTAATTTTCCGGCTCGCACTTCGCGCGGGTCCCTGGCCGAACATGTGGCCTGGTACCTGCACCTCACCCACTCCGATAGCCCGGCCGTAACCGGCTTGGGCGAGGCCGCGCCACTGGCGGGCCTCAGCCCCGACCACGGCCCTGGCTTTGCCGGGGCCGTGTCCTCATTGTGCGAGCGCCTGAACGCCGCCCGGCTCGATTCGCTCGCCCTGGCAGACGTGCCCGCCCTAGTTGGCCCCGGGTGGCCGGCCCTCAAGTTCGCGCTCGAAACGGCCGTACTCGACCTGGCCAATGGCGGCCGGCGGCAGCTCTATACCAATGCGTTCAGCGAGGGAAAGGCCGTTTTGCCGATTAATGGCCTGGTGTGGATGGGCGACGCGGGGTTCATGCGCGAACAGATTCAGCAGAAGCTGGCGGCGGGCTACGCCTGCCTCAAGTTAAAGATTGGCAGCCTCGACTTTGCCACCGAGTTGGCTATTCTAGCCGAAATACGAGCGGTGGCCGGGCCGGAGCAGCTCACCCTCCGCGTCGATGCCAACGGCGCTTTTGCCCCCGCTGATGCTCCGCGCAAGCTGGCACAGCTGGCCGAATTTGGCCTGCATTCCATCGAGCAGCCCCTGGCGGCGGGGCAAACGGCCGCACTTGCCGCGCTTTGCCGCACCTCGCCCCTGCCCATCGCGCTCGATGAAGAATTGATTGGGGTAACCAACCCAGCCCGTCAGGCGGCGCTGCTCGACGCCATTCAGCCGGCCTATATCGTGCTCAAGCCCACGCTGCTGGGCGGCCACGCCGCCACCCGCCACTGGATTGCCCTGGCCGCATCCCGGGGCATTGGCTGGTGGCTAACGTCGGCCCTGGAGTCCAATGTGGGCTTGAACGCCGTGGCCCAGCTCACGGGCGAATACGATGTGCGGGGGTTCCCGCAGGGGCTGGGCACGGGCCAGCTCTACCACAACAACGTGGCCGCCCCCCTGCACGTGGGCAATGGAGAACTGCGTTACGAGCCAAACGGCACCTGGGAATTGCCCTGATTATTTCGCGCCCCTACCCAATAAATAAGCGCGACTTATCACGTTATTTACGTCCCGGAAATCCGGACTTATGGGAATCTTACGCGTACTCCTGCTCGGTTTGCTACTTTGCCCGGCGCTGGCCATTGGCCCGGCTGGAGCATGCTTAGCGCAGAACACGACGCCGGCCGGCCCGTTCCGCTTCGAGAAGCTACGCCGGCACCGGATGCGCGTTCCGCTTCAGATTCAGCGTAACCTACTCGTAATCAGCGCTACTTTGAATGGCTATGGCCCATTCAACTTCCTGCTCGATACGGGGGTTGCTACGGCCATCATCACCTCGCCCGCCCTGGCCGATTCGCTGCAACTACGCCACGGGCAAATCTTTCGCGTTACGGGCGCAGGCGGCTCCGATACCGGCCTGCAGGCTTATCAGGCCGATAGCGTGCGGGTGGGCCTGCCCGGAATAGTGGCCGATTACATGCCCGTGCTGGTGCTCTCGCAGGATGTGCTGAACCTGTCGGGCTACGTGGGGGTGCCCATTCACGGCATCCTGGGCTCCGAGCTGTTTCGCAGCTTTGTGGTGACGCTGCGGCCCGAAGAGGGCCACCTGATTGCCACGACGCCCGATGCCTACCGCGCGCCCAAAGGCCGCTCATGGTCGTCGCTGCCCCTGAGCCTGGAAAACAATAAAGCCTATTTCACGGCTCCCGTGCAGCTCACCGATTCGCTGACGCTACCCCTGAAACTGGTGCTCGATACCGGTGCCAGCCACGCGCTGTCCATCGAGCTCGACTCGGACTCCCGCCTGAGAGCCCCGTCCCAACGCCTGCCCACCGACCTGGGCCGGGGCCTGACCGGGGTGGTACAGGGGTTTCTGGGCCGGGTCCCGCAGCTGAAGCTGGGCCGTTACACGCTGCCGAACGTGCTCACGTCCTTCCCCAATTCAGCCGACGTGCACCGCCGCATTGATGTGCCGCGCAATGGCAACGTGGGCTACGAACTGCTGAAGCGGTTTTCGCTAGTGATTGATTACCCGCACCAGCGCCTGCTGCTGCGGCCCAACCTGCAGCTACGCGACGCGTTTGAGCACGACATGTGCGGCATTGAGCTGATGGCCGTTGGGGCCGACCTGCGCCGTTACGTTATCCTGCGCGTGATGCCCAATTCGCCGGCCGCCGCCGCCGGCCTCCAGCCCGAGATGGAGCTGGTCAGCATCAACCTGATTCCGGCTAATTTTTTCAACCTCACCCAGCTTAGCCGCATCATGCACTCGGAGGATGGCCGGAACCTGCTGCTGTTGCTGCGGCGGCCCGATGGCGAGCTCCAGACCACTACCGTGCGCCTCAAGCGTCAGATTTGAGCCGCTGGCCCGCTGGCGGCCGTACCTTTGCGGCATCATTCATCATCCCGTTTCCTGCTTATGACTGCTCGACTTCTGCTTCAGCTGGCCGCCCTGTTTGGCGCGCTGGGCGTAGCTATCGGGGCCTTCGGGGCCCACGCCCTGCACGATACGCTGGTGCGCGCCGGCCGCCTCGACACTTTTGAAACCGCCGTACGCTACCAGTTTTACCACGCCCTGGCCCTGCTGGCCGTGGGTGTGCTGTGGGCCATCCGGCCCGAGCTGCGCCCCCTCGGCACTACTGGCGCGCTGTGGGCCGGCGGCATTGTCGTTTTCAGCGGCTCGCTCTACGCGCTGTGTTTCACGGGTATTACCAAGCTGGGGGCCGTGGCCCCCATTGGCGGCCTGCTGCTGCTGGGCGGCTGGGTAAGCCTGCTGCTGGCCGTGCGCGAGCTGTAGCCGCCGCGCACTAGCTGCCACAAAAAAAGGCCTTCCACATGCGTGGAAGGCCTTTTTTGTGATGTCGCAGCAGCAAACGGGCTGCGGCAATTAGTTTTTCATCTTGGCTTTCATCTTGCCGGCGTCACCTTTAATTTTGGTTTTGTTGCCGTCATCCTTCATTTTCACGTCGCCCGAAGTGGTCATGGCACCCGAAGTGGTCATGGCGGTGGCGGCGGCTTCTTTTACTTCGCCAACCAGCGACACGGTGGTGCTGCCGGCAGCGGCGTTCGACTCAATGGTCAGCACTTTGTTCTGCATGCCCATTTTGCCGGTCGAATTGAAGTGCGCCGCGATGGTGCCGGTTTTGCCGGGCAGCACGGGGGCTTTGGTCCACTCCGGGGTGGTGCAGCCGCAGCTCACGCCAATGTTGGAGATGATGAGGGGCGCGGTGCCCGTGTTCTTAAACTTGAAGGTGTGGTCGACGGTGCCGCCGGCTACTACCGAGCCGAAGTCGTACTTCACCTCTTCGAACGTGATGGCGGGGCCGGCCACGGGGCCAAGCGGCTTAGTAGCAGCAGTCTGGGCGTGCGAGGTGGTGAAAGCAGCAGCCGTGAGGCTTAGGGCGAGAAGCAGGGTTTTTTTCATGGTCAGCAGTTGAAGAAGGGATTGAATGGAGTTGGCGTTGTACAAATTTAGGGTTTTCGCCGGGCCTTGCAAATTTACGACCAAAGTGCGATGCCCCACCTGAAGACCCAATGAAGCCCGGTTCGGTTCCCGGGCTAGTCTTCGGGCGGTGGGTCGCCCACCAGCTGCTGCTGAAAATTGAGCAGAAACAGCCGTTCCGAGGCCCGCGTGATGGCCGTGTAGAGCCAGCGGGCAAACTCACCGGCCAGCGGCTCGTCGGGCTTCAGAAAGCCGTGGTCGACAAACACGGCCTGCCACTGCCCGCCCTGGGCCTTGTGGCAGGTGAGGGCGTAGGCAAATTTAATTTGCAGCGCGTTCAGATACGGGTCCTTGCGCATTTCCTTGTAGCGCTCGGCTTTGGTTTTGAGGTGGGCATAATCTTCGCTCACGGCCAGATACAGGGCGTTATTGCGGTCGGAGGGCAGGGCCGGGCTTTCGGTGTGCAGGGTGTCGAGCAGCAGCTTCACCTCAATTTCGGGCTCGTCGGGATAATCGACCAGCCGCACCTGGGCCTGCGCGAAGTGGAAGCCATACATCTCCTCGCGCCGGATAACCTTGCTGATTTGCAGGAAGTCGCCGTTGGCCAGGAAGCCAATTTCGGAATCCTTCGGCAGCCAGAAGTAGTTGTTGCGCACCACCATCAGGTAGTCGCCGCCCTCAATCTCCTCCTCGGCATCGAACAACGCCCGCCGGATGAGCTGGTTGTATTGGTTGGCGTTGCGGTTTGAGCGGCAGATGATGGTGGTGTTTTCGTGGCCGTAGTTGCGGTAGGCCCAGCGCAGGCCATCCTCCAGCTTGTCGCCCCCCATCTTAAAAATATCGCGAAACCCCAGCGTGTGCAGCTGAATCTTGGGCACCTCCTCGCGCAGCTCCTCGCGCAATTCCGTAGCATTCACCAGAATACCCGATTCCTGGGCCTGACGCATTACCTGGCGCAGCTCCACGGTGCCCACTTCGGCCCGGAAGCGGTGGGCCAGCAGCTCAGGGTCGAGGGCCGGGCTCAGCAGCTGGCCCACCGGCGGCAGCTGGGCCGTGTCGCCGATGAGCAGCAGCTTATTGCTGGTTTTCTCGAACACGAAGCCCATCAAATCATCGAGCAAACCGTTTTCACCGAAGGCTTTTTCGTCCGAAATCATCGAGGCTTCGTCCACGATAAACAGGGTTTGCTCGGTGCGGTTAGGCTGGCGCTGGAAGTTGAGCCGCTCGCTGGGCGCGCCGCTGGTCTGGCGGTAAATTTTCTTGTGAATGGTGCTGGCGGCCACGCCCGCGTAGCCGGCCATCACCTTCGCCGCGCGCCCGGTGGGAGCCATCAGGGTGTATTTGCGCTGCATTTTGTGCAGCCACTGCACCAGGGCGCTCACCACGGTGGTTTTGCCGGTGCCCGCGTAGCCGCGCAGCACAAATACCTTGCGGCCCGGCATTTGGTCCCGCAAAAAAGCGTCAAGCTGCGTGAAGAGCAGGGCCTGGTCGTCGGTGGGTGCGTAAGGAAAGTAGTCGCGAACGGATGGGGTGCGGAGGGAAAGCATTAATCTTAAATCGATAAGTTTTAGTTACACAAGACCACTGCTATACTGCGCAAAAATGTGACTGCAATTAAACTTAAGGCAAACTTGCATCAGATGCGAAGCAAATAGCTCATCGGTGTTTTTGTCTCGCATCATCAGTGCAGGTAGTAATTCTATATCATCGAAGAACCAAGCTAATTATTTACCTGATGTTCCTTCAAAGGCCAGCCATCGCCCGAAAACCAAAAGTTTATGAATGGCTTTCAGGGCTTTTGTCTGGTTAGAAACCATGAGTTGGTATTAAACAGGTTCAATCACCGCCATGGTAGCGCTGGCCTTGGCAATCAGCCGTTCATCGCACCATACTTCGGCCTCGCAGAAGTGCAGGCGACGGCCGGGTTTCAATACCCAACCAATGGCCCGCAGGCGCTGCCCCACGCCGGGGTGCAGGTACGACACGCGCAGGTCGGCCGTGACAAGGCCATGATTATCCGGCAGCAGCGTAACGGCCGCGAACCCGGCCACCAGGTCGGCCATTGTTGCTACTAAACCGCCGTGGGCAAAACCGCGCTGCTGCTGGTGCTGCTGCTCCAGGGCCAGCTCGGCCTCGACGCGACCGGGCGTAATGAGCGTGAGGTCGGCCCCGATGAGGTGCATAAAATGCTGGCGCTCCAGCTTGCGCCGGATGCGGATTTCGAGGTCATCAGGATGACCCGGGACGGCGTTTTTGGCAGATGTTTGATTATCAGAAGACACGGATAACGAAAGCTGAGTTAATAAAAAGATGCTGAAGGCGGCAGGCGGTTTGGAGTTTTATACTGCCTTGTGCTCGGCCACGAGGGTTAATACTTTTTAGGCCCACAAAACGGCTTTAGTAGGGCGGGTTAGGCACTTGCCCGGCAGTGTGCCAAAGGTACTGGCTTAGCTGGCGCGCCCCTATCTTTCGGCCTCACTTTCGCTTTGAAGCCATGATGGAAACCGGGCCGGCCATGCAGTATGTAGTAGCGGGCGCGCTGGGCCTGGGGCTGGCGGCGTGCAGCGGGTTTCGGGTGTTTGTGCCGCTACTGGCGGCCAGCCTGGCTTACCACACCGGATACCTTGCCCCCGCGGCGGGCTTTGCATGGCTGGGTAGCTGGGCGGCGCTCGTTACGCTGGCAACGGCCACGGTGGCCGAAATCGCGGGCTACTACGTGCCCTTCTTCGACCACCTGCTCGACACGCTCACTACGCCCGCCTCCTTCGTGGCCGGCACCATTCTCATGACCTCGGCCTTGCCCCACCTCGACCCCACCCTGCGCTGGACGCTGGGCATATTGGTGGGCGGCGGCACGGCCGGGCTGGTGCAAACCGGTACCGCGCTGTTACGCGGGGCTTCCACGGCTACTACCGGCGGCCTGGCCAACCCGGTGCTGGCTACCGTCGAAAACACGGCGGCTGTGGGGGGCGTGGCCCTTACGCTGCTGCTGCCGCTGCTGGCGGCCGGACTGGTATTGTTGCTGCTGGTGTATATTCTGAGCCGGCTGCGCCGCTGGCGGGCGCGGCGGCGCACAACCCGGCTTGCAACCGCCGGGCCTCTGCGCTAAGTGGGCCGCCGGACGCCCCTTTACCACTGAAGCGGCGGCGAACCCGAATAAGGAGCTTTTTCGACCGCCAAGTAAAACAATGTGCGCGGCGGGCCGTTAGTCGGGCAAGCCTATTGGGCTGCTTTTGTTTCGCCGAATACCGTTCCTGCCATGCTGCCTGCCTCTCATTCCGATTTTTCCGATGCCTTGCTTCAGGCCTACGCCGGCCGGGTGCGCGTGCGCGTGGGGGGCCTGCTGCTACGCAATGGCGCGATGCTGCTGGCGGCGCACCGGGGGTTGCTGCCCGAGCAGATGCCCTTCTGGTCGCCGCCGGGTGGGGGCTGGCAGTTTGGCGAAAGCGTAAAAGAAGCCCTGGTGCGCGAGTTTCGGGAAGAAACCGGGCTGGCGGTGCGCGTTGGCCGCTTTTTGCATCTGCACGAGTTCAGCCAGGGGCCGCTGCAGGCGCTGGAGCTATTTTTTGAGGTACTGGCCGAGGACGACACGGCTCCCCAGCTGGGCCACGACCCCGAGCACGGCCCCGATGCCCAGCTCCTAACCGAGCTACAATGGTTTACCCCGCGCCAGCTGCAACAATTACCTCCGGCCCAGCTGCATCCCGTGCTGCGGCTGGTACTTAGCCCCGACGACATTTTTGTGCCGCAGCTGCACTTTTTGTAGCCGCTAAGCCATATCGGCCCGGAAGCTGGCTTCGCGCGATGCCGTTTGCTGTGGTCAGGCCTTATCTTTAGCCCCGGCCACCCGGCCGGTTTTAGCTTCGATTCGTGCCTGCTTCTGCATCCTTCCCTGTTTCTGCGCCATCGGGTGCGCCATCGGCGCTGCTCCAGCTGCGCGATGAAACCTTCGACCCCGCCAACGCGGCTGCTTACAATCTTTACCTGCTGGCCGGCCCCGCCCGCCTCTACGTGGCCGTGGCAGATGTAGAACGGCGCAAGTTCGTGGTGCTCGAAGAATACCAGCTGGCCGCCGGCGGCGTACCAGCGCTGGCCGCCCAGCACGATTTCCTGAGCCTGCGCGGCTGGAATGCCGTGCGCTTGGCCGTAACGGGCCGGGCTTTCACGCTGCTGCCCGCCCCCCTGTTCCGGGCCGGCGACGAGGCCGCCGCCCTGCGCCTGCACCACACGCCCTCGCCCACCGAAACCATTCGGCACACCACCCACCCCGGCTTGGAGCTGGTGAACGTGTTTGCCACTGATGCCGCGCTGGCTAACTGGCTCACTGCTACTTATGGGGCTACGGGCCGCCTACTGCACCACACCAGCGCCCTACTGGCGGGCCTCGTCAACCAGCGCGGGGCGGCCTCGCAGCGCCGGCTCTACCTCAACCCCGGCCAGCAGGAGCTCACCCTCGTGGTGCTGGGCCAACACCTCGAATACTGCAACGTGTTTCCGTGCACTACTGCCGAGGACGTGGTGTATTACACTATTTTGGTGATGCAGGAATTAGCCCTCGACCCCGACCACGACGAGGTGACCGTGTGGGGCGACCTCACCCCCGATTCGGCCGTGTTCAGCCTGCTGCGCACCTACGTGCGCAACGTGCATTTCGGTCCCCGCCCCGCCAACGCGCAGTACAGCTACCGTTTGAACGACGTGTTCGAATACCGTTATTTCGACTTGTTCAGCCTGCACTTTGCCTGATTCAGCCGGAAATAACGTCATGTTGAACGCAGTCGAAGCACGACGTTATTCAATTTATCATTCATAACAATGCCCCGCATTGCCCTTTTTCCCGGCTCATTCGACCCTTTCACCACCGGGCACCTTGATATTGTGCGGCGTGGGCTGGGCTTGTTTGATGAAGTCATCATCGCCCTGGGTACCAACAGCGCTAAGCAGCGCTACCTGCCCGCCGAACAGATGCAGACCCTGATTGCCGGCCTGTTCGTTGATGAGCCCCGCGTAGCGGTGCAACTGTATCAGGGGCTTACGGCCGAGTTCGCCCGCGCCACCGGGGCGCGCTACCTGCTGCGTGGCCTGCGCACCAGCCCCGATTTCGAATACGAAAAACCCATTGCCTACGGCAACCAGCACGTTTTTCCCGAGCTGGAAACGGTGTTTCTGCTCACCTCGCCCACCCTGGGAGCCATCAGCAGCACCATTATCCGCGATTTGCATCGGTTTGGGGCCGATGTATCGGCATTCGTGCCGTTTGAATTGCCGGCCCGGGTGGGCTAGCCTGGGTTTATTGCGGCAAAGTGGAGGGGATTGGCACGACCCGCAGCCCCAGCAATTGCGTGGGTCGGCGGGCATGAAATACCGGTAGCAACAGGTAGTTGGCGGCTTCAGCCGATAAGCCGGCCCGCTGCATTAGCAGGTCCTCATCGGGCCCCAGCAGCAGCAAGTCGTTGAAACGGCGCGTAGCGGCATCGTAGCTCACCACCACATCGAGGTGCCGGCTCCGGAAGAAGCGCGTTGAATCGACGGAGTCCGTGCCGGGCAGCTCGCTCAGCATAGCCCGCACCGAGGCGGGCATGGGCCGCGGTGCCCCCAGGTGCCGGCCCAGGTCATCGATGGAAAGCCCCAACAGGGCGGGCACGGCCACCGCCGCCCGCCCGGGCGGCGACGCAACGGCCCGGGCAACCGCCGAGTGGCCCGGCTCCTGCACCGGCTCGGCCGAATGCGAACATGCCGCTACCAGCCCTACCAGCGCCGCCCCGGCTATTCCCTTACTGATAACGCGTTGTAGCCCCATACTGGCGAATATACTGCGCGAAGCAGCTATTTCGCTTTCGCTTCTTTGCTTGGCTTGCCGGCCATCTCGCTTAGGTAGTGCCGCACCACCAGCGCGATGGAGGCGTAGGAATCTTCCAGCTTGGCCAAAGCTTCCTGGGGCGACATCCAGCGCACTTCCTCAATGTACTCCTCCGTCTGAGGCTTCATCAAGGTGTCGTCGAGGCAATTCATTAGATACCAACTGGTTTTTTTCAGCATCTTGTTGCCTTTGTAGGCGTAGCTGTGCCAGGTGCTGGGCAGCTCTTCGCCCAGCTCCAGCTTGATGTTGGTTTCCTCCTCCACTTCGCGCAGCGCACCCGCGGCCTGGTCCTCGTCGCTTTTGAGCTTGCCTTTGGGCAAGTCCCACTTGCCGAGGCGGTAAATCATCAGTACCTGGTCGCCCTTCACCACGAGCCCGCCGCCGGCTTTGGCAATTTTGAACTGGTCTTTAAAATGCAGGGTGATGAATTTTTTCTTTTTCACCAGCATGGTCAGCGACTTCAGCTTTTTCAGCTTTTTCACTTCCATCAGCCGCAGCAGGCGGTCGACGAACAGCGGACCCGCGTCGCGCACCAGCACGTCGCCAATCAGGTCTTTCGACGTGAAATCGTCGTCCGGGTTCAGCACGAGGTCGTACTTGTGCTTGTACACTTTTTCGCTGAGCTTTTTGATAACCAGCGGAATGTCGTTGATGAAAATGTTCATCGGAAGAAGCGGCTTGAAAAAAACAGACGACGGGCAAGCAGGGGCTGCCGGTATCCGAAGAGAAAAAAGAATATGGCGGAAGGCAGCGGCCGCAAGATACGGGGCCAAACCGATTTCGCGGCCCGCCCCATCTTTGCGCCATGACGCACATTGGCCTACTCTCCGACACCCACGGCTACTTCGACGAGCGCATCGCGCATCATCTGCGCGGCTGCGACGAAATATGGCACGCCGGCGATTTCGGCGACGCCCGCGTGGTGGACGAATTGCAGGCCCTGGCGCCGCAGTTTCGGGGCGTGTACGGCAATATTGACGGCACGGACGTGCGAAGGTCCCAACCCCTGGTGCAGGACTTTGAAATTGAGGGCCTGCGGGTGGTAATTACCCACATTGGGGGCTACCCGGGGCACTACGCGCCGGCTGCCCGGCCCCTGCTCGACGCCACCCGGCCCGGCCTGTTCGTAACGGGCCACTCCCACATTCTGCGGGTGATGCCCGACCCGCGCCGCCAACTGCTGCACCTGAACCCCGGCGCGGCCGGCCGCCACGGCTTCCACCAAATGCGCACGCTGCTGCGCTTCGGCATTGAGGGCGGCAAGGTGGTAAATTTGCAGGCCGTAGAGCTGGGTAAGCGGTCGGGGCAATGACGCTATTGGCCTGTCGTTGGAAGGGTTGCGCAACGCGGCCCTATATAAGACGCTCCCCACGCCGGCTCATCACCCGCAACAAAACCAAGAAGCCCCGCTACCTGCAAAACAGGAAACGGGGCTCGTTGAAACCTGAAGCTGACGGCCAAAGGCCGCAGCCACGTAATTACAGCGCGATTTCGGGCTTGGGGTGCTCGCCTTCCTGGCCGTCGGCATTCACCGGCTTGGTTACGGCGTCGGCAGCGTCGAAAGCTTCGGCGTTTTCGGCGGCGACTTTCTTGGCGGGAGCCTTTTTGGCGGCAGCTTCGGTGGCGGGAGCAGCAGTGGTGAAGCGCGATTTCAGCTCTTCCAGGTCCACGTTTTTCAGAACGGGCGTGCGGAGCAACTCTTTGATAATGCTCTTCTTATTGTTGGCGCGGGCAATGTTCTTGCGGTGCTTGCGCTTGAGGCGGGTAACGGACATGGTGCCGGATTGGTTAAAGTCTAGGGGCTTACGAAACGGAGGGCAAAAGTAAGGCTTTCATTTCGAAAGTGCAAGCCCGCGAGGCATTTTGCTGAACGACTGGGGATTTGGCCGCTACTTTTGGTACCTGGTTGTTGGTGCCTGGCGCTTGGTTTTTCGCTATCTGACCGGACTATCCATGCCCATCCCCTCAACCAAACACCAAGAACCAAGCACCAAGCACCCCACTTATATGTCCGCCGAAACCCCTGCCCTGCCTGTTATCGACCTGCGCTCCGACACCGTGACGCGCCCCACGCCGGCCATGCTGGCCGCCATGTGGGCCGCCCCGGTGGGCGACGACGTGTACGAGGAAGACCCTACCGTGCGCCGACTCGAAGAAGCCGCTGCCGCCCGTTTCGGCATCGAGGCGGGCTTGTTCTGCCCCTCGGGCACCATGACCAACCAAATTGCCATCAAGGCCCACACCGAGCCGCTGAGCGAGGTAATCTGCGAACAGACGGCCCACGTTTATTTGTGGGAAGTGGGCGGCATCGCCTTCCACTCCAGCGCGTCGGTAGCACTGCTGGCCGGCGACCGGGGCCGCCTCACGGCCGCGCAGGTCGAAGGAGCCATCCGGCCCGAAAACGTGCACTACCCCACCACCCGCCTCGTGTGCCTGGAGAACACGCACAACCGCGGCGGCGGCAGCTGCTACGCCCTGGAAGATTTGCAGGCCATCAGCAACGTGGCGAAGAAGCACGGCCTGGCGCGGCACCTCGACGGGGCCCGCATTTTCAACGCGCTGGTGGCTACCGGGCAGCGCAGCGAGGATTACGGGCAGTATTTCGACTCGATTTCGGTGTGCCTGAGCAAGGGGCTGGGCGCGCCGGTGGGCTCGGTGCTGCTGGGCTCGAAGGCGTTTATTCAGAAGTGCAAGCGCATTCGCAAGGTGATGGGCGGGGGCTGGCGGCAGGCCGGCTACCTGGCCGCCGCCGGCCTGTACGCCCTCGAAAACCACGTCGACCGCCTGGCCGACGACCACCGCCGCGCCGCCCAGCTGGCCAACACGCTGCGCCAGCAGCCCTACGTGGCCGAGGTGCTGAACCCGGAAACCAACCTCGTCATCTTCCGCCTGCACGACATGCAGCCCGCCGCCCAGTTCCTGGCCGCGCTGGAGCAGCAGGGCATCCGGGCGAGCAGCTTTGGGCCGCAGTGGATTCGGTTCGTAACCCACCTCGATGTGGACGACGCGATGGTGGCCCGGATTGAGGCAGCTTTATCAATGGTTAATGATTAACGGTTAGTGATTAATGCTGTTTCTCGGACCTCATAGCCCGATTAACCATTGACCATTCACCACTACCCATTAATCATTAGCCTTTGGACCTCTACGATGCCCTGGCCCTGCTGCTCGTGACGGCGGCAGCTTTTGCCTACCTCAACCACCGCTTCCTCAAAATGCCCCCCGCTATCGGGCTGATGGTGCTGGGGCTGGTGGCGTCGCTGGTGTTGGTGGGGCTGGCGCGCTTTGAGGTGAAGCCGATACTGAAATTTGCGAAGCTGGTGAACAAGCTCGATTTCAGCACCATCGTGATGCAGGTGATGCTGGGGTTTTTGCTGTTTGCGGGCGCCATTCACGTCGATACGCGCAGCTTGGGGCGGCTGCGCTGGCCGGTGGGCGTGCTGGCCCTGGTGGGCACGCCCCTGAGCACGGGGCTGGTGGCGGGGGCCATGTACCTGCTGCTGCCCTGGCTGGGGCTGCCCACACCCTTTATCTACTGCCTGCTGTTTGGGGCGCTTATTTCGCCCACCGACCCGGTGGCCGTGCTCAGTATTCTGACCAAGGCCAATATCCCAAAATCGCTCGAAACCAAAATTGTGGGCGAGTCGCTGTTCAACGACGGCGTAGGCGTGGTGCTGTTCGTGGTGACGCTGGAAGTGGCCTTGCTCGGGCCCGGCGACGTGACGCTGAGCCACGCGCTGGGCGTATTTTTGCGCGAAACTGTGGGCGGGCTGGCCCTGGGTACGGCCCTGGGGCTGGGTACGGCCTGGCTGCTGCGCACTATCGACAACTACCAGGTAGAAGTGCTGGTGACGCTGGGCCTGGTGGCCGGCGGCACGGCCCTGGCCACCCGCCTGCACACCTCGGGCCCGCTGGCCATGGTGATGGCCGGCCTGCTGGTGGGCCATTTCAGCCGCAGCGGCGGGGTGCTTTCGAGTGCGTCGCAGGCTTACGTCGACAAGTTCTGGGAGTTGGTGGATGAGGTGCTGAATGCGCTGCTTTTCGTGCTGATGGGCCTGGAAGTGCTGGTACTGAATATTCCCGGGCGCACGGTGCTGGCGGGGCTGGCGGCCATTGGGGTGGTGCTGGCGGCGCGGCTGGCGGCGGTGGCGCTGCCGCTGGGGCTGCTGCGCCTCGGCGGCGCGTTTCGCACTTCCGACCACAGCATTGCGGTGCTCACCTGGGGCGGGCTGCGCGGTGGCTTGGCCGTGGCCCTGGCCCTGAGCCTGCCCGCTACCATGCCGCGCGAGCTGCTGGTGGGCATTACCTACGTGGTGGTGGTTTTTTCAATCATCGGCCAGGGTCTCACCATTGGGCCGCTGGTGCGCTGGCTGGGCGTGGCGCAACGTGCGAAAACGCCCGCTTAACCCGTCGCCAAGGGGACCTTTCACGTCTGTTTCACTGTTTTCAGCGCCAATGAATCTCTTCCTCGTCGGCGATGTGCACGGCTGCTTTCACACCTTCAGCCAGCTACTGACGCGCTGGGACCCGGTCACCGACCACCTCATCCAGCTCGGCGACCTGGTGGACCGGGGCACGCAGATTCCGGAAACCGTGGAACTGGCCCGGCAGCTCAGCGAGCAGCACCCGGCCTCGACCACCTTTCTCATGGGCAACCACGAGGCCAGCATGCTGCGCCACTACGGCCCCCAGGGCCCCGCGCTGGGCTGGCTGAAGTGGGGCGGCCGCAGCACCACCGAGCAGTATAAGCGCAAGCCCAAGCTGCTGGCCCGGCACCTGCCCTGGCTGCAGCAGCGCCCGCTGTTGTGGCAAAACGACCACGTACTGGCCAGCCACGCCGGCATCAGTGCCTCGCCCGAGGCCTACGACCCCGCCAGTGCAGACGGGCTCCTATGGGTGCGCGGGCCGCTGAAGCGGCTCGACAAGCTGCAGGTGGTGGGCCACACGCCGATGGAAGACGGCGAGCCCGTGCACGACCCCGAATCGCACACGATGTACATTGACACGGGCGCGGTGTTTGGGCGCAACCTCACTGGCCTGCGCCTCGCCCCCACCGGCGCGGTGCTCGATATTATCCTGATTCCGGTCGACCCGCGCGACTTGCCGGCGTAAAGCTCCTTTTGCCACTTCCCCTTCGCGCCATGCTCAACCAAGCCGCCATTGCACATCTTTCGGCCGCCGACCCGATTCTGGGGGCCGTCATCGCCAACGGGCGCGCCATTCCCCCGCGGCCCCACGAAGACCTGTACCTGGCCCTGCTGCGCGCTATCGTGAGCCAGCAGATTTCAACCAAAGCCGCCGCCGCCATCTGGAAGCGCTTCCAAGGCCTGTTTCCGCCCGAGGGCTACCCCGAGCCGCGCGAAGTGCTGGCCCTGAGCGAGGACGAATTGCGCGCCGCCGGCCTCTCGCGCCAAAAAGCCGGCTACCTGAAGGCCATTGCCGAGTACAACGAGCGCGGCCTGCTCGACTACGCCCATCTCACCAGTCTTTCGGAAGACGCCTTCACCCAGCACCTCACCGCCATCAAAGGCGTGGGCCGCTGGACCGCCCAGATGCTGCAACTATTCGCCCTCGACCAGCCCGACGTATTTGCCGAAGGCGACCTGGGCGTGCAGAACGCCATGCGCCGACACTACAACCTGCCCGAAACCGGCCGCGCCCTGCAAAAGCGGATGACGGCGATTGCCGAGCCCTGGCGGCCCTACCGCTCGCTGGCCTGCAAGTACCTGTGGCAGTCGCTGGATAACAGCCCGGGTTGAGTAAAATAGAACAAACCGGGAACGTCATGCTGAGCTTGTCGAAGCATCTCTACTGCTTCGCCAGGACCATGCAACGAAGCGGTAGAGATGCTTCGACTGCGCTCAGCATGACGACCTTTTTTGCTACTGTTACTTTTGCGGACTACTTACCATTGCCCCGCTCTACCCCAGCACTTTTTCCTTCATGTGAAAGATGTCTTCCTGCACAAAAAGGTTGCCTTCCTGCCGTAGAATGGCGAGGTTATCGATGGTGATTTTGAGGTTGTAGGTTTCCTGGTTGAGATAGCCGAGGACGGGGCCGAGCAGGTCGGCAGTGGTGTCGTGCAGGGCCAGGGAGATGTGCGGCAGCCAACAGTCGGGACCGCTGAACTTGTCGGTGCGCAGGCACAGCGGCGCGGTGGCGGCCAGGATGCGCCGGTGCAGGGCATTAAGCGCATCGGAACGCAGCACGGGAATGTAGATGACCGGCCGCTCGCCCGGAAACACGCCCAGCCCGGTGGTGAAGGCCGGAAAAGGCGCGGTGGCCGCCGCCACTTTGGCCAGGGCCGTTTTAAGGGAGCTGAGTTTTTTAACGCCGGCCAGCTGATAGGTCAGGTGCGGGTCGAGGGTGGCCTGCACGTCATCAAGGCCAAATTTTTCTTCCAGTTTTTTGATGACGGCGTTGATGCGCGATACGTGTGGAGCGCTGAGCAGGGAGGTGATGGCGAGCATATCGGCTGGTACGGAAATTCTGGGGTCGGTGCCCATGCAGTGGCCCGTTTCACGCTGAAAAAATTCTTTCATTTGCCTGCCGTCATGCGTTGATTGAACTGCTGGCTCTGCCCGCGCGGGATGCTGAGCGACTGAAAAGCCTCGCCCCGAATAATTTTGGCCAGCTGCACCAGCTGCCCCACGTGCGAGGCGTAGTGCGCCACCTGCCGCTGCACGGCCTCCAGCACCGTGTGCGCCTCGCCCCGGATGGGCACGGTGCGCAGCAGGTCATCAGCCCGCAGCTCGTCGAGCACGTCGAACAGGATTTGCCAGGCGGCCGGCCACGCGGCCTGCAGCGCCGGAGTGCCGGCGGCCGTGGCGGGCTCCTCGAATTCCTGGTCGCGCTGGCGGGTGGGTTTTTCGCCATCGGTGGTCAGGAAATCGGTGAAGCGCGAGCGCAGGTTGCCCACCAGGTGCTGCACGATGACGGCCGCCGAATTGCTGCCCGGCGCGGGCTGGTGCAGCCATTCTTCGGGGCTGATTTGGGCCAGGGCCCGGTCGGCCAGGCCCTTGTACTGCCGAAAGTTATGGCGAAAGGAGGCCAGCAGGGCCTCGCCCACGGCGGCGGAATCAGATAGTGCTTGCATGGACCAAATGTAATCGTGGCGGGCAAAATACGAATCCAGGTAATTGCCCGGCCTCGGCCCGATACTTCGCACCGCGGTCGGGAAACTTCCGGCTTTCATCGACATGGCAGTCTCCGGGCACAACCCTACCCGTAGCTTTCACCGTTAAGCCAGCCAGTTTACCCGAATTCCGTGTCCGAAACGCCAACCAATTCCCCTACTTCTTCTGCATCGTTTCCAGCCTCGGCGCGTACCCGCAAGCACTGGCGGTGGTGGCTGCTGGGCGGGGCAATGGCCTTATTAGTACTCACCCTCGTCGCGCAGCGCCTGCTCGACCCCTGGCTGCGACGGCAGCTCGAGAAGCAGGTCACCACCCAAACCCACGGCCAGTATCGCCTGCAAGTAGGAGAGCTGCACACCAGCCTGTGGCAGCGCGCCATCCGGCTCAGCGGCCTGCGCCTGCGCCCCGCCGCCACGGTGGCCGATACGCTGCCCCGGGTGCGCGCTGATGTGCGACAGATTGATATTACGGGTATTGGCCTGCTGGCACTACTGCGCAAAGGCGTGGTACCCATCGACAGCGTGGTGCTGGACTCGGCCCGGATTGAGGTGCTGGCGCTGGCGCAAAAACCCACCCGCAACGCCGGCAAGCCCCTGCACGAGCAGCTGCCGCTCAAGCTAAAAGGGCTGGATATTGGCTATTTCGGCCTGCTGCACACCCAGGCCAGCTACCACCCCGGCGGGACGTCGGCCCCGCCCACGGCCCAGTTTCGCCGCGCCGATTTAAGCGCGCAGAACCTGCTTATCAGCCCGGCCGGCGCGGCCGATTCGCAGCGTTTGGGCTACGCCATCGGCTGGGACTTGCAATTGCAGCACGCCCAGGGCCAGGCCGCCGGCCACCAACTGGCCGTGGCCGGGCTGAGTATTTCAACCGCCGACCAGCGCATCCAACTCGATTCCGGCCGCGTGCAGCCGCTGGGGCCCGCCCAGGCCGACCAGCCCCGAATTGATTTAACGCTGCCGCGCCTGCGCCTCGTGGGGCTGCGGGCGGCGGCTTTGCAGCACCAGCACCGTTTCCGGGCCGATTCCCTGCTGATTGAGCAGCCGCGGGTGGTGGCCAGTTTACCGGCCCCCGGCTCGACGGGAAAGTCGAAGTCCGCCACCGATTATCTCCGAAGCCTCGACCTGGCGCACCTGGCCGTGCGGGGCGGCGACGTGCAAGTGCGGGGCGCGGCGGCCAACCCCATTATCCACGGCCTGGAAGTGGCGGGCACGGCCATTCATCTCGATTCGGTGAACGCGCCCGATGCCCGGCGCATCTTCTTCGCCAAAGCCTGGGAGGTGGCTCTGGGCCGCAGCCAGGCCATGGTGGCGGCACACGCGCTGGCCCTGGACAGCCTGCATCTATCCACGTCGAAAGGCACGTTTACCCTGCAATCGGTGCGGATTCGACCACCCGCGCCGGGGCAGGGCCAGCCCGGCGGCGTGCGCATCGACCTGACGCTGCCCAGCCTGACGCTGGCCGGCCTCGATGCTAGGGCTTTGCAAAAGCAGCACTTCAAAGCCCAGAGCCTAGTGATAGACCGGCCCAATCTGCGCTTTACGCCCCCCGTGCAGCCGCCCCCACCCTTCTGGAAACTGCTCTCGAAACAGCTGCGGCGCTCCGATTTAGGCGTGGTGCGCGTGCTCCACGGTGAAGTGCGCATTGGCCGCTGGCGGCACGCGCCTCATGTGCACGACCTGAACGCAACGGGCAAATCCATTCGCATCGATTCGGTGGCCAATAACGACCCGGGCCGCATTGCCTATGCCCGCGCCTGGCTGCTGAACACCGGCCAGCTGGTCGCGCCATTCGACCCGCCGTTTTACCGGGCCAGCAGCGAGCAGGTGCACCTCGATACCGACGCCCACCTGCTGCGGTTCAGCGACCTGCTGCTGAAGCCCCGGTTTTCGCCCGTCGGAATGAACCTGCACAAGGGCTACCAGGCCCCGGCCGTCACCATCAAAGTGCCACGATTGACGCTAGCCGGGCTCGATTTCAAGGGTTTGGTCGACCACGGCAACTTCCGGCTGAAGCGCGTCACCGTGCAAAGCCCAGTGGTGACCATCGCCTCCGACGGCCGCGGACCCATCAACCCCAACCGCTCCAAAATTTCGCCCGAGGAGATGCTCAACCTCCCCGTAATCGTGGATGTGCCCCGGCTCGACCTCGTGAACGGCAACCTGTACACGACTTACCGCAGCCCGCTCACGCCCATCGTCGGCACCATCAGCATCAACCGCTTCAACGGCACGTTCCGCAACCTGAGCAACGACCGCCGGCACCAGACGCCCGCCCGGCCCCTCACCGGCCGGGCATCCACCTACCTCCAGAACCAGTGCCGACTCGATGCGCAGGTGTCGATTTATCTGCTCGACCCGCTGGGCCGCCACCGCATCTGGGGCGCGTTCGGGCCCGGCCCGTTCGCCATGCTCAACTCGATGACCGTGCCCACTAAGTTGGTCAAGTTCAAAAGCGGCGACGTGCGGCGCATCCGCTTCGACATGCACGCCGACCGCAAAGGGGCCAACGGCACCATGTGGGCCGAGTACACCAATCTGCAGCTGCAACTACTTGGCTACAAAGATGAAGAAATCAAAAAACCGCTCCTCAAGCGGGTTATCTCAAAGGCCGTCAACGTCATCGTTATTCGGGACCAGAACCCACGCAAGCGCGGCAAGCTGGTGACCGGCGAGATGAAAAGCACCCGCGAGCCGCGCTTTTCGGTGTTCGCCCTCTGGCGGCAGGGCGTCATCAGCGGTCTGTTCAACAACGTGGGCGTGCCCCAGAAACTAGCCCAGAAACTGAGCGAGGCCCAGGATACGGCCCCGCTGCCCAAGTAAGGTAGCCGGCTGGGGCCACGGATGACCGTAGCCGGGTCCTATTTATTTACCGCGCCGATACTGCTTCTCGTTCTTCATTAAAAATGGCCGCTTCCCTGATGGGAAACGGCCATTTTTAAGTAGTGGCGCAAACGTAACTGTAGCAAAAGGCGGTCATGCTGAGCGTAGTCGAAGCATCTTTACCGCAATGGCAATTGTTTACTTACGCGGTAGAGCTGCTTCGACGGCGAACAGCATGACGTTTCGTTCGATACGCTTGCTTATGCGTGACTATCTTATAATAATACTTTCCGTGCTTGAGCACTCGTCCAGGTAGTCGGGCAACAGTACTCAGGTCATGGTCTGGGAGCAAACCGACCGGGCCCATACCGAGTTACTGCTGCCTACCTAACACTACATTGGCTTACTGAAAACTGACCCGATTGATGCTGTACTGGCTAACGGCCGGCATCCGGCCCGAAAACAGCGCGTCGAGGTTGGCGTAGAGCACGTAGCTGTTGCCGTCGCGGCGGGCCAGCGTGGTTGGGAATTCGGCCTTGGTGGCGAAGGTGCCGGAGAGCGTGGCCGCCCCGAAGCTGTTGGCAGTGGTCAGGCGAAACACCTTGGCCTGGGCGTTGCTGACCACTTGCAGCGTGTTATTGTCCTGCAGCAGCAGGCCATCGGCGGCCATCAGGTTTTGGGTGGTGGTTACCTGGGTGTAGGTGCTGGGGCTGCTCAGCGGCACTTTATAGATGGCGCCGTTGTCTGACTTGGCCACCAGCAGGTATCCGTCCGGATGAAACACGATGCCGTTGAAGCCGAACGCGCCGGCGGCCGGGGTGCCCAGGCGGGCCGCATCTTCCAGAAACACGGTGGCCACGTTAGTCACGGCGTCCACTTTGTAAATGAGGTTGGAGTAGCTATCGGTGACGTAGGCGTTGCCCTGGGCATCAATGGCGACATCGTTGGCGAAGTGGGCCAGGTTTGGGCGCAGGGTACCCAGTTCCACGATGGTGGGAGCCGCGGTGGGGGCGCTGCGGTTGAAAATGGCCAGGCGGGCCAGCTTGCCCTGCGTGGCGGTGGTGGAGCGGGCCGGGTTGGCCCCGGGGTCGGAAATGGCCGCCAGCACGCGGTTGCGGGTTTCATCGAGGTACAGGCCAATGGCCGACACCAGCTTGGGGTCGTCGGGGAAAGCGGTACTGTAGGTGCCGTCGTCCTTCACCTGGCCCACGCGGCCGGTGGTGAGGGAAGTGACCAGGAAACGGCTGTTGGCCGCGTCGTACTGCACGCCTTCGGGGTAGAGGCCAGCCTGGGTGAAAGTGACAACGGCGGGGACGGCCGGCATTACCTCGGGGTCTTTGTCTTTGGCACAGCTACCGAGCAGCAGCAGGCCGAACACGGCAGCGGGAGCCAGGCGGCGGGACGCGGCCACTTTGGTCTGAATGGAAAACATGGTCATGAAAACAGAAATGGGTAATTAAAAAAAGGCACGAATGAAACCGAACCCGTGTAGGAACATGGGTTATACCAGCGATGGGGCATTTTGGTTTTGAAATGGGCCAACTGGCCGGGGCCCGCTACCAAGCCCAACCCCCACGCCGTACCTTTGCACCCGAATACCCCGCGACCCCATGATAAGCATTTCCGACCTCGACTTCCACTTCGGCTCCCGTGCGCTGTACGACAACGCCAGCCTGCACATCAAGCCCAAGGACAAAATCGGCCTTATCGGCCTCAACGGCACCGGTAAATCGACGCTGCTACGCCTGCTGGTGGGCGAGTACAAGGCCGACGGTGGCTCGATTTCGATGAGCAAGGAAGTGAGCCTGGGCTTCCTGAACCAGGATTTGCTGAGCTACGACACCCACGAAAGCATTCTGCACGTGGCCATGCAGGCATTTGAGGAGGCGCTGGAATTGCAGAAGAAAATCGATGACATTCTGGTGCTCTTCGAAACCGATTATTCCGACGACCTCATCGACAAGCTGGCCACCATGCAAGAGCGGTTTGAGGCGCTGGGCGGCTACACCATGCAGGCCCGCGCCGAGGAAATCCTGGAAGGCCTGGGCTTTCTGACCGAGGAGCTGACCAAGCCGCTGAAAAGCTTCTCGGGCGGCTGGCGCATGCGCGTGATGCTGGCTAAAATCCTGCTCCAGCAGCCCTCACTCCTGCTGCTCGACGAACCGACCAACCACCTGGACCTGCCCAGTATCAAGTGGATTGAGAACTACCTGGCCGACTACGAGGGGGCCGTTATCATCGTGAGCCACGACCGGGCCTTCCTCGACCGCACCACCAACACCACGGTGGAGGTGATTGGCGGCAAGCTGGTGCCCTACGCCGGCAACTACAGCTACTACCTGGAGGAGAAAGTAGAGCGCAACCTGATTCAGAAAGGCGCTTTTGAGAACCAGCAGGCCCAGATTCGGCAGGCCGAGAAGTTCATCGAGCGCTTCAAGGCCAAGGCCAGCAAAGCCAAGCAGGCCCAGAGCCGCGTGAAGGCCCTCGACAAGATGGAGCGCATCGACGATGTGGCCCAGGACGCGGCTAAAATCAATATGAAGTTTACCTTCAAAGTCGAGCCCGGCCGCCACATCCTCCGCATGGAGCACGTGACCAAGAAGTACGACCAGAAGCTGATTTTCCGCGACACCAACGTGCACATTGAGCGCGGCGACAAAATCGCGCTCATCGGGGCCAACGGCAAGGGCAAATCGACGCTCATGCGCCTCGTGGCGGGCACCGAAGCCCCCACCAACGGCAAGCACCAGCTGGGCCACAACGTAATCATGTCGTTCTACGCCCAGCACCAGCTGGAGAGTTTGACGCTCGACAACGAGATTTTGCAGGAGATGAGCGAGGCCGGCTCGAAGCGCAACGACATTGAATTGCGCTCGGTACTGGGCTCTTTCCTGTTCACGGGCGAGGAGGTATTCAAGAAAATCAAGGTGCTGAGCGGCGGCGAGAAAAGCCGCGTGGCCCTGGCCAAAACCCTGATTTCCGAGGCCAACTTCCTGCTGCTCGACGAACCGACCAACCACCTCGACATGGTGTCGGTGAATATCCTGATTCAGGCGCTGGAGCAGTACCAGGGTACCTTTATCGTGATTAGTCACGACCGATTCTTCGTGGAGAATGTGGCCACTAAAATCTGGTACATCGAGGATTTCCAGCTGAAGGAATACCCTGGCACCTACAACGAGTACGAAACGTGGATTGAGGACCGGGAGAAGGCCGCCAAAAAAGCCGGCCTGCCCAGCCCCTCGGCCAGCAAACCGCAGCCCAAGGAGGAGAAGAAATCTGAAGCCTCCCCGGCCAAAACATCGTCGCCCGACCAGAAGAAAGCCCTGAAGGAACTAGCCGAAGTAGAAGCCAAAATTGACACGCTGGAAAAGGAATTAGCCGGCTACGAAAAGCAGCTCGCCGACCCCAAAATTTACGAAAACACGGCGCAGCTGAAAGACGCGACGATGAAGTTTGAGCAGGTGAAAAAGGAATTGGCGCTGTTGAACGACCGGTGGGAAATGCTGGCAGAAGTGTAATTTCGAATAGCTGGCAATAAAGAGGCCTCTCCTAAAGCAATGCTTCGGGAGAGGCCTTTTTATTGCCGCATTAGCGCTAGCATTGTTCACTTACCAAAAATGGATATTAGGACTGCTTCTGTCTAAAAACAGGGCTCCACGTTGAATAGTCGCGCATAAGTAATTGTAGCAGAGAGAACGTCATGCTGAGCGCAGTCGAAGCATCTCTACCGCGTAAGTAAATAATTGCCATTGCGGTAGAGATGCTTCGACAAGCTCAGCATGACGTTCTCTCTGCTACAATTACGTTTGCGCGGCTACTTAATTTGATACTGATGTTAAAATTAAAATGGTGAGAAATATTTATAAGGCATGGATTGAAGAGGGGCTGATAACAAACGCCTAAGCTTACCCGTTAAACCCGGATTGCGGCAAATGAGGGTTGTGCGTTCGTGCTGTAGCCCCGTCAGTCTAGCGCATATTCTTTCGTTTCAGCAGTGCACGTTAATAATCAAAAAATAAGTATTCAATCGACAACATGAAATACAATGGCATTTCAGCCTTTTTAGGTCTTTTTATTTTAGCAAGCTGCTCCTCTGTAAAGCCCGAAAATTTCAGCAATAGCACTCCAATTCTTGACCCGTTAGTTTTTTTTGGCGGCCATACGCATTCAACTGGCGTGCTGGAATCTCGGAGTGGCAAACCGACTGAGCGTATTACCACGAAAACGGAGGGGGTATACGCCGACGGGATTCTAAGTATGGAGCAGGACCTACATTCCGAAAATAGTAAGCCGACTCACCGCACATTTAAATTAAAAATAATAGACGCCCACCATGTGGAAGCGACTGGTAGTGATGTCGTCGGTATTGCACATGGAGAATTGTACGGCAATTATTTCACCTGGAGTTTTCGGATGAAAGTAGCCGACAAAGGGTTAGTAAAACATGTCAATATGACTCAATGCATGTACCTGATGCCCGATGGCAAAACGCTTATTATCCGGAGCATTATTCGAAAGTTTGGAATTATTGTCAAGGAAATAACAGAGCAGTTTCATAAAGACAATTAACGTCGGAGCCAAATGCGGGAAACCAGTTTCCTGAACTGCACTTAATTGAGTAACTGCCGCTATTTTGAGCAGCTGCAAGCCGCGGAAATGTGGTCAAAGCTTGCTGTACGGCAGTGTGAATCTGCACCTATTTGGGCGAGATTACGGTGTTCAATATTCTATTGGCCAAAGTCGTCAACAGGCGTATTTGAGCGGGCGCTTAGGTAAGTATGGGTTGAATTGCAGTAGTCATACTACTGGCCTACCCCAATAGGCGCTGAATGATGCGAATATCAGTATCGCCCTCCCATAAATAGGGAACGGAACGGTTGCAACAGGAAGTGGTGGTAAGGCAATGACCCACCGGCTGGCGGGGCCGGCCGTACTTTCGCCCCATGCGCTTCCGATTTCCCTTTGCCTCCCTCCTGCTGCTCGCGGCGGCTTGCGTGCCGCTGGGCACGCCCATCACCAGCACCACGCCGGCCGCGCCGGGTACCCAGCGCCCGCCCGAATACTACGCCGACAAAACCCTGCGCTATCAGGACTACACCTACTCGCCCGACGTGCGCAGCGTGCAGTGCTACGTGGCCACGGGCCAGCCCAATGAGGTATTTAACCCGCCGGTAGTGCCACTGGGGCAGTCGGCGGCCATCACGCTGGATTTCGACGTGCTCGGCGACCAGGGCCAGCGCTTCACGGCCAAGCTCATTCATTGCGACCTCGACTGGCAGCCTTCGGTACTGACGGATATGCAGTTTCTGAACGAGATAAACGAGTTTACCGTCACCGACTACCGCATTGGCACCGGCACCAAGGCCCCCTACTTCCACTACCGCCTGCGCGCGCCACAGGTGAAGCTGAGCGGCAACTACCTGTGGGTGGTGCAAACGGCGGCCGGCGTGCCGCTGGTGTCGCGCCGGCTGTTGGTATATGAGAATCGCGTGAACGTGAGCCTGAAGCCGGGCATTGTGATTGGCGGCACCGAGCGGTTCACGCTGCAACAGCTTGACTTCGCCGTGAACTACGGCAGCGTAGAGCTGGTGAACCCCGCCGTAGAGGTAAAAACCGTGTTGCGCCAGAACTTCCGGTGGGACAATGCCCGCTACGGCCTGCGCCCCACCTTCGTGCGCGATGCCGACCGCCGGCTCGAATACCAGTATTTTAACTTCGAAAACGCCTTTCCCGGCCTCAGCGAATACCGTTACTTCGACATTCGCTCGCTGCTGAGCGTGGGTATCGGCGTACTGCACGTAGACCCGCGCGCCGCGCCCGTAACCACCGTGCTGCTGCAACCCGAAGTGTCGCGCAATGGCACGGCCTACAACCAGTACGTCGACGCCAACGGCCGGCGCGTGTTTGAGAGCCGCGAGTACGGCAACGGCGCGACCAATGGCGACTACGCCGACGTCACCTTCCAGCTGAAGGCCGCGCAGCCCGCGCCGGGCCCGGTGTACGTGTTCGGGGCCCTCACTGACTGGCAACTGAAGGACGAGTTTCGCATGACTTACGACGAGGCCAAGCAGCTCTACACCGGCCACGCGCTACTAAAGCAGGGCTACTACAACTACGATTTCGCGGTAGCCGGCGCACGCGGCACTGCCCCCAACGAAACCTACTTCGAAGGCACCCACTACGAAACTGAAAACCAGTACGACCTGCTGGTGTACTACCGCCCGCCCGGCACCCGCGCCGACCTGCTCATCGGCTACCAGGCCGTGGACATGAACTCGCGGCAGTAGCGATGCGGGCCGTAACCCGCGCCGCCGGGCTGCGTTTGCTAAGGCATTCCGCTTGCGGCCGGCAAAGGTTGGGCTAATTCTGGCCCGCTGGTTTGGCCTGGGCAGGGGCCTACCCATGAAAAAATCCCTTCTCCAAATAAGCGGCGCTCTGGCCGCTCTACTTAGCGTACTGGTGGGTTGCGCCGTGAACCCGGTGACGGGCAAGAAAGAGGTGATGCTCGTGTCGGAAGGCCAGGAATTGGCGATGGGGGCCGAATCGGACCCGGCCGTGATTGCTCAGATGGGCCTCTATCCGGACAAAAAAATCCAGGCCTTTATCAACGAAAAGGGCAAGCAGATGGGGGCCGTATCGCACCGGCCCGAGCTGACCTACCAGTTTCGGGTAGTGGATACGCCCGTGATTAATGCCTTTGCCATTCCCGGCGGCTACGTGTATTTCACGCGCGGCATCATGGCCCACTTCAACAACGAGGCGCAGTTTGCCGGCGTGCTGGGGCACGAAATTGGCCACATCACGGCCCGCCACTCGGCCAAGCAGCAAACCAATTCCATTCTGGGACAGGTGGGGCTGATAGGGGCCATGATTGCCTCGCCCCGCCTGGCACAGTTTGGCCAACAGGCTTCGCAGGGCTTGCAGCTGCTGTTTCTGAAATTTGGCCGCGACGATGAAAGCCAAGCCGACGGGCTGGGCGTGGACTATTCGTCGCAGATTGGCTACGACGCCAGCCAGATGGCCGATTTTTTCCAGACCCTGGCCCGCGAGCAGGAAGCCAAAGGCGGGGCTGCCATTCCCGACTTTCTGAGCACCCATCCCAACCCGGCCGACCGCTACGCGACCGTGCACCAGGAGGCCGACCAGTGGCAGCAGAAGCATGGCAACCCCAAGCTGGCCGTGAACCGCGACCAGTACCTGCGCCTCATCGACGGCCTAGTGTATGGGGAGGACCCCAAGCAGGGCTTCGTCGAAAACAGCGTGTTTTACCACCCCGAGCTGAAGTTTCGCTTCCCGATTCCGGCGGGCTGGAAGTCGCAGAACTCGCCCTCGCAATTCCAGATGGCCGACCCCACCGGCAAGGCCCTGCTCGTGCTGCTGCCCGCCCCCGGGGCAACGCCCGAAGAGGCCGCCCAGGCCGTGGCCAAACAGCTGAACCTGCAGCCCACCGACTCGCGCCGCACCACCATCAACGGGTTTCCGGCCCTGGTTTTCACCGCCGACCAGGTGCAGCAAGACCCCCAGACCGGCCAACAGGTGGCTGGCGTGCGGGTACTGGGCCACATTATTCAGGATGGCAAGTCGCTTTACGCGTTTATGGGAGTGGCCGCGCCAGCTGATTTTCCGGCCTTCGCGCCGCAGTTTAGCAACGTGGCCCAGGGCTTTGCCCGCCTCACCGAGCCCGATAAGCTGAACCGCCAGCCCGAGCGCATCCACATCCAAAAGCTCAAGCTGCGCAGCAACCTGCGCCAGGCACTCTTAGCCCAGGGCACGCCCGAAAACCGCCTCGAAGAGCTAGCCATTCTCAATGGCATGCAGTTGAACGAGCAGGTGAATGCCGGCTCCCTGATTAAATTGGTGAGGAAGTAGCCACGCCAACTGGGGCTGGCAGCTGACAGTGGAAAGCGGAGTTGAGTACGCGGATGCCCCCACCATCGGCACAACCAGCAGCGCTTTGTTTGTGGCTAACCTGATGGGGCGCAACTGGCTATTTCTCGCTGAGCTGCACGCTGGTTTTTAGCTCGATGCCGCCGTAGCCGCCACCGTAGCTGCTGCCACCGTAGCGCCCCCCGTAGCCGCCGCGCATGCCCACGTTGTTCTGGTTGCCCACTACGCTGCCGTCGGGGCTGGCCACGCCGCCCCCGCCGGGCACGTTGCCCGCTACTAGCACGCCCACCACCGCGGCCCGGCCGGGGTTTAGGGCCGGCAGGCGGCGGTAGAGCAGCCGCAGCGGCACGGCCAGCTCATAAATCAGGTCGTCCTGAGCATTGAAACCGAGGGCCGCTTTCACGCCCAGAGCCGACTGCGCGTCGGTAAGCGTGGGTTCTTTGCTGCCTTTGTAGTTAAGAAGTTCCATTTCGCGCAGGTCGGCCAGGGCCAGGGTGCGGCGCGCCCGGCGGTCGGCCAGCGAGGCATTGGGGTCGGGGGCCGAAGTCTGGTTCACGGGCGGCGCGCCACCCAATGGGTAGCGCACGCCAAACTGGTGCTGGTTGCGGCCCGTGGTATCGAGCCAAATAGTGAGGCCCCGGCGCAGCACACGGGCTTGGGTGGCTTGGTCGGCCACTTTCAGGCGCAGGTACACCGTGCGGCCGTCGTTCAGCACCTGGTACTGGAGCTTGCTGGCGGGGTCGTAGCGCAGCGAGTCGGCCCAGTCGGTGGGCTGGCCGTCGATGGTGGGTGGCGTAGCGGCAAAGCGGCTGGCCGAGCTGGCCATTGGCTGGCGACTGCATCCCAGCAGCAGTAAAATGGTGGGCAGCAACACGGGCCAGCAACGAGTAATAATCATCGAAAATGCAGTAATAGCGGGTGAATGGCCGGCAACGCTCGCCGCCCGCCGGGGTGATTTGGGTGAATATCCGACAAACCTATTTCATATTGGCAGGAAAATGGCATTGACCCTGTTTGAACAGCACCAACCACGGCCCGCGCAACCGCTACGGCCCGGCTTGCGTTGCTAGCCCATTCCCGGCCCGTCGCCGGCAAATTCCGCTTTATTTATTCTCATGAATTCTTCTCTTCTTCAAGGCCTGCGCGCTGGTGCTGTTGTCTGCCTGCTGGCCCCATTGGCCGGCTCTTCGAGCGTAACCGACTGGGCCGCCCGCCGCGTTGCGCTCGCGCCGGCCACGCCCGCTGCCCGCCCCCTTCAGGGTGCCAAGCCCGACCCGGCCGTAATTGCCCAGTTCGGCCTCTACAACAGCGCGAAGCTGCAAAGCCTCATCACCGCCCGGGGCAAGGCCATGACGGCCGTTTCGGACCGCCCCGGTGACTACGGCTTCACGGTGGTCGACTCGCCCGTTATCAACGCCTTCGCCACCCCCGACGGCCACGTGTATTTCACGCGCGGCATCATGGCCTACTTCAACAACGAAGCGCAGTTTTCGGGCGTGCTGGGCCACGAGCTGGGCCACATTACTGCCCGGCATGGCGCGAAACAACAGCGCAACAGCACCATTGCCGGCATCGGCATGCTGCTGGGCTCGGTGCTGGCCCCGCGCGTGATGCAATCGGTGGGCGGCCTGGTGCAGCAGGGAGTGGGGCTGTACATGCTGAAATATAGCCGTGATGACGAGAACGAGGCCGACGGCCTGGGCGTAAAGTATTCGACTAAAATTGGCTACGACGCCAGCTACATGGCCGACTTCTTCCAGACCCTGCAACGCACCGAAGCCCAGAGCGGCAGCAGCATTCCCACCTTTCTTAGCACCCACCCCAACTCGGCCGACCGCTACACCCGCGTGAAGCAGCTGGCCGCCCAGGCTAAGCAAAATGCCGGCCGCAGCACTTTCGCCGTGAACCGCGACTCCTACCTGCGCCAGATTGAGGGCCTGACCTTCGGCGAAGACCCGCGCCAGGGCTTCGTGGAGAACAGCGTGTTCTATCACCCCGACTTGAAGTTCCGCTTCCCCATCCCATCGGGCTGGAAGTCGCAGAACTCGCCCGATAAATTCCAGATGCAGGAGCCCAACGGCAAGGCCCTGCTGGTGTTCCTGGGGGCTTCGGGCGGCTCGCTCGACGAGGCTGCCCAGGGCCTGGCGAAGGCCATTGGCGTCACCAACGCGCAGGCCCAGAAAACCACCATCAACGGCTTCCCGGCCCTGGTGTTCGAGGGCGACCAGCAGGCCCAGGACCAGCAGAGTACCCCGGCCCACGTGCTGGCCCAGCTCATTCAGGACGGCAAAAGCATCTTCGCCTTCGTCGGGCTGGCGGCCCCGGCCTCGTTCAGCGCCTACGCGCCGCAGTTTCAGCAGGCCGCCCAGGGCTACGCCCGCCTAACTGAGGCCAGCAAGCTCAATCGCCAGCCCGAGCACGTGCACATCCGCACCGCCACCGGCACCCAGACGCTGGCTTCGGCCCTAGCTTCGGCCGGTATTCCCTCGAAGCGCTATGAAGAGCTCGCCATCCTCAATGGCATGCGTACCACTGACAGGCTGCCAAAAGGCATGCTGTACAAGGTAGTAGGTAAGTAAAATTTGCTTTTTGACTGACTAAAAAGGCCCGCTGCACCAGATGCAGCGGGCCTTCTTGTTTTCAGGATTCCTTCAGAACTGTCATGCTCAACTGGCATCCCTGCATCAACGCCGCTCACGGCAGGTACCGAATGATGAAATTCTTAATCGGGTTCTTTTTGATGAGCGTGACGAGCTGGCCATTAGCGTATTGGTACTCGTCTTCGCGGCCGTCGCGGCGGGCGCGGTAAGTACCGGGCCCAGCTTTAGCCACGCTGAAGAAATCGCCGAAATACTCGGCGTAGGCGCGGGAGCGGCTCTGCGGCTCGCCAAAAAACAGGTCCGTCACGGTATAGGTGATGGGTTCTTTTTCGGTAGCCTGGTGGTGGTATTTGTACTGGTCGGCGCGGATGTCGTAATGGTCGCCCTTCCACTCGGTGCGGGAGCTGAAATCGCCCTGGTTGGTGTGCGCCTCCACGGCCGAAACCAGCAGCTGGCCGGCCCGCACGCGGTTTACTACCTGGTAATACACCTTGAGGTGGTAAAAGAGAATGGTGACTTTGACGTCGCTGGTGCAGGAGTATACTACGTCGGTGGTGCCGGGCAGGGGCTGGCGGGTGGCCGTCATGGTGCCCACGCGCAGGCCCGCTACCTCGATGGCGTAGCGCCGGGTTTCGGGCGTAGCGGGGCGGGGCGTCTGGGCGCGGGCAGCGGCCGGGGCCAGCAGCGCGACGACGGCGAGCAAACCGAAAAATAGCTTCATGGGCAGCGGGCGGGCATTAACTTGCAGCCCCAACGGCAAAGGTCGGCGGGAATGATGGTTCCCGCGCGGTAGCCGCCACGTCCGAGCTTCGCTCAAATTCCGTACGTAGGGCGGGTATCCTGAAAAAGGCGCTTCCTATTTTTCTTCTGCATGACTTTTAGCGTCATTATCCCTACTTACAACGAAGCCGGTAATATTACCCGACTTGTAGCCGAGCTGCGCCGCTACGCCCCCCAGGCCGAAGTGTTGGTGGTGGATGCCCACAGCCCCGACGGCACCGCCGAAGCCGCCCGCCAGGCCGGCGCTACCGTGCTACTGGCCCCCAAGCCCGGCCGCGCCGCCCAGCTGAACTACGGTGCCGCCCACGCCACCGGCGAGCTGCTCTACTT
Source organism: Hymenobacter sp. UYCo722 (assembly GCF_040547115.1). Classification (NCBI taxonomy): domain Bacteria; kingdom Pseudomonadati; phylum Bacteroidota; class Cytophagia; order Cytophagales; family Hymenobacteraceae; genus Hymenobacter; species Hymenobacter sp. UYCo722. Next base: position 204,986 of record NZ_JBEPPC010000005.1, on the reverse strand, counting down.
CATGCACGCCGACGTGAGCCCGCATCCCGATTTTGTAACGACCATTAGCCGGGCCGTAGCCGATGGGTACGCCGCCGGCTGCTACCGCTTCCGTTTCGACTCGCGGCACCCGCTGCTGCGCATAAATAGTTACGGCACGCGCTTCAAAGGCATCATGAGCCGGGGCGGCGACCAGACCTTGTTCATCACGCGGGCACTGTTCTCGCAGCTGGGCGGCTTCAACGAGCAGTTCGTGATTATGGAGGACTTCGAGATTATCCAGCGCATTCGGCGGGTAGCGCGGTTTTTCATTGCCCCGCACGCCGTCACGGTATCGGCCCGCAAGTATGAAACCAACTCCTGGCTGCGGGTGCAGGTGGCCAACCTCACGGCCTTTTCGCTATTTTTTCTGAAGGCATCGCCTGTTCGCATCGCGCGCACCTACAAGGCCATGCTCAATAGCTACTGATGCCCGCACCCGTACTCGTAACCGGGGCCAACGGCTTCCTGGGCCGGCACCTGGTGGCCGAATTACGGCGGCGCGGCCAACCCGTGCGCGCTCTGCTGCGCCCCGGCACGCCTGCCCCTTTCAACGCGGCTGATGCAGATATTACCTATCACTGGGCGGACCTGACCACCCCCGGCGCGCTGGCGGGCGCGGCCGAGGGCTGCGCAGCCATCATCCACGCCGCCGCCCTGGCCCGCGTGAACCCGGCCCGCGACCCGGCCCTATGGGCCACCAACGTGGGCGGCACCGAGGCCGTGCTGCACGAAGCCCGGCGGGCAGCCGTGGGCCGGCTGGTGTACGTGGGCACGGCCAACGTTTTCGGCTTTGGCACCAAGCAAAACCCCGGCGACGAAACCCGCCCCTACGCCGGAGCCCGCTACGGCCTCGACTACATGGACAGCAAACGCGCCGCCACCAACCTCGTGCTGGCCGCCGTAGCCCGCGAGCAGCTGGCCGCCGTGTTAGTGCACCCCACCTTCATGCTGGGCCCCGACGATGCCAAACCGACCTCCAATGCCCTGCTGCTGGAGCTGTACCGCCGCCGCCTGCCCGGCTACCCGCCCGGCGGCAAAAACTACGTGCACGTGCGCGACGTGGCCACCGCCACCGTCAACGCCCTAACCATGGGCCGGGTGGGCGAATCCTACATTCTCGGCCACGAAAACCTGAGCTACCGCGAGGCTTTTATCCGGCTGGCCCGGGTGCTGGGCGTGGCCGCGCCGCGCTGGCCCATTTCGGCCGGGCTGGCCGGGCTCTACGGTAGGCTGTGCGACGTAAAAGCCCACCTGACGGGCCACCCCGCACAGCTGAACGCAGCCATGGCCGCCGTGGCCAACGACGGTCATTATTTCACCGCCCAAAAGGCGCGCGCCGAACTGGCCCTGCCCCAAACTTCCATCGACCAAGCCGCCACCGAGGCGCTGGCCTGGTTTCAAGCGAATAACTATGTCTGAGTTGCCGAAGGTTGCCCCAGTAGCCGGGCCGCCACCCCGGGCCGCCGGGGCCCGGGCCTTTGCCGGCCAGGTGGCCATTGTCACGGGCTCGGAGTCGGGCATTGGGCGCGAAACGGCCCGCACCCTGTGCGAGGCCGGGGCGGCCGTTGTCCTCAACGGTCGCCAGCCCGAACGACTGGAGCATACCCGCCAGGCCCTGGCCGCCGCCGGCCACGCCGTGGCCACCTGCGTGGCCGACGTGACGGATTACGCCGACTGCGAGCGTCTCGTGGCCACGGCCATCAGCCAGTTCGGGCGGCTCGATGTGCTGGTAACCAACGCCAGCATTTCGCAGCGCGCCTACTTTGCCGACATGCAGCCCGAGGTGTTCGCCCGCGTGCTCGACAGCAACGTGTACGGCTCGGTGTATCCGCTGATGGCCGCCCTGCCACACCTGAGGGCCAGTCGGGGTAGCGTCACGTTCATCTCCTCCATCTCGGCCCTTAATGGGATGCCCAGCGGCTCGGCCTATTGCGCCGGCAAAGCGGCCATCTCCAACCTGGCCCACACCCTGCGCCTGGAGCTCGCCGAAACCGGCCTGCACTTCGGCGTGGTGCACATCGGCTTCACCCAGAACGACCCCGAAAAGCGCGTGCTCGATGCCGCCGGCCAGCCAGTGCCCATCGCGCACCGCCCGCCCCGCTGGCAGAAGTCGCAGACCGAGGTGGCTGCCATTATTGTGCGCCACATCCGGCAGCGGCGGCGACGCACGGTCATTTCAGCCCTGGGCCGGCTCATCGTACTCATTCACAACACGCTGCCCAAGCTGGGCGACTGGATAGTGCTGACGACCATCAAGCGGATGCGCAAATTCTACGAATAAGCCCGCAAATCAGCGCGGATTTTAAGTAGTGACGCCGGAGCGAGCGCATCGTTCTGGCAAGCGCGCCAGTGCGAATCAGCACCTGGTTATGGCGGCCCGCGAGCTACTTACCGCCGGCGAGTTCCAGTCCAGTGGCCGGCGTGTATCTTCCCGCTTCCTCGCGTCCTTACGCCGGCCCGTACCCCGTTTCGGATGGCTGGTGTGCTTTGCGCAGGTACGCCGCTAATGCGTTTCATTAGTCGATTTTCTTCCCTCCCGCCGCATGAGTGCTCCTCGTACCCTTTCTCTTTATTTTCGGAGCCTGCACGGAGGACGCGCCGGGCACTTACTGCTGCTGCTGGCCGGGTTGGCGCTGGCCCCCCGCCCCACCCTGGCGCAGGCCACCATGCCGCCCGCCAAGCTCGAAGCCCTGAAGCAGGAGCTCATCGGGGAAATCGATAAGCAGCAGAAGGCCACCCAACAGATGGTGGACATGGTGTTCAGCTTCGGGGAGCTGGGCTTTCAGGAAATGGAAACTTCGCGCTACCTCACCGGTATTCTCCAGAAAAACGGCTTCGTCATCAAGCCCGGCATTGCGGGCGTGCCCACGGCCTGGACGGCCACCTGGGGCTCGGGCAAGCCGGTTATTGCCATTGGCAGCGACATCGACTGCATTCCCAAAGCCTCCCAAAAGCCGGGCGTGGCCTACCACGACCCCATCATCGAGGGGGCCCCGGGCCACGGCGAGGGCCACAATTCGGGCGTGCCCCTCAACATCACGGCGGCGCTGGCACTTAAGAAAATCATGGAGCGCGAGAAGCTGCCGGGCACGCTCATGCTCTGGCCCGGAGTGGCCGAGGAGCTGGTAGGGGCCAAAGCCTATTTCGTGCGCGATGGCTACTTCAAGAACGTCGATGCCTGCATTTTCACCCACGTGGGCGACAACCTGGGCGTGTCGTGGGGCGACTCCGGCAACAACGGCCTTATTTCCGTCAAGTTTAACTTCGATGGGCAGGCTGCGCACGCGGCTGCGGCACCCTGGCGCGGCCGCAGCGCCCTCGACGCGGTAGAGCTGATGGACGTGGGCTGGAACTTCCACCGCGAGCACATGGAAATCACCCAGCGCTCGCACTACGTCATCGCCGATGGGGGCGACCAGCCCAACGTGGTGCCCTCGAAAGCCACGGTGTGGTACTACCTGCGCGAGCGCACCTACCCCAAAATCACGGAGATGTACGCCGACGCCCTGAAGATGGCCGAGGGTGCCACCCTGATGACGAAGACCACCACTACCCACGAAGTGCAGGGCAGCGCCTGGCCGGTGCACATGAACAAGGCCATTGCCGAGGCCATGTACCAGAACATCCAGCGCGTGGGCCTCCCCCAGTGGAGCGCCGCCGACCAGGTGCTGGCCCGCGCCGCCCAGGTGGAGATGAAAGCCCCCAAAACCGACCGCCGCAACCGGCCCATCGACGGCCTGGCCACCAAGCTCGACTCACTCCGGGGCCCGGAGAAGTTCTCCATCGGCGGTGGGTCGGATGACATTGGCGATATTTCCTGGAACGTGCCCACCGTGGTGCTCAGCTACCCGGCCAACATTCCCGGCCTGCCCGGCCACCACTGGGCCAACGCCATTGCCATGGCCACGCCCATCGCCCACAAGGGCGTGACGGCCGGGGCCAAAGCCGAGGCCCTCACCCTGCTCGACCTGCTGGTGAAGCCCGAAATCATCAAGGATGCCTGGACGTACTTCAACGACGTGCAAACCAAGGACACCAAGTATACCCCCCTAATGTCGGCCACCGACCAACCCGCCGTCACCCTCAACCAGGGCATCATGGCCCAGTACCGGCCGCAGATGCGGAAGTTTTACTACAACCCGGCCAAGTATAAAACCTATCTGGAACAGCTCGGCATTGCCTACCCCACGGTGCGGCCGGCCCCCAAAGCAGGCACGCTGGAATAAGGGTATCTGGCAGGCCCCTACCCTACTGCTTATCTAGAAACTCAAATATTTTCTTGTAGGCCTCCTCCAGTTCCTTGGTAGAAGGGCTGTGGCGTCCTTCCGGCACGTACAGGACGGTATTTTTTTGCCGGTCCTGCTGAAGCTGGTCCACGAACCGGGTGAAGGTGGCGGGCGGCACCTGGTCGTCCTGGCCCCCGTGCCAGATGAAAAAGGGCGGGTCGCGCGGGTCCAGATAGGTCAGGGGCTCGTAGCGCCGGGTCGTTTCCTTCGGGGCGTAGCCGATGGTTTCGGGGAACAGCGCCAGGCCAATTTCCTTCATCACGGGTACCGGGTTGTTCATGAACACCTCTTCCACCACGTCGAGCCCGCCCACCGGCCCGGAAAAATTGACCACGCCGGCGATGCGGATGCCCGGGGCGAGCGGGTGCGGGTAAGTAGGGTCGTTGGCCGTCACGGCCACCAGGCTGCCGATGTGGGCACCGGCCGAAAAGCCCGTCAGCACCACCCGCGCCAGGTTCAGGGGGTAGGCATCGTGGTGGGCCGCCAGGAAGTTAAGGGCCAGCGTCAGGTCTTCCGTAGCTACAGGGATGCCGCGTTTGAGCCGGTAGTTGAGGTTAACGACGGTAACTCCTTTTTTTAGATAGGGCTGAATGTACCGCTCTTCCTTGGCCTTGTCGCTGAGGTAATAGCCACCGCCGTGCAGGAAAACCACGGTGTAGTTTTTAGCGTGGCGCTTTGGGCCGTCGGCTGATAAGTAGACGTCCAGGGTTTGTTCCTTATCCGCACCGTAGGGCACATCTTTGGTAACAACGTAGGCGGCCTGAACCTGGTCCGGGGTTTTATCGGCCACCGCTGCCAGTTGCCCGGAACAGGAAGCCAGCGCCAGCGTAGCGGCAACGCGGAGCCAAAGAAGCGGGTGATGCATAAGCGAGAGTTGTTGAGGGATAGACAGATGAACGGAGGTCGCTACGTCAGTCCCGGCGGGGCCAAAAGTAAGCGCAGGCCGGCCTTTCGCAGCTGCCGGCTGGTCTGCGCCGGGCTGCTTCTTTGGGGAAACCACGCTGATAAGCTACGCCTGCCAGCAGGCCACCCACCACCGCAAAGTGCACGCGCCCCCACCCCTTGCCTGGGAAAGCGCTGATGCGGGAGTGATACAAATCAAAAAGGCCTGCCCAATTGGCAAGCCTTTTTGTAGATTAAGTGTTCGTGCACAAGTAGTTGAGCAAATTAGAACGTCATACTGAGCATAGTCGAATCAACTCTACCGCGTAATCAATCTTTTTACTTGTGTTTACTGCTGCGGGAGAGATGCTTCGGCAAGCTCAGCATGACCGCCTTTTTCAATACGATACTTCTGCGTGGCTGCTTTGCAACGTCCTCAAAATCCGTGAAATCCGGCTTCTAAACGTTGAAGCGGAAGTGCATGATGTCGCCGTCCTGCACCACGTACTCCTTGCCTTCAACAGCCATTTTACCGGCCTCTTTGATTTTCACTTCGGTCTTGTACTCCTGGTAATCGGGCAGCTTGATGACCTCGGCGCGGATGAAGCCCTTCTCGAAATCGGAGTGAATGACGCCGGCCGCGGCAGGTGCTTTGTCGCCGCGGTGGATGGTCCAGGCGCGTACTTCCTGCACGCCGGCGGTGAAGTAGGTAATGAGGTTCAGCAGCTCGTAGCTGGCCCGGATGAGCTTGTTCAGGCCCGACTCGGTGAGGCCGTACTCGCCCAGGAACATTTCTTTTTCCTCGGGGTCTTCCATGTCCGCAATCTGCTCTTCGATGGCTGCCGACACCAGCACTACCTGGGCACCTTCGGCCTTCACGTGCTCGCGCAGGGCGGCAACGTGGTGGTTGCCGTTGCTGGCGATACTGGCTTCGTCCACGTTGGCCACGTAAATCACGGGCTTCACGGTGAGCAGTTGCAGGTCGGCAATGGCTTCGAGGTCGTCGGCGGTGGCGGCTACGGCACGGGCATTCGCGCCACCTTCGAGGGCCGCCTTGAATTTCTGCAGCGCCACTACTTCCTTTTTGGCCACGGCATCGCCGGCCTTGGCGCTGCGCTCCGACTTCACGAGCTTTTTATCGATGCTCTCCAGGTCCTTGAGCTGCAGCTCGGTATCAATCACGTCTTTGTCGAACACGGGGTCAACGCCGCCAGCCACGTGCACGATGTTGGCGTCGTCGAAGCAGCGCACCACGTGAATGATGGCATCGACCTCGCGGATGTTGGCCAGGAATTTATTGCCCAGGCCCTCGCCCTTGCTGGCTCCTTTTACGAGGCCGGCGATGTCGACAAACTCGATGATGGTGGGCAGCACGCGCTTGGGGTTCACGAGAGCTTCCAGAATCTGCAGCCGCTCGTCGGGCACGGTGATGACGCCCACGTTGGGCTCGATGGTGCAGAACGGGTAGTTGGCCGATTCGGCCTTGGCGTTTGATAACGCGTTGAACAGAGTGGATTTACCGACGTTCGGCAAGCCGACGATACCGCAGCGGAGGCCCATTTTTTGGAATTATAAATTATGAATTATCAAGTATGAATTGGGGGCAATTCGGGCGCAAAGGTACGGCCTGCTGCCACGCAAAACGGCGCAACCAGACGAAAGTCCGATTGCGCCGTTTTGCGTGGCCAAAAAATGAACTGCTAACCGTTAAGCATTACAACCTAGTAGTTGTCGTCGGCCCGGTTGGGGTCGAAGGCGGGGCGGTCGAGCTCGCGGCGGGGCTGGTCGCTGCCGTTGCGGGGCTGGTCGCGGTCGTCGAAGTCGCGGGGGCGGTCGAGCTCGGCCACTTCCTCGGGGGTCAGCAGCTCCTCGCGCACATAATCCACGGTGTCCTGCAAGGCATCTACGAACTTGAGAAAATCCTCCTTGTAGAGGAAAATCTTGTGCTTTTCGTACGAAACCGAGTCGTCGCCGTTCTGGCGGCGCTTGCTTTCAGTGATGGTCAGGTAGTAATCCTGGCCGCGGGTGGCTTTCACGTCGAAGAAGTACGTGCGCTTGCCGGCTTTAATGCGTTGGGAATAAATTTCTTCCTGGTCGTGACGGTCGTCCACGGCGTTGAGTTGGGGGTATGGGTGGGAAATAAAAAGGGTCGATTGGTTGAAAGGGCTAAACTTACGAAAGTTGTGATAAAGATAAACGCTGGAGATGGGGCAGCTGTTGAAGGCAGAACGGTAAACGGTGCACGGTCATGCTGAGCGCAGCCGAAGCATCTCTACCGCCGAAGTAATCCAACCGAGCCAACGAAGCGGTAGAGATGCTTCGGCTGCGCTCAGCATGACGTTCTTTTTCTCCGTTCTTTATAGCTCCAAACGTCTCCCCGCTCCGCCCCCATGCCGCTCGACCTCGCCGCCATTCGCTCCTTTGAGAACCTCGAATTTCTGGCCCGCCAGTTGGTGGACGGGTTCATCACCGGCCTGCACCAGTCGCCCTACCACGGGTTTTCGGTCGAGTTTTCGGAGCACCGCCTCTACAACCCCGGCGAGAGCACGCGCCACATCGACTGGAAGGTATTTGCCCGCACCGATAAGCTGTTCGTGAAGCGCTACGAGGAGGAAACCAACCTGCGCGCCCACGTTTTGCTCGACGTGAGCCCCAGCATGTACTACCCCACGCCGGGCCACGACAAGCTGAAATTCAGCATTCTTGCCGCCGCGGCCCTCACTACGCTCCTCACCCGACAGCGCGACGCGGTGGGCCTCGTCACCTTCGCCGACACCATCGAGCTGCAAACCCCGGTGCGCTCCACCAGCACCCACCGGCACACGCTGCTGCTGGCCCTGCAGCAGCTGCTGGAGCGGCCGCCGGGGCCCAAATCGGGCCGGGGCACCGACGTGGCCGGCACCATCCACGCCATTGCCCAGCAAATTCCGAAACGCTCGCTCGTCATCGTATTCAGCGACATGCTGGGGCGCGGTGCGGCCGAGCAGGAAGCCGCCCTGGCCGCGTTGCAGCACCTCAAGCATCAGCACCACGAGGTGCTGCTTTTCCACGTGCTCGACCGCGCTACCGAGGCCGATTTCGACTTTGCCGAGCGGCCCTACATCTTCGAAGACGTGGAAACCGGGCTCGAAATCAAGCTCCAACCCTCGCAGATTCGCGACCAGTACCGGGCGGCCATGACGGCCTACGAGCAGGACCTGGCCCTGCGCTGCGGCCAGCTCCGCATCGACTTCGTGCCCGTCGATGTGCGCGAGCCGTTCGAGAAGGTGCTGTATGCTTACCTGGTGAAGCGTGGCAAAGTGCGGTAGCTCTCCCCATATTATTTCAAAAACAGATTCCTGTGTTCCTCCTTCGCATTTTGCTCATCTTCGGGGTATCCCTGCTGGTGTTTGCGCCCATCACGGGCTACATCGCCTACAATTATGGCCGCTCGTTCTGGCGGTGGTTTGGCCTGGGGCTGCTGCTGCCGTTTGTTTCGGTCTTTATCGCCCTGTTTATGGCCATGCGCGACCGGCGGGCCGAGGACCAGGCCGCCAACCAAAGTCCACCGCGCCGGTAAGCGGGACCGGTGTCAGGGCAGGAAAAGGCAGTACTTCAGATGAGTAGGGAAATAAAACGGCATTTGTGCTGCGCATTTGATACATTTGCATTACCCTAAATTTTCACCTTTTTCTGCAATTTCATGTCCATCCTTTTCCCCCACTGGGCTGGCTTGGCGCTGCCCGTTCGCCGCCGGTGCCGGCTGGCCGGTATGGCGCTGCTCGCCACCACGCTGCTGGCCACCGGCTGTAGCCACGATGCTGAGCTAGCCGCGCCCGCTTCGCCTGATAGCAGTACTTATTCGGCCGATGCGGCAACGAAATGGGCCGACATAGAGCTGCGGCTCATCAAGAATGGTACGGGCTTTTCGCCGCCGGTTGCGGCGCGGGCGCTGGGCTACGCCGGCGTGGCCCTCTACGGAGCGGTACAGCCCGGTATTGCGGGCAGCCAGTCGCTGGCCGGGCAGCTCACCGGCCTTAGCACGATGCCTCAGCCCGAAGCGGGCCAACTGTACAACTGGGCCGTGGCCGCCAATGCCGCCGAGGCCCTGATGGCTAAAGACCTGTTCGGCAACGCCACCGCCGCGCAGCGCACCAGCATCGACTCGCTCGAAACAACCCTGAATGCCGCGTACCGCACCACGGCCGAGTTCGACCGCTCGGTGCGGTTTGGGCAGGCCGTGGCCCAGGCCGTGTTCGAGTGGTCGCGCACCGACGGCGGGCACGAGGGCTACCTCGATAACCAGCCCAGCGGCTACGTGCCACCCACCGGCACGGGCCTGTGGGTTCAGACCACCGCTGGGGCCGCGGGCCGCGCCATCCAGCCGATGTGGGGGCACAACCGGCTTTTTGTGCCCGCCAACGCGGCGTTGCCCATGCCCACGCTGCCATATGTTTATTCCACGCAGCCGGGTTCGCCCTACTATACGCAGGTGCTGGAGGTGTACAACGTAAGTCGTGCGCTCACCCCGGAGCAGCGCGTTATTTCGGCTTATTGGGCTGATGCGGGCCAAACCATCACGCCGCCCGGTCATTCCATCAATATCACCAGTATCCTGCTGCGGACCAAAAGTTCGACGCTGGCCCTAGCCGCCGAGGCATATGCCCGCGTGGGCATTGCCGTGGCCGATGCCTTTGTGGGCTGCTGGAAATGCAAGTACAGCTACAACTGGCAACGCCCCGTCACTGCCATTCAGGCCATGATTGACCCGAGCTGGCAACCCGATTGGGCCACCCCACCATTCCCCGAATTTGTGTCTGGCCACGCATCGCAGTCGGGGGCGGCGGCCCAGGTACTGTCCGATTTATTTGGCGCGCAAACTACTTTCGTCGATGACACGCACAAGAGTCGCGGCCCGGGTTTCGAGCCCCGCACCTTCAATACGTTCGCCGCATTTGCTGCCGAAGCCGCCATGTCGCGTCTGTACGGCGGCATTCACTTCCGCAGTGGCAACGAAATAGGCCTCATCGAAGGCCAGAAAGTAGGGCGTAATGTAATGGCGTTGCGTTTTAAGCGGTAGTTATCAGGATTTATTGGAAGGCCGAACAGAACGTCGTGCTGAGCATGACGTTCTTTCGGATAATTCCGAATGCATCCTATGAAAATCCTGATTATCGGCGGCGGCAACATGGGCCTGACCTATGCCCGCAGCTTCGTGCGCGCTCACATTACCTCGCGGCTCGATTTGCGCCTGCTGGCCCGCTCGCCCGAGCGCGTGGCGGCCCTGGCGGCCCACGAAATCGGCACCGTCTGGGGCTCGCCGGCCGAGTGCGTGCCGGGGGCCGACATCCTCATTCTGGCCGTGAAGCCGCAGGATTCGCCCGCCCTGTTTGCCGCGTTGCAGGGGCTGGTGCAGCCGCAGCAACTGGTGCTCAGCATCATGGCCGGCGTCCGAATTGCGACGCTGCGCCAAGCGCTGGGCACGCCCAAAATCATTCGGGCCATGCCCAACCTGCCCGCCCAGATTGGCATGGGCATGACAGCCTTTACCAGTACCGACGAAGTGAGCCGCGCTGAGCTGGTGCAGGTACAAAACCTACTCTCCACCACTGGCAAGACGGTTTATGTCGAAGCCGAAAGCGCTATTGATGCCAGCACCGCCATTTCGGGCAGCGGCCCGGCCTACGTCTACTACTGCATGGAGGCCCTGATGGCCGCCGCCGCCCAAATGGGCTTCAGCGGAGCCGAGGCCGAGCTGCTGGTGAGCCAGACGTTTCGCGGAGCCGTGGAGCTGTACTCCCAATCGGGCCTGAGCTGCCAGGATTGGATTGCCAAAGTGGCCTCCAAAGGCGGCACGACCGAAGCGGCGCTGGGCGCTTTTGGGGCCGGCGCAGTGCGCGAGGGCCTGATGGCCGGGGCGGGCGCGGCGCGGGACCGGGCCGAGGAGTTAGGGCGGTAAGGTAAACAGTACGTCATGCTCATCTGGCGTCCGCGCAGCCGGAGCATCTCTACCGCGCAACTAATCCATTTTAGTATGGCGGTAGAGATGCTTCGGCTGCGCGGACGCCAGATGAGCATGACGTTTCCTTTTTCTTCCCTTCTACGCCACTGAATACCCCGCGAAATCTTTCCGCAGCTGGGTTTTGAGGATTTTACCGGTGGCCGTGTGGGGCAGCTGCTCCACGAATTCCACGGCGTCGGGCTCGCAGAACTTGGCTACTTTGCCCCGGAAGAAGCCGAGTAGTTCTTCGGCCGAAACGTCCATGCCCGGGCGGCGCACAATCACTAGCAGCGGCCGCTCGCTCCACTTGGCACTGGGCACGCCGATGACGGCGGCCTCGGCTACGGCGGGGTGCGCCACGGCCAGGTTTTCGAGGTCGATGCTGGAAATCCACTCCCCACCCGATTTGATGACGTCCTTCGAGCGGTCGGTGATTTGCATGAAGCCGTCGGGGTCGATGGTGGCCACGTCGCCGGTGCGGAACCAACCGTCGGCGGTGAGCTCGCCCAGCGTGGGGCTCCGGTAGTAGTCGCGCACCACCCAGGGGCCGCGCACCAGCAGGTCGCCGAAGGCCACGCCGTCGTGGGGTAGCTCCTGGCCGTCGTCGCCCACAATCTTCATATCGATGCCGAACACCGCCCGGCCCTGCTTGGCTAGCACGGCGGCTTTTTCGTCGGCACTCAGGTGCTGCTGGTTGGCTTTGAGGCGGCTGCCGGTGCCCAGCGGGCTGGTTTCCGTCATGCCCCAGGCGTGGGTAATGGTCACGTCCAGTTCCTCCACAAATGCCTTCATCAGCGCGGGCGGGCAGCTGGAGCCCCCCACCACCGTGCGGCGCAGGGTGCTGAAGGTGCGCTTTCCTTCGCGCATGAATTGCAGTAGCGCCAGCCAGATAGTGGGCACGCCAGCCGAGAACGTAACGCCTTCGGCTTCCATCAATTCAAATAAGCTCGCACTGTCCATGCCCGCGCCGGGCAGCACCAGCTTCGAGCCATTGAGCGGCGCGGCGTAGGGCAGCCCCCAGGCGTTGACGTGGAACATGGGCACAACGGGCATAATCACATCAGCCGACGAGCAGCCCAACGAGTCGGGAAACGAAATCCCCATGGCGTGCAGCACCGTGGAGCGGTGCGAATAAAGCACGCCCTTGGGCTGGTCGGTGGTGCCGGAAGTATAGCACAGCGAGCAGGCCGTGTTTTCGTCGAAGCTCGGCCACGCGTAGCCGCCGGGCTGGTCGGCCAGCAGGTCTTCGTAGCTGCACAGCCCGGGCATGGCCGAATCTTTGGGCAGGTGTTCGGGCCCGGCCATCAGCACCCATTTCTCCACGGTGGGGCACACGGAAGCCAAGCGCTCGACGAGTGGCAAAAACGTGAGGTCGAAGAACAGCAGCCGGTCTTCGGCGTGGTTGATGATGTAGACGAGCTGCTCGGGAAACAGGCGCGGGTTTATAGTGTGGCATACCGCCCCGATGCCGGCCACGCCGTAGTACAGTTCGAAATGGCGGTGAGTGTTCCAGGCCAGGGTGCCCACCCGGTCGCCGTTTTTAATGTCCAGCGCCAGCAGCGCCTGGGCCAGCTGCTGGCTGCGGTGGTTGGCCTCGGCGTAGGTGTAGCGGTGGATGCCGCCTTCGGGCAGGCGCGACACAATTTCGGTATCAGAATGCCACTTGGCGGCGTGCTCGATTATCGAGGCCACGCGCAGGGGCTCGGCCATCATCAGTCCTTGCATAGGGAGCGGGGGTGGGATTTGGAGGAATTATAGAAGCGGGTAGTAAGGTGCCCGAATATACAGCCGCGACGGCCGCGGACGCCCTTCTCACGGGCCACTACTTAATATCGAACAGCAGGCCCGCGTACACGATGCGGCCCTGGCTCCCCGCGCCGTACACCTGGAAGTTGGTGCTGTCGAAGAGGTTAGTGCCGCCTACCTGCACGGTAGTGTGCAGCTTGGGCACCGCGTAACCAAACTGCGCGTCCACGACCTGGGCCGTGGGAATGGTGCCGGTGGCAAACGTGGACTCGAACACGTAGGAATCTACGTACCGGTAGTTGGCGTTGTAGCTCAGCTTGCGGTCGAACAGCTGGCCGTCGACGCCTAGGTTGAACTTGTTCTGGGGCGTGTTGAAGAACGACAGCGTACCCGGCTGAAAATCGGTGGTGATGAGCTCATTGTAGCTGTAGTTGCCGGTCACGGTCAGGGCCGGGCCAAAGGCATAGCCCACTGAAATGCCCGCGCCCTGGCTTTTCACGGTCTGGTCGACGTTGGTGTTGATTTGAATAACGCGGGTGGGCAGCGCCGCGTTGGCGAAGCGGAAAGGGGCCGCGGCCCCAATCTGGGCGGCGGTGGGCCGGCTGCCGTCGAGGTTGCCGATGAAGTTGCGGGTGGCAATAAAGTTGTCGTAGGCGCTGTAGAAGTAGTCGAGGTCGACGAACAGCTTGCTGGTGAGCTGGCCGCGGTAGCCCACTTCGCCGCTGTTCACTTTTTCCAGCTTCAGCCCGGGGCTTTGGTACTCGAGGGCGGCCAGGTCGGCGGTGCGGGTAGGGGCCAGAATGCCGGGCAGCTGCGTGGCCAGGCCAGTGGTGTAGCCCTGGAAGCCCGCGCCCACGTTGCCTACGAGAATGGCCCGGCCCACATCGAGCCGGATGTACTGGGCATCCTGCGAGGCCGCGCGGAAGGCGCGGCTGTAGCTGCCGCGGAAGTTGTGCTGCTTCTCGGCCCCCAGCGAAAACACCGCCGAAACCCGGGGCGAAAAAGCGGTGCCGAAGTTCTGGAACCGGTCGACGCGGCCGGCAGCGGCCAGCTTCAGGTGGTCGTCGAGCAGGGCTTTGCTGACCTGGGCGTAGGCCCCGTACTCGTAGTTGCGAATCCGGCCGCTTTCGCGCGTGTCCTGCAGCAGGCTGCCGTCCGAGCCCAGGTCGTACTGCCGGTAGGAACCACCCACTACCACGTCGGCTACCTCAGAGTTGAAATTGTACTGGCCGCTGCCCTCGGTGAGGATGGAGCGCAGAATAAGCCGCGCGCCCTGCCCGGGAATGGGGTTGTGGATGATGCGGTCGCGAGCGGCGGCAAACTCCGGCGTACCGGGCTGCAGCACGGGCGCGGCGGTATTGGCCGTGGTACGGGCCGTGAGGGCCGCCGCGTCGGCGTTGCCGCCGTTGGCACCGAAGGCCGCGTTGTAGGCAGCGGCGTAGGTGCCAAAGTAGCGCTGAGCATAGGTCACGGGCTTGCCGGTGGCATCGAGCACAGGCTGGCCGGCGGCGTTCAGAGCCGGCTGGTTTTGCAGCAAGCCGCCCAAAAAGCCCAGGTTGTAGGAGCCGTCGGTGAGCGGGTCGCGGCCGCCCGAAAAGTCCCGGGTCTGGAACGCCCGCACAAACCAGTTGCGGCCTTCGATGGCCAGCTTGCCCTGATGGGCACCGGCATCCACGATGCGGTAGCGGCTGGCGGCCTGGAAGGTGGTGTTGGAGGCGGCGTAACGGTAGCTGGCGGTGGCCTTGATGTGGTCGGTGAGCAGCACCGACACACTCGGGGCCACCTTCAGCGAATAGGTTTCGTTTTTGCCGGTAATCAGGTCGGCTTCTGAAAAGCCGGGCAGGAATACGGTTTTGCCAGCCAGCGCCCCACCGGTGGCCCCAAAGGTGTTGCCAGCATCGCCGTACACGCTCACCGCGTCGTAGCCCAGGTTCGAGCCGGCGGCATTATTGGCTGGCTCCAGCAGCTTGGAGGTAGCGTCGAAGTTGTTGCCGGTGAAGTCGCGGGCCCGGATGTAGCCGCCCGCAATCTTGAACGCCACCCGCTCGCCGAGCTTCAGGGCGTAGCGCAGCTGCCCGTCGAGCAGGTCGCGGTTGCCACCGCGCAGGCGCACGGTCAGGCCGGTATCCTTAAAAGGGTCTTTCGAGTTGGTGAGCAGTACGCCGTTGAAGGCGTTGGCCCCGTAAAGGGCCGAGGCCGGGCCGTGCACCACCTCCACGCTGGCCACGTCGAGAATGGGCGTGCCGAGCAGGTTGCCGAAGTTGGAGCTCAGGCTGGGCAGCTGCGTGTCGGCGTAGTCGGAGAGCTGAATCACGCGGTCGGAGCGCGAGGAGCTGAAGCCCCGGGTGCTGAAGCTGGTCAGCAGCATGCTGGAGTTGCTCACGTCGATGGACTTGAACCGGGCCAGGCCCGCCACCAGGTCGGGCGTGGTAATTTGCTCCACCTGGCGGGTGCTCAGCTTCTCCACCGTCACCGGCACGCGGCCAATGCTCTCCTCAACGCGCGAGGCCGACACCACTACCTGGTCGAGCATGCCGCTGAGCCGCATCTTCACCACCAGGTCGCTGGCAGGCCCGGCCAGCGGGATATTCTGGGCGGCATAGCCCACAAACGACACCACCAGCACCACGGGCGCTTTGGCGAAGTCGACCTTCAGCTCGAAATTTCCCTGGTCGTTGGTGGCATCGCCGGTCCCCGTGCCCCGGATGAGCACCGTGACGCCGGGTAGCGGCCGGCCTTCCTCGTCCTGCACGGTGCCCTTAACGGTTTGGAGGTTTTGGGCCCAGCCGCTCAGCGGCAGCATCAGGCACAGCAAGAGGTACGTAAAGAGATGGCGCATAAGCTAAAGAAGTAGGTGGGAGAGATTTGGTAAACATACTTTAGCAACGGCCTTATTTCAAGATTTTTAACGCTTTATAAAAAATAAACATTGACAACGTGCTATAGCTCGACGAAGGTGGGCGCGACCGCTGGGATATTTTTTCGGCTTTCCGACCAGTAGCAGCCTCTATTCCGGCGGCTCCGTGCGCACCCAGCTAGCACTGGCTAAGCTGGACCTGGAAGGGGTCGAAACTCCGCGCGAAATTGCGGGTGTTACGCCTCACGTCAGCTACTGCCCCCCAATAGCCTGGCCCGGCGAGCATACGCCACCAGGGCCAGTTAGCAGACGCTCCCGCCTATCGCGCCGCCTCAATCGCCACCTGCAGTAGTGCCGAGCGCACGCTCAATTCCGTCAGTTTGTTGTTGCGCCGCGTGGGGTGCACCCGGTTGGTCAGCAGCACCACCACCAAATCCTTCGCCGGCTCGACCCAGAAATAGGTGCCCGTGAAGCCGGTATGGCCGTAGCTGCTTTGGGAAGCATTTTTGGCCGAGTTCACCGTGGGGTTGGCGGCGGGGCGGTCGAAGGCCAGGGCGCGGCGGTTGTCGGGGCAGAACTGGCAGCGGGTCCACTCGGCCAGCACGGCTTTGTCGAACAGCTGCTGGCCGCCATAGCGGCCGCCCCAGGCGTAGGTCTGGGCCAGCTTGGCCACGTCGTTGGCATCGCCGAACAGGCCGGCGTGGCCCGAGAGGCCGCCAAGCAGGGCCGCGCCTTCGTCGTGCACCGTACCATGCAGCAGCTGCTGCCGGAAGGCGGTATCAACCTCCGTGGGCACGATGCGCTTGAGCGGAAAGCGGTTGGTGGGCCGGAAGCCCAGCGTGGTCGCGCCCAGCGGGCGGTACACCTCCTTTTGCAGGTAAGCGTCGAGCGGCTGCCCGGTGCGGGCGCGCACCAGTTCGGGGTAAAGAATAAACGACAAATCGGAATACACATAGCCCGGCTTGGCGTTTAGCGGCGACTCGCCGATTTCCTTGTAAATGCGGGCCGGCAAGTCCTTGCGCGCCCACAGCCCGGCGGCGGCCGGCAGCGGAAACCGAGCCGACGAGTCGGCGCGGAAGTAGCGGCGGCGCATCGTGCCGTTTTTCCTCCGCAGCTCCTGCCAAAACGGAATCCAAGCCTTGAGGCCGGCCTGATGGGCCAGCACGTCGCGCATTTTCAGATTGGCCTTGTTGGTGCCACGCAGGAAAGGGAAGTAGTTACCCAGCGTGCTGTCGGGGCTGAATTTGCGTTCGCCCTGCAGGCGCATCAGCGCGGGCGTGGCGGCCAGCAGCTTGGTCATTGAGGCCAGGTCGTAGAGGTCATCATCCTTCACCGGGCGGGGCACCGATACGGGACTCGTATCAGCGACTACAACCGTTTGCTTGTTGGTTTTTTTGGACTTCACCACGGCATCGGCGAAGCCCGCATAGGTCTGGTTGCCGTAGCTTTTGCGCAGCACCACGGTGCCGCGCCGGGCAATGAGCACCTGCGCGCCGGGAAAGGCCTGGGCCGCCAGCGCCCGGCCTACGAGGCTGTCAACGCGGGCTTCGAGGCGCGGGTCCATGCCTTCGTCCTCCGGGTTAGCGTAGCGCAGGCGGGAGCCGGCGGCGGTGCGCAGGCCGAAGCCGCGCGGGTACTTGTCCGAAACCGTTACGGGCAGCTTGCCGGTGGCCGCGATGCCGCCGAAAATGGCCTGAGCGGTCAGGTTCTGGGCATTGGGGCTTTCCTGGTAGGCCATGATGACGGCCCCGGCGCGCTCCAAATCGCGCACCCGGGCCACGGCGTAGGCCGAGCCAAACACGCTAAGCACCAGCTGCTGCTTCTGGTCGGCGAGCTCGCGTAGCAGCATGTTGGCTTCGGGCGTGATGCCGAAGCCGGTGGCGGGCAGGCGGCCCAGGCTCTGCAGGCTAACCAGGATGAGGTTGTACGGCCGCAGGGCGGCGCGCAGCTTCGTCAGCTCGTCGAGCGAAGGCGTAGCCCCGACGTGGAAATGGGCGGCCGGCGCGTAGTCGCTCACCGCTCTCTGAAAGTCGGTGGTGTCGCGGGGCGCGCCACCCAGCACCAGCGTGGCAATGCGTAGCGTGTCGAGCCGTTGGAGCGGCAACAGGCTTTTCTGATTGCGCAGCAGCGTGATGCTCAGCTCGGTAAGGCGGTGGCTGAGGTACTGGGCGTGCGGGCCATTGAGGTCTTCGTAGAGGTTTTTGGTCTCGATGGGGCGGTAGTGGTTCAGGCCCGACCACTGCTTGAGGGCCAGCACGCGGCGGCAATGCGTGTCAATTTCCTGCTGCGAAATCCGGCCGCTGTCCACGGCGGCGCGCACCATGCGCAGGGCCAGCGGCACGTTTTTGCTGAACTCCAGAATGTCGTTGCCGGCCATCAGGGCGCGCACGTCGGCCTCGCCGGGCGGGAACTTCGTGATGACGCCCTTCATGTTCATGGCATCGGTGAAAATCAGGCCTTTGAAGCCCATTTCCTGCCGCAGTACGCCTTCGATAATGGGGCGCGAAAGGGTACTCGGGCCGCTCACGGTATCGAGGGCGGGCACGTTGAGGTGGGCCACCATCATGCCGCCCAGCCCGCCCGCGATGAGGCTGCGGAAGGGCGGCAGCTCCAGCGTATCGAGCCGGCGGCGGTCGACGCGCACGGTGGGCAGGGCCAGGTGCGAGTCGGCATCCACGTCGCCGTGGCCGGGGAAGTGCTTGGCCACGGCCAGAATACCGGCGTCCTGCAGGCCGCGCATGTATTGGCGGCCGTCGCGGGCCACGGCGGCCGGGTTTTCGCCCCAGCTCCGAAAGCCGATAACCGGGTTAGCGGGGTTGTTATTGACATCGACTACCGGCGCGAAGTTGACGTGCATGCCCAGGCGCTTGAACTGCCGGGCCACCTCGCGGCCCATGTCGTAGAGCAGGGCGGTGTCGGTTTCGCCGCCCAGGCTCATTTGGTACGGGAATTTCACCACGCTATCCAGGCGCATGCCCACGCCCCACTCGCCGTCCAGGGCCACCAGCAGCGGCACTTTGGCCTGGCGCTGATAGCGGTTTAGCAGGCGCGCCTGCCGGCCCGGCCCGCCCTGGAAAAATATCAGCCCGCCAATGCCTGCCTGCTGAATGAGGGCCGAAATCGAGTCCTCATCGATGCGCTGGCGGTTGGAATAGGCCGCCACCATGAACAGCTGCGCCGCCCGCTGGTCGGGCGTGAGCACCCGCATCAGGCTATCGACCCAGGGCGAATGCAGGTAGCGCGTGAAGGCAGGGACACCAGGGGCCAACGCGGGGCGCGGGGCGGCCGGCTTGGTTAGCGGGCGGGCCGCTTTGGGACGCGGTGCAACGGCAGCGCGACGGGAAGTAGGCACGGGCGCGGCGCGGCGCTGCGCAAGCCCCAACCCTGGCAGAGCCAGCAACATGAGGAGCAGCAGGTATTTGAAAACTGACAAGGGCAAAGGGCTTTTTTTTATGCGAAAGTAGCGTCGGCCGCAGAATGGCCGGCATAACAAACGAGCAGTACGTGCAGGCAGGCGATGCGGCGGGCATTTCAACAGTACCCAGTAAACAGAATCATTCACCGAATCTATTAAACCATTTAACGTCAAGTAGCTATATTTCACCGGTTAACGCCTATCCTTTTTCAAATAGATTAGCTAGCTTGCGGGCTAATTTCTTCCCTTTTCTACTTATTAATGAAAGTTAATTTTACCCTGCCGGGCGCTTTTCTGGCCCAAAACCGCTGGATAACTACGCTGCTCTCTCTACTGCTATTTACTGCCACCGCCCAAGCCCAGACGACCTACTACTGGCGCGGAGCAACGGGGGACGGCTTCACGGCCCCGACGAGTTGGAACACCAGCCCGACCGGTGCCGGCACCAACCGCACCAGTGCCGCATCAACTGACATTTTGGTTTTTGACGGCGGAACTCCGGTTGTGACAGTCGCCGGCCAAACCATCGGCCGTCTGAAGTTCATCAATAACACGTCGGTCACGCTGAATTCGGCTAATAACTCAACCAACAATATCGCTATCAACGGGGATGCTACCGACGACGACCTGATTGTGGAAAGTGGCTCCTCGGTGGCGCTAACGGCGACTGGCACTACGTCAGCTGGGGTAACCCTGAGTTTGGCTGCTGGCACAACGGGAAGGGTATCAGGCACCGTTGCGCTTACCAACGCGACTAGCAATCCTCCTTCAGCAAACAAGTTGATAAGTACAACAGTGGGCTCGCTGCATTTCATCAATGGCGGCAAACTGAGCATTCTGGGTACCAGCACCGGCACAGCATTTACTGGTGTTCCGGTTTTCGAAGCCGGCTCAACCTTGGAGCAAAATGCGGCCAACTCATCCGACCATTCGCCCTTGGCCGTTTACCAAAGCGGCAGCACGTTCCGTTTCATCAGCGGAACTTTTGGTACGGGTAGCAGCATCATTAATCGCACCTTTGGCAACCTGGAATATGCCAGCGCTAGCTTCTCCATCCTCGGTGATGCGATGAATCTGACTGTTTTGAACAATCTATCCGTTATCGGAACCGGCACGCTTACGATTGCCGCCCGGGGCAATACAGTCACCCCAACCGGTACACTTATTGGCGGAAATCTAAGTGTCAGTTCTGGCACCACGTTGAATTTCTTACCTACTGGAGGCGCGCCCAATGTGCCCAGAGTGACGTTCAACGGCACCACGCCCCAAATTATCAACAACGCCGGCACTCTCACCTTCGGTATCAACGCCAAGCTGGAAATCAACAACCCGGCCGGCGTAACGCTGCAAAATGACCTCACCATTGCCAACGACTTGCTGCTAACCAATGGCCTGCTCACAACCGGGCCCGTGGGCGCAGGCCAACTCACAATGTCGACCCCCACGGCCGCGGCCACCGGCAGCAGCACCAGTTTCGTGAACGGCCCGTTGGCGCGTCTGAGTGCTACCGGCAATTCCACGCTGGCGTTTCCGGTAGGCCGGCTTAATGCCTCGAACAATCGTCTTTACCGCCCCATCAGCCTGGCCCTCACCAGCCATACCAACGCCGTAACGTACACGGCCCAGCAGACCGAGGGGTCGGCTACACCGTTTGGGTTCACTCCCCCTATCGACCACGTTTTGAACGTGCGCTACTACACCGTGTCGGCCGCGCCCGCGCCCATCGGCGGCAGTTTCAGCGCCCGTATTTCGCTCACCTTTGGCCCCGAAGACTACGTAACCAACTCCACCACCGCCAGCCTGGTAGTGGCCAAGCGCAACGGCGCGGCTTGGGCCAGCATTGGCAGCACCAATACGGGCCCCGGCACCAGCACCGGAACCGGCCAGTCGGGCACCCTCACCTCGGGTGCCTTCACCTCCTTTTCCGATTTCACCCTCGCCAGCCTCGATGCACAGCAGTTGGGTTTCCCGGGCCTGAATCCCCTTCCGGTCTTGCTCACCCGCTTCGATGCTACCGCGAAAAGCTCCGGCGTAGCCCTGAACTGGGCCACGGCCAGCGAGAAAAATAGCGCTTACTTCGAGGTGCAGCGCAGCGCCACCGGCCAAGGCTACGAAACCATCGGCCGCGTGGCGGCCCAGGGCAGCAGCAGCAGCCTGCGCACCTACGCATTTCTCGACGCCCACCCGCTGGCCGGCCTGGCCTACTACCGCCTGCGCCAGGTTGATAATGATGGCACCACTGCCTACTCGCCCGTGGCTACAGCCCTCGCCCAGGTCGAAAAGGGAGCCGATACCCGGGCTTATCCAAACCCGACCTCCGGCCTGGTGCTGCTGCCCGCTATGCTTAGCCCAGCGCAGTACCGCCTGCTCGACGCCGTGGGCCGGCCGGTGCTGCAGGGCCCGGCAGTCGGCGGCAGCCAACTCGACCTCGGCCCGCTGCCGCGCGGCGCCTTTTGGCTGGAGCTGACCGATGCGGCTGGCACTCATGTGCAACGCCTGGTACGCGAGTAGCAGCCTGCTGCCGATGCCCTGGCACAGCCCCGCTCCCGGACCATTGGAGGCGGGCAACGCTAAAGCACTAAATGGGTAATTACGAGGTTTTGCCGCGCGAAAAAACTAGCAGCAACCGAAGGGTTTTTACGCAATGCTGGCGTGGTTTCAGACTTTGACGGCGGGCATTTTCTCGCCTTATCACGCTATAACCCATTTTTTACCACCCGAATTCGTTCGGGTTAGTAACCAATTTTACCCGTTGAGGCCACCGGTTATTGCAGGCAAGCAGGGGCACGGCACCCGTTTGCCAAGTCAGTGCCAAGCCCCGGCGCAGCTAGTGAGCATTTGAGCTGCTGAACAGGGCTCGTACCTGGCCCGAACCCAGGTGGCGGCCCATCTCATCCCCTTGCGTGCCCGAATCCCGGCCTTTGTCAGTTAGGATAAAGCCCCCGGGCGCAGAAGATTAACGGGTCTGGAGAGCCGGAAACTGGCCCAGTTCGCCGCCGACTGGACAGGCCTAGCGGCAGTCGTTGGCGTGGAGACCCGGCCCTAACAACATGGCCGCAGACCGCACTGCACCCGCTACTAATTTCCCTCACTTATGGGGACAGGTGCAGGATATTCACCAAGCAAAAACTAATCATTTGGGACACTTGCTCTGGATTTTGCACAAATCCAAGTAAAATTGGCATATGTAGTTAGTTCAGCATCAATTATCTTATAATAATAATCTATTGTATTTAATTTTTAAAATAAAGAAGTAGATTGCGGACTTAGGCCAACATTTAAGATGCTTAAAAACCTAATTCAATCAATGACAACTTCTATTTTTAACCGCCTTCTTTCTGCATCATTCAAGCATTCATTGCTGGCAATAGCGGTAGTGCTGACTCCAATATCTGGTTGGGCTCAGACCAGTCCTGCAATGCAGGACTTCAATTCTGCCACGTCATTTTCGGATAATTCTCAGTTGCGTTTCACTCGTGGCACGAACGGCAACTATTTTACCGTTACCGGCGGTGCTGGTGGAACCGGCGCCTATGGCGTTGATAAGGGTAATAATGGTCAAGGTTCTTCTACAACTACGCTTGATTTTATTGAGCGGACGTTTGAGCAGAGTTCCGGAGCTAACACATTGTCGTTTAAGTTAGCAAACCCAGTGGGTAGGTTCGAAGATTTATCAAAGGTTGAAGTTCAACTCAATATTAACCGAGACGGCTTTGCATCTGTCCTAACATTTAATACTACTGCCAGTGGCCCCGCTGCTTATAACTTTGGTAGTGGCACTACTTACACTGCGACTTCAATCCCAGTCGCTGCACCGGTAACAATGACTGCTACTACTTTCTACAATAAAGTTGTAATTCCATTGCCCAGCAGCACCACGGTCGGGACCAGAGTTCAAATTCGGATAATACTCACTGCTGGAACAAAAAATGCGAATATCATTCTTGTTGACGACGTTACTCTAACCTCTGGCAACGGCACCGCTTTACCCGTCTCGCTCACCCGCTTCAACGCCACCACCCAAGCCAACAGTGTAGCCCTAAGCTGGGCCACGGCCTCCGAAAAGAACAGCGCCTACTTCGACGTGCAGCGCAGCGCCACGGGCGACACCTACGAAACCCTTGGCCGCGTAGCCGCCCAAGGCACCAGCAACAGCCTGCGCGAATATGCCTTCACCGACGCCCGTCCGCTGGCCGGCCTGGCCTACTACCGCCTGCGCCAGGTTGATAATGATGGCACTACTGCCTACTCGCCCATCGTTACGGCAAACCGTAGTACCGAAGTCGCCATCTACCCCAACCCCACCACCGATGCTGTGACTTTGCCCGCTAGCCTGGGCCCCGTGCGCTACCGCGTGCTCAACACGTTGGGCCAAATGCTGACCAGCGGCCAGGCCACCGGCGGCGACCGACTCGACCTCAGCACCCTACCCAAAGGTTCGTTCTTCCTAGAGCTGACCGACACCGCCGGCCGCCGCACCCAGCGCCTGACGCGCGAATAGCAGCCCGCTGCCATTGCCACGATAAAGCCCCGCTCTCCGGCCGCCGGAAGCGGGGCTTTATCATGTTCGCATCATGCGGGGGCCGTAAGTTTGCCCGTTGCCGCCGAGCCAGTTGGGACCGTGCGCGGTGACTTTACCCATCTGCCCTTCATTGCTATGCTCATCAAACTATTCACGGCGGCGGCCCTGAGCCTGCTAGCCCCGGTGGCCCAGGCCCAAACCGCGCCGCCCGGCCAGGCGGTACCAGCCACTGAACCGCCCGTGAAGGCGGTGCCGCAGTCGGGCCGCCAGCCCAAGCCCCACCCCGTTGATAATAACGGCCCCTTAGAGGTGTCCGCCGGCCCCGACCGCGCGGTCCAGGGTCCCGGCCGCCGCCACGCCGACCGCGCTGCTCGCCGCGCCCACGGCCTGGGTCACGGGCCGGGGCACGGCCTGGGTGGCCACGGCCGCCGCCATTGATTTCGGCCGTTTCTCCCCCTGTCGCATGACCGTTCTCATCGTCGAAGACGAACGCACCCTGGCCCGCGAGTTGGGCATCTTTCTATATCAGCAGGGGCTGGCCTGCACGGTAGCCCGCACCGCCCGCGAGGCCCGTGCCCAGCTGGCCGACTCGCCGTTTGATTTCGTGCTGCTCGACCTGGGCCTGCCCGACGGCGACGGCATGGCCCTGCTGGCCGAAGCCAAGCAGCAGGAGCTGGCGGCGGCCGTCATCATCCTCACGGCCCGCGGGGCGGTCGAGGACCGGATTCGGGGCCTGGAGCTGGGGGCCGACGACTACCTGGCCAAGCCTTTTTCGCTACCCGAGCTGCTGGCCCGCATGCACGCCATCACGCGGCGGCGCTTTGGGCTGCACAAGCCCCGGGTAGCCGTGGGGGCATTTGAGCTCGACGTGCAGGCCCGCCGCGTGCTGTTCGGCGACCAGGAAGTGCCGCTCTCGGTGAAGGAGTTTGACGTGCTGAGCTACCTGGTGCTGCACAAAAACCGGGTGCTGACGCGCCTGCAGCTCACCGAGCACATCTGGGGCAACCTGCCCGAATCGGGCTTCGACTCGAACTACATCGACGCCCACATCAAAAACCTGCGCAAGAAGCTGGGCCAGCACGCCGACGTAGAATGGCTCGAAACTGTGCGCGGCATCGGGTACCGGGTGCGGGGGTGAGGGTTGTAGTCACTGGGTTTAAAACAGCACGTCATGCTGAGCTTGCCGAAGCATCTCTACCGCCGAAGTAATCATTTGCTATTGCGGTAGAGATGCTTCGGCAAGCTCAGCATGACGTTCTTTTGTTGTTTCTCCTACCCCAAGCATGAAGCTCAGCACCAAGTTCTCCTTGTTCAATGCGCTGTCGCGGGTGGCCATCTTGCTGGTGCTGGTGGGAATCCTGCCGCTGGCCATGAGCCACCTAGCCCGGCTGAGTACCGACCAGCGCCTGGGTCAAAAAAAAGAGAAGGTGCTGAAGCTGATTCGGCGCAACGGCATTTCGGCCTTCATCACCGGCGAGGAATCATCGTACGGCAGCTACAACCTGCTGAAGGAGGAGTTTATTTCGCTCGAAGCCATTCCGCCGGGGCCCGGCATCAGCGGGATTGAGGATGCCAAGCGGGCCGTGGAGGATGAGATTGTAGAATATCGGGTGCTGAGCTACAGCTTCGCCCAGAACGGCCAGAACTACCTGCTCGAAATCGGGCGCAGCACGGGCAGCATCGGCGAAACCGAGCGCAACTTCCGGCACTACGCGCTGTACATGCTGCTAGTAGCCGTGGCCCTGACGACGCTGGCCGACCTGGCGTTTTTCCGCTACCTGCTTGAACCGTTCAACACCATCATCCGGCAGCGGCTGCGCAGCACGCACAACCCGGCGGCGTTCAACTTCGCTCCCATTGCTACCAGCACCGATGATTTCCGCTACCTCGATGAGAGCCTTCGCGAGCTCATGAGCACCATTCAGGCCTCGTTCACGAAGGAGCGAAAATTTATTGCCGATGCCTCGCACGAACTGCTGACCCCGCTGGCCGCCCTGCAATACCGCTTCGACAACATGCTGGCTGATGAGTCCCTTTCCGACGAAAACCAGCTGCGCGTGGTGGAATCGCAGCGCACCGTGCACCGGCTGCGCACCATCATCAAGGCGCTGCTGATGATGTCGAAGATTGAGAACGACCAGTTCCCGCGCCTCGAAACCGTGGTCCTGGCGGCGCTGGTAACCGAGGTGTGCGAAGAAGTGCAGGACCGCCTCGACGTGCTGAGCCTGACGCTGCATCAGACCCTGGAACCCGATTTCGTGGTACTGCACTGCAATCGTGGGCTGCTCTTCACGCTGATATATAACCTGGTGAGCAACGCCATCAAGTACAACCGGGCGGGCGGGCGCATCGACGTGTTGGGCCGCCCCGGCCCGGGCGGCACCTACGTGCTCGAAGTGCGCGACACCGGCACCGGCATTGCCCGCGAGCAGCTGCCGCGCCTGTTCGAGCGCTTCGACAAAGGCCCCGCCACCGACCCCGACAGCTACGGCCTGGGCCTGAGCATTGCGCGGGCCGTAGCCGACTTGCACGGCATCGGGCTGGAAGTGAACTCGATTGCCGGGCTGGGCACCTCGTTTCTGCTCACGTTTCCGACGGCGGCCGGGGCCTGATGCAACAGGGCCCCCGGCCTTCCCAACGGGTTATCATGCTGGCATCATGTTGAGGAAGTAGGTTTGATTCGTCTTCAATCCCAACCCCCTGATTACGTATGAAAAAGTACCTGCTTTCCGCCGCCGCCCTGCTCTGCACGGTTGCCGCTATGGCCCAGGCCACCCCCGCCACGCCGGCTACGCCAGCCCACCCCCACCACACGGGCGGCGGCCACCACGGCGGCGGCCATCATGGCGG
Source organism: Hymenobacter sp. UYCo722 (assembly GCF_040547115.1). NCBI lineage: Bacteria > Pseudomonadati > Bacteroidota > Cytophagia > Cytophagales > Hymenobacteraceae > Hymenobacter > Hymenobacter sp. UYCo722. The sequence continues at coordinate 178,427 of NZ_JBEPPC010000005.1, read as the reverse complement.
CGGGCACCACGGCGGCCACCACAAAAAATAAGCGGGCCAGATTTGGTCCGGAAAGCCTCCCCGGCACCGCTGGGGAGGCTTTTTCAGGTACTATTGTCAAGCTTTGTTCGGCGAAGCTCATTTGACTATTTCCCCCTTTGTTCATGCTTCTATCCTGGCTTCTGGCCGGTGGCCTGCTGGCGGCCACGCCCCCCGCCGATACCACCGACGTGCCCAAGCGCAGCTTCGCGGCGGCGCTCGGCTACGGCAGCAACTCCACGTATTTTGGCCGCTCGCAGGCCGTGGCGTTCCCCTACGCGGCGGCCACGCTCACGTACGCGGCCAAAAGCGGCCTGTATGGCTCAGTGGAGTTCTATAACCTGCTGAACACGCCCACCGCCCTCGACGAAACCGACCTGACCGTGGGCTGGGACCACGACCTGAGCAAAACCGCCGACCTGGCTCTGAGCTACTCGCACTTTCTATTCCCTACCAACAGCGAGCTGGTGAAATCGAGCGTGAGCAACGCCCTCGATATTGGCCTGGGCCAGGACTGGGGCGCGTTTTACTCGCGGCTGAGCGCGACCTACCTCTTCGGCAGCGCCGCCAGCAAGGGCGACGGCTTTCTGGTGCTGGAAAACTCCCGCTCCTTCGAAACGAAGCGCGGCTTTGGGCAACACGACTACTTCGCGGTGGAGCCGGTGGTGAGCATCGCGGCCGGCACGCAGGCATTTGGCGAAACCGCCCTCACCAAGCGCAACAAAGGCCGGGGCACCCTGCCCGTAGCGCGCAGCGTGCGCCGCTTCGGCTTAGTCGACTACGAGTTTGGGATGCCCGTGAGCTATTACGTGGGCAAGCTGGAGCTGAGCGCCGGCTGGCGCTACGTAGTACCCGTGAACCTGCCGGCCGACGACGTGGAATCGCGCGCACTGTCCATCTGGTCGCTGGGAGCGACGGTGACGTTTTGATAGTAGCAGAAGCCCGGTGCTGCTAAGAGCCCGTCATGCTCATCTGGCGTCCGCGCAGCCGAAGCACCTCCACCGCGCATACTGCGCATGTAATTTCATTTACTATTGCGGTAGACGTGATTCGGCTGCGCGGACGCCAGATGAGCATGACGTTCTTATTCTCCACCTCCCGGCTCCCGCGCGGCTCTACCGGGATTATCGCGTTATTTGGCCTCGCTAATTCGCCTCACTCCCCGCAACCCGCTTTCATGAAAAAACTCGCCCTGGCCGGCCTCGTCGCGGCCGCCCTCACCACGGCCTGCAACCAGACCAAAACCACTGAAACCGCCACCAGCGGCCCTCCCGGTACCGCCGCTACCGCCGATTCGACTCAGGGCCTGCCGGGCCTGTTCAACAGCTATTGGGAGCAGAATTCTCGGCTAAACCCGCTCGACGCCACGACCTACGGCGACAACCGCTTCAACGACCAGCTGCCCAACAACCAGACCCGCGCCTACCGCGACACGCTGCGCAGCTTCTACCAGGGCTACCTGAACAAGCTGCGCCAGTTCGACCGCGAAAAGCTGGCCGACAACGACAAAATCAGCTACGATATTTTCGAGTACGAGATGCAGCACGGACTGGCGGGCCTGAAACTGAACAACTGGATGATGCCGGCCAACCAGTTTTACGGCCTGCCCATTTCGCTGGGCCAGTACGGCTCGGGCCAGGGCAACCAGCCGTTTAAGACGGTGCAGGACTACGAGAACTGGCTGGGCCGCGCCCACGGCTTCGTGGCCTGGACCGACTCGGCCATTGCCAACTTCCGGGTGGGTATGAAGGCCGGCGTGGTGCTGCCCAAGGTGTTGGTGCAGCGCATGATACCCCAGCTGCTGGCTGCCGACATGGTACCCACCGACCCCACCAAGAGCCTGTACTACGGCCCCATCGAGCGGATGCCCAGCACTTTTTCGGCCGCCGACAAATCCCGCCTCACCGATGCTTACAAGAAGGCGATTATGACCGACCTGGTGCCGGCCTACCGCAAGCTCGGCACGTTCATGCAAACCGAGTACCTGCCCAAGGCCCGCCCCAGCAGCGGCATCGACGCAGTGCCCGGCGGGGAGCAGATTTACGCCTACGACGTGAAGTACGAGACCACGACCGACAAAACCCCGGCCGAAATCTATCAGATTGGCCTGACTGAAGTGGCCCGCATTCGCGCCCAGATGGAGGCCATCAAAACCGAGGTTGGCTTCAAGGGCGACCTGCCGGCCTTCTTCAAGTACCTGAATACGGACGCGAAGTTCCGGCCCTACAAAAAGCCGGCGGAAGTGCTCGCGGCATTCGAGGACATCCACCAGCGCATGCTGCCCAACCTGCAGACGATGTTTGGGCGCACCCCCAAAACGCCGTTCGAAATCCGCGAAACCGAGAAGTTCCGCGAAGCCTCGGCGTCGGCCGAGTACAACCAGGGCTCGCCCGACGGCACCCGGCCGGGAATCTTCTACGTGCCCATTCCGGACGCCACCAAGTTCACCACCACTTCGGGCATGGAGTCGCTGTTTCTGCACGAGGCCATTCCGGGCCACCACTACCAGATTTCGTTGCAGCAGGAAAACACCAGCCTGCCCAAGTTCCGCCGCTTCGGCGGCCAAAATGCCTACGTGGAGGGCTGGGCGCTGTATTGCGAAAGCCTGGGGCCGGAGCTGGGCCTGTTTAAGGACCCCTACCAGCGCATGGGGGCTCTGGGCGACGAGATGCTACGCGCCGTGCGCCTGGTAGTCGACACCGGCCTGCACTCGCGCCAGATGACCCGCGAGCAGGCCATCGACTACCTGCTGGCCAACCTGAGCACCAGCCGCGACGAGGCCACCTCGGCCATCGAGCGCTACATGGCCATTCCGGGCCAGGCGCTGGGCTACAAAATCGGCCAGCTCAAAATCCGGGAGCTGCGCGCCAAGTACGCAAAGCAGCTGAGCAGCAAGTTCAAGCTCAGCGCTTTCCACGATGAGCTGCTGAAGGACGGCTCGATGCCCCTGGCCGTGCTGGAAAAGAAAATGGATGCCTGGGCCGCGAAGCAGCCATGAGCAATGAGCCATGAGCCTTGAGCCTTGAGCCTTGAGCCTTGAGCCTTGAGCCTTGAGCCTTGAGCAAAAGGAACGTCATGCTGAGCGTAGCCGAAGCATCTCTACCGCAATAGTAAACCTGATTACTCGCGCGGTAGAGATGCTTCGACAAGCTCAGCATGACGTTTTCACCCACCCGTCAGTGGGCCATGCTCACCCATCACTGAGACGTGCTCATCCAGTAGCATAACGTTGTCCCGTACTTTCTGACTCATTATCAAATTCCCGCCGTGGTCTGAACCAGGGCGGGAATTTTTTGCCTTTAAGCAGAACCGTTTCGACTGATATTCTTTGAAAAAAATGTAGCTTGCCCGCTTAAATCAAGGGTTAATGAAGCTTTTTATCGTTTTGTTGGTGGTGATGTGGGGGATTGTGGCCGGGGCCGGATGGGCCCAGCAGCCTTCGCCGGCCGCTACTTCGGCGGCCCTGCTGGCCAACCTTTTCGCTAACTATTGGGACGACCAGGCCCGCCTGTTTCCGCTGCTGGCCACGGCTCAGGGCGACAACCGCTACAACGACCGCCTGCCCAACGACCAGACCCGGGCCTTCCGCCAGCAGCAGGCCCGCCTCTGTCGGCGCTACCTGAACGACTTGCTGAACATTGACCGCGCCCGCCTCACGGCCGAAGACAAGCTCAGCTACGACATCTTCCAGTACGAAATGCGCACCCGCCTCGAAGGCATGCGCCTGAATGCGTGGATGATGCCCTTTGCCCAGATTTACAGCCTGCCCACCACGCTGGGGCAGCTAGGCACGGGCACCGGCGCGCAGCCCTTCCGCACGGTACGCGACTACGACAACTGGCTGGCCCGGGTGAGCAAGTTTCCGGTATGGGCCGACTCGGCCATTGCCAATTTCCGCGCGGGGGCCAAGGCGGCCGTGGTACTCCCCAAGGTACTGGTGCTGAAAATGGTGCCGCAGCTTCAGGCCCAGGTAACGACCGATGCTGCCCACAGCTTGTTCTACGGGCCCATCGCGCACCTGCCTGCCAGCTTTTCGGAAGCCGACCGCGCCCGCCTGACGGCGGCCTACCAGGAGGCCATCAGTACCGACCTGGTGCCCACCTACCGCAAGCTGGCCGACTTCCTGCAAACCGAATACCTGCCCCTGGCCCGCAACAGTACCGGCCTGGCCGACGTGCCCGGCGGGGCCGATATGTACCGCTACAACGTACGCCTGATGACCACCACGACGCGCGACCCGGAGGCCATTTACCAGACTGGCCTAGCCGAAGTGAAACGCATTCGCACTGAGATGGAGGCCGTGAAAAAGCAGGTGGGCTACAAGGGCAGCCTCTCCAGCTTCTTCAACTCGCTGAGCAACAACCCGCGCTTCATGCCCTACCGGACGCCGGAGGAAGTGTTGCGCGCCTTCCGCGGCATTCAGGCCCGCATCGCGCCCAACCTAAGCCAGCTGTTTGGCCGGGTGCCAAAGTCGCCGTTTGAGATTCGGCAGACCGAGGCCTTTCGGGCCGTGTCGGCGTCGGCTGAGTACAACCGGGGCACGCCCGATGGCGCACGACCCGGCATTTTCTACGTGCCCATCGTCGAGGCCACCAAGTTCAACGTGACCTCGGGCATGGAGTCGCTGTTTCTGCACGAGGCCATTCCGGGCCACCATTACCAATTATCGCTGCAACAGGAAAACACCAGCCTGCCCCGATTCCGCCGTTTCGGCTCCTACCCCGCTTTCAGCGAGGGCTGGGCCTTGTATTGCGAGAGTCTGGGCCGCGAGTTGGGCCTCTACCAGGACCCCTACCAGCGGCTGGGCGCGCTCGGCGACGAAATGCACCGCGCCCTGCGCCTGGTAGTGGACGTGGGCCTGCACCTGAAGGGCATGAGCCGCGAGCAGGCCATCGACTACCTGATGGCCAACGAGCCCATTGCCGAGCCCGCCGCCACCGCCGAAGTAGAGCGCTACCTGGCCTTGCCCGGCCAGGCCCTGGCCTACAAAGTGGGCGGCATGAAGCTGCGCGAGCTGCGCACCCGCTACGAGAAGCAGCTGGGCAAAAGATTCAATCTGAAGGCTTTTCACGATGAGATTCTGGCCGGCGGCTCGATGCCCCTGGCCATTCTGGAGCGGCACCTGGATGCCTGGGCGGCCCGGCAGCGGTAGCTGAAACTGGTTTGGCACGGGAAGGGAAGCTGACAATGACTTATGTCGCTGCCATTAGCCTATCTTGTCGGCCTAAACCTATTTTCACCTACTTTTTTCTGCAAATGATTCAATTATTTACGGCTGCCAGCCGCCGCCCGGCGGCCCTGCTGGCGAGTGTGTGCCTGGCCCTTACGCTACTTCCCGGCCCGGGCCGCGCCCAAACCGCCCCGCCCGTTACCGCGCCGCTCGATGTGGCCGCCGTCGATGCCGTGGTGGCCCGCACGCTTAAGGCGCTAAACGTGCCCGGCATTGCCGTGGCCGTGGTGAAGGATGGGCAGGTGGTGCTGGCCAAAGGCTACGGCGTGAGCTCGCTGGCGACCAAAGCGCCGATGGATGCCAACACCCTGTTCGGTATCGCTTCCAACACCAAGGCCTTCACCGCCGCCGCCCTGGGCTTGCTGGTCGACGAAGGCAAGATGCGCTGGGACGACAAGGTGACGGACTACATCCCCGAGTTCCGGATGTTCGACCCCTACGTGACGGCTGAATTCACGGTGCGCGACCTGCTGACGCACCGCAGCGGCCTGGGACTGGGCGCGGGCGACCTGATGTTTTTCCCGGATTCCAGCGACTTCACTATTAAGGATGTGGTGCATAACCTGCGCTATTTCAAGCCGGTGTCGTCGTTCCGCAGCAAGTTCGACTACGACAACAACCTGTATCTGGTGGCAGGCGAGGTGGTGAAGCGCATTTCCGGCCAGTCCTGGGCCGAGTTTGTGGAGGCCCGCCTGCTGAAGCCCTTGGGCATGAACCGCAGCGCGGCCGGTTTTGCCCGGCTGCCCAGCCCCACGAACGTGAGCGAGGGCTACGCGCAGGTAGACGGCCGGACGCAGGTGGTGGCCCGCTACGTGAACCCCATGGTGGGGCCGGCCGGGGGCATCTACTCCAGCGTGACCGACCTGAGCCAGTGGGCGCTGATGTTGCTCGGCGGGCCCGGAGCCCCGGCCGCGCTGCTGAAACCCGCCACGCAATACCGCCTTTGGATGCCCCAGACGATTCTGCCGGTGGGGCCGGCCCCTACTCCCTACAACACCCACTTCGCAGCCTACGGCCTGGGCTGGTTTCTGCGCGATGCCCGCGGCTACAAAGAGGTGTCGCACACGGGCGGCCTGCCGGGCCAGGTAACGCAGGTAACCCTGCTGCCCGAGCTGCACCTGGGCATCATCGTGCTCACCAACCAGGAAACGAGTGCCATCACGGCCATCACCAATCACATCGAGGACCATTACCTGGGCCTGACCGGCCTCGACCGCGTGCAGGAAATAGTGGACCGTATGAAATCCAGTGCCGACGGGGCCGATAAAGCCACCGCCGCCGCCTATAAGCAAGTGGCCCTGGCCCAGAAAGCTGCGCCCAAAAAGCCCGATTACAGCGCCTTCGCGGGCCGCTACCACGATGCCTGGCTGGGCGATGTGAACCTCTATTTACAAAACAACCAGCTGTGGATGAAAGCAGTGCGGGCACCCCGCCTGCTGGGCCAGGTGCTGCCCTACCGCGGCAATACCTACGTGGTGCGCTGGAAAGACCGCAGCTTCAACGCCGATGCCTATGCCAGCTTTGCCCTCGATGAGATGGGCCACGCCTCGGGCCTGAAGATGAAGCCGATTTCGCCCGCCACCGATTTCAGCTACGACTTTCAGGATTTGGATTTGCAGCGGGTGCCGGATGCGGCGGCGGTGAAGTAGGGGCGGGGCAAGCCCTACCGGGTACGACCCCGCCCCTACCGGGCCAGTAATTACCTTCACGCCGTCGTATTTCCCACTAGCTCCCGACTTTATGCCATTGCCCTTTACGATTTCCAACCGGCTGGCCGGCTTCACGGCCACGCTCGGCCTGGCCGTCGCCCTAATTCCGGCTCCCGTTATGGCCCAGACCCCTGTTCCCGCCGCCTCGGCCACCGCCCGCGCCGATATGCCGCTGCTCGCGCCCTGGGGCGGCCCGCACGGCGGCGTGCCCGCGTTCGACAAGGTTCGGGTAGCTGATTTCAAGCCCGCGCTGGAAGCGGCGATGGCCGAAAACCTGGCCGAAATCAATGCAATCGCCACTGACCCGGCAGCTCCGACGTTTGAGAACACCATTGCCGCGATGGAACGCAGCGGCGGGGCTCTCGACCGCGTGCAGGCCGTGTATGGCGTCTGGAAATCGACGCTGAATGACAAGGCCTTCGGGGCGGTAGAGACGGAAATGGCTCCGAGAATGGCCGCCTTCAACGACCAGATAACGCAGAACACGGCCCTGTTCAAGCGCATTGAGGCAGTGTATAATTCGCCGGCCACCAAAAAGCTGACGCCCGAACAGCAGCGGCTGGTGGAGGTGAACTACAAGCAATTTGTGCGCGCCGGGGCCCGGCTCGATGTCGCGGCCAAAGCGCGGTTATCGGCCATCAATCAGCAGCTGGCGGGGCTGTTTACCAAGTTTTCGCAAAACGTGCTGGCCGATGAGGCCGACTCGGTGCTGGTGCTGAAAACCACCCGGGACCTGGGTGGCCTGCCCGCCTCGCTGGTGGATGCGGCCAAAACCACGGCCTCGATTCGCAACGTGAGCGGAGTGGGCGTGATTACCAACACCCGTTCCAGCATCGACCCGTTTCTGACCTATTCCGACCAGCGCAAGCTGCGGGAGAAAGCCTGGCGCATGTTCACGAACCGCGGCGACAACGGCGGCGCGCACGACAACAACGCCCTGATTACCCAGATTCTGCAGCTGCGGGCCGAGCGGGCCAAGCTGCTGGGCTACGCCACCCACGCCCACCTGCGCCTCGACAACACCATGGCCAAAACCCCCGAAGCCGCCATGCAGCTGATGGAGCAGGTGTGGAAGCCGGCCGTGGCGCGCGTGCACGAAGAAGTGGCCGACATGCTGGCCCTGGCCAAAAAGGAAGGCGCGCCCGCCAACTTCAAAATTGAGCCCTGGGACTACCGCTACTACGCCGAAAAAGTACGCAAAGCCCGCTACGACCTCGACCAGAACGAGGTGAAGCAGTACCTGCAGCTCGATAAGATGCGCGAGGGCATGTTCTGGGTGGCCGGCGAGCTGTTCAACTTCGCCTTCGTGCCCGTGACCGACGTGCCCGTGTACCACCCCGACGTGCAGGTGTGGCAGGTGAACGACAAAACCACCGGCCAGCAAATCGGCCTCTGGTACTTCGACCCCTACGCCCGGGCCGGCAAAAACTCGGGGGCCTGGATGAACGCCTACCGCAACCAGGAGCGTATGGATGGCAAGGCCGTCACCACCATCGTATCGAACAACTCCAACTTCGTGAAGGGCAAGCCCGGCGAGCCGGTGCTCATTTCCTGGACCGACGCCACCACGCTCTTCCACGAGTTTGGCCACGCCCTGCACGGGCTGTCGAGCAACGTGACCTACCCCACCGTTTCGGGCACCAGCGTGGTGCGCGACTACGTAGAGTTCCCCTCGCAGCTGCTCGAAAACTGGCTGCCCACGCCCGAAGTGCTCAACCGCTTCGCCCTGCACTACCAGACCGGCAAACCCATTCCGCAGGCGCTGGTCGACCGCATCAACAAGGCCAGCTCCTTTAACGAAGGCTTCGCAACAGTGGAGTTTCTGGCCAGTGCCCTCGTCGACATGAAGCTGCACCTGGCCGGCGCGCAGAAAATCGACCCCGACAAGTTTGAGCGCGAAACCCTGGCCCAGCTGGGCATGCCCCACGAGCTGGTGATGCGCCACCGCACGCCGCAGTTCTCGCACGTTTTCTCGTCCGACGGCTACTCGGCGGGCTACTACTCCTACCTGTGGTCGGTGGTGCTGGCGGCCGATGCCTACAGTGCTTTCACGGAAGCGGGCGGGCCTTACGACAAGGCCGTGGCCGCGCGCCTGCGCCAGAACGTCTTCACGGTGGGCAACACCGTGGACCCCGCCGCTGGCTACCGCGCCTTCCGCGGCCGCGACCCGAAAATTGATGCGCTGATGAAGCAACGGGGCTTTCCAATGAGCGGTGGCCAACCCAGTAGCCCGGCCCCAGCCAAAAAGCCCGCCGTCAAGGGCAAAGCGGCAGGCGTGGTAAAGCGCAAGTAGCATCAGCTTCAGGTCGCCCGGCTCGGGGGCCTACCTTCGCTGCTTTCGTACCAGAAATTCTTTTGATTGCTGCCCTTCGATGCGTTCTTCGACCGTTGCCCCTGGCCTGGTGCTCCCGCGCCTCATTGCCTTCACGTTCGCTCTTGGCAGGGCCGGATGGGGGTATGCCGGGGCCGTGCTACTGGTGGTAGGCACGGCCCTGGGCGGGCGGGCGCAAAGCTTGGATGTGGCGGGTGGCACCCTGAGCCCGGCTGCTTCAACGGTACGGGCCGGCAAAAATTCGGGCAGCCTTTTGCTGAAGGGATATGCTGGCACCATCCTCATGTACCAGGCCGATACCGGTGCCGGTTTCGAGTACGCGGGCGGCCCCGGCCAGTCATATACCTTTCGTGACCTGCGCACGACCACCCGCTTTCGGGCCATTGTGCAAACGGCTATTGATGCGGTCGTTACTTCCAGCGTGGCCGTTGTGACAGTACTAGAGGCAGAAGTAGAGGAGGCACCGGTGGCCGTGCCTGATTCGGCGACTGAGCGTGCCAATCGGGTGGCGCTTGACAAACGGCGGGCCGGTTATGCATCGGCGCTGACCCTGAAATTTTCACCCCTGGCCACCCAGGACCCCATCACCAGTGCGCTGCTGCTGGGGGCGGAGTACCGCATTTCGGCGCGCTACGGCGTGGAGGGCAGCTACGGGCAGCAGTTCACGGGCCTGCGCATCAGCACCCTGGGGTTGCTGGACGGCCGCTATGACTTTGCGTACCGCAAGTTTAAGCTGGAAGTGCGCCGCTACCTGGCTCCGCCCCCCAAACACAAGAACCAGGAAACCTACCTGGCCGTGCAGGTTTTCTATACGCCGCAACGCTACACACGCTACGGCTATACGTACTTCCACGATTTAGAATACTATACCTACGACCGTAATTTTGTCACCAAGGATGTTTTTGGCTTGGGCCTGAAGGCAGGCTCCGTATGGCACCCGGGAGAGCAGTGGCAGGTAGAAGCGGGCCTCGGGCTCGGCGGGCGCTTCATAATTACCCGGTACGATTTGCTAAATGAGCGGCGGTTAGTAAATTTTAACAACAAGAAAACAGGCCCTTTCAATCAAATTGAGGAGCCGGGCTCCAGAGGCGGTATCGACGTGGAGATGGTGTTTAAAGTGGGCTACGTTTTTCCGTTTCATCGGTTTTAGCGCCAGTCACTGCCCTTAAGGGCCGAACTGCGGCGCTGGCCGAAGGCATTGCTTCCGCTGCTTCGGCCAGCGGATGGCAGCCAGGCACGACGTTCTTTCAATAGCATGGCCATTTCAGGCGTACTTGTGCGTTCAATCTCCCGCCCGCTCTTCACATTCATGAAAAAAGACCTGTTACTCCAGACCCTGACCGCGGCGGCCCTACTGGCCGCACCCGCGCCCTTACCGGCCTTGGCGCAAACAGGCAAACCCGCCGCAAAAACGACCGCCGCCCCCGCCGCCGCGGCTTCTTTGACGAAGCTGCTGGCGGCTTACTGGGACGAGCAGGCCCGGCTGTTTCCGCTCGGGGCGACGGCGCAGGGCGACAACCGCTACAACGACCAGCTGCCTAACAGCCAGACCCAGGCTTTCCGCCAACAGTCGCGGGCATTTTATCAGAAATACCAAACGCAGCTGCGTAAAACCAACCGCCTGGCCCTGAACACCAACGACCAGACCAGCTACGATATACTGGACTACGACCTGGGGATGACCCTGGCCGGGCTGGAGCAAAACAGCTGGATGATGCCGTTTTCGCAGAACGGCGGCTTGCCCAGCGCCCTGGGCCAGCTGGGAGCCGGCACCGGCAGCCAGCCTTTCAAAACTGAGCAGGACTACACGAACTGGCTGCACCGGGTCGCCGCCTTCCCGGTGTGGGCCGATTCGGCCATCGCCAACTTTCGGCGCGGCATGCAGGCCGGCGTGGTGCTCCCCAAAAGCCTGGTGGTGAAGATGATTCCGCAGCTGGAATCCTTCGTGACGGATGATGCGACCAAGAGTTTGTTTTACGGGCCGGTGGCGAAATTTCCGGCCGGGGTGCCCGCGAGTTCGCAGCAGCGCCTGACTGCGGACTACCGCCAGGCCATCACGACGCAGCTGGTGCCTACTTACCGCAAGCTGGCTGAGTTTCTCAAAACGGAGTATTTGCCCCAGGCCCGCGCCAGCAGCGGCATTGGGGCGGTGCCGGGTGGCGCAGACATGTACGCCTACGCCGTGCGCAACTACACCACCACCGCCCTCACCCCCGCGCAAATTCATCAGACGGGCCTGGCGGAAGTGGCGCGCATTCGCACCGAGATGGAGCAGCTCAAGCAGCAGGTGGGCTTCAAGGGCGACCTGCTGGCTTTCTTCGAGCACCTGCGTACCGACCCGCAATTCAAGCCCTTCAAAACGCCCGAGGAAGTGCTGGCGGTGTATCGCGGGGTGCTGGCCCGCATTGCGCCCAACCTGCCCAAGCTGTTTGGGCACACGCCCAAAACGGGGTTTGAAGTCCGCCGCATCGAGGCCTTTCGCGAAGCCTCGGCCTCGGCCCAATACAGCCGGGGCGCGCCGGACGGCTCGCGGCCGGGCATTTTCTACGTGCCCATTCCCGATGCCACGCAGTACAACATGACGCGGGGCATGGACGCGCTGTTTTTGCACGAGGCCATTCCGGGCCACCACTACCAGATTGCCTTGCAGCAGGAAAATACCGCCCTGCCGGCCTTCCGCCGCTTCGGGGGCTACAGCGCCTACACCGAGGGCTGGGGCCTCTACGCCGAGAGCCTGGGCACCGAGCTGGGCGTGTACACCGACCCCTATCAGCGCATCGGGGCCTTGAACACCGAAATTCACCGGGCCCTGCGCCTGGTCGTGGACACCGGCCTGCACACCGGCCAGCTCACCCGCGAGCAGGCCGTGAGGTACCTGATGGACAACGAGCCCATCGACGAGCAGCGCGCCACCGCCGAGGTGGAGCGCTACATGGCCAGCCCCGGCCAGGCCCTCAGCTACAAAGTGGGCCAGTTGAAAATCAGTGGGCTGCGGGCAAAGTATGAGAAGCAGCTGGGGCGCAAATTCGACCTGCGTGCCTTTCACGATGAGCTGCTGGCCGGCGGGGCCATGCCCCTGGCCGTGCTCGAACGCAAGATGGACGCCTGGGCCGCCCGGCAGCGGTAGGCCCGGCCAAACCGCATTATCTTTCGCATCCCAATCATTCTGAATTCCCGCTTTTTACGCTCCTTTATGCCTAACTATATGCTGGCCCTGTTCGCGGCCGCGACCCTTTTGGTTTCCACTGCCGCGCTGGCTCAGCAGCGGCCGGCCGTGACGGCCGACGACTACGCCCGCGCCGAGCGGATGATGGGCTACAACACTCAGGCGCTGGTAGACCACGCCCCCGGCCAACCCCACTGGCTGCGGAACGACCGGTTCTGGTACCGGGTGATGACGGCCCAGGGCAGCGAGTTCATCCTCGTGGACCCGGCCCGCAAAACCCGCACCGCCGCCTTCGACCAAGCCAAACTGGCCGCCGCACTGTCCTCGGCCAGCGGCAAAACCTACGAAGCGACCCGGCTGCCATTCCGCAGCATCGAGTTTTCGCCCGATGAAAAGGCCATTGCCTTCGCGGCGGCTGGCAAAAGCTGGAAGTACGACCTGGCCAGCGGACAGGTGAGCCCCGATGCCGCCCCCGCCCCCAAGCCCAGCGCCAACGCGGAGAATGAGATTGAGTCGCCCGACGGCAAGCTGGCCGCCTACATCAAGGACTATAACCTGTGGGTGCGCGACACGAAGACCAACCAAACCACCCAGCTGACCACCGACGGGGCCAAGGACTACGGCTACGCCACCGACAACGCCGGCTGGACCCACAGCGACAAGCCGGTGCTGAGCTGGTCGCCCGACTCGCGCAAAATTGCCACCTTCCGGCAGGACCAGCGCACCGTGGGCGACATGTATCTCGTGACCACCAACGTGGGCGCGCCAACCCTCAAAAGCTGGAAATACCCGCTGCCCGGCGACAAGGATATTGCCACTATCGAACGGGTTATCATTGAGGTGAACTCCGCGAAAGTAGTGCGCTTCCAGATGGCCCCCGACCCGCACCGGGGCTCGCTCTCGGATGATATTTCGAGCAGCGGCACCTTCGACGACGTGAACTGGAGCGCCGATGGCAGCCAGCTGGCGTTCGTGTCGACGTCGCGCGACCACAAGGAGGAGAAAATGCGGGTGGCCGACGCGGCTACCGGTGCGGTGCGCGACGTATTTTCCGAAACCGTGGCCACGCAGTACGAGTCGGGCCAGGGCGCGATTAACTGGCGCTACCTGCCCAAAAGCAAGGAAGTAATCTGGTATTCGGAGCGCGACAACTGGGGCCAGCTCTACCTATACGACGCCACCAACGGCAAGGTAAAGAAGCAGATTACCAAGGGTGATTTCGTGGTGACGCAGCTGCTGCGCGTGGATGAGCCGAAGCGCCAGCTCTACTTCCTGGCCGACGGCCGCGAGCCGGGCAACCCCTACTTCACGCACCTCTACCGCATCGGGCTCGATGGCAAAAACCTCACGCTGCTCACGCCCGAAGCCGGCAACCACCAGGCCATGCTGTCGCCCTCGGGCCGCTACGTTATCGACACCTACTCGCAGCCCGACAAGCCCGGTGCCACGGTGCTGCGCGGAGCCGATGGCAAGCTGATTACGACGCTGGAGAAAACCGACATCTCGCGCCTCACCGCCACCGGCTGGAAGGCTCCCACGTCCATCACGGTAAAAGCCCAGGATGGCAAGGACGACCTGTACGGCCTGATGTTCACGCCCTCGAACCTGGACCCGAGCAAGAAGTACCCGATTATCAACTACATCTACCCCGGGCCGCAGGGCGGCGGCGTGGGCAGCTGGTCGTTCGTATCGGCGCGGGGCGACAACCAGGCGCTGGCCGAGTTGGGCTTCGTGGTAGTCGTGATTGAAGGCAGCTGCAACCCGCTGCGCTCCAAGAGCTACCACGACAATTGCTACGGCAACATGGCCGAAAACACGCTCTCGGACCAGGTAACCGGCATGCGCCAGCTGGCCCAGAAATACCCCTACATCGACTTGGAGCGGGCCGGCATCTGGGGGCACTCGGGGGGTGGCTACGCCACGGCGGCGGCCATGTTCCGCTACCCCGATTTCTTCAAAGTCGGCATTTCGGAATCGGGCAACCACGAAAACCGCAACTACGAAGACGACTGGGCCGAGCGCTACCTCGGCCTGATGAAGACCAACGCCGACGGCACTACCAGCTACGACAACCAGGCCAACGCCGCCTTCGCCAAAAACCTGAAAGGCAAGCTGATGCTGGCCCACGGCCTGATGGACGACAACGTGCCGCCCGCCAACACCCTGCTCGTCGTTGAAGCCCTCACCAAAGCCAACAAAAGCTACGACCTGGTGGTATTTCCCAACGCCGCCCACGGCTACGGGGCCTACTCGCCCTACATGACGCGCCGCCGCTGGGACTACTTCGTGCAGAACCTGGCCGGGGCCGACGCCCCGCACGACTACCAGATGCAGCCCAAGCCCGACCCGCGCAACGTGGCTATGTAGGCGGAAGAAGGCTTCCAACAGAAACGTCATGCTGAGCGCAGTCGAAGCATCTCTACTGCTTAACTAATCCCAATCGAAAGGAATAGTATTGCGGTAGAGATGCTTCGACTGCGCTCAGCATGACGTTCTTGTTTTGTTCTGTTCCCTACCCCGTCGGCACCGTCCAGCGCCGCAGGAACTCCTGCCGGAAAGCTGCCCCGAGCGGCAGCGCCTGCCCGGCCACGGTGAGCACGTTGCCCTCCAGCCGTTCCACCAGGCGCAACGGGACGGCGTAGGACTTGTGCACCTGCATAAAATCGGGGGCCGGCAGCTGGCTGAGCAGGTGCCGGAAGGTATCGGTGATGACGAGGCGGCCGGTGGCAGTTTGCACCTTCACGTAGTTGCCATAGGCTTCGAGCCAGCGGATATCGGCCGGCAGCACGCGGTGCGTGGTGGTGCCATCGCGCAGCAGCAGCGCGGCCGGCGCGGGCGCAATGGTTGCAGCAGCAGGCATAGCTGGCGCGGCAGCAGCTACGGGCGCGGCCGTGGGCAGCTTGGCCACGGCCTTGAGGAAGCGCGGCAGGCTCACGGGCTTGAGCAGGTAATCGACCACGCCGTACTCGTAGCTTTCGAGCGCAAACTCGCTGTAGGCGGTGGTGAGGATGGTGTGCGGCAGCCGGGGCAGGGCGCGCAGCAGCTCCAGCCCGGTCATTTCGGGCATATTGATGTCCAGCAACAGCACGTCGACCGGTTGCTGATGCAGGAAACTCAGGGCTTCGAGGGCGGTGTAGCAGTGGCCGGCCAGCTCGAGGTGAGCCACGCGGGCAATGTGGGCCCTCAGCACGTCGTGGGCCAGTGGCTCATCATCCACAATCAAAACCCGCAATGGGGCGCTGGGCTGGCTCATAAGTCGAGGGTGAGGTCGGTTTGGAATTCGGTTTCGGTGGGAGCGACGCGCAATTGGTGGTGGCCGGGGTAGAGCAGAGCCAGGCGCTGGCGGGTGTTGGGCAGGCCGGTGCCAGTGCCGCCCTCGGCCTGGGTGGGCGGCGGCAGCGCGTTCCGGATGCGGAGGCTGAGCCGCGGGCCGTCGAGCACCAGGCGCAGGTGCACGAAGCTGCCGCTGGCCCGCCGCGTGCCGTAGGTGAAGGCATTTTCGACCAGCGCCAGCAGCAGTAGCGGCGCGATGGTGCGGCCGGCGGCTTCGGCGTCGGTGGGCAGCTCAATTTGCACGGGGCAGCGCGGGCCGAGGCGCATTTCCTGCAACTGGGCGTAGCTGCGCAGGTAATCCAGCTCTTCGGTGAGGGGCACCTGGGCGCGGCGGGTGCTTTCGAGCTGGTAGCGCATCAGTTCGGCCAGGGCCAGCAGCAGGTCGGGGGTGCGCGGGCTCTGGGCCAAGCTCAGGGCGTAGAGGCTGTTGAGGGTATTGAAGAGAAAGTGCGGGTTCACCTGGGCTTCGAGCAGGCGCAGCTGCTGCTCCTGGGCCAGCAGCTGCGTGCGCTGGGCCTGCCCCCGCCCCACCACCGCCCGCCACATAAACAGGAAGGGCAGCGCCAGCAACAGCTGCCCAAAAATATTGCCCCCGGGCATAAACCACGGCGCTTTCGAGGCCAAAGCCTCCTG
This sequence comes from Hymenobacter sp. UYCo722, assembly GCF_040547115.1. NCBI lineage: Bacteria > Pseudomonadati > Bacteroidota > Cytophagia > Cytophagales > Hymenobacteraceae > Hymenobacter > Hymenobacter sp. UYCo722. Next base: position 162,006 of record NZ_JBEPPC010000005.1, on the reverse strand, counting down.
CGGCAGCAGCAGCCAGCCCAGCCCGCGCGCCAGCGTGTGCAGCACCAACACCCAGCCCAGCAGCGCGCCGAAATAAGCAAAGTAGCGGCCCTGGTCGAACAGCCGGGGCACCAGCACCAGGTGGTTGCCATACACGCCCAGTATCCAGGGGAGCAGCGCCACGACCAGCGTAGCTACCATATGCCAGCCGTAGAACGGGCTTTTCTGCGCGTGGTAGGCCGCCACGTACAGCACGATGATGGGCAGCCAGGCCAGCCCGTCGCGCAGGAGGCGCTTCGGCCAGAAGCGGGCAGGTACGGGAGGCGTGGAGGGAATCATCTCAGGTTTGAACTTAGGCTGCATCCGACCTCAAATCGGGAGGATACTAACCGCCACGAAGGTAGGCCCTCGCCTCGTCGGCCCGCAAAACAACCGGACGAACGTGGTTCGTCAGCTCCCGGCGGACGATAGTCCGGCTGGTTTGGGCGTTGGTCACATAAATGCCAGGCAGGAGCCGCCGCAGCCGAGTTTTGCCAGCAGAAATCGCCACCCGGCCTTCCCGCTTCACATTCCCAACCCACTTTCCAACTCGCTTTATGAAACGCACCTTCCGCTGCACCGCTGCTTCCCTCCTGCTGGCCACGGCCGCCAGTGCCCAAACGCCCGCCGCCACCGGCCACTGGCAGGCCAGCATCCAGGCAAACCCCACCACCGAGCTCACCGCCTACTTCGACCTGGAAGGCACCGCCCCCGCCCTCACCGGCGCAATGAGCGTGCCCCAGCAAACGCCAAAACCCTTCCCGCTCAGCAGCATCATCGTGCGCCACGACAGCCTGCTGCTGGCCGTTGAGGCCCTGCACGGCAGCTTTGCCGGCCGGTTTTCGGCCGATGGGCAGCAGGTGGCCGGCGCGTGGGTGCAGAACGGCAAGACGTTTCCGCTGACGCTGCGCCGCCGCAGCACCCAGGACAAAGCGGCCGCCCCACGCCGCCCCCAATCGCCCCACGCCCCCTTCCCCTACCGCAGCCAGGACCTGACTTTCCCGAATAAAAAGGCGGGCTTCGACCTGGCCGGCACCCTCACGCTGCCCACCGGCGCGGGGCCGTTTCCGGCCGTGGTGCTCGTGACGGGCTCGGGCGCGCAGGACCGCGACGAAACGCTGCTCGGCCACCAGCCCTTTCTGGTGCTGGCCGACTACCTCACCCGCCGGGGCTTCGCCGTGCTGCGCTACGACGACCGCGGCGTGGGCCAGTCGAAAGGCGTGTTCAAAGATGCCCTCACCACCGACTTCACCACCGATGCCCAGGCTGCGCTGGCCTACCTGCGCACCCGCCCCGACATTCGCCCCCACCAGGTGGCGCTCATGGGCCACAGCGAAGGTGGCAGCATAGTGTGGCAGGCGGCGGCCCAGCCCGGCGGCCCCGACCTGGCCGTGGCGCTGGCCGGCCCGGGCCTGCCTGGCGACGCCATATTGCTGCGTCAGCAAAAAGACCTGGCCAAAGCCAACGGGGCCGATTCGGCCAGCATCGGGGCCCAGTACCGCTTGTACCGGGCCCTCTTTGCCGAGCTGCACCGCGTGCCCGCTACCCTGCCCACCGAGGAGCTCATGGCCCGGCTCACGCCCATTGCGCAGCAGCAAATGCCCGGCACCAGCGCCGGGCAAATTCGGCCCATTGTCGCGCAGCTGGCCAGCCCCTGGATGCGCGCCTTCCTGCTCACCGACCCCGCCCCCTATTTTGCAAAGTTGAAATGCCCCGTGCTGGCCATTAATGGCACCCACGACCTGCAGGTGGCGGCCGACGAGAACCTGCCCGCCATTGCCCGCGCCCTGCATGCCGCCCACAACCGCGACGTAACTACCCGCGCCCTACCCCAGCTCAACCACCTGTTTCAGACCGACCCCGCCGCCAAAGCCGACTACGGCAACATCGAGGAAACCTTCGCCCCTGCCGCCCTCCAGGTCATCGGCGATTGGCTGAGCGCCCGCACCGGCCCAAAAGCCGTGGCCGGCCGGTAGCCAGCCAGTAGCCGGCGACCAATCAGAACGTCATGCCGAGCGGAGCCGAGGCATCTCGCGTGCAGCAGTAATCCAACCAATTGGGTTTACTATTGCAGTAGAGATGCTTCGGCTACGCTCGGCATGACGTTCCTTTTTTCGGCTTTTCCTCATGATGCCTTCTGCTTCTTCTGCCGCTGCTGCCACCACCCTCGCCCCGGCCGAAACGGCCCGCTTCCCCCGCGCCCTGCCTTTCATCATCGGCAGCGAGGTGGCCGAGCGGTTCAGCTACTATGGCATGATGACGATACTGCCCACGTTTCTGGTGGCGCAGTTCTTCAACCCCACGCACAGCGCGTTGCTCACGGCCGGGGCCGAAGCCCGGGCCAACGCGCTGGTGCACTCGTTTTCAGCCCTGGGCTACGCGCTGCCGGTGGTGGGCGCGCTGCTGGCCGACTGGGTGCTGGGCAAGTACCGGGTTATCCTCTACTTGTCGATTCTGTACTGCGGCGGGCACGTGCTGCTGTCGGCTTTTAATGATGATTTGAGCGGGTTCCGGCTGGGGCTGCTGGTCGTGGCGGTGGGCATGGGTGGCATCAAGTCGAGCGTGACGGCCAACCTCGGCGACCAGTTCACGCCGGCCAACGCCGGGTTGCTGCCCAAGGCCTACGGCTGGTTTCAGATGAGCATCGATGTGGGCGCGGCGCTGGCCACCATTCTCACGCCGCTGCTTTACCAGCACTACGGGCCGGCCGTGGCGTTCGGGGTGCCGGGCCTACTGATGGCCACGGCGGCCTGCACGTTCTGGGCCGGCCGGCGGCGCTACGTGCGCGTGCCGCCCACCGGCCTGCGCGCCGGCCTGCGCCAAACCTTCGGCCCCGGCGAGAGCCGCGCCGCCCTGCGCCGGGTGGGCGTGGTGTTCGCCTTCGTGCCCGTGCTCTGGATGCTGAACGAGCAAAGCTCCTCCGAATGGGTGCTCCAGGCCACCCACCTGAACCGCGAGCTATGGCCGGGCTTCCGGCCGCTGGCCGAGCAGCTGCAGCTCTCGGGCATCGTGTTCGGCATTGGGCTGAACCCCTTGCTCACCTACGGGCTGTATCCGGCGCTGGCCCGGCGCGGGGTGCGCGTCACGCCGCTGCGGCGCATGGGCGCGGGCATGGTCATCGCCACGCTGGGCGTGCTCATCGTGGGCGCGGTGCAAACGCGCGTCGATGCAGGCGCGCACCCCTCGGCCTGGTGGCAGATTCTGGCCTACTGCGTGCTGGTGGGCGGCGTTATTATGGTAGCCATCACGGGCCTCGAATACGCCTATACCCACGCCACCCGTCACCTCAAAAGCCTCACCACGTCGCTGTGGGTGCTCACCATCGCGGCGGCCAACTTCGGGCTGAGCCTCGTGAACGGCAGCATCGCGCGCGGCGGCTGGCTGGCCGGGCTGCACGGGGCCAACTTCTACTGGTTTTCGGCCGGGCTGATGGCCGTGAACGTGACGCTGTTTGCGCTGGTAGCTTCGCGGCTGCCCGAAAAAACCTACGTGGGGGCCGCTCCGTTGGAGGAGCAGGCTAATTAAGTGGCGATGGTACAGATGCCTATTTGCGGGTCGGCGTCCGCGCCAGCTGCTTCATTTGCCCCGTCCGCCCCAACGAGATTCCATTGCTTTACACCGAGACGCCGATTGGCTTCTCCACATGCTTCCCAACTTCATTCGCTCCTTATGCCTCAATCGTTTCGCTCCCTGCCGGCCCTGTTGCTGGCGGGCCTAGCGCTAGCCGCTCCGCTCGCCGCTTCCGCCCAGAAAAAACCGGCCCCCAAACCCGCCAACGCCGAAAGCGCCATCCGTGAAGCCGACATCAAGCGCGACCTGTTTGCGCTGGCCGGCGACCACTACCGGGGCCGCGAGGGCGGCACCCTCGACGAGCTGAAAGCCTCAGTCTGGCTCGCCGACCAGATTCGGGCCACCGGCATGCTGCCCGCCGGCGACGACGGCACCTACTTCCAATGGTTCAACCTGCAGCGCACCCGCCTGAACAAAAGCAGCACGCTGCGCATTGGCACCCACGAAATTAAGCTGAACGAGGACGGTGCCGTGACGGCTCCCACCAACGCCAGCATCAATGCGCCGCTGGTGTTCGTGGGCACCGGCTCGGCCGCCGAGCTGGCGAAAGTCGACATCAAGGGCAAGGCAGTGGCCGTGCAGCTGGCCGGCGCGCCCACCGACGGCATCAGCTACCGGCGCTACATTTTCGGCAAGTTCAGCGGGCTGGCCGGCGAGCTCACCAAGGCCGGCGCGGTGGCCGTGGTCTTCGTGTCGGATACCCCCTCGCAGGCCCTCTACGACCACTGGAGCCACGTTTTTGAGCGGGGCCGCTACAGCCTGCCCGGCGCGGCCAGCACCAAAGTAATGAGCACGCCGCCCGTGATATGGCTGCCCGCCAGCGCCGCCAGCTGGGTGCAGCAGGCCGGCCAGCAGTTCACCACCGAGCTAAAGGTGGAGAGCTTCCAGTACCCGTCCGTCAACATCGTGGCCAAAATGCCCGGCACCGACGCGCAGCTGAAAAAGGAGTACGTCCTCTTCAGCACCCACCAGGACCACGACGGCGTGCGCGCCCCCATCGCCGGCGACTCCATCTACAACGGGGCCGACGACAACGCTACCGGCTGCGCAGCGCTGCTGGCCATCATGCGCGCCTTCAAGCAGCAGCCCGGCCGGCGCTCGGCCCTGTTCGTGTACCAGGGTGCCGAAGAGCGCGGCCTCATCGGCTCCACTTACTTTTCGGCCCACCCCACGGTGCCGCAAGCCAGCATCGTGGCCGTGCTGAACGCCGAGATGATGGGCCGCAACGTGGCCGACAGCGCCGCCTTGCTGGGCTCGACCCCGCCCCACATGAATTCTTCCGACCTCGTGAAAACCGCGCTGGCCGCCAATCAGGCCGGCCCCAAGTTCAAGCTCGATGTTGAGTGGGACAAGCCGACCCATCCCGAAGGCTGGTACTTCCGTTCCGACCACTTGCCGTACGCCCGCCTGGGCATCCCGGCCATCATGTACACCTCGCTGCTGCACGTCGACTACCACACGCCCCGCGATGAGCCCAGCCGCATCGACTACGCCAAGCTGCTGCGCATGACGCAGTGGATGTACCTCACCGGCTGGGCCGTGGCCAACCGCACCGCGCCGCCCGCGCGGGAGCCCGGCTTCAAGCTGGAGCGCTAGCGGCGTTGCGCATCCCGTCAGCGGCCTCGTGCTTGGCTCCACTCTGAGCCGGGCACGGGGCCGTTTTGCTTTCCGGGGTGCTCTGAACTATTTAGCCCTACTTTTCAGCATGAAACACCTTTTCCTGGCAGTCATCTTCCTCGCGGGCAGTTCCCTGGCGCAGGCGCAACCCGGCAAAAAGCCCGCGCTCCCGGCTAAAACGACGGCTGCGCCCAAGCTCACCTCGGCCCCGCTGGCGGCGCTGTTCGAGCGCTACCAGGACCGGTCCAACCAGCTCAACCCGCTCGCGGCCACCGCCCAGGGCGACCACCGCTTCGACGACCAGCTGCCCAACGACCAGACCCAGGCCCGGCGCGATACCCTGCGCCAGTTCTACCAGACCTACCTGACCCGGTTGGGCCGGTTCGACCGCACCCGCCTCAACGCCACCGACCAGGTGAGCTACGACATGCTGCGCTACGACCTGACGCAACGGCTGGCGGGCTATCAGTTTAACAACTGGATGATGCCGTTCAACCAGTTTAGCGGGCTGCCCAGCGCCCTGGCCCAGCTGGGGGCGGGCACCGGCGCGCAGCCCTTCAAAACGGTGAAGGACTATGATAACTGGCTGGGCCGGGTGAGCGGCTTCCCGGTGTGGGCCGATTCGGCCCTGGGCAACTTCCGGCGCGGCGTGCGGGCCGGCGTGGTGCTGCCCCAGGTGCTGGTGCCCAAAATGGTGAGCCAGCTGCGCGCCCTGGCCGTAGCCGAACCCGAAAAAAGCCTGTTCTGGGGGCCGGTAAAGGCCCTGCCCGCCAGCTTTTCGGCCGACGACAAAGCCCGCCTGACGGCCGCCTTCCAGGCCGCCATCCGGCGCGACGTGGCCGCCCCCTACCAGCAGCTGGCCGACTTTCTCGAAACCGAGTACCTGCCCCGCGCCCGGTCCACGTCGGGCATTGGGGCGCTGCCGCAGGGCGCGGCCCGCTACGCCTTCGCCGCCGCCGTGGGCACCACCACCACCCGCACCCCGGCGCAGATTCACGCCATCGGCCTGGCGGAGGTGGCGCGCATCAAGGCCGCGATGGAGCGCGTGAAAGCCCAGACCGGCTTCCAGGGCGACCTGAAGGCCTATTTCGAGTTCGTGAACACCGACCCCAAGTTCCGACCCTTCAAAACCGAGCCGGAGGTGCTCGGCGCATTCCGGGCCATTCAGGCGCGCATTGCGCCGGCGCTGCCGCGGCTGTTCAGCCACGTGCCCAAAACCGGGTTTGAGGTGCGGGCCACTGAGGCGTTTCGGGCCGCGTCGGCGTCGGCGCAGTACAACCGCGGGGCTCCCGACGGCTCGCGGCCGGGCATTTTCTACGTGCCGATTCTCGACCCGGCCAAGTTCAACGTGGCCGCCAACCCGGCCATGGAAACGCTGTTTCTGCACGAAGCCATTCCGGGCCACCACTACCAGGTGTCGTTGCAGCAGGAAAACACCAATCTGCCCCGGTTCCGCCGCTTCGGCGGCTATAGTGCCTTCAACGAAGGCTGGGCACTCTACACCGAAAGCCTGGGGCCGGAGCTGGGGGTTTTCAAAGACCCCTACCAACTGATGGGCCACCTGGGGGCCGAAATCCACCGCGCCCTGCGCCTGGTCGTGGACACGGGCCTGCACACCGGCCAGCTCACCCGCGAGCAGGCCATTGCCTACATGCAGGCCAACGAGGCCATCAGCGAGCAGAGCGCCACCGCCGAGGTAGAGCGCTACATGGCCGTACCCGGCCAGGCCCTGAGCTACAAAACCGGCCAGCTCAAAATCAGCGAGCTGCGCGCCCGCTACGCAAAGCAGCTGGGCAAACGCTTCAGCCTGCGGGCCTTTCACGACGAAATCCTGGCCGGCGGCTCCATGCCCCTGGCCATCCTGGAGCAGCACCTGGATGCCTGGGCGGCGCAGCAGTAGGCTGTAAGCAGGGCGCTACTGGCTGTTGCGGATGAGTGTGGCGTAGAACTGCACCATTCTCGGGTAGTTGGCCACGGGCAACCGCTCGTTGCTGCCGTGCATGCTCTCGATGGCTTCCTGGTTCATTTGGGCCGGCAAAAACCGGTACACGTTGGGGCTGAGAGCGGCGTACTGGCGGGCATCGGTGGCCCCCACCACTGCGTAGGGTGCCACGATGGCCTCGGGGAACACGCTGCGAATGGTGCGGTGCAGCTGTTGAAACGGCGCGGCGGCCGGGTCCGACACCGGCGAGGGGGCACTGGAATTGGGCAGGATTTTAATCCTGATTTTCTCATCAGCGATGATGCGGCGCACCTCGCGCACCACGCCGGCCACCGAGTCGCCGAGCAGCAGGCGGAAGTTGATGGTGGCCGTGGCATCAATGGCCAGCACGTTTTCCTTGGCCCCGGCCCGCAGCATGGTGGGGGCCGTGGTGGTGCGCAGGGTGGCGTTGCCGGCGGCGGTACCAGCCATTTTTTTCATAATGAGGGGCGCGAACAGCCAGCGGTTGGCAAATGCCAGGCGCTGGCCCAGCGGCACTTCCGAGGCCAGGTAGTCGAGCAGGTGGTTGTCGGCGTCGAGCCGGGCCGGAAACGGATGCTGCTCCAGCTTGAGCACGGCGGCGGCCAGCTCGCCGATGCTCGTCTGGGCCGGGGGCATGGAGGAGTGCCCACCCTGCCCGGTAGCCGTGAGCTCCAGCGTGAGGTAGCCCTTCTCGCTGATGCCCACCAGCGCCACCGGCCGCTGGACGCCGGGCACGCCGTCGGTTTTCACCAGGCCGCCCTCGTCGAGCAAGAATTCGGGCCGGACGCCGCGCCGGCCCAATTCGGCTGCCATCGCGCCCGCGCCGCGCTGTCCCAGGGTTTCCTCATCGTGCCCGAAGGCCAATAGCACCGTGCGCGCGGGCCGGAAGCCGGTGCCGAGCAGGTACTCCACGGCTTCGAGCTGGGCCAGGACGCTGGCCTTATCGTCGAGCGTGCCCCGGCCGTAGAGGTAGCCGTCGGCCTGGATGCCGGCGAAGGGTGGGTGCGCCCATTTGCCCTCGGTGCCGGGCAGCACGGGCACTACATCGTAGTGGCCCAGCAGCAACACCGGCTTCAGGGCCGGGTTGGTGCCGGCCCAGGTGAAGAGCAGGCCGTAATTGTTGAATTTTTCGAGCTTCAGCTGCGCAAATACCTTGGGAAAAGCCTGCCGCAGGTAGCGGCCGAAGCGGCCGAACTGGGCGGTATCGGTCTGGGCGTAATCGGTGGTGGATATGGTGGGGATGCGCACCGCGCCGGCCAGGCGGGCCAGGGCCGAATCGGCCAGCGGCACGGCCGGCGCGGGGGCCACCCCGGTGAGCTGGTACGAAGGCAGCCGCAGGGTGTTGACCGCCAGCACTACCAGCAACAATAGAATTCCCAGCCCCAGCAGGCGTAAAAAGAAGCGCATAGATTCGCAGAAAGTCAGGTTGTAAAGAGGCCGCCAAGGTAGGCTCAAAAGCGCGTTGCGCGGTTCAGCACCTGGCCTGGCCGAACAATCGGCTGGGCCGACGGTCTTGCCCCTACCTTGTTCCCGTATCCGCTCCCCAACCGCTTACCATGCGCCACCTCACTGCAGCCGACATTGCCGGCTTCGATAAAATCTACCGGCTCAACCTCGTCAACGGCCTGCCAGGCTTCAAGCCCGCCAACCTCGTGGGCACCGCCGCGCCCGACGGCCGCACCAACCTGGCCGTGTTCAGCTCGGCCCTGCACCTGGGCTCCGACCCGGCCCTGCTCGGCATCGTGACGCGGCCCACTACCGTGCCCCGCCACACCTACGCCAACCTCAAAGCCAGCGGCTGCTACACCCTCAACCACGTGCCCGAAGCGTTGGCGGCGCAGGCCCACTACACCTCAGCCAACTTCCCGGACGAAGTATCGGAGTTCGACGCCTGCGGCTTCACGGCCGAATTTCGCGACGACTTTCCCGCGCCCTACGTGGCCGAAAGCACCCTCAGCATTGGCCTGCGGCTGCTGGAGGAGCACCACATCAGCAACGGCACCGTGCTGCTGGTGGGCACCGTAGCGCACGTGTACCTGCGCGACGAGCTACTGCGACCCGATGGCACTCTGGACCTCGCGGCCGCCGGCACGGCCGCCATTTCCGGCCTCGATGGCTACCACGCCGTGTTGCCGCCCGTGCGCTTCGGCTACGCCCGGGTGGGGCAGCGGCCGGTAGCCGAGTAGCACTGCCTGCTTCCGCATCGCCGGTCCGACCGGGGCTGGCTGCGCTGGTCATCAAATTGAACGCAAAAAGCCCGCTACCTCTTCGGCAGCGGGCTTTTTGCAGTTGGCAAACGCCGGCTTATTTCTTGGGCTGCGCTTGGTCGACAGCGCCCATCTGGCCACTGGCGGTCTGGCCGGCGGTGGCACTGGCCCCTGCCGGAGCCGAGTTGAGCTTATCCTGCACGGTGCCTTTTTTGATGGCCGTAGCCGAGCCCTCGCCGATGGGCGTGGTGGCTTTTGGCTGGTTATTGATACTGTCGCGGTCCACGTCGGAACTGTGCCAACCGGGCGGGTTGCTGAAACCGTGGCGAAGCGCGTAATTTTCGCCGGGGCTCCAATGGTATTCGCAGGACGAGAGCGTGGCGGCCAGGGCGAGGCCCGGCAGCAGGGCCAGGGCGGAACGAAAAGAAAGCTTCATGTAGTGGTACTTGGTATTGGGAATGCAAAGTACGTTGATTTCGACCGGAAGGCCAACCTTCTGCCAGTCTTGGCGGTACTTTCGGGGTAACCCGGTGCCGGGTTCGTTTTTCTTTTCGCTATGTCCGACGATTCCGCCCCTAAGCCGCCCTCCCGCTTCCGCCGTGCCCTGGGGGCCGTGGGCAAGGCCGCCCTGCTGCCCGTGCGGGGTGCCAGCTACCTGGTGCGGGTCGGCCAGGCGCACCAGCATTTTTTCCTGCCCGTGCTCAACGGGGCGCTGGGCGACCAGCTGGCGGCCCGCTTCGACCCGCGCGCTATTCAAATGAGCTTCCGGCGCGGTGGCTACGACGTAGCCGTGACCGACCTGGGCCTGGTCGAAACCCGCCAGAAAACCGTCGTTTATATCCACGGCCTGATGGGCGACGAGCTCATCTGGCAAACCGGCTTTCAGGATGCGGCGGGCAGCCGCCGCTACGGCCCGCGCTTGGCCGAGGAAACCCACAGTCGCGCCCTGTACCTGCGCTTCAACTCGGGCCTGCACCTCTCCGAAAACGGCCGCGAGCTCCACCGCCTGCTCACCGAGCTGGTTGAAACCTGGCCCGATGCCATTGGCGAGCTCGTGCTGGTGGGCCACAGCATGGGCGGGCTCATTATCCGCTCGGCGGGCTATTACGCCAGCGAGATGGGAATTAAAAATGAAGAATTAAAAATTAAAAGTGAGCCTGTTTCAACCCCAAAATCTGAGGAAGAATTCTTCATTCTTCATTCTTCATTTTTAATTGAAAAAGCGCCCTGGCTGGCTCACCTCCGCTCCATCTTCCTCATCGGCACGCCCAACGATGGCTCGTGGCTTGAGCAAAACTCGCACTTCACGGCGCGGCTGCTGGAACGCATCAACCTGTTTCCGACGCGCTTCCTTAGCAAGGCCCTCAACCAGCGCAGCAACGGCATCAAGGATTTGCGCTATTCGATTCTGGTAGATGAGGATTGGCAGGATGCCCACGCCGACGACCTCACGCCACCGCGCACGCCCGTGCCGCCGCTGCCCGGCGTGCAGTACCATATTCTGATGGGCTCGTGGCTGCGCGCCACCCGGCCCTCGGCCCTGCGCGAATACTTCGGCGATGGCCTGGTGGGCCACGGCAGCGCCCGGGGCCACGCCACGTTTGGCGATGAGGCCACGATGCCGGCCGGGTCCGGCGTGCGCACCACCGTGTTCAGCCAGCAGCACCACGGCGGCCTGCTCAGCCATCCGGAGGTTTTTCAGTACCTCAAGCAGTGGGCGTAGTCAGTGGTTAATTATCAATGGTCAACGGTTAATGATTAATCGAATTCCTTGCGCTTACCATTCCCGGATTTCATTAACCGTTGACCATTAATCATTAACCATTAAAAAATGACTCTCATCCTCTTCGACGGCGTGTGCAACCTCTGCAGCGGCTTCGTGCAATTCATTATTCAACACGACGCGGCCAGCCGCTTCCGGTTCGCGGCGCTGCAAAGCGCGGCTGGGCAGGCCGTGCTGGCCGCGCACGGGTTTGACGCGGCTACGATTGCGGCCGAACCCGAATCGGTGCTGCTGGAACTGAACGGCCGGCTGTATTCGCACTCCGATGCCGTGCTGCGCATTGCCCGCGAGCTGGGCGGGCCGTGGCGGCTGCTGGGGGTGGGCCGGCTGCTGCCCCGGACCTGGCGCGATGCCGCCTACCGCTTCGTGGCGCGGCACCGCTACCGCTGGTTTGGACGACAGGAGAGCTGCTGGCTGCCCACGCCCGAGCTGAAAGCACGGTTTCTGTAGCCATCCCCCTCCCCTCTGGTCGGGTGGCATCATTCCAACATATATTTTGATAAATTGAACAAAAACACGACAGGCAGTGCATTAACTGTTTATCAGCGAACTATTATAGCATTTTCGGGGATATAGCAGGCGACGGCCGGCAGGATGTTCAGGAGTTTGAGGAGTGTGCGCGACCCCAAAAACTGCTGAAACCGGCCCGCTGGCCGTCGCCTCACTCTTTCTCCGAGCTATGATAAAAATTCGTTCACTGGCGGCTGCACTGGCAGCTTTGGCCCTGAGCCCGGCGGCCTGGTCGCAAACCGCCCCGCCACTTTGGCAGCCCGCCCCCACCCCACCGGCCCGCAGCGGCACCAGCCCCGAGCCCGGCTCCTGGTTCACCCTCGATGCCAAACAATTGGCCGTCCGCCTGGCCGCTGCCCCCCTCGAAACCCGGCCCGCCGACGCCGTCGTGCTGGAGTTGCCCTACCCCGATGGTACCCTGCACCGCTTTGCCATCACGCACGTGCCGGTGCTGGCCCCAGCCCTGGCGGCCCGCTTCCCCGAGATTCAGACCTACGCCGGCCGTGGCCTCGATGAACCCACGGCCACGGTGCGCCTCGAAACGGCCCCCGGGGGGTTGCACGCCCAGGTGCTGCTGCCCGGCGGCGAGGCCGTAGCCCTAGGGCTGGACCCAGTGGCCCCCGGCCGCTACCACAGCCGCGCCGAAACCATTCCGCCTTTCGATTGCCGGGCCCTGACGGTACCCGGCCAGGCGGCCCGGCCCCAGGCGGGCGCAGGCGCGGCCCCGCCGGCACCTTATGGCAGCCAGCTGCGCACCCTGCGCCTGGCCCTGGCCGCTACCGGCGAGTACGTGCAGAACCTGGGCGGCGGCACCGTTGCCGGCACGATGGCCAGCATGGCCACGCTGGTGAACTCCCTTAATGCCGTGTACGAGCGCGAGCTCGCGCTCCGGCTGCAGCTGGTGGCCAACAACAACCTGCTGGTTTACACCGATGCCAGCACCGACCCCTACGACAATTCCAGCCCCTCGGCCCTGATGGATGCCAACCGGTCCGTCGTTGACCGAGTGATTACCAGCGCGGCCTACGACGTGGGCCACGTGCTGGGCTACCGCGGCAACGGCTACTCGGGCGTGGCTTACGTGGGCGTTATCTGCAACAGCACTTACAAAGGCGGGGGCGCTTCTACCGGCTACTCGGCGGGAGCCATGACCGCGGTGATGACGCACGAAGTCGGCCACCAGCTGGGGTCGGCGCACACCTTCAACGGCGACCAGGGCAACTGCGGTGGCGGCAACCGCAGCGCCACCACGGCTTACGAGCCCGGCGCGGGCAACACCATTATGTCGTACGACTCGCGCTGCTCGCCCGATAACGTGGGCAGTGGCATCAATTACTTTCACGCGGGCAGCCTCACCGATATTATCCCACGGCTGGCCTGCGCCAGCACCAGCGCCAGCGGCAACCAGCCGCCCAGCCTGACGGTGCCCGCCAGCAACACCTACACCATTCCGGTGGGCACCCCCTTCGCCCTGGCCGGCACCGGCACCGACCCCGATGGCGACGCACTTTCCTACTCCTGGGAGGAGCTGGATTTGGGCAATGCTTCGGGCCTGGCTGCGGCACCAACCGATGCGTCGGGTCCGCCGCTGTTTCGCAGCTTTGCACCGGTGGCCAGCGCCACGCGCACCTTTCCGTCGCTCGCGAATATTCTCAGCGGCACGGTTTCCGTGAGCGAGCAGCTGCCGCAGGTGGCCCGCCCGCTCAACTTCCGCCTCACGGCCCGCGACAACCGCGGCGGCGTGGCCGGGGCCAACGTCGTGCTGGCGGTGGCCGCCGCCGGCCCCTTCACCGTTACGGCACCCAGTGGGGCCCTCACGGCCGCGCCGGGCAGCAACTACGCCCTCACCTGGAACGTGCTGGGCACCGACCAGGCCCCGGTGAGCTGCGCCTATGTGCAGGTGCTGTTTTCCAGCGATGGCGGCCTCACCTTCCCCACGGTGCTGCTGGCCAGTACGCCCAACGACGGGGCGGCCACGGTGCGCCTACCCGGCGCAACCACCACGCAGGGCCGCCTAAAAATTCAGGCACTCAACAACGTTTTCTTCGCCGTCAACAACACCAATATCACCCTGGCCGGCACGCCGCTACCCGTCGAGCTAGCAGCCTTCACCGCCGAAGTCCGGGGCTCCGTAGCGCATTTGGCCTGGACGACCGCCTCCGAGAAAAACAACGCTGGCTTCGAAGTCGAAGCCTCGGCCGACGGGCGCGCCTTCCGCCGGCTGGGCTGGGTGGCCGGGCAGGGCAGCAGCAGCGCCGCCCACACCTACCAGTTCGACGACGGCACCCTGACTACCGCGCCCGGCCCGCTGGTGTACTACCGCCTGCGCCAGCTCGACACCGATGGCACGGCCACGTTCTCGCCGGTGCGCACGGTAGCCGTGCCCGCCGGCCGCACCGCCCAGCTGCAGCTGTGGCCCAACCCGGCCCACGGCACGGTATCGGTGGGTGGCTTGGCCCCCGGCGAGGCAGTGCAATTACTGGACCTGGCCGGCCGCGTGCTGCTCAGCGCCGTGCTGCCGGACGCCGGTGGCCCCTTGCAGCTGACGCTGCCGGCCGGCCTCGCCCCCGGCATGTACGTGGTGCGCAGCGGCCGCCAGTCGCGCCGCCTGGCCGTGGAGTAAGCCCCCAGAGTTGCGCCTACCCGAACCGCCCGCCGCGCCCGCTGTATTCGGGAGTGGCGGGCGGTTTTGCGTGGGTCCTATTTCGGAGGCTCCGTTTTCCGCCGCAGCTCGGCCTCGTACACGCGCCGGCCCAGGTCGCGTAGGAAGGGAAAGCCGATGCTGTCGTACTCGTATTTATCGTCGTTCAGCACGCCGTCGGCATTCACGTAGAGCACGGCGCTGAGCAGGAACTCGACGCCGTGGGCCTCGTCCTGCACGTAGGCATTGTCGATGAGAAAGCCGTAGGCCTGCCCGATTTTATTGAACACCCGCACGCCCGGCGGCAGCGGGGCCAGCCCGGCCCCACCCAGCAGAAACTTAACGTAGGTATCGGGGTAATGGGCCACATCGTAGCGCGGGTGCGCGCTCTCGCGCGGCAGCTCCGAAAGGGCCGCGCGCAGCCGGGTGTAGTCGTCGGGCGCGAGGTGCAGGCGGCGAGCCGGCGGCACGGTTTCGGGGAATAAAATGGTGCGCAGCAGCTGCTGCTGGTCGGGCAGTGAAAAAGCATTTTTCTGGCTGAAATCCAGCGGGCCGGCTATTTTTTGGTCGCCCTTGAGATAGGCCTGGCCGATGGCCTCGCCGTGCAGGCCAAGCTGGGGCCAGGAGCCGGCGTAGTAGCCGGCCGGCTGCTGGTAGCGCAGCTGCGTAGCCGCCGTGTCGGCAAGGAAGCGGACGGGGTTGGTGTGGCGGCTGCCGGGCTCCTGGTCGCCCACCGACAGGCGGTGCAGCAGGCGGCTGCCGCGCAGGCCCAGCCGGGCCAGCTCGCGGTTCAGCTCCTCGGGGCCCACAAACTCGTACAGCCGGTTGAAAGCATCGTTGTCGCTCACGATGAGCGCCTTGCGCACGTAATTACCCACGGTGGGCCGGCCGCCGCCGGCACTGCTGTCGCGCCGCACCTGCGTCTGGCCCGCGAAGGCCGAATCAGTGAGCATGGGCGAGTCGGGGCCGAGGCTGGGATGCTGCGCACCCAGCGCCCGCAGCTTTTGCAGGGCCAGCGCGGCGGCGGCGAGCTTCACGGTGCTGGCGGGGTAGAAGTATGCACGGGGCCGCACCCGGTAGCCGTACGAGCGGAAGTGCGGCTGGCCCGCCGCGTCGCGCCGGATGCGGGTATAGAGAATTTGCAGGTGGTATTGCGCGGGCCGGGCCAGCACCCGGCCCAGGCCGGCCGTGTCGTGGCGCAGTACCTGGCGCAGGACGTTGGCCCGGCCCTGGGCGCGGGCGGCAGCGGGGCCGGCCAGCAGCAGCAGGAGCAGGAACTGGCGCATCAGCAGGAATACGGGGAAGGCATCATGCGGCCAAATATAGCCGGCGCGGGGGCCGCCGTTGGTACCGCCCAACGGGGCGTTGGTGTAATAATATTGGGAGGCTTCAGGCGCGGCGATAGGTTTGTTTCAAGTTTCGGCGCGCGAGCCCTGGCGGGGCCGGGCAGGTGGCCCGCGCCCCTTTTCACTGTTCTACACCGCCTGTTTTATGAGCACCTTTACGCTTTCGCCTCCTCCCCGCCCTTTTTCTATGTTCCTGCCTACAGCCCGCGCCAAAACCGTTTTGCTGCATGCAGGCGTTTGGCTGGCGTATTATTTTTACGAAGTTATTTTCATCCTGCTCGTGGGCCTGCAGATGCCCTCCCTTTGGGATACCTTGCTCAACTGGACGCTGCACGCCGCCCTGGTGTATGCCAACGCCCTGTGGCTGTTTCCAGCGTTTCTCATTCGGCGGCGTTTTACTGCTTACCTGCTCGGCCTACTGGGCGTGCTGGTGGTTTACGGCGGGTTGCGCTACCTGCTAAACGCGTTGCTGATGCCGCTGTTAGTAGCTCATCCCATACAGGAAGTCGACCTGTCCAAGTTGAGCATATTCCTGGCTCAGACCTACTACCGGGCCATGTTGTTTCTGGCCTACAGCATGGTGTATGCCTATGCCAAGCACGCCATTGGCCTGCAAAAGCAGCTGCGCGAGCAGGAGCACCAGCTGCGCATGCAGGAACGCAGCCTGCTGGAGGCCGACATCGCCTTCCTCAAGAGCCAGATTAACCCGCACTTCCTCTTCAACGCCCTCAACTTCCTCTACGCCCAGGTTTACCCGCTGTCCGAGCCCACGGCCAAGAGCGTGCTGCTGCTTTCCGACATCATGCGCTACGCCCTGAACGAGGGCGGCGAGCAGGGCAAAGTGATGCTGGAAAAGGAGGTGCAGCACCTGCGCAATTACTTGGCCCTAAACCAGCTGCGCTTTGGCCACAACCTGCAGGTCGAGTTCGAGGTGGCTGGCAGCACCCAATATCTGATGATTCTGCCGCTGGTGCTCATCACCTTCGTCGAGAACTGCTTCAAGCACGGCGAGCTGTTTGATGCGCGCAACCCGCTGCTGCTGCGCCTCACGGTGCGCGACAACGAGCTGGAACTGTACACCCGCAACTACAAGCGCACCGGCCCCATCGAGCATTCCACCGGCATCGGGCTCGCCAACACCCGCCGCCGCCTCGATGCCGTGTACGCCAACCGCTACCGCCTAGCCATCGCCGACGAGCCCGACTCCTACACCGCCCACCTGCACCTTTCGCTCTAGTGATTTCCTGCCTGATTGTTGACGATGAGCAAGCCGCCATCGATATTCTGCGCCAGTACGTGGAGAAAACGCCGTTTCTGACCTTGGCCGGTACCACCACCAACCCCATTGATGCCCTGCGCCTGGTGGCCACCCAACCCGTCGATTTGGTGTTTCTCGACATTCACATGCCCCAGCTCTCGGGGCTGGAGGTGCTGCCGCTGCTGCGCGGCAAGTGCCAGGTTATTTTCACCACGGCCTACAGCGAGTTTGCCGTGCCCGCCTTCGAGCTCGAAGCCCTCGACTATTTGCTCAAGCCCATTGCCTTCGAGCGCTTCGTGAAGGCCAGCCAGAAGGCCCTCAAGGCGCAGGCCCCGGTGGCGGTACCCATAGCTCCCGCGCAGCTGCCCGACGACTATATTTTCGTGAAGGGCGACAACAAGGGCCACATGCGCAAAGTGGCTTTCAACGATATTGTGTACGTGGAGGGGCTGAAAAACTACGTATCCATCTACACCGAGCAGGAGCGCATCATCACCCTGCTCAACATGAAGGATTTGCAGGAGCGCCTGCCGGCCGCGCAATTTATGCGGGTGCACAAGTCCTACATCGTATCGCTCGACAAAATAAAGGCCCTCGACGGCAACCTGATTCTCTTCCGCGACGGCAAGGCCACCGCCCCGCTCGGCGACACCTATCGCCGGGGTTTCTTCGAGGCCCTGCAGCGCCACGTGGTGGGCGGCAAAAGCGGCGAGTAGTCCCCGGGCATTTCATCAGAATGGCCCCGTTCGTCCTCCATGTTACCGGGTTGGTGTAATATTCTGGCAAGCTGGAAATACGCCGCCTAGGTTTGCTTCGGGTTTGGGCATGCGCCGAACCCATCCTCTGAAAACGGCTTTTCTCACCTCTCCTTTCTGCATCATGGCTTTCCTTTCCATTTCGCTCCGGGCCTCATTCGTGCTGCTGCTGCTGGCGGCTGCTCCCCGCGCCGGCCGCGCCGCCGGCCCCGCGCCCTGCACGCCCATCGTGGCCCAGCCCAAGGCCGCCCCGGCCGCTGCCGCCGCTCAGGAACCCACGGCCCGGCCGGCCGAGCGGCCCGCTAGTACTGTGGCCCAGCAGCTCACGCTCCAGCTTGGGCCTTTCCAGCTGCGCTACTTCGCCCACGCCGACCACCCCACCGTGTTCGACCGCCTGCTGTTCCGCTCGCGGGTGGCGGCGCTGGCCCGGCAGGTTGCCAGCGGCAACGGCCCGCGCCTGCCCTTCTGAGCGCCACGCCCGTAGCGCCCGTTTTTCCTTTTTCCTTTTCCACATTTCCCTTCCGGGCCTTCGTGCCCGGCCCTGCTCCGCAACGATTTCAAGCGGCTTTACCCGGCCGCTGCAGCTTACAAAAGAGGCGTTCCATGAGCGCCTCTTTTGCGTTGAAACCGGCGGCAAGCGTCTCGTGCTGTGGGGCTCCACGCCAGCACGCCGCACCTCAAAAATGCACCTGTTCGGCTTTGCGCAGCCAGGCTTCATCAATTGTCGCGCCCAGCCCGGGCCCGGTCGGCAGCTCAATCACCCCACCCGGGTGGTAACGGATGCCGCCCACCACGGGGTCGGCCGTGAACATAAGGGGCGTGTCGAAATCGCAGTAGTGAATGGCCGGGTTGCTCAGGGCCAGGTGGGCGGCGGCCGTCATGCCCAGCCGCGATTCGAGGAAGCCGCCCACCTGCAGCGTGAGGCCGGCCGCCTCGCCCAGCCGCGCAATTTTTTGGGCGCGGTGGAAGCCGGAGGATTTACCCAGCTTGATATTCAGCAACTGGCAGGCCTGCAGCTGGATAAGACGGGCCGCATCGTACTCATCGCCGCAGCTTTCGTCGGCCATGATGGGGATGGGCGAGGCCGCCCGCACCCGGCTCAGCTCCATAAAATGCTGGCGCAGGATGGGCTCTTCGCAGTGCTCTATGTTGAATTTGCCCAGGGCCTGCAGCACGGCAATGGCATTGTCGGCCGTGGCCCAGCCCTGGTTGGCATCCACGCGCAGCGGGTGCGCGGGGCCAATGCCGGCCCGAATGGCGCTAATCCGGGCCACATCCTCCGCCAGCGTCCCGCCCAGCTTCACCTTGATGGCCGGAAAGCCCTCACGCTGAAACCGCACGGCATCGGCCTGCATTTTGGCCGGTGGGCCCAGGCTCACGGTCATGTCGGTGGTGAGGATTTTGTTGTTTTTGCCCCCCAGAAAGGCGTAGAGCGGCAGGCTCGCGTGCTGCGCCGCAATGTCATGCAGGGCAATATCGAAAGCGCTTTTGATGCTGCTGTTGCCGTAGATGATGCGGTCGAGCTCGGCCAGATTGCCGGCCAGGTCCAGCGCGTCGCGGCCCTTGAGCGCCGGCGCGAAATACTGGCCCACGATGAAGCAGGTATCCACGCTCTCGCCGTTGATGGTGAGAAAGGGGCTGCACTCGCCGTAACCGGCGTGTCCATCGGCCGTGCGCAGCACCACGATGATGTTCTCGACCGACCGCAGCAGCCCGAGCGAGATAACGAATGGCTCGCGCAACGGCACCAGCAGCTTGTAGATACTAATGGCTTGAAGGGTGGTACCGGGCATAATCGTCAGGCGGAGCGTGCGGCCGCAAATGACGATGCCCTGCCGGAATAAAGCAATTCCGACAGGGCTCGTGGTACCTGGCCAACTGGCGCAAGCTACCCGGGTACCCCAACTTTAGTGCGCCGGTATTGTTCAGCGCCAGAGCTTTACCGGCTCAAAATCATTCAGCGCATCGTGTCAGGATTCCGTTACCGGGACTACGGCACAATGCGCTGTACTCCTACCATCAGCACGGCCCGACCATCCGCACCGGCCATCGCCTGCCAGGTCCCGGCCGCCCCCAAAAAGGCCCGGTATGGCTACTGCCCCAACGCCCGCGCCACCTGCCGCACACTCACGCGCTGGCGGTAGTCGGGGTTGAAATAAGCAAACCGGATAATGCCATCGCGGCCAATGATATAGGTGGCCGGCACCGGCAGCACCTCGGTGGCGGCCCCGTTGGCCTTTTGCAAATCGACCCCAAAGCCTTTGTACTTGGCCACGGTGGCCGGGTCGACGGTGAACGCCGTGTGGTAGGCTTTCATGATGGAAAAATCCTGGTCGTGCACGATGGGAAAGGTAGCCTTGGTTTTGGCCACGGTTTTGCCAATATTGTCCGCCGTTTCGGGCGTTACCACCACCACCTGCGCCCCTTGGCGGGTGAGGACGGCCAGGGAATCCTGCAGCTGGCTCAGCTCTTTGCTGCAATACGGGCACCATTGTCCCCGGTAGAAATAGAGCACCACCGGCCCTTTTTTCAGGAGCCGGGCGAGCTCAACCGGCTGGCCGGCGGCATCGGTGCCCTTAAAAGCCGGGGCCCGGTCACCCACGGCCAGCGCCGAGGCCGTGAGGGGAGCAGTCGTCTGGGCCAAGGCCGGCGCGGCGAAGAGCAGCGCGCCGGCTAATAAAGCAAGTGTGTTCATAAAAAGCGTGTTTGTCAGGCAAAGCAACCTGATTGATGCTGCATCTGACGGGGGCCGGCTACCAACCTTACACCCTGGCCGAATATATTCGCCGGAAAGCGGTGCTTTGGCCGGGTTCGGCAGCGAAGTCAGGGACGCCGGGCGCAACCCGATTTCTGCTCCCGCTCGCATGCCTGAAGTTGGCGCGTTGCCGCCCGTTACCCCGAGGCTATCGCCCGCTGCGGCATCGGAAAGGCCCGCTACGCCACCACCGATGCCCGGCGGCGGGTTTCACTGGGGGCGTAGCCGAAGTGGTGCGAGAAGCTGGTGGAGAAGTTGGCCGGGTTGCCATAGCCCACCTGATAAGCGGCTTCGGCCACCGTCGCCGTGCCGCCCGCCAGCAACTCGTGGGCGCGGGTGAGGCGGATGAGGCGGATGAAATCGCCGGGGGCCTGCCCGGTGAGGGCCTTAAGCTTGCGGTGCAGCTGGGTGCGGCTCAGGGCCAGCGTGCGGGCCAGGGTTTCCACATCGAGGGTTTCGTCGTCGAGGGCCTCCTCTACGGCGGCCCGCACCCGGGCCAGAAAGGCCTCTTCTATCGTGGGTGGGCCGGGCGGCGGGGCGTCGGCCAGGGCACGGCGGTAGGCGGCCTGCAGCTGCTGGCGGCACCGCACGAGGTTGCGCAACTGGGAAAGCAGCTCCTCGCGCCGGAAGGGTTTGGTGAGGTAAGCGTCGGCTCCGGTGTCGAGGCCCTGGAGCCGGCTGGGCAGGTCGGCCTTGGCCGTGAGCAGCACCACGGGAATGTGGCTGGTGCGCTCGTTGTGCTTCAGGACCCGGCACACGCCATAGCCGTCGAGCAAGGGCATCATGGCGTCGGTGAGCACGAGGTCGGGCAAGTGCTCGCCGGCCAGGGCCACGCCGGCTTCGCCGTTTTCGGCTTCGAGCAAGTGGTAGTCGGGGGCCAGCACGGTGCGCAGGTAGGCCCGCATGTCGGCATTGTCTTCGATAATGAGCACCAGGGACCTTTCCGGGGCCTCCGGTAGCGCTGGCTCAGGAGGACCGGGGACGGTCTCAGACACGGTTTCGGCGGCCTGTGGCGGGGGCTTTGGGGCCCCAGCGGCGGGTATCGGGGCGGCTTCAGTGGCTGGTAGCAGCGGCAGGCGCACGGTGGCGGTGGTGCCGCGGCCCGGTTCGCTGGCCAGCGCAATGGTGCCGCCGTGCAGCTCCACCAATTCCTTGGTCAGGGCCAGGCCGATGCCAGTGCCTTCGTGGGCGCGGGTGTCGGAGGCATCGGCCTGGTAAAAGCGGTCGAACACGTGTGGCAATTGTGCCGGGGCAATGCCGCGGCCGGTGTCGCGCACCGTTAGCTCCAGCCAGCCGGGGGCATCGGGGGCCCCGGCCACGCGCAGCAACACGGCCACCTCGCCGGCGCTGGGCGTGAACTTGAAGGCGTTGGAAAGCAGGTTGACCACCACTTTTTCCAGTTTATCGGCGTCAAACCGGGCGGTCAGGGCCGGGGGGTCAGCTTCGAATGAATACGCGATGCCGCGCTGCTCGGCCAACGACTCGAACCCGCCCACTAGCCCGCGCACGAAGCTCACCGCCTCACCCGGGGCGAGGCACAAGGCCTGCTGACCGGCTTCGAGACGACTCAGGTCGAGGAGCTGGTTGATTAGGTGCAGCAGACGCTGGGCGTTGCGCTCCACCAGCTGGGCCTGTTGGCGGGTGGCGGGCTCGCGGGTGTCGGCCGCTATTTGAGCCGCGGGCCCGAGCATGAGGGTGAGCGGGGTGCGGAACTCGTGGGTGATGTTGGTGAAGAAGCGCGACTTCTCCTGGTCCAGGGCCCGGAGGCGGTCAGCCTGCACCGTAATCTCGTCGCGCTGGGCGGCCAGGGCGTGGTTTTGGTGGCTGATTTCCTCGGTGCGGGACTGCACGGTGGCCTCGAGGCGCTCGTTTTGGGCGCTTACCAATTGGCGGCGCTCAGTTTCCAGGGCAAGGGTGTGGGCCGAGAGCTGCTCGACCTGCCGCAGCTGCGTTTCCAGGCCGCGGCGGGTGGTGGCAAACTCGCGGGCCAGGTACGCCGACATGCACACGGGCAAAACCAAGAGCCCCAGTTGAATAACAAGCTGTTGAGTCAACGTGAGGTAGCCGGGCCACAAGCCGAACAGGTCCCAGAAAGCAAAAATGTACACCAGAATGGTGGCTAAGAAGCCCAGGGCCACCAGCTCCACGCCCGGCCGCCGCTGCCACAGGGCGCGGCCCAGCACCCGCAGCATATCGAGCCAGGGCACCAACATCAATCCAAGGAAGACCAGCGGAGGACGCTGGTTGACGAACGCCGGCTGCACCATGGCCAGTTGGGCCGCGCCCGCCAGCCCCAGCAGCCCCAGCCAGCGCCGGGTGAGGCGCACCTGGCACACCGAGTAGATGAATACCAGCAGCAGAAGGGGGCTCAGCACCTCGCTCGCCTGGGAACCCAGGTGGACCCACCAGCGCGCGTCCTCGTCCGTGAGGGTGACCCGCAAATAATGCATCAGGCTGGTGCCCGCGGCTACGCCCGTATAGAGGCTATAGTACAGGTTAGCGCGTTGGGACCGGTAGAACAGAAACAGAAACAAGTGCAACAGGGCCAGCACCCCAGTGGCCACCATCACAAACAGGTGGAGCATATCCCGGCGCTCAGTGTCAATAATTTGGGCCAGGGTATGCCTGGGCGAGCCTACCCAGAGGGAGAACCCGGCTTTGTTGAATGCCCACTTGCCAAACTTGGCGTAGCGGACGGCCAGCAGGTGCGGGCCGGCGGTGCCGAGCACAAAAGACAGCGTTTCGTGACGCGGAAAGAAGCCCTTGGTGGTTTCCAGCGACGGACCCACTGTCCCGTAGCGGACTAGCAGCCGGCCATCGAGGTAGATTTCCGAGGCCCCTTCGTGCAAGACGCGCAAGCCCAGCGGCTGGCCCAACAAAGCCGAATCGAGGGTAAAATGCAGGCGAAAGCAGCCCGTGCCATGCCAGCCGGGCGGGCTCGCGCCCGTTTGAAACTGGGTGTAGGCCAACAGCCAATCCCGGTCGTTGGTCGCGGGGCTGGCCCAGCCCGGCGGCAGACCGGGCCGGTAGCGCCAGCGCACCGGGGTTTGCTTGCTCATGTCCAAGGTGTTGACCAACGCCACGGTGAAGTGCGTTTGGGCGCTATCGGGCGAAGCGGAAACGACGGCCGCCCGCGGGTTGGGTTGGGCGGGGGCGCTCAGCCCGTGCAGCAGGCAGCACCCGAGGAGCAGGCCGGTCAGGCAGCGGGTTTTCATGGGCAGCAGCCCGGCCGGGGCCGGGCGTGAGAGGAGGCTGCCGCGGGGCTGGCCACCGTTGAGCCACTGCGGGCAGGGCATAATAATAAATATAAATAATTATTAATAAATAAATGCTATTTCCCGGACCGTGGGCTTCGCCGCCGGGGCTTCGCAACCAGCCCAAACGCCTTTGCAACCTGCGCAAACGCCCCCGCTACGTGGGCAATGGATTTTGTGCGCTCCGCAAATGCCCATCGGCGCGGGGGCTTCGTGCTTTGCAGTGGTTCAAATCACTCCACCAATCACCCCGTTTTTCGCTTGCTGCCGCCATAAAAGCCCGCCTCCCCGCCCTGCCCCGCCGTCCCCTATTTCTCCCGCCTTCATCTCCCCATTGGATTATGAAAACCACCTTATTCCTGCGTCTGGCCGGCGGGCTGTTGCTGCTCTTCGGCTCGCTTGCGGGCCACGCCCAGGGCCCGCCGCCCGCCGCCCTACCCGGCTACTGGAACCTGGAAATCAACCGCACGACCCGCGACTACACCATCGTGCGCTTCTACGGCGGCCAGGACCGGCTTGTGCACGAAGAGCGGCTGGCAAGCCTCTGCCTCGACCTGGCCCGCCCCGGCCGCCGCTCCCGCCGCACCACCCACCAACTCAACCAAGCCCTGGCCCGCGTGCTGCACGGCCCCGCGGCGGCCCTGGCCCCCACAGTGCTGGCACAGCAACTTGGCCAGGACCGCCGCCTGCAACACCTGTACGCCACCCGCTAGGCTACCCGGCCCGCCCGGCAACGCAACCCAGCCTGGCAACCCCTTCATTTCCAACCACCTTTTCAAACTGATTTTTTATGAAAAACCTGCTTTTACGCCCCGCCCTTGCGCTGCTGGCCGCGGGCATTTTGCTGGCCACGTCTTGCCATAAAGACGCGACCGAGGGCCCCGAGTCCGGGCCAGTGAGCCCCGCCGCCGTGTTGGCCTGGAACCAGGCCGGTACCGTGGCCGTCACGCGCCTGACCAATCCGGCCACCGGCTTCTTCGTGCTGCCCCACATCGAGGCGCGGGTGTACGCCATCGAGAACCTGGCCATGTACGACGCGCTGAATAACATCCAGCAAAAAAACGCACCCTACGCCTTGCGGGGGCCCTTGGTGCCCACCGCCGCACCCGATGCCGCGGTGGCCGCCGCCGCCCACGACGCGTTGGTGGCGCTGCTGCCCGCCCAAAAAACCTACGCCGATTCGCTCTACCAGGCCGCGCTGGCAAAAATCGGCGACGGCGACGCTAAAACCCAGGGCGTGGCCCTGGGCCAGGCCGCCGCCAAGGCCGTGCTGGCCCAGCGCGTAGGCGATGGCGCGGATGCCGCCCAAACGCCGTTTCCGATTGGTACCAACCCCGGCGACTATCAGTACACGCCGCCTTTCGACGGGCCCCCATTCAACGGTTTCTACGCCCTGGCGGGGTGGAAAGACGTGAAGCCGTTCGCGCTGACGACCGCCAACCAGTTCCGGCCCGGGCCCCCGCCAACGCTGGCTTCGGCGGCCTATACGGCCGATTTCAACGAAGTAAAGGACTTGGGCGGCGCGACCAGCGCCACCCGCACCCCCGACCAGGCCGCCAGCGCCCTGTTTTGGCTCGACAACTCGCCCCTGACCTGGAACCGCGTGGCCCGCACCGCGCTGGCCGCCCAGCCCGCCGACGCCTACGCCACCGTGCGGCTGCTGGCCCTGGTGCAAATGGCCGAAGCCGACGCCTACGTGGCCATGTGCGATGCCAAGTACACCTACCGGCGCTGGCGGCCCATCACCGCCATTCGCCTGGCTGGCACCGACACCAACCCCGACACCGCACCCGACGCGGCCTGGCTGCCGCTGGCCTTTCCCAACCCGCCCGACGCCGAATACCCGTCGGGCCACGCCATGGCGGGCGGAGCCGCGGCAGCCGTGCTCCAAAGCTATTTCGGCACCGACGCCGTGCCGTTTTCCCTCACCAATAACGCTCGCAAAACCCGGAGCTACACCAGCTTCGGGCAGGCGGCCACCGAAAACTCCCTCTCGCGACTGTACGCCGGGTACCACTTCCGCAGCTCCACGGTGCAGGGACAGGCTACGGGCACCCAGATTGGGGCGTACGTGGCGGCCAACGCGCTGAAGTGACACCGGCGCACGGCCGGGCCCCGTAGCGCCACGCCCGGCAGGAAGCAAGTATCATCCATAAAGCTCACTAAAACAACGCTTTTCCATGAAAATTTCTCAATATTTTGGCTCCCGCTTGCGCTTGCGCTGCTCGGGCTTGCTGCTGCTGGGGGCCCTGCTGGCCACCGCTTGCCAGGACGACGAGACCACCGCCTCTCCTCCGCCTAGTGCCCCGGTGTATTCGGGCGACGTGGTGTCTTCGTGGCTTACCATGCAGCTGAAGCTGGCCCTAACCGCGCCGGGCGGCCCCGGGGCCGCGCCGCGCCGCTATGCCTACAGCAGCATTGCCCTGTACGAGGCCGCGGTCCCGGGCCTGGCGGGCTACCAGTCCATCGCGCCGCAACTCAACGGCTTGGGGGGGCTGCCGGCCGTGACGCCCAACCTGGCCTACTACTGGCCGGCGTGTGCCAACGCGGCCGCAGCGGCCATGAGCCGCACGCTGTACCCCACCGCTTCGGCCGCCGGCAAAGCCACCATCGATTCGCTGGAAGCAGTTACTGCTGCCGCCTACAAAGACCAGCCGGCGGATGTGCTGGCCCGGTCGGCGGCGTTTGGCCAACAGGTGGCGGCTGCCGTTTTCGCGTGGTCGAAAACCGATGGCAGCGACGACGCCACGCCTTATACGCCCCCGGTGGGCGTGGGCTTGTGGGTGCCCACGCCGCCGGCGTTTGCCCCGGCGGTACTGACCAACTGGGGCCGCTGCCGCCCGCTGGTACTGAACAGCGACGCCGGGGCCGACCAGGGCCCCCCCACCCCGTATTCGACCAGTCCCACGTCGGCGTACTACGCACAGGCCAAGGAAGTGTCAGACATCGGGCTTGCCCTCACGGCCGAGCAGCGCACCATTGCCTTGTTCTGGAATAATAACTCCTGGCACAACGTCCTGCGCCAAGTGCTGGACACGCAAAAGCCCTCCCTAGATGCGGCCGCCGCGGCGTTTGCCCAGGTCAGCATTGCCATGTCGGACGCGACAATCAGCCTGTTCAAGAGCAAGTACCAGTACAACGCCGGGCGGCCCATTACCTACATCCGCACGGTGATGGGCCAGCCCGGCTGGAACACGCTGATTCCGACCCCGCCCCATCCCGAATACCCGGCAGGCCACTCCGTTACGTCGGGCGCGGCAGCCGAGGCCCTCACCCTAGTGTTTGGGGCCAACTACAAGTACACGGACAAGCCCTACAACATCGCGGGCGTGGTGCCGCGCCCCTTCAACTCGTTCGACGAGGCGGCCACCGAGGCCGGCGTTTCGCGGGTGTACGGTGGCATTCACTACCGCAAAACGACCGAAGTGAGCCTGCTGCAAGGCAAAACCATTGCCCGTAATGTTGCGGACAAGCTAAAATTCAAAAAGTAGTTTTCTTACCCGGGTCCGCAACAGTGGCTTTGGTGGCGAAGCAGCAGGAGCCTAGCGTGGCCATTAAATGAGCAGCCGCAAGGCCTCCGCTACACAACTACCGATGCCCGCCAATACGAAAACTACCTGATGACCGACATACCCGCGCCGGCCGCGCCAGGCAAGGCGTAGTTGTTGGATGGGTTGAAAGGAAACAGGGCACCCCGTGGGGTGCCCTGTTTTGGTTTTATAATATTAGCTGGTCGAATTGGTGCGCGCCAACGGGCTGCCTACTATTTGGTAAAGCCCAAAGCAAGCATGGCCGGCAAATCGGCGGGTTGTACCGTACCCTCCAGCACTAAGCCCGTTGTGCAGGAGCAAGCGTTGCAAACCATACCAGCATTTTTGACGCTGGCTTGGGGCTGGTGCAGCGTCAGACCCTGCTGTGCTAGATAGGTTTGAGCCGCAGCTACGAGTTGTTGTGTGCTCTGGGCTTGGCCCCAGCGGTCGGAACATTGGGTTTGGGCGTAGCGTACTGCCACCAAATCTGGTGCAGGATTTTTTTCTTCGGAGGTGCAACTCATAGTTCCTATGACGCATAGGATGCCGAGCAGCAAACCAGTAAATCGGGCAAGTTTCAGGTTCATGAGGAAAGGAATCTGGCGTTCTATTTCCTTGACCTACAAGGCAGTCTGAAAGTTGCATTCCAAATTCAATGTTCTAAGAAACTTAAGCGGCCGGAGTAGCGGAAGCAACCGCTACCCGCACCTCTCCAAACCCCACCGGCACCACCAAACCAGGCAGCACCAGCCCCGTTTCCAGCGCTGCTTCGGTTACTTCGGCGGCCTGGCCGTCGGCAGTTACTTCGATAGTGCCGGCCACGCCGTGCAGCACCACGCGGTAGGTAGAGTAGCTGGGCGCATAGTCGCCTTCGATGGTTTGGGTGAGCACGAGGCCGGTGGCCGAGCCGGTGACGGTAAAGCGGCGCACGGTGCGCTGGCCGTCCTGGTAGGCGTAGCCTTCGCCGCCGTCGTCGTAATGCACGGTTTCGGCGGTGCCGTTTTTGTAGTAGACGTGCAGGGTGAGCTCCTCGATGGCGCGTTCGCCCACGTATTGCAGCACGGGCTGCATGGTGATGACCGCGCCGGCCTTGACGAAGAGCGGAATGCGGGTGAGGTCGGCCGCCGCCCAGACCTCGCTGCCCCCGGCCTGGGGCGCGTCGGTCCAGTAGTAGAACCAGTCGCCGCGGGGCAGGTACATCCAGCGGCCATCGGCCCCGGGTTGGGTGATGGGGCAGACGAGCAGGTGGTCGCCGAGGCCGAATTCGGCCATGCGCAGGTAGGTTTCGGTGTCGTTCTGGTCGAGGAAGGTGAGCGGGCGCAGCATGGGCGTACCGTGGGTGGCGTACTGCCAGAAGGCGGTGTACACGTAGGGCAGCAGGCGGTAGCGCAGCTCGATGAAGTGGCGGGCCAGGTCGGTTACCTCGTCGCCGAAGCTCCAGGGCTCCTGGTCGCCGTGGTCGCCGGAGGAGTGGGTGCGGAAGAACGGGTGGAAGGCCCCCAGGGCAATCCAGCGGGCGTAGAGCTCGCCGGTGGGCGAGTCCACGAAGCCGCCAATGTCGGAGCCGATGAAGCTGAAGCCCGAGATGCTCAGGCGCTGGCACTGAATGTTGGCCAGCCACAGGTGCTCCCAGCTGGCGATGTTGTCGCCGGTCCAGCCCGAGGAGTAGCGCTGGCCGCCGCTATAGGTGCTGCGCGTGATGGTAAAGGGCCGGTTGGGGAAGCTGAACCGCTTTACGCCGTCGTTGGTGGCGCGGGCCATCTGCATGCCGTAAATGTTGTGCGCCTTCTGGTGCGAGGCCCAGTGGCCGTCGTAGTCGAAGCGCACGTCGGGCGGGAACGTGCCTTTTTCGAACACCGCCGGCTCGTTCATGTCGTTCCACACGCCCTTTACGCCGATGTCCTGAATCAATTCCTGAAACAACCCCGCCCACCACTCGCGCACCCGGGGCGCGGTGAAATCGGGGAAGTTGCAGAGGCCGGGCCAGACGGAGCCTTTCATCAGCGGGCCATCGGCGCGGCGGCAAAAGTAGTCGTTGGCCACGCCCTCTTTGTACACCGAATACTCGGGGTCAATCTTGATGCCGGGGTCGATGATGACGATGGTTTTGAAGCCGTCGGCGGCCAGCTCCTGCACCATGCGCTTGGGCTCGGGGAAGTGCGCCTTGCTCCAGGTGAAGCAGCGGTAGCCCTCCATGTAGTCGATGTCGAGGTAGAGCGCATCGCAGGGAATTTTGCGGTCGCGCAGGCCACTCGCAATCTCCTTCACGTTGCTTTCCGGGAAATAGCTCCACTTGCACTGGTGGTAGCCCAGCGTCCAGAGCGGCGGCAACTCGGGCGGGCAGGTGAGCAGGGTGTATTCCTGGGTTACCTCCAGCAGCGTGGGGCCGTAGATGAAGTAGTAGTTCAGCTCGCCGCCCTGGGCCCAGAAGCTGGTCACGTCGGCGCGCTCGGCGGCGAAGTCGAAGTTGGCCTTGAAGGTGTTGTCGAAGAAAATGCCGTGTCCGATTTTCTGATGCAGTACGTGGTAGAACGGAATGTTCTTATACAGCGGGTCGGAGCCCTTCACGTAGCCGTAGGTATCGGAGCCCCAGTTGGTGAAGCGCTTGCCGCGCAGGTTCATGTTGTCGGGCTTGTCGCCGAGGCCGTAGTAGTGCACGCCGGCGGGCACCTGCTTGCTCATCTTCACGATGTCGTTGCCGGTGTCGTAGTCGTACTCCCAGTGGAAGCCCTTCTCATCATCGCTCAGGATACTGCCGGAGCGGTCGAGGACGCGGGTTTTCAGGTTTTCCTTCTGCACGATGCAGATGAGGCGCTCGGTGGTGATGCGGTAGTGGTCGGGCTTTTCGCGGAACTCGACCAGCGCGGGGGCCAGGCGCGAGACGGCATCGGCGGGCACGGCGTAGGAAAAATCGGGCGACAGCGGCCCATCGGTGAGGTAGCGGAAGCGGATAATCTTGTCGCTGAGAACGTGCAATAAGAGCCGCACGCCGTTCTGGCAGTTGAAGAGGAAGCGGTTGTTATCAAGCTCGTCGGCCCGGATAATTTCGCCGGGATAATGTTCCTGGTGGCTTTGGGCCGCCAGGTCGTTCACCATGTAGTTATTTTCCTGAATGGAGGTATCCATAAGCTAATTCTAAACAAAAGGCAAAAGCATCGGCTAATGTCCCTAAAAGAAGTCCGGGCCAGCCGGTTGGGGTCGGATTAAGGTTGCAAGTTACTTTTGAATACCACCGCTGGAAAGGAAATTTCGGCGAGATGTGGCTCGCAGGCCGTAGCATTGGGGAAGTTTTCGGCGAACGGCGCGCTACCCCGTATCCGCTCCCTGGTTGCCGTTCCCCACTCAGCTGCCCATGAATCCGACCGAATTTTCCGTCCTGCTCCTGGCCTGGGACGACGCCGACCCGGCCGTGGTCGTGCTCGGCGGCGCTGCCCTGCCTCCTACCCTGCCGCTGGTTTACCAGCTGGCCGCCCGGCACCCGGTGCTGGCCGTGTACCCGCATTTGCCGGTGGCCGATGCCGGGCCCACAGCTGGAGCCCCGGCATCGGCTGCCACTTCCGAAATGGGTGTTATCCCGCCGCCAGCCTGGCCCGAGCCGGGCATTATCCCCAACCCGCTCGATGCCGATGCCAGCGGCCCGGGCGTGCACCTGCTGCCACCCACCGACCCGCCGGGCCCCGGCGCGCTTCCGGCGGCCGGCGGCTCCCGCCTGGTGGGGCTCGATGACTTGCTGCCCACCATCCAGGGAGTACTTCCCACTTCGCACAGTCTTTCGCTGGTGCCGGGGGCAGCGCGCGGCTTGGCAAGGCTACCAGCGGCCCAGCTCCCCACGGCCGCCCGCAGCCAGTGGCCGGCGCGCAGTGGGCCGGCGCTGGCGGGGGCCTGGCAGGCTCCCGCCGCGCCATACGCGGGGGCCGCTGCCACTTCGCCAGCCGCAGTTCCGGCTTCGTCCTACGCAACTGTTCGCGAGTCCTTCCCGCCGCCGCCGCCGGCCCCGCCCCGCCCCCATGCTTTTGCTGAAGCGCGGGCAGTTGCGCTAACACCAGCGGCCGTTGCCACTTTGGGTACGCAGGCCGTTTCGGCCGCCGCAGGGCGCTCCGATACGGCCGTGCCAGCGCCGTTCGATGAGCCCGTAACGGAAATGGGAGCCGCCGAAGCCCGCGACCTCGACGCCCCCGAAGACGACCTCGTGCCCGATACCGCCCCGCCGGGCACCACGGCAGCCGCCGCTGGGGCCCCGGCCGCCGCGCCGGTGCCCGCTCCCGAGTGGGCCGTGCGCCAACCGACCCTGGAGGGCCTCAACTTTCGCATGATTCAGTATGCCCGCCAGGCGGCGCAGCTGGTGGATGGCCGCCACGATTTCGACGTGATTTATGCTCCGGCCTGGCCCGCCTGGCTGGCGGCGCTCGAAATTCGCAACCAGACGGGCCGGCCGCTGGTGCTGTACGTGCCCGCGCTGGCCAGCGCCACGGCCCCCGCCACCGAGCGCGGCTGGCTGCTGGGCGTGGAGCGCATGGCCCTGCGCCGCGCCACGCTGGTGCTGGTACCCGATGCCGAGGTGCTGCGCCAGCTGCGCAACCTTCACGCCGACACCCTGGACGAAGTCCGCATCGTGCCCGCCGCCGATGAAGCCACCGTGCAGCTGGTGCTGGCCGAAGTAGCCCTGGGCTGAGGACGCGGCCAGAGTGAGTTGCGCCTAATTGGTTTTCTTTGCGCTCCCACTGGCCCCAATCCCCTCGCCCTTATGCAGCCCGAACACGAATTTGAAGCAGTTTTAGAAGCCGGCGACGGCGATGGCGGCGTGTTCGTCGTGGTGCCGTTCTCGGTACCGGAGGTGTACGGCACCCGGGGCCGGGTTCCCGTGCAGGTCACTTTTGATGGCTATCCGTACCAGGGCAGCATTACGCCGCTCGGCGACGGCCACCACGCCCTGCACGTCCTCAAGCAAATCCGCAAAGCGGTGGACAAGACCATCGGCGACACGGTGCGCGTGACGCTCTCGCGCGACGTAGCAGAGCGCCAGATGGAGGCCCCCGCCGACCTCGCCGAGCAGCTTGCCCGGAACCCCAATGCCGCCGCCTACTTCGCCAAGCTGGCCTACACCCACCAGCGCGAATTCGTGCGTTGGCTCGAAGGGGCCAAAAAACCCGAAACCCGCACCCTCCGCCTGGCCCAAACCATCGAGCTGCTGGGCCAGGGCCGCAAGCGGGGGTAGCACGACATTGCCAGAACGATAGTAAAGGGACATCATGCTGAGTGCAGCCGAAGCATATCTACCGCAACAGTAAATGATTACTACTACACGCGAGATGCTTCGGCTGCGCTCAGCATGACGTCCCTAAGATTGAATATTCTACAAAATACTCTGTCAGTCCCCCCCGACTTCCACCCATGAAAAACCGCTTCCTGCTGCCGTTCCTGGCCCTGCTGCTCCCTCAATTAGCCAAGGCCCAAACCGCCGCTATCGACCGCGTGAACCCCACCAACTGGTGGGTAGGCATGAAAAACCCCCGCGTGCAGGTGCTGGTGCACGGGCCGGCCGCAGGCACGCTCAGCTACAGCATCAACTACCCCGGTGTGAAGCTGGTGAAAACCAACACCGTCGAGAACCCCAACTACGCCTTTCTCGACCTCGTCATCAGCCCCACCGCCAAGCCCGGCCGCGTGCCGATTACCGGCAAAAAAGGCAGCCAGACGGTAACCCAAACCTGGGAAATCCGGGCCCGCGACAAGTCGCCCAAAGGCCAGGGCGTAACCGATGCCGACTTCATCTACGAAGCCATGATTGACCGCTTCGCCAACGGCGACCCGGCCAACGACAAGTTCGCCGACATGCGCGATACCAACCTCGACCGCGCCAACCCGTTCTTCCGCCACGGCGGCGACCTGGCCGGCGTGGCCCAGCACTTCCCCTACATCAAGGAACTGGGCGCGACCGCCGTGTGGCTGACGCCGGTAACGGAAAACGACCAGCCCCTGACCAACGAGGGCGGCACGATGCGCGCGTCCTACCACGGCTTTGGCTTTACCGACCAGTATAAGATAGACCGGCGCTTCGGCGGCAACGCGGGCTACAAAAGCTACGTGCAGCAGGCCCACGCCGCCGGCCTGAAGGTGGTGCAGGATGCCGTGTACAACCACGTGGGCAACACCCACTGGATTTTGCAGGACCTGCCCATGAAAAGCTGGCTGCACCAGTGGCCCACTTACACCAATACCACCTATAAGTACGAGCCCATCACCGACCCGCACGCCGCCCCGAGCGACCGCAAAGTCACGCTCGACGGCTGGTTCGTGCCCTTCCTGCCCGACCTCAATCAGCAGAACCCCTACGTGGCCAACTACCTGATTGAAAACGCCCTCTGGAACGTGGAGAATTTCGGCATCGACGCCTACCGCATCGACACCTACATCTACAACGACCAGCCCTTTATGAACCGCTGCAACGCGGCGCTGCTGGCCGAGTACCCGCGCATCCACATTTTCGGCGAGTCGGCGGTGCACAACGTGGTGGACCAGGCCTACTACACCCGCAACAAGATTGATTTTCCGTTCAAGTCGAACCAGCCCGGCGGGCTCGATTTCGTACTTGAAGACGGCTTCCTGGCCGCCCTGAAGGAAGTAGGTACGCCGGCCGCGACCGGCTGGGACGGCGGCGCGCAGCACCTGTACCAGACGCTGGCCAAAGATGCCGTGTACGAGAACCCCAACCGGCTCGTCACCTTCCTCGATAACTTCGACCACGACCGGTACCTGTCCGTCATCGGCGACGACCTCGACCGCTACAAGATGGGCCTGACCTGGCTACTCACCACGCGCGGCATTCCGAGCCTGTACTACGGCACCGAAATCCTGATGAAGAACTTCAAGGACCCCACCGACGCCGAGGTGCGCAAGGATTTCCCCGGCGGCTGGCCCGGCGATGCGGCGAACAAATTCACGGCCACCGGCCGCACTGCCCGCGAAAACGAAGCCTTTGACTTCGTGAAAAAGCTCGCCACCTACCGCCGCGACCACCCCGCCCTGCACTCGGGCAAGCTGATGCAATACCTACCCCAGGACGGCCTCTACGTGTACTTCCGCTACGATGCCACCGGCACCGTGATGGTTGCCAGTAACACCACCTCCACCCCCGTCAGCCTGCCCACCGCCCGCTTCGCCGAGCGCATGGCCGGCTTCACGAAGGCCCGCAACGTGCTGACGGGCGAGAGTTTGAACAGCGTGGCGACACTAGCGCTGCCCGCTAAAACCGCCGTGGTGCTGGAGTTTGGGAAGTAGCGGCCTGTTCCGCCTGTTTTTTACAGGGAGAAGGGCCCGCCAAATGGGTCCTGGATTGCTTATGAAACTCATCCCCAGTGGGTGTTTCGTAAACTTTAATTCGTAGACGCGTTTTGTAAACTCGCCCAGCACGGCAGTAGCTTGCGGGCCACCTGGTATCGGGCGGCTGCTAGTGTTCACCAAAAAGTAGGTTTTCAGGCAGCGGCTGGGGTTCAGTTACGGGTGTGCTGGGGTCAGGAGTGCCTGGCCGTGGTAGAAAAACCACTCGTCCTCAAACCCCCGACGCCGGCTGCCCCGCGTGGTGCGGTACCAGATGCCACGCAAGCGCAACTGCTGGTCCACCTCCAGACCGCCCACCTCGGGCCAGTTGGTCGACGAGGTTACCGTTGCCAGCTGGTAGTGGTAGAGCGTGTCGGTTGTGCCGGGCAGGGGGGTAACGGCGAACAGGTACGTTTCCAGCCGGGTGTAGCAGTTATGGTAGCGTCCCGTGCGGGCGGTATGGAGCGTGTCGCGCAGGTCCAGCAAGGGGGTCTCGGCCGCTTGGCAAGGCATGCTCCCGTCCAACGCGATGGACCCCAATTCGGGCCAGTACCGCAGCTGCTGCCCACTGCGGCGAACCAGCAGGTCCAGCACGACGCGCCTGGCCGCGTTGGCCAACGACCCCGGTCGAGGCACCAAGCCCTGCACGACTTGCAGCCGCACGTACGCGCCGGCCACGCCCGGGCCGGGCACCAGCGGGTACGAGACCACCACGCTGAAAAACCGGGCCTCGCCCCGGGCCCCGTCGTCGATGCTGCGAAACACGGCGGTGCGGCTTACTTCCGGCGGCCCGGGTGCCCGGGATACGCTCCCGGGAGGCCCGGGCAGCTGCAAGCCCATCAAGGCACACAGCGCAGCCAAACGGAGCAGGTGCGCCATAGGTGGGCAATTTACTATATTTTCTACTCGGGGCATCCGTTCAGCCAATCGGTTCATTTTGATGAAGTAATGCCGGGTGTGTTTCTCTTCAACGCGCCACGTTCGGGCCGTTCCAGCTAGAACTGCACCGAGGTGAACGTACCGTTCGTGATGGTGGTGTACGGCCCCGGAATCGAACTGCTCGAGGCACTGACCCTGCCGGCGAAACTACCGGAAAAGCGGCCGCTGCCGGTCGCGGTCAGCGTAAAGCCCTGGCTGGCAAAATTGTAGGCTGAGGTGTTGCTGTTGGTGAAAACCAGCAGGTTGTTCAGCAAAAACGTGTCGTCCGAGGAGCCGGGCACTTTGTAGAGGAGCAGGTTGAGCCGCACGACTCCCTGTCCGGTCTGCGTCGGCATCAGGTCGAGCGTGAGAAAATCGTAGGCCGTGCCGCCTATACTGCCCGCGCTGCGCGTAGCGGTGACGTGGCCGCTGGTGAGCGTGCCATCGAGCTGGAAGCTTCCCGTGCTCAGCGCCGGCGCTGCGGCTTCTTTCTTGGAGCAGCCGATGGTGCTCAGGAACAAACAAATGACTAGTAAGGGCGTGGCAAGTAAGCGTAGGCTCATGACAAAGTGGCTTGGGTAGAAAGGGATTGCTAAATGCTATCCGCCAGGTAATGACGGGGTCGAAAATAAACGTGCTGCGTTTGATAAAAAGAGCGAATGCTTCAACGACCTCCTCTTTTAGTTTTTCGATGGGATATCCCGAACGCTGGTTATGATGGCGTCAGTAGGGCGTCCGGAGCGACGAAAGGCAGCGGTGTCTATTTTCACGGCCGACCTCGACGCGGTGCGCGGTGGAGCAGTGGCCCCTTTAGAGTGAGGTAATCCTTTCTTTGGGGCGGTGTTAGGTGCAGGAGTTGGCGTTGTTTGGGCGGAAACAGGACCGCACAGGGCCAATAGCGCCATGCCAAGCAGGAAAAAGGAGTTGGGTTTCATAATCAGGGAAAGGGGGCAAGGGTGAAGATACTGACCACAAGCTGTATTGACGTTCATTCAAACGGTGACACAAATAAATTTACCGATTTCCAACCTTTCCAGGCGCTACCTCCACGCCAGCATCAGCGCCACCGAGCTTGGCTGGTACAGGCGAAGGGCGGACCCAAATACGGTTCGGGCTGGCGCTGCTGCCCGTGCACTTAGCGGCCCTGTTCGTGGGTGTTCAGAAAGCCGACGAGCAAAAAATACGCGTGGCTTCCGGTTCAGCAATGCCCCGGTCCTGCTTTCTATCAGCCTGGGTATCTTTTTTGGCAGTATCTACTTGGCGGCTTCCAATAAGCACTTTGCCAAAGCCATCGAAGCCTACAATAGATAATTTCACTATTGCCCTAAGGTCCGGGGTCCGTTTCTGCCCACAGGGCTCCCAAGAGTAACGGGCACAAATGGGCTTAGTGCCTGTCCAAATAAGCATGAAGGCTCTTTTTTTACCTATTCGGCTGAGCTCTTAGAAGGCCGCAGCCCGTCATAGTTATTGCTATCGGAATGCAAGTAGCGTATTAGAAATACTAATAATAATTCATATATTACAATAAATTAAGCATAATTCGTATATTGTCGGAACGCAGCAGTTCCAACGTCCCTAGCGCGGGCAGGACCTGCTGGCCGGCCCACCACAACGGGCACAAGGGTCGAAGCAACTCCTTCGTCAACTCACTGCCATGTTCACTTCGCCCGTGGTGTCTGCAATAAAATCCGTTTTTTTGCTGCTTGTGCTACTGGCCGGGCTTCCGCTGGGTGGGCTCCGAGCCCAGCCCCAACCCCAATCTGATACGGCCGGCGTAATCGTGCGCCGGTTAGGGGCCAACGGGGTACCCCTCGATAAGGGTTGGAAATTTCACGCGGGCGATGACCCCGCCTGGGCCCGGGCCGACTTTGATGACCGTGCTTGGCTGCCCATTAATCCTGTCCGGCCCCGGCGCCTGCTGCCGTGGCGCGCCCAGCGGGGCATCGGGTGGCTGCGCCTGCGGTTCCGCCTAAGCGACAGCCTGCGCCAGCGGGCGCTGCTGCTCCGGGCCTGGCAGCAGGGAGAGGCGTTCGAGCTATACCTGAACGGGCAACTCGTGCAGCGCGCGGGCATCGTGCACGCCGTGCCCGCGCGAGTGCACCCCGCCGGCACCTTCCACGAGCCGGTAGAGCTGCCGGTGGGGCGCGCCGAACAAGTGCTGGCCGTGCGACTGGTCCCTTGGGAGCCGCCATATCTGTTGGGGCTGCTCGAAAACAGCCTGTTGCGGGTGGAACTGATGAACGGGACACAATACCGTCACCGGTCCGCCGGGTACCGGAGTGCCGGCATCAATTTTATCGTGGTGGCCGGGATTTACGGGCTGCTGACGCTGCTACACTTTGCTTTCTTTCGCTACAACCCCGCCCAACGCGCCAATCTGTACTTCGCCCTCTATGCCTTGGCCCTCACCCTGGCTTCGGTGGGTTTTTTCTACGGCTGGACGGTTCCTTTGCCGGAGCTGAGCTCGTACGTTTTCATCACGGTCCTGTCGTGGACGCTGGTGGTGCTGAGCAGCCTCGCCGTGGTGCGGGCGCAGTACGCGCTGTTTGGCTTCCGGCCAGGCAAGCTTTACGCGGGCTTGTGGGTGAGCGGCGTGGTGCTGCTGGTTTCCTACGCGCTGATTATCATGTCCGGGGCCGACTACTTTGCCGTGCTGGCGTTCATGGCGCTCACCATTGCCGAGCAGCTGCACATCACCGTTCGGGCCTTGCGCCAG
Organism: Hymenobacter sp. UYCo722; assembly: GCF_040547115.1. Classification (NCBI taxonomy): domain Bacteria; kingdom Pseudomonadati; phylum Bacteroidota; class Cytophagia; order Cytophagales; family Hymenobacteraceae; genus Hymenobacter; species Hymenobacter sp. UYCo722. The sequence continues at coordinate 123,848 of NZ_JBEPPC010000005.1, read as the reverse complement.
CGCCGGCGCGGGGCCTGGATTATTGGTACTGGGTTTGGCTGCGAACTGCTGTCCGTGGTAGTAATTGTGGTGCTGCTGGCCACAAAAGCCGACATTTCGGTGGCGGTGAACATCTTGTTTTACCCCCTGGTACTGCTGCCGCCCGCCCTGAGCATTTCGCTGTTTCTGGGGCGCGAGTTTGCGCTCGACAGCCGCCTTTTGCAGGTGAAGCTGCGCGAAGTTGAGCAGCTCTCGGCCCAAACGCTGGCGCAGGAACAGGAAAAGCAAGCGCTGCTGGCTCAGCAGAACGAGATGCTGGAGCATCAGGTGAACCAGCGCACCCGGGAGCTGCAGCGCTCTCTTTCGGACCTGCGCACCACCCAGGCCCAGCTTCTGCAGAAGGAGAAAATGGCCAGCCTGGGCGAGCTCACGGCCGGCATCGCCCACGAAATTCAGAACCCGCTCAACTTCGTCAACAACTTCGCCGAAGTCAGTGCCGAGCTTGTAGCCGAACTGCGCGAAGAGCAGGCCAAAGGCCCAGCTGCCGATGCCGCGCTACAGGAGGAAATTTTCGAGGACCTGGCCCAGAACCTGGGCAAAATAAGCCACCACGGGCAGCGGGCCGCAGGCATCGTACGGGGCATGCTCTAACACTCTCGCGCCAGCACCGGCGAGCGTCAGCCCACCAACCTCAACGCGCTGTGCGACGAGTATCTCCGCTTGGCCTACCAGGGACTGCGAGCCAAGGACACGAGCTTTAATGCGGAACTGCGCACGAATTTCGCCCCTGGCCTGCCGCTGGTCGACGTGGTGGCCGGCGACATGGGCCGGGTACTCCTGAATCTGTTTAGCAACGCTTTTTATGCCGTGCACCAGCGCGAGCAACTGCACGAGGCCGGCTACCACCCCATGGTCAGCGCCAACACGCTGCAGGTAGGCCAGCAGGTAGAAATCCGGGTGGGCGACAATGGCTTGGGTATGCCCGCCAGCGTGCAGCAGAAGATTTTTCAGCCTTTTTTCACCACCAAGCCCGCAGGTGAGGGCACGGGCCTGGGGCTCTCCCTAAGCTACGACATCATCGCCCAGGGCCACAGCGGCACGCTCACCGTCGAAAGCCAGGAGGGGCAGGGAGCAACCTTCTGCATCGGGTTGCCCACCAGCAAACCCGCCGAACGGCAACTGGCCTGACCGCCCCCACCCTACCCGGCAAAACCGCCGTGGCGCTGGCGCTGCTGAAGTAGCGGCTCGACTGGCACAATGCCAGTCAATAAGAGCAAAATAAGTTATCTAAAATGGCTGTTACCCCCATTCAAAGTTCACGGAACTCGTCGCTGAATTGAGTTTTGCGAACTTTGAATGGGGAACAAGTTTGTTAGGCTCTACCTGGGCAATAAGCCCCTTTTCGAAGTGCTTACAGGCTTCTACAGGCGTTGGTTTACAAAAAAGAGCCGTTTAGTTCGGTAGCTTCATTATGCAGCGTAATGACTTGACCCTGAAGAGCCTTCTCTGCCGCTGGCAAAACTTCGCAGTTATCCCAGATGCCCGTTAGAAGCGTGTGCGCATAGGAATCGGGCAGCCCATTGGCCCGCATCAACTCATGCGCCCTACCGTTGTCGTAGGTAAAGGCGTGAAAGCTGTAGCTAAACCGACCATTAGCATCATCGAGCAGCAGGTACCATACCCGCGGGGTGCCATCGTTGGCGGGCATCCCAATCACGCCCGCGTTGAGCCAGCATTGACCGGCACGCTCATCGGCAAAGGGTAGTCCGGCGTGGCCGGCCAGTACCACCTCGGCACTGGTAGCGGCAAAGCTGAGTTCTTTCACCGGCCAGGGGGTAGAAGCGAACACAAAATCGGCGATGCCGGTGGCCGCACCGTGCAGCACGGCTACCGCCTTGCCCGCATATTGGAATGACAGCTGGAGCGGCAGCGTACTTAGCCAGGCGACCGAGCCCGCCGAAAGGCTCCGCACCGCGTAGGGAAACCAGGCGCGGGAGAACACATCACACCGGCTGCCCTCTTCGAAGTTACAGCCGCAGTCGTCTTCGCCCCGGATGATATTCTGCTCTACATTGCCCTGAATCGCGTGCACGCCCCAGTCTTTCACAAACTCCACCGCTGCTTCGGGTTGGGCGCAGTAGCCCACGATGTCACCGGTGCAAATGATGTTGCCCGCTGGAATCTGCAGCTGGTCGGCAATGTCTTTGAGCGACTCCAGGGCCTGGAGGTTCGAGTAAGGCCCCCCGAAAACGAGCAGCCGGCCGCTTCGCGTGCCGAGGTCTTTGGGAAGTGGGCTATCCATTAGTGGGTCTTTTTTGGAGCAGCGTACAGAGCCCGAATACTGCGAAACAGAAACCCGACGTAATCAGGTTCGCGCTCAGCAGCTCTCCGTATTTGCCGTCGCCTAGGTGCATGGAATCGGGCAGGGAAAACAGCGTCAGCAAACCGCCCAGCACCAGCCCACCGATTACCGACAGGTGAAAGGCAAGGCGCGGCACGGGCACATTCCAGAACAAAAACACCGGTGCCAGGCCCAGCACCAGCGTCCCGCTGATGGTGGTAGCCGACAAAATGGCGGGGTTGAAAAATACCGGGATGGTGCCCAGTACCGTTAAAACCACCATGGCCCACCGCCCTCTCGATACGCTGGGCTCGGCCGCTTTGCTCAGGTCGATACTGACCAGTTTGGAGAACGAAGCCATGGCCGAATCGAGGGTCGAAGAGGCGGAGGTAACCATGATAAGGTTCATCAGCAGCAGCATCGGCACCCCGAAGTAACGCGCCACGGCCACCGGGGCTTCGCCGGTGAGGGCGTTGAGCTTGGCGAATATGCCCACGAAGCTGAAAAAAATGATGCAGCCCGCGCCGATGGCCCCGGCCCAGAGGTACGACCGCAGTGTCGTGCGCGTGTCGGTGATAAACCCGCGGTCGGTGAGCACCGGGTCGTGAAAGGGGTAGCTGAAACACTGCACCAAGGCCACCAGCAGCAAATCGACCCCCTGCCCAAGTGTCCATTCCCCGCTGCTCACAAAGGGCTTGAGGCTACCCCCGTACTGCGGCAGAATAAACCCTAGAATAACCGTTAGCAACACCACAAAGAGCGACATTTGAATCACATCGGTCATTAGCGAGCTGCTCATGCCGCCCTTGAGCGTGTAAGCCAGCGTGAGCAGGGTGAACACCACAATGGCCACGTAATATTCGGTCGTGCCCTGCACACCAAAATAAGAGCCGATGACAATGGTGTTGGACCAGATTTCGTTGTACAGCCGAATGATAATCAGGAAGGTAAAGACGACCACCGCTCCCGCGCCAAATTTCGATTCCAGAAAATGGTGGATGCTGCGATAGCCCCCCTTGTTGCGCATGGAGACGATGACAAAACCGGCCACCAGAAACGACAGGTAATACCCCGCGTAGGCCACGCCCCCCACCAGCCCGAAGCTTTGGCCCAGGTTGGCGGCATTGGTAATCGACTTGGCAAACAGCCAGGAGATGACCAGGCTACTCGTCAGAAAAACAGTATTGGGGGTACGCTCTTTCCGGGCTCCTCTGAAAAATTCGGCCGCCGTCCGCGACAGCGGGGACACGAAAAACATCGTGACGCTGGAGGCCAGCACCAACGCCCACTGCAACAGGGTTGTATTCATACGGGGATAATCAGCGCGCCCACCACACGGGCACGTTGATGCTGTTGTTCTGGGTTTTGTCGGCCGCTATTTTGTACTGCACCGAGTTTAGCGCACTTTCTGTGCCGGGGTAGGGCATTCGAACGGGAATCAGCCCGTTGTTGAGGCTGGCCGAAATCGTTTTCAGGCGGGGAAAACCCGTCCGGCGGTACTCGGTCCAGCCTTCATAGCCGTGGTTGATGTTAGTCAGCCATTTCTGCGTCAGTATCTGCTCGATGGGGTTCTGGCCATTCAAACCGTACGCCACCTTGTTGCTGGTGAGGTAAGTGGCGGGCAGCGCCGTGCCCCAGTATTCAAACGACTGGGTAATCCCTTGTTCATACAAGGCCTTCGCCGATGTGGATACGGATACCAGCTTTCGCTCGGCGGCTTCGGCCAGCCAGAAACTGGTTTCGGCCGCAGTCATATAGTTGGCCGATAAACGGTCCGAGTTTTCCCGGAAGATGGTGCCCGTCAACGAGTAATCGGCCAGCGAGATGGAGAGTTTGGAAGCATCCGGTCCGTTCAACAGGCCTTTGTAGGTACCCGGCTTGGCCGCCGTTGGGCGGAAATACGTCGCAATCCGGGGGTCGCTCAGTCCCGTGAGCAGTTCCTCGCTGGTTTTGGACATGATGAACAGATTGAAATCACCGACACGGGCGGTCGCCATGCGGAAATTGTTAGGCTGCGTCAGCGAGAATCGGTACGCGGCATTATCTGCATTCGTCTTGATGTAATTGCCTTCTGTCACAACTTTTTGAAGGGCAGCCTGCACGTTCACCTTGCCCGATATACGCATCAAGCTCTTTATTTTCAACGAGTTGGCAAACTTTATCCATTTGCTGAGGTTGCCCCCGTAGATGACGTCCCCATCGAGCGCCGTAATGCCTTTGTAATTGTTGATGGAGGCGATGCCCTTGTCCAGGTTGTCGAGGATGCCGCCGGGGGCCGTGTAGATGGATTCCTGACTGTCGTAGGCCGGCGTAACCACCCCCGCTTTGCCCTGGAGCGCTTCGCTGTAAGGCACGTCGCCGTACAGGTCCGTCAGCTCGGCGGCGATGTAGGCTTTCATAATCAGGGCCGGGCCTTCGTACACCCCGAAAGCCGCATTGGCGCGCGCTTTTTGCAGCACAATCTCGTTGTCGCGCAGGTTGCTGTACATAAACGGCCAGGGGTTGCCGCCGTACTGCGGTTCGCTCAGGCTGTGCCGGTCGAACAGGTTAAAGTCGATGGCCGTGAAGTACTGACCCAGCAAGTTGCCCGCCACGAAGGCTTCGTACGACATCTGTTCGCCGTAGTCGAAGGTGACTTTGCGGAACAGGAGCGACGGTTGCACGTCGACCGGCGCGTTGGGGTTCGTGTTGATGTCCTCAAAGCCGTCCTTGCAGCCGGGCAGAAAGCCAGTCAGTGCGGTCAGCAGGAGGAGGCTGGTTAATTTCAGTTTCATGTGCGGGTGGTGGGGCTTAAAAGTTCGCGCTTAGTTTCAAGCCCAGGTTGCGGGTGGTGGGGTAGGTCATGTCCTCGACGCCGGTTTGCATCTGGTTTTGCTGGAACGAGGTCTGCTCGGGGTCGAAGTGCGGAATGTGCGATAGGGCCAGCAGGTTCCGGCCGACCAGGGCCACGGTCAGCCGCTGCGTGTGCAGCTTTTTGGTCACCCAGGCCGCTTGGGGCACGGTGAAACCGAGGGTCACTTCCCGCAGCTTGACGTACGAGGCGTTGTAGGTACTGTTCTCCTCGTTGTTGCGGTCGTAGTACATGCGGTAGTAGGTTTCGGCCGGAATGGCTTTGGTGTTGGGCTGGTAGTTCGGGTTTTCGGGCGTACCCGTGTTCACCACGCCTTTGGCCACGATGCCCGCGTCGGGCCGGTCAGCCGTTTCAATCAGCTGGCCCGCCACGCCGGCCAGGGCCAGCGTGCGCGACACCAGAATGCCGCCCTGCCGCCAGTCGAGCAGAAAGCCGAGATTAAAATTGCCGACGCTGAACTGGTTCGATAGCCCCACCATGAAGTCGGGGTTGTAGTTACCCAGCTTCTTCAGGGTGTTGTCGGCAATGTACTGCCCGTTGCTGCCCACAATAAAGTCGCCCTGCGGAGTGCGCTGGTAGCCCGTGCCCCACATCGAACCCACCCGGTCGCCCTGCCGCACCTGGTACCAGACCGTCTGGTTCACGTTGTCGTAGATGCGGTTGTAGCCCAAAGTCAAGGTGCCGACTTCGTCGGGCAGGGAAACCACGGTGGTTCGGTTCAGGCTGAAATTCAGGTTCGTATTCCACCGGAAGCGGTTGGTCTGGATGGGCGTGGCGTTCACCACCGCCTCGATACCCCGCGACCGCACTTTACCCCCGTTGATGACCCGCTCGCTGTAGCCCGTCGAGTTGGCGATGGGCACGGACAAAATCTGATTGCTGGTGCGGGAATCGTAATAGGTCAGGTCGAAACCCAGCCGGTCGTGGAAGAAGCGGACATCCGCTCCTACTTCCAGCGAGGTAATGGACTCCGGTTTCAGGTTGGTATTGGCAATGGTGCTCTGGTCGCTGAACGCAGGCTGCGAAAAAACCGGGTTCCGGGAGGTATATACCCCCGCCGTCTGGTAGGGACTGGTGTCGTTGCCGACGTTGGCGACGCTGGCCCGCACCTTAGCAAAGGATACGACCGCGGGCAGCTGGAACTGGTTCGACAGCACCCAGCTGGCCGATGCCGACGGGTAGAAGAAGGCCGTGTTGGCCGTCGACGTTGGGGTAGCCAGGGCGCTCGACCAGTCGTTGCGCCCGGTGATATCGACAAACAGGACGTTTTTATATCCCAGCTTAGCCAGGGCGTACAGGCTGTTGATGCGCTTGCGGCCACTCTGCTGGTACACCTGCACCGGCGAGGCGGCGTTGTTGAGCTTGTACACGCCCGGCTGCGCCAGCGTCAGGGCCTGGAATTGGTCGAAGGAGGTTTGTTGGTCCAGGCGGTTGCCCCCGGCCGATACGTCGAGCGAGAACGAACCCAGGCTGCGGGTGTAATTCAGCAGAAAGTCGGTATTGATTTCCCGGAAGAAAACGGCGTTCTCGGCGTAAGCGCCGTTCTTGAAGCGGTTGCTGCTGAAGGCCCGGCGAAACTGGCGGTTCTCATTGGAGTAGTCCATGCCACTGCGCACCATCAGCGTCAGGTTGTTGGCCAGCTCGGCCGTGAGGGCCAGATTGCCGATGAGCCGGTCGCGGTTAAACGAATTCCGGTTTTCGTAGAGCGTAAAATACGGGTTGTCGAAGTAGGTATAGTTGTAGGAAAACTGCTGAATGCCCTCCAGCCCCGGCTGCCAGTACTGCTTCATGGCGTTGACATCGGTTTGGCGGCCCAGCCAGGCGCTCAGGGCGTAGTTGGTGTTTTCCGAGCCGTACTTGGTGGCGGGGCGGTTGTCGCTGCCGCTGTTGATGTAGTTGAGCGAGGAGCTAATTTTCAGCCGCCGGGTCGGGTCAAACTGCAGCCGGGCGGCCAGGGTCTTGCGCTTCAGGTCCACCCCCGGAATAATCGACTGGCTGTTGAGGTCCGTGTAGGAAAGCCGGTAGCTGCCTTTGTCGTAGTCGCCCGAAACCGCCAGGTTATTGATGGCCGTATGCCCCGTCTGGTAAAAATCGCGCAGGTTGTTGGGGTGCGACACAAACGGCGTCGGGGTGATGGGCAGGCCGCTGTATAGCTTCGTATCGGCGCCGCGCACCACCCGGCCGTCGGGCAGGGTCACGGGGCTGTCGTACTGCGGCGTCAGCACGCCTGCGTCCAGCTTCGGGCCGTAGCTGTACGAAATGTTATCGTTAATGCCCCCGCCCAGGCCGTCGCCGTACTTAAACGCCCCGCTGTTCCCTTGCCCGTAGCTGTTCTGAAAGCGGGGCAGCTGAAATGCCTGCTCGGCGTAGAAGGTGCTGTTGAAGCTCACGCCAATGCCTTTGCCCGCCCCCGAACCGTCTTTGGTCGTAATCAGAATGACCCCGTTAGCGGCCCGGGTGCCGTAGAGGGCCGCCGCACTCGGTCCTTTCAGAATCGATACCGACGCCACGTCGTCGGGGTTGATTTCGCCCGCCCCGTTGCCGAAATCGATTTCCTGAAACCCGTTGGCATCGTCGTCGACCCGGTTGACCACCGTGGCGTTGTTAATCAAAATGCCGTCGACCACAAACAGGGGATTGTTGTTGGTGAAGGACGATTCGCCCCGGATAACAATCCGCGACGACGACCCTACCCCAGTCGAGCCGCCCGTGACCATGACGCCCGCCACTTTACCCGATAAGTTGTCGAGAAAGTTGGCGGCTTTCACCTCGCTGACCTGTCGGCCATCCACCTTCTGCACCGCGTAGCCCAGACTCTGGGCGTTGCGCTCCAGGCCCAGGGCCGTCACGACGACCTCATTGAGGGCCGCGCCCGCTACCAGCTCCACCGTCAGGTCGGTTTGGCCCGTGTACTGGATTTCCTGCGATTTATAGCCCAGGTACGAAAATACCAGGATGTCGGCGGGCTGGAGGTTGGTCAGCGTGTACGTTCCCGCCGCAGTGGTGAGGGTGCCCACCTGCGTGCGTTTTACCTGCACGCTAGCTCCGCCAATCGGTTGTGACATAGCATTGTCTAAAACCCGCCCGCTGAGTTTCTGAGCGAATGCGGATGCGGATACCAGGGAAAGAAGAGTAATGAGTAGTAATGGTCGCATTTAGGGAAAGTATTAGCAGAGAGAAATTTCGGCAATTTACCACAAGAAGTGGTTTAGGAATGACGAACAGAAGCAGGACGTATCCTTTTTTGTTATGGCAGCCAAAACCAGCGGGCGTCGCCCGACAAACGGCATAAGGACGCCGACGGATTTACGGCCGTAGCGCTTACGCCCTCAAAGGCAATGCCCCCCATGTGCTGCTACGCCTGCAAAAACGCCTGAATTAGAACACGTTAAAGGCGTCTGAATATCTAATGCACTAGCAATATTCTGTTCAGCATTATGAGTAGTTAGCCGACAGAAAGAAACCAGCCGGGTTAATTTCATTTTCTCACCCCCGCTCGGCCAGGGCCGTGGCCTTATCAGGTTCGTGCACGCTGGCCACCAATTGCTTGGCGGGCACGAGCCGCAACAGATTCTCCATGATGGCGACCCCTAACTAGCCCTTGGCTCCGGTGATGCCAAGCACGGCAGTGAAATTTGAGGAGGATGATGCGAAGTGATTGGGGGATGCCATTGGCGCAGCTACCGGCCGTTGCCGGCCTGCAGGCGCTCAAGTAGCACGTCCAGCGGCTGGCCTTGCAGGCGCTCGTAGTTGAGCCGAAACAGCCAGGTGGCGTGGTCGGCATCGGCCGCGGTGCGAATCCGAAACACCACCCAATCGCCGGGGCCCTGGCCGTAGGGAAACGGGCTGGCCAGGCCCTGCGCCAATAGCGGCAGGCCCAGGCCGGGGGTGGTGGCCAGGTGCACTTCCCCATTCAGGTGGATATGGCCCAGCTCCGCTTCCCCGACGTAAAAATCGGCCCCATCAACGCGGGTGCGGTTGAACAAATCCCAGTGGGTGGCGGAAATGATGTCGGGCCATGACCGAATGGCATCGGCGGTTTGTTGGCCCGGCCCGGCCAGGGTGGGCGCGGGCTGGATGGGTCCTTTGGCGGCTAGTTTCATGTGGGGGAGCAGTAAATCAGAAAAACAATAGCAGTTGAACGAGTTACGGAAAGCCCCGGGCGAGAGGTCGGTTTTGGTATTGAACAACTTGCGAAACCCCTGCGAATGTCCGAAACCCAGGGCAGCGGACAATTCGCCCACCGACAACTCCTTGGTAGCCAGTTGTTCCTTGGCCTTACCGATGAGCTTCGCTTCAAGGTTGAGAAAACGGTGACACAAATAAACTTACCGCTGTCCAACCTTTCCAGGCGCTAGCCCCACGCCAGCAGCAGCGCCACCCAGCCTGGCAGGTACGGGCGAAGCTGGTGCTTAAACGTCTCGCCCAAGCCCTCACCCGGACAGCCCAAGTCACCGGTTACTCCCCCTCCTCCACGCTGGCCCAGGTGGCGTGGGCTTCGGCCGGCGCGAGGGGCTGGTGCTCTTCGAACAGCACGTTGGTCCAGCTTTCGTTTTTGACGTAGCCGGGGGCTTGCTGCCGGGCCAGCACCGCCGCGTGCACCTTTTGCAGGAACGTGGAGCAGGTGGCGCGCCGCAGCTGCAGCGTTTGCGACAGGGCCAGCGACGAGTAGTTGCCCGGCTGGGTGTGCACCACGAAAATGCAGTAAAGCGCCTTCACGATGTCGAACTTGCAGCGGTGCAGCGGCGTGTAGGCGGTGGCCGACTCGACGTAGCCGCAGCGGGTGCAGCGCTGAGCGAAGGGCTCGCGGGCCTCGCAGCTTTTTTCGTGGCCGCACTTGCGGCAGCGGAATCCGGCGGTCCACTTAATCTCGGCCAGGTAGCGCAGGCAGGCGTCGCGGTCGGGGTAGGTGGTGCCGAACTCCTCGAAGCTCACGGCTTTGCTCAGCACGCGCGCTTCCTGGGTTTGCTGCAGGTCGCGCTTGAGCTCGTGGTTGAGCTGCTCAATGGTGGCAGCCTGCTGGTTGAGGAGCGCCACGGCATCCGACAGCTCGGCATTCTGGCCCACGATGGTTTGGGCGTGGTGCCGCAGCTCTTCGGTGCGCACGAGCACCTGCCGCTCCAGCTCGGCATTGAGGTTGTCCTTGAGGTCCTGGTTGTGGCGCAGCTGCTCCACGAGCTGCTCCTGCACGCGGTGCTTTTTGCGCAGCTGCTTCAGCAGCTGCTGCTGCGTGCGCAGGGCGTCGTTGCGGATGTCCTGAATTTTCTCGCCCAGCGCGTACGACAGCACGAATACTTCCAGCACCAGCGCGATGTTCATGCTGTACACGGTGATGGGCTGGTCGCTCAGTAGCTCAATACCCAGCTTGCGGGCAATCAGAAACACCACGCTGATAGCCACTACCAGATTGGCCACCAGGTAGAACCGGGCCGGCTTCGAGCCCTGCCGGAGCAGCAGCACCCCGGCGGCGTAGTAGGCCGCGTACGGCAGCACGTACAGCCAGTAGCCGCGCCCGCTGCGCAGTACCACGATGTCGAGCAGAATCAGGACCACGCTGAGGACCGTGATGCGCTTGAGCCAGGGGTTGTAGCGTGGCAAGCGCGGGCCGGTATCCAGAAAATAGTGCGAGTAGAGCGCGAACAGAAACAGCAGCAGCACGGGCGCGAAGTCGCTGATGACCAGGTTCAGGGCCGGGTGGCGGGGCCAGAGGTATTCGAAGCCTAACCCGTCTTCGGACAGGAAAAACAGGCCGCAGCTGAGCACGTAGAGGATGTAGTAGAGGTAGGTGCGCTCGCGGACAAAGAAAAACAGGCATAGGTTGTAGAGCACGATGATGCCCAGGATGCCGTAGAAACTGCCGAGCCAGATGGAGTCGTTGCGCAGGTGAATAACCAGGTTCTGCTGGTTCCAGACGATGCTGCGCAGGCTGGTTTTGGTGGGCGAGCTCAGCCGGACGTAATACACCTGCTCGCTGCGCGGGGCCAGCTGCAGCGGGAAAATAAAGTCGCGGTACTGGTAGAACCGGCTGAGGTAGGGCCGGCCGGCCCCCGTCACCACGCTATCGGGCGGCAGGCCGGGGCCGCGCGGCTGGTACCACGTCACGCGGGCCAGGTGCGAGTCGAACAGCTCCAGAAACCACTGGCTGGCGCGGGGGCCGTCGTTGCGCACCCGAAACCGCATCCAGTACGCCGCGCCGGGCTGCCGCATGGTGTAGGGCTGCCCGGGCAGCGTCCCGAACCGGGCGGCCAGCGCCGGCTGCTGCACCTGAGCCAGCGTGAGGCGGCCCGTGGGGTCTTCCAGCACGTCGAAATAGATTTTATCGAGCAGGATGACTTCGGTCTTGGCATCGACCACCACCGGCACGGTGGCTTCGGCGCGCGCCCACCGCAGCCCAACCAGCAGCACAAAGCGAAGAAGAGAAGCGGGGAACATAAAATTCAGCAGCGGGTAAACGCGGAAAGTAAAGATACACAGGCGGGGCCGGCAGCGTAAGCCCACGAAAAAGGGGGAAGCCCAGCCACGCCGCGCTTCCCCCCTAAGCCTCGCGGCAGCGGCGCTATTGCTTGCTAAAGCGCCGCACCAGCACCGGCTGGCTGGGACCCGCCACCACCAGCGTGTACAGGCCGGGGCGCAGGGCCGCCACGTCAAGCGCCGCGCCGGTGTGGGTGCCCTGCCACACCGTGCGGCCGGCCAGGTCGGTGATGCGCAGCGTGGCCCCCAGCAGGCTGGCCGGCGCGTCCAGCGTCAGGCGGTCGGTGGCCGGGTTGGGGTAGAGCACCAGGGCCGCCGGCTCGCCGGGGGTGGCCCTGGCCAGGGCCGTGCGGGCACCGTTGGGGGCTTTGCTGATGCGTATCCAGTTGAGGTTGTAGCCGCCGGTCTGGGCGTACACGCCGAAGTCGTAGGTGCCGGCGTTCACGTACACGGTGCGCGACACGGTGGTCCAGTTCTGCCAGTTGCCGGTACCGGGCACGGTCGTGCTGCCCAGCTGAATGGCGCCGGCGCTCAAATCGGAAGAAATGGTGCCGCCCCCGCCCCCGCTGGCCACGCGGTACTCGATAACGTAGTTGCCCGAGGTGGGAAACACGACCTGGTTAAATTTGAGGAAGTCACCGGCGTCGATGTAGCCCATGTCCTGGCCGCCGCCGGCATCGGTGCAGCTCTCCACCACCATGCCGCTGTTCACGTTGGCATTTTCGGCCTGCAGCAGCACCGAGCCCCGGCTGATGCGCACCCAGTTGAGGTTGTAGCCGCCGGTTTGGGCGTACACGCCGAAGTCGTAGGTGCCGGCGGCCGGCACGGTCACGACCTTCGACACGGTAGTCCAGGTCTGCCAGTTGCCGGTGCCGGGCACGGTGGTGCTGCCCAGCTGGGTGGCCCCGCCGTTGAGGTCGCAGGAAATGGTGCCGCCGGCAGCCCCGCTGGCCACCCGGTACTCCACCACGTAGCTACCCGGGGCCGGGAAGTTGACGTTGAACTTGAGGTAGTCGCCGGCGTTGATATTACCCATGTTTTCACCTCCGCCCGCATCCTGGCAGGCTTCGGCCAGCATGCCGTGGGCGGCGTTGGCGTTTTCGGCTTCGAGCACCACGGCCGGGTTCACCACCGGGGCTGCGGACTCCTCATACACCCGCACGTAGTCGACGTACATGGTGCCGGGCAGCTTGCTCTCGTCGATGCTGGTCACGTTGGGGAAGTCACCGCCCACGGCCAGGTTTAGCAGAATATAAAAGCGCTTCTGGAACTCCTCGGTGCTGCCCACGCCCCCGGCAATCTTGAAGTCGTGGTAACCCACGCCGTCCACGAAGGTGTGGATATAGTTGGTGTCCCAGGTGAGGGTGTAGGTATGGTAGCCGTCGGTGGGGGCCTGAATGGTGCCGGTGGTGCCGTACTGCACGTGGCCGCCGTTGTCCCAGTGCTCGGTGGCGTGGGTCACGTTGTCGGCGTTCACGTGCTCCATAATGTCAATCTCGCCGCACAGGGGCCAGGGTCGGGCAGCGGTTTCGTTGCTGCCCAGCATCCAGAAGCCGGGCCACAGCCCGCGTCCCAGCGGCATCTTGATGCGGGCCTCGACTTTGCCGAACCGGAAATCCTGCAGGTTGCGGGTTTTCATGCGGGCCGAGGTGTATTGCCACGAGCCGTTCAGGTATTCCTTGCGGGCCGTGATGGCCAGCACCCCGCCGCCCACGGTAGCGTTGGCTTGTTGGTAATTCTCCCACTCGTGGTTGCCCCAGCCGCCGTTGTTGCCGGTGTCGAAAGACCAGTTGGAAGTGTTCACGGCCGTGCCGTCGAATTCATCGGCCCACACGGGGGTGGCCTTATAGGTTTGGGCGTGGGCGGTTGCGCTGCCGAGCACGGCAAGCACCAGCGCCCCGCCAGTGCGGAAACGTTTGTTCATAAAGCGTGGGAATTAGAGGGTGAAGTGGAAGCCGCCGTCCATCTCACGAGGCCGACGACTGGGCCAAATATATCCACCGGCTGTTACGCAGACACCCTCAAAAACCCTTTAAAAGCCTCAATAACACCCTTTTCGTATTTCCCATTACACTTCCGACACAAACGCCCACCCCGCTTTTGAGCCAGTAAGCGCAGCAGGTCGGCAACGATGTCCCATAGAAAACACGGCTCCGCAACAAGAAAAAAATTCGTAAAAGCCCGAATTATATTGCCTGCCCGGGCAAGTTCAGCGCGGGCTGACGGGTTACGACCTAGCGCCGGACCCAGGCCGGGCGCAACGCCGAATCTGATGCCAACGACTTTGCCGCCCGCCTTTTTGTGGGCTACCCCCGCGCCAGCACCAGCGCCACCCGGCTCGGCAGGTACAGGCTGAGCTGGTGCTCAAACGTCTCGTACGCGTAGCGCTCGTCGGGCCGGTCGAAGCCGCCGAAACGGCCGTTGTCGGACGACAGCACCACGCGGTATTTGCCTTCCTCCGTCACCCAGAAGCGGTAGTCGGTCAGGCTTTTTTCGACGTGGAAATTGACCACGAATACTAGGCCGCCCCGCTCGAAAATCAGGACTTTATTTTCCTCATCGTGCTTGAGTAGAACCGCTGGTCCGGCGGCCAGCAGGTGTTGCGATTTGGCCAGGTGAATCATGACCTTGTCAAATTCCCCCAACTGGTGGAATTTCAGCTCGGGGTTGTCGCCCAGGCTCCACTGGCGGCGGGCAAACTGGTAGCTCCAGTTGTTACCCTCGCGGGGGAAATCGACCCACTCGGGGTGGCCAAACTCGTTGCCAATGAAGGTTAGGTAGCCCTCGCCGCCAGCCGCCAGCGTGAGCAGGCGGATGAGCTTGTGCAGCGCCAGCGCCCGCGCCGCGCCGGGGTCGCCGTCGGCCACGTGCATGTGGGCGTAGATGCCGGCATCGAAAAGCCAATGCGCGAGGGTTTTATCGCCCACCAGGGCCTGGTCGTGGCTCTCGGCGTAGGCAATGGTTTTTTCGCCGGCCCGGCGGTTGGTCAGGGTGTGCCAGAGGTCGCCGAGGGGCCAGTTTTCGTCGGGCGTGTGTTTGAGTAGCTTAATCCAGTAGTCCGGAATGCCCATGGCCAGGCGGTAGTCGAAACCCACGCCACCTTCCTTGATTGGGCGGCACAGGCCGGGCAGGCCGCTCATGTCCTCGGCAATCAGCAGGCTGCCTTTTTTGAACTCGTGGGCCAGCGTGGTGGCCAGCTGCAAATACAGAATAGCGTCTTCATCGGCGGCCGGGCCGAAGTAGTTATCGTAGCCCACGAAGGCCACGCCCTCGCCGTGGTGGTGGTAGAGCATGCTGGTCACACCATCGAAGCGGAAGCCGTCGAAGTGGAATTCTTCGAGCCAGTAGCGCAGGTTCGAGAGCAGGAACTGCTGCACCTCGGGCCGGCCGTAGTCGAATAGTTTGCTATCCCAGCCGGGGTGGTTGCCACGCTCACCCTTGTGGAAGTAAAGGTTGCCGGAGCCGTCGAAATCGGCCAGGCCCTCGGCTTCGTTCTTCACGGCGTGGGAGTGCACGATGTCGAGCAGCACGGCAATGCCGCGCCGGTGGGCCTCGTCGATGAGAAACTTGAGGTCCTCGGGCGTGCCGAAGCGGGAGCTGGCGGCAAACAGATTAGCCACGTGGTAGCCGAACGAGCCATAGTACGGGTGCTCCATCACGGCCATCAGCTGCACGGTGTTGTAGCCGTCGGCCGCGATGCGGGGCAGGATATTCTCGGCAAACTCGCGGTAGCTGCCCACCCGGCCTTCCTCGGTGGCCATGCCCACGTGGGCCTCGTAAATCAGCGGCTCCCCCACGGCAGCGGCGGGCCGGAACTGCTGGTCGGTCCAGACGAATTCGGTTTCCGGCCGCCAGACTTGGCCGGCGAAGTCCTTGGTTTCGTCGTCCTGCACGGCGCGACGCAGGGTGGCGGGCAGGCGGTCCTTGCCGCCGGCTTCCCCCACAACGTGCACCTTAAAGCGACTGCCGTGGCTCAGGCGCTGGTCATATTCCCCGTCGGGCAAAAACACTTCCCACACGCCAAAATCCAGCTTTTGCAGCGGGTTGGCCTGCCGGTCCCAGCCGTTAAAATCGCCAATCAGCGCGAGTGCCCGGGCCCCGGGAGCCCACTCGCGGTATACCCAGCCGCCGCGCGCGGCATCGTGGTTCAGGCCCAGCTGCTGGTGGGCAGTGGCGTAGTTGGCCAGCGAGCCGTGGTACTGCTCAATTTCGGCCAGCCGTGCCTGCAGGCGGGCCTGGCGGGCCCGCAGCACGTCTTCGAAGGGAGCCAGCCAGGGGTCATTTTTCACGAGCGTCAGCGGAGTGGGGCGGCGGGTTTTGGCAGCGGTGGTTTTGGCCGCAGCAGTAGCTTTAGCCGGAGTCGGAGCCGATTTGGTGGCGGGCTGAGGCCGTTTGGCGGCGGGCGAAGCAGCTGACTTCGGAGCCGCTTTCGCGACGGACGCGGCGTTGGGCTTAGCCGCTGGTTTTGCAGCAGCCTTGGCCGATGAGCCAGCCGTGGCGGCGGGAGCTGGGGCGGCAGCCGGAGCCGCAGTTGTTTTCTTAGCCATGGAAGAGTCGGTTTAGGCCAAATGTAAGTAACCGGCGCGGGCACTGCTACCAGGGAGCCGCCGTGCCATCGGTTGCGCAACCAATAATCCGTATTTTCTCCGGCAACATCCTCTTCAAGGCCGGGCTTTGGCGTACTTTGGCATTCTATTCCCAACCCTGATGAAGCACCGTTTACTCGCTATCCCACTGGCCCTACTGCTGGCCTGCTCGGCCGAGCGCCCCGTTACCTCCACCTCACGCGCCTTCGAAGGCTCGCTGGCTTCGCCCCTACCCCCGGCCACCGCGCCCCGGCTGGCCCGCTACGCCATGGTGGTATCGGCTCACCCCGAGGCTTCTAAAATTGGCACCCAGATACTCCAGCGCGGCGGCAATGCCTACGACGCGGCCGTGGCCGTGCAGTTTGCGCTGGCCGTGGCCCTGCCCCTGGCCGGCAACATTGGCGGCGGCGGCTTCCTGCTCTACCGCGACCGCAACGGCTCGGCCGGCGCGCTCGATTTCCGCGAAACGGCCCCGGCCGGTGCCTCGCGTGACATGTACCTCGACAAAAGCGGTAACGTAGTGCCCGACCTGAGCACCGCCGGTCCGCTGGCCGTGGGCACGCCCGGCACGGTCGCCGGCATGGCCCTGCTGCACAAGCAGCTGGGCAAGCTCTCGTGGGCCACGCTGGTGCAGCCGGCCGTGGCGCTGGCCACGCGCGGCGTCGCCCTCACCGCGAAGGAGGCCGCCGGCCTGAACCGCACCCGCGCCGATTTTCAGAAATACAACCCCGGCAGCACGCCCGCCTACCTGCGCCCCGGCGGCAGCGACTGGCAGGCCGGCGATACGCTGCACCTGCCCGAGCTGGCCCGCACCCTGGCCCGCGTGCGCGACCAGGGCCGCGCCGGCTTTTACCAGGGCGAAACCGCCCGCCTGCTGCTAGCCGCCATGCAGCGCGGCGGGGGCCTGGTGCGCCAGACCGACCTCGATAAGTACCAGGCCAAGTGGCGCGAGCCGCTGCGGGGCCGCTACCGCGACTACGACGTGATTACGATGCCGCCGCCCAGCTCGGGCGGCGTGGCCCTGCTGCAAATGCTGCAAATGCTGGAACCCGTGGACCTGGCCCAGGCCGGCTACCACACGCCCCTGGCCGTGCACTACCTGACGGAGGCCGAGCGGCGCGTGTACGCCGACCGCGCCACCTACCTCGGCGACCCCGATTTTGGCACCGTGCCCGTGCAGAAGCTGCTCGATACGGATTACAACCGCCAGCGCGCGGCCTCGTTTCGTTCGCGGGGCCGGGCTACGCCCAGCGCCAGCGTGGCCGCCGGGGCCAAGCTGGCCGGCTACGAAAGCTCCGAAACCACCCACTACAGCATTATAGATGCTTTCGGCAACGCCGTGAGCTGCACCACGACCCTCAACGGGGCCTACGGCAGCAAAGTAGTAGTGCCCGGTGCCGGTTTTCTGCTGAATAATGAGATGGACGATTTCTCGGCCAAAGCCGGCGTACCCAACGCCTACGGGCTGGTGGGCGGTACCGCCAACGCCATTGCGCCCGGCAAGCGCATGCTCAGCAGCATGACGCCCACCATCCTCACCCGCAACGGCAAAGTAGCCCTCGTAACGGGCTCGCCCGGCGGCAGTACCATCATCACCAGCGTGCTGCAGAGCATTCTGGGCATTGTCGACTACGGCCTGAACGCCCAACAGGTCGTGACCGCGCCGCGCCTGCACCACCAGTGGCTGCCCGACCAGCTTGACGTGGAAGCCGGGGCCCTGCTGCCCGCCGCCCAGGACACCCTGCGCGCCCATGGCTACCGCCTCAACCCCCGCCTGCCCTGGGGCCGCCTCGACCTCATCCACGTCCGCCCCGACGGCGTGCTCGAAGGCGGGGCCGACCCGCGCGGCGACGACACGGCGCTGGGGTATTAGAGATAATGGTGAATGGTTAGCTGTTAATGGTTAATCATAAAAAAACGTCATGCTGAGCGAAGCCGAAGCATCTCTATCGCGGTAGTAAATGATTACTCTTGCGGTGGAGCTGCTTCGGCTTCGCTCAGCATGACGTTCTTACGACGTTCTTTTGTTCAGGACGTTTGGGGCCCAATCAAGCCGAAACTAGTGCTGCACCGGCGTTTGGCGGGCTACCAGGCGCAGGTTGCCGGCGGCGGTGATGAGCTTCTGGCTCAGCTCGCGGGCTTTATCACCCTCGCCCTTGAAGCTGTGGGTGCCGGCGGCGGCCTGGGCCGTCAGCTCCCCCAGCATCTGGAACGATTCGGCCATGGCGGCGGCGTTGTTGGCATTCACGTGGCCGCGCAGGGTTTCGAGCTCGGCCACGAGGGGCCGGGTGGCGGGCTGGTCGATGCTACGCAGGTGCTGAATCCAGTTTTCAATATGGTCCTGGCCTTTGCTGGGGTCCACGTTGAAGCCGAGGTTGACGGTATCGAAAAGAAGGCGAATGCTGGTTTCAGCTTCGGAGAAAAAGCTCATGGTATAAACTTTATAAGTGAGATGGTACGGCGACGAGGCCACGAATGAAGCATCCGCCCGGCCTGGTTTCGGCCGCGAAGATACGCAGCCGGGCAGGTAAACCGCTACCCGGCCCGCCGGCCCGAGTACGCAAAACGGGCACCCCGGGCCGTAGCTCGAGGTGCCCGTTGAGGCAGGTACTTGCTAGGGGTTAGCCTTTCAGCTGGCTAGCAGCCGAGCTCAGGGCCTGGCCCAACTGGCGCAGTTTGTCCTGGGCATCGGGCGTAGCGGCATCGGCCACTTTCGTGGTGTGCTCGCCGAGGGTGCTCAGGCTTTTGGCCAGCGCACCGGTATCCGAAGAACCGCTGCTCAGGGCATCGTGCAGGTTTTGCAGCTCCGAGCTGATGCCGGATAGCTGCTGATTGCCTTGCAGGGTCTTAATCCAGCCGGCAATGTTGGGGCCGGCGGCACCAGCGGCGGCGCTTAGGCCACCCTGCAGAGCGTTGATGGTAGCGTCGAGCTGGCTGGTGCCCGCGCTGCTTTGGGATTGGGTATTATCCATGATGAAAGAAAGTTTGTTAGGTGAATTTATGCCTTAGCAACCCGTCAATCCCGGAGTTGTTAACTTTCTGACATACAAAATTCTGGCATTTATTTTAATGCGATTTGATAACAAACCTTTCCTGCTGCCGGGGGTTAAGCAGCGACCGAAAATGCTACTCGCCGGGGTGTAGGGCCTGCACATCGGGGTGGCTGTAGTTGACCACGATGACGGAAAACGGGTGCGGCTCGCCCTCGCGCTTTTCGATGCGGATGGTGCCGGCGTCGCGCAGCTTGTTGAGGATATCGCGGCGCTCGTAGTCGGGCAATTCGGGCAGCTCATCGGTAAGCAGGCGCATGAAGGGGCCCAGCCACAACTCGGGCACGCGGCGCTGCTGCTTGGCTTCGAGCTTCTGAAACTCGAGCAGCATGAAGGCCAGGGTGCGGCGCTCGGTATCGGTGGCCAGCGGGCGGCTGGGCGCGAAATCGGGCACCTCATCGGCGGCGCGCGAAAGGAACGGCTTGGCCGCAGCCGCGGGCCGCGGGGCCGTGGCCGACGGCACCGGCGTGATGCGGGGCTGCGGCACACTGGCCGTTGCTTCGGCGGAGCTATCAGCCGCATCAACTGCATCGGGCGCGGCGGCGCGGGCAGCCAGGGCGGCAGCCAGGGCGGCAGCCGTGGCCACGCCGGCCGTTCCCTGCTCGCGGAGGCGGCGGCTTTCCTCGATGGTGCGCTGACGGTCGGCACGACGCTTTTCGAGCTGTTCGACGCGGGCGGGCGTGAGCAAATCGCGGGCGTCGATGAACTGGGCGGCCCCGATGTTCTGGAGCAAATCACCGGATACCGACTCGCGGAAGCCCGCTACCAGCACCTGCCGGGCCTGGCGGCGCAGGTGCTGCAGCACGGGAATGTAGTCGCGGTCGCCGGCCACGAGCACGAACGTGCCGATGTCGGGCCGGGTGTACATCACCTCCAGCGCGTCGATGCAGAGCTGCATATCGGCGGCATTTTTGTGGTCGGTGCCCAGCACGTTGCGGGTGCTCACGCCCATTAGGTAGAGGGCCCCCTGGGGGGCGGTGGCCAGACGCTCGAAATCGGCGTAGGCATAGCTGATGAGGCTGTCGAGGCCCATCGCGCTGAGCTTTTCGCGCAGGGTCCTCACGATGTCCAGGCAGATGTCGTTGAGGTCGGGCGGGTCGTGGAAGTGGTTTTTGAGGAAGTAGTACACGTTCTCAAAATCGATGAAAACGGCGGCGTACGGGGAAGCGGGCGACTTAGGCGTCATGGGGCAAAGGTATTATATCCCGCAGCGGGACGTATCTCGATATAAGGCATATTGTTCAGCTTACCCTCAATCAGCCCCTCCGAAAAATGTTCGATGCAGCTTATGATGGGCATGTTCCGGCAGTCGCCAGCCGTAACTTGCCGCCTCCCACTGATTCGTTGTTGATGAAGGATTTTTTTCGTGCTTATGTTTCTAGTTGGGCGCGGGCCGCGCTATTGCTGCTGCTGTCCGCGCCGTCGTTTGCCCAGCGGGCCGGGGGTGGCCCGCCGGCCACAGACCCGTTCGGGCGGCGCGTGGTGCCGGCGCGGACAGTGCCGGGCGGGCGGTACTTAAGAAGTGCCCATTATGGCAATACTCTACTGATTCGGGCGGACGATAACAGTTCGCTGAAAATACAATCCTGGGCACCAGGTATCGTAAAAATCGGTTTCTTCACAGCCGCCAGAGGGTTGAATACAGATGCCGACAGTTCGGTAAGCGTGGTGCAGAAAGTGACATCATCGGCTTCATTGCCGCTTGATGACGACGGGCAATTTTTACGGGTCGCTCTTGGCGGCAGCTTACGTGCTGTCATTCGCAAATACCCGCTTCGTGTGAGCATCCTGCAACGAAGCGACACGCTGATTGCCGAAGCAATGGGTGCCTTCCGCCGCCAGGCCGCCGCCCCCACCCCGGCCACCCTACCCGAGCCCGGCGGCGTGGGCGTGCGCTTCCGCCTCGCACCGGGCGAGCGGCTGTACGGCACCGGCTCGCGCGCCCTGCCGCTGGACCGGCGCGGCTACCGCCTGGAGCTCTACAACCAGGCCCACTACGCCTCGCGCAACGGCGAGCCCAACCTGAACATCGCGCTGCCCACGGTGCTCAGCAGCCGGGGGTATATGCTGTTTTTCGATAACCACGCGCCCGGTTACCTCGACTTGGGCAAGACGGACCCCAACGTGCTCGAATACGGCGGCGAGGGCCTCCGCTCCCTCTCCTACTTCGTGATAACGGGCCGCGACCAGGCCGAAATCCTCGACCGCTACACGGCCCTGACGGGGCGGCAGCCGCTACCGCCGCGCTGGGCCCTGGGGCTCATTCAGAGCCGGTTTGGCTACAAGTCGGATACGGAAATACAGCAGGTGGCCGGTCGCATGCGCCGCGAAAACTTCCCGCTCGATGCGCTGGTGCTGGACCTGTACTGGTTTGGCGGCACCAAAAAGCAGGGCGACTTCGCCTGGGAGCCCGCCGGCTTCCCCGACCCGGCCGGGATGATGGGCCGTCTGAAGCAGCAGGGCGTGAAAACCATCCTGATTTCGGAGCCCTACGTGATGCGCACCTCGCGCAACGACAGCCTCGTGCGCACCCAGGCGCTGGTGGGCACCGACTCGGTGGGCCGGCCGTTCACGGTGGGTTCGTTCTGGGCCGGGCCGGCCAGCATCGTCGACGTATTTCGGCCGGCGGCCCGCGACTGGCTGTGGGGCAACTACCGCCGCCTGCACAACCAGGGCGCAGCTGGTTGGTGGAGTGACCTCGGCGAGCCCGAAAACCACCCCGCCGCCATGCGCCACGTCACGGGGTCGGCGCGGTCCGTGCACAATGCCTACGGGCAGGTGTGGGCCGGTATTCTGCGCGACAACTACGCCCGCGAATTCCCCGAGGAGCGGGTGTTCAACCTGGCCCGCTCGGGCTGGGCGGGCCTGCAGCGCAACGGCGTGTTTCCGTGGTCGGGCGACATCAACCGCTCGTGGAGCGGCTTCCAGGCCCAGGTGCCGGTGATGCTGGGCATGGGCCAGGGCGGCGTGGGCTACATGCACTCCGACGCCGGCGGCTTCTGCGCGGGCGACATCGACCCCGAGCTCTACACCCGCTGGCTGCAGATGGCCAGCCTCTGCCCCATTTTGCGCCCCCACGGCGAAGGCGTGCCGCCCGAGCCTTACTTCTACCCCGACCCTTACAAAAGCGCGGTGCGCGATGCCGTGCACCTGCGGTATGAGCTGCTGCCCTATTTGTACACCCTGGCCTGGCAGAACACGACCACGGGCGCGCCGCTGGTGCGGAGCATGGACTTTGATTTAAGAGTGAAAAGTGAAAAGGTGATAGGCACTGCGAGCGCAGTGAGCGAGGAAAACACGCCGCCCGCGAATCCTAAATTTTCAACTTTCCCTGACGACCAATACCTGCTCGGTCCCAGCCTGCTGGTGGCTCCGGTGATGAACCCGAGCCAGCGGCAGCGCAACGTGACGCTGCCCGCCGGCAATTGGATTGACTTCCATACTAACCAGACACATGCCGGCGGCCGGACGGTGGCCGTGCCCGCGCCGCTGGCCCACACGCCGCTGCTGGTGCGGGCCGGGGCAATGCTGCCGATGACGGCCTACCGGCCCAGCACCGACCAGTTTCGGGCCGATACGCTGCTGCTGCGCTACTACCCGGAGCCGCAAAATCCGGAATCGCAGTTCACACTCTATGAGGACGACGGCCACTCGGCCCAGGCTCTGGCCAAGTCTGAGTTTGACCTGCTGGCGCTCAGCGGCCATTTCAGCGCGGCCCAAACCACCGTGGAGCTGCACGCCAAGGGCGGGCACTACCCCGGCCAGCCCACGCGGCGCACGGTGCAGCTGTTGGTGGCGCGGGTGGCGGCGGCCCCCACGGCAGTGCTGCTCGATGGCCAGCCGCTGCCGGCAACTGCCGTGACGTTTGCGCCGGCCACCGGCGAGCTGCATGTTGCGTTTGCCTTCGCCAAGCCGGATGCGACCCTGGAACTGCGCGGCCTGCGCCTGAACACCGCCCCGGCAACCAACGCCGCGCCCGAAACCCTGACGCTCGAAGCGCCCGACCAGCGCAGCTTTGGTGCCCAGGGCACCACGCTGCGCTATACCACGCACGCCCCTGGCGCAGCCGAATTGCGCGTACATGACGCCCGGGGCACGGTGGTTCGCACGCTGCCGCTGGCTGCCACTACCGGCGCGCACCACCTAGCCTGGGATGCCCGCGACGCGACCGGCCAGCCCCTGCCGCCCGGCGTATATACCGCCGAAACGGCCGGCCAGCACCAGCGGCTGATTCTGACGCGGTAACTTTGTAGCCCATGCTTTCAGCTTGTGCGTCGTTGGCGCGCGCTGGCTCATCAAAAACTTACCGGCACCAGCTGAAGCCGGTGCTCCTTTCTTATGCAACCCTTCGATTCTGCCCGCCTGCACTTCCGCCCGCTTACTGCCGACGATACGGCGGGGATGTTTGAGCTCGACTCGGACCCGGCCGTGCACCGTTACCTGGGCGGCATCGGCGGGCAGATGGTGAGCGAGCCTGCCCAAAGCGCGGCGGTCATCAAATTCATCCAGCAGCAATACGCGGAAACCGGTGTTGGGCGGTGGGCCGTGGTGCTGCGCGAAACCGGCGAGTTTATGGGCTGGGCCGGGCTGAAGCTGGTGGCCGGCCCCATTAACAACGAAACCAATTTTTACGACCTGGGCTACCGCTTCATTCCGCGCTTCTGGAGCCAGGGCTACGGCTTTGAGGCGGCCCGCGCCTGGTTCGACTATGCGTTCGAAACGCTGCGACTGCCCCGCATCTGCGCCTACGCCGACTGGCATAACGTGGCTTCGCGGCGAATTCTCACCGAAATTGGCATGCGGCAGGGGCCGCGCTTTCTGGTGCAGGGCGTGCCCTGCATCTGGTACGAGGCCGACGCCCCCCCGCAACCGTAAATTTCGGGTTGCGATTTTGGAGCTGGCACGCGGCTGCAATCTGATAACAGTTGACACTTCGCACCTTTCTCCCAATGTCTTTTCGCTATTTCCGGCATCGGCTACTGCCGGCACTACTGCTGCTACTGCTGCTGCCCGGGCTAGCCGCCGCGCAGGCCGTGGCCACGCTTGCGCCCGCCCAGCCCGCCAGCCTCCGCGATTCGCTCACCATCACTTTTGATGCTACGCGGGGCACTGCCGGCCTGGCCGCCTGGGCCGGCGACGTATATGCCTACACCGGCGTCATTACTCCGGCCAGCACCTCGCCCATCGACTGGCAGCACGTGCAGGGCCCCTGGACGCCCATCCTGCCCAAGCTGAAAATGCGGGCGCTGGGCAACCACCGCTACGCACTGCGCATCCGCCCCGACGCTTTTTACGGGCTGGCAGCGGGCGAGCAGGTCAACTACTTCGCCTTTGTTTTTCGGAATGCCGACGGGTCACTTTCGGGCCGGGCTGCCGGCGGCGGCGATGTCGTGCTGCCGTTGTACGCGGCCACTGCGCGCAGCTACCAGAGCCACCAATGGAGCGGCGGCGTACTCACCGTTGTGGCGTCGGATGGGGCCACGCTCACGGTGCAGCCATACGCGCCGGCGGTGCTTCGGGTGGCATTTTACCCGAGCGGCACGGCGACTACGCCCGCGCCCAGCCTGGCCGTGAGTGCCGCCCCCGCCGCTCCGGCCGGCACCGTGGCCGATGCCCCGGCCCGCCTCACGCTGGCCGCGCCGGGCCTCACGGTCCTCATCGAGAAAAACCCGCTGCGGCTGCGCTACCTGCGCGGCTCCGATACCCTGCTGGCCGAAACGCCCGGCTACTTCGAAACCGGCAGCCGGCGCGGGGTTCGCTTCGGGCTGCAGGCCGGCGAGGCCCTGTACGGCACCGGGGCCCGCGCCCTGCCCAC
Organism: Hymenobacter sp. UYCo722; assembly: GCF_040547115.1. Classification (NCBI taxonomy): domain Bacteria; kingdom Pseudomonadati; phylum Bacteroidota; class Cytophagia; order Cytophagales; family Hymenobacteraceae; genus Hymenobacter; species Hymenobacter sp. UYCo722. The sequence goes on along the minus strand of NZ_JBEPPC010000005.1, from coordinate 98,755 downwards.
CAACCGGCGCGGGCAACGCGTGGAGCTCTACAACCAGGCCCACTACGGCTACCAGAACGGCGAGGCCAACCTCAATATCAGCATTCCGCTGGTGCTGAGCGGGCGCGGCTACGGGCTGTTTTTTGATGATGCGCGGCCCGGCTACCTCGACCTAGGCCAGGCTGATAACGCGGCGCTGGAATTCGGCACCGAGAATAGCCAGCTGACGTATTTCGTGTTCGGGCAGCCTGACTTACCGGGCCTGCTCGCCGCCTACACCGCCCTGACGGGCCGGCAGCCGCTGCCGCCGCGCTGGGCCCTGGGCTATATTCAGAGCAAATACGGCTACCAGACCGAAGCCGAGGCCCGCACCATCGTGCAAACCATGCGGAGCCAGGGTTTCCCGCTGTCCGGGCTGGTGCTCGACTTGTACTGGTTTGGCGGCATGAGCCGCATGGGCGACCTCGACTGGGACCGCACCCGCTTCCCTAACCCGACGCGGATGATGCGCGATTTCGACTCGGTGGGCGTGAAAACCGTGCTCATTGCCGAGCCCTACCTCACGCAGCAAAGCCGCAACTACGCGGCCGCCAGCGCCGGCAGCTTCCTGGCCCGCACCACGACGGGCGCGCCCTACGTCATCGGCAATTTCTGGGCGGGCAGCGCGGGCCTGCTCGATATGAGCGACCCGGCCGCCCGCGCCTGGCTGTGGCCCTTTTACCGCGCCCGGGTGCGGGAGGGCGTGGCCGGCTGGTGGTCCGACCTCGGCGAGCCCGAAACCCACCCCGATGCCATGCGTCATTTTGGCGGCACGGCGCGGGAAGTGCACAACGGCTTCGCCAGCCAGTGGGCCGCGCTGCTGCAGGAAAAATACGCGCTTGAGTTCCCAGCCCAGCGGCTGTTCAACCTCGCGCGCTCGGGCTTCGCGGGCATGCAGCGGCTGGGGGCCACGCCCTGGAGCGGCGACGTGCAGCGCTCGTGGAGCGGCCTGCAGGCGCAGGTGCCCATTATGCTGGGCATGGGGCTGAGCGGGGTGGGCTACGAGCATTCCGATGCCGGAGGCTTCACGGGCGGCGGCCAGAACAACGAGCTGTACACCCGCTGGCTGCAATTCGCGGCCTTCACGCCCATCATGCGGGCCCACGGCGAAGGCGTGCCCACCGAGCCGGTGAACTACCCCGAGCCCTACAAATCCATTGTGCGCGACTACGCCCGCCTGCGCCACCGCCTGCTGCCCACCACCTACACCCTGGCCTGGGAAAACAGCCAGACCGGCGCGCCCCTGGCCCGCCCGGTCGACTTCAGCGAACCGCTAACCACGAGCAGCTATGCGAATGCCAACGACGCCTACCTCTGGGGCGATAACCTGCTGGTGGCCCCCATCCTCAATCCCGGCCAGACGCAGCGCACCGTGGCCCTGCCCGCCGGCAGCCCCTGGCTCGACTACTGGACCAACCAGCAGTATGCCGGTGGCAGCACCGCTACCGTGCCCGCGCCGCTGGCCCGCCTGCCGCTGCTGGTGCGCGCCGGCAGCCTGGTCGCCACGCAGCCCTACCGCGCCAGCACGGCCCAAAGTGTGCTCGACACGTTGCAAATCAGCTACTACCCTGCGCCGGGCGTGGCCGGCCGGCCCGCCGTGGTGTACGACGACGATGGCCGCACACCCGATGCTTATGCCAGGAATCAATACCAGCTGCTGCACTTCCAGGACCAGCCCACCGGCGCGGCCGATTACACCCTGACGGCCACCGCCACCGGCCCCGGCTACGCGGGCGCCCCCCGCCGCCGCGTGGTCGAATACGCCATTCAGCGCGTGCGGACAGCGCCCGGCGCGGTAACCTACCAGGGCCAGCCAGTGCCGCTGGCCGCATCGGCGGCAGCTTACGCGGCCCTCGACTCGGCGGCTTATTTCGACGCGGCGGCGCAAGTTCTGCGAGTGCGGTTTCGGTGGCGGCACCAGGCAGCCACGGTCCGGGTGTTCGGCACCGCGCTGGCGGTGAATAAGCCGGCCGCCGCGCCGGCGGCCATCAGCCTGAATGCCCCTTACCCAAACCCGTTTTCCGACGAAACGACCATCAGCTACGAAGTGGCCCGGCCGGGGACTTACGTACTCCGAGTGTACTCGCTGACGGGCCAGCTGGTGGCCAGCGTGCCCGTAATGGCAGCGGCGGCCGGCTCCGGCGCGGTGCAGTGGGCGGGGACGGATACTGGGGGCCGGCCGCTGCCAGCGGGCGTGTATCTGCTGGAGCTCAATGGCCAGTACCAGCGCCTGGCGCGGGAATAACCGGTCGCCTAGCGGGCTTCACTTCCAATCTGAGCAGGAGCGGACGTGCGCCGGGCCAGCAATTGCACGGCCACCACCCACGCCACGGCCGCCGCCCAGCCGGCCAGCACATCCGACGGGTTGTGCACGCCCAAATACACGCGCGCCCAGCCCACGGCCAGCGAAAACAGCGGGGCCAGCAGAAATACCCCGCCGCGCCGGCGGCAGCCCCACACCAAAAACACCAGGGCCGTGGCAATGGCCGCCGTATCCATGGCGTGCCCGCTGGGGAAGCTGAACGTGTGCTCGGGCCGGATGCTGGCCCACAGCGCCGGCCGGGGCCGTGCCACCAGCGGCTTGATGAGCTGCGTGAGCAGCATCGACCCGCCTACCGACGCAAAAAATACCCAGGCGGCCCGCCCCTGCCGCCGCGCCAGCAGCCCCGCAAATACCAGCAGCCCGAGGCCCACCATCGGCCCGGTATTGCCCACGATGGTGAAGAACACAGCCACTTTATCGAGCGCCGGCGTGGCGTGGCGGTGCCAGTATTCGAGAATGGGAGCATCCCAGGGCAGGCGGCCGGCGCGCACCACGACCACGGCCAAATAAGCAAAAATGACCACCGAAACCAGCAAAGCCAGTCGCAGCAGGCCGGGCTTCGGCGCTGCGTGAGCGAGCGGGCGTGGAGGCGAAATCAGCATGAAGGTGACCAGGGAGAAAATGCCGGTGAGTAACAGCCCCGCCGGCTAGGCGGGGTCGGGATGAGCTTCATTGGGCGGCGACACCAGGCTGGGCAGCCGCCGGTGCAGGGCCTCGCGCCAAAACCGCCGCAGCTCATGAAACTCGGGCGAAAACAACACGTGCAGTACCGCCACCCAGCCCACCGAGCCCGTCCAGCCGGCCAGCACGTCGGAGGGGTAGTGCACGCCCAGGTACACGCGGCTCCAGCCCACACCCAGCGCAAATAACGGCCCCAGGGTCCAGGTCAGCCACTGGCCGCGGTGCTGCCACAGCAGGAAACCCAGGGCCGTGGCCACGGCTGCCGCCCCCATGGCGTGCCCGCTCGGAAAGCTGTAGTAGAACGCTGGTTTCAGGCTTAGCCATAAACTGGGCCGGGGGCGGGCAAACAGCACCTTCACCAGCAGGTTCAGCGCCATTGCCCCGCCCACCGACAGCCCAAAAAACCACGCCTTTTGGCGCGTACCCCATATGGCCAGGCCCAGCGTGATGAGCACCGCCAGCATCCCCATCGGCAGCGGGTCGCCGGCCGCCGTCAGGGCCAGCGCCAGCTTATTGAGCCCCGGCGTGGCGTGGGCGTGCAGAAACTCCAGAATTCGCTTGTCGCCGACGAAGCCGCCCGATTCCCAGATGTCCTCGGCCACGTTCACGAACACCACCCACGGCAGTACCAGGCCCATTAGCAAAGCCAGCAAGAGCATTTTGTGTGCCCGCAGGGCGTGGCGCAGGTTTTGCCAGAAAGTAGCGAGCGTCATAAGTCCTCAAGCGTTTGAAGGACCATACGCGCCCCGCAGAAAAAAGACGCCCTGCTCCCATCCAACTCCTATAGCGCCAGCTTCAGCTGCTGCCCGGCTCCCTCGCTACCAGCTTCCAGGTTCGAGAGCGTGATACCCAGCAGGCGCACGCCTTTGGGCAGCGGCAGCAGGCCTTCCACCAGCTCGCGGCTCAGGCGAGCCAGCGTGGTGGCATCGGGCACGGACCCCACGCCGCTGCGGCTGCGCGTGATTTGCTGAAAATCGGCAAACTTGACCTTGAGCGTGACTGTGCGGCCCCGCCCACCGGTGCGCTCGCAGTAGGCCCACACGTCGGCCAGCAGCGGGGGCAGCGCGGCCAGCAACTCGGGCAGCTTGTGCAGGTCGTGGGCAAAGGTGGTTTCCGAGCCCACCGACTTGCGCACGCGGTCGGGCACCACGGGGCGGTGGTCTTCGGCGTGGGCAATGGCGTGGTAGTAGCGCCCGGCCTTGCCAAAATGCCGGGTGAGCAGCTCCACCGGCTGGACCCGTAAATCGGCCCCTGTGAACACGCCCATCTGGTTCATGCGTGCCGCCGTGACCGGCCCGATGCCGTGGAACTGGCCCACCGCCAGCCCTTCCACGAAGGCCAGCCCCTGGCCGGGCCGCACCACAAACTGCCCGTTGGGCTTGCGGTAGTCGGAGGCCAACTTGGCCAGAAACTTATTGTAGGAAATGCCCGCCGAAGCCGTCAGGCCGGTTTCGGCCAGAATCTTCGCCCGGATTTCGCGCGCAATCTGGGTGGCAGAGGCGATGCCCGCCAGGTTTTCGGTCACGTCGAGGTAGGCCTCATCAAGCGAGAGCGGCTCGATAATGGGCGTGTACTCGGCAAAAATGGCGTGAATCTGGCGCGACACTTCCTTGTACACCGCAAAGCGCGGCGGCACAAACACCAACTCGGGGCACTTGCGCAGCGCAGTGGCCGAGGGCATGGCCGAGCGCACCCCAAACTGCCGGGCCTCGTAGCTGGCCGCCGCCACCACGCCCCGCTCGCGGGCCCCACCCACCGCCACTGGCCGGCCGCGCAGGGCAGGCTGGTCGCGCTGTTCCACCGAGGCGTAAAACGCGTCCATGTCGAGGTGGATAATTTTGCGCAGCGCAGTGGGGTTCACGGGTGAAAGCCAGCCCCGGAGCCGGCCCGCAAAGATACCCCCCGGCTCCGAGGCCCATCGACCCAAACGCTCGTTCGCGCTAACCATTGCGCCGCTATCCGCCTGACATTCATGATGGACCACTTACTGGGGTCGGGGCACTTTTTTCAGGCCCGGCGGCCGACGTGCTTTTGCTTTCACGTTATTTGAGCCCTAGATTGGCCCTTTATTCAGACACAAAGGATTGAGATAAGCCGGGCGGCGCAATCCATGATTCCAGCTAATAGACGAAGTTTCTGACTTCTCAACCGGGCCGGCCGAGGCCCTAATTGTGTACATTATGCAACTATTAACACAAAAATAATCTTATTAAATATTTGCTTATTGCCAAATAGTTGTTTAAGTTTGAATTACCAAACCTTGTGGGGTGGCGGAACTGGCAGACGCGCTAGCCTATCTCGCTAGTACAATTAGAGGTTCGAATCCTCTCTCTACAGCAAAGTCCCGGTCGTACCAACGGCCGGGACTTTTCGCGTTTGGGCCCGGGCCTGGCTTGTGCCAGCTTACCGGCGCTGCGACGACTCGCGCACAATTAGCCGGGGCTTGAGCACCACGTTGCGGGGCTGGGCCAGGCGGTCGGGGTTGGGGTTGAGGATTTTCTGGAGCAGGCGCACGGCCGAGATGCCCATGGTTTCGCAGCCCTGGTCCACTGAGGTCAGGTTGGGCTCGGTGAGGGTGGCAAAGGCTTCGTTGCTGAAGCCGGCCACGGCCACGTCGTGCGGCACGCGCAGGCCGTGGGCTTTGATAACCTGCATGGCCCCGGCCGCCGCCAAATCATTGGAGCCAAACACGGCATCGGGCCGCTGGGCCAGCTTCAGCATCTCGGCAATGGCCCGGGCCCCGCCCTGCTGGCTCATTTCGCACTGCGCGATGTACTCCTCGTTGATTTCGAGGCCGTGGGCGGTGAGGGCGTCGCGGTAGCCCTGGTGGCGGTTGCGGTGGATGTTGAGCTGGCGCGGACCGGTGAGGTGGGCAATGCGGGTGCAGCCTTGCTCGATGAGGTGCGACACCACCTGATAGGCACCCAGGTAATCATCCAGAATTACGGCGCTCACGTTATCGCCCCGGAAATTGTCCAGCACGCGGTCGAAAAACACCAGCGGCACGTTTTGCTGCCGGGCCAGCTCGAAGTGGCTGAAGTCGGTGGTCGTGTTGGCCAGCGACACCAGAATGCCCTCGACCTGCGAATTTATCAGCAGCTCAATGTTCTTCTTTTCCTGGGCCGCATTTTCGTTCGACTGGAAAATCATAACACTGAAGCCGGCCTTGCTGGCCTCGGCGGCAATGCCGTCGAGCACCTGCGGGAAAAAGTGGCCGGTGATGTGCGGCACGAGTACCCCAATGGTGTGGGTGCGGCCCCGGCGCAGCGAAGCCGCCAGTTGGTTGGGCTGGTAGTGGAGCTCGGCGGCGAGCTGGCGCACACGCCGCTTAGTGGCCTCGCTCACGTCCTTGTGGTCGGCCAGGGCGCGCGACACCGTGGAGGGCGAAAGCTGAAGAGCCGTGGCCAAATCGGTGAGGGAAGCCCGGCGAGTTTGCATCTTATTGAAAGATTAAGCGTCAAATTAAAAAGCCTGGCTCCCCTGCGCCGGGCACGCACCACCGGTTTCGCGGCCGGCCGCGGCACGGGCTCGGGCGGCCGCGCTCGCTCGGAGTGCCCGCCATTTCGGGCTAAGTTAATGGCCAGAGAACTTTCCTGACCGGATTTTGCGTGTTGTCCAATTGTTAATTTCCGATTCGGGCTGCTGCCCCGCGCACTGGCAATAGCCCGCGGCTAGCCGCCACCCCCACCTGCTGCGCCGCCTGAGATGAAGGTGACGCGCAGGCATCTCACTCCCGATTCGCCCCCCAGTTGGCGCGCGGATGCAGCGGTTGCTACGGCGGCCGCAAGCCGCGCGCCGCAGCCAGGGCAATTGGCCGGCGGGGCGGTGCACCCCGGCTTTTGGTTGTATTCGCCCAGCAAAAAAGAGGCACGCTGGGCGGGCCGCCCCTGGTGGGCCGCTTGGTTGCGGCAACCACGATTCTGCCCTCACCGCACCCAGCCTGGTCGTAAGCTGCAGCCCGAGGCTGGGTTTTATGCGTGTTTTTTAACGAATATTTTGAAGGTGATGAACGAAGAAAAGGGCGGCGCGGGGCTGGTTTAGCGTGTGCCCTAGGTGTATGATGCCAGACGCAAAAGGCCGCGAATGTTGCCAGTAGGCCGTTTTTGCCCGCTTTCGCTACTCGGGTGGCGGCTACATTTGCTTGCCCCGGGCGGGCCTTGGCCCGGGCACAGGGATTTTTTAGCTACCCCACTCTTCCCCCGTTCCGTATGCGCATTAACCAGGCACCCTGCTACCTCGCCGCCTTCGGCAGCGCTTGCTTTCGCGGGCGCTGGCTGCTGCTGCTGCTGGCGCTGCTGGGCCCGGCCACCGCCGCCCGAGCCCAGAGTTTCCTGCACGCCGCCGGACCCAAAATCGTGAACGCCGCCAACCAGGAAGTACTGCTGAACGGCGTGAACCTCGGCGGCTGGAATTTACAGGAAGGCTACATTATTAAGCCGGGCTGGGCAGGCATTGGCGGTAAGCAAACGCAGGGCGCGGTGAAGCAAACCCTCTACGCCGCCGGCATGACCGACGCGGCCGTGGAAGCCTTCTACCAAGGCTACCGCAACAACTTTATTACCAAGCCCGACATTGATTTCCTGGCTTCGCAGGGTTTCAACTGCATCCGGCTGCCGCTGCACTACGACCTGTTTTTGACGCCCGCGCAACGGGCCGTGCGCAACGATGTGCTGCACGGCACCACCACCTACGCGGCCTATGTGAGCTCGCTCACTGGCTGGTACAACAGCAGCCAGCTGTTCACCGACCCAGCCAATATGGAGGCCTACCGCCTGATTGACAACGTACTGACCTGGTGCGCGGCTAATAACATGTACGTGGTGTTCGACCTGCACGCCGCTCCCGGCTCGCAGGGTACCGACGTGAATATCGCCGATGCCCTGCAGCCGCTGGATTTGTGGAACCAGCCCATTTACCAGGACATCACGGTGCGGCTGTGGGAAAAGCTGGCGGCCCGCTATAAGAACGACGCCCGGGTGGCGATGTACGACCTGCTGAACGAACCCAACAACGTGCCCGCCAATCAGCCGATTCACGACCTGTTCGAGCGGCTCATTAATGCCGTGCGGGCGCAGGGCGACAACCACTTGCTGCTGCTCGAAGGCAATGGCTACGGCAACGATTTCAACCAGCTCACCAAGAACAGTTTCACCAATCAGGCCAACCTGGTTTACAACTCGCACCGCTACAGTGGCGCGGGCTATTTGCTGGACAACAACGTGGGCAGCACCGACGCGGGCAATCCCAACAGCCTGCGCACTATTGGCAACCTCACCCGCTTCCGCAGCACCTGGAACGTGCCCATCTGGGTGGGCGAAACCGGCGAAAACACCGACGCCTGGATGCACGACGCGGCCCAGAGCCTGAACTCGGTGGGCATTGGCTGGTGCCATTGGACGTACAAGCGCTTCGAAAACGGCAACAACGCGGCGCTGCTGCACATTCCGCCGCCCTACATCGTGGACGGCCCGGCCGGACTGCCCCAAGTGCTCACCAACATTCTGTTTGCCAGCGCCGTCCCCAACACCGCGCTCGCAGCCCTGGCCCCCAACCAGAACAGCATCGTGAACTACCCCGACGGCGGCAGCTACCAGGGCCTCGCGGTGGCCCCGCTCAACCGCGTGGTGTGGCTGCGGGGCAGCAACGGCAAATTCGTGTCGAGCGAAGGCGGCTTCCAGGCCATGACCTGCAAGCGGGCCATCTACGGGGCCTGGGAGCAGTTTGCGGTGGAAGCCGTGGGCAGCGGCAAAGTGTCCCTGCGCAACAGCGTTACCAACGGCTACGTGTCGTCGGAGAACGGCACGCAGGCCATGTCCTGCACCCGCGCTACGGCGGGAGCCTCCGAGCGGTTCGATTGGGTTATCAACGCCGACGGTACCATTTCGCTGCGCGGCAGCAACGGCGGCTACGTGTCGTCGGAAAACGGCACGCAGGCCATAACCTGCACCCGAACCACGCTGGCCGCCACCGAGAAATTTCTGTTTGGCGTGGTGGGCAGCACGGTCTTGGCCAGCGGCCGGGCCAAAGCGGCCGCGGCCGGCTTCTACCCCAGTCCGGTACTGAACGCGCTTACCTACGAGGTACCCAGCAGCGTGGTAACCCACCGCCTCACCGTGGTAGACACCACCGGCCGCCAGGTGCTGGCCCTGACCTGCGAGGCCGTGGGCGGGCAGAATACTGTGGATATTTCCGCCCTTAAAACGGGCCTTTACGTTGTTCGTCTCGTGGGTTCCAATTTCACTTCCGCATTCAAATTCACGAAGCAATAGCGTTTATTGCTGCGTAATTCCCTTCCCGCTATGTCCTCAAAATTCCCGCCGCTCCTGTTCCTTTCGGCCCTGGCTTTTGGCCCCGCCGGCGCGCAAAAAGCCCCCGCCGCCAAAGCAGTCGGGCCGGCCAAACCGGCTATGGCCGCTTACTCGGCGGCCGGCAAAACGGCCCGTGTTTTTGCCACGGTGCAGGGCAGCAGCCAGCGTTTGGCGGCCGGCAGCGACCTCCGGTTCGCGCCGGCCGCGCAGCCGCTCGAAACGCAGGTTTGCGTGTTTGTCGACCCCGGCCACTCGTTTCAGACCATGCTGGGCATTGGCGGGGCCCTCACCGATGCCTCGGCCGAAACCTTCGCCAAGCTGCCCAAGCCCCAGCAGCAGGAGTTTCTCAAGGCCTATTACAGCCCAACGGGTGGCATTGGCTACACGCTGGGCCGCACCAGCATTCACAGCTCCGACTTTTCGAGCGCCAGCTACACCTATGTGGCCGAGAAGGATGAAGCCCTGAAAACGTTCAGCGTGCAGCACGACGAGCAATTCCGCATTCCCTTCATCAAGCAGGTGATGGCGGCCGCCGGTGGGCAGCTCACCCTGTTTGTGAGCCCCTGGAGCCCGCCCGGCTGGATGAAAACCAACGGCGAGATGCTGCACGGCGGCAAGCTGCTGCCCCAGTACCGCCAGGCCTGGGCCAACTACTACGTAAAGTTCATCAAAGCCTACGAGCAGCAGGGCATTCCCGTTTGGGGCCTCACGGTGCAGAACGAGCCCATGGCCACCCAAAAATGGGAGTCGTGCGTGTTTAGTGGCGAAGAAGAGCGGGATTTCATCAAGGGCTACCTCGGCCCCACGCTGGCCAAGGGCGGCTTGGGCGGCAAGAAGCTCATTGCCTGGGACCACAACCGCGACCTGCTGTTTCAGCGGGCCAGCACCGTGCTCAGCGACCCCGAAGCGGCCAAGTACGTGTGGGGCATCGGCTACCACTGGTACGAAACCTGGACCGGCAGCAGCATGCTCTTCGATAATGAGAAGCGGGTGCACGAGGCTTTCCCCAACACCAACCTGCTGTTCACCGAGGGCTGCAAGGAGGACTTCGACCTGGCCAAGGTCGATGACTGGAAGCTGGGCGAGAAATACGGCAACTCGATGATTAACGACTTCAACGCCGGCACCGTGGGCTGGACCGACTGGAACGTACTGCTCGACGAAACCGGCGGCCCCAACCACGTCGGCAACTTCTGCTTCGCCCCCGTCATCGCCGACACCAAGGCCGGCAAGCTGATTTATACCAGCGCCTACTACTACATCGGCCACTTCTCGAAATTCATCCGGCCCGGTGCCAAGCGCATCAGCGCCGCCGCCAACCGCGACGCCCTGCAAACCACCGCCTACCGCAACCCCGACGGCAGCGTGGCCGTGGTGGTGATGAACCAGACCGACAAGCCCCAGGATTTCCAGCTTTGGATGCGCGGCCAGGGTGCCAAAACCACGGCCGCCGCGCATTCTATCATGACGCTGGTGGTGAATTAGACGGTTAATTTGTCAATCAGCCCGTCATGCGTCCGCTGGCGTCCGCTGGCCGAAGCATCCCTAATCCAGTCGCTGCAACGACGCGGCAGAGGTGCTTCGGCCAGCGGACGCCAGCGGAAGCATAACGCGCTAATTAGCATTCGGCATGACTTTCCCCCAACTTCTGCGCGCCGCGCTGCTGCTGACCGGCCTGCTCCTGAGCCCCACCGCCCGCGCCCAGCAACCCACCGACGCCGACGCCAAAAAAGCGGCCGACGAGGCCTACCGCCAGCGCCAGGATTACCTGCTGCGCAACGACTGGCCCAACCTGCAGCAGTACGCGGCGGCCAACCAGCGCCTGCCCGCGCCCCGGCCCGGCCGGCCCCGGGTGGTCATCATCGGCAACTCCATCACCGAGGGTTGGGTGAAGCAGGATTCGGCTTTTTTCCGGGGCAGGGCTTACGAGTATGTGGGCCGGGGCATTGGCGGCCAGGCCTCGGGCCAGACGGTGCTACGTTTCCGGGCCGATGTGCTGGACCTGCACCCGGCCGTGGTCGTTATGCTGGTGGGCACCAACGACGTGGCCGAAAACAACGGCCCCTACAACCCGCAGCATACGCTGAATAACATCATGACAATGTGCGAGCTGGCCCGGGCCCACGGCATCGGGGTAGTGCTGGGTGCGGTAGCTCCCAGCACCGATTTCTGGTGGCATAAGGGGCTGAATCCGGCCCCGAAAATCCTGGCGCTCAACGAGCGCATCGAAGCCTACGCCGCCCAGCAGCACTTCACTTATTACGACCTGCACACCGCCCTGAAAGACGACCAGAACGGCCTTAAAAAAGCCTACGGCGCCGACGGCGTGCACCCCAACCTCGCCGGCTACCGCGCAATGGAACCCCTACTCAACGAGGCCGTAGCCAGGGCGCTGAAAAAGAAATAATACCCGTCGCCGGACGCGAGTGCCCTACACTTTATTGCGAAGCACTCGCACTACAAGGCCGTTTTCCTGCGCCCGGCGGGCTTCTTCTTCTTGGCCTTAGGCCGCGCCTTTTTGCGGCGGGGCGGCAAGCGGTCGCGCTCGGCCTTGCGCTCGGCCCGCATGAGCAGGCGCTCGGGCAGCCGGGCCATGAGACGGTCGCGCACGTACTGCGCCAAGCTGGACAGCGGTACCGTATTCGTAGTGCGCAGAAACTGGCCAATTTCCCGGCTGCGCAGCGTGCTGGCCCCCGCCAGCCCCCGGGCCAGCAGGAATTGCTTCACCTCTTCCAGCAGAATCAGCCGGGCCAGCGGGGCCAGCGATACGGTGGCATTGTAGCCGGCGGCGCGGTGCGGCCGCAGCCCTTCGGCCGAAGCCACCAGCACGCCCACCCACTCGGGCAGCAGCGGCAGCAGCTTGGGCAGGTGCTTTTCGGTGATGATGAAGGTGACAAAGTCGTAGACTTCGCCGTAGCAGCGCAGCTGGTTGGCCACCCGTTGCAGGGTGTCGCCGTCGCCCTTCACCTCGTAGCCGTGCATGAAGTGCGCGGTGATGTGCACCACGTCGGCCCGGGTGGTACCGGTGGGCAGCTCATCAATGCGCACGCCACCCAGCAGCAGCGGGTAGAGCAGGGCGCGGATTTCCGGGTCGTTCATGGCGGGCCCGAAATTACGGCGGGTTGGCCGGCTATTCCACGCCGGCTTCCACCAGCTGGCAGTGGCGGAGCCAGGCTTCGGCTTCGCTCACCTGCTGAAAAATCTGCACCACCAGCCCACCCACCTCGGCCCCGCGCAAATAGGTGGTGATGGTATCGGACAAGGCATCGGCCTGCACCACGTGGGCCACGTAGCGCAGGCCCAGCTGCCGGGACTGCGGCACCCACACGCGCTCCAGCCAGTCGACCGAATCGAACCAGGGGCCCGTCAGGGTTGAGTTGTCGTTGAGCAGGTAGGCGCAGTGCAGCTCGGCCAGCTTGCGCAGGTAGTTGTCGGCTCCATCGAAGGCCTCTATCGGGTCAACAAAGCCGCGCCAGGTGGCCCGCAGCCATCCTTCCTCGTCGAGGGTGAGGATGCAGCGGCTGCCATCGGTGTCGGGCATGGTGGAGGACATGAGCATGGCAGCGGGCGAATGGACAGTGAGTGGAACCGGCTCTGCGCGGTTGGCGGCAGGGGCCCCTTTCAACGAAAAACCCTACGGCAAGGATGCGTGGAAAGGGCGAACGACAAAGGTAGACGGGCAGACCAGGTATCGGGCGTACGCAGAAGCGCGTATTTTTGGACGTAGGCCGCCCCTTACCACCCCGTTTAACTTACGTACGGGTGGAGAAGTCCGCCATCGTGCCGGTTTTGGGTCTGCCGTGCCTGGCAACGGGCCCAAACCGTGCGTGCGGGCTGGCGGTTGCACAGTTGAATACCGGGGAAGACGTAATTTCGCGATTCCTGCCTTTCTTGCCGCATGTCCCGAAAAAAGGTTCTGTTTCTCATTGGCTCGCCCAACCAGACCACGCAGATGCACCAGATTGCGCAGCTGCTGGACGACGAGTTTGAGCCCTATTTCAGCCAGCTCTATTACGACGGCTGGCAGCGCGGCTTCTACCAATTCCTACTCTGGAGCAAGGGCCTGGACAAAACCATCGTTACCGGAAAAATAAAGGCCAAAGCCGACAGGTACCTGGCCGAGCACGGCCTGCGCAATGATTTCGAGGCCCGCGTATTTGGCAACACGTACGACCTCATCGTGTGCTGCTCCGACGTAGTGGTACCCTGGCCACTGGTAAAAAAGACGAAGACCATTTTCGTGCAGGAAGGCATGACCGACCCGCTCAACCGCTGGGCGCGGCTGGTGCGGCGTTTTACCCGCTTCCCCATCCTGGCCATCGGCACGGCCCTCAACGGCATGAACAACTGCTGCGACATCTACTGCGTGGCTTCGGAAGGCTACCGCGAGCACTTCGCCCGCGTGGGCGTTGCGGCCGACAAGCTCATTGTAACGGGCATTCCCAATTTCGACCACATTGAGCGGGTGCGGCACAACGACTTCCCGCACCACGGCTACGTGCTGGTAGCTACTTCGGACCTCCGCGAAACCTTCACCCCCGAAAACCGCCCCAAATTCATCCGCGAGTGCGCCCGCATCGCGGCTGGCCGGCCGCTGGCCTTCAAGCTGCACCCCAACGAAGAACTCCCCCGCGCCGTGGACGAAATAAAGGCGCACGCCCCGCCCGGCACGCTAATTTTTACCGAAGGCAACACCGACCACATGATTGCCAACTGCCTGGAGCTCATCACTCAATATTCGACGGTGGTGTATGTGGGGCTGGCCTTGGGCAAGCCGGTGCATTCCTATTTCGACGTAGCCGACCTGCGCCGCAAGCTGCCCTGGCAGAACGGCGGCACCTCGGCCCGGCGCATCGCGGCCATTTGCCGGGGCTTTGGCCGGTTTGCGGGCAGCGGGCCGGACTTTTTGCGGCAGCTCGATGCCGAGGCCTTTGCAGTCGTGGCCGAGCCGGTAGCCGCAGCAGTGCAGCGGTAGCATTGGGCAGCAGTATTTTAAGAAGTTATTAACCAAATTCTTACCAACTAACCAGTTGCCCGGCCGACCAATTTTAGCGTATTTCCGTTTCTTGACCGCCTACGCGGTAACTGCCACCGCCCGCCTATGCCTCTCCCCCAGATTCTGACCGTTGTGCAGGCCCGCATGGGCTCGTCGCGCCTGCCGGGCAAGGTGCTGCTGCCGCTGGCCGGCCAGCCCCTGCTGGTGCGCATGGTGCAGCGGGTGCAACGCGCCCGCCTGGCCGGCACCGTGGTCGTAGCCACCACCACCGAGGCCGCCGATGATGCCATTGCGGAGCTGTGCGTCGCCCACGGCGTCGAGTGTTTTCGGGGCGATGCGCTGGACTTGCTCGACCGCCACTACCAGGCCGCCCGCCACTACGGGGCCGACGTGGTGCTGAAAATCCCCTCCGACTGCCCGCTCATCGACCCGGCCGTGATTGACGAAGTAGTGCGTTTTTACCTCGATTTTGCCGAGCGCTACGACTACGTAGGCAACCTGCACCCTGCTACCTTCCCCGACGGCAACGACGTGGAAGTAATGCCCATGGTAGCCTTGGAAACGGCCTGGCGCGAAGCCCGGCGGCCCTTGGAGCGCGAGCACACCACCCCTTTTTTCTGGGAGAATCCCGGCCGCTTTCGGCTGGGCAATGTGGAGTGGGGAGCTGGCCTCGATTACTCAATGAGCCACCGCTGGACCATCGACTACCCCGAAGATTACGATTTCATAAAGGCCGTGTATGACGGGCTCCACCCCACGAACCCGACCTTTGGCCTACCGGATATCCTGGCGCTACTCGAAAAACACCCCGCCATTGCCCAGCTGAATGCCCGCTACGCCGGCGTAAACTGGTACCGCAACCACTTGGATGAGCTGAAAACCGTCGATTCCTCGCAAACCCGAACCCCGTAGTAATGGGGCTTCGCTGTCCTTCGGTTGCCCCCGCCCGGCCGTTCGCACTTACCTCTCATTCCGTTTTCCGTTCAACGACGGGCGGGGACAAGCCCCGCACCCTACTTATGACTGACCAAAAACGCAAAGAACTCGAAGCCCTGGCCCTGCGCGTGCGTGAGCACATCGTGCGCCTGAGCACCGACGGCGGTTGCTTTACCGGGGCGTCGCTGAGCTGCGCCGACCTACTGGTGTACCTCTACGCCGACTGCCTGAACGTGCGGCCCGACAACCTGACCGACCCCACCCGCGACTACCTGTTCCTGAGCAAGGGCCACGACGTGCCGGCCCTCTACGGCACGTTCGTGGAGCTCGGCTTTATGTCGAAGGAGCGGCTCGACCAGCACCTGAGCACCGACGACCACATTTACTGGCACCCCAACCGGCACGTGCCGGGCGTAGAATTTCACTCGGGCTCGCTCGGGCACCTGCCCAGCGTGGCCCTGGGCGTGGCCATGGACTGCCGCATGCGCGGCCAGAACAACAAGGTCATCGTCATCACCGGCGACGGCGAACTGAACGAGGGCACCGTGTGGGAAAGCCTGCTGGTAGCCAGCGCGCACCAGGTCAACAACCTCACGCTGGTGGTCGACCGCAACCACTTTCAGGCCAACGTGGCCACCGAAGACCTGATTCCGCTGGAGCCCATGGCGCCCAAGTTCGAGGCTTTCGGCTGCGAGGTGCGGCGCATCGACGGGCACGACTTCGCGCAGTTGGAAGCCGCGTTCGCGGCCCTGCCCTTTTCCGCCACGAAGCCTTCGGTCATCATCTGCGACACGGTGCGCGGGCGCGGCCTGCCCAGT
This sequence comes from Hymenobacter sp. UYCo722, assembly GCF_040547115.1. Lineage (NCBI taxonomy): Bacteria > Pseudomonadati > Bacteroidota > Cytophagia > Cytophagales > Hymenobacteraceae > Hymenobacter > Hymenobacter sp. UYCo722. Next base: position 82,675 of record NZ_JBEPPC010000005.1, on the reverse strand, counting down.
ATCGAGGCGCGGGCCGATAGGTGGTTCTGCAACTTCTCGGCGGAAGAAGTGACGGCGCTGCTGAAGGAGCTGCACACCCAGGAAGCCACCCGCCTCACCAGCGAAACGCTGACGGTGCGGTAAATAAAAACCGTAAAGGAACGTCATGCTGAGCGCAGCCGAAGCATCTCTACCGCTTCGTTGCAATAGCGTTGATTACTACTGCGGTAGAGATGCTTCGGCTACGCTCAGCATGACGTGCCAACGATTTAGGTAAACAAGACCATGACTTACGAAGAGCTAATCAAAGAAACCGCCCTCGCCGATGAGCGCATCGTGGTGATGACGGCCGAAAACCGCGCCCTTATCCGCAGCCTGCCGGCTGTGCTCGGCCCGCGCTTTATTGATACCGGCATTACTGAGCAGACGCTCATTGGCGCGGCGGCTGGGCTGGCCCTGCGCGGGCGCGTGCCGGTGGTGCACGCGCTGGCCACTTTCCTCACGCTGCGGGCCTTCGAATTTATCCGCACCGACGTAGGCATCGGCCAGCTGCCGGTGAAGCTCAGCGGCTTTGTGCCCGGCTTCCTCTCCGACGGCAACGGCCCCACCCACCAGGCCATTGAGGACGTGAGCCTGATGCGCGGCATCCCAGGCATGACGGTTTTCGCCCCCGCCGACGAACAGGACATGCTGGCCATGCTGCCCGCCATCTGGGCGTCGCCCGCGCCGGCCTACGTGCGCATCAACACCCGTCCGGCCACCTACGCGCACGCCCCCTTCGAAATGGGCAAGGCCGAAATCGTGGCCGAGGGCACCGACGTCACCATCCTCACCTACGGCATGCTCTTCGAGCAGACGCTGGTGGCCCGCGAGCTGCTGCAAGCCCAGGGCAAGTCCGTGGGCCTCCTCAACCTGCGTAGCCTCAAGCCCATCGACGAAGCGGCGCTGCTGGCCGTGGTGCGGCGCGGCAGCCTCATCGTCACGGTAGAGGACCATTTTATCACCGGCGGCCTGTATTCCATTCTGGCCGAGGTGTTGCTGCGCAACCAGCTCACGGCCCGCGTGCTGCCGCTGGCGCTGGAGGAGCGGTGGTACCGACCCGGCCGCCTCAGCGCCGTGCTCGAATACGAGGGCTTCACCGGGCAGCACATCGCCCGGCGTATTACGGAGCATTTGGGCGAATCGGGCGCGAGTATTGCGGCCGGCCCGGCGGTGCTGGAAAACCAGTTTGCGGAATAACCGAGCGAAACCCAACAGAACGTCATGCTGAGCGCAGCCGAAGCATCTCTACCCCAGTAGTAATTAAAGCTGATACAACGAAGCGGTAGAGATGCTTCGGCTGCGCTCAGCATGACGTTCAGAATTAATCGATTAACACCCCACCCTATGCCCAATACCGTTTCTTCCAACGAAAACTACCCCGACATCACCAAGTCGGACGAGCTCTACGCCCGCGCTCAACGCATCATGACACCGGTGACCCAGACGCTCGCCAAAGGTCCTGGCCAGTACACCAAGGGCGTGAGTCCCAAGTACGTGAAGCGCGCCAAAGGCTCCCACATCTGGGACGTGGACGGCAACGAGTACCTTGACTTCCAGATGGGTATCGGCCCCATTTCCCTCGGCTACGCCTACGAGCGGGTTGATAATGCCATCAAAAAACAGCTCGAAGACGGCATTACTTTCTCGATGATGCACGAGCTGGAAGTGGAGCTCTCGGAGCTGATTCACGAGATTATTCCCAACGCCGAAAGCATCCGCATCAGCAAGACCGGCGCGGACGTTTGCTCGGCGGCGGTGCGCGTGGCGCGGGCCTTCACCGGCCGCGACAAAGTGCTGTGCTGCGGCTACCACGGCTGGCACGACTGGTACATCGGCACCACCAGCCGCGACAAGGGAATCCCGCAGGAAACCAAGGATTTGACCGCCGCCTTTGAATACAACAACCTCAACTCGCTGAAAGCCCTGCTCGACGAAAACGTGGCCTGCGTGATTCTGGAGCCGTTTATTTTCGATGCGCCTAAGGACAATTTCCTGCACGAGGTAGCCCGGCTGTGCAAGGAGAACGGCACGCTGCTGATTTTTGACGAGATGTGGACCGGCTTCCGCGTGGCGGTGGGTGGCGCGCAGGAGTACTTCGGCATCACCCCCGATTTGGCGGTGTATTCCAAGGCGTTTGCCAACGGCATGCCCATTGCCCTGCTCACCGGCCGGCGCGACGTGATGGAGCTATTTGAGCAGGACGTGTTCTTCTTCACCACGTTCGGCGGCGAGGCCCTGAGCATGGCCGCCGCCGTGGCCACCATCGCCGAAATGCGCGAAAAGAATGTGCCCGCCCGCCTCGCCGAACAGGGCAAAAAGCTCAAGGACGGCTACAACGAAATCGCCGCCGAGCTGGGCCTGACCAGCTACACCAAGTGCTACGGCTACGACTGCCGCAGCATCGTCACCTTCGACCCTTCGGCCGGCAACGGCATGGAGCTAAAGGCTTTCATGCAGCAGGAACTGTTCAAGCGCGGCATCATGTGGGGCGGCTTCCACAATATGTGCTTCTCGCACTCGGATGAGGACGTAGCCTACACCCTCTCGACCTACCGCGAGGTGCTGCCGCTGCTCAAAGCGGCCATCGAAGCCGGTGATGTAGCCGCCCGCCTGCTGGGCGAACCGGTGGAAGCCGTGTTCCGCAAGGTGACCAATGCCGCACCGGCGAAGGTGAAGTAAGAACACGCTTTATAAAATGAACGTCATGCTGAGCGCAGCATGACGGTCTGATTTTTAGTTAAGACATAGCAGACAACTTGAACCTCTTCGACCTCACCAACAAAACCGCCATCGTCACCGGGGCCTGCGGACTCATCGGCCGGCAGCACTGCGCGGCCCTGGCTGCCGCCGGGGCCAACGTGGTCGTGGCCGACCTGAATGCCGAAGCGGCCGCCACGGTAGCCTTTGGGCTGGGCGGCGGCCCGCATCTGGCGGTGGCCGTGGATGTAACCAGCCCGGAGTCGCTGACCGCCGCGCGCGACCAGATTCTGGCCCGCTTCGGCCATATCGACGTGCTGGTGAACAATGCCGCCATCAACGACATGTTCGAGAATCCGGCCCTGGCGGCTGAGTTGAGCAAGTTTGAAAACTTTCCGCTGGCCACCTTTCAGAAAGTGCTGGACGTGAACGTAACGGGGGTATTTCTGGCGGCGCAGGTATTCGGTACGCCCATGGCGCAGCAGGGCCACGGCAGCATCATCAACGTGGCCAGCACCTACGGCCTCGTGGGGCCCGACCAGAGCATTTACCGCAACGAGGCCGGCGAGCAAACCTTTTATAAATCACCCTCCTACCCCATGACCAAGGGCGCGGTGGTGAACTTCACCCGCTACCTGGCCGCCTATTGGGGCGCGGCCGGCGTGCGCGTGAACACCCTGTCGCCCGGCGGGGTAGAGAACAGCCAGGACGAATTTTTCATTAAGCAATACAGCGCCAAGACGCCGCTCGGCCGCATGGCCACGCCTACCGACTACCAGGGTGCCATCGTCTTTCTGGCGTCGGATGCCTCGGCTTACATGACCGGGGCTAACCTGGTCGTGGACGGCGGCTGGACGGCCATTTAAATCCTTGTAGCGCATGCTTTAGCTTGCGCTTAAACCAACTGGGCACAAGCTAAAGTATGTGCTACAATCAACTTCACCTTTTCACCTTTCGCCTTATGCAAGCTGTTGAGATTCATAAAAACCGGTTTATTGGCGCGGGCCACCCGGCCTACATCATTGCCGAAATCGGCATCAACCACAACGGCTCGCTCGACCTGGCCAAGCAGCTGATTGCCGAAGCCGCCAAGGCCGGTTGCGACGCCGTGAAATTTCAGAAGCGCACGCCCGAGCTGTGCGTGCCCAAAGACCAGTGGGAAAAGCAGCGCGACACCCCCTGGGGCCGCATGAGCTACATCGACTACAAGCGCAAAACTGAGTTCGGCCAGGCCGAATACACGGCCATCGACGACTATTGCCGGGCCCTGGGCATCGACTGGTTTGCCTCGTGCTGGGACGAGCCGTCGGTGGATTTCATGGAACAATTCGCGCCCGTGCTCTACAAAATGGCCTCCGCCTCGCTCACCGATAAGCCCCTGCTCGACCGCGTGCGCGCCACCGGCCGCCCGCTGATGCTGAGCACCGGCATGAGCACGCTGGATGAAATTAACCAAGCCGTGAAATGGGTGGGGCTCGATAAGCTGATGATTGCGCACTCCACCTCCTCCTATCCCTGCCCGCCCGCCGAATTGAACCTCCGCATGGTGCCCGTGCTGCAAGCCATGTTCCCGACCACGCCCATCGGTTACTCGGGCCACGAAACCGGCCTGGCTACCACCGTGGCTGCCGTCACGCTGGGCGCCGCCTTCGTGGAGCGCCATTTCACGCTGGACCGCGCCATGTGGGGCTCCGACCACGCCGCCTCCGTCGAGCCCGGCGGCATGGCCAAGCTCGTGCGCGACATCCGCGACGTGGAGGAAGGTCTCGGCGATGGCGTGAAGCGCGTGTACGACTCGGAGCTGGAGCCCCGCGCCCGCCTGCGCCGCGAGCTGACGCCGAACCAGGAATAGGGCTTACGGGTTAAACTCTCGAACCGCCTAAACATAAACAGAACGTCATGCTGAGCGCAGCCGAAGCATCTCTACCGCACTAGTAAATGAATTACTTCCCCGGTAGAGATGCTTCGGCTGCGCTCAGCATGACGTTCTTTCGATAAACAAGAAGCCGCCCACCCCATGCACCACGTCGAACTCATTACCACGGCCATTCTGCTCGTCTGGGTGGCCATCGTGATTACGCTGGAGCGGATTATTCCCTACCGCAGAGGCCTGCCGTTCTTCCGTGAAGGCTTCTGGACGGACCTCGTGCTCTACACCTTCGTGCAGAGTTTTGCCTTGAAAATCGTCATTTTCGATTATATCATTCTGCCGCTCGACCAGCATTTCGGCTTCTCGAAGCTGCATTTTGTGACGGGCTGGCCCATCTGGGCGCAGGTGCTGTTTTTCGTGATTACCCACGACTTTTACATCTACTGGTTTCATCGGTTTCAGCACAGCAGCCCGCTTTTTTGGCGCACCCACGAGGCGCACCACTCGGGCAAGCAGGTCGACTGGCTGGCCGGCTCCCGCTCGCACGCCCTGGAAATTATTATCAACCAGACCATCGAGTTTGCGCCGATTATCCTGCTCGGGGCCGACCCCATGGTGGTGCCCATCAAGGCCTGCATCGATGCCGTATGGGGCATCTGGATTCACTGCAACATCGACGTGCGCTCGGGCCGCCTGCAGTACTTCATCAACGGCCCCGAGATGCACCTCTGGCACCACGCCGACCACGAGGAAGTGTTCTACGCCAACTTCTCGACCAAATTTGCCTTCTGGGACTGGATTTTTGGCACCGCCTACCGGCCCGACCACAAGCCTCTGAAGTGGGGCCTGCCCTACGCTTTTCCGAAGGATTACTTCAGTCAGCACGTTTTTTCCGTGGCTCGTTTCGATGAGGAAGACCTGGCCCGACGCTCCTGGCTGTTCCGCGGCTACCACGGCCTACGCAGCCGGCTGCTGACCAAACTTACCAACCGGGTACCTGCCCTGCGCCCGCTACATGGCTGGCCCGTGCCCGAACCACATACGACGACCATTCCGGCGCAGCGGCCGGGCGGTAATTTTAGCGCAGCTCCGGCCCCCATCGCTTCTTCTCACCCTCCCATCGCTGCCGCTTCGTCCCGTTGATTAATCCCTGGTTTTCCCTGTTTCTGGCCTCTTTTATGGAGGTTTGCTGGACGTATAGCCTCAAGGCGCTGAGCATGCAGCGCATCAAGGAAATAGCCTGGGCGCATAGTCTGGGGCAGCCCACGCTGCTGCTGCCGGTGCTGCCGCTGCTGGCCTACGTAGCTTTTGGGCTGGCCAACGTCATTTTTCTATCGCAGGCCATGCGCAGCATTCCCACTGCTACGGCCTACTCGGCCTGGATGGCGCTGGCCGTAGTCGGCATCAAGCTCGTGGACGTGCTCTATCTCAAACAGCCGTTTTCGTGGCTGAGCGTATTCTATACCAGCCTGATAATTGTGGGCGTACTGGGCCTGCGGCGGCTGGAGTAGCCCCTGCCCGGAGCACCGCACTGCCCCCACCGGAAGCAACGAGAAACGCCCACCCCATCGAGCAAATACCTGGCAATCGCACCAAATTGCGCCGCGCGTGGTTAGGCTTTGCGAACAAAACTGATTAGCCAACCCCGAAAAACCTTCGTTGGTCGGGCCGGGTTATTTCAGTTCCAAAACCGTTTTTATACCTTTCGTTTATGGAAGTCGCGAACCACACCTTTGCCGAAGCCACTTCGGCTGCCCCCTACCTGGATTATGCCTTTTGCGTGGATGCCGGCAACCGGCCGGCCAACCACGTGGGCGACTGGCCCGTGGAAGGCCAGGCCTACCCGGTGCGCGTGGTCGAGAGCCGGACCGAAGGCCTGGAGCTCGTGCACGTACTGGGCTTCGAAGGGGAGGCCCCTTACTTCAACGCATTTGCCCCGCACCGTTTCGAGCTATTCGAGCGGATGTGGCTCAATTAAGCCATCCGCAGCTACGGCAAAACCAGGAGACGCTTCTTCGCAGCAAACCGCGTTAATCATAAAAAAACCCCTTACGCTACGGCGAGGGGTTTTTTTGTGGGCCCACTTGGAATCGAACCAAGGACCTACTGATTATGAGTCAGTTGCTCTAACCGATTGAGCTATAGGCCCGGTGCCGGAGGCAGTCATCTTTCACCTCAACTCTGCCGTTTCCGGCGCTCCAACGAGGCAAAAGTACGACCTTCGCCCCTGCAAAACCAAAGCGGCCGTATGCTTCCTCATTTATTGTTTGATTTTGGCGGCGTCCTCATCGACATCGACTACGCTGCTACCCCCGCCGCCCTGCGCCGCCTGAGCCGCGCGGGCAGCGCCATCGAGTTTACCCAGGCCAGCCAGGCCGCGCTGTTCGATAAGTTTGAAACCGGCCACCTCTCGCCCGCCGAGTTTCGGGCCGGGCTGCGCGCAGCCTACGCCCTCGATGCTTCCGACGCCGACCTCGACGCGGCCTGGCACGCCATGCTGCTGGGCGTGCCGCCCGAGCGCCTGGCCCTGGTGGCCGAGCTGCGCCGGCAGGGCCACCAAACCGCCCTGCTCTCGAACACCAACGCCCTGCACATTGCCGAGATAAACCGACGGCTGGCCGGGCAGTACGGCTTTGCGCACGGCATCGCCGATGTGCTCGACCGGGTGTTTTATTCGCAGGAAGTGGGCCTGCGCAAGCCGGGCGAGGAAATTTTCCGGTACGTGCTGCGCGAAATGAACTGGCAGCCCGAAGACGTGTTGTTCATCGAAGACAGCCCGCAGCACGTGGCCACGGCCCGCCGCCTGGGGCTGCGGGTGCTGCACCTGGCCCCACCCCTCACCCTCACCGCCGCCCTGCCCGAAGCCCTCCGTGTCTTTCCCCGAGAATACGCCCCTACCCAGTCCCGAACCTGATTTCACCGGCTTTCCGGCTGACGCGGCCGCTCCCGAGCCAGCAGTAGCGGCGCGCCGCGCCCGCCGGCTGTTTCGGCGCTACGAGCGGCCGGCACTTTCAGCCGGCCGGACGGCGGCCCTGCACCTGGGCTTGTTTGTGCTCACGCTGCTCACCACCACGCTGGCCGGAGTGGTGCTCACGCGGGGTACGGTCGACCTGCTGCCGCTGGGGTTTTGGGAGTTTCCGGCGGCACCACAGCCGGGCGAGTGGGCGCGGGGGCTGGTCTTTGCGCTGCCGTTTCTGGGCGTGCTCACGGTACACGAGTTCGGGCATTACTTCGTGGCGCAGGCCAACCGGGTGCGCACGTCGCTGCCCTACTACATTCCGTTTCCGATGGGGCTGGGCACCTTTGGAGCGGTCATTCGGATTCGGGAACGGATTTTTTCGCGGCGCGAGTTTTTCGACATCGGGCTGGCCGGGCCGCTGGCGGGCTTTATGGTAGCGGTGGGCGTGCTGGCGTATGGCTTCACGCACCTGCCGCCGCTGGCGTACCTGTTTACTATTCACCCCGACTACGCGCGCTACGGGGCCGACTACGCCCGGCACGTGTACCCGCCCGGCGCGGTAGGGCTGGAACTGGCGCGCCCCCTACTCTACCGTGCGCTCGAAGCGCTGCTAGCCGACCCGGCCCGCGTGCCGCACCCTAACGAGCTGATGCACTACCCGGTACTGCTGGCCGGCGCGCTCAGCCTCTTCTTTACCGCCCTGAACCTGCTGCCCCTGGGCCAGCTCGACGGCGGCCACATTCTGTATGGCCTGCTGGGGCCGGCGCGCTCCAACCGCCTCATGCCCTGGCTATTTACAGGCTTTATCTTTTATGCGGGCCTGGGGATTTTTTCGGTGCGCGACGACTGGCAGTTCTGGGCCTATGGCGCACCGGTGTACGCGACCTACCTGGCCCTGATTTTCTGGCGGGTGCTGCCCCGGCCGCGGCAGGGCCTGCTGCTGGCGGCGGGCATCTGGGCGGCGCAGGTGGCGGCGGCCAGCTACTGGCCAGGTTTGGGCGGCAACCCCGGTTGGCTGGTGTTCGGGCTACTGCTGGGCCGGCTCACGGGCATCTACCACCCGCCCGCGCCCGACGAGCGGCCCCTGAGTACCGGCCGCCGGCTGCTGGGCTGGCTGATGCTCGTTATTTTTGTGCTTTGCTTCACCCCAAGCCCGTTTGCGTAGGGATTGAGGGAAATAAATGACTGCTGCTACCCTTTCTCTCCTACCCCCTTCTACCCTCTCCTTCAGCTCCCAAATGATTTTCACTCAAAAGCAGCTTTTTCAAGGTACGACCACCGTGGCTCTGCGGGCCGAAAGCCTGTACGTGTGCAAGCGCAACCCCCAGGGCGTAGCTACGCTCGAAACCGAAGTTCCCTACGAGGAGATTCTGCCGGTGAAGGCCGAAGAGAGTTGCCGGATTCCGGTAAATCAGCTGTTGCTCACGGCCCTGCTGCTGGCCTTTCTGGGCTATGAGCCCGTGCGGCACTGGCTGGCCACCGGCCATACCGACACCGCCTTGTACGGCTGGGGGTTGGTGCTGGGCCTGAACCTGCTGGCCAGCTACCTGCGCTTCGAGCAGCAATGGAGCACCTTTCGGCTGCAAACGGCGCACCTGGTCATCACGCTGGCCGGGCGGCCCTGGCAGCGTCGGCGGTTTCGGGCACTGGTGGCCGAGTTGGAGCGCCGCACCAAAACCTACCTGCGCGACGAGTACGGGCAAGTAAACCCATTGGGCTTCATTGAGCCGCAGCTGCGCCGGGTGGCCTGGCTGCGCGAGCTCGACGTGCTGAGTGCCCGCGAGGCCCAGGCCCTGAGCATGCGCCTCACCGGCCGCCGTCCCGATACCATGAACAGCATGGGCCAGGAGCTGGAATCGCCGTACCTGAACTAGCCACCAACGACGAAACCGCCGCTGCCAAGCAAAAAAATACCCCGGCCGCGTGTGCAGCCGGGGTATTTTTTTGCTTGGCAGCGGCGGTTTACCCCAGGGCCGTCACGCCGGGCAGCTCCTTGCCTTCCATGTACTCGAGCAGCGCGCCGCCGCCGGTCGAGATGTAGCTCACCTGCTCGCCAAAGCCCAGCTGCTGCACCGCCGCGGCCGAGTCGCCCCCGCCAATGAGCGAGTAGGCCCCGGCGGCCGTGGCCTCAGCAATGGCCTGGGCCACGTACTCGGTGCCGAGCGAGAAGCTGCTCATCTCGAACACGCCCATCGGACCGTTCCACAGAATGGTTTTGCTCTGGCGGATGATGGCGGCGAAGGCTTCGCGCGAGTCGGGGCCAAGGTCGAGGCCCATCCAACCGTCGGGGATGTGGTGGTTGGCGGCCACCTCCACGTTGGCATCGTTGGCAAACCGGTCGGCGATGAGCGAGTCGGCGGGCAGCATCAGGTTCACGCCTTTGTCTTTGGCTTTCTGAATGAGCTGGCGGGCCAGGTCCACCTTGTCGGCTTCCAGCAGCGAGCTGCCGACGTGGCCACCTTCGGCCACTGCAAACGTGTAGGCCATTCCCCCGCCGATGAGCAGGTTATCCACCTTATCGAGCAGCTTTTCGATGATGAGAATCTTATCCGAAATCTTGGCTCCGCCCATGATGGCGGTGAAGGGCCGCTCGGCATTTTCCAGCACCTTTTTGGCGTTGTCGATTTCAGATTGCAGCAGGTAGCCGCCCACCCGGTCCTGCGGAGCAAAGGAGTTGGCCATCACGGCCGTAGAGGCGTGGGCGCGGTGGGCCGTGCCGAAGGCATCGTTCACATACACAGTGCCGAGGCCGGCCAGCTTGGCGGCAAAGGCCGGGTCGCCGGCTTCCTCTTCCTTATAAAAGCGCACGTTATCCATCAACAGCACCTGGCCGGGCTGCAGGGCGGCGGCTTTCTGGGCGGCTTCGGCCCCGAGCACGTCGCCCCCGAACTGCACCTCACGGCCATATTCCTGCGAGAGGCGCGCCACAAGAGCTTCGAGCGAATACTTCTGCTCGAAGCCACCCTTGGGCCGGCCCAGGTGCGAGAGCAGCACCACGGAACCGCCGTCGTTCAGGATTTTCATCACCGAGCGGGTGGCCATGCGGATGCGCGTGTCGTCGGTGATGCGCAGGTCCTTATCGAGCGGTACGTTGAAATCGACGCGCATCACGGCGCGCTTGCCGGCAAAGTTGTAGGTATCGAGGGTGTTCATAAGGAGGAATGGGTGAAACGGTACGTAGGGGCAAAGAACGTCATGCTGAGCGAAGTCGAAGCATCTCTACCGCACAGCGTAATCCAATTGACAGGGATTTCTATTGCGGTAGGGATGCTTCGACTTCGTTCAGCATGACGTGCTAATTGGTTTACCGCTTCCACCCACCCAACTCCCCCGCCCCTCTCCTTACCTTTGCTGCACTTATGAAAATCGGTATTTTTTTCGGGGGCACTTCGCGCGAGCGGGAAATTTCTTTCGCCGGCGGCCGCACCGTGTTCGATAACCTGGACAAGGCGCTGTTTCAGCCCGTGCCCATCTTCGTCGACAGCCTGGGGCAGTTTATTCTGCTCGACTGGCAGTTTATTTACAAAGGCACCATCCGCGACTTTTACCCGCCGGTGAGCTCGCAGCCGCCATCGCTGCACCATTTGCAGGTATACATCGAAAGCCTGGGCGCGCTCAGCCACGACCAGAAGTTTGAGGCCATTGCCAAGGTGGGCCGCCAGGTGCAGCCCGAGCAGCTGCCGCTGCTGATGGACTTTGCCTTTCTGGCCCTGCACGGGCCGGGCGGTGAGGACGGGGCCATTCAGGGCCTGCTGGAGTGGCTGGGCATTCCGTATTCGGGCTCCGGCATTCTGCCCTCGGCATTTGGCATCGATAAAATTGCGCAGAAAAAGCTGTTGAAGGCGCTGGGCCAGCCCACGCCCGACTTCCGCGTCATCACGGCCGAGGAGTGGGACCGCACCGACCACGCTGCCACCCTCGCCTACCTGGTGCGCGAGCTGGGCCTGCCGCTGGTGCTGAAAGCGCCCCGCCAGGGCTCCAGCATCGGCGTGAGCATTCTGAATACCGACGACTTAGCCAAGTTTGAGGTCGCCGTCGAGAAGAGCCTGTTCCGCAAAACCCTGACCCGCGCCGACTGGGAGCGCCTAGGCGCGCAGGACAAAGTGGCCTGGGTGCAGCACCTGACCGATATCCGCGAGGGCATTGGCCTGCCCGTGGTGCTAAACGAGCAATTCGGCTCTCCCATAATCGAAGGTCCGGCCGACGACTCGCAGCTGGCCGAAGCCCCCGGCACCCAGCAGATTTTCCACCCCGAAACCCTGATTTTCGCGCTCGACCAAGCGTTTGAAACCGCCGAAACCATCCGCCTGACCAACGTGGACGGCGAAACCCAGGTGCTGGTGGAAAGCTTCGTGGCCGGCCGCGAGTTCAGCTGCATTGTGGTGGAAGACCCCAACGGCCTGCCGCTGGCCCTGCCGCCCACCGAGATTGTGAAGGGCGAAGAACTGTTCGACTACCGCTCGAAGTACCTGCCCGGCCTGGCCCGCAAAATCACGCCAATTGACCTGCCAGAGGATAAAATTCAGGAAATCCGCGAGGCGTGTGAGGATATGTTCCGCACGTTCGGCTTCCAGGTGTACGCCCGACTGGATGGGTTTGTGGGGCACGACGGCCAGCTGTATTTGAATGACCCGAACACGACTTCGGGCATGCTGCCGGCTTCGTTCTTCTTTCATCAGGCGGCCGAAATCGGACTCAATCCCAGCCAGTTTCTTACCTACCTCATCCGCACGTCGCTGGCGGCCCGCCGCCGCGCCGGCCTGCGCCCCGTGAAGCTGGGCACGCTACTTGAAAAGCTCGACGCGGCCGTGGCCGGCCGCCAGCACGAGGCCAACGAGCGCATTCGGGTGGCGGTGATAATGGGCGGCTACTCGTCGGAACGCCACATTTCGGTGGAGAGCGGCCGCAATATTTTCGAGAAGCTGAGCTCGTCGGCCAAGTATGCACCGGTGCCGGTATTCCTCACTGGCTCGGCCCAGGCGCACCAGCTCTACGTGCTGCCCGTGAACGTGATGCTGAAGGACAACGCCGACGACATTCGCGAGAAAATTGAGCACGCCGAAGCCGGCGAGGCCCCGCACCCCATCCTGGCCCGCATCCGCCAGGAGGCCAGCGCCATCACCAGTACCTACGCCGGACAGGCCTTGGTGCCGCCGCGCCGCATCTCGTTCGAGGAGCTGGCGGAGATGGTTGACGAGGTATTTATCGCCCTGCACGGCCGGCCCGGCGAGGACGGCGCATTGCAGCAGGAGTTGGAACGCTTCAACCTGCCCTACAACGGCTCGGGTGTGGCCAGCAGCAGCGTCACCATCAACAAGTTCGAAACCAACCAGCGCCTGCGCGCGGCCGGCCTGCTGGTGGCCGAGCACCGCATGGCCCCCAAGCTGGAGTGGCAGGCCGATGCCGCAAGCTTCTACCGCGCCCTCGAAACGCAGTTTCCCTACCCCTTTATTGCCAAGCCAGCCGACGACGGCTGCTCGTCGGCAGTGAAGAAAATCAAGAATCGCGCGGAGCTCGAAGCTTTCAGCCAGCTCATCTTCCGCACCGACGAGGACCTGCTGCCCGGGCCGGCCGGTGTGCTGAGCCTGGGCTTTAAGGAGGAGTTTCCGCGCAAGGATGCGTTCCTGGTCGAAACCCTCATCAGCCGCGACGGGGCGGCGCACTTCCTCGAAGTCACCGGCGGCCTGCTCACGTCCTACGACGAGGATGGCCTGCTCGACATCGAGGTTTTTGAGGCCAGCGAGGCCCTGGCCAATGGTGAGGTGCTAAGCCTGGAGGAGAAATTCCTGGCCGGCGAGGGCCAGAACATCACCCCCGCCCGCTACGACGTGGATGCCGTGGAGCGCCAGCGCATCTCAAACGAGGTGAAAGCCGTGCTGCGCCGCGTGGCCGAAGTGCTCGATATTCAGGGCTACGCCCGGATTGATGCCTTCGTGCGGGTGCGCCAGGAGGGCGAGGTGGAGGTGCTTATCATCGAGGTCAACTCGCTGCCGGGCATGACGCCGGCTACCTGCATCTTCCACCAAACGGCGCTGGCTGGCTACACGCCGTATCAGTTTATCGACCGGATTCTGGAATTCGGCAAGGCGCGGGCGGCAAAGGCAGTGAACAGGCAACAATGAACAGTGAATAACCTCCTGTTGAATTTGAGTCCTGTTCTTTCCCTCGTTTGAAAATCACTGTTAACTACTCACTGTTAACTGTTAACTGAATCTTAAATGGCCTTCCTTACCTCCAATACCCCGCTCGACGTGGTGAAACACCTCGTATTCATCGCCGGGGCGGGCCTGCTGCTCGTGCTGGGCTTTTTCTACGTGTACCTACCCGTGAGCACCCATCACGGCGAAACCATTACGGTGCCCAAGGTGACGGGCATGAACGTGGCCGACCTGGAGAAATACCTCGACGAGCGCAACCTCGCCTACTTCGTGGACGACTCCAGCTACAGCCCCAGCATCCGCCCCTTCACCGTGCTGGTGCAGGACCCTGCCCCGGGCGAAAAGGTGAAGGAAGGCCGCAAAATATACCTGCAGGTGAGCATGAAAAACCCGCCGGTCATCAAAATGCCCAAGCTCACCGACGGCTCCTCTAAAAACGCCATGCTCATCCTCAAAAGCTACGACCTCGTGGTGGGGCAGTTGCAGATGGTACCCGACCTGGCCTCGGGCGCGGTGCTGAAACAGCTGGTGAACGGCAAGGAAATCGCACCTGGCGCGCCCATCGCCAAAGGCACCAAAGTAGACCTCGTGGTGGGCGACGGCCAGGGTAACCAAACGTTTGCCGTGCCCGACCTCATCAAAATGCCCGAAGACGAGGCTATTACTGTACTCGTGGGTCAGGGCCTGCAAAAAGGCGAAATATTTGAGCAACCGGCCGAACCCGGCCAGACGCCCGGCACCGTGGTGCGCCAGCGCCCCGCCTACGGCCCCGATGCCACCATTCGCATGGGCCAGCTGGTCGATATCTGGATTGCGAAGTAGCCCGGCGCGCCGCAGCCCGGAACCTTTACGGCGTTGCTTATTGTGGCCATAAAGCACCTGTTTGCCCCGTGCAGGACCGCGACGGCGGCGTGCTACGCCGTGCACTTTTTACCCCTCCCCTGTCGTTAGCACCCCAACTACTCGCCTTATGCTGACACCTTTCCGCCTACCCGCCCGCCAGCTTGTGTGCTGCTTGCTAAGCGCTTTGCCGCTGCTCCTGTTGGCTGCTGCCCCGGCGCTGGCACAGGTGGTGCCTTCGGGGCCACTCAGCGCCGACCCGGGCCGGGCCCGCTACGCGTCTTCGCCCGCCATCTTGAAGGCTCAGCTTCGCACGGCGGCCTTCAGCCTGCCTTTTTTTGATGACTTTACTACGCCGCTCGAAGGCGCACCCAACCCGCGCAAGTGGCAGGCCAACGGCGGCGCGCTTGTGAGCAACCGGCTGGCCTTGCTGCCGCTCACGCGCGGTGCGGCTACGCTCGACGGCCTGCGTGCCAATGGCCTCAGCTACAGTGGCCAGATTACGAGCCCTAACGGCATGCTCGACTCGCTCACCTCCCAGCCCATCGACCTGGGTAGCCTGGGCACCGGCGACCAGGTGTACCTCAGCTTTGCCTGGCAGGCGGGCAGCGTGGCGAGCGTGCCCGGCTCGGGCACGCCCAGCAACCCCGTGCGCCTCGAGCTATTCGTGAAAACCAACACTGGGGCCTGGGAAAGCAAGTGGCTCTACAACGCCGTGCGCCAGCGCACCGGCTTCCGCCAGCAGGTAATCGATTTGAACCAGGCCAAGTACCTGCACAGCGATTTCCAGCTAATGTTCGTGGCCAGCGGCAATACGTCCGACAACAGCGACAACTTCAGCGTGGACTACGTGCTACTCGACCGCAGCCGCACCCGGGGCCTGGCAGATACCACCTTTACTGACGTGGCCACCGGCGCGGGCCTGGCCGGCAGCCTGCCCACGGGCGGCCTGCGCAGCCCGCTACGCCGCTTCACGGCCATGCCCGTGTGGCAATACAACGCCGCCAGCCCGCCCACCAGCGAGCTGAACCCGCGCCTGGGCGTGAACGTGAGCAACCTGAGCGGCACCGCCTCGCCCCTGTCTATTGACGTGTTGGGCACTGTGAGCTACCTCACGCCTGGCGCGGCCATTGGCACCTGGCTGCAGGCCTCGACGCTGATAGCGGGCAACTCGCGCCAGTCGCCCATTACCGGGTCGGCGGCCAGCCAGGCGTTGCCCGTATCGGCCACGCCCAAACGCCTGCGCTACACACTGGCCCTGAACTCGCGCGAGACCATTCCGCGCACGTTGGCCAACGACACCATTTTCCGCGACGTGGAGCTGAATAATTACTACGCCTACGACGACGGCTCGGCTGAAAACATCACCAATCTGCTGCCCTACGCCACCGGCCAGCAGTCGGCCTTCGCCTACCGCTTCGATTTGAACCAGCCCGACTACGTGCGCGGCGTGCGCCTGGTGCCGGTTTTCACGGCCTCGGATGCGGGCAGCCGCGTGGTTACCGTCAGCGTGTGGGGTGGCACGAACGGTATCCCCGATGAAACCAAGGTGTTGGGTTCGAAAACGTATACTATTCCGGCGGCTTACCCCGCGGGCTGGCAGTATTTCCAGGTTGATTTTGACCAGCCGGTTCCCGTTTCGGGCTCGTTTTACGTGGGTTTTTCGCAGCCCAGCACTGGCCGCACCCTGCACTACGGGCTCGATTTGAACAGCACTTTTCCGGCCCGCCATTTCTTCCGGCGCGACAACACCGCCCAGTGGGACACGGCCAACTTCCAGCCCTCCGGGGCCGTGCAGCGCGGCGCTCTGATGATGCGCCCCGTGATGACCAACAACGTCATCACGGCCAGCAGCCCGGCCGCCAATGTCTCCGCTTTTGCACTCTATCCTAACCCCGCCCATGGCTCGGTGCGCGTAGCCGGGCCTGCTTTTGCCCGCGCCGCCGTGCTCGATGCCGTCGGCCGCGTCGTATGGCAGCAGCCCGCTACCGAGGCCGGCCAGCCCCTGCTACTGCTCCCCACACTGCCACCGGGGGTGTACCTCGTGCGCCTTACGCTGGCTACTGGCCGCACCGTGGCGCAACGCCTGCTGCTGGAGTAGTTCCGGATAAATCAGGCAGCGGGATGCAGCGCGCAGTGAAGTACCGCTAGCGCGAGTGGAATCGCTTACGACTGCGGTAACGATGCATCTGCACGCTGCCCGTCAAACGTTTTTTAAACGCACAAAGACCCGCCGGATAATCCGGCGGGTCTTTTTCTTACCTGCTTCAAGCTTCGGGGGAAGCTTAGTTAGCGGGCATCAGCACGGTGTCAATCACGTGGGTGATGCCGTTGCTCGACACCACGTTGGCGATGGTAACGGTGCTCATGCCGCCTTTGGCGTCTTTCAGCATCACGCTATTGCCTTTCTTCATCACGGTCAGGGTTTCGCCCTGCACGGTGGTCAGCACCTGGCCATCCTTCAGGTCGGCGGCCATCAGGCGACCGGGCACTACGTGGTAGGTAAGGATTTTGGTGAGCGTGGGCTTCATTTCGGGCGTCACCAGCGAGTTTACGGTGCCGGCAGGCAGCTTATCAAAAGCCGCGTTGGTAGGCGCAAATACGGTGAAGGGACCAGCGCTTTTCAGCGTTTCTACCAGACCAGCAGCTTTCACGGCCGCTACCAGCGTGGTATGCTCGGAACTGCCGACGGCATTGTCAACGATGTCCTTATCGGGGGTCATCATCGCGCCGCCAACCATTACGCCTTTGCTCATGCCGGCCATGCCCTTCATATCGCCTTCGCGGGGCTTGGTTTTGGCTTTCATTTTATCGCCGGCGGCCGACTTGCCTTTCACTTTCATTTTGCCGTCGTCGGCCATTTTGGTCTTGGTCATCATGCCATCGACCTTAGTTTTAGTCTTTTCGTCGTCGGTTTTGGTTTTCATGTCCTGCGCAAACGAAGTGGCCGAGCAGGCTACGGTGAGGGCAAGGGCGGTGAAGATTGTTTTCGTGTTCATGGGGTAAGTATTAAGGTGAATGAGTTTGTATGGTCGGGGTATACGGCCAAAGCGCTGTAATGGATTTTTTGTTTATTCAACCCCTTCACGCGCTGTTCCCGATTCACATTCACTCGTTGCTTTCCGAATTGGTATAGTGGCTGCGTTCCAGCAAAGGCCACTCCGGTACCCATACAGTAGCCTTCCCTGTTTAGCCAGGGCTGAGATTGGCCCGCATCGGGCAGCCACTGGCAATGCCTTATAAAGGGCAGTCCTTCCGTTAATATATAGCACTGGCCACTCCGGCCGGGTCCGATTTTATACAAATGGGGCATTTACCAAACAAAAACCCCCTCCACAAGGTGTAGAGGGGATTTTGAGTGGCCGCGTTAGGAATCGAACCTAAATCAAGAGCTTCGGAAACTCTCATACTATCCGTTGTACGACGCGGCCGGGTCCTGGATTGGACTGCAAAAGTAGCCGCAAAAGCGAAGGGCACCAAATTACAAGGCTACTTTTCTGCCCGCCGCATTAAGCTCGACCATAACCTTCGCCCCAAAAACCCGGTTAAGCCGACCAGTAATCTGCATTCTTTCACCTCCATTCACCCCTGATGAAAAAGAACCTGTACACGGCCGATGCTTCGGCCGTCGGTGGCCGCAGCGGCCACGTGCGCTCCGCCACCGGTATTATCGACCTCGACATGTCGGTGCCCGAGGGCCTGGGCGGCAAAAAGAACGCCACCAATCCCGAAGAGCTTTTTGCCGCCGGCTACGCCTCGTGCTTTCAGCAAGCCTTGCTCGTAATCGCGCAGAAAGGCGGCGACCGGCTCGACCCCGAAACCACCGTGCAGTGCTCCGTCACCCTGTTTCAGGAGGGCGAAGCCTACGGCCTGAGCGCTGTACTCGACGTCGACCTCAAGTCTTTCGACCAGGCCAAAACCCTCGACATGGTGCGCCACGCCCACCAAATTTGTCCCTACTCGGTGGGCACCCGCGGCAACATGGAAGTGGAGCTGCGCGTGAAAGGCGAGGCCGTGCCCGCCCTCGCCGAAAAGAAATAGCTTCTACGCTCCGGCGCTGCAATGATGAAAAAGAAAAGGCCCGCCTGAATCATCAGGCGGGCCTTTTCGGCAATTAATGGTTAGCTACCCTTAAGCAGCCAACACTTCTTTCACACGGGCGGCAGCGTCCTTCAGCAGCACGGCTGAGGACACTTTCAGGCCGCTCTCGTCGATGATGCGGGCACCTTCTTCGGCGTTGGTGCCTTGCAGGCGCACGATGATGGGCACGCGGATGTCGCCGATGGCTTTGTAGGCCTCCACTACCCCGTTGGCCACCCGGTCGCAACGCACAATGCCGCCGAAGATGTTAATCAGGATGGCCTTCACGTTCGGGTCCTTCAGGATGATGCGGAAGCCCGCCTCTACCGTCTGGGCGTTGGCTCCACCCCCTACGTCGAGGAAGTTGGCCGGCTCGCCGCCGCTCAGCTTGATGATGTCCATAGTGGCCATGGCCAGGCCGGCGCCGTTCACCATGCAGCCCACGTTGCCGTCGAGCTTCACGTAGTTCAGGTTGTTCTGGCTGGCTTCCACTTCCAGGGGGTCTTCCTCGTTGAAGTCGCGCAGGGCCACGAAATCCTTGTGGCGGTACAGAGCATTTTCGTCCAGCGTTACCTTGGCGTCCACGGCCAGGATTTTGTTGTCCGACGTTTTCAGCACCGGGTTGATTTCGAACATGCTGGAATCGGTTTCGTCGTAGGCCTTGTACAAAGCGGTTACGAACTTCACCATTTCCTTCTGCGCTTCGCCCTCGAGACCGAGGTTGAAGGCAATTTTGCGGGCCTGGAAGCCCTGCAGGCCCACGGCGGGGTCTACGTGCTCGCGGTGGATTTTCTCGGGGTGCGACTCGGCAACCTCCTCGATGTCCATGCCACCCTCGGTGGTATAGATGATGACGTTTTTGCCCAGCTCACGGTCCAGCAGCACGCTCATGTAGTACTCCTTCGGCTCCGAAGCGCCGGGGTAGTACACGTCCTGCGCCACCAGGATTTTGTGCACCTTACGGCCCTCGGGGCCGGTTTGCTTGGTGATGAGCTGCATGCCAAGGATGTTGCCGGCAATCTCTTTCACCTGCTCCAGGTTTTTAGCGAGTTTCACGCCGCCCCCTTTGCCCCGGCCACCGGCGTGGATTTGCGCCTTCAGCACGTACCAGCTGGTGCCGGTATCGGCGGTGAGCTTTTCGGCGGCGGCTACGGCCTCCTCGGGGGTATCGGCGGTGATGCCTTCCTGCACGCGGACGCCGTATTTTTTCAGGATGTCTTTGCCCTGATATTCGTGAATGTTCATAAAAACGGGTAAGGGGTGGTTTTAGCTACGCTACCTCGCGGTTGGTGGCACGAAAGTACGGCGGCCGGCTTTGATTCAAGCAAACGAATGCCCGCACCACACGCTTTCGCTTGCGGCACAAGCAGGTGCTACTGCCCGTACCAGCGGGCCAGCACGGCTTCGGCGGGCTTGTGCTGGGGCGTGAAATCGGCGTGGCGACGGGCTGGGCCGTCGGCCTCCAGGCTCGGGTACCACTTCCAGATAAACATGCCCTTCAGCCAGGGCAGGCCCCAGCACGCCCGAAACAGGGCTTCGTAGCAACGGGCCTGGGTGGCCTCGTCGGCGGGCGCGACGGCGGCCAGCCGCTCGGGCCACTCCCAGGGACGGGCGGCGGCTTCGGGCGTGGTTTTATAGCCTACTTCGGTGAAAACGACCGGCTTTTTGATTTTCTTCTGCCACCGGGCCAGCTTCTGCAAGTGCGGCTGCCAGCCGCGCAACAGCGAATCGAGCGGCGGGTTGGGCTCGGCACAGAGCGGGAAATAGGCTTGAATGCCCACGTAGTCGAGCGCATCCCAGAAGGTAATCTGCTCGTACTCGCCGCTCCAGTTGGCGGCGTAGGTGAGTGGGCCGTGGTACACGCGCCGAATCTGCCGGATGAGGCTGCGCCAGGCGTTGGCGTGGGCCGGCTCGGTGGCGTGCTGCAACTCCGTGCCGATGCACAGCCCTTCAAAATGCTCGGCTTCGGCCAAAGCCGCGTAATGCAGGATGAACGTGCCATAGCTGGCGAACCACGCGTCCCAGTCGGCGGCGCTGCTCATCTTGATATCGCCGGGCCAGGAGCTGCGGCCGCGCACCCACAAATGGGGCTTGAGCAGCGTTCGGATGCCCCGGGGCCGGGCCAGACGGGCCGTGTAGGCAATGCCGGCATCGCTCTCGCCCCACAAGCCCCAGCGCCCGTTGGGCCGCCCAAAATTGGTGCGAATACTGGGGTCATCGGCCCCGCTTTGCCAGCCGAAAGGCGTCTGGGCCAGCCAGGTAACGTGGTTCCGAAGCAGCGGAGCCAGCGCCTCGGCCGTAATGGAGTCGCCACCCACCCAGCTCACCCCGCGCTGGCGGGTACTGTCGGAAACCACCGCGCCCCGGCCGCGGCTGGCAAAGGCCGCGCCGAAGGGCGAAGGGGCTTCGGCCAGCGCCCGAGCTTCGCGGGCGGTTTCGGCGGGGGCCGGGGCGTGGCGCGGCCGGAACCAGCTAAAGAGCAGCACAGCCGCCAGCGCCCAGGGCCACCAGCGCCGCGCCAGAACGGAAGGCGAAGTCATAGGAAAGGGAAAGCCGGTTACGGACATGGTACAAAGTACGTGCGGGCCGAAGTTGCGTATAAGATACAGACTGCGCACCGCCCGGATTCTGCGTAGCTTTGCCACTACCGCATCACTCACGTCTATCCTTGCCTACCGTTGCTGCAAGCTATCAACATTCATAAGAGCTACAATTCCCTGAACGTGCTCAAGGGCATCGATTTGACGATTGAGAAGTCGGAAATCGTGAGTATTGTCGGTTCCTCAGGGGCGGGCAAAAGCACGCTGCTGCATATTCTGGGTACCCTCGATTCGCCCGATTCGGGGGACATTCTGTTCGATGGCGAGTCGGTGAGCTCGCTGGGGCGCAACGATTTGGCCCGGTTCCGTAACCGGCACATTGGTTTCATCTTCCAGTTTCACAACCTACTGCCCGAGTTCACGGCCCTTGAAAACGTGTGCCTGCCCGCATACTTGGCCGGCCGCACCGAGCGCGAAGTGCGCGTGCGGGCTCGCGAGCTGCTGGCCATGATGAACATGGAACACCGCGCCGAACACAAGCCCAGCGAGATGAGCGGCGGCGAGCAGCAGCGCGTGTCGGTAGCCCGCTCGCTCATCAACTCCCCCGAAATTATTTTCGCCGACGAGCCCAGCGGCAACCTCGACACTAAAAACGCCCAGGAGCTGCACCAGATTTTCTTTCTGCTGCGCAAGGAGCTGGGCCAGACCTTCGTGATTGTGACGCACAACGAGCAGCTGGCCGACATGGCCGACCGCAAGATTGTGATGCGCGACGGACACATCCTGGAAGGCGGGTAAGGGTTCATTTATCGGTTCCCACGACGGTTAAAGCCGCAGCGGTTCGCAGAGGTGTTTCGGCACGATTCTGCGAACCGCTGCGGCTTTAAGTACTCGTGCATAAGTAATCGTAGTCGCTCGAACGTCATGCTTATCTGCCGTCCGCTTATTTTTGCGCGACTACTTAATCGTTGTGGGAACTGCTGCCTGGGACCGCCCGAACGACGACCGGAAGTGCAATGTTTGCCGAGCAACGGACCATTTTTCTGGCGTGCCGGCCACTCGGAGTGGGCCACCGCCACCCATTCCTAACCTAATTAGTGAACATTATTTTTGTTATTGTACATAACTAACTGATATACAATAGTAAAATTTACCAATATTTTTGGCAATTCTGGCACGTTTCTTTCTAGGTGTGGGTTATTAACCCGAACATCAGTTGGACACATTAAAAACAAACATCGCCATGAACGAGGCCCTAAAAACCACCAAAGAAGTTACCAAGAAGGCTAAAGTCGAGAGTTTCGACATCGCGCGTTCCGACGAGACGCTGGACCTGGCGAAGGACCTTGCCAAGTTCATCAAAGACAACAAGCTTAGCACGACGGTGCAGGGCAAAGAGTTTGTGAACGTGGAGGGCTGGCAGTACGCCGGCTCGCGCCTGGGCATCGTGCCCATCGTGGAGCACGTCATCAACGTGGGTAGCCCCGACGAGCTGAAGTACCAGGCCAAGGTGACGCTGTTCGACATTCGCCACGGCGTGACGGTGGGCGCGGGCTTCGCCGTGTGCTCGAATAAGGAGAGCGGCAAGAAATTCTACCAGGAGTTTGCCATCATGAGCATGGCCCAGACCCGCGCCGTGGGCAAGGCCTACCGCAATATCCTGGCCTGGATTATCCGCGCTGCCGGCTACGAGCCCACTCCCGCCGAGGAAATGGACTACGATACCAACAAGTCTGCTGCTACGCCAGCGGTGCTGGCTGCTCCGGCCCAAACCATACCCGCCATGCAGGTGGTGCCCGCCGAGGCTCCGGCCGTAGCCGCCGAAACTGCCGCCCCCGTGCACTACGCCACGGCTTCGCAGAAGGAGGAAATCATCCGCCTGTTGAACCACCCGGTGATTACCCGCCCCGAGAAAACCAAGATGCTGCTCAACATCAACCGCCTCGATGAGGAGCGTGCGCTGCAGTCCATCGCCAAGCTGCGCAAAGCCATCGACGACCGCGAGAACGGTGAAAAAGCGGCCGCTTAATTCTTATACTTTCTTATTTCCATATTTATCACGCTTCTCTCTACCAGCCCGGTGCCGCAAGGTGCCGGGCTTTTTTTATGGGTTATCGAGCAAAGCTTTCTACCATCGGTTGCATGGCTTTGGCCTTGAAAAAGTGGTAGCTTGTACCTCTTTTGCTGCTTGCTGTGGCCCAACTTCCTGCGTTCTTGGCTTCGTCTTGCTGAACGAAGCTCCCTATATCCTTCCTAATGAAACGTTTTTTCGCGGCAACCTGTCGCTGGGCATTTTTTGGAATGAGCTTCGGCGGTCTGGCTGTGCCAATCCAGGCCCAAACGCTGTCAAACCTCAATCTGGCGCAGGCCCCGCACCGCTTCACCTACACGGCGGTGGTGCCGGTAGCGGGCGCGAGCCAGGCCGACCTGGTGCTACGCGCCCGTGCCTGGGCCCGGCAGGTAACGCCGGCTAGCCTAGTCCCCGTGAGCACGAGTGAATCCGATACCGAGGTGCTGCAAACGACGGGCCTCTGCCCTTTTGCCTACGAACAGGAAAACCTGTCGGGCAAGACCTTCATGGCCACGCTGCGCTACAATGCGACGCTTTCGCTGCGCGCGGGCCGCTACAAGTACGAGGTGACGGGATTTGTCTTTCAATTCCCGGGTGCGGGCTGGGCTCCCACCCAGGAAGTGCCCGTCGAATCCTTCTTCAATGGCAACGCCAAGCCCCTCAATGCCGCCGGATTTCGCTATAACATGACCATGCGCACGTGCTACAAAGAGATTGCCGACGAGGTGCTGGCCCGCCTGCAGGCAAGCATGCGCCAGCCCATCGGCAAGGCCGGAACTGAATAAAATCTGGTGCGCGCCAGGCCGTGGAAGACGCTTGTTGCGCGGCGCAATTGGCTTCGCCGGCGTGCCTGAACTTGTGCCCGGCGGCTGGGTTATGGTCAGGCTGTTCGGCGACGGCCTTTGCGGAGCCGTACTACGGCAACAAGTTGCTTAGAACCGTTTATTAACCGGCAAAACTCTAATGAAATCCACCCTTCTTCTCACGGCTGCCCTGGCCGTTTTCACCATGCAGGCGCGGGCCCAAACGGCCACCGCTACCACGTTGCGCGCCGCCGCCGACCAGATTGCGACCAAAAAAGGGCCGCTCACGGTGCAGCCCATCACGCACGGCAGCGTAGTATTTACCTGGAATGGCAAAACTATTTACGTGGACCCCTACGGTGGGGCCGAAGCCTACGCCGGCCTGGCCGCGCCCGATGTTATCCTCATCACCGACATTCACGGTGACCACCTGGACCCCAAAACGCTGGCCGGCCTGGCCGTGGGCAAGGCCCTGATGGTGGTGCCCAAAGCGGTGGCCGAGAAGCTGCCGGCCGAGTACAAGACGCAGGTCCGGATTCTGAACAACGGCCAGAAACTCGATACGCTGGGCCTGTCAGTTTCGGCCATTCCGATGTATAACCTGCCCGAAGCGGCCGACGCGCCGCATACCAAAGGCCGGGGCAACGGCTACGTGCTGAACCTGGGCGGCAAAACCGTGTACCTGTCCGGCGACACCGAAGACATTGCCGAAATGCGCGCCCTCAAGGGCATCGACGTAGCCTTTGTGTGCATGAACCTGCCCTACACCATGGATGTGAACCAGGCCGCGCAGGGCGTGCTGGCCTTCAAGCCCGGCATTGTGTACCCCTATCACTACCGCGGCCAGAACGGCTTGAGCGACGTGGCCAGCTTCAAGAAGCAGGTGAACGCGGGCAACAAGAAAATTGACGTGCGGCTGCGCAACTGGTACCCGGCGGCCAAGTAAGCGACCGCCACCACGCAAAAGCGTCCTGTTGAGCCAATGGCTTAGCAGGACGCTTTTGTGTAATAAGGCCCGGCTTACGCATGAGGCCAGTGCCACGCCGACGCCCGCCTAATTGGTTTAGCGGCCACGCAGCCGAATACGGGGCGTGCCCCTATACCATTGATGGAAAGGCCCTTCGGCTTAAACCATGTAAAACTCCCAGGCGATGCGGTCGGGGTCCTTAAACGCCACATACTTCTTCGGAGCCACGGTATCCACTTTGATGCCCGTGTTCTCTACCCCGGCCGCCTGCAGGGCCTCGGCGACCCGGTTCAGCTCGGCTTCGTCTTCGCAGGCAATGGCGATGTGGTCGAGGCCCACGTTGAAGGGCGTGAAAGTGCCGCCCCCGGAGTGGGTGGGCTGCGCCTGCTTGAAGCCAATGAAGGTGGAACCGATCAAAAAGCCCAGGATATCGGGCGTATCGAGCGCGATGGGTAGGCCCAGCAAGTCGTGATAAAACGCCTTGGCGCGGGCAAAGTCGGTGGTACGCAGGGCGACGTGCGCCAGGCCCTTGGTTTTTGGTTGAATGGACATGGAAGAGGAAAAAGTAAGCGTTGGCTCACTTGAACGGTAAATCGGGCACGTTGGCTGGCCGGCCCACCAAGCAACCGGCCGATGTTGCCGAATACCGGATAGCAACCGTCGGCCGTAACTTCGCCCCATGTCCTCCGCTCCTACCGAAACCTCGCCCCTGACCCTGCTGAAGGAACATTGGGGGCACGCGGCTTTCCGGCCGGGGCAGGAAGACATCATCAAGTCGGTGCTGAACGGGCACGACACCCTGGCGCTGCTGCCCACCGGCGGTGGCAAGAGCATTTGCTTTCAGGTGCCAGCCCTGGCGCGGCCGGGCATCTGCATTGTGGTGTCGCCGCTCATTGCCCTGATGAAGGACCAAGTGGACAACCTGCGCAAGCGCGGGCTGAAAGCTGAAGCTATTTATGCGGGTATGAGCCACCAGGAAATCGACCACGCGCTGGACAACTGCGTGTACGGCCGCAGCGTGAAATTCCTGTACGTGAGCCCCGAGCGGCTGCTCACGGAGCTGTTTCAGGTGCGGGTGGCGAAGATGAACGTAGGGCTGCTGGCCGTGGACGAGGCGCACTGCCTCTCGCAGTGGGGCTACGATTTCCGGCCGCCCTACCTGCGCATTGCCGAGCTGCGCGAGAAGCTGCCGCCGGGCACGCCCGTTATTGCCCTCACAGCCACGGCCACGGCCCAGGTGCAGGCCGACATTGTAGAAAAGCTGAAGTTTGGGCCGGGCGCGGGCGTGTTCCGGCAGAGCTTTGCGCGGCCGAAGCTGTCGTATTCGGTGCTGCAGACGGAGGATAAATTGCGCCGGCTGCTGGAAGTGGTGCGCGGCGTGGGGCCCAACAAAACGGGCATCGTGTACGCCCGCACCCGGCGGCAGACGGAGGACACGGCGGCCTTTTTGCAGCAGCATCGGTTTGCGGCGGCGGCCTACCACGCGGGCCTGCCGTCGGACAAGCGCACCCAGGTGCAGCAGGATTGGATTGCCGACAAAGTGCGCCTGATTGTGGCCACCAACGCCTTCGGCATGGGCATCGACAAGCCCGACGTGCGCCTCGTGGCCCACCTCGACGCGCCCGACAATCTGGAAGCCTACTACCAGGAGGCCGGCCGCGCCGGGCGCGACGGCCAGTACGCCTTCGCCGTACTGCTGGCCGGGCCGGCCGATGCCGACGAGCTGCGCCGCCGCACCAGCCAGTCGTTTCCGCCCCTGGACACGGTGAAGCGCGTGTACCAGGCGCTGGCCAACTACTCGCGCACGGCAGTGGGCGGCGGCGAGCTGGCCGCGTTCGAGTTCGACCTGCAGCAGTTTGCCGAAACCTACCGCATCCGGGCCGTGGACGCGCACAACTCGCTCAAAATTTTGCAGCGCGAAGGCTTCGTGCAGCTGAACGAGGCCGTGAACCAGCCGGCCCGGGTGCACCTCATCATGAGCCACCAGGACTTGTACGCCTTTCAGGTGGCCAATGCCCAGCACGACCAGCTCATCAAAGCCCTGCTACGGCTGCACGGCGGCGAGCTGTTCGTTGACTTTCAGACGATATCAGAGAACTCGCTGGCTACGCACCTGCGCCGCAGCGTAGTGGAGGTGCGCCAGCAACTGCGCTACCTGCACACGGCTGGCATTCTGCACTACCAGCCCAAGCAGGAGGCCCCGCAGGCCCTGTTCACCACGCCACGCTTCGACGCGCCTAAGCTGCCGCTCGACCAGGTGAAGATGACGGCCGCCCGCGACCTGGCCCGCGCCAAAACCCACGCCGTGGGCCAGTACCTGAGCGGCACCCGCTGCCGCCAGGTGCTATTGCTAACGTACTTCGACGAGGCCGACCCAACCCCCTGCGGGGTATGCGACAACTGCCTGGCCGAGAAAAAGGCCGCCCAGGCCGCCGTGCAAGCCATTTCGCTGCGCGAGCCGCTGCTGCAGCAGGTGCGCCAGACGATGCCCACGCCGCGCGAGCTGCTAGCAGCCTTTCCGCCGGCGCAGGCCGCCGCCGTCACGGCCGCCGTGCGCGAGCTGGTAGACCGCGGCGAACTGGCCTACGCGGCCGATGGGCGGCTGGTGGTGGCGTAAGTCTGCCGCTTGGAAAACACCGCTCGTAGCGCACCCACTACGCCCGCATTTCCCGCTCAATCAATTCCTTATAGGGGTAAAAATCGACCTGCAAGGTGTGGCGGGGCGAAGGACCGTAGCGGCGCGCCAGGGCCGCTTTATCGGCGGCAATGCTTTGGTGCATGGCCGCGCGGGCGGGCAGGCGGCAACGGCCGGCCAGCAGGGCGGCCAGCCACTTGCCCTGCACTTCGGCCAGGGGCATGATGGCCCCCAGGGGCTGAATGAAGGCCAGGAAGTAGAGCCCGGGATGCTCGGGGTGCACCACGCGGCGGTATAGCTCCAGGTTGTTCTGCGCCTCGACATCGAGGAAATCCTTGGCGAAAAACGGGAACGACACCTTGTAGCCGGTGGCATAGAGGAGCAGGTCGGCGGGCAGGGTGCTGCCGTCTTCGAACAGGATTTTGTCGCCCTGCAGCTCGCGGATATTGGGCTTGAAGTGAATGAGGCCGCGCCCGGCCAGGTTCAGCAAATCCTGCGAGAGCGTGGGGTGCTCCATGAGCAGGGGGCGGCGCGGGCGGGGTACACCGTAGTTTTCCTGGTTGCCATGGGCCAGGCGCAGGGCCACGTTCAGCACGAAGCGCTGCACGGGCAGGGGCAGCTTGCTGGTGAGCGGCGAGGCCAGCGAATCGAAGGGAATGCCCCAGAGCCAGTTGGGCATGATGTAGGCCCCGCTGCGGGTGCTGATGGTGACCGAGCCGCCGTACTGCCGGGCCGCCTCGCAGGCAATATCAACGGCCGAGTTGCCGATGCCCACAATCACGACGTTGCGGCCGGCTACTTGGTCGGGGGTGCGGTAGTGGTGGGCGTGCAGGGTTTCGCCGGTGAAGTGGCCGGGGAAGGGCGGCTCGGGGTAGCGCGGGCTCCAATGGTGGCCGTTGGCCACAATAACGGCGCGGTAGTCTTGGGCCTGCTCGGGACCGTCGCGGTGGCGGGTGGCCACGCGCCAGCTGCCGTCGGGGTTGGGGCGCACGTCGGTTGCCTCGGTTTGGTAGGTGATGCTGTCGGCCACGCCGAAATGGCAGGCGTAATCTTCGAAGTAGCGGATGATGTGCGAGTGGTGCGGAAACATGGGCGTAGTCTCGGGCATGGGGAAGTCCGAGTAGCTCATGATGTGCCGGTTGGTATTGATGTGCAGCGAGCGGTAGGCCGACGACAGCCCGTTGTCGTTGCCGTAGCGCCAGTTACCGCCCAGCGCCGAGCCCTTCTCGAAGCAGTCGAAGGGCAGGCCGGCTTCCTTCAGGGCCTTGGCCGCCGTCAGGCCCGAGGAGCCCGCGCCGATGAGGCAGATTTTATCCGTGGGCATTTTTTGGGGCATGAGGGTATAGTGTATGAGTGTGGGAAGTCGTCATGCTTCGCTGCGCTCTGCATGACGACTTTTCGCCCCGTTCTTCTGCCTTAGGCCTCTCTCCTACTCCACCTCGCGGCCCTGCATGTAGGCCTGCACCACGGGCAGCAGCAGGCCCACGGCCGCATCGAGGTAGGCGCGCTCGGCGGCCGTCCAATGGTGCGGGTGGCCGAACACGCAGGGCTGCAGAATGCCCCAGAGCTGCCCGCCTTCGGTGATGTGGGCGTGCACCAGCGCCCGGTGGCCGAAGGTTTTGCGCTCGAACTCCTGGTTGAGCACCTCGGGCCCGGCCTCGCTTACGTCCTCCACAAACACGGAGGGGCGGCAAGCCAGCGCGGCCCGGAACAGCGGGTCCTCCTTGGGCAGGTCGCCGGTGTCGTCCTGCCAGTCGTGGCGAGGGTCGGGCACGGCCTCGTCGAGACGCCACACGAGGGCAATGCGGCCGCGGGCCCGGGTGGGGTTGCGCACGTAGAGGAAGCAGCGGTCGGCGCGCAGGTGGGGGCCCACCAGGTCGAGGGCGGCCTGCAGGCGGGCTTCGGGGGTAGCATCGGTGGCGAGGGCGGCGCGCAGCTCGGCGAGGGGTTCCGTTGGGTTCATGGGCGGGCGGGATGTGAGCGAGGAAAAAGCGGATACGGGGAAGCTGGGGGCGGCCGCTTTTGTTGCGGCCGCGGCGTTGGCACTACGCGCTGCGGGCCGGGGCGGCCAATTCCTGCTCGACCCATTCCGCCACCAAATCGGCCACGATGGCGGCGGCGGCGCTGTTCAGGTGCAGGTTGTCGGTGAGGAAGCGGTGGCCGTGGGCGGCGGCAATGCGGTCCCAGCTCTGACCCAGCCCGTAGTGCCGCAGCACGGCCGTGCGAATGAGGCGGGTGGTCTGGCCGAAGTGCACGCGGGGCTGGCCGGGTTGGGCGCGCAGCTCAGCCACGAGGCGTTCGCGCAGGGGCAGGTAGGCAGCGCCCTCGGCGGCGGCCACTTCCCGGATAATGGCGCTGTAGGCCTCAGCCCGGTGGTTGGCTTCGTGGGCCAGGTTTTCGCCCATGGGCGGCAGCGAGAGCAGGGCCACGCGGGCGGTTGTTTCGCGGCGCAGGCGGTGCAGCAGGGCCGTGAGGTGGCGGTGGAAGGTGGCGGCCGAGGGCGGCTCGGGGACGCGCAGCTTGCGGCGGCGGCGGTACTGGGCCAGGTCGGCGGGGCTGAGGGTGGCGTTCACGTCGTTGGAACCGACGAGGATGGCCACGAAATCGGGCCGGGCCGCCACCACGTCGTCGAAGCGGGCGAGCAGGGTTTCGGCCAGGTCGGCGTTGATACCGGCGTTGAACACCTCGACGCCGTGCGGGGCCAGGCGGGCGGCCAAGGCCGGCACGTAGGGCGCGCTCAGGTTGCCGTGGGTGAGCGAGTCGCCGGCGCACACCAGCCGGACGGTGCCGGGCGCAGCCGGCGGCAGTGGGGGCCAAGGGTAACGGGCATCGGGCCGCAGCAGGCGGCGCTCGGCCCAGCCATTGGCCAGCACCAGCAGGCCGCCAAGCGCGGCCAGCCCCAGCAGCAAGGATAAAATCATTGGCGAAATAAAAAAGTACCCTTCTGGCACCACGAGCCGGCAAAGCCTTGCCGCCGCAAGTAAGGGCCTACGCTCCGCCCCCACCCGGTGGCCAGCAACAAATACCCACGAAAACAGCCTTAGCTTCGCGGGTCTACACGTTAGGGTTTATTCCGTATGTCGTTTTTTTCCTGGCTGGCCCTGCTGCCGTTGCTGCTGCCCCTCACGGCCGACGACCCCGCTTCGCCGTCCCGAATCGAGCACCTTCCTGATTTTCCCTCCCGGTTCGTGAAGGCCCGTAACGTCGACGTGTGGCTGCCGGCAGGCTACCCGCAGCCCGGCACGCGCTACGCCGTGGTGTACATGCAGGACGGCCAGAACCTCTTCAACCCTAAAAACTCCTACGGCGGCGTGGCTTGGGAAGTCGACAGCACGCTGGCGGCCCTCGGGCCGGCGGTGCGCCCGTGCATCGTGGTGGGTATCTGGAACACCGACCGGCGCTTCACCGAATATGCCCCGGCCAAGCCCTACGCGGCCCTGAATGCGGCTACCAAGGCAAAAATCGGCCAGGAGCGGCCCGGCCTGCCTCTGTCGGACGCCTACCTGAAATTTATCGTGAGGGAGCTGAAGCCGTACGTAGACCAGCACTTTCGGACCTCGCCCCGGCGGGCCGATACCTTCGTGGCCGGCTCCAGCATGGGCGGGCTGATTTCGCTGTACGCGGCGCTGGAATACCCCAAAACGTTTGGTGGAGCAGCCTGCTTCTCCACGCATTGGCCCCTGAGCCTGAAGGAAAACACCGCCGATTTCACCACGGCGATGGTGCGCTACCTGGGCCAACGCCTAAGCCGGACTTCCGTGCTGCGGCCCCGGCTGTATTTTGACTACGGCTCGGCCACGCTCGATGCCCGCTACCGGCCGCACCAGCTGCGCGTGGACAGCCTGCTGCGCGCCCAACGCTACGACACCACGTCCTGGATAACCTGCAGCTTTCCCGGCGCGGCCCACAACGAAGCCGCCTGGAAAAAGCGCGTGGGGCCGGCGCTGGAGTTTCTGCTGGGCCGTTGAGGCATTGAGGTTGAGGCGTTGAGGAAAGACGGACAAAAAAGCACGTCATGCTTATCTGGCGTCCGGCTATATCAGCCCAAAGTGGCTAGTTGCCGCTGGCCGAATACTCGGTGAACCCGCCCAGCAGATTGCGCACGTTGCTGAAGCCCTGCTGGGTGAGAAAAGCCTTGGCCTGCGACGAACGGGAGCCACTTTTGCAGTGCACGATGACTTCCTCATCTTTCCAGTCGTCGAGGTCGTCGAGCTTGTCGGGGAGCGAGCTGAGGGGGATATTCTGGGCGGTGGGGATGCGGCCTTCCTCGTGCTCCCAGGGCTCGCGCACGTCGATGAGGTGAGGGGTTTCGCCAGCTTGCAGGCGCTGGCGCAGTTCGGAAGTGGTGATATCGGCCATTCGGGTGGGTGGTGAGGCTTGGGGTGAAAACGGGAAGGTTGGCGGGCACGAAAGTAATGCCGTAATCTTCTTGGCTTCGTAACTACTGCCCCATCAGCAGCGTGCAGCGGCTATTGTATCTTTGTAGCTTCGGCAGCGCGGCAATTTCATGCCCGACGGCCGCGCAGTCTTCTCAACGCATTCTCCATTTAACGTTCCCAAGTCCCTCTGTTCCCCTACTCTATGAAGCACGTTTTCTCGAAGCTGCTGCTGGTGCTGGCCTTGTTGCCGGCCGCGCTGCGCGCCCAGGTTTTTCCGGCCGTGCCGGCCGCTCCGCCCACCAACCTGCAAGGCCAGGCCCTGCGCGACTGGCTGCGCACCAATTGGTACGACGGCAAGCGCACGGTGCTTACGTACGCAGCGGCTCGGGCCAAAATGTACAACTACGCCGACAACTACAATAATTCGGTCACCTGCGTGTACTCGGGCTACAACACCCCCGACCCGTTCGACTTCAACAGCTCGAGCACGACTTCGGCGGCCAACATCAACTGCGAGCACAGCATTCCGCAGTCTTGGTTTAGCTCGGCCGCCCGCATGGTGTCCGACATGCACCACCTCTACCCCACCTACATTCAGTGGAACTCGAACCGGGGCAACAACCCCTTCATCGATATTCCCGACGCCACCACCACCATCTGGATGCGCAACACCACCAGCCAGGGCAGCATTCCGGCGGCTAATATCGACGAATACAGCGAGGCCACTTCCTCGCAGTTTGAGCCCCGCGAAGACCACAAGGGCAACGTGGCCCGCACGGCGTTCTACTTCTATACCATGCACGACACCCAGCCCGAGCTGATTGCGCAGGGCAAGCAGAACATTACCTCGCTGGCTCCGCTGGCCACCCTCTACGCCTGGCACCTGGCCGACCCGGTCGATGCCCACGAAATTGAGCGCAACCGCCGCGTGGCCGCCAGCCAGGGCAACTACAATCCCTACATCGAGCACCCCGAGCTGGTAGCTCAGGCCTACGGCCTGATGCCGGCCGGCCCCACGTTCAGCTTCGCCACGGCCACCGGCAGCATCGCCGAAGGCAACAGCGGCACCAGCACCTACACCTTCACCGTGAACCTGGCCCCGGCCGCCACCACCGCCAGTACCGTGCAGGTGAGCCTGAACGCGGCCAGCTCGACGGCCACCAACGGCACCGACTTCACCTTTGCTTCGCCCACCACGGTCACCTTTCCGGCCGGCAGCACCTCGCAAACCGTGACCCTGACCGTAAGCGGCGACACCCAGCCCGAAGCCGACGAAACCGTGCTGCTGGACCTTGCCAACCCGAGCACCGGCAACAGCGTGGGCACGCCCACCGCCCACACCCTCACCATCACCAACGACGACGGCCCCGCGCCCACCGTGGCCTTCGCCACCGCCGCCGGCTCGCAGGCCGAAGGCAACACTGGCACCAGCACCTACACCGTGAACGTGACGCTGACCGGCACGCTGCCCACCGGCACCTTCACCGTGCCTGTGAGCGTGGATGCCGCTGGCAGCACCGCCACCACCGGCACCGACTACACGCTCAATACCACCAGCCTCACCTTCAGCGCCACGGCCACCACGCAGCCGGTTGTCATCACGGTGGTGGGCGACGTGCTTTATGAGCCCAGCGAAACCGTGCGCCTGCTGCTGGGCATGCCATCCAACAACACTGTTCTCGTGGGTACGCCCAGTGCCCACGTTTTCACCATCATCAACGACGATGCGGCCCCGGCCGGCGCGCCCTGCACCAAGCTCTACTTCTCGCAATATGCTGAGTCGAGCACGGGCAATACCAAGGTGCTCGAAATCTATAATCCTACTTCGGGGCCCGTTTCGCTCAATGGCAAGCGCGTGGTGCTGTATGCCAATGGTGCTTCGGCCACTCCCACCTTCTCGCAGCCCCTGACCGGCACCATTGCCGCCGGCGACGTGTACGTGATTGCCAATACCGGCGTAACCGACCCCGGCGTGAAAGCCCAGACCGACCTGGAAAGCAGCGTGGCCTTCTTCAACGGCGACGATGCCGTGGCCTTGTTTGATGGTACCGATACGCTCGACGTGATTGGCGTAATCGGCCAGCGCCCCACCGAATGGACGGTGGCCGGCGGCGGCTCCACCCTGAACAACACCATTGTGCGCCTGCCCAATACCACCCAGGGTGGCCGCTGGAACGGTCCCTACGGCGCGGCCACCTGGACCGGCAACGGCGTCGATAACTTCGTCGGCGTGGGCAGCTACACCAGCGCGGGCTGCTTCGTGGCATTGGGCAACCGCACCACCTCGGTGCTGCGCAACGCCCTTGAAATATACCCCAACCCGGCATCCGAAACCGTGCAGGTGCGCCTGCCCGGGCTGGCCACCGCCCGCACTGCCACCGTGCAGGTGCTCGATATACTGGGCCG
Source organism: Hymenobacter sp. UYCo722 (assembly GCF_040547115.1). NCBI lineage: Bacteria > Pseudomonadati > Bacteroidota > Cytophagia > Cytophagales > Hymenobacteraceae > Hymenobacter > Hymenobacter sp. UYCo722. The sequence goes on along the minus strand of NZ_JBEPPC010000005.1, from coordinate 48,249 downwards.
CCCCGTACGCCAGCGCACTGCCTCACTCGGCGGTCCCGAAACCGTGGCCGTGGACCTGCGCGGCCTGCCCGCCGGCATTTACGCCGTGCGCGTGCAGACCGCCGAGGCCGAGTACACCGGCCGCGTAGTGGTACGATAGTATCGCCCGCCCACTAGGTGATGACGAAAAATCCCCCGACCAGCTGGCCGGGGGATTTTTCGCGTTGGCCCTTTCGGTCGGTAAGCCAACAAATACCCGACCTTCAGGCGGCGCGGCGTGGCATCTCACGCGCAACAGTATTCATTTATTCAATGATTGCGCGCCAGATACTGCACTGCGCGCTGTTGGAGAATTACTACTGTTGCAGCAGCAGCTAGGCCAGTATATCGGCATACTCGGCCTGGTGGCGCTTCACGAAGCCAGCCATGAAGGTGCAGGTCGTTTTTACTTTCAATTGCTGCTCGCGGGCGTAGGCCAGCGCGGCGCGGGCCAGCTCGTCGGCCAGGCCCTGGCCCCGCAGGGCTTCATCGACGAAGGTGTGGGTGATGTCGATAACGTCGTCGCTGGGACGGGTATAGGCCAGCTCGGCGGCGTGGCCGTCGCGGGTGGTGGTGAACGCCTGATTAGTGGCGTCGTGCTGAATGGACATGGGCAGGTACTGAAGAGGTTAAGAAGCAACAGTGGATAAAAAACGACGACCCGAAGCCCGAAGCCGACCGGCCGCCGCTGGTTTGCGTAAAGAAGGAGGAAGACGGGCCCGGCCCGTTTGGTTTTTCACCCTTACCCGCCTCCCTCCCGCATGGATACGCAAAATTCCTCCCCTACGCCTAATTCTGAGAACCAGGCTGCCGCCGATACCCCCAACTACGGCGAGTTTGGCAATGCCGCCCGCAAAGGCCCCGCCACCGAAGCCCCCGGCCGCAGCGGGGCCAACGACAATCCCGATGAGTTCGCGGAGTTCGCGGACCGTGACGAAGAAGCCAAAAAATCTCCCGACAATCCAGAGGACCAGCCCGGCTACGTCGAGCAGAACCAGAACCCAGGGGCCGTGCGCGAAGCCCAGGGCAAAGACGACGACACCCAGCGCGCCGCCTGGGCCGCCGATGACCCCCGCTACGCCGGCGGCGGCACCCACAACACCCGCGAAGAGCCCGCCGACGCGAAATACCCTGACACCGACAAATAAGTACTTATCAGTGAGTAATCAGCATTGGGAATCAACTCAATGCTCCCAACTTCTTGCTGCTCAGCGCTAACTGTTCATAAATAACTGACCCCATACCATGGCCAACACGCCCAACAATAACTTCGACCAGGAGCCTTCGGAAGACGGCGCGTCAACTCCCATGCTTGATGCCGCCACCCACGGCCAGGTTCTCGACGATAACAATGCTTCGGGCCAGGAAAAGGCCGATGAGATGGACGACTCACTCCGCACCTTCGAGCAGGACATGGACGCCCGCGCCCAGGCCGGTGGCGACCCCGATGCCCTGCCCAAGGAGCTGACCGACCCCAGCGACCGCGCCTTCACCCTGCCCGAAGAGCACAGCTAGTTTCACCTGGCCACCAACGCCAAAAAGGCTTCCATCTCACTAGATGGAAGCCTTTTTGGCGTTGGTGGCTATTCGGCCTGCTCATAAATAACACTTTTCACATTCTAAAATAAAATTACAAATATAGCTTTGACAATATTTATAAGAAAAAACATAAAATTTATTGCAATAATAAATTTTATTATTAATTTTATGAATAAATCAATTAAATACTTGCTTAAATAAAGACACAAGCCCGCGCAAATCCGCCAACTGGTCCCTAGTAGCGGCATTGCCGCTGGGCAGCCAAACGATTTTATACTCCCATTCACACTTTTCTGCAGATGAAAACTATTACACCACTTCCTTCGCGGCCCTGTTGGGAGCCGCTCAGCCCACAAGCCCGCACCTTTTTGGTGCGAACGCTGGGCCTGCTATTGGCCGTGCTGCTGGCAGCCGGCACCGCTTTTGCCGCCCCAGCCCCGTCGTGGGCTGCCGGCATGGAGCCGGCCCCGCTGTTCGGCTACCTCACAGGGGCCCGCTGGGCGGTAACCGACCGCCTCAATGCCAGCAGCACCCGCACAGATATTACCTGCGGCGGTAATACGGGCACTATCACCACCCAGGTGACGGGCGGTACGCCGCCCTATTCCTACCGCTGGTCGAACGGCGCGACGACGCCCAACCTGATGGGACTGGCCCCGGGCCCTTACAACGTCGTGATTACCGACGCGCTGGGAGATGTGGCCAACTGCTCGGAAGTCATCCTGGATTTAACCCTACCCCTGCCGATAGCCATTGTGGTCGGTGTTCAGTGCAGCGGCGACGCCACGGGCAGTATCAGCCTTCGGGCTACTGGCCGAGAAGATGGCACCCCTAGTGGTGCATTTTACACTTTTCTATGGTCTAATGGGGCCACCACGCGAAACATCAGCGGCCTGACGGCGGGAACCTACACCGTGACCGTGACCGACGGTAATGGCTGCTCCCGTACCATTTCAGCAACCGTACCAGCGGCCGTGAGCCTGCTGGCCACCGCTACCCCCACCGACGCGAACTGCGGCGGCAGCGCTACCGGCAGCATCAGCTTAGCCGTGAGCGGCGGGGCCAGTCCCTACTCGTTCCGCTGGTCGAACGGAGCAACCACTCAGAACATAAGCGGCCTGATGGCTGGCACCTACTCGGTAACCTTGACCGATGCCAGCGGCTGCACCAGCACTACCGGTGCTACTATTCACGAGCCCGTCGCGTTACGCCTGAGCGTAACCAGCCCGCGGCCCAGCTGCTTTGGCGGCAGCACGGGCGGCGTAGGGGCGGCCGTGAGCGGTGGCACTTCTCCTTATACCTACCTGTGGTCGAACGGGGCAACTACAGCTAGCCTGAGCGGCGTAGCTGGCGGCACCTACAGCGTAACCGTAACCGATGCCCGGGGCTGCACCGCCACCGGCGCGGCCACTGTTGCCGAGTCGACCCAGATTACGGCCCTTGCCAGCAAAACCGACGTCACCTGCTACGATGCCCGCAACGGCACCGTCACCCTGGCCGTGAGCGGCGGCACTGCTCCGCTCACTTACCAGTGGTCGAACGGCGCTACCACCCAAAACCTGAGTGGCCTGGCACCGGGCACCTATACCGTAACCGTAACGGATGCGAACGGCTGCACGGCCACCTGTGGGGCTACCGTGGGCCGGCCCATCCAGCTGTTGGCCAGCGCCATGGCCACTGGTGCCCGCTGCGCCGACGGTACTGGCAGCGTGGCCCTCACGGCCAGCGGCGGCACCGGCCAGCTCACCTACTTGTGGTCGAACGGAGCTACCAGCCAGAACCTGAGCGGCGTTTCAGCCGGTACTTACTCGGTCACCGTGACCGATGCCAACGGCTGCACCGCCATGGCCAGCGCCACCGTGGGTTCGCCGGCCCAGCTGCGCGCCACAACGCACGTAATGGATGCGACTTGCTACAATGCCAGCAACGGCAGCGTCGACCTGACCGTGAGCGGCGGCACGGCTCCTTACGCCTATGTGTGGTCGAACGGGGCTACCACGCAGGACCTGGTGGCCCTGATGGCCGGCACCTACACGGTAACCGTAACCGATGCCAACGGCTGCACCACCACCTGCGGCGGCACCGTGGGCCGGCCTACCCAAATACTGGCCAGCGCCCTGGCCACTGGTGCCCGCTGCGCCGACGGCACTGGCAGCGTGGCCCTCACGGCCAGCGGCGGCACCGGCCCGCTCACCTACTTGTGGTCGAACGGGGCTACCAGCCAGAACCTGAGCGGTGTGGCACCGGGCACTTATTCCGTGACCGTGACCGATGCCAACGGCTGCACCGCCATGGCCAGCGCCACCGTGGGTTCGCCGGCCCAGTTGCGCGCCACGGCTACGGCCACGGCCGCTTCGTGCACGGGCGGTGCTACGGGCAGCGTGGCCCTGGTCGTGAGCGGCGGTACTGCCCCATTCACTTACCTGTGGTCGAATGGTGCCACGACGCAAAACCTGATGGGTGTGGCACCGGGTACCTACTCGGTAACCGTGACCGATGCCAACGGCTGCACGGCCAGCTGCTCGGCTACGGTGGGTGGAGCCACGGCGCTGCGAACCAGCATTACCACGACGGCGGCTACGTGCTGCACCAGCCGCAGCGGCAGCGTCGACCTCACGGTGAGCGGCGGCACGGCACCGTATTCCTACCTGTGGTCGAACGGGGCTACTACCCAGGATTTGAGCAACGTGGCCGCCGGTACCTACACCGTCACCATTACCGATGCGCTGGGCTGCACAGCCACGGCTTCGGCCACCATTACGCAGCCGGCCGGACTGGCCCTGAGCACCATGCTCACCAGCCCCTCATGCTGCAACGCCAGCACTGGCGGCATCGACCTGACGGTGAGCGGCGGTACGGCTCCGTACAGCTACTTGTGGTCGAACGGCGCGGTTACGCAGGATTTGAGCGGCATCGCGGCCGGCACCTACTCGGTAACGGTGACTGATGCGCGCGGCTGCACGGCCAGCACTTCGGCGACCCTTACGCAGCCCACCGCGCTGCGGGCCGGCACCAGCAGCACCAGTGCGACCTGCGCCAGTTCCAATGGTACGGCTACGGCTTCGGCTAGCGGCGGCACCGCCCCCTACTCCTACCGCTGGAGCCCTGGCGGCCAGACCACGGCTACGGCCACCGGCCTGGGGGCTGGCACTTACACCGTGACGATTACCGATGCGCGCGGCTGCACGGCCATGAGCTCGACGAGTGTGTTGGCCGCCGGCTGCAGCGAGCAGCACTGCACCCTCACGCAGGGCGGCTACGGCAACAGCAACGGCGTTATCTGCAAAGAGCCCTCTAAGCGCCGGCTGGAGCTGATTGCGGACATGTTCACGACCTCCAACCTGGTGCTCGGCGCGCCCGGCCGCAGCCTCACCTACAGCTACACTGGCGGCAGCAGCGCCGCCGCCAGGCTGGCCCGGCAGGCCACGGCCCAGTGCATCATCGACAAGCTGCCGGCCGGCGGCTCGGCGGCGGCCTTCCCCAGCACGCTGGGCAATGCCAGCGGCTGCGCCAGCTCGTTCCCCTCGGGCTTCCTGCGCAACGGCCGTTTCAACAACGTGCTCGTGGGCCAGACGCTGACCCTAGCCCTCAACCTGCGGCTGGACAACACCCTGGCCGGCGTGCCCCTGAGCGCGACCATGACCTCCTACGCTACGCTTAACTGCTCCTCGCCCAACCCGGGCGACCTGACCGGAATTTCCATCTCGATGCCGGCCGCCGTGCTCGGTAACCTGAGCTACGCCGGTGGCACGCCCACCGTGGGCAGCCTACTGGCCCTCGCCAATAAAGCCCTGGGCGGCGTGGCCTACGCCAACGGCGGCGGCAACCCGAGCCTCAGCGACATCAACTGCGCCGCGAGCCGCATCAACGAGCTGTTCGACGATTGCCGCATCTTCGATAGCTCGCGCACGCCGGTTTACTCGGCCAAAGCAGGTCGGCCTATGGCTGGCAGCGCCGCATCGGCTACCAACCTTGGGCTAGCCACTGAAGAAGCCCCGGGCGAAGCCGTCGCGCTGGCCGCCTTCCCGAACCCCTTCACGGCCGCAACGGCCCTCACGTTTGCCTTGCCCGAAACGGCCAGGTATTCGCTGTCGGTGTACGACCTGAAAGGCAGTGAAGTAGCCCGCGTGAGCAGCGGCGAGGCCCAGGCCGGCGTGCGCTACAGCTTCGCCGTGGGCGCGGGCCTGCAGGAGGGCGTGTACGTGGCCCGGCTGGTTACCGCCACCGGCACGCAAATCATTCGCCTGAACCTGCTGCACTAAATTCGCAGCGCCTGCTTTTGGGCAGTGTCAAAGAGCCGGCCCCTTGCGTGGCCGGCTCTTTTTTTGTGTTCCAAAAACTGCGCTAAAAGCGCCAGCCCAGCTGCGCGCCGCCGTACCAGGCCCGGCCCGAAGCCGGCTGAAAGTAGCGTCCGCCAAACGCGTTGAGGTCGTTGCCGAGGCTGTAGCGCCGGTTGGCCGCGTTGTCGAAACCAGCATAGAGGTTAGTTACGAGATGCCCCGCCAGCGTGCGCCGCCAGCCGCCCCGCGCCCCGAATACCCAGTAGCCGGCCGCCACCTCGGTGTTAGCATCGTTGAGGACGACGCGGGCCTGGTGGCTCAGGCTGGGGCTGAAGTAAAAGCCCAGCCGCTCGCTGAAATCGAGCCCCGCACTGAGCGTATGGGGCGTGGTGCCAGTGAGGCGGTTGCCGCTGAGGTCGACCCCGCCGCCGCTGGGGTAGCTGTCGAAACGGAAGTCGTTGTAGGCGTAGCTGGCCCAGGCGCGCAGGCCCCGGCCGGTGGCCGGCCCATCGTCGGGGGCATTCGGCACCGGGGCTACTTCGCGCCAAAGCCAGCCGCTGAGGGCGGCTTCGAGGCCGCGCTGGTGGGTGCGGCCGGTGTTGCGAAACACCACAATGCCCTGCGCCGTGCTGCTGCTGACGATGGTTTCGCGCAGCTCCAGGTCGAATATGCTCACATCGTAGGACAGCCGATTTCCCCCTAGCTGGCCGCGCGCGCCCGCCTCGTAGCTGGTGCCGCGCTCGGCCTGCAGGTCGGCGTTCAGGCTGCCGTCGGAGGGCCGGATTTCCTCCACCGTGGGTGGCGCGAAGCCGGTGCTCACGCTGGCGTAAGCCGCCAGGGCCGGGGCAAATTCCTTCAGCAAGGCCACGCGGGGCGACAGCACCGGCCGGAAATCGCGGGCAAACCGGTAGCCCGTGGGGTTGGCAGCGGCCGCGCTGCTGCGCGTGATGCCGTAACGCAGGCGGTTGTAGCTGGCGGCGGCTGTGAGGAGCAGGCCGGCGGGCAGCTCGTAATCGGCCTGCGCGAACACGAAGCCCGTGGTGGTCGTGATGTCATCGTCGTAGCGCAGCGCACCGGGCGTGCCGGCCACGTTCAGGTAGCTGCGGCCGTTGGCCAGGCTGCCCTGAAACTCGCCACCGCCCTGTAGCCGCAGCGGCCGGCCGGCCACGGCCGTGCGCCAGCGCAGGGCCGTGCGCCCACCCCCGCCCACGGCCGTACCCAGCTGGTAATCGACCAGAAAAGGCGTGCGCACCGCCGACCCGCTGCCGTAGAGTGTGGTCTGCAAATCGAGCCTGTCATTGAACCGGTACGCGTGCGTGAGGCCCAGCAGGCCGGTGCGCGAGGCGTAGTACGCCTGCTGGGCCACGGTGCCGGGCGCGGCGGCCGTGCCGGGCCGCGCCTGCCGGGGGTCGGCCTCGAACTGCGCCCGGGTGAGGCCCCCGGGCAGCTGGTAGCTGATGTCGGCGTAGAGCAGGTGCACGGCCAGCGTGGTGTGGGGCGAGGCCGTAGTCCGCACATCGAGGGCCAGCACATCGCGCTGCAGGGCGCTTTGCTGGCGGTAGCCGTCGAGGCTTTGGTGGGCGTACCGGGCGCTGACGCTGGTGGTGGCGCTGCCCGTTTCGGCCGCGATGGTGCTGCGGCGCAGGCCGTAGCTGCCCACCGTGGCCCCCACCGAAACCCGGCTGGTACCAGCGGCCACGCCCGGCGTTTCGAACCGGGCCACACCGCCGGTGCCCGCGCCGTACACGCTGCCGGCGGGCCCTTTCAGCACTTCGATGCGGCCAATGAGGGCGGGGTCGAGCAGGTTGAGCGGGGTGCTGCCGCCGGCCTCAGTGAAGGGCAAGCCGTTGTAGTACACTTTCACGTTGCGCACCCCGAATGGCGAGCGCAGCGTGCTGCCCCGAATGCTGAGCCGGTAGCTGGCCGTGGCGCGCTCCTCGAGCCGCACGCCGGGCAGCGTGTTCACGGCCTGGGTGAGCGCAGCGGGGCTGAACTGCTCAATGGTGCGGGCATTGAGCACGCCCACGGCGGCGGCGGTGCGGCGCAGCGGCAGTTGCTGGCCGTAGCCGGTGACGGTAGCGGCGGGCAGGGCCACGGCGCGGGCAGTATCGGTGGGCGCTTGGGCCAGGGCAGGTAGCGGCAGCAACCCCAGCAGCGCAAGGAAACGAAACGACATAATGGGAAACAGGTACGGGAGAGGCAGACCGCCGGCATACGCGAATTGTTGGGCGGCCGCGTACTTTTTGCTCGCCTTACTGCGTTGCCATTAGCCGCAGCGCGCTTGCTGCGCTGGCACTTCGCTTCTCGCTCTATGCATCTCCACTTGCCCCGCCGCTACCGCCGTTGCCTGCTGCTACCCCCGGGCTTACTGGCGCTGGCGGGGCTGTTGCTAGTGGGCTGCCTGGCGCTGCGCCCGTGGCAGGAGCGGCTGACGCGGCGGAGCACTATGCAGTTGACGATGCCGACACTGCAGGCCAGACACAGTGCGCTGGCCTATTTCTTCGAACCTGAAAAACTCCCAGAATTTCACGAGTGGTACGACTCCTACCTCGATGGCAGCCAGTCTGGCGATGCGTGGCGGACCGCCGGTATTACCGGCCAGGCCGCCGCCATGCGGGCCACGCCCTCCCGCGACCAACGGCTTCGCGTGCGGCTGGGCCCACAGGCTACTTTCGCGGAACTGGTTTTTCTATTGAATACCATGGCCCGGTTTAACATCAAAAAGTACGCTTTCGATATCAGGAAAGAGCCCATTACTTTTTATGCTTTCACGGTATCGCCCCTGGCCCATCACCGCCAGGAGATAATGCCCGCGGCGGCCGGTTTTAGATACCAGCCCCCCATTCGTCCCTATCCATCATCGTCCGACCGTTCAGCCTCCTACCGCACCCGGCTCCGCCATTGGCAGGACGCACTTTGGAATTTCGAGCACGGCTATTACTAGTGCCGGTAAGGTTGTAAGATGGCTAAAAGTCCAGCCCCGCTCCGGGCATGCAGCTGCCTACGGGCAATACAGCGCCTCCCGCAGCGCCTGGTCCTGCCCGTAAATATCCCGGTAGAAGCGCAGGCGGCCGTTTTCGGCCGTGACGGTGGCATAGCGCAGGTAAATGGGCAGCGGCCGACGCAACAGCACATCCTGCGGCGGAGACTTACGGGCCTCGGCGGATGTGAGCAGCGGCGTGGCGTTGCCCTCGCGGCGTAGCAGCCAGGCGGCCAGCTCGCGCGGGCGCTCTACCCGAATGCAGCCGTGGCTAAGGGCGCGGTCGGCCTGGGCGAAGAGGTAGCGCTCGGGCGTGTCGTGCAGGTACACGAGGTAGGGGTTGGGGAAGTGAAACACGAAGTTGCCCAGCACGTTGCGCGGCCCGGCCTCCTGCCGAATAGTGTACCTGAACGTCTGCTCCGTCACCTCACGCCAGGCGATGCGCCAGGGGTTGCGGCGTTGGTGGCGGCCATCGTACACGGCCAGGTCGCTTGCGGCCAGGAAGCTGGGGTCGTCCTGCAGGCGGGGCAGCATTTCCTGGCTGGCAATGGAGTATGGCACATTCCAGACCGGGGCCAGCGTGAAGTACTTGATGCGGCTGCGCAGCGTGGGCGTGGGCGTGGCAGGTTTGCCCACAATCACGCGATGGCGGCGCTGCACGGTGTCGTGTCCCATCACCAGCAGCTCGAAGGCGGGGATGTTCACCAGCAGGTATTCGGGCTCGGCGATGGGCTCGGCGCGCCAGCGCTCCAGGTTGAGGGCGATGTGCTCGAAGCGGCTGCGGTGGCGGGCCACCACCGAATCGGGCGGGCCGGGCGGCTGGGCCAGCCACTGCGCCAGCGCCAGCTGCAGCTGGCGGTACTCGCAGTTGGTGGGCTGGCCGGCCAGCAGCGCCTGGGGGCCCGTGCCATCGGCCACGGCGGCGCGGAGCTGGGCCACGGCCACGGCCGGCTGCTGCGGGCGGTGCCGCCGGCCGTGGCGCAGGTCGTGCGCGAAAGTCAGCACGGCATCGGTCAGGGCCACATCGAAACGGGCCAGCCGCGATTGGTATCCGCCGGCCGGTTCGGTTGCGGCGGGCGCGGCCAGCGAATCGCGCAGGGCCAACAGGCCGGGCAGGCCGTAGTCGGGGGGCAGCAGGCCGTAGTCGTAGGCCCGGGCCAGCAGCGCCAGGGCTGCCCGGGCCGGCGCGCCCAGGGTATTGGCGGGCGGGGCACTACCCCAGGCGGGCTCCCCGGCCAGCCGGTAGAACGCCCGCACGGCCGCCCCGCTCCGCAGGTTGCGCAGGGCATCGGCGGGACGCAAAGTATCGAGCCACTCCGCGATGCAGGCCGCCACCGTGGGCACGCCCGGTACCACTCCACTCACCGGCGCGGCGGCGGCAACCGCAGATGGCCCCACTGCCGGGCCAACAGCAGTACGGCAGCTATCCAGCGCCCCGGCCAGCAACAGCCCCAAGAAACGCAGCAGCAGGCGGCGGCTAATTTGTAGGGGTATTATCATGGGCAGACGCAAATAGTTGAAAGCTTATTGAATATAAGAAAATAAATGCTTTTATATTTTAACAATTATGGTTACTTGACACTCCGGCCAATGCCAGCGGGCTGCTATCTTGGCTACCTGCCGCCGGGCGCTGCTGCCCGGCGTGGTTTTTCCGTTATGCCCCCCCTTTCGCCCGATTTGCGCCACGCCCTGCTCGACCTGCCTCAGAAAGAAAAGGACCAGCTCCTCACCCGCCTCGTAGCCCAGGATGCCGTGCTTACCGAGCAGCTCGCTTTCCGCTTACTCGAAGGCCCGGATGCCCTCGAAACCCGCCGCGCGGCCCTGCGCGCCCAGGTCGACGACCCGGTGCGCGGCTTCCACCCCACGCCCAACGACCTGCTCGTGATTGTGCGGCAGCTGCAGGCCCGGCTGGCTTACCACGCCAAAATCACCGGCGACGTATTCGGCGAAATCGAGCTGAGTTGGCGGCTGCTGCACAACGTGTTCCAGCATCAGGCGGCCACCACGGCCCGGCTGCACGGCCCCACCCAACCCCTGCTCCAGCACCTGGCCAAACGCACCCACGAAGTCCTGAAACAAACCGCTAGACTGCACGAAGACTACCACCTCGAGTTGGCCGAGACCGCCAACGCCGTGCTGGCCGCCTTGTGGCAGTCGGGCGCGGCCCCCCTGGCCCGTGAGCTGGGCCTGCCCCGGATTTTAAGCTGATACCACGCGGGTAAACGAAGCCAAAGCTCCCGAAGGCGGCAGCACTTTAGCCCTTACCGGGTTTCCTTTCCGCTCACCGAAAGTATGAGGCCCTAACCGCCAAGGCCGGCCACCCCTATAAGTTCGCCAAAGCGCATTAAAAAAGGCCCGCCGCTTCTTCCGAAGTGGCGGGCCTTTTTTAATGCGCAATTATCAATGAGCAATGTCGGGAATGCGTTCCGGCAGCCTATTGCTCATTGATGATTGCGCATTGATTAAGCTACTGGTTCGCGGAAGCCCACCCAGGTGAAGCGCTTGATGACGAACTCGGGGTTGGTGAAGCTGGCGTTGCCGGCGGGGTTGCCGCCCGTCACGTGGAAGTCGGAGAAGCCGGCGTTCTGGTTCACGTAGATGCCGCCGGTGAGGTTGAAGCTGACGGGCGTGCCGGCCAGGCTCATCTCGTCCATAATCTGTTCCTTGATGGCCGAATCTGTGGTGTAAGCGCCGCACGAAATCGCGCCGTGCTCGCGGGCCAGCTGCGCCGCCAGGTGGATGCTTTCCTGCGTATCCTTGGTCTTGATAACCAGCATAATCGGCCCGAACAGCTCCTGGCTGAACTGCTCCACGTTATCGGAGCCAATTTCGTGGATGCTGGTCGAGCAGGTGCGCGCGTTCTGGAACACCGGGTTCTCAATGGTGCCGTGGGCCAGAATGGTCCGGCCGCCATCGAGGGCCATTTGCTTCACCCGGTCGTGCGTTACTTCGCTCTGGATGGCCCCGAACACGTGCGGGCCGGCCTTGGGGTTGGTGGCCAGGCCCGTGACGGCGGCCGATATTTTCTGCACCACGTCTTCGTAGGGCACCATTGCATCACCCACTTTCACGCCGGCAGCCGGGATGAAGAAGTTCTGGGGCGCGGTGCACATCTGGCCCGAGTACAGGCTCACGGAGAAGGCCAGGTTCTGGGCCACTTTGTCGAGGTCGTCGCAGCTGTCGATGATGATGCTGTTGACGCCGGTTTTCTCGGTGAAAACGGTTTTGCCCTTCAGGCCCTCAATGTATTCGCCGAAGGCCGAGCCGCCGGTGTAGTCGATGAGCTTGATGGCCGGGTTTTCGGCCAGCTCCTTGGCAATGAGGTGGTCGTCGGCGTCCACGGCCAGCTGGCAGATGTGGGGGTTCAGTCCGTTCTCCTTCAGCACTTTCTGCACCTCAGCCACCACAATGGCAATGGGCAGCACGGCCTTGGGATGGGGCTTGATGATGGTGGGGTTGCCCGTGACGAGCGAGGCAAACATGCCGGGCACCGTGTTCCAGGTCGGGAACGTGGAGCAGCCGATGACCAGGGCCAGGCCCTTGGGTACGGCGCGCCAGGTTTTGTTGAGCGTGATGCTGTATTTGCCCATGGGCTTCTCCCAGCGGGTTTCTTCGGGGAAACGGGTTTGCTCCTCGTAGCCGGCGGCGATGGCCTCCAGGGCGCGGTCGGCGGCGTGCGGGCCGCTGGCCTGAAACGACATCATGTAGGCCTGCCCCGTGGTGTGCATGGTGGCGTAGGCAATCTCGAAGAAGCGGTTTTTCATGCCCTCCAACGCCTCCGTGAGCAGGGCCGCGCGCAGGGCCGGCTTCAGCTTGCGCCACTCGCCAAAAGCGGCCTGGGCGTTGGCCACCAGCGTTTCGGGCTGGTAGAACGGGTATTTGATATCGAGCGACTTTTGCTCGTAGGGCGACTCTTCCTGGCCGGCCCAGCCCTGGGGCTCGCCCTGCTGCAACTCGGTAAAATGCTGGCCGCGCATGGCGGCGAACTTCTCGCGCCCTTGCGCGTCGGCATCGGCCCCGTAGATGTCGGGCGAGGGGTTTTCGGGGAAAGCGGCGTAGAACGTGCGCCCATGCAGGGCCTGCACGGCGGCGTCGAGGGTAGCCTGGTGCTTGTTAATCATCGGGGGTGGGTCGGGTTGATTTGGGAAGATTTGGCGCGGCCGCCGGGCCGCCCCGCAAGTTACGGCGAGCGGCCAGATGCGGCGGGGCGTGTTGGAGTAAAGCATCCAGAACGATAATGGGAACGTCCTGCTGAGCCTGCCGAAGCATCTCTACCGCTGCAGTAATCTAATTGACTGGCTTACACTGCGCGGTAGAGATGCTTCGACTTCGCTCAGCATGACGTCCCCCCTATCGCCCGTCTCTCGTTAGGCCCAACTGGCCGCAGTCCGAACCCTCCTGCCTTTCGTAGTGTAGTAGCTTTACTTATCTCCTTTCACCGGTTCTTTTGCCTGATGAAAAACACGTTACGCGCATTCTTATTACTGTTTTTAATTGGATTGACTGCCCCCCTGCGCGCCCAGTCAGTACCGCCCACCGTTCCCGGCCAGCTGGTGCTGAAGCTGCGCCCCGGCCAGTCGCTGGCGGTGCTCGAAACGGCCCTGCAAACGCTGGGGGCCGGGCCGCTCACCCAAAAATTCCCGCACGCGCTACCGCCCAGCGGTGAGCGCCCCGGCAGTGTGGAGCTGCGCGAAATTTACCAGTTTCGCACGGCGGCTGATTTGAATAAAGCCCGGGCCGTGCTGCTGGCCACCGGCGCGGTCGAGTACGTCGAGCCACTCTACATCCGCCAGCCGCAGTACCAGCCCAACGACCCGTTCGCGGACTCCACGCTCACCAGCCTCACGGCCAGCCAGTATTATCTGAAGCAGATTAAGGCCTACCACGCCTGGGACATCACGCGCGGCGACAGCAGCATCGTCATCGGCATCACCGACGGCGGGGTGCGCCTCACCCACGTCGAGCTGGCCCCCCAGATTAAGCACAACTACGCCGACCCCATTAATGGCATCGATGATGACCGGGACGGCTACGTCGACAACTTCACGGGCTGGGATTTGGCCAACAACGACAACGACCCGGGCTACGACATCAGCATCGTGCACGGTACGCTGGTGGCGGGCGTGGCCGCCGCCCGCGTCGATAACGGCCAGGGCATTGCCGGGCTGGGCAACCAGTGCCGCTTTTTGCCGCTGAATATTTATCCCAATACGCCTACTGGCACGTTTGCCGGCATCGAGGCGGTGGTGTACGCGGCCGACCACGGCTGCCAGGTTATCAACATGAGCTGGGGCGGACCGGGCGGCTACTCGCAGTTCGAGCAGGATGCCATGACTTACGCCGCCGTGAACCGCGACGCCGTGCTGGTGGCCGCCGCCGGCAATACCAACGCCGACCTCGATTTCTACCCCGCCAGCTACCAGCACGTCATTTCCGTGTCGGGCGTCGACAACACCGATACCAAAGCGAGCAACGCCACCTTCAGCCACCGCATCGACCTCACGGCCCCGGGCATCAGCATTCTTACCTGCTACGGCTACCACCTGGCCAACGGCGGCGGCCCGGCCGACAACGACTACACGGCCGTGGGCGGCACCTCGTTTGCCGCCCCGCTGGTGGCGGGCGCGGCGGCGCTGGTGCGCCGGCAGTTCCCCAATTATAACGCCGACCAGGTGGCGGCCCGCCTGCGCCAGACCACCGACAACATCGACGCGCTGCCCGCCAACGCCGCTTGGGCCGGCCGCCTGGGCACCGGCCGCCTCAACGTGCTAGCCGCCCTCACCCGCGCCAACCTCACCGAAGCACGGGTGGTGAGCAGCGCTTTCGCGCCGGCCCGCGCCGCCTACGCCCCCGGCGAAATCATTAGCCTGACGGCCGCCGTGCAGAACCTGCTGGCCCCGGTGGCGGGCCTCAGCGTTACGCTCACCTCGCTCTCGCCCTACGTCACGGTGACGGCGGCCAGCTTCGCGGCGGGCAACCTGGGTACGCTGGGCCGGGCCGATAACGCGGCCGCGCCCTTCCGGTTGGCCGTGGCCGCCAGCGGCATTCCACTCAACACCCGGGCTACGCTGCGCTACCGCCTCACGGCGGCCGGCGGCTTCCAACTCGACCAGTACGTGGACCTGATTCTGAACCCCGATTACGTAGTGCTCGACGCCAACGACCTGCGCCTGACCCTCACCAGCCGCGGCAACCTGGGCTACGACAACATTTTCGGCACCGTGGGCGCGGGCCTCACCTACCGGGGCAGCGGCAACCTGCTCAGCGAAGGCGGGCTGCTGCTGGCCACCACGCCCACCCGCGTTTCCGACCGCCTGCGCAGCAGCCGGGGGCAAATGCGGCAGTCGTTTTTCAGCCTGCGCCAGGCCACCCGCCAGCAGCCCGGCCCCCGCGCCGACCAGGAAGCCCGCGTGGCATTTCAGGACTCGGTTCCGGCCGCCGGGGCGGCGGCGCGCAGCGTGGGCGTGGCTGTGCGCCAGCGCGCCTACGCCTGGGCTACGCCCGGCCGCCGCGACTTCGTGGTGCTCGAATACTCGCTCAAGAACCTCACCGCCGATACCCTCAAGCCTCTTTACGCCGGCATTTTCGCCGACTGGGACCTGCCCACGCCCGACGGGGCGGCCCACAACGCGGCGGCCTACGACAGCCTGCGTGCCCTGGCCTACTCCTACGCGCTGGGCCAACTGCCGCCCCCGGCCACGCCCGCGCCGGGTACCTACGCGGGCCTCCGGCTGCTGCGCGGCGGCCCGCCAGCCGTGTATTCCATCGACGGCAACGCGCCCGCCGGCAGCCCCGTGCGCCTGGCCGACGGCTTCTCGGCAGCCGAAAAATTCCGGACTTTGAGCAGCGGCACTGCCCGCGCCCAACGCACTGCCGGCCTACCCAACGGCTCCGACGTGATGCAAGTGCTCGGCACCCGCCTGGCCCGCCTGGCTCCCGGCGACTCGGCCACCGTGGCCTTTGCCGTGCTGGCCGCCTCCACCCTGGCCCAGCTGCAATCCTCGGCCGATGCGGCGGCGGCAGCTTATGCCACGGTATTGCCCACGCGGACGGCTCAGGCCGTAGCCGGGTTCAGCGTGTACCCTAACCCCACCACCGGCCTGCTGCACGTAGAAATATCACCCGACTTTGGCCTGCGGGAAATCCGGGTGCATAATGCGCTGGGGCAGCTGGTGCGGCGGCAGCCAGCCAGCGGCGCGGCGGCGGCTATTAGTCTCTCAGGACTGGCCCCGGGGCTTTATCTGTTGCGGGTGCAAGGCACGAGCGCGGTAGTGAGCGAGACCGTGGAAGTGCGGTAGCCAGTACCAATCCGTACGTTTCGAGGCTGGGTTACGACGCATTAGCTCAATTGCCACAGCCCCTCCCAACTGGTGGTGTAGAGGGGCGAGCGGTAAGCGGCCCGCCCGGCCCAGGCCGGCGGCCGGCCGCTCGGCTTCCCGGCAGTTGCTACTGCCAGCTGCACCGCCGCCCGGCCAAACTGGCTGTTGAGCCGGTCGAGCGTGGCCATGAGCTGCGCGCGCTGCGGCGGCACGGGCGCAGCGGCTGGCTCGAACAGGCCGAGCTGAACCTCGCCGGTCCGTTCCAAACCGCTCAGCAGCACACCGGCGCGGTGGTAGGCCGTGCCCGGCTGCCGCAGGCGCGCCAAGCCTTGCAGGGCAGCTTGCGTGAGGCGGCTGGTGTCGGCCGTGGCGGCGGGCAGGGTCACGCAGGCGGTGTGGGTGCTGGGGCCGCCGGTGGGCGCGAATCTATCGGTACCGAGGATGACGGTGACCAGATGCGCACCCAGGCCGTGGCGGCGCAGCTTTTCGGCGGCTTTAGCGGCAAAGGTGGCCACGGCTTCGGCCAGCGCGGCGGGCTCGTGCTGGGGGCGACCGAAGGAGCGGGTGCAGGTTACGCTGTGGCGGGCGGCTCCATTAGCTGCCAGGGGCTCGCCGGCCTCGTCCCACTCGGCGGGGTTCCAGTCGAGGCAGGCGTGGCCGTGCAGCTCGCGCCACAAGCGCTGGCCCACCACGCCGCCCAGGTGGCGGCGCAGCCAGGCTTCGGGCAGGGCCGCCAGGGCCGCGCCGGTGGTAATATTCATTTCCAGCAGCTTGCGGGCGTAGCGCCGGCCCACGCCCCAAATGCTTTCTACCGAAGCCTCGGCCAGGGCGGCCTGCCAGCGGGCCGGCGTGTCGAGCAGCACCACGCCGCTGGTGCCCTGCTTACGGGCCAGGCGGTTGGCCAGCTTGGCCAGCGTTTTGGTGGGCGCGATGCCCACGCAGGTCGGAATCCCGGTTTGCTGCCGCACCCGGGCCCGCACTTCGGCCCCGTAGGCCAACAGGTCGGGCGCGAGCAGGTGCATGCCGCTGAAATCCAGAAAAGCTTCGTCGATGGAATACACTTCGACCCCAGCCGCGAAGCTGCTCAGCACCTGCACCACGCGCCGGCTCATGTCGCCATACAAGCCGTAGTTCGACGAAAAAACCTGCACGCCGTGCTGGGCCAGGCGCGGCCGGGCCAAGTGGTGGGGCTCGCCCATGGCAAAGCCGAGGGCTTTGGCTTCGTCGGAGCGCGAAATCAGGCAGCCGTCGTTATTGCTGAGCACCACCACGGGTCGGCCTTCGAGGCGCGGAGCGAAAACCCGCTCGCAGGAGACGTAAAAATTATTGCAATCGACGAGCGCAAACATAATAGCAGCGAAAAAGCTCAGAATCGGCAAAACCCGGCCGGATTTAATCGATTAAAGCAGCGGCGGCCAAGGGCCAACCACCATCTTGGAGTAATGTGAGACCCGGGCTAGGCCGCAATGGGAAACACCGGCGGCCAGCGGCTCACTTCACTCCGAACACCGACCCACTGCCCAGCGAATGGATTACGTGCGTCACCACGCCCCATACCACCAGCCCGGCTTCGGGGCTCACGGGGAGCGGCGGATAGCGACTGTTTTCGGCCACCAGCCAGGGTGCGCCGGCCCGCAGCTGCAGCCGCTTAATGGTGTGCTCGCCCTCGACCACCGCTACCACAATACTGCCGTGGACTGCCCGCAGGGCCCGGTCCACGGCCACCAAGTCGCCGGGATGAATGCCCGCCCCGGTCATCGAATCGCCACTGACACGGGCCAAAAAAGTAGACGCCGGATTGCGAAACAGGAAGTGCGTGAGGTCGAAAGTGGGGTCGAGGTGGTCGTCGGCCGGCGATGGAAACCCGGCCGGAATGAGGCAACCAAACAGGGGCACCTCGCGAGTAGGCAGGCAGGAGGCCGAAATAAAATCGTGGAGTGATGCAAGCATTGGGCAGGCCGCGCGTCTATTGGAAGATAGCGGGCTGCAATTTACTAACTTGTTTAGCTTATTGTTTCATCCCCCTTCTCTCAATCCGCTGAGTGCGCTGGGTCGTACATAGGGTATAATCACGGAATATTCACGTCATCGGGCTTAAAATCCGATTTAATTCTTCGCAAAGAGCTATAATAATTACTACCAAAATTTTTAGTTTTACTTCACAACGATTATCTTTGGGTATGTCAAACGTCAAGCTTCCTACGCCGCTGCCCGTGCAGCAATTTGCCCGTTGCGTGAACGACGCGCAACGCCCGGCCGACTACGCTGGCGACTGGCCCGAGATGGGCCGCGTGTACTCGGTGCGCGTGCTGCCCCATGTGCATACCGGCCAGCCGCAGGTGCATGTGCTCGGCTTCTATGCCGAGCGGCCCTACGGCGCTTTCGCCGCCCACCGCTTCGAGCGCGTAGCCGATGTGTGGTTGAATTAAACCCACGGCCTTCCGCCAGATACCAGCCCTCTCACATTCTTCATCCCGCCTAGCGGCTGGATATAAAAGAGCCCCGTTCGGGCCGCCATCGTTGAACGATGACGGCCCGAACGGGGCTCTTTTATATCCTAGCTGGCTACAGGTTAAACAGCGCCGCCGCGTTGCGCGTGGTGGCCTCGGCCACTTCGGCTTCGGGCCGGCCCAGCAGCGCGGCCACCCGGCGCAAAACCAGTGGCAGGTAGGCGGGCTCGTTGCGCTTGCCGCGATGCGGCACCGGGGCCAGGTAGGGGCAATCGGTTTCGAGTAGCAAATGCTCCAGTCCGATGCTAGGCAGCACCTTATCGGCCCCGCCGTTTTTGAAGGTGGCCACCCCGCCAATGCCCAGCATAAAGCCAAGCTTTACCACCTGCGCGGCCTCCTCGGGCGAGCCCGAAAAGCAGTGAAATACGCCGCGCAGCGTACCATCCTGCGCGGCCTCGACCAGGGCTACGGTTTCGGCGAAGGCTTCGCGGGTGTGCAGCACGATGGGCAGCTGGTGCTTTTTAGCCAGCTCCAGCTGAATTTTGAGCGCCTGCTGCTGCTCGGCCAGCAGGGTTTTATCCCAGTGTAGGTCGAGGCCGGCCTCGCCCACGGCGGCAAAGGGCCGGCGACCCAGCCAGGTTTCGACCTCGTACAGCTGCTGCTCGAAGCCGCGCGTGACCGAGCACGGGTGCAGGCCCATCATGGCAAAGCAGGTTTCGGGGGCCTCGGCTTCTAGCTCCAGCATCGCATCAATGCTGCTGTGGTCGATGTTGGGCATCACGATGGTGCGCACGCCAGCCTGCTGGGCGCGGCGCAAAGCATCGAGGCGGTCGGGACGGAATTGTTCGGAGTAGAGGTGGGCGTGCGAGTCGGTGAGGTGCATGGCGGCGGGTGGCGGGGGTAACAGAAAACGACGCCAAAGGTCGGACGTATCCGGCACTTGGCGTCGTTTTCGTAGCGAAACGGACTGGGCTAGTTGTTGGGTCGGCCGGCATCCACCCAGGCCTGCAGCCGGGCAATGTCGCAATCCGAGAGCTTGGCGCGGCCCTTGGGCATGGGGTCGGCCCCGGGGTCGTGGCGCACGCTGCTCAGCAGGTAGGCGGGCGAGAGGCGCGTGAAGCTGGCGTAGGTGCTATAGTCGTTGCCGCCGCCCAGCGTCTGGTACACGCTGCTGCCGTGGCAGTCGAGGCAGTTTTTGGCCACGATGGGCGCAATTACCGCCGCGTAGGTACTGGGTGCGGGGTCGTTGCAGGGGTTGGCCGGGGCCGGCCCGGCTTTTTTACCGCACCCCGCCACCAGCATCGCCGCCAGTAAAAACCCCATTCCTGCCGTTTGAAGAGCATTTTTCAGAAGAAATCCAGCCATGAGACCCGGCGGCTACACGCCGAAGTTGTAGACGGCCTTCAAGTACAGAAATGCCCCGTTGAAGCCCATCTGCACCGGCGCGTATGGGTACACGTCGCGGTTCGAGGGGAAGGGGGAAGGGGAAGCGAAGCGGTTCTGAAAGTACTGCTCGAACTGCGCGCGACTGGCAAAACCGCCCGGGGCCTGGCCGTTGGTGGCGGCCTCGTCGAGGGTGTTGGGCTTCACGTTGAGCAGGTTTTGGGCACCCAGCGTCAGGCCCAGGCCCTTAGTGGCCTGGTAGCTGACGAGCAAATCGGTGACCACGCGCGGCTTGAACACGAGCAGGTAGCCACCAAAGTCGTACACCGTGGGGTCGGGAGCCACATCGTAGTAGCTCACCTCCCCAAAATAGGTGTTGCGCAGGCCCACGCCCAGCTTGCCCTGCGTGTAGTTGAGGCCGAGCAGGATTTTGCTGGCCGGAATGCCGGTTTCAATGAGCGAAAGCTGGCGCGGGTCGATGTAGTTGGTGGTGGGGTTGTCGTCTTCCTGCAGGTTGCGGAAAATGCCCGGCACGTTCTGCCGCCGCGTGCGGGTGCGGGTGAAGTTGCCGGCCGCACTGGCCGTAAGCTGGCCGCGCCCCAGCGCGTGGCGGTAGCTCGCCACCACATCGAGGCCGGTAGTGCGGGTATCGAGGTCGTTGGTAAAGAACCGGGCCTGGCTCACGCGGTTGTTGGCCAGCGTTTGCGCGAACGCGGGGCTGATGCCCGAACCCGGCCGCAGTAGGCCCGAAAGCGTAACGCGGTTATCAATGTCAATCAGATAGCCGTCGACCGTGAGCGAGAAAGCCGGCACAGGCGTCAGCACCAGGCCGGCGCTGTAGCTGCGCGAGGTTTCGGGCGTGAGCGCGGGCACCTGAGCCGCTTTGGTCAGCTCGTCCTGGTTGTTGAAAATGCCGGAGTAAATCACCCCGTTCGCCCCCGGCGTCTGGGTAATCTGGCGGTAGAGCACCTGCTGCAGCGACGGAGCCCGGAAGCCCGTGTTGAAGGCCCCGCGCACGGCCAGGAATTTGGTGGCCTGCACGCGGGTCGTGGCTTTGTAGATAAAGGCCGAGCCGAAGGTGGAGTAGTTCTCGTAGCGCAGCGCGCCGCTCACGCTCCAGCGCTTGGTCACGTCGGCTTCCACGTCCAAAAAAGCGCCCACGTTGGTGCGGCTGCCCACTACCGCCGAGGCCACTCCGAAGCCGCTGAAGCCCTGCGCGCCCTGCTGGGCCCCGGCCTTGCCCTCGTCGTACTCGCCCTCGGCGCGCTCATCGCCACGCATAATCTCGTAGCGGTCGGACCGAAACTCGCCACCAAAGGCCACGTTGGTACCGGCCAGCACCTTGTCAAAAAAGCGGTTGGCGGTGGCGTTCGTCACATTCTGCAAAAACGAAAATCCTCCCGCGTTGTCGAACACCGTGGGCGACGACGCCCCCAGCGAGGCGTTCAGGGTGTTATTCAGGTCGTAGGTCATCCGGTTGTAGCCGGTGGTGTTGCTCAGGTCCAGCGTCCAGTGGTTGGGGCCGCTGCGGCCCAGCACCGCGCCCACCGTGCCCGCGCCGTCGTTGATGCGCGTATTCACCTGGGGCTGGTAGCCGTAGGGAAACAGGTTGTCGACGATGTCGGCCGCCTGCCGGGCCGGCAGCACCCACGGCGTCGAGGCCTGCCCCCGGCGGAAAGCGTAGCTACCGAAGCCGTAAAATGCCACCGCATCGGAGGCTTCCACGCGGGCATTCAGCAGGCCGCGCACGTTGCGCACCCGGGCGTCGCCGTTGTGCTGCACGTAGTCGTCGTAGGTTTTGCCGACGGCGGCCAGGGTAGCCTGCTCGCGGGCGGGGTCGTTCACGACGAACACCGGCGTCACCAGCGGATTGCGGGCGTAGCCGCGGGTGGTGCGGCCGCGGTAGTCGGCGTCGGCCGTCAGGTTCAAAAAGCCCTTCTGGCCCAGGCGGAAGCCCTTGTTCACGCCCAGCAGCGTGGCCAGGCCATCGCCCTCGCTCGTGAGGCCCGAGTTCAGCAGCACGCTGCCGGCACGGTTGTCGCTTTTCAGGCGAATGTTCATCACGCCCGCAATGGCGTCGGAGCCGTACTGGGCCGCCGCGCCGTCGCGTAGCACCTCCACGCGCTCCACGCCCAGGCTCGACAGCGTGTTCAGGTCGGTGCCCACGCTGCCCAAGCCAATGTTGCTGAGCAGGTTCACCAGGGCCGTGGTGTGGCGGCGCTTGCCGTTCACGAGCACCAGCAACTGGTCGGTGCCCAGGCCGCGCAAGCTGGCCGGGTCCACGTGGTCGGAGCCGCCGGCTCCGGTCTGGCGCGTCGAGTTAAAGGCTGGCACGGTGTATTGCAGCAGCTGCGTGAGGTCGGTCTGGGGTGCGCGGGGCAGCAGCGTGGCCACGTCCACCACATCCACCGGCACCGCCGATTCGAGGGCCGTACGGTCGTCGCGGCGGGTACCTACCGCTACCGTGGCCGGGTTGAGTGAGATGGCCAGCTCGGTGGGCTCGTCGGCCTTCAGGTACACGTTCGTGATGTTCTGGGGCCGGAAACCCGGCTGCTGCACTTGCACAATGTAAGGCCCGCCCGCTACCAGCCCCGTGAGCGTGAACCGCCCGCTTTCGTTCGTTACTGCGGTTCGGCGGGTACCCGTAGGCAGGTAATAAACGGTAGCGACCGCCCCGGCCTGCGCCGCGCCCGGCCCCGCACCATTCGCCGACGTTATCTGCCCGGTTAGGGTTACTGGGATAACAGCGGCCGTCGTTGTGGCTGCCGCAGGCTCGGGCGTTTGGCCATTGGCCGCTAAAGGCACCATTCCTCCTCCCAGAGCTGTGACAAAAAATGAAAAATACCGAGTAAAATACCGCATTGAAAAAAGACAGGTGTAATGATTTGAGACAGGCTTAAGTAAAGGTCAGCCAAAAGGTTTAGCGTGATAAAAATAATTTCAACCTACCGCTATAATGCAAGTTCCATGAATATCAATTTTACTAGTTATACTATTCTTTTTTCCATTAATAGGAAAACATTGCCTTAACATTAACAATTTTAATAGACTGATAAATAGCTTTTAATGAAACATTTTTAAATATTATGATTCAAAATGGGAATTTTAAAGCCGGAAAAGTTTCAACCTTTTTTTCATTTCCTAGTTTATGCCACCACAATCAATCTCACTTTTATTTCATTTTCATGAACAAGTCTTACGCTTTTCTAGCTTTGCTTTCAATCACCACCTTTTTGGGTTCGTGCAGCAAAAACGAGAGTACGCCCACGCCCATGGCCACCAACAATGTGACCGACCTCACGGCTACCATCAATGGCGCACAGCAAGTGCCGGCCAATGGCTCGGCAGCTACGGGTAATTTCGCGGGCACCTACGACGGCAGCAACAAGCAGCTCACCTACACCGTGACGTTTCAGGGCCTGACGCCAACCAGCGCCCACATCCACACCGGCGCACCAGGAACGTCCGGCGCAGTGGCCATTCCGTTTGCCAGCCTCACCTCGCCCATCACGGGTACCGTCACGCTCACGGCCGACCAGGCTACCCAACTGCTCAACAACGGCATGTATGTCAACATGCACTCTAACACGTATGCTAACGGGGAAATCCGAGGCGACATTAAAAAGAAGTAATCTTAGCTAAGCAGGTATCCGCCTGCGTATTTCCACCCCTGAGCCTCTTTTGTGATAGTCACCGCTGCTGCCTCCCGGCTGGCGCGGTGGCTTTCGCAGAAGGGGCTTTGGCTTATAAATCAACCCCCTGCCTGGTTTCAGCAGCTAAGCGGCTGTACGCAGAGAATCCGGTTGGATTTACCTACTTGTAGCGCCGCCCCTTCCACACCACGGTCCCGCCAAATAGCTGGAAAAAGCCAATGGCCGCCGTCAGGGACAGGGTGTAGCCTTCGAACAGGGGCAACAGCGCCCAGCGCAGCCGCAGGCCGGCCCGGCGGTGCGCGGCGTGCGCCAGCAAGCCCTGCACTAGCATTTTGGCGGCCCATACGCCCAGCGCCAGCCCCGCGCCAC
The DNA here is from genome assembly GCF_040547115.1 of Hymenobacter sp. UYCo722. Lineage (NCBI taxonomy): Bacteria > Pseudomonadati > Bacteroidota > Cytophagia > Cytophagales > Hymenobacteraceae > Hymenobacter > Hymenobacter sp. UYCo722. The sequence goes on along the minus strand of NZ_JBEPPC010000005.1, from coordinate 24,258 downwards.
CCAGGCAGGCTACGCCCGCCAGCGCCGGCCAGAAGCCGCTGAAAAACAGCAGCTCCAGGCGCAGTCGTAGCGGCAGCCCGGCTACGCCGCGCAGCCACCGCTGCCGCTGCCGCAGTAGCGCCGCCCAAGTGGGCATGGGTAGCGAATCGGCCCGGATATTGGCCTGGAACACCTGCCGGAAGCCAAACCCCGCCGCCAGCACGGCTTGGAACAGGGCAAAATCCTCGGTCACGGAAAAGGGCAGCGCCTCGTAGCCGCCGGTGGCCTCGTAGGCGGCGCGGGTCACGAGCATGTTGTTGCCCATGGCCGTTACGGGCCGGCCCAGGTCGCTCACCACCTGCACCATGCCCAGCGACAGCAGCCAGTCGAGGCCCTGCACCTGATGGAACAAGCGCGGCCCGCGCACCGCTGTGATGCCCGTAACCGTGCCCACGCCCGGCCCGGCGTGGGCCAGCAAACCCTTTATCCAGGAGGCCGGCAGGCTGATATCGGCATCGGTGATGAAGAAATAGTTGGTCGTAGCGCGCCGCGTGAGGTGAGCCAGCACATTGGCCTTGCCCCGCGCCTGCCCCAGCATATCGGTGATGGAAACAACCCGAAACTGCCCTTCGAAGCCCCGCATGGCCGTTTCAGCCACGGCGGCCGTGCCGTCGGTGCTGCCATCGTCGCCCACCAGAATCTCCAGTAATTCGGCCGGGTAGTCGAGCGCGCGCAGGCTGGCCAGGCAGCGCGGCAGGGCGGCGGCTTCGTCGCGGGCGGCAATGAGGATACTCACGCGCGGCAGCGGGCCGGGCAGCGAGCCGGGCGCGGCGGCCCCGCGCCGGCTGGCAAACCGCCAGGCCGTGAACCCCATGCCCAGCAGCCACAGCGACAGGTACAGCAGCAACGCATTTAACAGCAAACTCATAAGGTAGCGAAGGCAAAGCCCTGGGCCGCCAGGTGGGCCAGCAGGCGCGGCAGCACATAGCGCAGCCGGGGGCCGGCCTTGCGGCTGTCGTGAAACACCACCACATCGCCTGCCCGCACGGCCTCCAGGGCAAACCGCAGGCAATCTTCGGGGCGCAGGGCGGAGTCGTAGTCGCGGGTGAGTACCGACCACATCACAACCCGGAAATCGGCTTGCAGCGCCGGCAGCAGCGGCCACGTGAGGCGGCCGTAGGGCGGGCGGAAGAGGGGAGCCGAGGAGCGCGAACCGGGGAGCAGAGCAACCGAAACAGGCCCGCCAGGCCGGTTTTTCAGCAGCTCCTGAATCTGCGTCTGGCAATCGGAAACATCTGCCAGGTAAGCCGCGCGCGACGTGGCCCAGGCACTCTGGTGCCGGTGCGTATGGTTGCCGAGGCGATGGCCAGCGGCCAGGGCAGCGCGGGCAATTTCGGGGTAGCGGGCCAGGTTCTCCCCTACGCAAAAGAAAGTGGCTTTCGCCTGATATTCGGCCAGCAGCGCCAGCACCCAGGGCGTTTCGTCGGGCTCGGGGCCGTCGTCGAAAGTAAGGTAAACGAGCGGCTGGCCGGCTGGCGTGGCAGCAGGGCCGGTCCACTCGCAACCGGGCAGGAGGGCGTGTAGCAGGCGGGGCGGGCGGGTGAGCAGGGCCGCGTCGAGCCGAACACGCATGGGCATCAGGAGCGCACAATGCGCATAACGGGCACCTGGGTGTTGGGGCGCGGACCCAACACGGTGGCCAGCGCTTCGAGAAAAGCGTCGACGGTAGTAGGCCGGCCGCCAACGGGACCCCGGCCCAACTGCCGGTGCACGTCGCCGGCCCATTCGCCAACCACGGTGGGCGTCCCGGCGGGGCCGCTCAGGCCCAGCGCAGCCTCCAGGGTAAAGTAGCGGGGGCGGGTTTCTTCGGCCTCGTTTTCGGCCGGGTCTTCGTCTTCCTCATACACCAGGGCCGAAAAATGGGCTTCCATCGTGGCCTGCGGAGCGGGCAGGTGCAGCAGGGCCGTGGCGCGGCCGGCTACTTCGTGCCAGGTCAGGCGCAGGCCCTTGCCGGGCACGCGGTCGGCGGGGGCCACGTTTTCGGCGGCTTTGTCCCACACGTACAACAGCAGCTCGCGGGCCAGATAGGGGTCGGCCAGCTCGCGGCGCACCGCCACCGGCCGGCGCCAGGCCAGCTGCGGCAGCAACACATGGGCGAAGTTGTAGGGATGCTGACGAGCCATGCCGCAAAAGTACGGCCGGGCCGGGAGAAAAGAACGTCATGCAGCGAGCAATGAAGCATAGCGTTTTTCTCTCCTGACTACCCCTCCCCCATCGCCATTTGCAGCGCCTGCCACAGCACTTCGGCACTGCGCGCCCACGAGAACCGACCCAGGTTTTCGTGCCCCCGGGCTACCAGTTGCGCCCGGAGCGCGGGCTCCTGCCAGAGGCGAGTGAGGCCGGCGGCGATGCTGACCACGGCGAATGGGTCGGCGAGCAGCGCGCCGCCGGGGCCGGCCACCTCGGGCATGGAGCTAGCATTGCTCGTGAGTACCGGGCAGCCGCTGGCCTGCGCCTCCACGATGGGAATGCCAAAGCCTTCGAAATAAGGCACGTACACCGTAGCCAGCGCCGCCGCGTAAAGGCCGGCCAGCTCGTCGTCGGAAACGCGGCCGGTGAAATGCACGGCGCTTTGGTGATGCAGCTGTTGGTAGGCCTCGAGGATGGGGCCCGCTTTCCAGGCCTTACGGCCCACGATGAGCAGCTGGGCTTCGGCCGCGCCGGGGCCGACGCTGGTTTTAAACTGGTCGAAGGCCCGCAGCAGATTCGCCAGATTCTTGCGCGGCTGCAGGGCTCCCACGAAGAGAAAATAGGACTGCCCCTGGCTGAACCGCTGGCGGACTTCGGCCTGCGCGGCCGCGGGCAACGGCTGGAACCAGTCGGCCGGGGCGTTGTAGGCCACGCTGATTTTGGCGGGCGCAATGCCATAAGTCTGCACGATGTCGGCCTTGGTGGCCTCCGACACGGCCACGAGCTGCGCCGAGGCGCGGGCGAAGCGCGGTACGAAAAAGTGGTAGTACTTGCGCTGCAGCAGGCCCACATCGAGCGGGAAATGCTCGAAGGCCAGGTCGTGCAGCACTGTTACGCGGGGCACGCTCGTGCGCAGCGTCGTAAAGCCATCGGTGCTCAGGAAAGCCGCTGGCCGGTGCCGGGCCAGCCACCGCGCCACCGCGCCCTCGAACCAGGCCACGAACAACAACGGGTGCCGGGCCGGCGGACTCAGCACGTGCGGCACCACGTTGGGGGCCAGCAGGTAGCGCGCATCATAGGCCCGGTCGAAGAGGAAGTGGAACGTCACCCCCGGGTGCTGGGCTACCAGCTGCCGCAGCGTCTCAAAAGTGAAACGGCCAATGCCTTCGAGGTGCCCGCCGGGCAGCAGAAAACGGGTGTTGACGGCGACGTGCATTAGGTTGAATTAAAAATTGAGAATTAAAAATTAAAAATGTGCAGTTCGTAGCAGCTAAGCCAGAAAACGAGTGGGCGTCATCCGCCGAGGCCACCCATTTTTTAATTTTTAATTCTCAATTTTTAATTTCCTTTTTTCCCGGCCGGAGCTGCGCGATTTCACTGCGCCGCACCAAGCCCGTGCCCAGAACAATTAGCCCAAAAATTACCGCCATCGCCCCGGCTTCCAGCCACCAGCGCAGGTGCAGGCCATATTGCAGCACAAACCATGCTCCGCACAGCAGCCCAAACGCCAGCAGCAGACGGGCCAGCAGGTGGCCGACCACGCCCACGCCGGTGCGCCGCGCTACCAGCACCAGGTAGCCCACCGACACGGCCGCCGCGCACACCAAGGTATCAATGGAAGCGGCCACGGCTCCGAACCGGGGCAGGAAAACCAGGTTCAGGCCAATGTTGAGGGCAATGCTGAGGCCCACCAGCCAGCTCACGGCGCGCTCGTGGGTAGTGCTGGTGAGCAGCGTGCTGTAGATGGCGAAGAAGGCGTGCACCAGCACATTTACGAACAGAATTTTCAGGCACAGCGTCATGCGGGCCACCTCGGCCGGGCTGCTGTGGGTGAATTGCCAGAACACGACTTCACCCCGAAAAAAAACAAACGCCACCACGAACAGCAGCGGCAGCGTGATGATGCGCTGCCCGAAGCGTAGCAGCTCGCGCTGGGCCCCGGCATCGCCGGGCACGCTGGCAAACCGGGCAAAAAACAGCGGCAGCACCGTCCAGGCATACATCATCACGGCATCGACCCAGCGGTAGGCCCCGGCGTAGTAGCCGGCCTCGGTGGGCGAAGCCAGGCGTTCGAGCATCACCATGTCGATGCGCTCGTTCACCCCATAAAGCAGCGTCATCAGCGCAAATGGGAGGCTGGCGCGCAGGGCCGTGCGGGCCACCGGCCCGCGCCAGCGGTAGCGGATGCGGCCAAAAAACCGCGTCATCAGCCCATACGTGAGCACCGTGGTGAAGGCCGCCGCCCCCAGCCGCGCCCCCACGTAGCGCGGCAGCGTGAAGCCCAGCGGCAGCAGCACAAGCACGGCCCCGAGCAGCACGAATTTCTCGACCACCGAGAGCACGGCATCGGTATTAAATTTCTGGTGGGCCTGCAGAGTGCCGCGTAAAAACTGCCCGTACTGGGCCAGCAGTAGCGCCGCGCCCACCGCCCCGAGCAGCAGCAGCTCGGGCCCCCGGTAGCCCAGCCCCCACCCGAGCAGCAGCATGGCGGCCAGGGCCACGAAGTTGAGCGCCCCGCGCAAGGGCAGCAGCGTGGGGAACGTTTCGGCCAGGAAGGAGGGCTCGGCGGCCACGCGCTGCACGGCGTAGGGCGTGAGGCCGAGGTCGGAAAGCGCGGCCACGACCAGCGTGAGGGCCGACAGGGCCGTAACCAGCCCGAACGTGGCGTGCCCGAGCCGGTCCTGCACCAGGTTTTCGACCACCACCCAGCCGGGTTTCACCAGCAGGTTGAGCAGGACGACGAAGCTGATATTGCCGAAAAAGCGTTTGATGCGAGCGGGAAAGCTAAATCTGGAAGGAGGAGAACCGTGCCGGGCGCGGGCCGCAAAGCTACGCACGCCGTCGGAGCAGCCGCCCAACGCAGCGAACCGGGGCTTTTGGCTCCTATCTTTGCTTGCCGCTGTCCCGCGCCGGGCCCACCCAATTTGGCCGGCGGGGCGGTGGCTTCCTCCTTCAATATGTCTGCACCTTCTTTCTCGCTGGTGGGCCTCGGGCCCATTATCAACCGCTGGAAATACTTCGTGGCCGGGGCCGTGGCGCTGGCCGCCATCGTGAGCGTGGTGGTATCGCTGCTGCTGCCCAACGTGTACCGCTCCACAGCTGTTTTCATTCCGACCAACCCACAAACGGCCGACCCCGACCGGCTGCTGGAAGACAACACGCAGATGCGCGGGCAGCTTGAGCTCACCGGCCGGGCCGAAGACCTTGACCGGGCCATTACCATCGGCGAGTCGCAGCCCGTGGCCGAGTTGATGATTAAGAAGTTTGGGCTGCACCAGCATTACAAGGCCGGCCCTCCCGGCGACGATGCCGCCGACAACTACGTGTTGAGCGAGTTCTCCAGCAACCTGGGCATCGTGCACAACGAGCGGGATGCCATCGAGCTGACTTTCAGCGATAAAAACAAGATTCTGGCGGCCACCGTGGCCAATACCATCGTGCACGTCATCGACTCGGTGAACCAGCAGCTGACCCTGGAAAACCGCCGCACCGTGCTGCAGCTCTACCGCAAGCGCTACGAGTACCTGAGCACCAGCTTCGAAAACAGCCGCCGCGAACTGGTAGGTGCCCGCCGCCACTACGGCATTTATGGCCTCGAAATGCAGGGCCGCTACATGGCAAAGCAGCTCATCGAAACCGAGGCCGCCCTGCGCAAAGCCGAAGCCGGCGGTGGCGACGTGGCCGGCCTGCGGCGCGCCCTGCGCGGCCTCACCCGCACCGACGGCGGCAACCTCATCAACCTGGAAAGCTATGTGCGCGGCACCGACTCGCTGAACATGTTTACGACCCGCGTAGCCGACTTGCAAACCCGCCTCATCGCGGCGCGCTCGGCCTACGAAACGGCCGAGCTTAGCATCAAGGGCCAGCTTTCCAGCCTTTATCAAGTGCAGAAAGCCTACCCGGCCACCCGCAAGTTCAAGCCAGTGCGCTCGCTCATCGTGCTGGGTTCGGTACTGGCCATGTTCGTGCTGTCGGTGCTGTTCATCGCCCTGCTCGAACTCTACCGCTACCACCGGCCCACGGCCACCCCCACGGCGTGAACCCGCCGCTGAACAATTGGCTGCTGCGCCTGCGCCATCGCCTCGATGGCCCGCAGTGGTTGTTTGTGGGCTTCGTGGCGCTGCTGCTGCTGGGCGGCGCGGCCGCGGGGCTAGCCCGCCAGCCGGCCCTGCTGCTGCCGGCGCTGCTGGCATTGGGCACGCTGCTGGCCCTGGTGGAGTGGCGCTGGGTATACTACGCCCTGTTTGCGGTGCTGCCCTTCTCGCAGGAAATCAGTCTGTTTGGTGGGTTGAGCATGGATGTGCCCTCCGAGCCGCTGATGCTGGTGCTCACGGCCTGCGTGGGGCTGGCCCTGCTGCTGCGCCAGGGCACGCTGCCGCGCCGCGAATGGGCCCATCCGCTGCTCCTCATTCTGGCCCTGATGCTGGCCTGGACGGCCGTGGACGCGGCTTTCTCGGTCGACCATACAAAATCGCTCAAGTACCTGCTGGCCAAGGCCTGGTACCTGGTGCCCTTCGTGTTGGGTACGCTGCTGGTGGTGCGCCGCCCAGCCGAGGCCTGGCGCTTTGCGGCCGTGTACGCGGCCAGCGCCTGCCTGAGCGTGGGCTACGTGGCCAGCCGCCACGCCACGCGGGGCTTCAGCTTTGCCGAAATCAATTGGGCCTTGCACCCGTTTTTTCGCAACCACGTTATTTATGCCACCATGCTGGCGCTGCTGCTGCCGTTTTGCTGGTTTGCGCTGCGCGCGGCGCGTAGCGGCGGGGCGCGGCTGGCGTGGCGGGTGGCGCTGGGGGTGCTGCTGTTTGGACTGCTCACGTCCTACACGCGGGCGTCCATCGTGTCGATACCGCTGGCCGCGCTGTACTTGCTGGTGCTGCGGCTGCGCCTTACGCGGGTGCTGCTGCTAGCGATGGCCCTCACTACGGCATTCAGCGTGAGCTACTTCGTGGTCGGCGACCGTTACATGGAATACGCGCCCGATTACGAGCACACCGTGTTCAACGGCCAAAATTTCGAACGCCACCTCGAAGCCACCTACAAATTCCAGGACGTGTCGGGGATGGAACGGGTGTACCGCTGGGTAGCCGCCGCCCGCATGATTGGCGAGAAGCCCCTGACCGGCAGCGGCGCGGCAACCTTCTACCCCGAATACAAGCGCTACACGGTGAAGAGCTTCCGTACCTACGTGAGCGCCAACCCCGAAAAATCGACCACCCACAACTACTTCCTGCTACAGCTGGCCGAGCAGGGAATCCCGGGTTTCCTACTCTTCATCAGCCTGATTGCGACCACGCTGCTGCTGGCCGAAAGCCTTTACCACCGCGCCCAGGCCCGGCCCGAAGTACGCCGGGTGGTGCTAGCAGCCACGCTGTCGTTCGTCGTCATCGTGTTCCACCTCACCCTGAATGAGTTGGTGGAAGTGGACAAAATCGGACCGGTGTTCTTCATCTGCCTGGCGCTGCTGGTGCGCTGCGGCACCTGGCTAGCCGAGTCGACCGATGCGACTACGACGGAGGAAGCCTAGCCTCGTGCCCGGTATTCGGCCGCTACCTGCCCGATTTGGGCCAGGTGGCGCTCGGCGTGCTTGGCCAGGAAGTACACGAAATCATATACGTCCATCTTGCCCAAGTCGTTCACCGACATGGTGATGCGGTAGAGTACGCCTTCGCCGTTGGGCAGGCGGCCCAGCACGGCCAGGCACTGTTGCAGCTGCTGCCGGAGCGTGGCCGCTACTTCGGGGCCCGGTTTCAGCCCTTGCGGGGCCATGTGGTCGGGCCGCATCCAGGTAAAAGCTCCCGGCTGGCTAATTTCATCGAGGCGGGCACGGGCCGACTGCCGGGCGGCCAGCTCGGCAGCCAAATCCAGCCCGTGCGCATTCTTGAGCGCCTTGAGGGTCCCTTTCTCGACGAGGATGAGCAGGAAATGGTTGGTGAGGGCAACGTGTTCGAGAATCTCGTCGATGGTCCAGCCGCCGTGGGCCGGGTGATAGCCGCGCAGAGGAGCTGGGGCCGCAAACCAGCCGTTGAGCTGGTCGAAGGCCGTGGTCAGCCGCTGGCTGATTTCAGCAATAAGCTGGGTTGGTGAAATCACAGGCTACTTGAACCGGCAGCTGAGCATCGTTACATCATCGGCGAAGTACGCGCCGCGCGAACTGTATACTTCGATGGTTCGCAGCATTTCCTGGTGCAGTTTGGGCAGCGGCAGGTAACGGCTGCGGTGCAACACGGCCAGCACGCCCTCCTCGCCAAACTCGTTGCCGTCGGCGTCGAATACCTCGGTGAGGCCATCGGTGTAGAGCAGCAGCATCGAATGGCGCGGAATGGCTACCTGGCCCACCCGCAGCATGGGCAGCTCTTCCATAATGCCGAGCATCACGGTACCTTCTTTGAGGGTAGTCACGCGGCCATTATCGTCCACCAGCAGCGGGTCGTTGTGGCCGGCGTTCACGAATTCGAGCTGGCGGGTGCGGCGGTCATAAATGGCGAGGAAGGCCGTGATGAACTTCTCGCCGCCCGAGTTGCGGAACAGCAGGTGGTTGAGCTCGGGCACGATGGTGACCAGCGGCACACCCTGGCGCAGCAGCGTGCGCAGCCCGGCCTGGAAGTTCGACATCAGCAGCGAGGCCGGCACGCCCTTGCCGCTCACGTCGGCCACGCACAGCAGCAGGCGGTCGGCATCAATCTCGACCACGTCGTAGTAGTCGCCGCCAATTTCGGTGTGGGGCACGTAGCTGCGCTCGATGGCCAGGTCGGCATCGTTGGGCAGCTTGCGCGGGAAAAGCAGGGCCTGCACCTCCTGGGCAATTTCAATTTCCTTGCGCACGGCCGCATCGGCCACGCGCTGGGCCTGGAGGCGGCGGTTTTCCACGGCTCCCATTAGCGTGTTGGCCAGCGAGGTGAGGAAGGGCATGAGCTGGGCCCGGTCGTAATCGGACCGGAAGCCGCCCACGAACACGTAGGCCACTACCTGCCGCTGACGCAGAATGGGGAGCACAAGCTCATATTTATCCCAGGCCGGGCCGAGGTGCAGGTCTTCCACGGCCTGCGGTTCACGGATTTCGCCGTCGAGCAGCGGGGGCGATAGGGGCATTTTTTCGGCGGTGGCCAGGTCGCAGCCTAGTACCAAGCGGGGCCGGAACTGGCCGTCTTCCCGGGCAAACAGCACCAGCTGCACTACGTTGCGCTGCCCCTGTAGGGTAAGGCGCAGCATGTGGTAGAGCTCGTCGACGGAGTGGTCGCGAGCCGTCATGTCGTGGGCCACGCCCAGCACCGTATCCAGCTCAAACTGTTTGATTTGCAGCTGGCGACGCAGCTGTTTCAGCTGCTCGTCGTGCTGGGCAAGCAGGGCAGCATCAGTGGAAGGTTGGGTGGGAGAATTGGGAGCAGCGGCGGCCATACGGGGCAAGGTACACAATGCGCCGGAAAAGCGGGCGCGGGGCCGCAAACTTACACCGCTACGGGCGTTTTGGGGTCGTAGGCGTCGCGCAGGCCGTTGCCGAGCAGGTTGAAGCTGAGCACCAGCAGCGAAATGGCCAGGCCCGGCAGCAGCGTGCCCCACAGCCCGGCCTGGGTGCCCAGCAGGTCGTAGCCTTCCTTCACCATCAGGCCCCAACTGGGAGCCGGGGGCTGCACGCCCAGCCCGAGGAAGCTCAGGCCCGCTTCGAGCAGAATGGCCGAAGCGAAATTACTGGTGGCCAGCACAATGAGCGGCCCGCGCATGTTGGGTAGCAGGTGCCGCGCAATGAGGCGCGACGTGGGCAGGCCCAGCACCCGGCCGGCCTCCACAAACGTGGCCGAGCGCAGGCTTAGCATCTGGCCGCGCACCACGCGGGCCACGTCCACCCACATGGTCAGGCCCACGGCTACGAAGCTCACCCACACACCTTTGCTATCCAGCGCCAGCGAAATGGCAATAACCAGCATGATGCCTGGAATGCTCCACACCACGGTCATCAGGCCCAGCAAAACGGAATCGACCCAGCCGCCGAAGTAGCCGGCCACCGCGCCCACGGCCATGCCCAGCGCCAGCGAAATGAGCACCGCCACCAGCCCAATGCCCAGCGAGATGCGCGTGCCCAGCAGCAGGCGGCTCAGCTCGTCGCGCCCAGCTTTATCGGTACCCAGGGCGTAGGTGCGGGTGAGGAGGCGGCTTTGCCGGATTTCGCGCTGCAAATCGGCGCGCGGTCCGGGGTGGCCGGCCACGGTGGCCAGGGCCAGCCGGCGCTGGCGGCCCGCCTCGGCCGAGTGCTGGCCCAGGGGTTTGAGGATGATGGAATCGCCGGCAAATTCGTAGCCGCCGACGGGCGTTTCCTGCCATTCGGGCTCGCGGCCGCGCAGCCAGGTGGTGAAGATATTATCGGCCGCCGCGCCCAGACGGGCCGAGTCGGGCAGCGGCTGGCGCAGCAGCAGCACACGCAGGCCGGGGCTTTCCTTCTGAATCTGGACGAAGCCGTGGTTGGCGTTGGGCGAGTTGTCGGGCAGCACCCAGTAGCCGAGCAGCGCCACCAGCGCGCACAGGGCGATAAACGCCAGGCCGGCCACGGCGGGGCGGTTTTGCCACAGGCGCTGGCGCACGTAGTAGCCGGGCGGCCGGGCGGCGGCGGCCGTAACGGGGGGTATTGCGGAAACGGCTGTCGCCACCGTTAGCGGGTGTTGTGCTGCAGCAACCCTTCCTTCGAGGCCAGGTAGGCCGCGTCGCGGGCAATGGCTCCGAACGAGGTGGTTTCGTAGGCCAGCTCGGTGTCGGGGTCGGGCCAGTAGCTGCGGATAAGGCCCTGCTCGAGCAGACTGCGGAGCTGGTTTTCGAGGTCAGCGGCGGGCAGACCGGTTTTCTGGAGCAGCGTGCGGAACGGGGTGACGAAGTATAGCTCGTCGAGCAGGTCGAATTCGGGGTCAGTCACGGGGAGGAATTGGCGGGCTGGGATTGGGGCAAATGTAAGCCGGGGGAGCGGCAATGCGAACCAGACAGATACCCTTAATAAGTGCCGCGATTCTTATTCGCCACCACACGAAACAGCCGACTACATTTGCTAAAGGTCATTACCCAGTCAAAGGCCCAATCATGCACACACGCGTAAGCAGCTTCTTACTTACCACAGCCGGTTTTTTGGTTTCCTCTTGTCTTACCTGCAGCAATGTTGATTGCCTTGGGAGCGATTACACCGTATACTTCAGCATAGTAAGTGCTACGACCGGCAAGAATTTGGTTTTCGGCCCCGACAAGCTATACAGAAAGGAAAAAATAAGATTTTATACCCTGCGGGGAAGCGACACCATTGTTCTTGATTACAAAGCCGCACCGCCGCTGAACTCGCGTGATAGCGTTCTGCAGGTTTATTTTTACCCCAAGACAGGTGTGGCTTACATGCAGCTAAACAGCCGCGACACGGATACGCTCAGCATTTCCTACAATACCTCCACTACAAAATGCTGTGGAACAAATACTGAGATAACCAATTTACGGTTCAATGACAAAATCGACATCCCCGGTAATCGAGGAACCCAGAAAATAAAAAAATAGGCCTACGGTGCTTCCGGCCTGATACTCGGAGTAAACGCTACAGCACCCGACGCACCGTCCTTTTGAGATGTGATGTAGGCCACAATCGAAGCAATTTCCTTATCCGACAGCGCGAAGGAGGGCATCTGCTGCTTGCTGTATTTATTGAACAGGGCCACGGCATAGTCGTCGCCGCTGGCCACTACTTTGCTGGAATTCTTCACCCAGGGCAAAATCCACGACATGGGCCGGCGCTGGCTGAGGCCAGCCAGAGCTGGGCCCACGACCTGCTCGTTCACGGCGTGGCACTGGGCGCAGTTGCCTTTGAACAGCGCGTCGCCGGCGGCTATTTCGGCCGTTTGAGCGCCGGTGAGCGGGCGCGTGGGAACGGTAGCCGTCGGCTGCGAAAGCGGCGAACCTTCCGGCGCGCCGGGGTCGGTGAGACTTTGCTGCGCGGCCCGCGCATCATCGGCCGCGAAGCCCGCCAGGCCAGCGGCGCTCAGCAGGGTAAAGCCAAAGAGCACGACTATTAAAGCCATGCCCACCGTCAGGGCGAAACTCACCGGGTTGCGACGCATAACACGTTGGGATTAGGTGGAATATATGTGCGGCAAATTTACCATCCAAACCCCAGGAGGCCGTTTTTTGCCAACATTTTTACCCCACCCTCCTACCGCACCGCCCGCCCTTTCCACTGGTAGCCGCCGCGCCGGCCCGCCAGGCCCACGGCCAGCGCATACGGCGCGTACAGCAGCTGCAGCGGCAGCAGCCCCACCAGCCACCGCCGCCGTCCCAGAAACCCCAGCACCGGCCCCAGGAACCAGACATCCCCGCCCAGCTTGAGCCCCGCAGCCGCTACTACCCACGGCCACAGCCCGGGCCAGACCAGCGCGGCCCCTACCCCTGCCCCCAGCGCCACATTAGCCCCCAGCACCAGCAGCGCCAACCGGCGCGGCGCGTCACTTTGGTAGTGCGCCCACTTGCTGGCCCAGCGCACTCGCTGCCGCAGCAGCGCCCGCAGCGTGGGGGGTGCGGCGGTACGCACAATGGCCGCCGCATCGAACAGGAACCTAGCCGTGCCCGGAAACTGCGCGTGAATGGCGTGGAGCAGGAATTCGTCGTCGCCGCTGGCCAGGTGGGCGTGGCCGGCAAAGCCCCCCACGGCGGCGAAAGCGGCGCGGCGGTAGGCCAGGTTGGCCCCGTTGCACATGGTGGGTGCTTGCCGGGCCAGGCAAGCCGCCCCCACCCCCACCAGGCCGGCAAACTCCAGGCCCATAAGCGTGGTAAATACGTTCTCCGGCCCCGTGAGTAACACCGGGCCGCTGATGAAGTTGGTAGCCGGCTGCCGGGCCAGCAGCGCCGCGTAGGCCGCCAGCCAGCCGGGGCCGAGGCGGCAGTCGGCGTCGGTGCACACCAGCCAGGGGGCGCGGGCAGCTTGCTGCGCGGCGAGCAGGGCGGCTTTTTTGCCGGTGGCGTTGGCCGGCAACTCAACCAGGCGCAGGGCGAAAGGAGTCTCTAAAGCGGCGGCCACGATAACAGCCGCCGTGGCATCGGTGGAGTGGTCGTCGGCGATGAGGACTTCGAAGCGAGCGGCCGGCAGCGTCTGACCAGCGAGGTCGCGCAGGAGCTGCGGTAGGTTTCCCGCCTCGTTGCGAGCGGCGATGAGAACGGAAAATAGCAACGAGCCTTTAGCCACCGGTGGCGCAGCTGTCATTTGTGCGCCAGCTGTTTTCGCATCGGCCAACTGGGAGTTCCGACTTAACTGTTCATTGCTGATTATTAATGGCTCATTGTAAACCCAGCCCCCGCGCAGCCACACCATTAGCCCCGCGTACAGCGCCGGTAGCACCAATAGCGCCATTCCCGCCGCAGCCATCATTTCGCGGCCCGCTTCTCGCGCAGCACGCGCAGGCCGGGCACCAGCAGCAGGCCGGCCGCGCTGGGCAGCGCGATGTTGATGACCCACAGGCTGAGACTAGCCGAGAGCACCGGCAGCGCCGGCTGCCCCAGCAGCCCAAACAGGTGCGTGGCCGAGAGCTCGCGCACCCCCACATCGGCCAGGGCATTGAGCGAGGGCACCAGTGATTTTAAAAAGAACGTGCCGGCCACGGCCGCCAGACTTGGTCCCAGCGGCCCGCCCACGCCGTAGGCATTCAGCAGCAGCATAAACTGCGCGCAGAACACCGCGTAGCGCAGCCCCGAAATGGCCAGCACCGCGTGCAGCGCCCGGGCCGGGTACGTGGGCATGATGGCCAGCGCCGGCCGAAACCGCCGCAGCGGCCGCCACAGTCCCAGCGCCGCCAGCAGCAGTTGCGAGCGGTAGAGCGGCACCAGCACCAGCCCACTCAGCAGGGCCGCCGAGGCTACCACGCCCAGGCCGGCGGCCGGGTAGCCGTGCAGGTAAAATTTCAGCACGAAATAGAGCAAACCCGCCACCCCGGCCAGCACGGTAGCCACCAGCTGGCAGTAGCGCCCCAGAAAAACGGCCCCCAGCGCGCTCACCCGCCGGCTTTTGAGCTCGATGATGCGGCCGGCGTAATCGCCCACGCGGTTGGGGGTGGCAAAGCCCAGTGTGAGGCCTACCAGCACCGCCCGGAAGCTGCGCCCGAACGTGACCGGCTCCAGGTGCCGGGCCAGGCGGTACCACTTCCAGGCCTCCAGGCCCCAGTTGGCGGGCACCAGCGCCAGGGCGAGCAGCACGGGGCCGCGCCCGGCCCCGCTAAGCGTGGTTGCCAGCAGCTGCCGCCAGGCGTTGGCGGTGTCGGGCGTGGCGAAGATGGAGTTGTAGAGCAGCCCGAGCGTGAGCAGCGTGACGCCGATTTTGCCCCAGAGTACGATGCGTCGCCATTGGCGGGCCCGGCGGTTTTCGGGCTCGGTCGGAGGGTTGTTTCGTGGCGGCCGGGGCACCAAAGAATCTTCCGACGCCGAAGAATCGACGGCTGCCGGCTTCCCGGCCTGCCCCGGGGCGTAACTTTGGGCCAGATGCCCGCTCCCACTCGTCCCCGCCCCGCGCCCGCCGCCGATTTGCTGCCCAAAATCATCATGGGCGTCGACCCCGGCACCCAGATTATGGGCTACGCCCTGATTGAGGTGCGCGGCCAGCGCGTGGACGTGCTGTGCTACGACGTTATCAATATGAAGGCCCTGGGCTCGAATCACGCCGTAAAGCTAAAGCGGATTTTCGACCGCATGCTCGAGCTCATCGACGAGTACCTGCCCGACGAGCTGGCCATCGAAGCCCCCTTTTTCGGCGTCAACGTGCAGAGCATGCTCAAGCTGGGCCGGGCCCAGGGCGTGGCCATCGCCGCCGCCCTGAGTCGCCAGATTCCCTACGTCGAGTACGCCCCCACCAAGGTCAAGCAGTCCGTCACCGGCTCGGGTAACGCCACCAAGGAGCAGGTGGCCCACATGCTGCGCCAGACCCTGCAGCTGCCCCCCCTGGCCGAAGCCAGCACTTTCCTCGACGCCACCGACGCCCTGGCCGTGGCCCTGTGCCACCACTACCAGAAGGGCAACAACGCCACCGTGAGCGGCGGCAAAAGCTGGGGTAAGTTCCTGGCCGAAAACCCCGAGCGGCTCGGGGCCAGCACGGGCTTGGTCAAAAAGAAAGCGCCCTCGAAATCGTAGGCAATGAACTGAGGGGGTTCTCGTCGACTGTTCGATACCCTAGCGGGTACCTTTTTCATCGTCACTAGCGCTAAATATTCAAGCGACTATCCGGTTTGTGCATGGGTAGAAATCGCAACATTTTGACCTGGCCAACAAGCTTTGTGAAGCCTACTTAAAAGTCCTTAGTGTCTCTAAGCGCAGTCATCAATTTATTGAATACCACCTTTCGGGCATCATAAAAACCCGGTTGGAAGCTGCTGCCTTTACAGTCAATTATAGGCGCACCGTTAGCCGCCAGCCAACGGAGGCGGGCCCCGCTGCGTTAGGCAACCATGACGAAAGCTGTTTTCATTGCGGCCGCCGAGCCCTACAGCGGGAAGTCGCTGGTTACGCTGGGGCTGGTGAATATGCTGTTGGGCCAGACGCGGCAGGTAGGTTACTTCAAGCCGCTCATCGACTACGACCCCGCGCAGGAGCCCGACCCGCACCTGGCCACCATTACCAGCTACTTCAAGCGGCCGCTGCCCCTGGCCGATACCTACGCCTACACCCGCGCCGAGGCCCTGTCCCTGCTTGAAGCCGGCGCGCAGGGCGAATTAATCGACACCGTGATTCGCAAGTTCAAGCACTGGGAAGACACCTGCGATTTTACAGTGGTGGAGGGCAGCGACTTCGTGGGGCCGGGCACGGCGTTTGAGTTCGACGCCAACGTTGCGATTGCCAAAAACCTGGGCGTGCCCGTCATCCTGGTCGTGTCGGGGCAGGACAAGAGCACGGCCCAGGTCGTGAGCGCCGTGCTCACCACGCTGCGCAACTTTGAGAGCCGCGAGGTGCCCGTGCTGCAGGTAGTGGCCAACCGCATTGCGCCGGCCCAGGTGGCCGACGTGCAGGCACTGCTGCGCGAGCAGCTGCCGGCCGAGGTGCTGCTGGCCCTCATCCCCGACGACCCCAACCTGCTGCACCCGACCATGCGCGAAATCCAGGCCGGGCTGGGCGGCAAGCTGCTGTTCGGGGAAGCAGGCCTGGGCAACCAGGTCGATAATTACGTGATTGGGGCCATGCAGGTGCCCAATTTTCTCAACTACCTCAAGGAGAACGTCCTGATTGTGACGCCCGGCGACCGGGGCGACATCATCGTGTGCGCCCTGCAGGCGAACTTATCGGCCAGCTATCCCAAGGTAGCGGGCATCGTGCTCTCGACCGGTACGGAGCCCGATGAGCCCGTGCGGCGGCTGCTGGAGGGCCTGCCCGATGCGGTACCCATCCTGGCCGTGGCCACCGGCACCTTCGAAACCACCACGCGGGTGAGCGCCATCCGCTCGCGCCTCACTCCCGACAACCCCAAGAAAATTCAGCTCGCCATCAGCACCTTCGACCGCTACGTGGATGTGCGGGCGCTGCGCGAAAAGCTGGTCAGCTTCCAGGCCGAAGGGCTTACGCCCCACATGTTTCAGTACCGGCTGCTGCAATGGGCCAAACGCGCGCGCCGCCACATTGTGCTGCCCGAGGGCAACGACGACCGCATTCTGCGGGCCGCCGCCCAGCTGCTGCACCAGGACGTGGTGGACCTCACCATTCTGGGCGACCCGGCCACGGTGGCCGCGTCCATCAAGCGCCTGGGCCTCAACATGCCGCCCGAGCACCTGCGCATCATCGACCCGGTGAATTCGGCCCTGTATGCCGGCTACGTGGAGACGTTTTACGAGCTGCGCCAGGACAAGGGCGTGAACCACGATATGGCCCGCGACCTGCTGCGCGACGTGTCGTACTTCGGCTCGATGATGGTGTATATGGGCGACGCCGACGGCATGGTGTCGGGGGCGGTGCACACCACGCAGCACACCATCCGGCCGGCGCTGCAGTTCATCAAAACCAAGCCGGGCGTGTCGGTGGTGTCGTCGGTATTTTTTATGTGCCTGCCCGACCGCGTGGCCGTGTTCGGCGACTGCGCCGTGAACCCCAACCCCACGGCCGAGCAGCTGGCCGAAATTGCCATTTCCTCGGCCGACAGCAGCGCGGCTTTTGGCATTGAGCCCCGGGTGGCCATGCTCTCGTATTCGTCGGGCACCTCCGGCGCGGGGGCCGATGTGGAGAAAGTGCGCCGGGCCACCGAGTTGGTGCGCCAGCGCCGCCCCGACCTCAAAGTGGAAGGCCCCATTCAGTACGACGCGGCCGTGGACCCGCTGGTGGGCCGCCTGAAACTGCCCGATTCGGAGGTGGCCGGCCAGGCCAGCGTGCTCATCTTCCCCGACCTGAACACCGGCAACAACACTTACAAAGCGGTGCAGCGCGAAACCGGGGCGCTGGCCATCGGCCCAGTCCTGCAAGGGCTAAATAAGCCCGTGAACGACCTGAGTCGGGGCTGCACCGTGGACGATGTGTTCAATACCGTCGTCATCACCGCCATTCAAAGCCAGCAGGAGTAATCTAGTTATGAGGGCTATTCTCAAATAAAAGCGCGACGTGCTTCTATTTGAATATTTCTAATCCAGCATTAAACAGGGTGAATATTTTCGTTCTTAATTCCGGCAGCAGCTCCATCAAGTACCAGCTGTTTCGCTGGCCGGCCGAGCAGCCCGTGTGCAGCGGGCTGGTGGAGCGGGTGGGTTCGGCGCAGGCCACGATTACGCACCAGGTTTTCGACCTGCAAACCCCGGCCAACCCGCCCGCCGAAACCCGGCTGACCCTGCCGCTGGCCGACCACGAAGCGGGCCTGCACGAAGTAGTGCGCCTGCTAACAGCCGCGCCCGGCGGCATTATTGCGCACCCGGCCGACATTGCGGTGGTCGGGCACCGGGTGGTGCACGGGGGCGAAACCTACGCGGCACCCACGCGCATCACGGCGGCGGTGAAGGCCGAAATCCGACGGCTGTTTGCGCTGGCCCCGCTGCACAACCCGGCCAACTACCTGGGCATTGAGGTGGCCGAGCGCGTGTTTGCGCAGGCCCGGCAGGTGGCCGTGTTCGATACGGCGTTTCACCAGACCCTGCCCGAACACGCGTTTCGCTACGCCCTGCCCACGGCCCTCTACACCGAGCAGCGCATCCGCAAGTACGGTTTTCATGGTACCAGCCACCAGTACGTGGCCACGCAGGCCGCCGCCTACCTCCAGCAGCCCGACGCCCGTCTCATCACTATTCACTTGGGCAACGGGTGCAGCATGGCCGCCGTGCGGGCCGGCAAATCGCTGGATACCAGCATGGGCTTCAGTCCATTGGCGGGCTTGGTGATGGGCACCCGCTCGGGGGATATCGACCCGTCGGTGGTGCTGCACCTGCTCGGGCCGCTGGGCTACACCGGGGCGCAAATAGCGGAGCTACTGAACAAACAGAGCGGGATGCTGGGCCTGACCGGTGCCAGCGACATGCGGGACATCGGCGCGGCACTGGCCGCCGGCGATGCCCGCGCTGCCCTGGCCTACGACCTGTACGCCTACCGCATTCGCCAGTACATTGGGGCCTACGCGGCCGTGCTCAACGGCCTGGATGCCATTGTCTTCACGGCGGGCGTGGGCGAAAATGATGCGCTGGTCCGTACGCGGGTCTGCGCGAACATGGAGTTTTTTGGGCTGGCCCTGGACGAGGATAAAAACCAGCAGCGCCTCCCCGGCCTGCGGGAATTGAACCAGCCGCAAAGCCGGGTAAAAATCCTGGTTATTCCCACGGCCGAAGAACTGGAGATTGCCCGGCAATGCGCGGACTTGCTTAGCAGTACTGACTAGCATCAGGCTGCCGACTACCCAGTAAACACCCATTAAGTAGTCACGCAAAAATAACCGTAGCAAAAAAGGCGGTCATGCTTCATCTGGCGTCCGCGCAGTCGAAGCATCTCTACCGCTTCATTGAACGGCTCATGCGAAGCGGTAGAGATGCTTCGGCAAGCGGACGCCAGATAAGCATGACGTCCTAAATTCAATACGCTTACTTCTCCACGACTACTTAATCGGAGTTTCAGGGTAAGCTGACGGGGTTCAATCAGGGCCTGCTTAATCGCAGCAAGATTGCGGCGGCGAGGCCAGGTGCAGAATGGCCTACTCGTCAGGCAGCTTCTGCGGGGCCGGCGTTGCGCTGCTGCATCAGCCACCCGAAGACCCCGCCAGCCACCAGCACTGCCCCGCCGCCAAGCGGCCAAAAGTTTCTACGAGTCATGGGCCGTGAACTGTAAAAAGCAGAGCCGCCGATAGCCGGCGGTGACACCTGCGAAGGTGCCGTCCAGTACCTATCCTACCACGCCATTTAGTCGGACCCGCGCCATCACCATTGCAAGTGCTGGGCGAAGGACCGTGGCTGACCAGCCGGCTCCGTCCGATATTCCGGCTACTACTCCCTGGCTCATCGCCGCCTGCTACCCCGACGCGCCGGGCTACGTCGGCAACAACCTGCTGGCAAACACTGCCAGCGGGCTGCATGCGGCGTTCCTGGCGATGCTTCAGCCCTAGTTGCTCGTCTCGTCCTGCAGTTCGATAGCGGGGCCGCTGGTGTGGTCATCGCCGAGTTTCTGCTCGTGCATCCGGATGCCCGCTCCCAGCTCATAGCTGCCTTCTTCAGTGAAGCCGGGGCCCTGGGCCTGCTCGCCGGCAGTGGTGTGGTTGTTGCCGCCCTGGGGCTCCGTTTCGGAGCCGCCAATGTGCAGGTTCTGGAGCTGGTCCTTCTGGTCGCTGCGCTGGGTATAGCCGTTGGCCCCTACGTTGCGGTGGGCGCTGGCATCGTCGCTCAGCTTGCCGTTGCTTTGCTCCTGCTGGTAGTCGCGCTGCTTGGCCAGCTCCTCGTTATAGCCAGCGGGGATGATGTTCACCGGGTTTTGGTTAGGCACATCCACTTTTTTTTCCTCGGGCTGAACCTGGGTATCGTCGTCTTCAAAAATGTCGTCACCTGATGTCATATTGGCAAGAAAGTTAGTTACGTGAATGGGGCCGGGTTAGCCCCTTAGGTGTACGCGCCGGCTGGCCCGGGGTTTGGCCTGCGGCCGCCGGGCTGGCTTTTTAGATGCTTTTATTTTGCCCCCTTCCCTGGCCCCATCCATTTTGCCGCGCTCAGCCTACCACGCTATTTAATTCCGGGTAGTTGGTGGCTTTCGTAGGCCTGTTGATGGGCGGTGGAATCAGCCTACTTTGCCAGCGAATCTGCGACTAGCACCCCTACTCACGGCCGCTTCTCAACGTCGCTGATGTAGCGTAACGCTTTGCAGGCAGCAATTTCATTCCTCCCATTGAAGCGCACCAGGCAGTCCGTCAGTGTCGCCTCCGCTCCATGCCCCGCATGGCCACGGTGGCGAACGAAGGACCGTGCTGCAGATAAAGCCGTTGCGGAACCTGATTCAAATACCGGAAATTGGATACTGTGCACCCGGCGCGGGGCGGACGCAGCAGAAAAACCTTATTTTCGGCCAGTCGCCGAGACGTTTTTCCTGCTCCAGCTTTACCTTCCGACGCATGGCCATGCCACAAAAAAACACTTTCCAGCTGCTCTGCCTGCTGTTGTTCTTCTCCTTGGTTTCCGGCTGTGGCAGTCGGTCCTCGCCTGAGCAGCAAGTGGCGCGCCCTCCCTTGGAGGTAACGGAAGCCTCGATAGCCGATGTGCAGCAGGCCATCAAGCGTGGCGACTGCACCTGCGAGCAGGTAGTACGGGCGTATCAGGCCCGCATTGCCGCCTACGACCAGCCCACGAAGCTCAACGCCATCGTCGTCACCAATCCGGCCGCACTGGAAACCGCCCGGCAGCTCGATGCCGAATTCCGCCGCACTGGCAAGCTGCGGCCGCTGCACTGCACGGCCCTGATAGTGAAGGACAACTACAACACGGCCGGCTTGCAAACCACAGCTGGCTCGCTCGCCCTCAAAGGCTTTGCCCCCGACGAGGATGCCACGGTGGTGAAAGCCCTGAAAGCCGCCGGTGCCATTGTGCTGGCCAAGTCCAACATGGCCGAGTGGGCCTTCAGCCCGATGGTAAGCATCAGCTCGATTGCGGGCGAAACCCGCAATCCATACAACCTGGCGTACGTGCCGGCGGGCTCGAGCGGCGGCACGGCAGCGGCCGTGGCGGCTAGCTTTGGCACGGCGGGCCTGGGCACTGATACCGGCAATTCCATTCGCGGACCCTCGTCGCACAACGCCCTGGTTGGGTTCCGGCCCACGCTGGGGCTGCTGAGCCGGTCCGGCATTGCCCCGCTCTACCTGCGCAACGATACCGGCGGCCCCATGGCCCGCTCCGTGGCCGACGCCACCCGGCTGCTCGAGGTGATGGCCACCGGGCCCGACCCCGCCGACCCCCTGACGCGCTACGGGACGGGCAAGCGGCCGGCCAAAGGCTACCAGGCCTTTCTCGACCCCCAGGGCCTGCGGGGCGCGCGCATTGGCGTGTTGCGCACCCTGAGTGAGCGCCACCCCGACCCGCGGGTGAAAGCACTGTTCGAGCAGGCCGTCGTGGATTTGCGCCGGGCCGGTGCGACCGTGGTGGATGTGGAAATTCCCGATTTTGCCCGCGTAAGCGCCAACCAATGGTGCTCCGTCTTCAAGCACGACATCAACCAATACCTGGGCGCGTTGGGACCCCGTTCGCCGGTGCAGAACATTGACCAAGTGCTGGCTTCGGGCAAGTATTCGGCCTACATCAAGGAAAACCTGCAGGACGAACTCGCCCACGGCGTCAGCCCGGGTACCAGCGAAGCCGGCTGCGGCGAGGCCTATACCGACCCGCGCCGCATCGCCTTTCGGGCGGCGGTGACTGCCGTGATGGACCAGTACCAAGTGGGCGCGCTGGTGTATCCAACCTGGAACAATCCACCGGCCAAAGTGGGTGATTTCAAGGGTTATCAAGGCGATAACAGCCAGTTGATTGCCCCGCACACCGGGCAGCCGGCCTTCACCGTGCCCATGGGCTTTACTTATGCCGGATTGCCCGCCGGCCTGCAGTTTCTGGGCCGCTCGTTTGATGAGCCGACCCTGATAAAATATGCTTACGCGTACGAGCAGGCTACGCACCACCGCAAAGCACCGGCTCGCTTCCCCACCTTGGCCCGGCAAGCTCCCGTGAAGTAGCTGCCGTGACGCAGCCGGCCGAGGCTGGCAGCCGCGTAACCTCAAGTAGTTCATCAGCTAAACAACTTATAGTCCCACCGCATGCGCCCACTGCTACTTCTGCTGCTCGTTCTCCTGTTTGCGGAATCGCCTACCCTTTTACGGGCCCAGGTGAAAGCCCTTCGCTTTGGCCAGGTGGTTGATGGCCGGGGCCGGGTCATTCCCAACGCGGTGATTCTGGTCAAAGCCGACCGCATTGTGGCCGTGGGCCCTGCAACAGACGTGGCTATCCCCGCCGGTGCCGAAACCCTGGACCTGCGGGCCTACACGGCCATTCCCGGTCTCATCGACGCGCACACCCACATGACGTTCTATTGGGACAAAGCGCCCGGCAGCAACCCGTGGCAGCAGCTCGGCACGCTGGGGGCGGCCGTAACGGTGTTTCTGGCCCAGGAAAACGCCCGCAAGGCGCTGGAAACGGGCGTTACCACCGTCCGCGACCTGGGTTCCTCAGACAACATGGATTTGGCCATGCGCGCGCTCATCAACCGGGGGGCCATGCACGGGCCGCGCATGTTTGTGGCCGGCAACGGCCTGCACATCAGCAGCTCGCCCTACAAAGTGGGGGCCGTGCCCGACCCCGGGCAGTGCGATGGCGTGGCTGAGGTGCAGCGCGTGGCCCGGCAACAGCTGGCCGCCGGGGCCGATTGGATTAAAATGTACGGCTCGACGGGCAGCGACAAGGACGTAACCGGGTTTCAGACCTTTGGCTACGAGGAAATGAAGGCCGCCGCCGATGTGGCGCACCATGCCGGCAAGCGCATCGCCATTCATTCCTACGGCCCGGATGGTGCCCGCGACGCTGTGCGGGCCGGCACCAATACCGTGGAGCATGCCATTGACCTGGACGACGCCACGTTGGCCGCCATGGCCCGGCAAGGCACCATCTACGTGCCCACCGTGGAGCACAACCGCTACTACATTGCCCACCGGGCCGAATACGGCTACGACTCAACCGTGGTGGCTGGCCTGAACCAATACGTGGCCAGCAACTTTGCCACCCTGCAGCGGGCCGTCAAGGCCCACGTTAAAATTGCCATGGGCTCGGATGCCGTGTTTACGGGCTTCGGCGAGAATACCCGCGAACTAGCCTGGTTTGTTAAAGCCGGCATGAGCCCGGCGCAGGCCTTGCGCACGGCTACGGGTACCGGAGCCGAAATGCTGGGCATGGAGGCATCCCTGGGCGCCCTCGCACCAGGCTATTACGCCGACATTGTGGCCGTCGAAGGCGACCCTCTTCGGGACATTCAAGTGGTTATCGACCACGTGAAGTGGGTGATGAAGGCCGGCCAGGTGGAGGTGAATCATACTACGCTGGAAGCCCCCGCTACCCGGCCTCGGTGAGGTTCAGCGGAAAGCGCCGACGAAATCGTAGAATCAGCCGTTTTCCAATAACAATATTAGAAAGCTTGCCGGTGGTACGGCTTTTAGAGCACCAACTAGTTAGTCGTGTTACTTCAAAAATCCAGCCTCTTGCTTGCAAGTTGCTGCTAAGCACTGACTTTTTTTATTCTGTCTGCAATTTGTCGTCCGAGGTATTTGCTAAGCTTTGGGAATTTCCATCTGTAATGTTCATTCCAATAGCTTATCATTCTACTTTCTGTCTGTTGCCAATACTTAGGATTTGCGCGCACTAACTCCACATAGCTGGCAACTGATTTATCATTTATTTGATTGTCCAGAACTTCCAAAATTTCAAAAACATATTCGCCAAGCAAATGGAATTTAAAAGGCGTTACCCAATTCTCATTTTTATCAATAAGATTCTCCAGTCTCCGCTGCCGCACATAACCATCATGGTGTCGCAGATATAGAACCTGTTTAGGAAGTAGTCAGGAAGGTATAAAAGAGGAAAGACTCCCACAAAAGCGGGAAATTTGAGGTGCGAACCATCTCCTTCCCCTCCC
>NZ_JBEPPC010000004.1:0-339592 GCF_040547115.1 Hymenobacter sp. UYCo722 | reverse complement strand
TTCGCTTCAATCATCGCTACGAGGACCTCTATAAATTGCTCCTTAAATTACTTCGTCAACTGCCCCTGTAAACCGGTTTGCTTCCTAAGCCCCTTTGTAAAAAGATAGCAATCTGGGCGTAGGTGGTCGCGTAGGCCTAGCACCCTTTGAGGCCGTAGCCGGCAAACCGCGCATCGAGCAGAATCATGAGTGCAGGATTGTAGGCGGTTTCTTCGCGAGGATGATAGTAGAAACTGTTGCGCGCAATGCCCAGCAACTGGTAGCTAACCTGCCGAGAGCGACTTGCAAGACCAGAGCCTGTTGTTGGGTTACTGACGGAGCCCTACCGTTTTTTGGGCGGTGAATTTTCCATTGGGCCGCTAAGACGGCCAGCGGCCGGCGCTCCGTGGGCGTGGCCAGCGCCCCTCGGCTTTTAATTCGGCCGTGTAATGGCGAGAGGTACCTTTCGGGGTCAGAATCGAGCTACGTTAACCGCTCATTGTAACCGGCGTTGAGAGTACCGCAGACAGTGCCTGCCAGGGACGGTAGACCGTGACACGCCGGCCTAAAATACCAGCCTTTATGCGCCGACTGGCCCATTCCACGGCCAGCCATAGCCACCCTTTATGCCGTCGTTGGCCCACATCAAATTTCGTCCAACTCAAACGCCTCCCCCCCCTTGCGTTGCGCTTTTGTCGGCCAACAAAAGGGCAAGGGCAGGTGTGCTTACTATGCTTTTTTCACTGAATTAGCCATGTGGGCTACGCCAGTCACGCGCACAATGGCTTCGTTGCGAGTTACGCTCAGCCAGTAGCTTCTCGGCTTAGGCATAGCGGGCAGTCCGCTCAGCTGCCGCAAGCACAATGCGGGCCTGATTGTTCGCAGGCTTGGCATTAATAGCGGGCATGCCTGCCACTGTGCCCGCTACGAACAATCTGTTCATTGCCGCATTTGGTACCAGCACGTTAAGAGCCTGTTAAAATTCACAAGTAACTGTTAGACAAAAAGAAACCAGCCAGATTACCGTCTTTTTTCATCCGACCAAAGATGTACGAAACGGACCTGACTGATTTCCAGTGGCAAGTTATCCAAGAAATATTTCCCGACATACGCCGCCGCAAGCATTCGCTGCGCCTGATTATCAATACCTTACTTTACCTGACCAAGAGCGGTTGCCAGTGGCGGCTGCTGCCGCACGAGTTTCCGCCCTTCCCGCTAGTCTACTACTATTTCCGCCGCTGGCAGGCCGACGGGCGCTGGGCCCGGCTCAATCAGGCCCTGGTGCGCCGCCACCGCCAGCGCGCGGCCCCGTCGCGGCAAGCGAGTCCGAGCGTGGCCGTGCTCGACGCCCAATCCATCAAATGCAGCGAGCGAGGCGTACGGGACAAAGGCTTTGACGGCCACAAAAAAATCCAGGGCCGCAAGCGCCAACTCCTCGTGGATACCGGCGGCTTGCTGCTGGCTGCTCATGTCGGGCCGGCCCACGAAAACGACCGGGTTGGTGGCAAGGAAGCCCTAAAAAAGCTGGCCCAGCAGGGATTTGAGCGACTTGACCTCGTATTGGCCGATGCCGGCTACGACGGCCAGCCCCTGGCCCAGTGGACCCGGGAGCACTGCGGCTGGCGCTTGGAAACGGCCCCTGGGCTCACGGGTAGCGGTGGGTTGAGGTGGTCGGGTAAATGTGGACAGAATAGGGTCTTATCTTTCGAATGTCATGAAAGACAGCCCCCAACCCACCAAACGTCGTCGTTATGACGCCCCCTTCCGCGCCGAAGCTCTGCGTCTGGCGGGCGAGAGCCGCTCGACCCAGGCCGCGGCCCGCGCCCTCAATATCAGCCCTAAACTGCTCTACAAGTGGCAGAAAGAAGCCCTGACGCCCGTCGCGGCGGCGCGCGGGGCCGATTTGGACCTGGCTACCGCTGCCGAGTTGCGCCAGCTGCGGGCCTTGTCCCGGCGGCAGGCGCAGGAACTGGCCATTTTAAAAAAAGCCATCGCCATCTTCTCGCAGACCGACGACCTATGAGCCGCTACCGCTTCATCGACGAGCAGCGGGACCACTACCCCGTGCGGCTGCTCTGCCAAGTAGTAGCCGTGCCAGCCAGCGGCTACTATGCCTGGCACCACGCGCAACAGCCGGCCGTCGCTGCGCCAGAACCGGCCTGGGAAACGGCCCTGGTCAAGGTCTTCGGGGTGCACAAGCGCTGCTATGGCACGCGCCGCCTGCAAGTCGCGCTGCGCAAAAAGGGGTACCGGGTAGGGCGCCAACGCCTGCGCACAGCCATGCGCCGCCGGGGCCTGCGTGCGCTGCAGCCCAAGGCCTTTACCCCGCGCACCACCGACTCCACCCACGGCCTGCGCTGCGCGCCGAACCGGCTGCTGGACCAGCCCAAACCCACCCGGGCCAACCGGGTTTGGGTCCCGGATATCACGTATCTGCCCCTGGCCAACGGTGATTGGGCCTACCTGTGTGCTTTTCAGGATATGGCCAGCAAGCAGGTCGTGGGCTGGCAAGTCGGGGCGACGATGCCCGAAGAATTGGTGACCAGGGCCTTACAGCGCGCGTTTTGGGCCCAGCCGCCCGCGCCGGGCCTGCTCGTGCACTCCGACCGCGGCGGTCAGTACTGCGGTAAGGCCTACCGGCAACTGCTGCACGACCACCAGGCCCTGCGCTCGCAGAGTCGCCGCGGGGACTGCTACGATAATGCGCTGGCCGAAAGCCTCTGGTCACGTCTCAAAACGGAGGTCCTGGAAGTCCGCGAGCGGCCCGTTTTTGCCGACCTGGCCGAGGCCCAGCGCAGCGTCGCCGACTATTTTGACTACTACAATCACGAGCGGCTGCACTCCAGTATCGACTACCAGGCGCCCTATCACGCTCACCAACAGCTTCTTCAACTCAACGCTCTAAACTGTCTAGCGTAACTAGACCACCTCAACTTTGCCCCCGTGCCCACACGCTGAGTCGTTGAGCGCTCCATCAGCTGGTTGCAATGGGACCGCCGCTTGAGCCGCGACTACGAATGCGAAACCAGCATTGCCGAAGCAACGGTCTATTTATCCAGCATCCGACACCTAATCCGCAAATTTTAACAGGCTCTAAACGCTTGCCATAGGCCCAGTGCAAAATTCATCCAGCATCAGACCGCCACCGAATAATTACCCTAATTTGAACTACCGCAATATTTCTTAGCAGATATTTACTCACATTAGTCAAATTCGCTACATTTTGTCCAAATGTCCCAATATATGGTTAGCAACGGATTGAGGGCTGGCCATAGAACGCCACCAATCAAGCGTTTTCAGGTGCAATTCCGCCATACGGTTTGGTTCTCGAAGCAACCGTTCGACTGTTTGCTTCAGTTCGCGCCAGGAAGACAGCACAATAAATGGCGCGTTGCGGTAAATTACTACGTCTGGTAAGGTAGTGGTAATGATAATACATCCAAGACTTGCTGCTTCAAAATGCCGCATCGATTCCGGGTTTTCTATACCTGCCGGACATAGCACAATCTTGCTATCACCTAGAAGCTGCGCATAGTCGCCGAGTGGAATGCCGTTATGAAAACCATTGCTAAAGCGAATGATTGATGCCGGAAAAGCGTTGTCAAATTGTTCGCCAAATAACCCACGTAAACGATGCAGAAGAGCAAATGGTATTAAAGGAACACCGGCCAAGACGCGGTATAATGCAGCCCGACCACTGTGTAGATTACCTGAGAAAAACACGTTATGCTTTCGCTTCAAAACGGGAATTACCTCTCCTGGAGCAAAGTGCTTGCTTGGCCCTACCGGTAGGTGGAAAACTTTACCACGTTGATTAACGGGCAGATAAGTACGGAAAATGACATCAACTTGGTCAGCAAATGAATAATTAGTACGTTCCGACTCGTCACCGATGCAAAGCACTAGTTTTTTTCGGGGGCTGACCTCTACTTGTAAGTCGTCGCCCTTCCACCGGCTCAGTTCAAAGTATAAGTAAAAGTCCCAATCTTCTCCCAGCCCTTGCAAAATATAATTAGCGAGGCTTTCAGCGTAACCGCTTTCGCGAAAAGATGCTATTTTATCTAAAGGAAGATTTGATAAAATTCTATTCATAAAATATTATTTGCTTTTTTCAAAAAACTATTAACAATTATTGTCGGACGTTGTGGCTGCATACAATTAGTAAACTAACGTCGCGTTTAAATGCCTTTATAAACCCATAGTACGCCTCTAAATCCAAAATTTAGAATGAGCGACAAAGGATTTTTAGTGGGCACGATATGTGAAATTTTATTCAAAGATACCGGGTTTAATCAGAAACGGAGCAGCATTTGGGCCCAAAGCTTGGCTTTTTTCCCCAGTCTTACGGACGAATAATCGGCAAATGAACTGCGGTAGAAACTGCGAATGCTGTTTAGCCGGGACTGCTTGTGCATGTAGCACACCTCAAACCATCGTTCGCCCAAGCCACGTTTTAATGCCAAGTCGTCAAAAATGTTTTTTTTCTCATTATGACGCACTATTTTTTGCAACCACATTTCTACCTCTGTGAGCGAAATTTCTTGTAGTGTATTTTTCAGCATCGCAATGCTGTTGTATACCATGAGCTCACGTGCGGAATAAGACAGCTGCCAGTCTTGTAGAAACTTTTCCCGAACTACATCCGATACAGTAGCCCGCTCGCTGAGAATATTTTTCTTCTGGCTATTAGGTGGCACGCGGTACTGAATCAGAGGTTCCTGTAAAGTGGCTATTTGCAATTCTCGAATATACCGCATGCAGAAATCATAGTCTTCCGTTTGTCGCAATGTGGGGTCGTAGCGCAGTCCGTTTTGCTTAAATAAGCTCGCGCGCAACATTGCGGAAGGATTGCCGGTTGGCAAAGTAAATAAAGTAAGAACCTGGGTATCAACTGGCTTGGCGGGGTAACGATTCAAGTAATTGCTCGCACCAAAGTTCTGCATGAAACTACCTACGACGTTTACCTCTGGATGCTGCTCAAGGTAAGCTACCTGACGTGCGAGCCGCTCGGGGTGGCAAATATCGTCACCGTCCATCTTGGCAATGTATTCGCCTTGTACGTACTCCAGTGCCGCATTATCGGTACCGGCACGACCTAGATTGCTCGGATTCACAATCAACTTTATCCGTGGGTCAACGAAAGAACGGACTATCTCCACCGTGTTATCGGTTGAACAGTCGTCTAACACCAATAATTCGAAATTTTTGAAGGTCTGCAGCAACAGGCTTTCAATAGTAGCATGAATATGTGGAGCGACGTTGTAAACGGGCAGAACTATGGTTACTTTACACATTCAAATAATGTTATGCGAATTACTATTTAGCTTTCCAAGCTGCCGGGTTTAACTTGTGCTTGTACACAAAGTTCTGCATCCTTTTGGTTAGCTTCCAACCCAGCAACTTACTCATTTCACTGAATAGAGGCGTCATGTGCGGGCTAGCAGTGCTACCACCTAAGGCCTGAATGCGGGCCGCAGCCAATTTCCTTATTTCGTAGTGGTTAGGATAATACTCGTATATAAGTCGCTGGTAGTTATTAGCACAAGCCCGCCGGGTTGCGTCCTCATCACGGTAGGCTAGCAGATGAACTTCATAGGCACGACACACAGCCAAGTGTGACTCGGTCGCGTTAGCACTTCGAATGCTACTCAATGAGTCCGCTATGCCTTTTCGGTAATACGATATAGCTTCAGCACAGAATACAATTTCCGAGCTTTGCAGCAATACCCGACTAAAAAACTCGCCGTCATCATGCAACGACAATTGTTCGTTCCAAGGTCCCGCAGCTTCTATTAGCGACCGATGAGTAAGCCAAGCAGAAGGCTGCATCCAAACCCCGTTTTCCCAAGCCGCCACCAGCCACTGCACTGGGTCGGAGTAATCGCGCCATAAAACAGTTGGCGTAAAGGCGGCATCGCTCGGTTTATCGTAGAACATGGCCCAAGCCGAAGAAGACAGTTTTGTGCCCGTCCGGAGGCGGAAGCATTCCATCTGCACCGCTATTTTATTGTGTTGCAATAGGTCATCAGCATCAAGGTATTGAATGTACTCGCCTGTAGCCAGTGCGAAAGCGCGATTGCGAGCTGCGCTGGCTCCACTGTTGGCTTGCGACACGATTTGCACCTTGCCGCCAGCATAACGGAGCGCTTTTGCCAGCGTTTCGTCCTGCGAGCCATCGTCTACTACGATAACCTCTATATTGGGCCAAGTCTGCGCCAGAACAGAGTCGAGTGTTTGCTCGATGTAAGCAGCCGCGTTATAGGCAGGAATCAAAACCGAAACTGTAGGCGTTTTCATGACTTTCAAAGTTGGTTGCAGCCAGTGAAACACCCCCATCCAATTGCCCGCAGGTAGGCAAATGAGAAGCAAGGGCCTGCTCCAAGCATGAGGATTAAAGGCGGTGCGCTGCTACTTTCAGCAGTGGTCTAAACTTCGGTATTTTATTGCACCATTTCGCTGCTTTATTTCACTTAAAAACAGCTTTTACCCGGGTCGAAAAGACGTTTTGCCAAGTTACAGAAGCGAATCCCCCCCCCCTTTATCGCTTGGTTCTAACTTACTTTTTATTACGCCTTAATAGCCGTTCCTTAATCCAGTAGGCACTGTCGTACCAAATGTGCATGGGCTTGTCGACTTGGGTGATATAGCGAAAATGATTGGTAAGGCCAGCGCTCCAGCTCTCATACAGCAGGTTAAAGCGCGTCAGCTCCTCATACAAAAAGCCTTTTTGTTTGCCCAATACCGGCTTTAAGTCCAGTCCACTACCTGTGCAGCTCCGAACCATATCCTCCATGATATTAATCAACGACTGCCTGGCTTGAATTTTATATTTCCACATCTTATAGCGGTTGCCTGACATATTACTGCCATGGGTGCGCACAAAGAATTCGGTTCCTTCCCGGTTATCGTACAAGAACTTGTGGTTCTGCAGCGCAGCGCGGTACCAGAAATGCCAATCTTCGAGCGAAAACAGTGTCTGGTCGAATGGGCCAGCGGCTAATGCCATGCTGCGCTTAAATAAAGGGCTACCCACTAGAAAGATGTTATCGATAGCCATATGCTGGACGAGTTCGGTGCCTTGGCCGGTAATGGGTAGCATCGTCAGCGCGAACTTGCGGAAGTTGCGGGGAGCGGCGGGGTCGTCGGAGTGAGTGTAGATGTACGTGTCAGCGTATACCAGCGCGGCGTCCGCGTTTTGTTCCAACAGCCCAACCTGGAGTTCAAACTTCCGTTTGCTTATGTAGTCGTCAGCGTCGAGAAACTGTAGGTAGTCCCCCTGGGCTAAAGCGATGCCCTTATTGCGGGCAGCCGACAACCCCTGATTTTGCTGATGGTGGTACTTGATGCGGGCATCCTGGGCAGTGAAGCGGGCCACTACTTCCGCCGTGTTATCCTTCGAGCCATCATCGACTACGATAACCTCCCAATGCGGGTACGTTTGCTCCAAAATGCTATTAATAGCATCGGAAATGTATGCGCTATAGTTATAGCTTGGTATTATAACACTAACTAGTTTGGCAGTAGCTGGCATGGGCATCAAAAGGCAGGGTTATGAGAGAGGAAAAGCACCTGCCCCAATGGTGCCGGCAAAAACAATAGTAAGAATGAATGCATTTCAACAAGCTGCTGAAGTCTCAGTTTTTTGCTGCCTTGGTCTGCAAACGGCGTTCGATGTAAAGAGGAATGCGCTGCCAGTTGTAGCACTGGGCTAAGGTGTGGAACTTTAGTTGTTCCCAGCGCCGGCCTTGGCTTCCGAGGAAACGTGCATAGCCCTCGTACTGCATGGCCAGGTAAATGTCGGCGTGCTTCCTGTCCTGAGGCTTGAACATGTGCTGACGAAACATTTTGGCTTCGAAGACGCGCCGCTTGAACTTCGATTCTGACTGCGCCATTGTGGTGCCCTTGCTCTGGGCGTGGATGCGATAACGCGCCATTACCCGTGGCAGGTATATTGCAGGCCCCTGTTTTGTGCTCAATAGCTGCAAAGCGTAGTCCCCGCTGTAAATGCCATCAAACCAAAAAGGAAGCGGCCTTGGAATGCTCGTTGCCCTCATCAGCATCGAAGCCGTGGGAATGAACCATCCGTAGCGGGCAATATCCAGTTGGGTGAAAGTACGCGGCTCACCACCGGCCGCAGGCAGAATGTGCGGAAACTCTTCCCCAAACGTCCATTCCTTGCTGTTGTCGTGGTCGTTGAACGTTTCCGCATCATGAATGCAGAGCGCATAGCCGGGACGTGACTCTAGAGCAGCCACTTGCAGGCGGAGCTTATCCGGGTCTATCCAATAGTCGTCTCCTTCAAGCACAGCCACAAACTCGCCGGTGCAGGCAGCCATGCACTCCCGTTGGTTTATCGCCGCGCCCACGTTTTTCTCGTGGTAGATGGGCCTGATGATGTGCGGGTGGCTGGCCGCATACTCGGCAATAATTTGGCGGGTATCGTCCGTAGAGCAGTCATCTCCGATAATCATTTCGATGGGAAATTCACAGTTCTGCTCTAATACACCTTCGATGGCTTGCCGCACGAATTTCTCGTGATTGTAAGTCATCGTGAATACACTAACTTTTATCATCCTCCCAATAATTATTTTTCTCAATCAGTTCAAAGTAGTCATCCCGCGTAACACCGATTTCAATCCGGTCCCAGTAACGGTTGTTGCGAAAGTACCAATTCCGGCGGGTTCCTTCGTGCTTCCAACCGCACTTGTTGAGGTAGATGCTTAAGGAAATAGCATTGTACTCAATAATCGTGGTATCAAGGCGCTCCAAATGCAACTCCTCAAAGGAATAGCGCATTACCGCCATAATGGTATCAATGCCGTAACCCTTGCCCCTGATGACCTTGTCACCAAGCATTATGCCGTGAAAGGCATTGTTATTTTTCCAGTCGATGTCAATCAGATTGGCCGTCCCAATTAGCCCGAGTTCGGCTACTTCGATGGCAAAGCGCTGGTTCAATCGGTCGGCTCCGAGGCCGGCAAACCATTTCTTCTGATATTCAACCGAGCTGGGAAAATGCCACCCCCCCAACATCTTCCAGATTTCCGGGTCGTTTGCCCATTTGTGGAGCAAGGGCAAATCTGCTTCATCAATGGCTCGAAGAATTACTTTTTTACCAAGAATATTCATTATTTGACAGATACGGATGACACAAAATAAACGCTGGGCAAGCGCTGCTCAGGTCAACAATTCTCGGACAGCCTGTGCTACTCGTTCGATTTCGGGAAAACCGTAGCGGTGGTCAAGCGGCAGGGCCAACACGCCATCAACGAAAGACTTTTCCCGGGAAAAATCACCGGGGCGCTGCCGCATCTCAGGCCATAGCCAAGGCACAAAGATATGCTGTTCAAAAAGCTGGCGACGGTCTATCACCGGCTGGGGCAGCCGCAACGGATAGCAGAACGGAACACTGCCCTCTTCAGGCGGCAACCATTCCTGCGCTGCACCGCTTTGCAGCAGCGGCTGTAGCATCTCTTGATAGAGCCGGAAGTTAGCTTGTCGCTGCCGAGCAATTTCTGCGTAGTCGAGCCACGAGAGCCAGCTGCGACTGACAGGCGATATTTCACGGGGTGCATAGCTGAGCCGTTCCTCGTATTGGCTATAAGCGGCGTAGGCCGCGGCTTGGTGCCCCATTTTCCGCTCTACTAGATGCGTCAGGCTAATGTCTTGATTAGCCGGCAGACTTAAAGGAGGACGCTTGTTGGGGCGATAGAGAAAGGCCCCGTCAGGAACGCCAAAAAACTTTCGGGCCGAATTGAACCCCCACTGCTCGGGAGCTGGTTCCTGAAAAAATGCCTGAGTCAGGTCCAGCAATAATTTCGCCCCGTAATAGTGGG
This sequence comes from Hymenobacter sp. UYCo722, assembly GCF_040547115.1. Lineage (NCBI taxonomy): Bacteria > Pseudomonadati > Bacteroidota > Cytophagia > Cytophagales > Hymenobacteraceae > Hymenobacter > Hymenobacter sp. UYCo722. Next base: position 329,777 of record NZ_JBEPPC010000004.1, on the reverse strand, counting down.
CCAAAGTAGCAGCATAATCCCTTTTTAGCCCGAAATAATTTACGTACAGCAAGCATTCATCAGCAGCCAGTTCGGGCAGGTCCTGCAACTCTAAATCTTCGGTCAATGCGTAGTAGCAGCCCTCCACTCCTGCCTCCGCTAGTGCATGCAATACCGAATCACAGATGAAGAAAGGCAGCCAGACCCGGCGGGGACGCACCTCCTGGAGCATGACGGCCAAACAAGCCCGCCCGCTGGTCAGAACTGCCCAGGCCCGCGAATGGGGCTTGGCCGGGCCAACAGGAAGTTCCAACTCAAAAAACCCCCCGATTGGAAAAGAAATTGCCAAGCTATTCATTCCGGGACAGCACGTTATTTTGTAAGTGTATAATTTCGCAACATTTCGTTGGTTTCAGCTACTGAATTATTCATGAGCACGTCAATCATTGACAGGCCGGGCACGAACTCGCCCTTGCCCAACTGCTTGTAAGGACGTAGCTCGGGCTGCAGAAAATGCAGTTGTAAACCGTTGGCAGCAAACGTTTCTTGGTCATACAACGCACGGCCGCCCTGGGCATTCACATAATCTGTGGCCTCTTCGATAGAGCAAATGTCGAGCACCCGGTCCTGAGCGCGCAGGTGTTGGTTGCCATAATGTGTGGAAGTAGGGACAATCTCGACCGCAAGCCCGAGGTATGCAACTACTTCGCGAAGGCTCAGTCGCACCAAATCGGCAATAGTTTGAGCTTTCGGGTGGGTTAATACGCGTTCAAGTAACGGGAAAACCTGTTCGAATTGCGCCGCCCGCCGGTAGCTCTGCGCTACAGTTTGCAGAAGTTTCGGACGCCAGTGCGGATTAGGACTGAGAGCAATGTCGCTGATGTTACGGTTAGGACTAGGTGCGTCCAGGGGCACGGTGAACAAAAGGGGCTGGCTATTAGCCAAAAGACGATTTCTGTTTATCCACCCGCCCTTTATAAATTGTACGTCGTCGTAAACTATAAAACGGTCGGCGGCCATCAATAGCTGGAAATAGCCCAGATATGGAAACAAATACGGTTGCATAATGGCAACCGTGCGCGTAACCGGCGGCACCAAAGTCTGTTGTAAAGGCATAAGAAGGGAAGACAAGCTAGCTACAAGGCCCCAGCTCCTTTGGGCCAGGGTAAATGAGAGACTACAAGCAATCTTTAAGCCCCAGTTTTCCATGTAACCCAGAATCAGTCAGCAAGCGCCTCGCGAATCAATTTACTGATGCGTTGCACCTCATTGTGCTCCAGCTGCTGGTAGAAAGGTAAACACAACACCCGCAGTGAGATGTCCTCCGATACCGGGCAGGCCGCACCTACATGATACGGCAGTTGGTTGAGCGATGGAAAAAAGTAGCGTCTGGTATTTATACCGTTTGCCGCCAGCGCGTCTTTGACCCGATGCATCGTCGAATCCTTTTCAAAAACGACGGGAAAGTATGCGTAATTATACCCGATGCCCTCAGGAGGTATAGGATAACGCAGGGGCAGGGTAGCTAACTCGGCATGATACAGTTCAGCCAGTTGGCGACGAGCGTCAATAAATGCCGGCACGCGTGGTAGGTTGCACAAACCCATTGCGGCATGAAATTCAGAGTTTTTGCCATTGACACCTAGAGAATAGTACTCATCGCCGACGTGCCCAAATGACTTGTACAGCCACACTTTTTTCGCTAGCTCCTCGTTGGTTGTGATAATGGCCCCGCCTTCGCTGGTGTGAAATAGCTTCGTGGCGTGGAAGCTGCATGTTGTAATGTCGCCGTACGACAGCAGTGAACGGCCGCCCGATAGCGTTACCCCAAAAGCGTGAGCACCATCATAAATCACCTTCAAGTGATGGCGGCGGGCAATATCTTCGATAGCCCGTACATCGCACGGATACCCATATACATGCGTAGCTAGTATGGCCGAGGTGCGCGGCGTAATGGCAGCTTCAATCTTGGTGGCATCAATGCAAAACGTCTGCTCCTCAATATCCACAAAAACCGGCTCGCATCCTTCCCATAAAATAGCCGTGGTGGTTGCAACGTAAGAGAAAGGAGTTGTAATAATTTCACCGGTGAGGGCCAGCGCCTTAATGGCGACCTGCAATGCAATGGTGCCGTTGGACATAAACTGTACTTGTGCTCCGCTCAGCGCGCTGCTCAGATCTGCTTCGAGTTGTTGGACTAGTGGACCGTTGTTCGTCAACCATCCACGTTCCCATATCCCTTCCAAGTAATGCACATATTCTGCAAGCGGCGGCAGGTATGCTTTTGTGACGTTGATACTCATGAATGAAGAATGATTTTGATGCGCTTTACACCAGCGCTTCTGGGTATATAAATCAAAATTTAGCGCACCAAGTCCTCATACTGATGCTCAGATGCTATCTTTCCATCCCGCAATTCATAAATCCGGTTGCACTGTTGCAGCGTGGTGATTCGGTGCGCAATGATGAAGATGGTAATGTTTGTGTGCGAAAGTTTGCTGATGGCTTCGCTAACTTCTCGCTCGGTTTCATTATCAAGGGCGCTGGTCGCTTCATCCAGCACCAGCACTTCTGCTCGCTTGTATAGGGCACGCGCGATGCCAATACGTTGCCGTTGGCCTCCAGATAAACGAGAGCCCCGCTCACCAATGGCCGTGTTCAATCCTTCCGGCAGGCTGGATACGAAATCAGTAAGAGAAGATTGCTCCAGTGCGAATTGCATTCGCTCCGGGTCCAGATGCTCGTCTCGCAAAGTGATGTTATCTTGGATTGAGGCTTCCATCAGAAACGTATCTTGTTTCACGTAGCCGACAATCTTGTACCAAGATTCCAGCGTCTCTTCCGAGAGCGGCACTCCGTCAACATTAATATTGCCCATTCGCTCGGTATAAAAGCGCAGCAGCAAGTTCATTAGCGTGGTTTTGCCCGACCCCGAACTCCCAATAAACCCTATTTTTTCACCTTTGCTAACGCTGAAGGATATATCCTTTAGCACCAAATCCTCACTGGCGGGGAAGGCAAATGACACGTGCTCAAACGAAATTGTTTTTTCAAATATCAATGCTTTCTGCACCGGCTGGGGCGTGGTCAGGTATTCGCGCATTGTTAGCAGGTCATCCACGACGTATTGATTCTGCTTCATGGTCACTAACGCCGTAAGCAGCCTATTAATGGATGGCATTAGCCGATAAGCAGAAGCAGCGAATAAGCCGATAATGGTGATTAGCCCATCCGGATTATTCGAAAACAATAAAGAATAAAGAAAAATGGTAACCACCGCTGCGATAGAAACCATTTCAATGATGCGCATGGGAATCAACGTATAGAGATAGGACTCTGCCTCCAATGCCTGACTTTTCTCCTCATTATTGAGCAAGCGCTGCATAAACTTCGCTTGCCTACCAGCTAGCCTTAACTCGATGAAGCCTATGAATGACTCTGAGAGTGCACTAAATGATATTGGTCTCAGGCTGGAGAGTACGGCTCCTAATCCTTGCACTTTATTCCGCAACCCACGGTATATTAAAAACATGGCCGGGGTCAAGACGGCCCCTAGAATTAGAAATAGAACCGGCTGGTATAACAACATACCGACTATTACCAAAACCACAATTATCAGTTCAGAAAAGAAGATGAATAATTGCCGGATGATGCCAAACACGTATGCATTAGGAACATTTAAAGTACTGTTCATCAAATTAGATGAGCCCACACTGCTAAAACGGAGGAACGGCAGGTTGATATGCTTCTGAAATTGCCGTTCTATAACCTTCAGGGCGATGTGGGCTGTGAACTTTGCCTGCTGATAATTGATAAGAGTTGAAAATATATTTTTTACGATAAAAAATACAAAGATGCTCAAAATCAGAAAAATCAGAAAATTTCTTTCCGAAGCAAATCCTAAAGCATTGTATACCTGTAACGAATATTCGTTTTTTAAGATGGAGCCTGGCCGGGAAGCAGCCATAATAACAGGAACGAGTGAGGCGAGGCCAAAAACGTCTAGTACAGAAGAAACTAGCAATAGAACGAACATCCCAATAGCCTTTCGTTTGTCTTGAGGCGACAAATAAAATCTTATACTATTCAATGACCTTAGTACGACCCCTTCTTTCATATCACTTGTATTAGCTTCAATTATTGATTAAACCTATAAAACTCATTGGCTAACAAGCCTACGCACCCTGCTCACGAAACGACGGACTTCAGAGTGTCAAGCAATGTCTGCGGAGGCACCAACTGAATACGTTTGTGAAAGCCTTCGTGACTAATGCCAGACCCACAAAGATAGCCAATGTGTCTTACCTGTCAGGCTGTATGGGCAATTAACTTCGCATTTATAAGCCAGCCGTAAGATACTATCGACTGAGCGATAGCATTATCGGTGGCGCACCTGGCCGGTAATATAGGCCGCAGGGTTGGAGACAATAAGCTACTTTTGAGCGGCAAGAAAATAACGCAATCTACTCCACCACCTCCCGAACTACATATAGCGGCCGCTGCCGGGCCGCGTCCAACCCTCGCCATACATACTCGCCGATGACACCCAGGGCCACCATCTGGAAGGCCGATACGATGAGCAGCACCACCATGAGGGTGGTCCAGCCGGCGGGCTCGTTGGGGTGCGTTATTTTCAAGCCGATGACGTAGAGGCCGTAGAGCAGAGCGGTGAGCCCCAGCCCCAGCCCCAGCACCGAAATAGCCCGAATGGGCACGAACGAGAAAGCCAGCAGCGAATCGACCAGCAGCTTTATTTTCTTGCTCAGCGTCCAGCGCGACCGGCCGATTTCCCGCTTGCGACGGGTGTAGGGGATGCTCACGTAGGCAAAGCCCAGCCACACCATTAGATAGAAGACGTTGGTATTACGCTCGTGCAGCTTCAGCACTTCGGTGGCCACCTGCCGGTCGAAGAACACGAAGTCGAAGCCGCCGTCGGGAATGTTGCGCAGGGCCAAGTGCTTCATCAGCCAGTGAAACAGCCGGGCCATGGTCTGGGCCAGGCCAGTTTCTTCCCGGTTCTGCCGGTTGCCCAGCACCAGCCTGAAGCCATGCTGCCAGTGGACATACATTTGGGCCAGCAGTTCGGGGGGGTCCTGCAGGTCAGCGGTGATGACGGCTAAGCAGTCGCCGGTGGCATGGGCCATGCCCGCCACGATAGCATTGTAGGAGCCTACGTTGCCGGCCAAGTCTACGATGCGGAGGCGACCAGGGTAGGCGGCCTGCGCCTGGCGCAGCGCCCCCAAGGTGTCGTCGCCGGAGCCGTCGTTCACGAACACATACTCGAACGTGACTCCGGGCGGAAAATTAGCCTCGTTCGCGACTAGCTCGCGGGCCGTTACCGGAATATTTTCCTCGTTGAAGTAGCAGGGAATAATGACGGAGAGCTTGGGCATAGGGAACAGAGCAGAATAAGGAACAGCATTTAGCCAGCAAACGCCCGAATGGCATCAGCCACGGCCGCTACGTGGGTCTCATCCATGCCCGGCCACATCGGCAGGCTCAGGCAGGTGGCGGCCAGCTTTTCGGCAATAGGGTAAGCCCCGGCGGGCAGGTTCAACGACTGATAGGCCTGCTGCCGATGCGGCGGCACCGGGTAATGAATGAGCGTACCGATACCCTGGGCTGTAAGGTGCTGCTGCAAGGCTGCACGCTGCGGCGTGTGCACCACGTAAAGGTGGTACACGTGGGTAGCCCCATCAGCTACTATTGGCAGGCGCAGGTCGGCAATGCCGGCCAAATGCTGGTCGTACCAGGCTGCGACCTGCCGGCGCTGGCGCGTCCACTCCGGCAGTTGCGGCAGCTTTACCCGCAGCAGGGCCGCCTGCAGCTCATCGAGGCGGGAGTTATAGCCCACTACTTCGTTGTAATACTTCTGCTGCGAGCCGTAGTTGCGCAGTACCCGCACGGCGTGGGCCAGCCTGGCATCGTTGGTCGTGATAGCTCCGGCGTCGCCGAAGGCTCCCAGGTTTTTACCGGGGTAGAAGCTGGTGCCGCTCACCTGCCCGAAGCTGCCCGTTAGCTGACCGGCAAAGGTCGCCCCCTGCGCCTGAGCGTTATCTTCCAACACATACAGGCCATTTTGGGACGCGATGGCCATTATTTCCGTCATGCGGCAGGCCTGCCCGTAAAGGTGCACCGGCACGATAGCCCGCGTACGGGTCGTAATAGCCGCTTCGATGCGGGTGGGGTCGAGGTTGCTGGTTGCTGGGTCGGGCTCTATGGGCACGGGCGTGGCCCCTACCTGCGTCACGGCCAGCCAGGTAGCAATGTAGGTGTTCGATGGCACTATGACTTCATCGCCGGGTCCGATTCGCAGGGCGCGCAGTGCCAGCACCAGCGCATCGAGGCCGTTGGCGACCCCCACAACGTGGGCCACCTGGTTGAAAGCCGCGTATTCCTGCTCAAACTGCTCCACCTCCTGCCCCAGCACGTACCAGTGCGAATCGTACACCCGGGCAAAGGCCGCCATCATAGCCTCGCGCAACGGTGCATGCTGCGGCTCGAAGGACAGGAAAGGCACTTTCATACCGCAAAGTTAACTGCTGTGGCAGGCCAATACGTGGCTGGTGCTACCCAGCCGGAAACCCAGCTTCTCGCACGAACGGAATACGGCGTGGTTGGTGGCCTGAGTAGTCATCAGCACGGCTTCGTGGCCAGCGGCCTGGGCACGGCGCACGGTTTCGCCTAGCAGCTTCACGTGCCAGCCGCGGTTGGCAGGCCCCACCGCCGTCAGCAGCACCCGCGACAGCCCTACTCCAAGGGCGCGCGCATCAGCCACTAGGTCGCTGATGGCCAGGAAGGAGTCTGGCACCTGCCCGGGCAGGTCGGGCACCAGCACGGCATCGGCCAGGCCGGAGGCCACGGCGTTTTCGGCGTAGCGGGCTAAGTAGGCATCGGCCCGGGCCGCTCCAAACCAGGGGTCAGCATGAAACCGGTCGTAGGGGTTGCGGGCGCGAGCCGCCACATCTCCCAGCATCGGAGCCTCGGCCGCAGTGGCCAGCCGCACCGGGTGCAGTGGGTAGTCGAAGGCAGCCAGCTGGTCGCGGTAGTACGTGAGGCGGGTTTCAACCAGCCGCCAGCCGGTGCCGGTCAGTGCCTGCAGCAGGGCCACGTCTTCGGCCGGCACTACGCTGAAGGCGTAGAACACACCTCGGGCGGCCAGTTGCTGCCGGAGCCCTTCGGCAGCCCGCACCAGCTCGGCGGCCGTCGTGTGGGCCGCAAAGAGCCCGGTGAACAGCCAATAAGTCGGCGTCCCGAAATAGTCCGAATCCCACGCCAGCCGCCGCAGCAGCCAGTGAACTTCTGCCGTTACCGCCGAAGACTCGCCAGGGAGCGTAATTTCTCCCGCGCCCTGCCCCCACCGGGTAGCCGCCCCCGTACCGAATAGTTCCTGCTGCCGCTCATCGGACAGCTGCCGCAAAAAATAATAGGGCGAGTAGTAGACCAGCGCTTCGGCCCGGGCCATTACCAGCGGGTTCAGGCCGGGGTTTTCCATTGTTGCTTGAATTCTTCGTGGTCCCGGATGTAATCTGCCTCGTCGTAGGGCTGCGAGGCCAGCACCAGTTGCACGGCCGAGTGCGAATACTGCATCGTGTGCCAGGCGCAGGGAGGTACGTACAGCCCCACATGCGGGTCCTCCAGCCGGAACAGCTGAATTTCGCCGTTGGCCAACTCCGTGGTGGCGAGAATGCGGCCGGCGGCGGCAATAATTACCTGCTCGGTTTTGTGATGCGCGTGCCGGCCGCGCACAATGCTTTCTGGCGTGTAGTACGTCCAGAAAATACGCTTGATTTCGAACGGAATCGCCTCCTGCTGTTCAATTACGGAGATGTAGCCAATAGCAGGGTCTCCCAGCTTGGGCAGTTGAATAAGGTGCGGTTTATTCATAGACAGCAGCAATTACGTACGGCGGCACTCCACATAGCTTAAGCGCTGCTGCCATCCTGGTGAAGCTGTTTAGAAAGTAGCCTAGACAGCGTGGATAAGCATATTCGCGTCTCGTCATTGGACGGGAACTGCCGTTATCATCCAATGGCGAGACGATATATCAGCTAATTGGCTTTCTAAGCAGCTTCGGAATCACTGCTCCCAGCGTGCAAAATAAGGGGAACCACGCAACGGTACGTAGTTCTCCTTATTTTGCACCACACCAAGCGCTGGTAGCAGCAAATAAATCTCTCAATACTGTTGGAGTGCTAAAATAGCATTATGATAACTGCACCGGGGCTGAAGAAAGTCCCGCCCGTATCTGTGCCGGCAGCAAAGCAGTCACCACCAACCTGCTTTATTGATAGCAGTACCCTATGAAGCAAGATGACCTTTTTTGAACCTAACCAAGCTAACGCCCTGCTTCAAAAGCTACGTGGCATATTGTCTGCCTTATTGGCCATCACCTCACTCACGTGCTCTTTGAAGTACTCCAATGTGCGGCGTAGCCCTTCGGCGCGGTCCACCTTAGGCTCCCAGCCCAGGATTTCTTTCGCCTTGGTAATGTCCGGACGGCGCTTCATCGGGTCGTTTTCGGGCAGCGCCTGAAAAGTGGGCTTGAACTCGACGCCGGTGAGGCGGGCGATTTCTTCGCCGAACTCCTTGATGGTGATTTCGTCAGGATTGCCGATGTTCACGGGCAAGGCGTAGTCGCTGAGCAAGAGGCGGTAAATGCCTTCCACGAGGTCGTCAACGTAGCAGAATGAGCGGGTCTGCGAGCCGTCGCCAAACACCGTCAGGTTCTCGCCGCGCAGGGCCTGCGAGAGGAAAGCGGGCAGCACGCGGCCGTCATTGAGGCGCATGCGCGGGCCGTAGGTGTTGAAGATGCGGATGATGCGCGTTTCCAGGCCGTGGTGAGTATGGTAGGCCATCGTAATGGCCTCCTGGAAGCGCTTGGCTTCGTCGTAGCAGCCGCGGGGCCCTACGGGGTTCACGTTGCCAAAATACTCCTCCACTTGGGGGTGAACTTCGGGGTCGCCGTACACTTCCGAGGTGCTGGCGATGAGCATGCGGGCCCCTTTCACCCGGGCTAAGCCCAGCAGGTTGTGGGTGCCGAGCGAGCCTACCTTCAGGGTCTGAATCGGAATCTTGAGGTAGTCAATCGGCGAGGCCGGCGAGGCGAAATGCAGGATGTAGTCCAGCTTGCCGGGCACGAATACGAACTTGCTCACGTCGGACTGGTGAAACTCGAAATCGGGCCGCCCAAACAAGTGCTCAATGTTCTGGAGCGAACCCGTAATCAGGTTGTCCATCGCGATGACGTGGTAACCCTCTTTCAGGAACCGGTCGCAGAGGTGGGAGCCCAGAAAACCGGCCCCGCCGGTGATGAGGACGCGCTTTTTATCGGTGTTATTGTCAGTCATAGTGCTTTGCTTGTCATCCTGAGCATAACGAAGGACCTTATCACGTCCGCGCTACTAGGTTTAGTTGGGAATCCTGAAAAAAGCAGTCGTGATAAGGTCCTTCACTGCATTCAGGATGACAGATTAATTCTTAAGCCGGCTCCTTATGGTCGGTTTTGATGCCAATACAGTGATAGACGAAGCCCAGCTCCTTCAGCTCCTTGGCATCGTAGATGTTGCGACCATCGAAAATAGCTTTCTGCTTCATCAGACGGCTTACTACGGCAAAGTTGGGCACCCGGAACTCGGGCCATTCCGTCACGATGAGTAGGGCGTCAGCGTCAATCAGCGCGTCGAACTCATCTTTGGCATAGGTGATGGAATCACCGAGCGTGTGTTTCGCTTCGGGCATAGCCACGGGGTCGTAGGCCGTCACGGTGCAGCCGGCCGCCAGCAGCTTTTCGATGATAACCAGCGAGGGGGCTTCGCGCATGTCGTCAGTCTTCGGCTTGAAGGACAGGCCCCAGATGGCCATTTTAAGCCCCTTCAACTCGCCGCCAAAGTGCTTGCTCACCTTGTCGAAAAGCACCGATTTCTGGTCCTCGTTCACGCTTTCCACGGCGCGCAGTACCTGCATGTCGTAGCCGTTTTCCTGGGCGGTTTTGATGAGCGCCTTCACGTCCTTCGGGAAGCAGGAGCCACCGTAACCGATGCCGGGATAAATAAACTTGGTGCCAATACGGGCATCGGAGCCAATGCCGCGCCGCACCATATTCACGTCGGCCCCCATGATTTCGCACAGGTTGGCGATGTCGTTCATGAAGCTGATTTTAGTGGCCAGCATCGAATTAGCCGCGTATTTCGTCATCTCCGCCGACGGGATATCCATGAAGATAATCGGGTGACCGTTCAGCAAAAAGGGCTTGTAGAGCTTGGTCATCACCTCCTCGGCGCGCTCCGACGAAATACCCACCACAATACGGTCGGGCTTCAGAAAATCGTCGATGGCCGCGCCTTCCTTCAGGAATTCGGGGTTGGAAGCTACGTCAAAATCGATGCTTTCGCCGCGCTTGGCCAGGGCTTTTTCAATTTCGGCGCGCACTTTGGCAGCCGTACCCACAGGCACGGTGCTTTTGGTCACAATCACACCGTAGCTGCTCATGTGTTCGCCAATGCCGCGCGCTACGGCCAGCACGTATTTCAGGTCGGCTGAGCCATCCTCGCCGGGCGGGGTGCCTACCGCGATGAAGGCCACATCGCAGTCCTTAATGGCCTCGCCTAGGTTGGTGGAGAAGTGCAGGCGGCCTTTCTCCACATTGCGGGTCACCATCTCTTCGAGGCCCGGCTCGTAAATCGGCAAAATACCTTGGTGCAGATTGTCGATTTTTTTCTGGTCGATGTCGATGCACGTCACGTCGATGCCAACCTCGGCAAAGCACGTTCCGGTAACCAGACCGACGTAACCGGTACCTACTACTGCGATTTTCATTCTGAAAAATTAAAAATTATGAATTAAAAATTAAAAATTAAAATCTGGCATTAAAAACTTGTTAAGCTGTTTAGAAAGTCAAGAGAGCGGTCATGCTGAGCTTGTCGAAGCATCTCTACCGCTTCGTAGGCGACGGCTTAACGAAGCGGTAGAGATGCTTCGACAAGCTCAGCATGACGTTTTAATTAATTTCGGCGACTTTATATACAACTTCTGCATTTCAGCTGTGAACCAGAACTTTTAATTCATAATTTTTAATTTGATTTAAGCCATGTACTGCTTCCACCAGGTCTGGAATACGATAAGCCCCCAGATGCGGGCGTGCACGTCGCCGGGGCTGCGCGAGAAAAGCTGGGTTTTCAGCGTGCGAATGGCAGCTACGTCGAAAATACCCTGGGCTTCAATAAAGTCATCGCGCAGCAAATCGTTCTCGATGAGGGGGCGTAGCTCGCCGCGCATCCACTTCAGCAGCGGCACTTCGAAGCCGTGCTTGGGGCGGTCGTAGAGCTCGGCGGGCAACTCGGAGCGGAAGGCATCCTGCACGATGCGCTTTTTCATGGTCGCATCGACCTTGCTGGTGACGGGGATAGAAAAGGCGAAATCCACCACTTTGTAGTCGAGAAAGGGCGTACGCACTTCCAGTGAGTTGGCCATGCTCATCAGGTCCACTTTGGTGAGCATATCGTAGGGCAGCACCAGGGTCATGTCGGTGAGCAGTACCTCGTTGAGGTCGCCGTCGGAATGCAGGTGTTCCAGGATGTCCTTGCGACGCTTGGCGGCGAGCTTCTTGCCCACTTTGGCGCGGCTGGCCGGGCTGAGAAGCTTGCGGGCGTCATCGGCCGAGGCAAAGCTGGCCCAGTCCCAGTACCGTTCCTTCACGCCGGCCGTCATGCCGCGTGAGAAGCGCTGCAGTTGACGGATACGGTTGCCAAAGAAGCCGTTGCGCGACTTAGGCAGCGCGTCCCACACGAAGCCCAGGGCCGTCACGGCCTCGGCCTTCACGCCGCCCTGGCGCACCTTGAACTCGCCCATGTGCTTGTTGTAGCCGCCGAACATCTCGTCGGCCCCATCGCCGCTCAGGGCCACGGTTACTTTCTGGCGGGTGCGCTGGCTGAGGATGTACACGGCCAGGGCCGAGGAGTCGGCAAACGGCTCATCCAGGTAATCCAGCATGCTGTGGATGTGCTCGTAGAGGTCGTCGTTGGTCAGTGAGTAAACCGTGTGGTTGGTCTTATGGCGGGCGGCCACGAGGTTGGCATACTTGGTTTCGTCGAAGAAGGGCTCGTCTTTGAAGCCGATGCTGAACGTGCTCAGGTGCGGGGTGTGGCGCGAGGCCAGGGCGGCGATGACGCTGGAGTCGATGCCGCCGCTCAGGAAGCAGCCGAGCGGCACATCGGCCACGAGGCGGCGCTGCACGGCCCCATCCATCAGCTCGACCAGCTTTTTCTGTTGCTGCTCGTAGCTGAGCTTGTTTTTGGCAACCTTCTTGGGGTCGTAGGGAATTTTGTACCAGGCCTTGCCCACCACCTTGCCATCCTTGATGTACAGGTAGTGGCCGGGCAACACCTTCTTCACGCCCTTGAAAATGCTGGCCGGACCGGGAATATAGTTGAGCTGCAGATACTGGCTCAGGGCTACGAAATCGAGCTTGCGCGGCACACCCAGGGCCATCATCGACTTCATCTCCGAGGCGAAGAACAGCTTGTCCTCGTCGCGGTACACCAGCAGGGGCTTCACGCCGTAGCGGTCGCGGGCGACGAGCAGCGAGTTTTCCTCCTTGTCGTAAATCGCGAAGCCGAAAAAGCCGTTCAGCTTCTTGATAAAGCTGCGGCCTTCCGTGATGTAAAGCTGAAGAATGACCTCGGTATCGGTCTGGGAATGAAAAGTGCAGCCGCGCTTGATGAGCTTCTCGCGCAGCTCGCGGTAGTTGAAAATTTCGCCGTTGAAGACAATGGTGTAGCGGCCCGAGGCATCGGTCATCGGCTGGTTGCCGTCGGCCGAGAGGTCGAGAATGGCCAGCCGGCGGAAGCCCAGCCCGCACTGGTCGTACACGTAGTGGCCCTCCGAGTCGGGACCGCGGCGAATGATGGCGTCGGTCGACGCCTGCAGGTTGGCCAGCGACTGGCGACCCGTTTCGGTAAAGGCAAATACTCCGGTTATTCCACACATAGTCGCCCGCAAAAGTACGACCCCGCAACCTAAAGCCCATCTCCGGGGTATTGACAGCGCGCCGGCTTCGCGGCGAGCGGGCCAAACCCCGGCCGGGCGGCTACCTGATTTTCACTGCCTTTCGCTCCTGCACGGTGGCCGACGGGCTTTCTCCTGCTTCATTTCCCATCCTATTTTTTTGATTCTCATGGACCTTAACGCGCAATTCCAGGCTGCGGCCGATAAAGTAAACAACCTTCCCGGCGACATGGCCGCCAAGCATATGACCGAGCTCTACGGCCTCTACAAGCAGGCCACGGAGGGCGATGTAAACATGAAAAGCGACGAAGTCGATGCCGATGCTGCCGATAAAGCCAGCGGCCCCGGCGGCCTCTCGCAGGCCCAGTGGGACTCGTGGAATCAGTTCAAAGGAGTGGCGGAGGACGAAGCCAAACGCCGCTACGTGGCCAAAACCGCCGAAATCACGGGTGGCGCTGGGGCGGGCCAGACCGGCGGAGCCGTCGAAGCCAGCGAAGTACCCACCGATGGCCTCACCGGCGCGCCCAATACTGCCGACCACGGTGGGCTGAAAGGGAACATTAACGCTGGCACACCCTATGGCGGCGAGGATAAGCTGAAAGACATGCAGGCGTAAGTGCGCTCTGGCAGCAATCTCGGATAGTGCTTGCCATTTTTCCTAAAGCCGGCTTCCTATGGGAGGCCGGCTTTTTTATGGCCGATTCCCACAATCTTATGGGTATTGGAACGGAGATGGCCGGCTGGCCGGCTGTACATTGCCACCCGGCTATTCCGCCGCCCCTCCCCCACCCCATTCTTCTTTAATGAACCGTCGCCTTTTCCTGAACCAGGGCACCCGCGTGGCCCTCACCGCCGCCCTGCTACCCACCGTGGCCTGCCAAACCACCACCGACAAGCCGGCCGCTGATGTGCCTGCCGGAACTCCGGCGGCGGGAGCAACGACGGAAACGGGTACGGCCGACAGCTTCGAGCTGCACGAGGCGACCGTGGCCGACCTGCAGGACCGCATGGCCAAAGGCACCGATACGGCCCGCAGCCTCAGCGAAAAATACCTGGCCCGCATCAAGGGCCTGAACGAGGCCGGCCCAATGCTACGCGCCGTCATCGAAACCAATCCCGATGCGCTGACCATTGCCGACGAGCTAGACAAGGAGCGCAAGGCCGGTAAGGTGCGGGGCCCGCTGCACGGCATTCCGGTGCTCATTAAGGACAACATCGACAGCGGCGACCAGATGATGACCACGGCCGGGGCTTCGGCCCTGACGGGCCACAAGGCGAAGCAGGATGCCTTTATTCTGAAAAAGCTGCGGGCCGCCGGGGCGGTGCTGCTGGGCAAAACCAACCTGAGCGAGTGGGCCAACTTCCGCTCGTCGCACTCGGTGAGCGGCTGGAGCAGCCGCGGTCGCCAGAGCCGCAACCCCTACGCCCTCGACCGCAGCACCAGCGGCAGCAGCTCCGGCTCGGGCGCGGCGGTGGCCGCCAACCTCTGCGCCGTGGCCATCGGCACCGAAACGGACGGCTCGGTAGTTTCGCCTTCAGCGGTGAATGGCTTGGTTGGCCTCAAGCCGACGGTGGGCTTACTGAGCCGTAGCGGCATCATTCCGATTTCGAGCACCCAGGACACAGCTGGCCCCATGGCCCGCACCGTGCGCGACGCGGCCCTGCTGCTGGCTGCCCTGCAAGGCCCCGACTCAGCCGACCCGGCTCCACTGCCCATTCCGGCTAATACGCCGGCCGACTACACTGTTTTTCTGAAACCCGACGCCTTGAAAGGCCAGCGCCTCGGCGTGGAGAAATCTCACCTCAACGGCCCGCCCGCCGTGGCCGCGCTGCTGAAGGAAGCTGTGGCCGCCCTGAAAGCCCAGGGCGCGACCATCGTGGAAATCGAGCTGAACAAGCTGGTGAACCCCCTCGGCGAGGCCGAGTTCGACGTGCTGCTCTACGAGTTTAAGGAGGGCGTGAACAAGTACCTGGCCGGAGCCGGGGCAAGCGTAAAAAACCTGGCCGACGTCATTGCCTACAACAAGGCGCACGCCGCCGAGGCCATGCCCTTCTTCCAGCAGGAAACCCTGATTCGGGCCGAAGCCACCGACGGGCTGAATAATCCCAAATACAAAGCCGCGGTGAAGAAAACAGTCGCCGGCGCGCGCCAGGCCATCGACGGACTACTGAAAACCAACCAGCTGGCCGCCATCGTGGGCGTAACTACCGGCCCGGCCTGGTGCATCGATTGGGTGAACGGCGACTACTCAACGGGCGTGGATTTCTCCTCGCCGGCCGCGATGGCCGGCTACCCCCACCTCACCGTGCCCATGGGGCAGGTGCTGGGGCTGCCGGTGGGCCTGTCGTTTGTGGGCCCGGCTTACCAGGAAGGCCGGCTTTTAGGCTTGGGCTTTGCCTACGAACAGGCCACGCACAAGCGCGCGGCCCCCAAGTTTTTGCCGACGGTGACGGTGTAGGGCAGGTGTTTGGCAAATAAAATCGCAGCTAAACGGCCGTCATGCTGAGCGCAGCCGAAGCATCTCTACCGCAATACTATTTCTAATTGTAGGATTACTACTACGGTAGAGATGCTTCGGCTGCGCTCAGCATGACGGCCTATTTGGCGGCTGACTAGCTTTCCTAAAAAATCTTCCCCGGGTTCAGAATTCCATGCGGGTCAAAAACCTGCTTGATGCCGCGCATCAGATTCAGATTGGCTTCTTTCAGGGCGATGCCGATGTAGCCTTTCTGCACCAGGCCGATGCCGTGCTCGCCCGAGATAGTACCGCCCAGCTTCACGCAGAGCTCGAAAATTTCGGAGATGGGCTGACGCAGGCCCACGTTCCACATCTCGTCGTCGAGGTCGCCGCGGATGATGTTGACGTGCAGGTTGCCGTCGCCGGCGTGGCCGTAGCACACGCTCTTGAAGCCGTAGCGGGCCCCTATTTCTTTCACCCCGGTGAGCAGGACGGGCAGCGCGGCGCGGGGCACCACGGTATCTTCCTCCTTGTACACCGAATTGTAGCGCACCGAATTGCCGATGTTGCGGCGAATTTTCCACAGGTCGTCCTTCTGGCCGGCGGTGTCAGCCAGCAGGATTTCGTCCACGTCGTATTTTTCCAGCACGCCGTACACCTGCTCGGCTTCCTTGTAGAGCTGGTCCAAATCCTGGCCGTCGAGCTCGATGAGCAGGTGGGCCTGAATATCCTCGGGCAGCGTGAGCGGGATTTTCAGGTAATCGGACGACCAGGCAATGGCCTCGCGCTCCATAAACTCCATCCCCGATGGGATGATGCCCGCCCGAAACACCGCCGACACGGCCTCCGCCGCCTGCTCGACCCGGCGGAAGGGCACCAGCATCAGAATGTTATGCTGCGGGAAAGGCAGTAGCCGAAACACCACCTTCGTGATGATGCCCAGCGTGCCCTCCGAGCCCACCAGCAGCTGCGTGAGGTTGTAGCCGGTGGAGTTTTTGAGGGTGTTGGCGGCCGTCCAGATGATGTCGCCGTTGGGCAGCACCACCTGCAGGTTCAGCACGTAGTCTTTGGTGGTGCCGTATTTCACGGCTTTGGGACCGCCGCTACTGTGGGCCAGGTTGCCGCCCAGCGAGCAGCTGCCTTTGCTAGCCGGGTCGGGCGGGTAAAACAGCCCCACTTCCTTCACCGCATTCTGGAAAACCTCGTTGATAACCCCCGGCTCCACGGTTGCCTGCAGGTTGCGCTCGTCGATTTCGAGGATTTTGTTGAGCCGCTCGGTGCTCAGCACCACGCCGTGGTGGATGGGCAGCGCCCCGCCGCTGAGGCCGGTGCCGGCCCCGCGCGGCGTCACGGGCAGGCGGTGCGCGTGGCAGAGGCGCATGATGGCCCCAATTTCCTCGGCCGAGCCGGGCCGCAGCACCACGTCGGGGGCGAAGTGAAGGTCTTCGGTGTGGTCGCGGCCGTAGTCGGCGTAGGCATCGGCGGTGGCGGCAACCTCGGCGCGCTGCGCCGTGAGCACGTGCGCCGGGCCCACAATGGCTTCGAAGGCCACCAATAATTCGGGAGTCAACTCGTTAAAATTCATGAGCGGCAAAACGAAAAGGCCGCGCAAACTATCTTTGCGGCCGATGGGGAGGGTGACAACGAAGATACTACCGCTGCTGCTGGCTTTAGTTTTGCTGGCTGGCTGCCACCGCAAGCTGAATTATCGCGACGGCCAGTACCGCTCGGCGCGCGAAATGGTGCGCCTGAAAAAGGGCGGCCGCGTGCACTCCGTGGGCAAAACCAAGGTGGTAGGCGTGAGCCCGAGCGGGGCCAAAACCAAAGTCGTGGCCCGGCGCGCTGCCCGCGCGGGCAGCGCCACCGGCACGCTGGCTTCGGTGATTGAGGCCGCCCGCTCCTACCAGGGCACTCCGTACTTATACGGCGGCACCACGCGCCTGGGCCTCGACTGCTCGGGGCTGCTGCAATTGTCCTTCGGCGAGGCCGGCGTGGCCATTCCGCGCTCCTCCAACGAGCAGGCCGGGTGGGGCGAACCCGTGAAACCGACCGACCTGCGGCCCGGCGACCTGGTTTTTTTCGGGGCCTCACCCGGTAGTCGCACGATTACCCACGTGGGAATGGTGACGGTGGCCGACGAGGAAGGAGTCGATTTTATTCACGCCTCAACTTCGCTGGGCGTGGTCGAAAACAGCTTAGAATCTGACTATTACTTAAGCCGGTTCATCCGCGCAGTACGCCCGCACCTCTAAATTGGGGTGTATCGGCCGGTGGATTGCGCAAACGGTTTCACGTGGTCTTCCCTAAAAATAGTAAATTTGCCGTAATATTGACCCCTTCTTCTTACGCGTACCTTTGCACCGCTTTTAATTAAAGCTCACTGTTTCCACCAACCTTTTTTTTATGAACAACTCATTTTTACGCCACTTTGTGTTGCTGGCGATGATGCTCTTCACCGCCCGGTTGGGCTGGTCGCAGGGTGCCACCACGGCCGCCATGAGCGGGGTTATCACCGACAAAACCGGCGCGGGCCTGCCCGGCGCAACGGTGATTGCCGTGCACACCCCAACGAATACGCAGTATGTAACGCCCACCAACTCGGAGGGCCGTTTCAACATTCAGAACATGCGCGTAGGGGGTCCCTACACGATTAAAGTAACGTTCGTAGGTTACAAGGACCTGGTGCGCGACGGCATTAGCCTGAGCCTCGGCCAAAACCTCCGCTTCGACCAGCAGCTGAACGACCAGTCGACTGAGCTGACGGAGGTGACCGTGAGTGGTCGCCGCGACCCGGTGATGAACGCCGACCACACCGGTGCTCAAACCACGGTGCAGCGCGAAACCATCGAGCGTTTGCCCACCCTGAACCGTTCGCTGAACGACTTCACCCGCCTCACGCCCCAGGCCAACGGCCAGAGCTTCGGCGGTCGGAGCAGCGGCTTCAACAACATCACCATCGACGGTGCCATCTTCAACAACGCTTTCGGCCTGCAGTCGACCGTAGGTGGCCAGGCGGGTGCCCAGCCCATCTCGCTCGATGCCATCGACCAGATTCAGGTGAGCATCGCGCCCTTCGACGTGCGCCAGGGCTCGTTCACGGGTGCCGGTATCAACGTCGTTACCCGCTCGGGCTCAAACAAGGTGTCGGCGTCGGTGTACGATTTCTTCCGCAACCAGAAGCTGGTAGGCAGCACTGTAAACGGCATTACTTCGGACTACCCCACTTTCAACCTGAATAACATCGGCTTCCGCGTGGGTGGTCCCATCATCAAGGACAAGCTGTTCTTCTTTGTAAATGCCGAATCGGAGCGTCGTAACGACCCGCCCAACGGCAACTTCACCGCTGCGCGCGACGGTAGCACACCCGGCGGCACGGTGTCCAACGCTTCGGGCCGCGACCTCGACGTGCTGAGCAACTTCCTGCAGCAGCAGTACGGCTATAATCCCGGCCCGTACGAGAACTACAACCTGAAATCGAATAGCGACAAGGCGACGATTAAGCTTGACTGGAACATCAGCAACAATAACCGCTTCAACATCAAGTACAACTACCTGAAGTCGTTCGCCGATATCAACCCCAGCGGTTCGGGCGCTATTGGTAACTCGCGCGCGCAGTCGCAGTTCGGCCTGCCCTTCCTGGCGGCTTACTACCGCATCAACAACAACCTGAACTCCATCATTGCCGAGCTGAATAGCACGCTGGGCGGGGGCAAATACTCCAACAACCTGACCGCCGGCTACTCGGCCTTCCGCGACTTCCGCGAAAGCAGCGGCGGTGTTTTCCCGCTGGTCGACATTGGCAACGGCACTGGCCGCACCCTTTCGGGTACGGCGGGTACCACGGCCTCCAATACCCTCACTGCGTTCGGCTATGAGCCATTCTCGGCTTTCAACGTTCTAAATTCGGACGTGTACCAAATCGGCGACAACTTCACGGCTTACCTCGGTAAGCACAACGTGACGGTGGGTACTTACAACGAGTACTACAAGTTCCGCAATGGTTTTGCCCCAAACTACTACGGCAACTACTCCTTTAATTCGCTGGAGGACTTCTACGCTTCGGCGGGCTTTAACTACGAGCGCAACTCTGCGACCTACACGCCCTTCGCTCCTGGCACCGTGCGCCCCGGCGCCCAACGCTACAACTTGCAGTACTCGGCGGTGCCCGGCGGGGCTTTCCCCTTTGCCGATATTACCGCAGCCCAACTGGGCCTGTATGCACAAGATGAATGGTCGCCCCGCAACAACCTAAAAATCACCTATGGCATCCGCGCCGACCTGCCCTTCCTGACTTCGGACCTAGCGCAGAACGAGAACGCGGCGAAGCTCACCTTCCGCGATGGCGTGCAGCTCAACACGGGTGCCGTGCCGAAGAAAACGGTGTTGTTTTCTCCCCGCGTGGGTTTCAACTGGGATGTGAACGACGACCGCAAAACGCAGTTGCGTGGTGGTACGGGCATCTTCACGGGCCGCGTACCCTTCGTGTGGCTCTCGAACCAGGCTAGCAACAATGGCGTGCAGTTCGGCTCTTACACTTACACTGGCTCAGCAACCGTTAATCCCAACGCCGGTACTCCCTCGATTTTCAACCCCAACGTAGATGCCTACCGCCCGCAGAACGCGGCAGCTAATACGCGTTACAATCTGGCCGTTACCGCCAACGACTTTAAATTCCCGCAGGTATGGCGCACCAACTTGGCCGTCGACCAAGAACTGCCCGGCGGCGTTATCGGAACCCTCGAAGCTTTCTACACGAAAGATTTGAACGCAGTTTATCACCAGAACGTGAACCTGCCCGGCTCTGAGGCTAACCCCACCTACCGCGCAACGCCGGTAGGCACTGGCGGCGACAACCGCGAAGTGTTCTACGTACTGAATAACTTGGGCGCAGGAGTGACTTTCCCTACCGTCAACAACCAGATTTATGCTGGCCGCGGTGGTGCTTCGGCTGCCAATCCCAACATCAGCGACGCTATCCTGATGAAGAACACCAACAAGGGTTACTCTTACGCCATTACTGGCCAGCTGCAAAAGTCATTTAACAGCGGCTTCTACGCCAGCGTGGCCTACACCTACTCCGACGCGCGCTCAGTAAACGACGGTGGTTCGATTGCCAATTCTATCTGGCGCGACCGCCAAGTTTCGGGCGACCCGAACTCCGATGCGCTCAGCTATTCCGGATTCCTGCAGCAGCACCGCTTTATTGCTTCCGCATCGTACCGCAAGGAGTATTTAGGCCACCTGGGCACCACGCTCTCGCTGTTCTACGAGGCTGCCCCTGCTGGCCGCTACTCGTACGTGTACTCGGGCGACATGAACGGCGACAACCTGAATGCGAACGACCTGATGTACATTCCACGTTCGCAGGGTGAAATCAACCTGCGCGACATTACGCTGCTGCCAGCTATCACCACCGGCACTAACCAGGCCCCGGCCGTTATCTATAGCGCCGCCGAGCAGTGGACCGACCTGAACAACTTCATCAACCAGGACGACTACCTGAGCAAGCACCGCGGCGACTACGCCGAGCGTAACGGCGCTGTACGCCCTTGGCAGAACCGCCTCGACCTGCGCCTGCTCCAGGACATTTTCACCAACCTGGGCAACGACAACCGCAACACCTTGCAGATTAGCCTCGACCTCTTCAACGTGGGCAATCTGATTAACAGCAAGTGGGGCGCGTTCCAGACGGCCAACAAGGTTAACCCGCTCACGTTTTCGGGTTACAATACCCAGGGCCAGCCAGTATTCTCGTTCCCTTACTTGACCAACCCCACCCGCACGAGCTCGACGGACGCTACCGTTGCAGGTGGCACCAAGCTCACCGACACCTTCCGTTACGACACGGGCGGCATCGGCTCGCGCTGGCAGGGTCAGATTGGCGTTCGCTACATCTTCAACTAAGTATTTCCACTTAGCGTAGCCCCGAAAAGCGGGCAGGAAGCAATTCCTGCCCGCTTTTTTTGTGGCTGATTGTTTGGCATTTGCGCTAAAACAGCAAAAAAAGCGGGCGCATTGTTTGCCAGCGCAATAAATGGCCGTACTTTTGTCGAACCAACGCGCAATAGGCACGGCGGCAATTACCAAATCAGGGGGATTAGCTCAGTTGGCTAGAGCGCTTGCATGGCATGCAAGAGGTCATCGGTTCGACTCCGATATTCTCCACTGAAGGTGTGAATGAAGATAAAAAGCCCAACCGGTTTACCGGTTGGGCTTTTTGTTTGGCCGCGGCACTGAGTGGGTGGGTCAACAGGATTTAAGAAGACCGTCCTGCTGAACGCAGTGACGCAGGACGTGCTGTAGTATCGAGTGGAGTTTGCCTACACAAACAACCCCTCGACCGACAGGTACCGCTCGCCGGTATCGTAGCAGAAGGTGAGCACGCGGCTGCCCTGGGGCATGTCGGGTAGCTTTTTGGCGATGGCGGCCAGCGAGGCCCCCGACGATACCCCGACGAAAATGCCTTCCTCGCGGGCGGCGCGGCGGGTCATCTCGTAGGCCTCGGCCTGGGATATTTGAATGGTGCCGTCGAGCACGTCGACGTGCAGGTTTTCGGGGATGAAGCCCGCGCCGATGCCCTGGATGGGGTGCGGCCCCGGCGCGCCGCCACTGATAACCGGCGACGCCTCGGGCTCGACGGCGAACGTCTGCATGGAGGGGAAATGCGGCTTGAGCACCTCCGTAATGGCCGTAATGTGGCCGCCGGTACCCACGCCGGTGATGTGAAAGTCGAAGCCCTCGGGCGCGTCGCGCAGAATTTCCTGGGCCGTGGTTTCGGCGTGAATGCGGGGGTTGGCGGGATTCGAGAACTGCATGGGCATCCAGGCGCCGGGCGTGTTGGCCACTATTTCCTGGGCCTTTTCGATGGCACCCTTCATCCCTTTTTCGCGGGGCGTGAGCTCAAGGGCGGCCCCGTAGGCGGCCATGAGGCGGCGGCGCTCGATGCTCATGCTCTCGGGCATTACCAAAGTCAGCTTGTAGCCTTTCACGGCGGCCACCAGGGCCAGGCCCACGCCGGTGTTGCCGGAGGTGGGCTCCACAATCAAACTGTCTTTGGTGATGATGCCGTCCTTCTCGGCCTGCTCCACCATGCTCAGGGCAATGCGGTCCTTAATGGAGCCGCCGGGGTTGGCGCGCTCCAGCTTCATCCACACCTCCACATCGGGGCGAATGGCGGCAAACAAGTGGTTGATGCGGACCAGCGGCGTATTACCAATGGTTTCGAGAATGGAATGGGCTTTCATCGGCGTGAATAAATGGCGTGAATAAATAAGGAACGTGGTAAAAAGCACCTGTCATCCTGAGCGCAGCGAAGGACCTTCTCACGCAAGAACCTATTACCGTAATTATGTCGGCACTAACGTGAGAAGGTCCTTCGCTACGCGCCGGACGACAGGTATGCGAGTCTTAGCATTAAATCGAAAACACCAGCTCGGCCGAAGGGTCGAGGCTGCGGGAGATGTTGATGTGGGCGCGGTGGTACACGCGCGAATGAGAAGGTACGCTTTCGGTGAGCCACACGTTGCCGCCAATAATGCTGTGCGCCCCGATGACCGTGCTGCCGCCCAGGATGGTGGCCCCGGCGTACACCACCACAAAATCCTCGATGGTGGGGTGGCGCTTGGTGCCCTGCAGGCCCTTGGTCACGCTCATGGCCCCGAGCGTAACGCCCTGGTAAATCTGAACGTTGGCCCCAATCACGGCGCTTTCGCCGATGACGATGCCCGTGCCGTGGTCGATGCAGAAGGCCGGGCCAATTTGCGCGCCGGGATGAATATCGATGCCCGTGCGCTGGTGGGCGTACTCGCTGAGCAGGCGCGGCAGGCGCGGCAGCCCGCGCACGTACAGCGCATGCGCCACCCGGTACAGCGCCGTGGCATAAAAACCGGGGTAAGTGCTCACGATTTCGCCCAGGCCCTGGGCGGCCGGGTCGCTGGCCAGAATGGCGCTGGCATCGCGCTGCAGGGCGGCGCGCAGGGCCGGCAGCTGGGCAGCAAACTCGTTGGCCAGCACTGAGGGCAGGGCCGGCAGGTTGGGTACCTGGTTGAGGAGCACGGCCAGCTCGGCCCGGAAGTGGTGCAGCTCGGCGGCCACGGCGTCGGCGCTGGGCAGGGGGCGCTCGGCGCGCTGCGGAAACAGCAGGGCCAGGATGCCATCGGCCAGGGCGCAAAAGGCCGCGCCGGGCAGGGCATCGGGCACGGTGGCGTGGGCGTGAGCCAGCTGCTCGGCAAATGAGAGGGTTTCGGAGGACACGATAGCAGGAAAAAGGGGAATGAGAACCGGGGCACTAAACCGGACGCCCCGGCGAAGGTTTCGGGCCGGCCGGGGCAACGCCAACGGTGAAGCGGCCGTTTAGCCACCGGGGCGCACCAGCTGCCAACCGGCCATTGCCCAGGCAAAAGGTACGCATTTCCCCATTTCGTTTCACTTTTTTACTACCCGCTTTTATGTCGGATACCACCATCACCAAAATTGATTCACGCCACTCGCCCAAAGGTCCTGAGGGCGAAAAATACCTGGCCTCGGGCAAGCATGTGGCCATGCGCATGTGGGAAAACGAGCAGCCCGGCGAGTCCAAAGCCCCGGCTTCCCGTCCCTACGAAACGGTGGGCTACGTGCTCAGCGGCCGGGCCGAGCTGCACCTGGCCGGCCAGGTGGTCGTGCTGGAAGCTGGCAACTCGTGGGTAGTGCCCCAGGGAGCCGAACATACCTATAAGATTCTGGAGGCCTTTTCGGCCGTGGAGGCGACTTCGCCCCCGGCGCAGGTGCACGGCCGCGACGAGAAATAGCAAGCGTCTATTCCTGAAGGATGTTTGAACGTCATGCCACGCGCAGCCGAGGCATCTCTACCGCAGTACAAGGAACGTCATGCCGCGCGCAGCCGAGGCACCTCTACCGCAGTACAATAACGTCATGCTGAGCGCAGCCGAAGCATCTCTACCGCAATACTAGGAACGTCATGCTGAGCGAAGCCGAAGCACCTCTACCGCCGAAGTAATCATTTACTATGGCGGTAGAGATGCTTCGACAAGCTCAGCATGACGTTCCTTGTGCATGCTGATGTTGCGCCCTTCTCCTTCCTACCCTCTACCCTCATACCCTCCTACCCCATACCCTCTCACCCCAAAAAACCCATGACTACCCGCGAACTCGGCCGCACCGGCCAGCAGGTTTCGGCCCTCGGGCTGGGCTGCATGTCGATGGCCTCGGACTACGCCTACGGGCCCAGCGATGCCCGTGAAGCTACTACCACCCTGCACCGCGCCCTGGAACTGGGCGTCACGTTCTGGGACACGGCCGACGTGTACGGCTTCGGGGCCAACGAGGAGCTGCTGCGGCCGGTGCTGCAGGCACATCGGGCGGAAGTTTTTCTGGCCACTAAGTTTGGTTTCGTGGCCGACGGGCAGGGCGGCACCGCGCTCAACGTGCGCCCCGAGCGCATTGCCGCCGCCTGCGAAGCCAGCCTGCGCCGGCTGGGCGTGGAGGTGATTGACCTGTACTACGCCCACCGCATCGACCCGGCCGTGCCGGTGGAGGAGATGGTGGGCGCGATGGCAGCGCTGGTGCAGGCCGGCAAAGTGCGGTTTCTGGGCGTGTCGGAGGCCTCGGCGGCTTCGCTGCGGCGGGCGAGCGCCACGCACCCCATCGCGGCGCTGCAATCGGAATATTCGCTGTTCACGCGCGACGTGGAGGCCGAAATTCTGCCCGCCTGCCGCGAGCTGGGCGTGAGCCTGGTAGCATTTTCGCCGCTGGGTCGGGGACTGCTCACCACGGCCGGACCACAGCTGGCGGCGCAGGATTTGCGCCGCGGCATGCCCCGCTTCGATGATGATAACCGCGCGGCCAACGCGCCGCTGCTCGCGGGCATGCACGCGCTGGCGGCGGCCAAAAGCTGCACACCGGCCCAGCTGGCTCTGGCCTGGCTGCTGGCTCAGGATGCGCGCCTGCTGCCCATTCCGGGCACCAAGCGGCCAGCTTATCTGGAAGAAAACGCGGCAGCGGCGGCAGTGAGGCTAACTCCGGCGGAGCTCCAACAGCTGCAAGAGCTGCTGGCGGCGCGCCCGGTTGTGGGTGCCCGCTACGGCGAAGGCGCACTGCGACTGGTGAACCGCTAAAAAACTGTTCTATTTATTCAAAACGGGGGTAGAGACGCAACATCTTGCGTTTCGTCGGCCACGCCGTTTAAGTAGTTGTGCAAAAGCGAGCGTAGCAGAAAGGCGGTCATGCTGAACGCAGTCGAAGCAGCTTTATCGCAATAGTAAGTAGTTGTGCAAAAGCAAGCGTATTGAAGTAGCACGTCATGCTGAGCGTAGTCGAAGCATCTCTACCGCTTCGTTGAACAGCCCTTGCGAAGCGGTAGAGATGCTTCGACTGCGCGGACGCCAGATGAAGCATGACCGCCTTTTTTGCTACGCTTGCTTCGGCGCGATTACTTAAATATCGGGCGGGCTACGTCCGCCGAATCGTTTTATGGGGAGACGCAAAGTATCGCGTCTTTGCCCCGCTCAAATGGCTTTTCAACTTCTGCAGACACCTTTTAAGCGCCGGGGCTGGCCATTGGCCGGGGTTGGTAACCAACCACCCACTTATACACCATTTTCAGCAGCGTTACTTCCGCGAAAGGCTTGGTGAGGTAGTCGTTCATGCCGGCGGCCAGGCACTTATCGCGCTCGCCCAGAATGGCGTTGGCCGTGAGGGCCACGATGGGCACAGCCAGGCCCAGGTGCTGCCGCAGCCGGGCAGTGGCCTGGTAGCCGTTTAGCACGGGCATGTGCACGTCCATCAGTATCAGGTCGTAGGCTTGGTCGCGGGCCTGGTCGACGGCCAGCTGGCCGTTGGCGGCTTCGTGCACTTCGATGCCCGCGTTGGTGAGGAAAATAGTGGCCAGCATGCGGTTAAACACATTGTCTTCGACCAGCAGCAGGCGCTTGCCGCGAAGAGCCTGGTGCAGGTAGTCGAGGTTGTCGTACTTCTTCTGGACGAGCGACTGCGGATGGCCCACCGGCAGGCGCAGCACAAACTGGCTGCGGGTGCCCACGTGCTTGCGGCTTTCGAGCTGCAGCTGGCCCCCAAGCAGCGCCACCAGTTTCTGGCTAATGCTCAGGCCCAGGCCGGTGCCGCCAAACTGCCGTGATACGGAGGAGTCTTCCTGGCTGAATTCTTCAAAAATCTGTTTCAGGTAATCGGCCTCAATGCCTACCCCGGAATCTTCCACCACAAATTCGACCAGTACCTCGTGCGGGGCAGGCCGGCCCAGCAAGGTGCAGGCCAGGCGCACGTGGCCCCGCTCGGTGAACTTGATGGCATTGCCGGCCAGGTTGAGCAACACCTGGGTAATGCGGTGCGGGTCGCTGAACAACACGGCAGGCAGGGCCGGGTCGAGCTGGGTTTCGAAAAGCAGGCCTTTTTCCTCGGCCCGGTAGCGCAGGGTTTGCTCGGCCTGCTGGCATAAGTCCACCGGGTCGAAGCCGATGTGCTCGATGCTGAGCCGGCCGGCATCAATCTTGGCCGAATCCAGGATGTCGTTGATGATGACCAGCAGCGTATCGGCCGAGGCCGTGATGGCGTGCAGGTAGCTGGCCTGGGTGGCATCGAGCGCCGTTTTCTGCAGCAGGTGGCTCATGCCCAAAATGGCGTTCATGGGCGTCCGGATTTCGTGGCTCATGTTGGCCAGGAAGCGCTGCTTGGCCTCGGTGCTGGTCTCGGCCACGGCCTTGGCCTCGCGCAGCCGGGCTTCGAGCTGTTTCTGGAGCGTCACGTCGAGGTAAATACCGATGGAGCCCACGTGGCGCTGCTGGCCGTCGTAGAGCGGCCCACCGCTCACCAGCAGCCACTTGGGCTGCCCGGCTTTGGTGTTGACCATGATTTCGTAGGAGTCGGACACGCCTTGCTGGCGCACTTCAAGCTTGCTTTCGACCCGGGCCAAATCCTCGCCGGTGAGCAGCAGCGGCGACAGGCGCTGCCCCTGCAGGTCCTCGGTGCAGTAGCCGGTCATGTCGCAGAAGCTCTGGTTGGCGTAAATCAGGTGGTCATCGAGGTCGGCCTCCACCAGCCCCAGCGACATATTTTCGATGATGCCCCGGTATTTCTCTTCCCGGCGCTTCAGCTCCATCTCGGCTTGGGTGCGGGCCGTGATATCGGCGAATTTCCACAAATGCCCGATGTAGCGCTCGCCGTCGAAAATAGGGATGTAGTCGCGCTGCAGCACGCGCCCGTCCAGCAGTTCCAGCTTATCGCCCAGCACCAGCTCCTTTTGAGCCAGCACCACCGCAAGGCGGGCCAGAAAAGCGGCAGGCTCCCGCATGTACTCGCTGTTTCGCACGGCTAGCTGCGTTGCATCCATGCCAACGAGCTGGGCCGGCACGGTGGGCTTGGGCAGCTGCTGGCAAAACGCCTCATTGACGAGCATGATGCTCCGGCTTTCGTCTTCCAGCGCAATGCCTTCGCGAAAATTGTCGATGACCGTGCTGAGGCGGCGGTTAGTAGCATCCAGGGCATTCTGGGCTTCTTTCAGGGCCGAAATATCGGTGTTGGAGCCCGTGAGGATGGTGGGCCGGCCGGCCGCATCGCGCGCAGTTATCACGGCCCGGGCGAGCACCCACTTGTAGCGGCCATCGGCGCAGCGCAGGCGCACTTCGCACACGCAGGCCGGAATGATTTCGGCCACGAATGCCTTTCCCAGACGCATGGCCGCCTTGTAGTCGTCAAGATGAATTATCTGACGCGCGTCGCCGTCCAATTCGGCAAATGTCTCGTCGGAATAGCCCAGCATGGCCTTGTACTCCGGCGAATAATAGGTGGCGTGGGTGCGCAGATTCGTTTCCCAGGTGCCATCGCCGAAACCTTCCAGAACCAGCTGCCCACGCATGTTGCTTTCGCGCACGGCCGTTTCAGCCATTTTCAGGGGGGTAATATCGAGCAGAATACCGCTGTATTTCACCCAGCCAGGGCCGGTTTCGGTCACGATGGAATTGCCCCGCAGCCAGCGTACGGGCTGGCCGGGCACCACCACACGGCCCTCGTAGGACCAAGGCAGGTGGTGGCGGGTGGCGTAGTCGAGATTTTCCAGAAACCCTTCCAGCTCATCGGGGTGGATGAAGTCGGTCATCTGGCTCAGGGCTTCCGGCTCCAGGCCAAACAGCTCGCGCACCTTGGGGCTGGCATAGTCGAACTGGTAGGGGCCTTCGTCGTACTTGCGCCACTCGTAGAGTACGCCGGGCACGTTTTCGGCCAGCGTGCGGAACCGCTGGTCGCCGTTGGCCCGGGCCAGCTGCTCCTGCTTCCACGCCGTAATATCTTCGAGCAGGCCCACGTAGCGGACGGGGCTGCCGGGCCGGGCGGCCACGGGCCGCACACTCACCCGCAGCCAGCGCACGGCCGCCGGGTCGGGCTGGGGCAGCTCGTACCAAAAAGCACGTTGGAGGCGCATGCTTTCCTCGATGTAGGCTGCCAGCGCCGCGTCGTGCCCGTGGCCGCGCAAAAAAGTCGCCGGCTGCTGGCCCACAACCGCCGCCGCCGCCAAGCCCGTCAGGGCCGTAAACCCGGCATTCACCCACTGCACCCGGTAGTGGGCATCGGTTAGCACTATGCCCGTATGCGCTTCAGCCAGCAGGTAGCTCAGCAGGCCGTCCAGGGCGAAAGCAGGCATTTCGGGTGGCGGCGCCAAAGCACTGAAAGCGGCGACTTGGGCCCGTAGCGCCTGGTTCTCGGCCTGTTGCCGGGCTAGTTCAGCTTGCAGTTCGGCGTTCGTCATACGGCAGCGATTGGAACAGTTGGCGCAATACGTTTTTTCCGGGCAACTCCCGGAACCAGTTGGGTGCATTCGCTAACGGCCGCGCTCCATGCGGGCTAGCTACGGAATCACTCCGTTATCGGACTGCCAACCTTACCTACCCGGCAATTGGCCCACGTAGCTGTGCGACACCGGCACCGGCCCGTGCACATTGTTTCGGGCAAAGGCCAGTTGCAGCGCCTCGGTGAGGCGGGCTTGCGCCGGCACGGCACGCCCGGCCAGGGTGTAGGCCCGGAACGAGACCGCCAGGCTGCCCGGCCGCAGCGCCGTGACGACGACCTGCGGGGCCGGCACGGGCAGCACGTCGGCATCGGCGGCCAGCAGCGGCACCGCCCAGGCGCGCAAGGCGGCCAGGTCGGTGGGGCTTTCGAGCTCGGCCACGATGTCGACCAGCGACCTGTTCTGCGTGGTTTTGTTCACGATGACGTTGTTCGACGTGGCCCCGTTGGGCAAAATCACGGTGTCGCCCTGCGGCGTGCTGAGAATAGTATTGAAAATCTGAATTTCGCGCACCTCCCCGCTTTTGCCCTGCGCCTCAATTACATCGCCCACCACGTAGGGCTTGAACACGAGGATGAGCACGCCCCCCGCGAAATTGGCCAGTGTGCCCTGCAGGGCCAAGCCCACCGCCAGCCCCGCCGCCCCCAGAATCGCCACGAACGAGGTGGTCTCGAACCCTATCATGCCGGCCACCGAAATCAGCAGCAGCACCTTGAGAACGATGCTGACCAGGCTGCGCAGAAACGAGCTCAGCGACACGTCGAGGCGGGCCGTGGTACGGTTCAGCAGATGGCTGACGCGGCCAATCAGCCACCAGCCGATTATCAGGGCCAGGCCGGCCATCAGCACGCGGGGCAGGTAGAGCACGGCCAGCGTTTGCAGCTGCTGGGCGTAGGAAGTGAGCTGGTTCATTTTGGAAGGAAGTAAAACGTCGTGCTGAGCGCAATGAAGCGTCTCTACCGCGCAAGTAACTCAATCAATTGATTAGTTGCGCGGCAGAGGTGCTTCACTGCGCTCAACAGGCCCACTCGATACGCCATACGCGCCCCTACTTCACCAGTTCCATCCCCAGAATCTGGTCGCCGATATCGAGCTTGTGCACCACGTCCATGCCACCCACTACCTGGGCAAAAATGGGGTAGCGGCCGTCGAGGTGGGGCGTGGGCGTGTGGGTGATGAAGAACTGACAACTCTCGGTATCCTTGCCGGCCGAGGCCAGGCCCACGCTGCCTTCCTCGTAGCGCAGGTCGCCGAATTCGGAGCGCAGGTTGTAGGGCGCGCTGCCGTTGCCGTCGCCGCGCGGGTCGCCGCCCTGGGCCACGAAGTTGGGCACCACGCGGTGGAAATACAGCTTGTCGTAGAACTTCTGGTTGAGGAGCGTAACGAAGCTGGCCACCGCACCGGGGGCCTCGTTGGGCCTTAGCTCGAGCAGAATAATGCCCTTGCTGGTGCGCAGCCGCACCTGCTGGCCCACGGGCACGCTTTGCACCACGGCCCAGTCGATGGGGTGCTGCGCGGCCGTGGCCAGCGGCGAAGGCGTAGGCTTCGGCGCTTTGGTCAGCTTATCAAGGGCCGCCTGCAGCCCCTGCCAGGCTTCAATTTCGGTGGGCAACTGCAACCTGGCTTGGGCGGCGCGCAGGGCGGCGAGGTCGGCCGGCTGGGCTTCGGGGTAGAGCTTAGCATCACCCAACGCTTCGGCGGCGGTGCCGAGCTGGGCCACGTCGCCCCCGGCCAGGCCCTGGCGCATGGCGGCGGCAAAGTCGGCCTGGCGGGCGGCCGGAAAATCGGCCAGCCGGCGCATGCTCAGCAGCGTGGCCAGCGCGTAGCCGGCCACCACCGGCGACTGCCCCGAGGCAAATGCCTCGCCGCGCACAAAGTCGAACGCGGCCGGGTCCTCCCCCAATGCTTCCAGCAAAAAGCCCTTCTCGTACACCGAGCCCGCCACCGGGTAGCGCTTCTCGATGGTTTCGACCAGGCTGGGCCGGGCGGCCGGGCTGGCGTGGCGCACGGCGGCCCGCAGCAGCGCCGCCCGCACCCGCACCGAAGCCTGCTTGTTGCCGTCGGCCAGGGCGGCCAGCAACGGACCCGACTCCCCCTTGGCATGGGCCAGCAGCCACTCGGCCGCCGTGAGGGCTACCGGGGCGCGGTCGCGACGCAGGGCATAAAAAACAGCTTTCCGACTGGCGGGGTAATCTGCATCGAACGGCAGGCCCCGAATGGCGCTCAAACGCACCCGGTAATCGGGGTCTTTCGTGGCCAGCGAGGCCAGCACATTGCTTACCTGGTGAATGGCCGGTAGCGGGCCGCCCAGCATTTCTTCCTTGGATACAGGCATGGCCGCAATCCGGCCCAGGGTGGTGGCGGCCGCCGCACGTACGGCATAGGCCCGGTCTTTCTGAGCCAATCGAAGCAGGGTCGACAAGGCCAGCCTTTTTAAGTCGGCATCGAGCCCACGGGTGCGCGAGAGGGCTACCACGGCGGCCAGCCGGCCCCGGGCGGGCATCTTGGGCTCGTTCAGGAGCAGCACCGTGCGGCGGATGCTCTCGGGCGAGCTGAGGCCGCGCAGGGCGGCGCGGCTCAGGCCCCAGGCCAGGGCGGCGGCGCGGGCCGTGTCGTTCAGGACTTCGACGCGCCAGAGCTCGGGCAGCGAGTGCCGGGTAACGGTGCGGCCTAGGGCCTCGTGCACGTAGCGGCGCACCACGTCGTCGTTTTCCTGCAGCACGCGCACGCGCAGGCTGTCCACGGCGGTGCTGTCGCCGGCCTGGCCCAGGGCGTAGGCGGCGGCGCGGCGCACGCTGGGCTCGCGGTCGCGCAGCAGGGGCAGCAGGGCGGGCACGGCGGCCGGGGCCTGCACCGAGGCCAGCGCCAGGGCGGCCTCGCGCCGGTAGCTGGGGTTGCCGTTCGTGAGAAAGGGCAGTATCGCGGCCGTGTTGCGCTCGTCCTGAGCCGTGCCGATTTGGCGCATGATGGGGTCCTGATACTTATTGGCCGGGCCACTGGCGCTGGGCTGCGGGGTGCGGGCGCAGGCGGCCAGCAACAGCAGCAGCGCCCAGCTAAAACGGGTACGAATGGGCATAGAAAAGGGAAGAATAGGTACCGCGAATTGCGCGGCTTTCGGCACTACGGAAAAACAACGGCAGCAAACGGGCTTCGCCCCTACTCGCCACCCCAGGCATCGGACGGCGGGGCGCTTGCCGCCGGCTGCTCCTCGCGAATGGCGCGCAACTGCTCGTCGAGGTGAGCAAACAGCACCTCGTTGCCCTGCTGCCGGTAGCCGGCCAGCGCGGCTTCGTAGGCGGGCAGGCCGTAGAGGAAGGCCCGCAGGTTGTCGGCCGTGATGGCCTCGAAGTGGCGGCCAAAGCCCATTTGCTGCACCTGGGCCGCGTTCAGCCACTGCTCGAACTGCGCCGGAATGGGGATGGCGCAAATGGGCTTGTGCAGGAACACGGCCTCCGAAATCAGCGAGAAGCCGCCATTGGTGACTACGGCCCGGGCGCTGGCCAAATCGGCAATGAAACCGGCCTCCGAAAACGCGCACAGCTGCACGTTGCCGTGGCTTTCCTGCTTGTTGAAGCCGTAGACGCGGAATTCCTGGTCGGGCAGCTGCTGCAGCAACGGCACCAGATTCTGCTGCGTGGTGGCCGACTGGTACACCAGCACGTGCCGCCCGGCGCTGGGCGTGGCCGCCAGAATCTCGGGCCGGATAATGGGTGGCACCAGCGTGGTGCGCTCCCGGGCCAGCGGCAGGTCGAAGAAGGTAGTAATGAAGTAGTGGCGGCTGTGCGGCAGCTTGGCCCGCACAATGCTGCGGGCCAGCTGGTGGTTGCCGCGCTCGTCGCGAGGCACTGCCACGTTCAGTGTCGCCCGGCTGATAATCTGCATGTTATCGATGCTGACGACCGGCAGCCGGTGCAGCTTGGCAAAAAAGTAGCTGAACGACTCGAAGTCGGAAATTACTACCTCAGGCTCGAAGCCACCGAGCAAATCGCGGTAGCGGGCGAAATTCACGCGCAGGTCCTCGGGCGCGGTGCGCAGGGTGAGCACGGCCGTGCGCAGCTTGCTCACCGCCAACCCATTATAGGCCAGGTGAAAACCCCGGATTTCGAGTACGCGCTGCTTGCCGAAGGCCGCCGCCAGCATGGTGTAGGCGCGGCTGCTGCTCACCACGCGCACGTCGTGGCCCTGGGCCAGCAGGTGGCCCACCACCACTTTGCTGCGGGTAGCGTGGCCCAGGCCCTCGCCGGGCACTCCGTATAAAATTTTCATGGGCGCAAAGATGCGCAGCGGCGGGCGGAGGAACGTCATGCTGAGCGGAGTCGAAGCATCTCTACCGCGTCGTTGAATTCATTGGATTAGGGCGGTTCTCAGGATGATGCACGGGTGTAGAGACGCAACATCTTGCGTCTCGTCGTTGGACAGTTGGCGAACGGGCCGTTAAACGACGAAACTCCAACTATTGCGTCTCTACCCCGTCCAAAGGACCATACAATAACCTGATTTTTGCTCTAGTTGCGCGGTAGAGATGCTTCGACAAGCTCAGCATGACGGTCTGTGTTTCTTTGCTTTCAAAAACCCTGAAAAACGCGCTAGTGGCCGTCCGTCAGCACCAGCTTTTCGGTACGGGAGCCTGCTTCCGAATCGAGGCGCACGAGGTAGATGCCGGCGCTGAGGCCCGCCAGCGGCACTGGCAGTTGCTGCGGGCCGGCCGGGTATAGCTTTTCGCGCACCAGCGTGCGCACCAGCCGACCCGTGCCGTCGAGGATGGATGCCGTGATGGGCCCGGGCCGCTCCTGCTGGAAGCTGAGCGCCGTGGCTCCGCTGGCCGGGTTGGGGTAGAGCGCCACCTGCACCAGGCCGGGCGCGGTGGCCTGGCCGGGGGCAGTGCTCAGCACGATATTTTCGTCGCCGGGGCGGTAGGGCAGCAGCTCGAAATAGGTGAGCAGCATCTCGTCGGTGGTGCTTTCGCCCCAGGTGGTGGTGCGCGGCGGGCTGTTGGGGTTGCGCGGGTTCTGAGCGGTGTTGTCGTAGGTGGCATCGGCGATGAGGCGCGAGCCCGCCGGCACTTTCAGCATGTTCTGAAACCGAAAGCTCCCCTGCCAGCGGAAGTCCCAGTCGTTGATTTTCACCAGCCGGATGGTGTCGCCGTTGGGCTTCACCACGGCCACCTTCCAGGCTTTGCTGAGCAGGTGGGCGTGCGGCGCTACGCTGAGCAGCGTGAGGTCGACGGGCACGGTGACCTGGGCGTGAAAGGTTTTGGTCTGGTTGGCCGGAATCACGAACGGACCGTTGGTGAGCACGTTGGGCGCGATGGCGGGTAGCGTGCTCACGTAGCGCGTGACGGGCTGCCGGGCGAAGAAGATATTGACCACCGACGAGTCGGTTTGCGTCACGAAGTTGGGCCCGTAGTGAATCTGGAGCAGCAGCGAGGCCCGGCGGTAGAGCTTCTTGCCCATGCCCGCCGGATAGAAACGGGCCTGCGAGCCCGGCACCCAGG
This sequence comes from Hymenobacter sp. UYCo722, assembly GCF_040547115.1. Classification (NCBI taxonomy): domain Bacteria; kingdom Pseudomonadati; phylum Bacteroidota; class Cytophagia; order Cytophagales; family Hymenobacteraceae; genus Hymenobacter; species Hymenobacter sp. UYCo722. Next base: position 295,048 of record NZ_JBEPPC010000004.1, on the reverse strand, counting down.
CCGCGAAGTTGGTCTCGACAGGGTTGAAGCCAAAGCCGCCGAACTGGGTGTAGCCGTAGCCCGGGTCGGCCGCGTCGAGGGCCTGGGCCTGCCGCGTGGTATCCATGCCCATGATGACGTGGTGCACGATGCGCTTATTGCCGGCCCGCACCTCGATGGCCGCGATGTCGCGGTCGGTGGGCAGGTTCACGGGCAGCACGAAAATGCGGTACATGTCCTGGCCATTGCCCTGGTGCGTGAAGCGCTGGGCCATCGAAACCACCATGTCGGGGGTGCCCAGCTGCGAGCCGCTGGGGTAAGTGGGCACCGGCGGCGTGAGGGCCGGGTTGCCCTGCGGCGTACCGGCATCGACCCAGGCCGCGATTTTAGCAATTTCCGCCGTGGTCAGCGTGTTTTCGTCGAGGTAATGGCGGTAGCTGGGGTCGGGTTTCCACGGCGGCATGTAGCGCGTGCCCGTCACGTACTTAATAGTTTGGGCGTGGCTGGCCACTTCGGCGTAGGTCGTGAGCGGAAACGGGGCCACCTCACCGGTGCGGTGGCAGCTGGTACAGTGGTTGTACACCAGCGGCGCAATATCCTGGCTGAAGGTGTACTGCGGCGTGGTTTGAGCCTGCGCCGTGAGAACAGCCCCGGCCAGGGCGAGGACAGTGATAAGTGAGGAGAAAACGTGCTTCATATGGTCAATTTTTATCCGAAGAGGGGTCATGCTGAGCTTGCCGAATCATCTCTACCGCAATAGCAATCCAATTAATTCAACGAAGCGGTAGAGATGCTTCGGCTGCGCTCAGCATGACGTTCCTGGTATTCATCAGTCTGTTAGCAACTTCTAAACTACTCAATAAAACACCCCACCGGCTCGGTGCGCGCCACGGCCACGGCGCTGCCGGCGACCACGGCGGCCAGGGCCTCGGCCAGCTCATGGTGGCTGACCACGGTGCGGTGCTGGCCCAGTCCGGCGTAGGCATCGTCGAGGCGGCCCTGGTAAAGAACGGTGCGGCCGTCGGCAGCTACTACCACGGCCTCGGGCGTGACGCGGGCGTGGAGCTGCCGGGTGAGCTGGTGGCCGGCATCGGCCCGCAGCGGAAAAGCCAGCTGGTAGGTTTTGGCGAAGGCCGCCAGGCCGGCGGGCGTGGTTTCGCGGGCCGGAAACACGCCCATGAAGCGCACTCCCTGCGCCCCGTAGCGGGCGTGCAGCTCCCGCAGCGGCAGCGTGGCCGCCTGGCTAATGGGGCAGGTTTCGGCCAGAAACACGTACACCGTGGCCCGGGGCGCAGGCCCGGGCCCGCCCAGCAGCTCAAGGAAAAGCAGTAGCAATAGCGGCATCAGCAGCTCAGAAAAAACGGTTTGTTCGTTACTTACGCCTTCGTGCGCTCGGCGGCACGGGTGTTGGCTTGGATGAACAAGCTACGCAGAAGTTACCTCGCGGCATCGCAACATTTTGTTCCGCTGCCGAATTGGGGCGCTTCTCAGACACAGTTTTGGTGGCCTGAGTTTCGGTATTTTCGGCCCGGTTTTCGTTGATGCCCGCCAACGCTCTTTACTTCACTATTCATGACGACTCTGCTTCTCCGCTCCTCCTTTCGGCCGCTGGTGGCCATTGCGGCCACTGCCGCTAGCTTGCTGGCCGCCTCCTGCACCGCCCCACGCGCCATTGTTGCCACCGGCAAAGTCACGCCCCAGGGCGAATTTCGGGTGGGCTACAACCAGGGTTTTAACCTGGCCAGCGCGCCCATCGCCAAAGCCACCGGTGCCGTGAAAGCAGCCGCCAGCCAGGCCGCCAGCCAAGCTGCCAGCCAACAGAAAGTCGACTACACCGACGCCACCACCCAGCTGCAGGCCGCCGCCCTGGCCTACATCCTCGACCCGGTGCAGCCCACCGCCGACCTCAACATCCGCTACGGCATCATCCCGCGCCTTGATGCCGGCTACAAGTATGCGTTCGGCTCGCACGTGTTCGATGCCCAGTACCAGCTGCTGGGCCCCACCGGCACCCCCGAGAACCCCGGCCGGGGCGCGGGCACCGGCACCACCTACGCCAGCATCGGCCTGCAGTTTGCCACCCAGCGGGCCAAGCTGCCCAGCATTCCCTTCCTGTCCGACATCAACTCGGTGCTGAATTTCCGGGCCAACCGCAACGACCTGCTGGTGCCGCTCACCTTCAGCCAGTCGTTTGGGCCGGAAGAGGAAATCGGGGCCATCAGCTACGGCCTGGTGTACGCGCACAGCTGGGTGAGCTACGGCTTCGCCCCCGAAAAAATCTACAACGGTTCGGTGAAGGTGCCCGAGCTGCCGCAGCAGTCGCGCAACTTCTCCTCGTTCGGCGGCTTTGTGAACCTCAAGCTGGGCTACCGCTATTTCTACGTGGTGCCGGCCGTGTCGGTCTTCTATCAGAACTACGGCGACTATGCCCTGCTCAATGGCCAGAGCACTTCGCTCAGCGGCGTCACGTTTGTGCCCTCTCTGGGCTTCCAGCTGCGCATTCCCAAGTTCACGAACTAGCGCACGCTTAGGCCCCGATGCCCGGCGGTGCCGCTTCCCATTGGGAGGCGGCACTGTTTTTTTGGGGCTGAAGCAGAAGGCCTACCTACGACCTTGGCAATGGTCGAATCGTTTGCGTGATTCTTCGCAAGTCCGGCTTTCCGTGGCTTTCTTTGTTACCCGTTTTTCAAAACTTTACGCCGCTGCCGCGTACCTCTCCCGCCCCCCTATGGAAGCTCCCAACCCTGAATTCATGCGCGAAGCCATTCGCCTGTCCATCGACCAAATGAAGGCCGGCTTCGGCGGCCCCTTCGGCGCGGTAGTGGTGAAGGACGGTGAAATCATCGCCCGCGGCTTCAACCAGGTCACCACCACCCACGACCCCACCTGCCACGCCGAAGTCGACGCCATCCGCAAAGCCTGCCAGGCGCTCGGCACCTTCCAGCTCGATGGCTGCGACCTCTACACCAGCTGCGAGCCCTGCCCCATGTGCCTGGGGGCTATTTACTGGGCGCGGCCGGCCCGCGTATTCTACGGCAACACCAAGGCCGATGCGGCCGAAATCGGCTTCGACGACCAGTTCATTTACGAAGAATTGGAACGGCCCCTGGAAGCCCGTAAATTGCCCATGACGCAGCTGCTGCGCGACGAAGCTCTGGCTGGATTTAAGGCCTGGACGGAACTGGAAGGGCGCACGGAGTATTAAGTAATCAGCATTATCAAAAATGCGCAAAAAAAGCAGTCATGCTTCATCTGGCGTCCGCGCAGCCGAAGCATCTCTACCGCAGCAGTAATCCATATGATTGAGTCAGTTACGCGGTAGGGATGCTTCGGCTGCGCTCAGCATGACGTTCTGATTGATTCCACATTCATGATAGCATTTTTCCTCAACGACCAGCCCATTCGCACCAGCGAGGCCCCGGCCAGCGCCCTGCTCGATTTTGTACGCTACCACGAGCAGCTGAAGGGCACCAAAATCGGCTGCCGCGAGGGCGACTGCGGCGCCTGCACCGTGCTGGTGGGCGAGCTGGCGGCCGACGGCCAGACGGTGAACTACCAAAGCATGACCAGCTGCCTCACGCCGCTGGGCAACGCCCACGGCAAGCACATTGTGACGGTGGAAGGCATCAACGCGGCCGGCAGTCAGCTCACGCCCGTGCAGCAGGCCATCGTGGACGAGGGCGGCTCGCAGTGCGGCTTCTGCACGGTGGGCTTCGTGATGTCGTTGACTGGCCACAGCCTGAGCAGCCAGCCCGCCACGGAGAAAAGCACGATTGCGGCCATCGATGGCAACATTTGTCGCTGCACCGGTTACAAGTCCCTGGAGCGCGCCGCTGCACAACTCACGGCTGAGCTGGCCCATCGCCCGACCGAAAATGCCATGGCCTGGCTTAGCGAGAAGCAGTACGTGCCCGGCTACTTTGCCGAAATTCCGGCCAAGCTCGCCCAGCTGCGGCCCGATACAGCCCCGGCAACTGAAGCTTCTTCAACAGCAATAGCAACTACGGCCCACGCCAACGGCGGCAGTTCCCTTTCAAACTCGCCCAACGGCTACGCCCAAAACCAGAATGACCACGGCCACTCCGCCGCACACGCTTTCGCCCATCCGCTGCTGGGAGGCGGCACCGACCTGCTGGTGCAGCGCCTCGAAGAGCTGTGCGAGCAGCCCGGCGTGCGCCTGATTTTCGACCAGCCCGGCCGGCGCGGCATCCGGCACGAAATATCTGGCCGCGTAGTGCTGGGCGCGGCCACTACGGCCAGCCAGTTGCTCGAGTCGGACCTCATGCGCGGCCTGCTGCCCCACCTGCCGCAGTACCTGAAACTGGTGAGCAGCACGCCCATCCGCAACATGGGCACGGTGGCCGGCAACTTCATCAACGGCTCGCCGATTGGCGACCTCACCATTATGTTCCTGGCCCTGGGCGCGTCTATCACGCTACTCGACGCGGCCGGCAGCACCCGCGAGCTGGGCCTCCACGACCTTTACCTCGGCTACAAAAAGCTGGCGAAAACCGCCGATGAGCAGGTAACTGAAATCAGCTTCCCCGCCCCGTTGGCCGGCAACCTTTTCCATTTTGAGAAAGTATCCAAGCGCACCCACCTCGACATTGCCAGCGTGAACTCCGCCGCCTGGCTGCGGGTCGACAACGGCATCATCCAGGCGGCCCGCGTCTCGGCGGGCGGCGTGGGGCCGGTGCCGCTGCTGCTGGCCCGCACCAGCGCGTTTCTGGTCGGTCGCGAGCTGACGGCCGAAACGGTGGTAGCCGCCAACGCCGTGATGCAGGCCGAAATCAGCCCCATTTCCGACGTACGCGGCACTAGTGACTACAAGCGGCTGTTGCTGCGGCAGTTGTTGTGGGCGCATTTTCTGGAGTTTGTGCCGGAGTTGGCGGTCGATGAGTTGATTTAGATTTTTATAAATAGTCGCCCTCCGCGTGCGCCTCACCCCCGGCCCCTCTCCGACAAGGAGAGGGGAGCCTGACGAAATTTCGTCCTCGCATAACCGGTGCCCCTCTCCTTTTCGGAGAGGGGCCGTGCCCGGCAGGGGTCAGGGGGTGAGGCGTAACGCCAGAACAAAACTCACAATGAACCACCTCGACCCCAACCGCCACGTGCGCGGCGAATCGCAGTACCTCGACGACGTGCCAGTGCAGCAGGGCACCCTGTATGCGGCCGTGTTTGAAAGCCCGCTGGCCCACGGTGTGCTCCGCAGCCTCGATTTCAGCGCCGCACTGACGGCGCCCGGCGTGGCCCGCATCCTCACGGCGGCCGATATTCCGGGCATCAACCAGATTGGTGGCATCGTGGCCGATGAGCCGCTGCTGGCCGAGGGGCACGTGCATTTCCGGGGGCAGCCGGTGGCGCTGGTGCTGGCTCGCACTGAGGCGCAGGCCCACGCCGCGCTCAAGCTGATTAAGGTCGAAATCGACCCGCTGCCCATCATCACCGACCCGCGGGTGGCCGCCGCGCAGGGCGAGCTGATTGTGCCGCCGCGCACCTTTCAGATTGGCGATTCGGCGGCGGCTTGGGCGGGGTGCGCACACGTTTTTGAGGGCGTGGCCGAGAGCGGCGGGCAGGAGCATTTGTACATCGAGACGCAGGGCGCGTACGCTTTCCCCACGGAAATGGGCGGGGTGCGGATGATTTCGTCCACGCAGGGGCCGACGGCCGTGCAGCGCCACACGGCCCACGTGCTGGGCCTGGGCATGCACCAGGTGGAAGTGGACGTGACGCGCCTCGGCGGCGGCTTTGGCGGCAAGGAAGACCAGGCTACGCCCTGGGGGGCGCTGGCCGCGCTGGGCGCTTTCGTGACGAAGAAACCGGTGAAGCTCGTGCTCGACCGCATGGCCGACATGCGCATGACCGGCAAACGCCACCCCTACTCGTCTGATTTCAAAATCGGCTTCGATGCCGACCTGAAAATCGTGGCCTACGAAGTCACGTTCTTCCAGAACGCGGGCGCGGCGGCCGACCTCTCGCCGGCCGTGATGGAGCGCACGCTCTTCCACGCCACCAACGCTTATTTCGTGCCCAACGTGACGGCCACGGCCTTTTCGTGCCGAACGAACTTACCGCCGAATACGGCCTTTCGGGGCTTCGGCGGGCCGCAGGGCATGTTCGTGATGGAGTCTGCCCTGGCCAAAGCGGCCGAGGAGCTGGGCGTGCCGACTTTCGAGCTTCAGCGGAAGAACCTGCTGCGTGAGGGCGACCTGTTCTCCTACCGCCAGGCGGCCGAGATGTGCCACGCCGAGCAGGCCTGGGACACGGCCGCTTCGGAGTTCGATTTGGCTGGGATTCGGGCCGAAGTCGAGCAGTTCAACCAGGCCAATAAGCTGAAGAAAAAGGGCTTTGCGGTGATGCCCATTTGCTTCGGCATCTCGTTCACCAAAACGCCCATGAACCAGACGCGGGCGCTGGTGCACATCTACTCCGACGGCTCGGTGGGCATCAGCACGGGCGCGGTGGAAATGGGCCAGGGCGTGAACACGAAAATCGCGCAGGTGGCGGCCCGCACGCTGGGCATCTCGATTAACCGAATCAAAATCGAAACCACCAACACCACCCGCGTCGCCAACACCTCCCCCAGCGCCGCCAGCGCCACCGCTGACCTCAACGGCAAAGCCACCGAAATGGCCTGCACGGCATTGCGCGAACGGCTGCTGCGCCACGCCGAAACCGAGTACACGCTCAACTACGAGGGCCTCGAAATCCACGATGAGCAGGTGCTGGCGGCCGGCGTGCCCGCCGAAACCAACTGGGAGAAGCTGGTGTCCTCGGCCTTCTGGAAGCGCGTGGCCCTCACCGAAAACGCCCACTACGCCACGCCCGACCTGCATTTCGACGCGACCGTGAACCAGGGCCACCCCTTCGCCTACCACGTTTACGGCACGGCTTTGACCACCGTGACGGTAGACTGCCTGCGCGGCACCTACACCGTGGACGCCCTGCAAATTGCCCACGATTTCGGCCAGAGCTTCAACGAAGTCATTGACCGGGGCCAGATTGAGGGCGGCGCGGTGCAGGGCATCGGCTGGATGACGATGGAGGAAATCGCCTACAACGCCGAAGGCCGCCTGCTCAGCAACTCGCTCAACAGCTACAAAATCCCCGACATCTACGCCGCGCCCAAGGTGCTCGACGTGCATTTCCTCGACACGCCGGGCCACCCCAAGGCCATCCTGCGCTCCAAGGCCGTAGGCGAGCCGCCGCTCATGTACGGCATCGGCACCTACTTCGCCCTGCGCGACGCGGTGCGGGCCTTCCAGGGCCATACCGCGCTGCCGTTTTCGGCCCCGCTCACGCCGGAAAAAGTGCTGGTGAGCTTGTACCCGGAGTTTGTGAGGGCTGGGGAAACGGCTGCGGTGGCGCGGGGTTAATAAACAACTTATTATAAGTTTTTAAAAGCCAAAAGAGCCTGATACTGTAACATTATCAGACTCTTTTCATATCAATATTAATTTCTGTACTTTTTAAGCGAAGCCGAATTAATTATATCATCTTTAATATTTCTCATCATCGCAAGCATTTCATCATATATAAAATAGAAATCGTCCGCATCAACTCTAACAAATTCTCCGTGCGCAATAGCATTTCTATTGGCGAGCAATTTCGAGTCAATCAAATTCGCTTTTAACTCATACTGAGAATAATCTATACCGACAACATTCAACATTTCTTCCAACACATTGGAATTTAGATTTGATTGCGTTGAAATAATGCCCTTATATGGCACCAGGGACCTTTCATCACCACATTTCAGTACAAATTCAACCATTTTCTTATTCACCAAAATGCTGCTGGATGACAGTCCGGCGAACATCTCTCTAATCACAATTGCAACAAAAGAGTAATTTAGTTCCTTATAGAGTAGACGCTTTCCACTGACATAAATCAAATACGATTCACACAGCTTTTTAACTAATCCTTCCCAATGAGCATACAGCATAACAATACCAACACGGATTGCGCCCCGAGTTGAAATAGTGTCAGACCTAAGAACATTGGACTTTAATATAGACAATTCCTTTAACCGCCAAGCGAAATCTGCATCAATGATATCTTGCAGTTCGGATTCAGTTCTAATTTTCATACATTAGAAAACACTTCTTCGCCTAATGGAATAAGTAAGGGCAGTCGTCTAGCAGCAGGCATTCCACTACCAGAACGTTCTTTAAATATTGGCTTATCCCAAATTGATTTTATTTTTTCAAGTGCAATATCTGTTTTTTTGGTATTCCTGGGACCGTAATAAAGTTTAATATTTTTACTCAACCCTGATGCAATTACTTCATAAGCTGATATCGAAAATGCTCCAACGAATCTTTCTCTGTCGCTTTCGTACTTGGTAAAAGCATCATCTCCAGCAATTTCCGCAAGCAAATCAAATGTTTTTTCGAACACAACTTGCTCTTTTGAGTACGAAAACGATTTATCCTTAGAAAATTCGAGCATTTTCTTAGTAATAAACTCACTGATATCCTTAATTGAACTCACCTCATCCAAAGTAGAGTTTTTGTATACAAAAAATCGCAACGCTAATTCTAAATTATACTGCTCCTCGATTTGCCTCTCTGACAATGCCATACATTTTACAAACGAATCATAGTCAGCAAGCTTAACCAGCCATTTATAGAAATCTGGATTCACCATTACCAATAAGCAATTGCGAATCTCTTGGTAGCTAAGGATGCTTCCACCAGTATTCAATCTTTGGAATAACTCATACTTAGCATCTTTATCACTCTGACTTTTTATTATCTTAACATCTAGCTTAGCACGTTTTAACAATAGTTTTTGACCAAGTGAAAATGTTTTTTTTACATTATCACTTTCCCACAACTTGCCCTCTAAGGAAGGAAGATACTCAGTACCTGTTAGTGTACTAGCTTCTATCTTTTTCCCCTCTACGTCCTTCAATTCTCCAACAAACTCAAGAATTGTTGACAGACGTTGAAGTCCATCAATTACGTCCCATACGCCGTCTTCGCGTTGAGAAACAAAAATAGACGGAATAGGGATACCCAATAATATGGATTCTATCAATTTGCTTTTTTGCAGTTGTGACCAACGAAAAAATCTTTGGAATTCGGGGTGAATATCCATCTCACCATCGCGGTACAACGTGATTAATTCCCCAATTGACATAGGATATCCATCAGTGTGAATCTCCTTTGATTTGACGTCGATTTCGGATTGTAGAGACATGATTATTTTTTCTTAGAAGCGCTACCAAATGTAGAACAAGAAACTGAAAGAGGCTGAAGCTCTCGTAGCTTCAGCCTCTTTCAGTTTCTGGCGCAGCGCAGGGCTTTACCGTTGAATGGCGCGGGTAGCGGGGGCGGCGAGCTCCTATTCGCCGATAACAATGCCGGTGCGCTTGATTTCCTGCACGAAGGGGTTCCAGTCGGTGAACTGGGCGGGCGAGAAGGTGTGCGGCTCGATGTAGAAAAAGGGCGCACGGGCCAGCAAATGGGCCAGAGGTCGCACATCAATCGGCGCGGCCCCGGTGAAATCTTCGCTCACGAGGGCCACGTCAATATCCGATTCTTCGCGCTGCTCATTACGGGCGTACGAACCGAATACAATGACTTTTTGCAGCCGCAGGTCCAACTGCTGCACCTCGACGGCGAAACGCCGGACCAGCTCTAAGGCAGTGGGCTGAGTAAACATTGGCGGAAGAGTTCGGTATCGTGCAAAAGCTGCCGGGTGTAGGCTTCGGTAGCAATTTTATAAACGCTACGCTGATAATCAGGGTAACGCCCGTCCATTTGAAATCCGTTCAACTCGGCGATTATCACCTCCTGGGCGGGCGTGAGCACCACGGCGGTGGCAGCTAGCAGCCGCGCCAGGTTGTGGATGCGCGGCGGGTGGTCGTCCACGTTGTCTTTCACCCAATGCGCTTTGCAGAGCTTTTCAATGGTGAGATGCGCCAGAAACAGGCACTGCAAATAGCGTTTGGTTTGCAACAGGTCCTGCGAGGCCAGCCAATCATCTTCAGCGGTTACTTTCCAGTGGAGAATATGGTCGTGCTTGGTCATGAAGCAAGGTAACACTAAAGAGGCTGAAGCTCCCGTAGTTGCAGCCTGTTCTCGTTTCTGCCGCAGCGCAGGGCCTTACCGTTGAATGACGCGGGTAGCGGGGGCGGCGGGGTCCCATTCGCCGACAACGATGCCGGTGCGCTTGATTTCCTGCACGAAGGGGTTCCAGTCGGTGAACTGGGCGGGCGAGAAGGTGTGCGGCTCGATGTCGATAAACTGCTTCTGAATGATGGCGCTGCTGATGAGGCCCACGTCCTGAAACCCGAATCCGGTGAACTCATCGGCGACCAGCGCCACGTCGATATCCGAAAACGCCCGCTGCTCGTTGCGAGCGTAAGAGCCGAACAGAATAACTTTCCGCAGCGAAAGATGCTGGCTGCGGATGCTTTCGGCGAATGCTTTAACCCGTTCTAAGGCAACTGATTGAGTAAGCATTGGCGGAGGTCGGTTACGTCGTGCAGTACCGCTTGGGTGAAGGCCGGGGTGGCTTGCTGGCGCAGGTTGGCCGTGTAGCTTTCATAACGTCCTTCCAGCTGAAAGGTGTTCAATTGCTGCACAAACGTGGCCTGGGCCGGCGTCAGCACTAGGTTTGTATCGGTCAGCAGCCAGCCGGGCAATGTTGTGCGTAAAGGGCGGCGTGTCGCCGGGGTTGTCCTGCACCCAGAGCGCCTTGGCCAGCTTCTCGATAGTGAGGTGGGCCCAGAACAAACACGGCACATACGTACCGGCCGCGAACATGGCCCCGACCTCCTGCCAGTTCTGGGCGGCGGCATTCATCCAGTAGGCAATGTGGTCGGCTTTCGTCACGCTGCAAGTTAGCGCAGAAGCGGCTGAAGCTCCCGTAGCTTCAGCCGCTTTCAGTTTCTGTCGCAGCGCGGGGCTTTGGGGAAGGAGTTGAGCTGCGCTGAACTACTGCGCCTTGCTCACGAACGTCTGCTTCGCCCGGATATCTGTGGAGGAGCTGCCCACCAGCACTTCGAATTCGCCGGGCTCGACTACCCAGTTCATATTGCGGTCGAGCAGGGCCAAATTGTCGGGGCGGAGGGTGAAATGGACGGTTTTGCGCTCGCCGGGGGCCAGGGTCACGCGCTCGAAGCCGCGCAGCTGGCTGTCGTAAGTGATGACGGTGCTGAGCTTGTCGCGCAGGTAGAGCTGGACTACTTCGTCGCCTTTTACCGGGCCGGTATTGGCCACGTCTACCGCTATTTCGATGGGGGCTTGGGGGGCGGCTTCGCGGGGCGTTACCTGAAGGTTGGAATAGGCGAAGGTGGTGTAGCTCAGGCCGAAGCCGAAGGGATAGAGGGGGCCGTTGGTGGCGGTTTTGCCGCCGCCGTTGGGGTCGCCGCCGATGGGCTGGTCGGCCTGGGAGGCGGGCTTGAAGGGGAAGTTGAACTCAATCTGGCCGGTGCTTTTGGGGAAGGTCATGGGGAGTTTGCCGCCGGGGTTGTAGTCGCCGAACAGCGCCTCGGCGATGGCCGTGCCGCCCGATGGGCTCGGAAACCACGCCTCCAGAATGGCCGACACGTTGCGCGCCGCCCAGTTGATGGTGAGCGGCTGGCCGTTGATGAGCACCAGCACCACGGGCTTGCCGGTGGCGTGCAGGGCCTCCAGCAGCTGCTGCTGGCGGCCGGGCAAATCGAGCGAGGTGCGCGAGAGGCTTTCGCCCACGGTTTTGTCGTCCTCGCCCAGCACGGCCACGATGACATCGGCAGCTTGGGCCTTGGCCACGGCTTCGGCAATGCCCTGCTGCTCGGCGGCGCTCAGGGGCGTGGGCACCAGTTCGGTATCGGGCCAGCCGGGGCACACCACGTCGCAGCCCTTGGCGTACTGCACCGTGAGGCCGGGGCCGGCGGCCGCTTTCAGGCCCGCCAGCACGGTGGTGACGGGATTGTTGGAGGGGCCATAGCGGCTGATGGCGGGGTCGGGATTATCGGCCAGCGGGCCGACTACGAGCAGGTTTTTGAGCTGGCTTTTTTGCAGCGGCAGGCGGGCGTTTTCGTTTTTCAGCAGCACAAGTGATTCGCGGTTCACTTGCAGGGCGAAGGCCTCATCGGCGGACGTGTGCACGGTTTTGTCGGCCTGCTGGGGGTTGGGCACGTAGGGCTGGTCGAAGAGGCCGAGGCGGAATTTCACGCGCAGCACTTGGCGCACCCGCTCATCGACGGTGGCCTGGGCCAGGCGGCCGGTTTTCACCAGCTCGCGCACGTTGTTGATGTAGGTGGCGGGGGTGTAGAAGTTGGTCCACACGTTCAGGCCGGCCTCCACGGCCTGGCGCGTGCCATCCAGAAAATCAGGCGCGACGTGGTGCTTCTCGGAGATGAATTCCACCGCCCGGCTATCGGACACCACGTAACCATCGAAGCCGTATTGCTGGCGCAGCAGCTCGGTGAGGAAGTAGTGGCTGGCGGTGATGGGCACGCCGTCCCAGTCGTTGTAGCTGCTCATCACGCCCATGGGGTGGGCCTCCTGAATCACGCGCCGGAAGGGGTACAGAAATAGCTGGTGCAGCTCGCGGGGCGCGACGTGCGGGTCGGTGCGGGCGTTCCCGTCGCGCCCGCCCTTGGGCACGCTGTACACGGCGAAGTGCTTGAGCGTGGCCGCCACGCCCTGGCCCTGCACGCCGAGCACCATCTGCTTGCCCAGCTCCGCGATGAGGAAGGGGTCTTCGCCGTAGCATTCCACCACGCGGCCCCAACGCGGGTCGCGGGCCACGTCCAGGATGGGCACGTACACGTTGGTGTAGCCCAGGGCTTTTGCTTCGCGGCCCACGGTTTCGCCGGCGCGGCGCACCAGCGCCTTGTCCCAACTGCTACCGATGCCGATGGGCGCCGGCAAGGGCGTGGCGCGGTCGTGGTTCAGCCCATGAATGCCCTCGTTGGTGAAATCGACCGGGATGCCCAGCCGTGTTTCCTCCACAAACCAGCGCTGCACGTTGTTGATGCCCACCGCGTGCTGGCTGAACGGAAAGGTGTATTTGCTGGCGGCTTTCGGGGTGTTGCGCACGCCGTTCAGCTCCTCGTCAATGTTGGCGATGCCGTCCTTCCAGACTTCATTTTTCCAGCCGGACGTGGGCATCTCGTCCTTCAGCACCCGCCCGAAACCGTAGAGTGTGGCCATCTGGCAGGTTTTCTCGTCCAGGTTCATCTGGGCCAGCAGGTCGTCCACGCGCTTTTCCAGGAGCTGGGTCACGTCCTCGTACACATCGCGCCGGCCGTTTTTGTTGAAGTCGACCCAGCCTTTGTGGTAGAGGTTTTTTTGGGCGTGCGCGGTGGTGGCCAGCAGGCAGCCCAGGGCCAGCAGCAGGGTTATTCGTTTCATAGAAAGGACGGTTGGGTGGGATAGAGATGCTGTAAACTTCCCGCCATAATGCGCCGAAACCAACGGTTATCTACGCAAACGTTTACAGGTGCAGACGCGGGTCACCTCACCCCCGGCCCCTCTCCCGCGGAGAGGGGAGCCAGTTCTGCGCTGATGCAAATCCCTTCAAACGAAAGAGCCAATTGCGCCCTGCAATTGGCTTTCTTCATTAATAATCGTCAGGCTCCCCTCTCCGCGGGATAGGGGCCGGGGGTGAGGTGACGGCCCGCATCGTAAACTTGTGGGGCTCCAAGCCGGGCCTTGTCTTTTCCACTTTCCGATGAATTTTCGTTTTCGCCAACTCTGGCAGCCGCTGCGCGAGTCGCTGTGGTTTGTGCCGCTGCTGATGGTGCTGGTGGCCCTGGGGCTGGCCTACGGGCTAGTGCAGTTCGACCAGGCCAGCAGCGTGCACGGCACGCGGCGGCTGCCGCTGTTCTTCGGCATTGATGCGGGCGGGGCCAGCGGCATGCTCACGGCCATTGCGGGCTCGATGCTGACGGTGGCGGCGCTCACGTTTTCGCTGCTGCTGGCGGCGCTGGCGCAGGTTAGCAACCAGTATTCGCCGCGGGCGCTGCGCAATTTCATGCGCGACCCGGTGAACCAGTTCGTGATGGGCTACTTTGTGAGCGTATTCACGTTTGCCCTGTTGGTGCAGGGCACCATCCGGGAGGGAGAGGACGTGCGCTTTGTGCCCACCACGGCCGTGCTGATGGGCCTAATGCTGGCCCTGGGCGGGGTGGCGGCGCTCATCTTCTTCATTCACCACGTGGCCGAGTCCCTGCAAACCGGCACCCTCGTGCAGCGGATTACTGCCGAAACCGAGCGCGAGATTACTCACCTCTTTCCCTTCGATTTCGGCGCTGAGCTACACCCCGATACCCGCGCCGACGCCGAAGCCTTCGTGGCCGAGCCCACCGGCTGGGTGGCCATCAATTCCGACGAGGCCGGCTACCTGCAGTACGTCGACGCTCGCGGCCTGCTGGCCTGGACTATCCGCCACCGCACCGTATTGCGCCTCGACTGCCACGTCGGCGACTTCGTGGGCCGGGGCCAGCGCCTGTTCAGCGTGCGCGCCGGCCAGGACCGCACCCCCACCGAACCCACCGACTGGCCCACCGACCTGCGGCGCTACGTGAGCCTGGGCTGCCACCGCAATCCCGAACAGGACGTGGCTTTCGGCCTGCAACAGCTGGTCGACATTGCCCTCAAAGCCCTGTCGCCAGCCATAAACGATACCACCACCGCCATCATGGCCATCGACTACCTGGGCGAGCTGGGCGGACAGCTGGCCCAGCGCGATTTCCCCGGCGTGCTGCGTTCCGACGGCCACCACCTGCGCGTCCTGGTGCGCGTGTACACGTTCGAGGAGTATATGCGCCTGGCCTTCGACCTGGTGCGCGAAAGCGCCGCCGGCAACCCAGCCGTGCTGCGCCGCCTGCTGCGCGCCCTGGCTCTGACGGCCCGCCACGTCCGCGACCCCAACCGCCTGCTCGTGCTGCGCGAGCAGGTAGAGTTAGTAATGACCCAAGCCGAAACCACCCTGCCCACCGACTACCTACGCCAGCAGGTGCGGGAGTTGTATGATGAGCTTAGCCCGGCCTGGGCATGAGCAAAGCAAGCCATTATTGAGGGCAGACAGCCGTATGGGGGCACAAAAATAACGTCATGCTGAGCGTAGCTGAAGCACCTCTACCGCGCAGGCAATCTGTTTACTGCTGCGGTAGAGATGCTTCGGCTACGCTCAGCATGACGTTCTGAATTTAAGACACATACTGCTATACTACGCCGCAGTGGGCAACAGTTCAGCCATGTCTACTTCTTCGCCCGCCGCCCCTCTAGGATTCGGAAAAACGAGCGGGTCTGCACCTCTTCCAGTGTCAAACCAGTTGCCAGGATTTCCTCTTCCGAAATCGCGCCGCAATTCAGGGCTTTAAGGAAGAAGTTGAGCAGGCCCTGGCCGGTAGCGGCGTCGTCGAAAATGTCGCCGGTGAGGGTGGAAATGGCGGCGCGCTCCACAAAGGTGCGCAGGCGGAAAACCGCGTCGTCGTAGCTGCTGAGGAAGAAGTTGTAGGTGGCGGCGTAGCGCATCGGCAGCTGAGCGGGGTTCAGGTCCCAACCCTGGTAGAAGCCGTTGATGAGCGAGTGGGTGCTGTGGTGGTACGCCTGGCGCCACGCGTTATGCACCGACTCGCGGTTTTCGCGTAGCTGGGCGAAGGTCAGGTTATCACCCCGGTGCGGGCCGATGGGCATCACGTTGGTCGCCCCATCAGAAAGGAAGATGCCGGTACTGCCGAGCGCCACTTTGGTCATGTGGTGGGCGAAGTCGTTCACGGGGTGGCCCATGGTCTGATACTTGGCCGTGATGCCGCAGGAGGCTGTGTAGTCGTAGGTGCCGAAATGGGCCGCGATGCAGCGCCCCTCGCTGGCCCGGATGATGCGCATGAGCGGGTTGCGCCCCTCCTCGTCCATGATAATCTGGGTAGCCTCCACCATCGTTTCCATTTTGAGGGTGCCGGGGGCCAGGCCGTTGGCCTTTTCCAGCAGCTCGAACAGGCGCACCATGGTGGTCATCTGCTCGGGGATGGTCACTTTGGGCAGCATCACCACGAAGTTATCGGGGAGCTTGCCGCCGGTTTCGGCTAGCAGCGTGGTCAGGAAGATGTCGAGCGTGCGCACGCCGCGCTGCTTCATATCCTCGGTGAAGGGCTTGATGCGGATGCCGATAAACGGCGAAAGTGTGCCCTGAACCATGCCCTTAGCCACTTCCTTGGCGGCGCGCACGGCAGTTTCGTCCTCCTCGGCATCGGGCCGGTTGCCGAAGCCGTCTTCGAAATCAATACGAAAGTCTTCCACGGCTTCGCGCTTCAGCTTCGCCACGATTTTGTTGTACACCGAGTAGGCCAGCCAGGCGGGCTCCTGCTTGCGGTCCTCGGGACTTTGTGCATCCAGTTTCGCGGTGAGGGCGGCCACGTCGGCTTCCAGGTGCGGCAGGTGCTCGTGGTTTTTGAGTTGCAGCACGCGGGCCAGCTCCACGAAATTGGGCGCGTAGGTGAGCAGGTTGTTAAGGGCGATTTCGCCCATTTTCACGCAGGTATCGGCCTTGAAGAGGTTCGCGCCGCCATACACGGTGTGCACGGGCTGGCGGTCGGGCCGGTCGCCGGGGTAGGTTTTCTGGAATTTGAGGTTGGCCGCGCCCAGCTGGTCGAGCAGGATGGCTTTGTCGGATTCGGGTAAGCTGAGTTTCATGGGGGAATCTGATTGTTCGTTGTCAGTTGTTGGGCAAGTTTTTACAAAACGTCATGCTGAGCTTGTCGAAGCATCTTTACCGCGCAAGCAATTCATTTACTACTGCAGTAGAGATGCTTCGACAAGCTCAGCATGACGCGCTCACGAGCCGCGATAGGTGGAATATCCGAACGGATTCAGGAGCAGCGGCACGTGGTAATGCTCATTACCAGCCACGGTGAACACGATTTCCACGAAGGGATAAAAATTAGCCGTAGCATCCTGCGCGAAATATTCTTCGGTGTAGAATCTCATTTTATACACGCCCAATTCCACCTGTTTTTCTTTCGGCAATAAATCGGGAATGCGGCCGTCGGCGTTGGTTTTGCCGCGTGCAATTTCCTGCCAGTTGTCGCCGACCTGTTGCAGCAGCGCAATGCTCACGTTAGCGGCCGGCTTGCCCTTGGTGGTATCGAGAATGTGGGTGGTTATCTGGCTCATGCGGCAAGGAGTTTTTCGAGGCGGAGGCGGGTGATTTTGTTCTGCTCACCGGCGGCAATTAAAATTTCATCTTCCGGCTTATTCGACAGCCGGGCTTGCAATAAAGCCAGCATCTCATCGGCCGATTTCCCGGTGGCGCACACGATGAAAATGTAGCCAAACTTGCGCTCGTATTCTTCGTTGCCCGTCGCTAATGCCTTTAAAGTGTCTTGCGAAGCCTGCTGCACCGAAGCCTGCTCGCCCTCGGCCCAGTTACTGGTGCTGGCGAATTTGGCACGCAACGCTTCCACATCGCCCCCGATTTTGGGGTGGTGCGTGAAGGCTTCGCGCCAGTCGGCTTCGTCCAGCTTATTCCACGCGGTATTGGCCTCGTCCATCAACGTTTCCACGTCGGACAAGGGGAAGGCAGCGAGCATATTTTCCACCCACGTGGCCGAGCCGCAACACTTTTGCAGCGCTTCGGCGAGGGCGGGTTTGGGGAGGTGATTTAATTCGGTTAAGGTCATAATTTAACTTGTCATCCTGAGCGCAGCGAAGGACCTTATCACCGCTAAACGATTTGCAGTATTTAATATCAAACGGATTGCGCAACGGCGATAAGGTCCTTCGCTGCGCTCAGGATGACAGCACTATGTAATGACAGCTTTAATTGGTTACTGCACCGTTGGAAACCGGTTCACGTTCTTGTAGTAGATGTACACCGACGGCTCCTGGCCCATGGCGGTGGCCCACTGCTGGCAATACGGAGCCATCCAGATGGAATCGCCCTTCTTCACCGGGTACCAGCACTGGTCGAGCATGTAAATGGCCTGGCCTTCGAGATACAGGAGGCCGTGCTCCATGATGTGGGTTTCCACCATCGGCAGGTTGCCCCCAATGCCGTAGGTGAAGATGTTGACAGCCATGTCGAAGCCTGGCGCGTTGGGCAGCAGCTCCTGAATGCGCAGGGCCTCGTCGTTCATGTAAACGGGCGCTTTGCTGAGGTCGCGCTCGCCCCAGCAGATGCCCGGCGTGGCGTGGCCCGCCAGCGGCTCATACACTTTATGGAAGGTGAGCAGCTGCGTGCCGGCGCTGGGCTGGCTGAATTCATACGTCTGACCAACCGAAATATAAACGTACTCGCCCACGGTCAGCATGCGGGTTTCGCCGCCCACGGTGGCCGTGCAGCCGCCCTGCACCACGTAGAAGAAAATCTGCGACGCCTCGGTTTCGCCCTCGAGGTGGCCGGCCTCGGTGAGGGTGATGAGTGTCTGGCAGAGGCGCGCACCCATCTGCTCGTTGATGATGACGTTGGTGGTGCAGCCGGTCCAGCCGGGCACGTTGCTGTTGATGTAGCCGTCGGGGGCGATGATGGCGTGGTTGCGCTTTACAACTGAGCGCGTCAGGGCGGACATTTCCATGTTCTGGGTGGGAATGAATAAGGACTGTCATTGCGAATGGAGCGCCACGAAACGCGGCAATCCATCCGCTACCACCCCAAATTTTCGGAGTGCGACAAATGAAAAAATCAAATCGGCATGCTTCGGCTGCGCGGACGCCAGATGAGCATGACGTTCTTTTTGTTGCGAGTCGGCGCAAAAACCAACAAAGCGGGCGGCAATTTATCACTTCTCCGCTTTCCTTGCCCAGGCGGGCCGAATTAGCTGCGTTGGCCGGCAGTTGCCCCCTCATGCCGGCGCGCCACGTCCACGGCCAGGCGGGCCAGGAACCGGTCGGCCACCTCAATCGCTGCTGTCAAATCGGCGATTTCCACGTCTTCCAGCGGGTTGTGGCTGATGCCCTTGTAGCAGCGGATGAACATCATCGTGACCGGAGCCACGGCCGAAATTGGCACGGCGTCATGGCCCGCGCCGCTCACCAGAGCCACTACTTCGTGGCCGGCATCGGCAATGGCTTCGGCCAGGGTTTCGTTCAGGCCGGCGTCGCAGGCAACGGGCGCGGTATCCTGAATCAGGCTCCAGCCCAGAGCCACGTTGCGCTGAATGGCCAGGGCTTCGGTGTACGTCTGCAGGGCCGCGTAGGCATCAGCCAGCTGGGTGGCGTCGGGGCTGCGCAGGTCCAGGGTGAGGACGACTTCGCCGGGGATGACGTTGCTGGCGGCGCGGCCCAGCGCGAGCTTGCCCACGGTGGCCACCAGCCCGCCCCCGTGGCTAAGGGCGAATTGCTCGGCGATGAGAATGAACTCGGCGGCGGCGCAGAGGGCGTCCTGGCGCATGTCCATGGGCACCGTGCCGGCGTGGCCGGCCATGCCGGTGAAGGTGAGCTCGACGCGCAGCTGGCCGGCAATGGCCGTGACGAACGCCACCGGAATCTGGCGCTCCCACAGCACCGGGCCCTGCTCAATGTGCATCTCAAAATAGCCCAGCCAGTCGGCGGCCGGAATGGCATCGCCGACGATTTGGGTCGCGTCGGCTGCCATTATTTCCAGGGCGTGGGCCAGGGTGATGCCGCCTTCGTCGGCGCGGGTCAGCCAAGCCGGGTCAAACGAGCCGGCCACCACCGTGCTGCCCAGGTAGGTGGTGTGAAAGCGCACGCCTTCCTCGTCGCTGAAGGCAATCAGCTCGACGTGGAAGGGCAAATTGGCCTGCCGCTCCCGCAGGTTTTCGAGCAAATCGAGGCCCATGAGCACGCCCAGCGGGCCGTCGAATTTGCCAGCATTCACCACCGTGTCGATGTGCGAGGCCAGCACGAAGGTTTTAGCCAGCGGGTTGGCGCTGGGCAGGTGGGCGCGCAGGTTGCCAATGCCGTCGAAGCGCGTGGCCAGGCCGGCAGCCTCGAACCAGCCCTGCACCAGAGCGCGGCCCTGCAGGAAAGCGGGCGTGCCGAAGGTGCGCATCACGCCGTCGGTATCTTCGCTGATGGCGGCCAGCGCGTGAATGCGCTGCATAATGTGCGCGGCGCGGGAGGAGTAGTCGGGCTGCATGCGGCTAGCGGGTTAAGAAGGTACCGTGGTTGAGGTGGCGGAAATCAGGGCGTTGGAAGACCAGCTCGCCGGCCAGGAAAGTTAATTCGACCACGCCCGTCAATTCCTGCCAAAGATAGGGCGACACTTTGTGTTTGTGCTCCATCATTTCCTCGCGCACCACGAAGGTTTGCTCGGCATCGAATACGATTAAATCAGCGTCGAACCCGGGCGCGATTTGGCCTTTTTTGCCGGCCTGGCCGGCCAGCTTCGCGGGGTTGGCGCTCAGCCAGCGGGCCATATCTGAGAGGTCGGCCCCGCGCCGGCGGGCGGCCGTCCAGAGCACCGGCAGGGCCAGCTGCAGCGAGGCAATGCCGCCCCAGGCGGTGGTGAAGTCGCCGCTGGCAAGCTGCTTGAGGTCGGGTGGCGCGGGCGAGTGGTCGGTGGCCACAAAGTCGATGATGCCGGTTTGCAGGGCCGCCCACAGCTGGTCGTTGTTCACCTGCTCGCGGATGGGCGGCGCGCACTTGAACTGGGTCTGGCCGTCGGCAATGTCCTCGGCGTTGAAGTAGAGGTAGTGCTGGCCGGTTTCCACCGTCAGGGGCAGGCCCCGGGCCTTGGCGGCGGCAATGGGCGCGATGGAATTGGCCGACGACAGGTGCACGATGTGCACCGGGCAGTCGAACTCCTCGCACAGGCGAATCATCAGGGCTACGGCATCGTCCTCCCACTTTTTGGGGCGCGAAGCCAGGTAGTTCGGGTACGAGCGGGGGTCATTCCGTTTCCAGTCTTCGTTGTCTTCGGATAATTCGCAGTGCACCAGCAGCGGCAGTTGGTGCCGGGCCAGAATGGGCATCACCCGCCGCAAATCTTCCTCCGTCGCGTTCGGGAAATCATCAATCCCCGAGTGCGTGAGAAAGGCCTTGAAACCCAGCACGCCGGCCTCAATTAGCGGCTCAATATCGGCGGCGTTGCCCGGAACCACGCCGCCCCAGAAACCCACGTGGCAGTGCAGCTGGCCCTGGGTGGCGGCTTTTTTCAGTTCTAAATTCGCTACCGAGGTCGTGACGGGCGCGGAGTTCAGCGGCATATCGACCAGCGAGGTGAGGCCGCCGGCCAGGGCGGCCCGGGTGGCCGTGTTAAAGCCCTCCCAGTCGGTGCGGCCGGGCTCGTTGATGTGCACGTGCGGGTCGATGAGGCCGGGCAGAATGGCGCGGTGGCCCACGTCGATGACCTCGGCCGTGGCCACCTCGGCCTCATAGGGCAGCAGGGCGCTGATGCGGCCGGTTTCGATGAGGATAGTGGCGGCGCGCTCGCCCTCGGGCAAAACCACGCGCTGGCTTTTCAGGGCGAGCATGGACATGGGACAGGGTTTTGCACTAAATTGGAAGCTTTTCCGACCAGATTTTCCTCCAGACGATGCGTATTAAACTAGGTGCCAACGGTTACGGCAAAAATGCGGTGAACCTCTCCCGCATCATCCGGCACGAAGGTTACCACGAATTTCGACAAGTCTCGGTGAGCGTGGCCCTGACGGGCGATTTCGACACCGCGCACACCGTGGGCGACAACGCGCTCATCCTGCCCACCGACACCCAGAAAAACACCGTTTACGCGCTGGCCCGCGAACATTTCACGGGGCCCATCGAGGCGTTTGGGTTGGTGCTGAGCCAGCATTTTCTGGCCCGCAACCCGCAGGTGGCCCAGGTGCGCATCGAGCTGGTGGAGCACCTCTGGCAGCGCATGGCGTTCGACGGGGCGGCCCACCCGCACGCCTTCACCGGCGGCGGCTCCGAAAAGCGCACGGCGGTAGTGACGCGCACGGCGGCCGGCCCGACGGTCGTATCGGGCCTGAAGGGGCTGATGCTGCTCAAAACGACCGATTCGGCCTTCGTGGGCTACCCCAAGGACGAGTTCACGGTGCTGCCCGAAACCACCGACCGCATTCTGGCCACGGAGTGCGAGGCGAGTTGGGAATACACGTCGGCTCAGGTGCATTTTGAAGCACTATACCACCGAATCCGGCAGTCGCTGCTGCGCACGTTTTCCGAGCACAAAAGCCTCTCGGTGCAGCACACGCTGTACGCCATCGGCGAGAAAATCCTGCTGGAAAACGAGGAGGTGAAGGAAATCAGCCTGGTGATGCCCAATCGGCACCACATTCCTTTCAACCTGGAACCCTTCGGGCAGGAGAACACGAACGAAATATTTGTAGCCACCGACGCGCCGTTCGGCTACATCACCGGCACCGTGACCCGGGAAGAATAAGCGCCGCCATGCCCCCCTCCCCCCGCGACCTGCCCGTCTGGACCCGCGCCGCCGCCAGCCTGCGGGCCGGCACGCCCGTGGCCCTGTTGCTGGTGCTGCGCAGCGTGGGCAGCAGCCCCGGCCGCCAGGGCTTCAAAATGGCCGTGACGGCCGATACGGTGGCGGGCTCCATCGGTGGGGGCATTATGGAGCACAAGTGGGTGGAGCTGGCCCGCCAGCGCCTGCGCGATACCGACGCCGCGCCCCTGCTGCGCCCCCAGGTGCACCGGCGCGAGGCCCCTGCCGACCGCTCGGGCATGATGTGCTCGGGCGAGCAGGACGTGCTGCTCTGGCCCCTGCGGCCCGCCGACCTGCCGGCCGTGGCCGCCATCGAAGCCAGCCTGCTGAACCTGAGCGGCGGCTTTTTAGCGCTGAGTCCGACGACGGGCCTGCAATTCGCGCCGCCCGCCGACACGGCGGTAGCGCCAGAAGCTCCCACTGCTTTTGCTGCTGCCGAGCCTTCCCCCGCCGCCGGGCAATCTGCTTTCTACGACTACCAGCCCGGCCCGGCGTGGCGCTACCGCGAGCGGCTGGGCTTCCGCGACCAGCTCACCATCGTGGGCGGCGGGCACGTCAGCCTGGCCCTGTCGAACCTGGCGGCGGCGCTCGACTTCGAGCTCACCGTGCTGGACGACCGCCCCGACCTGCCCACGCTGGAGAACAACCGCGCCGCCCACCAGCGCCGCGTCATCGACTACGAAACCGTGGCCGCCGCCGTGCCCGCCGGCCCGCACCGCTACGTGGTGGTGATGACCGTGGGCTACCGCACCGATGCCGTGGTGCTGCGCCATTTGCTTGGCCGGTCCTACCGCTACCTGGGCGTGATGGGCAGCGTGGCCAAAGTGGCCGAGCTGCGCCGGGGCCTACGCGCCGAAGGCTTCTCCGAAGAAGAAATTGCCCGCCTGCGCGGACCAATTGGGTTGTCGATTCAGAGCCAGACACCCGAGGAAATTGCCATCAGCATCGCGGCTGAGCTGATTCAGGTGCGGCGGGAAGCTACGCTTAAGTAATCACGCATAAGTAAGCGCATTGAATAAAACGTCTCATGCTGAGCGCAGTCGAAGCATCTCTACCGCTTCGCATGAGCCGTTCAACGGAGCAGTAGAGATGCTTCGACTGCGCTCAGCATGACTGCCTTTTTGCTACGCTTACTTTGCGCGCTTACTTAATGAGGCGTGAGGAATGAGGGATTATCCGCACGAAAATTCCTCACGGCTCATTGTTGACTAAGCTACAGGCATCTTACCGGTCCGATTCGCTGGCGGCCTCGCCGTTATTGCTCTTGGCGAACTCCTCGGTGAAAATGCGGTAGCGGTCGAGGATGGAGCGAACCGAGCGTTTGAGCACGATTTCGCCCATGGGGCCATCGGGCACGGTCACGCCCGAAGCGTAGCCATTCCAGACGGCGCGGTTGGTTTTCACGTCGATGAGGGTGACGAGCAGGGTGCCTTCGGCCAATAGCAGGCGCACGGGTTGGTAGCCGTGGCGCTGGTCGTCGGGGGTGTCGTCGTTTTCTTCCACGTTGCGCTTTATCCACTGGCCCAGGTCTTCCTGGTCGAAACCGTGGAATCGCATGTCGCCCTCATACACCCGGAAGTTTACCAGCATGTCGGGCCGCCGGGCGGCGCGCCGGTAGCCCTGAGCCCGGAAGCGCTGCTCGATGGCTTCGCGCAGCGACTGGCCCAGGCGGCTGGTATCGGAGATGATGCCAGTCCCAGTCACGAAATCGTAGGTACGGTAGTGGCGGAAATTGCCCCGGTAGCTATAATCCGAGTCAACCCGGGCTTCGCGCATAGCCGCGCAGCCACTCACGGCCAGGGCTAGCCCCAGCAAAATAGTACTAACTAGTTTCATACCGGCGGACGTAGTTGGCGGGAATTGGGACTACCAATCTACGAAATACTAAGCACTTAGGTGCTACGCGCCAGCAGAAAACCCGGCTCAACCGGCAAACTATTTTCCCTCGCCTTGTGCTAGTCCGGGCAAATGGGCGAGGGGTGGATGTGCTGCCGGCTTTTGGCCAGCACCGGATGCTTGGCTTTGCCCTTAGCCCCGCCGCCGCTGAAGCTGATAGTCCAGATGCTGTCGAAATCAGTATCGGGCCATTCCGACACGTCATCGATGCCCAGGTCTTTGGCAATATCGACGATGCTGTTGTGCTCCCACACCACGAGCACCGTACCCCGCAGTTGCCGCAGCTGCCGGGCAAAGGCCTTGGTGTTTTCCACCATGAAGTTGCTGTTGATGGTCAGGTTGTGCTGCACGGCATAGGGCATCACCGTTTGCAGCATCCGCACGCGGGTCGTGTCCTCCTTGTCGGTACCGATGACGGGCACGAAGGTGAGGTTGGGCGGCGAGGGCATCAGCCGGTTGAGCACGGCGGGCAGGGCCAGCGCCCGGTTCAAGCCAACGCAGGAGAGGTTGTCGCCCTCGGCCGGCTTTTCGCCGTGCCGGATAATGACAATTCGGAGCACCGGCGCGGGCGCGGCGGCCGGTGCTTGCGGGGCAAACGGGTGGAGCCTGGATATCAGGTACAGCCGGGCCTTATCGGAATCAGTGAGCTTGGGCATGGTGGGGAAGCAGAAGAAAAAACGGCCGGTTCGGCCCGCCCCAAGGTAGCGGGCAGGTTGTGCCGTGCATACGGTGAAAATCCTCAAACCGTCATGCAGCGCGCAGCAAGCCGTTTAGTTATTCTGTGCTTCTCCCCTACCGGTACCCGGCCGCCTGCAAGGCAAACAGCTCGGCGTAGCGCCCCCCCTTTTCCAGCAGCTCCTCGTGCGAGCCAATCTCCACGAACTGCCCATTCTCAATCACCAGGATGCGGTCGGCCATGCGCACGGTGCTGAAGCGGTGGCTGATTAGCACGGCGGTTTTGCCCTGGGTGAGCTCCTTAAAGCGCTGAAACACCTCGTACTCGGCGCGGGCGTCGAGGGCGGCGGTGGGCTCGTCCAGTATCAGCAGCTGGGCGTCGCGCATGTAGGCGCGGCCGAGGGCGATTTTCTGCCACTCGCCGCCGCTCAGGTCCACGCCGCCGTTGAAGCGGCGACCAATCATCTGGTCGTAGCCGCCGGGCAGCTTAGCGATGACGGTATCAGCCAGGCTCTGGTGAGCAGCGGTTTCGATGCGGGGCTGGTTCTGGCGCTCCTCGATGCGGCCCACGGCCAGGTTCTGGCCGGCCGGCAGCTGGAACCGCACAAAATCCTGGAAAATCACGCCGATTTCCTGGCGCAGCTCGGCGGGGTCGTATTCGCGCAAATCGTGGCCGTCGAGCAGGATGCGACCCTCGGTGGGGTCATATAGACGGGCCAGGAGCTTCACCAGCGTGGTTTTGCCGGCACCGTTCTCACCCACTAACGCCAGTTTCTCGCCGGCTTGCAGCGTAAAGCTCAGGTTGCGAATGGCCCATTTTGTACCATTCTTGTACTGGAACCCGACGTTTTCAAACTCAAACCCCTGTCGGATGGGCCGGGGAAAGGCCCGCGCTATTTCGCCGCTGACTTCCTGCCGCACAATGCGCGGCCGCAGGGCAAAGAAGTCGAAGAAATCCTGCAAATACAAGGCCCCGTCGGCCACCGAGCTGAAGCGGCTGAGAATACCTTCGAGCAGCCCCCGCAGCCGGGCAAAGGAGCCGGCCAGAAAGGTGAGCTGACCCAGCGAAATCTGCCCGGCCACGGTGCGGGCAATGATGTAGACGTAGGCCCCGTAGTAACCGGCCGCCCCAATGCCCGCGAACAGCGCCCCCCAGCCGGCGCGGCGTAGCACTAGGCTTTTGTTCTGGCGGTAGAAGTCGTCGGACAGCTCCCGGAAGCGGTCGATAAGGAAATTCGAGAGCCCGAAAATCTTCACCTCCTTGGCCGTTTCGTCGCTGGCCCCGGTCTGGCGCAGGTAGTCGAGCTCGCGGCGCTCGGGCGTCCAGGAGTGGCTCAGGGAGTAGCTGCGCTCGTTGAAGTGCGACTCGCCGAGGAAGGCGGGCACCACGGCCAGCAGCAGCAGCCCCAGCAGCCACGGCTGGAAGGCCACCAGCCCGCCGGCCAGCAGCACCAGCGTCACGGCATCCTGGCCCTGGGCCAGCACCTGGCTCATGAGCACGGTGCGGGAAAGGGTTTGGCGGCGGGCGCGCTCCAGCTTGTCGTAAAAGGTGCTGTCCTCAAACTGGTCGAGGTCGAGCTCGGCCGCGTGCTCCATGAGGCGGATGGACGACTGGTTGGCGAACAGGTCGCCGAGCAAGCTGTCGAGCAGGGCCACGCCGCGCCCCAGGGCATCGGCCAGCAGCACCAGGCCGAACTCCAGCGCCACCAGCGTGAGCACGGGCGTGAGCACCCGCTCGGGCGCGGGCAGCCGGGTGAGCTGCACCACGGCGTCAATAATGAGCTTGCCCACGTAGAGCGTGGCCAGCGGCAAAAACGCCCGCACGAGGCGCAGGGCAATATTGGCCAGCGCCAGTGCGGGGCTGGTGTGCCAGATGAGCTTCAGAAACGCCGGCAAATGGCGCAGGGCCGATACCCGCTCGCGCACGCTCACGGCGGGCTTTTCGGGGCCGCGCGAGCCGTTAGGGTTCTTGGCAGAAATTGATTTCAGGAATTCAAACATGGCCCGGGCTGGGGCAAGGTTGGGGCCGGGATTGAAGGGCGGCCGTTTTGGCAGGTCCCAACCGCAGCATTTCCCGCAACAGCAAAAGAGGCCCCAACGCGCACGTCGGAGCCTCTTTTTCCTTTTTTCCGAATGGTCGATTCGGTGCTGGCCGAGGGCCTACTTTTTGCCGTTTTGCTTATCCGTCAAGGTGAGTTTCACGGCCCCATCGGGCATGGTAACGGCTACCGTGTTGTAGTTGCGGGTAACGCCGTCGTTGTTGGTTTCCGTCCAGGTGGCATTGTATACGGTGCGCTGGGCGGGGCTCAAAGCCACTGGGAGCACTCCTTTCCACACCGACATGGCGTTTCCCGAGGGGGTCACCATGTTCCCACCGGTCATTCAGCTAGGCCAATCTTGCATTGGGAGGCTTCCGTTCGGGGATTACCGCCGGATTCTTCCTGACCTTTGCGGCACCCACATCCACTGCGATGGCGGCCCGCGCCAGTTGCCCCATCGGCGGCTGGCTCATGAGCCTATCGTTGTTTTTATTCTTCCCGCTCTTTAGTATGTTGCCTCGCCCATCCCGCGCAACCGGATAGCGGCCAGGTAAACGAGCATCCTCTTCCCCGAACTAATTTCTGGCCGTCCCGCTTGCTTATCCGTGGCTATCAACTCTAATCTGCGCCCGCCCGCCGACCTGGCCCGCGTGAACGTTCAATCCAGTCTCAACGTCAATTATTGGTGCCAGACGCTCAACTGCACCGAAACGCGGCTGCGTAATGCCGTGCTGGCCGTGGGCCCGCTGGCCGTGGACGTGCAAGCCTACCTCGCCCGCTAACCAGGCCAACGCTGCCCGTGGCTGGCGCGGGGTTTAGCGCCGCTACCACGGCAGGGACCCCAATAGCCGGCACGAGTCCGGGTGACGCGACGCTGAACCCGCGCCAGCCACGGCCAGCATCCCGCCGGCCCATTCCTGCCGACCTTTGCGGCCCCCATGCCCGCCCCCGCCCCTACTTCCGCCCGCCCCTACACCCTCGGCTTCTGGCTCAAGAGTGTAAAAATTGGAAATACTACCTGATTTCACATTTTCATCTCAACAGGTAGCAAAAAGGGTGGCAGAGTATAACCCTTTCCAAGGTGAGGACGGAGGATTGCGTAGAGTTATGCCCCTTCCAATCACACATGTTCTACTTATATGGCTGAAATCCGTCCGCTTACTGGGTTAAGGTTTTTGGCGGCCTTGTATGTGTTTATATTTCACATAGACATGCCTTTTCGCACGCCGCTTACATGGCTCCCAACCTTTATCCAAAACATTTTGCACCATGGCCGGCTAGGTGTCACCCTCTTTTTTGTATTAAGTGGATTTGTGCTGGTCTATAGTCATCTGAATGAATTTGCATCAGGTGAATTCAAGCCTGCTTCTTACTGGCGCGGTTTTATGTTTAACCGACTAGCCCGTATCTACCCAGTCTTTATCAGTGGGCTTTTGTTCATGGCTCTGCTAAGCACCATGATTGGCCTCAGCCCGCCTCCTTACATCCCCTTGCTTAGCGCTACTTTTCTTCAAATCTATTTCCCTTCGATTGCTATGCAATGGTATGACAGCGGAGCATGGTCGGTAGCGTATGAGATATGCTTTTATCTGCTATTCCCTCTGGCGCTGCCTGTTTTAATACGCCTGCGTTCGCGCAACCACTTGATGCTCGCTTTAATAGGATGCAGCGCCTTCGGGTTTGGAATGGGGCTTTTAGCCTCTCATGCACCAATTTTTGGATTGCATATGTGGAAGGTTGCCTTTTCATTTCCAATAATACGTTTTCCAGAATTCGTGGCTGGTATGATTACAGCGCTACTCGTGACACGGCATCGCTGGAAAGTTCAGCCTTGGCTGGCGGTTATGCTGGTCGTAGTCACCCTGCTGTATTTAGCCAGTTTTGCTCACCGCCTTGGTGGAATCACAATTTCACAAGATTGGATTGTAGTTCCAGTTATTGCTATGCTCATCAGTGCCACCACAGCATCTTCTGACCACGTGTTATTTCGTTGGCTGGGAACATTCCCAATGCGGTATTTAGGGCAAATAAGTTACTCTTTCTATATCGCTCAAATACCCCTCTTATTTTTATTGGACTGGTTGGTTACCTCGCACCGCGTAAGTAATTCCAACGTGTGGGTATTGCCCATATTATTATTCATCAACTTGATTATAAGCGTTTTGATGTATGAAATCATTGAATCACCGACCCACCGCTGGCTCATAGCGTGGAAAAAACGGCACCACTACAATCAAGCAGTAACGTAGCACTGCCCGTAAAAAGGTGGCAGATGCGCGACAAACGTGGCGCACCCAAAACAACATTTAAGCAGCGAAAAGCACATTGAGCGCCGTAAAACCCACTATTACACCTTCCACAGTAGCGCATCCTTATTCTTTAGGGTTCTGGCTCATGTGCCTGTCGTCGTTTCTGTTTTTTCTCAGCTTCAACCTGCTGCTGCCCGAGCTGCCTGACCACCTCACCCGGCTGGGCGGGGGCGAGTACAAGGGCTTCATCATTGCGCTGTTTACCCTCACGGCGGGGCTGAGTCGGCCATTTTCGGGCAAGCTGGCTGACACCGTGGGGCGCATTCCGGTGATGATTTTCGGTTCGCTGGTGTGCTTTATATGTGGGTTTTTCTACCCGTGGGCGCTCACGGTCACGGGGTTTCTGGGGCTGCGGCTGCTGCACGGCTTCAGCACTGGCTTCAAGCCCACGGGCACGGCCGCCTTCATCGCCGACATCGTGCCCGTGGAGCGGCGCGGCGAGGCCATGGGCCTGCTCGGCGTAACGGGCAGCCTGGGCATGGCGGCGGGCCCGGCCTTCGGCTCGTGGGTGGCCACCCATTTCTCCCTGAACGTGATGTTTTACTGCTCGAGCGGGGCGGCGCTGCTTTCGCTGCTGGTGCAGGGCACCCTCACCGAAACCCTGGCCCCGGCCCAGCGGCAGCCCTTCCGTTGGGGCCTGCTGAGGCTGAACTGGAGCGAGGTGCTAGAGCCGCGGGTGCTGCCGGCGGCCCTGGTCACATTGCTGTGCCTGTTTCCGTTCGGGGCCGTGCTCACCGTCATTCCCGACCAGAGCCGGCTGCTGGGCCTCACGGGCACGGGCAAGGGCCTGTTCTACATCTGCTACACGGTGGCCTCCCTGGCGGTACGGCTGATGGCGGGTAAAACCTCCGATAAATACGGCCGGATACTGGTGCTGCGCTGGTCGGCGGCCGGCCTGGCCCTGGGGCTGGCCCTGCTGGTCTGGACGCCCTCGGTGCCAGGGTTTCTGCTGGGCGCGGTAGTATTCGGCCTGGGCACGGGCCTGAACTCGCCCACCCTCTACGCCTGGACCATCGACCTGAGCGACGAGCAGCGCCGGGGCCGGGCCGTGGCCACCATGTACATCGCCCTGGAAGCTGGCATCGGACTGGGCGCGCTGGCAGCGGGCTGGATTTTCGCGAACCAGGCCCCGCGCCTGCCTTATGTGCATGGCCTCAGCCTGCTGGGCGTGCTGGCCGCCCTCGTCTACCTGCTGCGCCTGCCCCTGGATGCGCCCGCCGGCCACCAGCCCGCTGCCGATGCCACCCCCGAGCCGCTGGCCGAAGAAGTGGTGTAATGAGCAGGAAGTGAAAAGAATAGCCTGCCGAACTGACCGGCGTATTTCTGTTGCGCCCGTCATTTAGAAGCTGTTTGGGAAGTCAAAAGCACGTCATGCTTATCTGGCGTCCGCTTGTCGAAGCATCTCTACTGCTTCGTCAGGGCTGTTCAACGGCGCGGTAGAGATGCTTCGACAAGCTCAGCATGACGTGCTGATTGTTTTTGTCGACTTCCTAAACATTTTCTTAGTTAAATGGCTGGCAGAAAGCTACTGCAGATAACGGCAGACAATATAATTTGGAATGAAGGAAGGGTGAAATCTCATAATATTCCAGTATGTTTAGGGGTTGAAGATTGTCTACTCCCTTCTTTTTTATGTTGTTGTGTTCTTTGCGGCGCGTGGCGCTGTTGACGGTGCTTGCTGCCTTGGGGCGTTTGCTACCCGCGCAGGCCCAGGGCGCAGCCAAATTCCCGGCTGCCCCCATCAAATTTGGGCAAATCGAGGCGCAGGACCTGACGGGCGCTCCCTTCGCAGCCGACAGTGCCGCCACGGCCGTAGTGCTGTGCGACTACGGCAGCGCGCGCCTGAAGGGCCAGGGAGCTGGCTTTCAGGTAGTGTTTGAGCGGGTTACGCGCATCAAAATTCTCTCGAAAGCAGGCTTTGAGCACGCCACCGTGGATATTCCGCTGCACCACTCCGGCAGCGCCTCGGAAAAAGTTATTAACCTGCGCGGCTTCACCTACAACCTGGTGAACGGCACGATGGAGAAAACCCGCCTCGAACCCACCGGCGTTTTCCTGGAAAAACGAACCCCCACCGAGGACGTGCAAAAATTTACCATGCCCAACGTACGCGTGGGCTCGGTCATCGAATTTGCCTACACTCAAACATCCGACTACCTCTACACCTTTCAGGGCTGGTATTTTCAGCGGAGCATTCCGGTGCGCTGGAGCGAGTATCGGGTGAGTATCCCCTCATTTTACCGGTACAAAATCATCTATCAGGGAGCCCAGCCGTTCGACGTGAACGTGGCGCATGTAGGAGCCGTGAGCCTGCTGGTCGACAATAAAATAGGGATTAGCAACGGGCTGGCCGCCGGGCAGGTAAATGGCAGCCTGACGGTGAACGCGCCCACTGAGGAGCACCAGTGGGTGCTGAAAAACCTGCCCGCCATCACCACCGAGCCCTACATGACCACGCCGGCGGACTACGCGGCCCGGCTCGATTTCGAGCTCACCGGCGAGCAGTGGCCCGACCGACCCTTCCACCCGCTCGTGGGCGACTGGCAGAAGGTAAACAACGACCTGCTGGCCGACGAAGACTTTGGCTTGCGCATCGAGCGGGCCGGTTTTCTGAAAGAGCAGATGCAGGCCCTGGCCGCCCGCTACCCCGATGTGCCCGCCCGCGCCGCGGCCGTGCGCGAGGCGGTGATGGGAGCCGTGCGCTACGATGGCACCAACCGCTACTTCGCCGAAGCCCCGCTGCGCAAGGCCTACGATGCCCACCACGGCACGGCTGCCGACGTGAACCTGCTGCTGCTTGCCGCCCTGCGCGATGCCGGCCTCACCGCGCACCCGCTGCTGCTCAGCACCCGCAACCACGGCGCGGTGAGCGAGCAGTTTCCGCTGCTCAGCTACTTCAACTACGTGGCGGCCGTGGTGGTGCAGCCCAACGGCCCCGACCTGCTGCTCGATGCCACCAACCCGCTGCTGCCCAGCGGCCTGCTGCCCGAACGCTGCCTCAACCGCCGGGGCTACGTGGTGGGGAACGCGCCCACGGCCGGCCGCTGGCTCGACCTCACCCCTACCCAGCGCTGTGTACGCTACCAGCAGGTAAGCATGGCCCTCGATGCCCAGGGTGGCCTCACGGGCAAGGTGCACGCCGAGCAGGGCGGCTATGCCGCCGCCGAGGAGCGCGCCCACCTGGGCGAGTTGGGCGAGAAAAAGTACCTGGCCGCCGTGGGCCAGCGCCACGAAACCTTCACCCTGGACAAGCCCACCCTGGCACATGCCGACGACGTAACCCGCCCCCTGGCCCTGGACTACGAATTTCGCCAGCCCGGCGCGGGCAATGTCGGCAACACTTTCTACCTGAGTCCGCTGCGCGAATTCGGTAGTACGCAGAACCCTTTCCGCCACGAAACCCGGGCTTTTGCTATTGACTTCGGCATGGCACAGGACGAAACCCTGGTGGTGAGCCTGGCCCTGCCCGTCGGTTACGAGCTGGCGGCCCTACCGGCACCCGCCAATTTGGAGCTGCCCGATGGCGGCGCACGGTTCGTGTGCAGCACAACAACGCCCGCCCCGGGCACGGTCGTGCTCACCAGCCACCTGAGCCTGTCCCGCGCCGTGTACCCGGCCGCGCAGTATGCCAGCCTGCGCGAGCTCTACCGCCGCCTGCTCGAAAAGCAAGGCGAGCAGCTGGTGGTGCAGAAAAAAGCCGGGAGCTAGCCGCCGGGGCCTTCGCCTTTTCACTTATTACGCGCTTCACTTTTCCTTTTATTCTACATGAAAAAACCCCTACCCCTCATCCTGGCCCTGGGAGCTGTGCTGCTGCCCACTACCGCCGTGCTCGCCCAGAGTGCCCCCCTGAAATTCGGGCAGGTCGACCCCAAGGACCTGACGGCCGCGCCCTTCGCGGGCGACAGCGCGGCGGCCGCCGTGGTGCTGTGCGACTACGGCACGACCCGATTTGAGTATGCCAACAACGATTTCAAGCTGGTATCGGAGCGCACCACGCGCATTAAAATCCTGAAAAAAGCGGGCTACGAGGCTGCCACCGTGAAGGTACCCCTCTACCACCAAGGCGAAAACACCGAGAAGGTTTCGTCCCTGCGCGGCCTCACGACCAACCTGGTAGATGGCAAAATGGTCAAAACCAAGCTCGAATTGGGAACCAGTGCGTTTACCGAAGAGCTAACGCCCCGCGTGCGGGTGCGCAAGTTCACGCTGCCCGACGTGCGCGAGGGCTCGGTCATCGAGTATTCGTACACCGTGACGTCGGACTTCTTCACCAACTTTCAGGACTGGACTTTTCAGAGCGAATACCCCGTGCGCTGGAGCGAGTTCCGGGCCAATATTCCGGAGTATTTCCGCTACAACAAGGTGCTGCAGGGCTACCACAGCCTGAACGTACAGACCGAGGATGAAAGCGCCGCGCAGTTTAATATCCACACGGCCGGTGGTTTTTCGGGCGGCGGCTTCAGCACGACCCGCGAGGCGGCTTCGACTGAAACAGTTACGGCCCGCCAGACCAATTCGCGCTGGGTGATGCAGAACGTGCCGGCTTTCCGCAACGAGCCGTTTATGACCACCTCGGCCGATTATGTTGACCGCATCAACTTCCAGCTGGCGGGGGTGCAGTTTCCCGGGCGGGCCTACCAGCCAGTGGCCGGCACCTGGTCTAAGGTAGAGATGGAGCTGCTCAACGACGACAACTTCGGCCTGCAACTCGACCGCGCCGGCTTTTTGAAAGACCAGCTGCAACCGCTGATTGCCCGCTACCCCGATGCCAGCGAGCGGGCCGCCGCCGTGCGCGCCCTGGTAATGAGCGCCGTGCGCTACGACGGCACCAACCGCTACTCGACCACCGCCTCGCTGCGCAAGGCCTACGACGCCCACCTTGGCACCGCCGCCGACGTGAACCTGCTGCTGATTGCGGCCCTGCGCGGGGCCAGCCTGCCGGCCCACCCGGTGTTGCTCAGCACCCGGGCCCACGGCCGCCTCAACCCCAGCATCCCGCTGCTCGACCGCTTCAACTACGTGGTGGCCCTCGTGCCGCTGGGGCCCGATAAAGACCTGCTGCTCGATGCCACCGACCCGCTGCTGCCTTGCGGGGTGCTGCCTGAGCGCTGCCTTAACCAGCAGGGCCGCCTGGTGATGCGCAGCGCGGCCGCCAGCCGCTGGGTCGACCTGGCGCCCGCGCAACGCTTCGTACACTACCAGCAGGTAAACCTGATGCTCGATGCGCAGGGTGGCCTCACGGGCAAGGTCCACGAAGAGCACGGCGGCTACGCCGGCGTGGATACCCGCCGCGAGCTGACCACTCTGGGCGAGAAAAAATACCTGGCCCAGCTGGTGGCCCCCCACAGCGGCTGGACAGTACCCAAGCTCACCGTGACGGGCCGCGAAGACGTGGCCAAGCCCCTGGGCCTCGACTACGAGTTTACGCAGCCGGCCGAGGGCCAGGCGGCCATCGGCACCTTTTACCTGAGTCCGTTGCGGGAATTTGGCACCGAGCAAAACCCCTTCCGGCACGACGACCGCCTGTTTCCGGTTGATTTTGCCGCCCCGCAGGACGAAACCACCATGGTAACGCTAACCCTGCCCGAGGGCTATGAACTGAGTGAAATGCCTAAGCCCGCCGTGGTCGACCTACCCGACGGCGGCGGCCGCTTCCTCTACAGTGTAGCCGCTGGCACGCCCGGCACCGTGCAGATAACCAGCCGCCTGAGCCTGCGCAAATCGGTATATGCGGCGGCCGAATACACCACTCTTCGCGAGTTCTACCGCCTGATGCTGGAAAAGCAGGGGGAGAAGCTGGTGATTAAAAAGAAGGCCTAACCTCGGGCTCATTCTACTTATGAAAGCGCTGCTGCCCATTCTGATTGCCCTGCCCCTGGGGGGAGCGCTGGCCGCCGCGCCCGCGCCGAAATACGCGGTGGCCGATATTCCGGCGGCCCTGCGCGAGGGAGCCCACGCCGTGATTCGCGCCGACGATGAAGTGGTGACTGTGAAGTCAGCTAGCCGGCTGGTACACACCGTACACCGCGTGATAACCGTGCTCGACAATGCCGGCGACGACCTGGGCCGCTTCGGCGTGAGCTACGACGCCCTGCGCACCCTGAGCTACCTGCGCGGCGCCGTGTACGATGCCAACGGCCGCCTGCTGCACCAGCTGCGGGCCGCCGAAATAAAGGACCAGGGCGTGGGCAACGACGGCGTGAACTTCATGACCGATGTGCGCGTGCGCTACGCCGACCTGCGTCAGCCCCAGGGCCCCTACACGGTGGAGTTCGACTACGAAATCGTGTCGGACAACGCCCTGTTCTACCCCGATTTTCAGCCCCAGCAAGACGAGGGTGTAGCCGTGCAGGCCGCCAGCCTGCGCGTGAGCACGCCCACCGCCCTGCCCCTGCGCTACCAGGAGCGGCAGCTGCCCGCCGGCGCGGCCGGAACGCATACCACCGCCGGCAGCCAAGATATATATGAGTGGCAACTGGCCAACCTGGCTGCCATTGACGACGAGGAAGCCGCCCCGCCCCTCACCGACCGCACCCCGGCCGTGGTGCTGGCCCCGGGCAGCTTCGAGGTGCAGGGCCACGCCGGCACCGCCGCCACCTGGCAGGGCCTGGGCCAGTGGACCTACGACCTGAATGCCGGCCGCGACCAGCTGCCGCCCGCCACCGTGGCCAAGGTGCAGGCCCTGGTGAAGGACCTGCCCGATGCCCGCGCCCGCGCCCGCTGCGTGTACGAGCTGCTGCAGGGCAGCACCCGCTACATTTCGGTGCAGCTGGGCCTGGGCGGCTGGCAAACGTTCCCGGCAAGCACCGTGGCCAGCAGCGGCTACGGCGACTGCAAAGCCCTGAGCAACTACACCCGCGCCCTGCTGGCCGCCGCCGGGGTGCCCGCCTACCAGGCCCTGGTGGGGGCCGGGCCCGATGAGGCTGACCTGCGCGCCGACTTCCCCAGCTCGCAGTTCAACCACGTAGTGCTGTGCGCCCCCCTGAGCACTACCGGCCGGCCCGATACGCTGTGGCTGGAGTGCACCAGCCAGACCGCGGCCTTCGGCTACATGGGCAGCTTCACGGGCAACCGCCACGCGCTGCTGCTCACCCCCGAGGGCGGCAAGCTGATTGCGACCCCGCGCTACGGCACGGCCGAAAACCGCCTCGTGCGCCGCCTCGACCTGTTTCTGGATGCTACCGGCGAGGCCACCGCCACCGCCCGCACCCTGCGCACCGGCCAGGAGCAGGACCTCTACGCCGCCCTGCTGCACGAGCTGGGCCCACCCGACCAGAAGAAATATATCGTTGACCATCTCAGGCTGCCCACCTTCACGCTCACCAAATTCAACCTGGCCGCCACGTCGGCCGGCCCGCTACCGGTCGTGGTCGAGAACCTGGCCCTCACGCTGCCCGGCTTCGCCCCGCCCAGCGGCAAGCGCGTGTTCATCAACCCTAACCTGCTGAGCCGCCTGCCGGCCCTGCCCGCCCAAGTGGGCGAGCGGCAGTCGGAGGTATGGCTGCCCCAGGCCAGCCTGCACGCCGATACCGTGCGCCTGCACTTGCCCGCTGGCTTTCATCCCGAAGCCCTGCCCGCCCCGGTGCAGCTCAGCACCGCCTACGGTACCTACGCCACCCAATATGCCACCCTGCCCGATGGCACCATTCAGTATATCCGCCGCCTGGAGCTGAAGCGCGCCCGGCTACCCAAAACTGCTTATCCCGGCTACCTCGACTTCCGCCGTAAAATCAACAGCGCCGATAAGGCCCAGGTGGTGTTGGTAAAAACGGAGAGCTGAAGTGCCGGCCGACGCGCAGCTACTTTCGCCCACCTTTTATTCGCTTTCCTTTCCTCAACCAATGCGTAAGGATTTTCTACTTAGCCTGACGCTGCTGGGCAGTGCCCTGGCCGCCACTGCCCAAACTACCCTGCCCCTGCCAACGGCCGTGGGCGTGCAACGGGTGCGCGTATCGGCCACCGAGATGAACCCCGAAATGGAAGCTGCCCGCACCGCCGACCAGCTCACTGGCCAACTCACGCTCAGTCCCGAGCAAACAACCCGCTTGCGAGCTGCCACCCTCGCGTGGTCGCAGGCGCGGCGCGCCCTGCTAGTCAAGCACAATGGCCTGCGCGACCACAGTACGCTGCAAGCGGAAAGCACCGCTATTGAGTCCCAGTACGAGGAGCAGCTCAAAGCCATTCTGACCCCGGCCCAGGAAGAGCGCCGTCAGCTGATTAACGCCCGTTTCCGAAAGATTCGGGAAGACGCTGACGCGCGTGAAAAAGCGGGCAATTAGCGTAGGAAAGAGCCCTATGCCTGCCTGTACATGGCTCCATCGATGTGGCCAGCAGCATATCCTACTCATGCGTATACTGGCGGGCATCGTAATCGGCGGCGTCGAAGCAGGCGTAGCGGGCCGTACGCTTGAGCTGGTAGCTAACACGCCCTGCGCCAGCGCTAATCCCCTACTCTAGAACAGGTTGAGGTCAATCGCGCAGGCGCAGGGCCTTGTTTTTACGCCAACAAAAAAGCGCCGCCCGGAAAGGCGACGCTTTTTTGTTGGCGTAAAAACAAGGCTGCCTGACATCCTTTTGTCAAAAGCGGGTGCCGGTTGCTATTCCTTGCTCAGTCGCTGGCTCAGGCTGATGGCAGTGCCCGCCGTGCTGGTCAGGCGCACGAGGTAGGTGCCGATGGCCAGGTCAGCCAGGTCCAGAGTACTGGTCAGGCCGCCGCTCAGGTCCAGCTGGCGTACCAGGCGGCCAGTGCCATCGAGCACCGAGACGCGGTAGGAGCCAGCGGGCAGGCGGGTCAGGTCGAGCGTGGTGCGGGCCGAGGCGGGGTTGGGGTACACCGCGAAGGCAGGTGCTGTGGGCGCGAAGGCCACGGTGCGCACCGGCGAGTAGCTAAATGTGCCATCGAGGTCCACCTGCTTCAGGCGGTAGTACACCAGGGTGGCCGTCTGGGCAGCTTCGCGGTCCAAATAGCTGTAGCTGCGGGCGGCGGTACTGGTACCGGCCGCCGCCACGTCGCCCAGGCGCTGGAACGTAGTGCCGTTGGCCGAACGCTCCACTTCAAAGTGGGCGCTGTTTTTCTCCGAGGCCGTGCTCCAGCTCAGGCGGGCGGCCTGGCCTTGGGCCTCGGCCGTGAAGGCGGTAAGCTCGACCGGCAGGGGCTGAGCCCCGATGGTGAACGTGACGGGCAGGGTCGTCACGCCGCCGCGCAGGTC
Source organism: Hymenobacter sp. UYCo722 (assembly GCF_040547115.1). Taxonomy (NCBI): domain Bacteria; kingdom Pseudomonadati; phylum Bacteroidota; class Cytophagia; order Cytophagales; family Hymenobacteraceae; genus Hymenobacter; species Hymenobacter sp. UYCo722. The sequence goes on along the minus strand of NZ_JBEPPC010000004.1, from coordinate 256,594 downwards.
GGTGGTGGTTATGTTCAGGGTGTAGGTGCCGGCTTTGAGCTTGGTGCGGTCAATCACCGTAATCTGGCCCGTGGCGGGGTTGAAGGTCAGCCCCAGCAACGTCAGCGAGGTGATGGCCGGCACCGTGGTGCTGCTGAATACACCCGTGGTCGTGGTCGTTTGCACGCCATTGTTCACGGGGCCGGTGGCTGGCTGGCCGGCATTGGCCCCGGTGAGCTGGTAAATTAGGCCCGAGCCATTGTAGAGTGCCCCGTTGGGGTCAATCACGAAGGCAATCACATCGCCGTTGTTATAAGCGTTGGTCCCGCCTTTCAGGGGCGTATTGGCATACACGGCCGCGTTGTCGGCCCCTACCGGAATCAGGTAGCGGGCGATGTTCGACACCAGCCCGCCATTGTCGAGGGCCTGGTAGGTGAACACCGCGTTGCCCACAAAGCCGCTGTTGGGCAGAAACGCCAGCTGCCCGGCCTGGGTGGTGGTGAGCGTCTGGCCCACCGTCACGGGCGAGCCGCTCAGCGAGAGTACGCCCTGGCTGGCCAGCGGCAGGCTCAGGATGATGAAGGGCGTGGCCGCGTTGAGCGTAGCCAAGCCCTGGGGCTGGGCCTGCAGCGGCGAGAGGGCCAGCGGCACCAGCGCCGAGTTGCCCTCGGGCGAAGTCAGGTTATTCACCACGTTGAAGGCAATCGGGGGCGGGCTGATGATGGTCGTGGTTTGCGAGCCCGTAACCGTGGCCGTGCCGGCTGGGCCGGTGGCGGCCAGGCTGCTGCTCACCGCGAACGACGAACCCACCGCGCCAGGGGCCACGAAGGTCACCGTGCTGCTCACCGAGTTGGCCGCCCCGGCCACCAGCGTGGTCGGAATAGGCAGGGTGATGGTGGTAGGCCCGGGGCCGCCGATAACGATGGGCAGTCCCCCGTTGAGCGAGTAAGCCGTGACGCCGGCCGGCAGCGTGAGGGTTTGCGACACGCCAGTGGCAGTGCTGGGGCCGTTGTTAGTGGCCGCCAGCAGGTAGCTCACTATCGTGCCGGCCGGGGCCGTGGCCGGGCCGGTGACTACCACGGCCAGCATGGCGCTGGGCGTGATGGCCACCGAGGCCACCTGTACGTTGTTAGCCGGGGCCGAGTCGAGCTCGTTGGCCGTAATGCTGGCCGTGGCCACCAGCGGACCCTTGCCCGGCACACTGCTAATTACCACGGAGTAGGAAGTGGTAGCCGTCAGGCTGAGTACCGCCGGGAAGGTGAGCAGGCCGCTGGTATTGTCGTAGTTGGGCGAGAGCGTGCCGCCCGTCACCACGCTGCCGCCGGGGCCGCCGCTTACTGTCACGGTGCCGCCGCTGCTGGTGAGGCCGGCCGGCAGCTGCAGGTATTGCAACACGCCGGTGGCCCCGGTGCCGGGGTTCGAAGTCACGGTCAGGGTCAGCGACTGGCCGGCGGTGAGCGTGGTGGCTGAGGCCATGACAGTCGTCGACACGTCGTTGGAGCCCGTTGCTGGGGCCAGAATGGGCTGGGCCAGGGCAATGTTGTTGCTCTGGTCGGTGTCGAGGATGCCGCCCACCACCACGCGGGCCGTGGCAACCAGCTGGCCAATGTAGCCGGTAGGCAGCACGAAGCCGATGGTAGCCGAAATGCCCGAGCCGCCGGGCGTCAGGTTGGTCTGGGTCGAGAAGGTGACGAGGCCCGGCGTGCCGGAGGCGGGGTTCGAGTCGTAGGTGGCCGAGCTGCCGTCGGGGAAGTTGTAGGTGGCCACTAGGCCACTCACGCTGCTGGGCAGCTGCCCGTTGAGGCGCACCACGTCGGGGCCCGTGCCGGTGATGGGCAAGCTGACGGGCAGGTTCACGGTGGTGCTGGCGCTGGGCGCGATGCTGGGGCCGTTGTTCACGGTGCTCACCCCGAACAATACCGGGTTGCCGCCGCTGGCGTTGGTCGTGAGGAAGCCCGTCGAGCTGATGGTCACCTGCACATCGGCCACCGGCTGCAGCGGGGCCGCCACGCTGGCCGAGTTGTTGGCCAAGTTATTATCGGGCGAAGAGCTTTGCACGGCAGCGGTGTTGGTGAGCACCGTGTTGCCGTTGGCCGGGGCCAGGTAGGTGATGGTATTGCTCACGGCGCTGCCTACGGCCAGTACGGGCAGGGCGGCGGCCGGGAACGTCACGATGCCGGTGAGGGCGTTGTAGGTGGCGGCCGTGGGGCCACTGCCGTAGGTGGCCACGGTGCCGCTCACGCTGGTGGGCAGCGCCCCATTGAGGCGCACCGCCGAGGGGCCGGTCAGGCCCAGCCCGGCCAGGATACTCACCGTCTGGCGCACGGCCTGGGCGTCGGCCGGGCCGTTATTGGTCGTCGTCAGGGTATAGGTGAGCGGCTCGCTGGCCGCCACCGTGGTGGGCCCGGTGAGGGCTACCGACAGGTCGGCCACGCCGGGGTTCACCGTCACCTCAGCCGAGGCTACGTTGTCGCCCAGCACGGGGTCGGGGGTGGTGGTGGCCACCGTGGCCGTGGCCGGAAACACGCCGGCCGTGGTGGCTACGTAGCCCAGGGTGTAGGTATTGGCTGTGCCGCCAGTGCTGCCCGAGGGCTGGGTGGCCACGGCCGGTAGCGTAAAGAGGCCGCTGGTAGTGCTGTAAGTGGCGGTGTTGGTTCCGCTGGTGTAGGTGGCCGTGGTAGCCGTGCTGGCGCTGAGCGTGTAGCCGGCCAGCGTAGGCGCGTTGGCTCCGCTGGTGGGCAGGCCCGGCGGCAGCAGCACGGTGGTTTGAATGCCGGCCGCCGCGTTAGGGCCGTAGTTGCCCTGCTCCACGGTCAGGCTCACGGCCCCGTTCAGGGCCACGGTCGAGGACGAGGGCGAGATGGTGACGTACACATTGGCCGGCGGGCCCGAGCCGGCCGTAGCCGTGGTGGTGGCGGTCGAGGTGTTGTTGGGGCTGGCTCCGTCGGCCGGGCTGGTGGCCACGGTGCCGGTCACGCCAAAGCTGGCGCTGGCCGGGGCCGTGAAACTCACGGTGTTGGTCAGGCGCTGGCCGGGGGCCAGGGCCGCCAGGGCCGGGTAGGTCACGGTGAAGCCCAGGCCCGTGCTGCCCGTAATCACGCCGCCGCCGGTCACGTACACGTTCGAGGCCCCCACCGGGATGCTCACCGTTTGCACCACCTGGGGCGCGGGCGAGGGGAAGGCGGGGTTCACGGGGTTGGTGGTCGTCACGTTGTAGCTCACCTGCGCGCCCTGCACGGCGGTGGCCGGGCCGGCTACGGTCGTCGCCACGTCATATAGTAAATTGGTGGCGTTCACGGCCGTGGCCGTGTTGTTGCCCAGCAGGCCGCCCTCGTTGGTGGTGGTGAGGATGGTAGCCGTGGCCGCCAGCGCGCCGGTCACCGGCTGCGGGTAGCTTACCACCGAGCTGAACGAAGCGCCCGAAGCCAGGCTGTTGGCCGGTAGCCCCGTGTAGCCCACGTAGCTGATGATGCCCGTGGTGGGGTCGTAGGTGCCGCCGTTGGTAGCCGTCACGCCCGTGAGGCCGGGTGGCAGCTGCACCTGGGCCGTCACGCCATCGGCCTGCACCGGCCCGGTAATGCTCTGGTTGCCAAACTGCACCGTGAAGGTGCCCGTGGCCCCGGCACTCACGCCGCCCGTTACGCCCGTTATAGTAGCAAATACGTCGGCCGTGATGATGATGGGCGCGTTGGGGCTGAACTCGGACGTGCCGTAGTTGCTGGCTCCCACCAACGTGGCCGTGGCCGTGAGCAGGCCCGTCGAGGCGGCCCCGTTGTTAGGGGGGGTGTTGTTGGGCACCGTGATGGTGCCCACGAAGTTGCCGTTGGCATCAGCCGTGAGGCTGCCCACGTAGGTGCGGCCCTCGCCGTGGGCCACGCGGCGGCCATCGCCGGCCAGCACCTGGCCGGCATTGTTGGCGGGCACGTTATCGGCGGCATAAAAGTCGACTACTGCCCCGGCAAAGGCCGTTTGGCCAGGGGCCGAGCCAACGTAGCCGCCCACGCTCACGGTGGTGCTGGCCAGCGTGGCCACCCGGGCGTAGGTGATGATGGGGTAATTGATGCCCGCGTTGCCGTAGGCGGTATTCACCGAGGCGGGCCCGTTGTTGGGCGTCACGCCGTCGCCGTTGCCGTAGTCGCGCGCCGCGATGGGATTGGGCGAGCCCACGTAGTAGTTGGCCTGTGGAATCAGGTCGATGCCCAGGTTCGAGCCGGTGGGCGAGTTGAAGGGCGTGCCGTTGAAGTAAATCGAGTTGCGGGTGATGATGACGCCGCGCTGCCCGTAGCCCACCACCACGCCCGAGGCCTGCGACTGGTTGATGACGTTGTAGGCAATCGAGTCGTTGTTGCTGCCCGTGCGGGCACCGTTGCGCTGCAGGTACAGAATGGCCGAGCCTTCGAGCTGCGAGCGGGCAATGGTGAGGCCGCCGTTGCCGTTGTCGTAAAAGGTATTGTAGGTGATGGCGTTGTTGCCGGCAAACGAGCCAATGTCAAACTGCACGCCGTCAGAGTTGGCCGAGCGGATAAGGTTGGCCCGGATGCGCAGCGGCCCGGTGGCGTTGGCCGCGCCATTGTCGCCGGCCGTAATGTTGTCGCCGCCGGCCACGCGGTAGCCATTCTGCACAAACTCGTTGCTGGTCACGTTCACCACGCCGCTGCCGGTGCTGCCGTTGTAAATCAGGCCCGAAGAGTTGGCGTAGGCAATACTGTTGTTGCGCACCAGCCCGCGGCTCACGCCCGTAATCTGCAGGTTGTACTGGCCCGTCGTGTTGGCTTGCAGCACGCTGGGGTCCACAATCGTCAGCGCCGAGGTGCCCAGCATGCACTTTTCCACCAGGAAGTCGAGCGCGCCGGCCAGGGCCACGGTGCCGTTGCCGGCCGTGCCGGCCCCGTGCAGAGCCAGGCCGCGCACCACCGTGTTACCGGCCGTCGAGCGCAGCACATTGGCCAGGGTGTTTTGGCCGAAGATTTCCACCTCGGGCCGGTCAATCAGCGGCAGCGGGCGCGGCGTTTGGGTGCCAGCCGTGGCTCCCACCGTGCCGCCCGTGCCCACCTGCCCGGGATTCGAGTTGTCAATATTGGTCGTTTGCGTAGTTGCATCGAGGGTCGTGGCCGCGTCGGTGATGGTTGGCAGCGGGCTCAGCACCTGCAGGCGAGCCCACAGGTTGGGTCCACTGCCGCCATTCAGGCCGCTGGCCACGGCGGGCGTGCGCTGCAGGCCGGCCGGGGCCGCGCCACCGGCCACGCCGTTCGGAATCATGAAAATACTGGTTTCCTGGCCGGCCGCCTGGCCCAGTTGGGCCAGGCTGGCATTGCCCAGGGCGTTGCTGTTCAGCAAAAACTGGCGCACCGACCCTTGGCCGCTGTCGTTGGTGTTCGTCACCACGTCGTAGCTGAAGCCGAAATCGACGCCGCTCACCGCCCCGGCCGTGGCCGTGAAGGGGGCCACACTCTGCGCGTTCAGCGCACTCAGCGCCTGCCCACCCGTCGAGGCCGGGCCCACCGTAAACGGCTGCGTTACGAAGGTGCTGTAGGCCGCACCATTTTGCACGTTGGCCAGCACCGTAATGCCGTTGATGACCACGTTCACCGTCTGGGCGTTGCCATACCCGCGGTTGGCCGCCGCAAAGCGCACCTGATAAGTACCCAGCGGCAGCGTAAACGACTGGCTGACCGTACCCGTGCCAGCCGGGCTGCTCTGAACAAACGCCGCCTGCGCGCCGCTGCCGGTATTGGGAGGAGTAAAAGCGCTGTTGTTAGCCTGAATGCCCGAGTACGGCGAAAATACCCAGGGCTGCGTGCCGCTCACGGGCACGTTGTATTGATAGCTACCGGAGGCAGTACCGAGCACCGGGTCCTCGAAGCTGGGGTTGCCGATGGGGTTAGTGCCTAGCGGCGTGCCACTCTGCAGCACCTGCACGTTGTCGACGAACAGGCTGGCATCGCCGCCATTGGTCACGCCCCGGAAGCTGAGCGCAATGTTGTTGGCGGCCGTGCTGCCCGTCACCACCAAGCTGCCGGTGTTGGCAGTGCCATCGGTCAGGGCCGGGTTTTCGCCGCCTACGCGCTGGGCGTCGGCTACTCCGGCATTAGTGCGGAAGGTTTGTACCGGCAGCAGGCCCGCCGTCGAGGCCACTGCGGGCCGGGCCGAAGTCAGGGCCGAGTTCACCACGCGCACCGTGTAGGCCGTGCCGCTGCTCAGGCCGCCGATGCTGTAGTTGCCCGTGGCATCGGTGGTAGTGGCCGTGAGGAACGTGCCGCCGGCATCATACAGCTCGACCCGCACGCCCGGCCGTCCAATGGCCCCCGAGGCAAACCCCGAAGCCGAGGCCGCAGTGTTGGCCGTAGCGTAGGTCCGGCCAGCGCCGCCGCCGTAGTTCACATCCTCAAACACGGTGCCCGTCACCGTTTGGCCCCATCCGCTCAGGGCCGTCAACAACAACACCAAGGTTGCCCAAAAAGTGGAAACTTGTTTCATCTGCAGAACTTTTTAAAGAATTTTTACCAGCAAAGGTAGCGCCCTTCAAAACCTACATCTATATCATAATATATTATTTATATTTTAATTATTTCGGCACACCGCCAGTTTTAGCCGTTGAACCCACTTGAACGGCAGTTTTATATTCAGTGAGCCACCCCCAGGTTTGATTAAATCATCGTTTATGTCAATTTAAAATTAATCAGCTCGGTACCTCCCCCCTGCCTGAGCTTACCGCGGGTTCGACCACAACCCCGAAATAGCTGGTGAGCAGCAGGCAGGAAGTGGCACTAAACACGTCCGGCTAGTAGCAGGCAGCCACCAAAATCCTTCCCTAAAACTTCACCCGCAGCTGCGCTTTCACTTCGCTGCGCAGCGCGCCCTGAATGGATTCGAGCCCCGAGCCGACCAAGTCCTGGTGGCGGTAGCGGGTTTCGGCGTAGCGCAGCCAAAGCGTGATGCTGCGGTTGAGGCGGATTTCGGCAATGCCGTACACGCGGGTTCCCTGCCCATAAAGGGCCGGCACCGATACGGCCAGCAGCACGTCCTGCTCATACACGTACTGGCGGGTGTCGTAGTCGTCGGCGTCGAAGATGGCGTAGCGAGCCGTGAGCTTGAGCGAGCGGTTGAGCTGGTAGCCCACATCCTGGGCCAGGGCGAAACCGCTGCGCCAGGCCAGGCCGGTATCGTCGCGCAGGCGCAGGGCCTGCAGGCGGGTGCGCAGCTCCAGCTGGGGGCTGGGGGCCGTGTTGTAGTACACCAGAATGCTCTGGCGCAGCTGCTCGCCCGGTAGCGGCAGGGCCCGGAAAGGGTTGAGGGCGGTAAGCTCGGCCGTGCTCAGGTCGCGGGGCTTGAGGCGCTGGCGCAGCTGCACGTAGAGCAAGCTGGTTTTGGTGGGCGAGTAAGCGATGCGCAGCAGAGCGTCGTGGCCATCGGTGGGGGCGCTGGCCCGGTAGCGCAGCCACGGAAAACGAAACTGGTCGTAGTAGGCCGAGATTTCCCACTTCGCCACGGGCCGTACTTTCAGGCCGATGTACACGCCGGTTTCGTTGATGTTGCGGGTGTTTTCGCTGAAGGCGTTGCCGTAGAGTGTGTGAAAGGTGGGGTCGTAATGCCGCACCAGCAGGGCCGCGTCTACGCTGCTGCCCAGGCTGGCCAGCAGGCCGTTCACGGTGCCCAGGCCGCCGCCGGTGCTGCGGGCGGTTTCGCCAAACAGCAGGAAGTTGCGGTACACGTAGCTGTAGTTCAGGCTCAGGGCCAGGTTTTGTTTGCCGCTGAACTCGAAGCGGTTGTAGGGCTCGGGGCGCTTGAGCACGGCCGTGCCGTAGTGCGTGAATACCCCCGTGGCCCCGATGGCCAGGTTGCCGTCGCGGCTGGTGTAGGTGGCGTTGCCGCCGCCCACGGTTTCGGCCAGCCGGTGGCGGTTGGCCAGTTCCGAAGCCGTGCGGTGGAAGCCGGTGTAGAGCAGCCCCGACGTAAACTCATTAAACTGCGCCAGCGAATCGAGGCGCTGCTGCAGGTTGGCATCCACATTCTTGTGCGACACGAAGCCCGTGGCCTGCACCGTGGGTGCCACCTGGTACGTGGCCGCGCCGCCCCGAAAAAACGAGTTTTCGAGCAGCGACGAGTACGCCCGCACGCCCACCGACGAGCGCCGCAGGGTGGTTATCGTTTCGGCCCCCTTGCCCACGCCCAGCCCCGACGACAGCAGCAGCCCCTGCCCAAATTGCAGCTGGTAGTCGCCCAGCGCCAGCGCCTTCAGCCGGCCGCGCTCCTGCACCAGCAGGTGCGCCGACACGTAGTCGGCCCCAAACTGCCCGTTCTGCGGGTTCCAGATGAGCTGCTCGCCGGCATCCTTTTCCAGCGAAAAGCCCAGGCTAAAATCCTTGGTGTGGCTCACCCGGTAGCGAATCAGCAGCTTATCGGCCGAGCCCAGATAGCGCGTGGTGGGCTGGCCCTGGTAGATGGTGGGCGGCGAGTAACCCTGCCGCTGCTGCAGCACCCGCTCGTAGCGCAGGTACAGGGCGTTGTTGTCTTCGCGGGCAATGCGCTGCCACAAGCTGCCCCGGCTGGCGTTGGCATTGCTGCTCAGCACGCCCACGAAGGGCAGGATGCGCGTAATCGTGCGCAGGTCGTAGCCCTCAATGCTTTGCAGCTCATACACGCTCAGCAGGTCGCCGTTGGCTTCGCGGTGGTTGAGCAGCGTGGTTATCTGGTTCTCGTTCAGCAGCAGCAGCGCGCGCAGTTCCTCGCGGGTAGCGGTATTGAGGTTGATGGGCGTCTGGTAGTACTGGAGCAGCGTTTCGTAGAGGTCCTCGTACGGCACTTCGTCCGACTGAATCTCGGCAAACAGCTCCTGCGTGAGGCGGTCCAAATCGGGTGCGCGCCGCACGTAATCCTGGCCGTTTGCGGTATGAATTAAAAATTGAGAATTAAAAATTAAAAACAGAATGGCCAGTGTAGCACGAAAACGGCTGGAGTCGCGCAACAGCGTCCCCAATAGCAGGCATGCTCGCCGGCAGCTTACAAGTAAAGGCGGGGGCATTTCCATCGAAAATTTTTAATTTTTAATTCTTAATTTTTAATCAAGAATTACTTCCCCCACGCCTTGCTCACGCTCAGGTGCTGGCTGAAACCCAGCGCCTGCTGAAAAGCCGCCGCGTAGTCAATCTGGAACGCGCCGGCCTGCACGCCAATACCCGCGCTGGCCTGCTCCGTGAGCGAGGCCAGCCCCAGCCGCGCGGCCAGCACCGGCACCGGCCGGTACTCCAGCCCCACCTTGAAATTGGCGTCGCGCTCCACGTCCTTCTCGGCTTCTACCAGCAGCAGTACCTGCGCGCCCGGCCGGTAGGCCAGCCCCGCCTTGAGGACGGTGGGCACCCGCTCGTCCTGGTAGCTGGCCAGCTTGGTCTGGCTGATGTTGTAGAGCGCCACCCCGAAGCTGAGCCGGCGCGGCAGCACTTCAATCTGCCCGCCCAGGGTGCCCAGCGCCACGCGCCGGCTGCCCAGGCCCTCAATGCTCACCTGCAGTACATCAACCCGCCCGCCCAGGCTGATTTGCCCAAACCGGTAGCCGTAGCCCACGCCCACCCGCGTCTCGTTGTACAGCTGGCCGCCGAAGCGCTGCGCTTCCAGGCCCACCACGCCGTGCCGCGCCCACGGGCGCGGGGCCGGCGCATCGGAACCACCTTCCGCGCCGGGCATCGTGGCGGCCGGGCCCGTGGCGGCGGCGGGCGGCCGGCCCAGCGGCAGCGCCAAATTGAGGGCAGCTACGTTTAGGGCAGTGCTGAAATAGCGGTTTTCGCCGTAGAAGCCCACAGTGGGGCGTTGCACCTCGCCCAACCCGGCCACGTTGTTGCCCATGCTCCACACATCGCCGCCAAGGGCGACCGAGGCATTGCCCAGCGCGGCGGCCCGCGCCCCGCGCACGCCCGGCCCGTTGCCCTGGGCCCACGCCGAACCAGCCGGCCGCAATACCGCCAAGCTCAAAACAACGCCCAGCATAGAAATATACCGAGGTAAACAGTGTTCCATAGCGGTAAGGTAGCACGGTGGCGACGATTGCCGGAAACCCGGCCGAAATTTATTTCTCCGCTCGGCGGTTAGTCCCTGCTGTCCTCGTTGCAAATGGGCCAGTCTGCCGAATTTTGCGGCTCCCATCACCTGTTTTCCTGCGCTTCCCTGCATGCCCCGTCCCTTTTCTGCCCCCATTCGCCGCGAAACCCTGGCCTACCAGAACCACTCGCTGCACTACACCCTGGTGTTTCGCTCGCGGCGCACCCTCGGCTTCGCCGTGCGGCCCGATGGCAGCGTGCACATCAGCGCCCCGGCTGGCACCACGCCCGAATGGGTGGCCCAGCAGGTGCTCAAAAAAGCCGACTGGATTCTCAAGCACCAGCAGGCTTTCGCCAGTCGCCCGGCCCCCGCGCCCACCCGGCACTTCGACGTCGGCAGCACGCACTACTACCAGGGCCAGCCCTACCGCCTGCGCTTCGCCGAAGCGGCCCGCCCGGCCGTGACGCTGGCTGAGGATGAATTAGTCATTTCTGCTCCTCATTCCCTGAGCGCAGCCCAGACCGAAGCCCTGCTCCACGCCTGGCACGCCCGCCAGGCCGGGCCACTGTTTGCCGCTTCGCTGGCCCGGGTCTGGCCCCGCTTCGCCGAATTTAACCTGACTCGCCCCACGCTGTCCGTTCGCCAGATGCGCACCCGCTGGGGCAGCTGCACGCCGCGCTCGGCCCGCATCCGGCTCTCGCCCGAGCTCGTGCGCGCCCGCCCCGAGTGCCTCGACTACGTGCTGCTGCACGAGTGCTGCCACCTGCTGGTGGGCGACCACTCCCCGGCGTTCTACGACCTGCAAACCCGCCTGCTGCCCGACTGGCAACGTTGGAGGCAGGAGCTGAACGCGCTGCCGAAGTAGCGCCCGCTACTGAACTTTACATTTTTCCTGCTCCATGCTCTCCCGGCTGTTTCGCGCTCTTTTCCTGGGCTTCGTCTGGTTCTACCAGCGCTTCATTTCGCCGCTCACCGCGCCGAGTTGCCGCTATGTGCCCACCTGCTCGGTATATGCGGCGCAGGCCATTGGCAAGTACGGGCCGTGGCGTGGCGGCCGGCTGGCATTGCGGCGCATTGCCAGCTGCCATCCCTGGGGCGGCCACGGCTACGACCCCGTACCTTAAAAGGCGGCATTACGTATAGGCAGGCTCACTTCCAGCTTTACATTGATGCGCGTTCTTCTCCTGCTGCCGGCCGCCGTGGCTCTGTTGTTCACCACCGCCTGCTCGCAGGCGCAATCTGATATTCCCGCCGATAAGAATGCTGCTGGCCAGTCGGCACCCGACCTGCCCAAGGGCGGCGACCGCCGCAAGGACAAAAACGCCGCCGCTGCAATAGCCGGCCTCCGCTCGGTAGGCTCCCTCAAGGGCGTAGTGCCCGAGAGCTCCGGCCTTGCCGCGGCCCCCGAAGCTGGAAAATACTTCAGCTTCGGCGACGATGGCAACTCCCCCACCCTCTACGAAATAGATGCCACGGGCAAGCTGGTGCGCACCATCGAAGTACCCGCTACCAATACCGACTGGGAAAGCCTGAGCCAGGATGGGCGCGGCACCTACTACATCGGCGACTGCGGCAACAACGAGAACCAGCGCCGCGACCTCAAAATCTACACGTTTCGGCCCGATTCGCCCAAGACAGTGGGCACCATTGTCTTCACCTACCCCGACCAGTCCGAATTTCCGCCCAAGAAAAAGCAGCGCAACTTCGATGTCGAAGCCAGCCTCTGGCACGATGGCCAGGTGTGGCTTTTCACGAAAGACCGCGCCCAGGACCGCGCCAGCAAAGTATACACCGTGCCCGAGCAGCCCGGCACCTACACCGCTAAGCTAGTGACCACCCTCGCCATTCCCGGCCAGGTAACCGATGCCGCCCTGCGCGCCGACGGCCAGCGCCTCGTGCTGCTGGGTCGCGGCGAGCTGTTCATCCTCGACGGCAACACCTGGGCCGACATCCTGAAGGCCACGCCCCGCGTGATTTCACTTCAGGGAGCCGGCCAGACCGAAGGAGTCGTGTTCAAAGACAACGGTACGCTGCTCATCAGCACCGAAAAAGGCGACCTCTACGAGTACACCCTGCCGGAGTAGCGGCGAGCGTGGTCTCAGCCCTCCAGCCAGCGCCGAAACTCGGGCGTTTGGGCGGCGCTGGTCGTGAGGGTTGTGGCTGGCCGGGTGCGCAGCTGCACTGCCAGGCGGTTGTTGAAATAGGGCTCCATTCTCTCCACAAAGGCGATATTCACCAGCTCCGAGCGGTTGAGGCGGCCGAAGCGGCGCGGGTCGAGCTGGCGCTCCAGCTCCGCGAGGCTGCCCGTGAGCGGGTAGCGCGTGCCGGCCGAATCCACGGCAAACGTGATGCCTTCATCGGCCTGCACGTAGGCAATATCCTCCACCAGCAGCAGGAAAAGGCCCGTGCGCATCCGCACCGAAAACCGCTGTTTGTACTGCGGCTGGCCGTGCTGGCGCAAGGCTTCGCTCAGCTGCCGCAGCACCTGCGGGCTCAGCGAGGCTTCAGCCGCCCCCGGTTCCGGCGCGGCGGGCATGGCCGGGCGGAAGCTGCCTTGCAGCAGCTGGTACTTATCAAGCGCCTCCCGAAACTGCTCGTACTCGAAGGGCTTGAGCAGATAGGCAATGCCATTGCCTCGAAACGCGGACAGCAAAAACTGGTCGTAAGCCGTGGTGAAAATCACCGGACACGTCACCCGAAACTGCTCGTAGAGGGCAAATACGTTGCCATCGAGCAACTCAATATCGGAAAAAATAAGGTCGGGCATGGGATGGGTTTGCAGCCAGACCAGCGCTTTTTCGATGCTGCGCACCACCGGCGGCGCGGGCTCGCCCAGCCCGGCCCGCTCCAGAAACTGCACCGTTTGGCGGGCTGCCTGCATCTCGTCTTCCAGAATCAGGATATTCATACAGCAGCGGCCAGGGGTTGTAGCACGGCCGGCCGGGCCTGGGCCAGCAGGGGCACCGCCACGGCAAACGTAGCGGGCGTATTAGTCACCACAATTTCCTGCTGCGTGAGCAGGCGGTACCGCTCCCGCAAATTGGCCAGCCCGGTGCCCAGCGAGTCGATGGCCGTGCGCTTGGGCCGGCGCGGGTGCGCTACGGTCAGGCTCGTGGCCGTGGCCCGGATGGTGATGAGCAGCGGCGCATCCTCGTCGCCGGCATTGTGCTTGATGGCGTTTTCGACCAGCAGCTGCACCGTGCCCGGCACCACCAGCAGGCGAGTCGCATCTACGTAATCGGGGAGTTCGGTGCGGAAATCGTAGGCCGTGCCGAAGCGGTGGCGCAGCAGGTACACGAACTCGTCCACGAAGCGCAGCTCGTCGGCCAGCGGCACAAAGTCGTCGTCCTTGTGCCGAATCAGGAACCGGTAGAGGTTGGCAAAGCGGCCCAGGTACTCGTTGGCCTCGGCGGGGTCCTGCTGAATGAGGCCGCGCAGCACATTCAGGTTGTTGAACAGGAAATGCGGGTCAATTTGAGCCTTGAGATTGCGCAGCTCACTCTCGGTCTGGGCCTTCTGGGTTTGTAGCAGGCTGCGCTGCACGTCGGCGTAGCGCTTGCCGGCCAGCAGAATGCCCATCATGCCGTAGCTCTGGGTATGCTGCATCACCGCATACAAAATGCGCAGCGCGCTCCAATGCAGGGGTTGGCCCGTCCGAAACAGCAGCTCGTAGCCCGCCCAGTAAAAATGCGCGTCAATCAGCACGAATACCACCAGCCCCGCCAGCACAACCAGCGGGTTGCGCCGCGTGAGTGCCAGCGGCAGAAACCCAAACACCAGCAGGTACACCGCCGCCGAATCGAGCACCACGGTGTAGCCAATGCCCGCCAGCGCCCGCCCCAGGGCATATTGCTGGCTGTAGCTGAAGAAAATAATGGGCGCCGCCAGCAGCCAGTACACCAGCACCAGCAGCATATCGGAGCGGCCGGGCCGTTGCAGCTGCAGTTCCATGGGGCGAAGCACGACTAAAATGTCAATCAAAAGTAAGTGGAATGTCCTGCTGGGCGCAGTTGAGGCACCGCTACCGCAGCAGTAATCCTGCTGGTTAAATTGCATTGCGCGGTAAAAATGCTTCGCTGCGCTCTGCATGACGTTCTTTTCCTCACAGTATGTTTACTCCTTGTCCGTTTTCACGCGGCCCCGCTCCTCCTCAATGCCTGTGGCGCGCTTGCGGGCGGCTTTCATCTGCGCGTTGCCCAGCCGGTAGCTGAAGCTGGCCCGCAGCTGCCGGCTCTCGCCGTAGCTCAGGAAACGCACATCCAAGTCCTGGTAGCGCACCGTGCCACGCTGCTTGGCCGAGAACAGCGCATCGTTCAGCGACAGCCGGAATGTGGCCCGCTCATTCAGCAGCGTCTTCTGCAAGCCCAGGTTCAGCGCTCCAAACCCCTGGAAATTTATCAGCCCATTCACGCCCGCCGTCTGGTAGTACCCCGATACCTCGAAGGTAAAACCGTGCGGCAGCTTGGTATTCGACTGCGCGTAGAACGTGGCCGCCGTGCGCCCGTTGCGGTAGGTGCTGCCCAGGTACTGGCTCAGGTATTGGTTGTGAAACACGTTTACGCCGGCGTAGCCCGTCATGCGCTTGCCCAGGTTCAGCGGTACGTTCACCGTGGCACTGTAGCGCTCCAAGTGGTCGAGGTTGGCGGTGGTCGAATACACGGCGCTGTCCTCGGTAGCCGTCACTAAGCTAATGGCGTCCTGCGTGCGGCTGTAGCCCAACATGAGAAATGGCTGTTTCTGGTACGTCAGCGCCAACTTATAGTCGTTGGTGAACTGCGGCTTTAGAAACGGGTTGCCGCGCTGCGAGGTGTATGGGTCGAGGTACACGATGCTGGGGTTCAAATCCTGGTAGCTCGGCCGGTCGATGCGGCGGCTGTAGGCCAAGTTCAGCCCCACGGCCTTGTACACCACGCGGTCCAGGCTCAGGCTCGGAAATAGCTGGCCGTAGCTGCGCGCCACCGTGCGCCCATCGGCCCGCGATACGGCCGCCGTGTTCGTCCACTCGCCGCGCAGCCCGCCCTGCCAGTCCACGCCCGCCACTTTTCCCTCCGCCTGCAGGTAGCCCGCCCGAATGCTTTCCGTGTAGCGGAAGTCGTCGTTCCGCGCTACCGCCCCGCCGCTCAGCGCCACCACGCTGCCAATTGTGGCCTGGCTGGCCTTCGCCCCCATCGCCACTTTCAGCCCCGCCCGCACCGGCCGGCGGTAGTCCACCTTGCCCGAGCGCAGGCTGATGTCCGTGAGCTGGTCGTTCTGCAGCTGCTCAGTGCGGCGCAGGCTGCCGGCCGCCACCTCATTCACCAGCCGCCCGTAGCTGTCCGACTGGTAGCGCGAGTAGTCCACATCGGCCGTCAGTTCCTGCCCCAGTGTATCCAGCAGCGCCTTGTAGTTGATGTTGGCCGCGTAGGAGTCGGTGAGCCGGCGCGCGTTGTTGGTGGTTTGCACGCTGGTACCGCTGCTGGCTTCGGTCTGGTTCTGGCCATCCACGCTCGTGCGGTTCGTGTAGCCGTTCAGGAGCAGGCCCACGGTTTGCCGGCGGGGCAGGCTGTAATCAGCTCCCACGCGGAAGGTTTGCACGTTAGCGATGCGCGGCTGGTAGCTACTTTGGCGGTAGCTGCCCGCTGCTTCAGCACCTTGGCGCTCCGTGGTCAGCTGGTCGTAGGTTTTGCGCAGCGTGTACCCATAATTGCCAAACAGGTTGAGTCCTTTGGTGCGATGCGTCAAATCGAGCGTGCCGCTACCCTTGCCAAACCGCCCGTAGCCCCCCCGCCAACGTTAGGGTACCATTAGTGCCCAGGTCCGCGTTTTTGCTCAGAATAATATTGATTATCCCCGCGTTGCCCGCCGCGTCGTGGCTGGCATCGGGCTGGGTCAGCACTTCAATCCGTTCAATGTTACTGCTCGGGAAATCCTTCAGCACACTCACCACGTCGGTGTATTGCGTAGTGCGCCCATCAATCTGAATGAGAACCCCCTCGCGGCCCGCCAGGCTAATGCGGTTGCTCATCACCATCAGTCCCGGCACTTTCTGCAGCGCTTCCAGGGCCGTGGCGCCTGCCGTGAGGCTGCTGGCTACGTTCACCACCATCTTGCCAGCCTGCATTTCCAGCAGCGGCTTGCGGCCCACTACCTGCACCTCGCCCAGGTTCTGCGCGGTGGCTGGCAGCCGCAGGTCGGGCACCCGTCCGCTCTCAGTGCCAACCATAAAGGTGGCACTCCTTCCCTTCCGAAATCCCACGGCCGTCGCCAGCACCTGGTACTGCCCCACCCGCTTCGCATGAAGCAGGTACGCCCCTTGCTCGTCCGCCCGCCCGGCATCTACCGCGGCCGAATCACCGGCCGCTACCAACACCACCGTCGCAAACGGCACTGCTCCCTGCTTGGCGTCCAGCACGCGGCCCGCCACTGGTATTTGCTGGCCAAAGCCACGCCCCAGCGCCAGTAGTAAAATCAGGAAAGTAAAACAGGTTTTCATCGCGTAGGGGTTTTGGTTAAAAGACTCCCAAAACACGCCTTATCGCTCCTCCAAAGCATCTCCTATCTTCCCAACCAACCGAAAACTCCCGCGAAATCAGGTAAACCAGCCACGAACGTCGCTCTGCCTCGGGTTAGGTGTCTACGCCAACAGGCTCCCCTCTCCATTGGAGCGAGGCCCGCCCCGCAGGGGTCTTGTGAGGCGGACCCACCAGCACAAAAAAAGGGACGCCCCTCACGGAGCGTCCCTTTCAAATAAGCAGCTTGCGCTACGAATTAAGCACCAGCTTCATCAGCCTTCGCTTCTTCGCGGCTCTCGCCATCCTTCACGGTTTCCGTAGCGGTGTCAGCCGGAGCCGACTGCTCAACCACGGCGGCCGGAGCAACCGCCTCGCCGGTTACTTCGGTAGCCGAGGTAGCAGCGTCGTCGCCAGCAGCTTTCTTACCACCACGGCTGCGCGAACGACGAGTCGTAGCAGTAGCCTTTTCAGCGGCAGCCGTTTTGGCGTCCATCAGGGTTTCGTTGAAGTCCACCAGCTCGATGATGCACATCTCCGCATTGTCACCCAGACGGGTATCGCTCAGCTTCAGAATGCGGGTGTAGCCACCGGGACGGTTAGCAATTTTGCCCGAGATGTTGCCAAACAGCTCCTTAATCGACTCCTTGTCCTGCAGCGCGGCGAACACCATGCGGCGCGAGTGCGTCGTATCGTCTTTCGACTTGGTCAGCAGGGGCTCGATGTACTTACGCAAGGCTTTCGCCTTGGCTACCGTCGTGGTAACGCGCTTGTACAGGATGAGCGAAGACGACATGTTCGACAACATGGCGTGGCGGTGGGCGGTAGTACGGCCCAGGTGATTGATTTTTCTTCCGTGTCGCATTGGACGTTTGAAAAAGTGTGTGCTTGCGGGCGGCGACCACGGCGGGCCATTGAGGCCTCATTAGAACCGCTGCCCCTTGGGCACACTGGTGAAATAGTAAATTGAATAAAAAAAGATGTGCTAACCCGCTGGACAAGTCCAACCAATCAGCACATCCGGTAACCTAATACTAGTCTTCCTCCAGGCGATACTTGCCCAGGTCCATCCCAAACTCCAAACCACGCTCTTCAACGAGGTTCTCCAGCTCGGTCAGGCTCTTCTTACCAAAGTTGCGGAACTTCATCATGTCGGCGATTTCGAGCTGCACCAGCTCGCCCATCGTCTTGATGTCGGCAGCCTTGAGGCAGTTCTTAGCGCGTACGCTGAGCTCCATGTCCTCCAGAGGAGTCTTGAGCATCTTGCGCATCTGCATAGTTTCCTCATCAATCGGCTCGTCTTCGGTCACGCGAGGACCTTCTAGGGTCATCGTGTTATCCGAGAACAGCATGAAGTGCTGAATGAGAATGTTGGCCGCACCTTTCAGTGCCTCCTCCGGGTGAATCGAACCGTCGGTCTGAATCTCGATAACGAGCTTCTCGTAGTCCGTCTTCTGCTCCACGCGGGTGTTCTCGATGCTATACTTCACGTTCTTGATAGGCGTGTAGATAGCATCGATGGCAATCTGACCGAAAACCTGGTCAGCCGGCTTGTTCTCGTCGGCGGGCACGTAGCCACGGCCCCGAGCAATCGTCAACTCAAACTCCAGCTCGGTGCTAGGGTCCAGGTGAGCAATCACGTGGTCGGGGTTCAGTACTTCGAAGCCGCTGGCGAACTTGGCAATGTCAGCACCCGAAAAGGTATCCTGGCCTTTCACGCGCACCGTAATTTTATCCGAGATGGCATCGCTCGTCTTCTTGAAACGAACCATCTTCAGGTTCAGGATGATTTCGGACATGTCCTCAATCACCCCTTCGATGGTCGAAAACTCGTGCAGCACGCTGCTGGTGCGTACCGACGTGATGGCGAAACCCTCCAGCGACGACAACAGAATGCGACGCAGCGCATTGCCGATGGTGACGCCGTAGCCCTTCTCGAGCGGCTTAAATTCAAACGTCCCGGTGAAGTCGTCGGATTTCTCCATCACCACTTTCTCCGGCATCTGAAAAGCTAAGATTGACATATGTTGGGCGTAAAAGATTTGAAAAAAATTGGTGAAGTATAAGCACAAGAGCGGCCCGACAAAATGCCGGGCCGCTACCAGTAGCGCTATTTACTTCGAATACAGTTCGACGATGAGCTGCTCGGTGATTTTCTCCGGAATCAGCTCACGGGCGGGGGCATTGATGAACTTGCCAGCCAACTCTTTGCCGTCCCACTCCAGCCACGAAAACTGGCGCGAGTTGCGAACCGACAGGCTCGTAGTGATGGCTTCCAACGACTTCGACTTCTCACGCACGGCCACAATGTCGCCGGGACGGAGGTGGTACGAAGGGATGTTCACCACTTCACCGTTCACGGTGATGTGCTTGTGACCAACGAGCTGGCGAGCAGCGCGACGCGTCGAGGCAATGCCCAAACGGTACACGGCGTTGTCCAGACGGGCTTCCAGCAAGGCGAGCAGGTTGTCGCCGGTGATGCCGGGGAGCGCTGCTGCTTTGTGGAATAGGTTTTCGAATTGCTTCTCCAACATGCCGTACATGTACTTCACCTTCTGCTTCTCCATCAGCTGGACAGCGTACTCCGACTGCTTCTTGCGACGGCCGCGGCCGTGCTGGCCCGGAGGATAGGCTTTTTTGTTGAGCGCTTTGCTCGGGCCGAAAATCGCCTCGTTGAAGCGACGGGCAATTTTTGAGGTTGGGCCGGTATAACGTGCCATTGTAATCTACTATCTGAAGTGAAAAACTAAACGCGACGACGCTTGGGAGGGCGGCAGCCGTTGTGGGGCAGCGGCGTTACGTCGCGGATGGTGGTCACCTCAATACCCACGTTGCCGAGGGCGCGGATGGCCGACTCACGGCCCGAACCCGGGCCTTTTACGAATACTTCGGCTTTGCGCATGCCCAGGTCGTGGGCTACTTTACCGCAGTCGCTCATCGCCATTTGGGCGGCGTAGGGCGTGTTCTTCTTCGAACCACGGAAGCCCATTTTGCCGGCCGAAGCCCACGAAATCACTTGACCGTTATTGTTCGTAATCGAGATGATGATGTTGTTGAACGAGGCACGGATGTGTACCTGGCCCACCTGCTCCACCACGACAACGCGCTTCTTGGCTTTGTCTTTTCTTTTTTGTGCCATTTGGTTATCGCAAAAAATGCGGGAGGTGTTGGCGCTGGCTGCGCGAGTACATTACTCGCCAGAGCCAGCGCCGATTCCCGGTTAAGTTTATTTAGTTGCCTTCTTCTTGCCGGCCACGGTCTTACGCTTGCCCTTACGGGTACGCGAGTTGTTCTTGGTACGCTGACCACGAACTGGCAGACCTTTACGGTGACGCAGACCACGGTAGCAACCGATGTCCATCAAACGCTTGATGTTCGTCGTTACTTCCGAGCGCAGCACGCCTTCAGTCTTGTGCTCGGCAGCAATGATGGCGCGGACGGCACCCGACTCCTCGTCGGTCCAGTCCTTCACCTTCTTGTTGACGTCGATGCCAGCTTTTACCAGAATCTTGCTGGCGTTGCTCCGGCCAATGCCGAAAATGTAGGTCAGCGAAATTTCGCCGCGCTTGTTGTCCGGGATATCAACCCCTGCGATACGAGCCATATTGGATGGTTATGTGTTTGCGGACAGAAACCCGGCAACTGCTTGGAAGGCGGGCCGGAGGTGAATAACCAACGACTCAGTACCCAAGGTTCCGGGGTTCTAAAAATTGAATTAACCCTGACGCTGCTTAAAGCGTGGGTTTTTCTTGTTGATGACGTAGAGCTTGCCATTACGGCGGACCAGTTTGCAGTCCACGCTACGCTTTTTCACCGAGGTTTTTACTTTCATGACCTGTGAAGGGAAACGGGTTTATTTATAACGATACTTAATCCGGCCCTTCGACAAGTCGTAGGGTGACATTTCGAGCTTAACCTTGTCGCCGGGCAGAATTTTGATGTAGTGCATCCGCATCTTGCCCGAAATGTGGGCAATCAGTTGGTGACCGTTCTCCAATTCCACGCGGAACATGGCGTTAGAAAGGGCTTCCAGGATGGTTCCGTCCTGCTCAATCGAGGCTTGTTTTGCCATAAGGGCTACTGCTGCAATGCTTTTTCGATGTACTCAAAGGAGGTGAGAATCTCCGCCTTTTCTTTTCTTACTACTATAGTGTGCTCGAAGTGCGCCGAGGGCTTGCGGTCCTTGGTGCGGATAGTCCAGCCATCCGCTTCCTGCACCACATCCTTCTTGCCCAGGTTCACCATCGGCTCAATCGCGATGACCAAACCTGTTTGCAAGAGCGGTCCGGAACCCCGCTTGCCGTAGTTCGGCACCTCGGGTTTCTCGTGCAGCTTCGCGCCAACTCCGTGGCCAACCAACTCGCGCACCACCCCGTAGCCCATCGGGGCCACATGGTTCTGGATAGCGTAGCTGATATCGCCCACGCGGTTGCCGCTCACGGCTTGTTCGATGCCTTTGTACAGCGCTGCTTTGGTTTCCCGCAGCAAAGCCAGTACTTCCGGCGCCACCTCCCCGATTGGGTAGGTGTAAGCACTATCTGAATGAAAGCCATTCAGGAAAACTCCGCCATCCACCGTGAGAATGTCACCATTCTTCAGCGGTTCATCGGTGGCGAACCCGTGCACGACCACCGAATTCGGGGACAGGCAAAGGCTATCTGGAAAACCATACAACCCTTTGAAGGAAGGTACTCCACCGTGGTCCCGGATGAACTCCTCCGCGCGCTTATCGAGCTGCCGCGTCGTTACTCCTTCCTTCACCATACTCGCGACTTCGCCGTGAGCCTTGGCCAGTACAAGCGCACTGGCACGGATGAGGTCAATCTCTTCTTCGGTTTTATATTGAATGCTGCCGCTCGCCATTGTTGCTTTACGAAGCTATCGAAATGGGCTGTGCCGTGCGACCGCGCAGCTTGCCCGACTTCATCATGCCATCGTAGTGCTGCATCAACAAGTAGCTCTGCACCTGGTTCACTGTGTCGAGCACTACACCCACCATAATGATGAGTGACGTACCGCCATAGAAAGCCGAGAATGGACGGGTTACGCCCAATAAAAGTGCAATAGCGGGGAAAATGGCAATGAGGGCCAGCGCTACAGCACCCGGCAGGGTAACACGAGTTAGTATTTCGTCGATGTACTCCGAAGTCTCACGGCCGGGCTTCACGCCGGGCACAAAACCACCACTCCGCTTCAAGTCGTCGGCAATCTGATTAGGATTGACGCTGATGGCCGTGTAGAAGTAGGTGAAGATGATAATCAGCAGACCGAAGGTCAGGTTGTACTGCCACGAAGTGTAGTCCGAGAACTTCACGCCGATGTAGCTGGCGGTATCACTCTGGTTCTGCCATACCGACGCCACAATGGCTGGAACGAACATCAGTGACTGCGCGAAAATGATGGGCATTACGCCAGCGGCATTCACCTTGAGGGGAATGAACTGACGTTGTGCGTCCAGCTGCGTAGTGCCACCAACCTGCTTAGCATATTGCACCGCGATGCGGCGAACAGCTTGCGTAAGCACGATAACGGCCATTACTACGAGGAACAGCACCACCATCTCCAGCAGGAAAATCAGGGATTTGTTCACGCCTTTAGCCGCAGCCTCACCGATTATAGCACCGGGGAGACGCGACACAATGCCAATCATGATGAGCATAGAGATACCGTTGCCGATACCTTTATCCGTAATTTTCTCGCCCAGCCACATGCAGAACAACGTGCCGGCCGTGATGATAATCATGGTCGAAACGGTGAAGAACGTGCCGGGGTTGATGATAGCCTCCGCGTTAATGGTGGCAATAAATCCAACCGATTGGGCCAATACTATCGGAATCGTGAGAATCCGGGTGTACTGGTTGATTTTCTTACGCCCCGATTCGCCTTCTTTCTGGAGCTTCTGGAAGTAAGGCACGGCAATCGTTAGCAACTGCAACACGATAGACGCCGAGATGTACGGCATAATGCCCAGCGCGAAAATCGACGCGTGGCTGAATGCGCCGCCGAGCAGCGTGTCCAGAATACCGAATAGGCCAGCCGCACCCGTTTTGAGTTGGGTGGGGTCCACGCCCGGCAGCACCACGTACACGCCGAGACGATAGATGGCAATGAAAAATAGCGTATTGAGGATTCGCGTACGCAAATCCTCAATCGCAAAGATGTTTTTTATCGACTCGATAAACTTATTCATTGCCGAAGGTAGCTTTTTAGAGCGTAACCGCTTTGCCGCCGGCCTTCTCGATGGCTTCAACAGCCGATTTCGAGAATGCGTGAGCATGAACTTCTACCGCCGTGGCGATTTCGCCGCGACCGAGGATTTTGATTTTAGCGTTCTTGGAAACCAAGCCGTTAGCCACGAAGTAGGCAGCATCCATCGTAGTGGCGCTGTTCTTTTCGAGCAGGGTAGCAAGGGCATCGAGGTTAATGCCTTTATATTCTACACGGTTGATGTTCGTGAAGCCGAACTTAGGCACACGGC
The DNA here is from genome assembly GCF_040547115.1 of Hymenobacter sp. UYCo722. NCBI lineage: Bacteria > Pseudomonadati > Bacteroidota > Cytophagia > Cytophagales > Hymenobacteraceae > Hymenobacter > Hymenobacter sp. UYCo722. The sequence continues at coordinate 233,617 of NZ_JBEPPC010000004.1, read as the reverse complement.
GCTGGAGGGGCATCTGGCCACCTTCGAAGCCGGACTTGCGCTTGTAGCCCGAACGCGACTTGGCGCCTTTGTGACCACGGGTCGACGTGCCACCGCGCGTGGAGCCTTCGCCCCGGCCAATCCGCTTCTCGTTTTTAGTCGAGCCGTAGGCGGGCGATAAATTGCTGAGATTGAGCATGACGATTATAGTCTTACAGTTCGGTTACGAGGAGCAAATGCTGCACGCTTTTCACCATGCCCATAACGGACGGGTTTACTTCGTGGGTAGCAGTGCTGTTGAGTTTGTTCAGGCCGAGGGACTGAACGGTGCGCTTCTGACGCTCGGGGCGGTCAATGGCGCTGCGCACGAGCTTTACTTGAATTTGTGCCATGTCAATTAACCGTTAAAAACGCGGGCCAAAGAAATACCACGGGCTTGAGCGATTTGCAAGGGGTCGCGCATTTTGGCGAGGGCTGCAAACGTCGCTTTCACCACGTTGTGAGGGTTCGACGAGCCTTTCGACTTCGCCAGCACATCCTTAATACCGGCGCTCTCGAACACGGCGCGCATGGCACCGCCGGCGATTACACCCGTACCAGCCGCAGCGGGCTGGATGAGCACGAAACCACCGCCGAAGCGGCCTTCCATGAGGTGAGGAACGGTATGCTTGTACATCGGCACTTTCACCACGTTCTTCTTGGCGTCGTCAATGCCTTTGGCAATGGCGTCAGTTACTTCGTTGGCCTTGCCGAGGCCGTGGCCCACGTTGCCGTTGCCATCGCCTACTACCACAATGGCAGAGAAGCTGAAGCGGCGGCCGCCTTTCACCACCTTCGCTACGCGGTTGATGGCTACTACTTTTTCTTTGAAGTCGGAATCAGCCCCCATGCGGGAGTTGTCCTTGTTGCGGTCGCGGTCGTTGCTCCGCTGACGGTCGCCGCCGGGCCGGTTGGTGTTGTCGCGTTCTTGCGCCATGATAGTTTAGAAATTAAGGCCGCCTTCGCGAGCACCTTCAGCCAATGATTTTACGCGACCGTGGTAGAGGTAGCCCGAGCGGTCGAACACCACTTTCGTGATGCCTTTCTCCTGGGCGACGGCGGCGAGCTGCCGGCCTACGGCAGCGGCCAGGGCCACGCCGTTACCACCTTCGGCGGTTACTTTTTTCGACGTTGCGGCGGCCAGGGTACGGCCGGTCGTGTCGTCGATAATCTGAGCATAAATGCCCGTGTTGCTGCGGAACACCGACAGGCGCGGACGCTCCGTGGTACCGGACACTTTCGTGCGGATGATGCGCTGAATCCGCTTGCGGCGAGTTGCTTTATCAAATGCCATGATGCGAATTTATTTAGAGGCCGTTTTACCAGCTTTGCGACGGATAATCTCACCCACGAAACGCACACCTTTGCCTTTGTAGGGCTCCACTTTGCGCAGCGAACGAATTTTGGCGGCCACCTGGCCCAGCAACTGATTGTCGATGCTGGTCAGCGTAACAATCGGGTTTTTGCCTTTGTCGGTAACGGCCGTAGCGGTTACTTCACCCGGCAGGGCGATGTACACGTTGTGCGAGTAGCCAAGAGCCAACTCCAGCGTGCTGCCCACGAGCGAAGCTTTGTAACCTACGCCTACGAGCTCGAGCTTCTTCTCGAAGCCTTTGCTTACGCCTTCCACCATGTTGTTGATGAGCGAGCGGTAGAGACCGTGCATGGCCTTGTGGCGCTTCTGCTCGGTGGGACGGGTTACCGTGAGGGTACCATCTTCAACAGCTACGGTGATGTCGCGGTCTACTTGCGTAGTGAGCGTGCCCTTAGGGCCTTTCACCGTCACTGCGTTATCGTTGTCGACCGAGATAGCGACCCCAGCGGGGACGGAAATCGGCAGTTTACCAATACGTGACATAATTGAATTTGCTAAAGCGGTTCCGGACTAGTACACGTAGCACAGCACCTCGCCGCCCACGTTCTCGGTTTTGCACTCTTTCTCCGTCATCACGCCCTTCGAGGTCGAGATGATGGCGACACCCAAGCCGCTGAGGACGCGGGGGAGGTTGTCGGCGGCCACGTACTGACGCAAGCCGGGCGTCGAAACGCGCTGCAGCTTGGTGATGGCGGGTGCCTTCGTGGTCGGGTTGTACTTCAGAGCAATTTTGATGGTGCCCTGAACCGACGAATCATCAAAACGGTACGACTGAATATAGCCCTTGTGGTAGAGCACCTTCGTGATTTCCTTTTTGATGTTGCTGGCCGGAATTTCTACCACCCGATGATTCGCCTTGATGGCGTTGCGCACCCGGGTTAGGTAGTCGGCAATGGGGTCAGTGTTCATTGATTAGTAAATACGTCCGCTTTTTTCGGAGCGCAAAGATAAGAAAATTTCGCCGGGTGCCCAACGGGACCAACGAAATTTCGGTTAAGACTACTTGGCACGTCCGGCGACGGCACGGCCAATGGTTTCTTTTGGCAACCTGCCAAATGGTTTTGAGGCGAGCCTCGAGGGTTTTGGGAGTGCAAAGGTAGCAGGCTTACAGGGCTTTTGCAAGCGTTGCACTGAACTTTCCTGACTACTTATGATGGGAATGCGTGGCCGATACCTTCTAACCATATACAAACCCTACAAATGAAGAACCCCAGCTGTTAGCACAGCCGGGGTCCAAAAAACTGTTTTTGGTCTTTTCAACCGCTTTTCATAAAGCGTAGTACTGGTGACTAAGCATTTTCGGGTATATATCTGGCATTTGGGTAATTGCCGAGTATGGGCTGTCCAGCCGGGCCATTGGTTACAGCTTCGACCAGCAGCTTACCGCCTACGAAGGCCCCTTTCCAAGATTCGCCCAAACCACCGAACACTTCCTCGCGGTCACCCCGCGAACGCAGCTTGTTGATGCCCACTTTGAAGGAACGTATCTCGCGGGCCGTACGGCGGGCCAGGTCCTCATCATCGGAGGCAATAGCGGCCACCAAGGCACCATTTGAGATGTTCATCTCGCCTACTAGCTCTTCCATGCGGTCAACCAGCACGATGCTGTCAATGGGACCGAAAGGCTCCTTAAAATATAGCTCGCTCTGCCGAGGCAGGTTCACTAGCGCGCGGGGCATGGCATAAGCCGACCGGTCCTGGCCGGGCAGGAAGAGACTATCGTCAAATTTGCCTTCGTAAATAGGCGTAGCCCCGGTTTTGAGGGCATCGGCATAGAGGCGGTCGAGGTCTTGGGCTTGGGCGGCATTAATGACCGGACCAAAGGCGAGGTCCGGCAGCTTATCCCCCGCATTATCCACCAGAGTAGGATTACCCACCTTCAGGTTGCGCACGGCTTCGGTATACGTTTCCAGGAACTGGGGAAACAGCCGGCGCTCAACCACGAAGCGCACATAGGCGGTGCAGCGCTGCTTGCCGTAGTCGTAGCCCTTTTTGAGCTGGTCGGCCAGGGCATTCCAATCACTGTAGTCCCAGATGCCGTAGGCGTTGACGCCTTCCATTTCGAGCATGTAGCGCTTGTCGGTAGTGGAAAGCGCATCGGCGATGTTGCGGGCATTTTTGCGGCCTCCCACAAAGCTGAGGCAGTCGATGGCAGGATGCTTCACCAGTGCGTCGCTCAGTTCGCCGCCAGCGCCACTCACCAGCGTTACGGGCAGGCCCGCCCGGCGCACCAGGGCAAACGCCAGGCTCAGGGAGATGAAGCCCCCGTCGGTAGGCGTTTTGGCGATAACTGAATTGCCGCACAAAGCTTGAACCAGCACAGCGTGGAGCAGCACGGACATGGGGTAATTCCAGGAGGCAATGTTGGATACCAAGCCCAGCGGGGTGCGGCTCCCCAACATTGAGTCGATGTTATCGACGTACCATTGCGCGCCCTCCACGGCTCGGTCGATATCGGTGAAGCCCAGCTTGTAGGTCTTCCCGATTTCCCACATCAGCAGTTTGCCGATGAGCTCGACCTGCGGCCGGAGCAGGTCGAGTGCGTCCTGAACCTTCTTCCGGCGCTCATCGTGGCTGGTAGCGGCCCAAGCGGCGGCTTCGTTCTTGGCGGCCACCACGGCGCGGATGGCCGCGTCCTGATTCAGCATGGGCAGGCTGCCCAGCACGGTACTATCGATGGGCGAACGAAACTCGCGGGGCCGACCGGGCTCCTGCCAATGCCCCTCCATTAGATTAAGGAAACCACCCTCGGCGGTGAAGATTTCCGGAGTCACCTGCTTCACCTGGGCCAGCAGGGTGGCGTATTCTACCTGGGGAGAAATGATTTTGGGCATGGGGTAGGTACTGGTTTGCAATAAAGAAGTAGGTGAGTGACGAATACAGACATCAAGCACGAGTTTAACAAATTGTTTTCCAGCACCAAATACATCCGTGTGACCAATACATTGTAAAGTGCCCTTGTCGCACGAGCTTCATGGCATGCCTACCTGAATTACCCACCTTTTTTGCAATAACAACCCCTCCCCCACCACCCGCCGCCAAAGTAGCTGAGGAAACTGGGAGTGGCAGCAGCCTCGGTACCTAACCTTCGTACCAAGTGTATTAGTAGTCCCCGGGCAGGGGTTCAGAAACGGCGACGTAAGTTTTATACCTCTAAGTAGGCAATAAAACCATCGACAGTATGCTGAATATCTTCTTTGTTTTTAATATACTCTGGGCATACCTCTGGATGTTGCTGCACATCGTCCCACTTTGCTTTGATGGTATGCAAGTCGTCCGAATCGAACTCAAATATCTGTCCGTCTAATATACTTATCGCGCCCATTTTGACTTCAGCATTCCCGTAGAAGAGTAAGTCGAACATTTCGACTAACAGGTGAGAACAGTTCAAGGTATCTAAGGCAAACACCATTGTGCCTCGATAATTTTCGTTCTCCTTTTTGGTGATTGCCTGCATTAGTGGCTCTACAGCACGGCTATCTTCTGAATCGTGTAAGGCAATGGACGCTCGATTCCGCATCAGAACATCAGTGCCTGAAAGGAAAGAAACGAGGAATTCAAATACTTCATCTCCGCCAATGCTCACTAGCTTATCCAAAGCAGGCTCAGCAATGGTCCAATCTGATGAAAGAAACTCCGCTTTAAGAATCGTTAAATCTAGTACCACCTTGCGATTTCTTAGTTAGAGCATACTCCAATCGACTTATGAAACAAAAATAGACGCCCCAGCCGAAGCTGAAGCGTCTATTTAAGTGCTTGTGAAAAGCCTTACTGGACTACCAGCTCGACTTGGTCACACCAGGAATCTTCCCGGCGAGGGCCATTTCGCGGAAACGCACGCGGCTGATGCCAAACTTGCGCATGTAGCCGCGGGGGCGGCCGTCAATCATGTCGCGGTTGTGCAGGCGCACGGGCGAAGCGTTTTTGGGCAGCTTGTCGAGACCTTCGTAGTCGCCGGCAGCTTTCAGAGCCTTGCGCTTCTCAGCGTAGCGGGCCACGGTGGCAATGCGCTTGCGCTCCCGTGCTTTGATGGATTCTTTAGCCATAAGAGGTAGGGATTAAGCGTCTTTTTTAGCGTTGGCGAAAGGCATACCGAAAGCTTTCAGCAGCTCGTAGCTCTGCTCATCGTTCTCAGCGTTGGTCACGAACGTGATGTCCATGCCCGAGATGCCTTTGATTTTGTCAATCGAGATTTCGGGGAAGATGATTTGCTCCTTCACGCCGAGCGTGTAGTTGCCACGACCATCGAAACCTTTGTCGTTGATGCCTTTGAAGTCACGTACGCGGGGCAGGGCCACCGTCAGCAGACGGTCCATGAACTCGTACATTTTCTCGCCGCGCAACGTCACTTTAGCACCGATAGGCATGCCTTCGCGGAGCTTAAAGTTCGACACCGATTTCTTGGCGATGGTGGCAATGGCTTTCTGGCCGGTGATAACCGTCAGTTCTTCCACGCCGTTGTCGACCAGCTTCTTGTCAGCTACCGCAGCGCCGATGCCACGGTTGATGCAGATTTTGGTGACACGGGGTACCTGCATGATGCTCTTGAACTGGAATTTCTCCTGGAGCGCGGGTACGATGTCTTTTTTATAAATGTCTTTGAGACGGGCCATGATGCGGGGGGCTGCTTAAGCCGTTTTGGCAGTGGCACGCTTGGCCTTCGCAGGCGCAGCCGGAGCTGCAGCCGCTGCGGCGCCTTTGCGCACCCGCTCACCGGTGGTGGGGTTGATAGCCTGCACGTTGCTCACGTGCATGGGCGCCTCCATCTTGGTGATGCCGCCCTGGGGCGATTTGGCGCTCGGCTTGTTGTGTTTCGTCACCAGGTTCAGCCCTTCCACGGTTACGCGCTGGGTTACCCGGTTCACCGACTTAATCACGCCGGTTTTGCCCTTTTCGTCGCCAGCAATCACCTTCACGGTATCGCCCGACTTTACGTGCAGTTGCACGGGGTCTGCTTTTCTGATAGCCATGGCTTAGAGTACTTCGGGGGCTAGGGATACAATTTTCATGAACTGACGCTCACGCAGCTCGCGGGCCACTGGGCCGAAGATGCGCGTGCCGCGAGGCTCGTCGTTGTTGTTGAGCAACACGGCAGCGTTGTCGTCGAAGCGGATGTACGAACCGTCTTTACGACGAATCTCCTTCTTCACGCGCACTACTACGGCCTTGCTCACGGTGCCTTTTTTAGCGTTGCCCGAAGGGATAGCCGACTTGATGGCTACCACAATCTTGTCGCCAACGCTGGCGTATTTCTTGCCCGTGCCACCCAAAACGCGGATGCAGAGGACTTCCTTGGCGCCGCTATTGTCGGCCACCGTCAGGCGGGATTCTTGCTGTATCATCGAATTAGATTATTTAGCGCGTTCAATAATTTCCACCAGGCGCCACCGCTTGGTTTTGCTCAGCGGACGGGTGCTCATGATGAGGACCGTGTCGCCTTCGCCGCACTCGTTTTTCTCGTCGTGGGCGTGGAATTTCGTGGTTTTGGTCACGAACTTGCCGTACTTGGGGTGCTTTTGTTTCTGCACCACAGCCACGGTGATGGACTTATCCATCTTGCTGCTCGTCACCTTGCCGGTGATTTCTTTGCGCATGTTGCGCGAAGCTTCATCGGCTGCGGTTTGGTCTTGGGTTGTTACGTCGGTTGCCATCGGAATTAAGCGGGGTTAGAGGCCTGCTCGTTGTTCCGGCGGGTCTGCTCGGTGAGCAAACGGGCGACGTTCTTACGGTTGGCCTTGAGGCGGGCGGGGTTTTCCAGGGGCGAAATCGCATGAGCGAAACGCAGCTGCTGGCCCTGAGCCTGCTCGGTTTTGATTTGCTCTTTCAGCGCGTCGGCGGAAAGGCCTTTGTGGTCGGTCTTGTTCTTCATGACTTAGGCGGCGTCCGTGTAGTCGCGGCGAACCACGAATGAAGTACGAACCGGCAGCTTCTGAGCCGCGAGACGCAGCGACTCCTTAGCTACTTCCAGCGATACGCCGTCCGACTCGAACATGATTTGACCCGGCTTCACGCAGGCCACCCAATACTCGGGCGAGCCTTTGCCCTTACCCATCCGCACTTCAGCAGGCTTCTTGGTAATGGGTTTGTCGGGGAAAATGCGAATCCATACTTGCCCTTCGCGTTTCATGGCGCGGGTCATGGCAATACGGGCAGCCTCAATTTGGCGAGCCGTAATCCAAGACACTTCCAGCGACTTGATAGCGAACGAACCGAAGTCTATGGAGCTGCCGCGGTAGGCGAGGCCTGTTACGCGACCCTTTTGCATCTTGCGATACTTGGTCCTTTTCGGTTGTAACATTTTATTGAAATTTTAAAGAATTCAGAAGAAGATAGAACGTCAAAACCAGAACGTCATGCTGAGCTTGCCGAAGCATCTCTACCACAAGGGTAATCAAGCTGATTCAACGAAGCGGTAGAGATGCTTCGGCAAGCTCAGCATGACGTTCTGTTATTTCAAAACGTTCATTTAGAAACTAGCGACGCGGGCCACGAGGAGCACCACCGGCGGCTCCACCACCAGCGGCGGGGCCGTTGCGGCGGGGACCAGCGTTGTCGCCGCGGGGAGCACCACCGCCGGCGTTGCCACCACGGTCGTTGCCACCACGGCCACCAGCACCACCATCACGACGCGGGCCGCGGTCGCCTTCACGACGCTCGCCACGGGGGCCACGGTCGTCACGACGTCCACCGGCATCGCCACCGGGGTTGGTGAGCTGCTGGTTGGGCGAGAGGTCGGGCTTGCCGAACACCTCACCGCGCATTACCCACACCTTGATGCCGATTTTGCCATACACGGTCTGAGCTTCCGACAAAGCGTAGTCGATATCGGCGCGCAGCGTGTGCAGCGGCGTACGACCTTCTTTGTATTGCTCCGAACGGGCAATTTCAGCACCGCCGAGACGGCCACCGCACTGAATCTTGATGCCTTCGGCACCAACACGCATCGCAGCCTGAATCGACATCTTCATGGCGCGACGGAAGGAGATACGAGCGGCCAGCTGCTGGGCGATGCTCTCGCCTACCAGTTTGGCATCCAACTCCGGACGCTTAATTTCGAAGATGTTGATTTGAACGTCTTTGCTGGTGATTTGCTTCAGCTCGTCCTTAATCTTGTCAACCTCCTGGCCGCCCTTACCAATTACCACACCCGGACGCGCCGTGTTGATGGTGATGGTGATGCGCTTCAGGGTGCGCTCAATCACAATGCGGCTGATGCCACCTTTCTGAATGCGGGCGTTGATGTACTTGCGGATTTTCTCGTCCTCCACCAATTTCTCGGCGAAGTCCTTACCACCGTACCAGTTGGAGTCCCAGCCTTTGATGACTCCCAAGCGGAAGCCAACCGGATTTACTTTCTGTCCCATATTAAATTAGGATTTGGCGTCGGCCTTAGGGTTATCGGTAGTACCAACTTGCTTTGCGTGCTCGGTGGTCGTTTCAGCTTGCGCACGAGCAGCTTTCGAACCGGCTTTCTCCACTTTCGTGTCGATTTTCAGGGTCACGTGGTTGCTGCGCTTGCGGATGCGGTGGCCACGGCCCTGAGGGGCGGGGCGCAGGCGCTTCAGCTGGCGTCCTTCGTCCACGAAGATTTCGCTGATGTAGAGGTTTGCGTCCTCAATCCGCTCTTCTTCGTTGTGCTGCTGCCAGTTGGCCAAGGCCGAAAGGAGCAGTTTCTCAATCTTCTCGGCGCCGATATTGGCTTCGAAGCGCAACAGGCCGAGGGCCTGGGTCACTTTCTTGCCGCGCACGAGGTCGGCCACCAGTCGCATCTTACGAGGCGAGGTCGGCACATTGCGGAGTTTTGCTACTGCTTCCATCTTAGCGCTTGCCTTTATCTTTTTTGGCGACGTGACCACGGAAGTTACGCGTCGGAGCAAATTCGCCCAACTTGTGTCCTACCATGTTCTCGGTCACATACACCGGGATGAACTTATTGCCGTTGTGAACAGCGAATGTGTGGCCAACGAAATCGGGGGAAATCATCGAGCGGCGCGACCAAGTCTTCACCACTGATTTTTTACCGGCCGTTTCGAGTGCCGTGACTTTCTTTTCCAGCCGGAAGTCAATGTACGGCCCTTTTTTGAGTGAACGTGCCATATATTACTTCTTGCCTTTGCGGCTCACAATCAGGTTCTCCGAATACTTGTTCTTGTTACGGGTCTTCTGGCCCTTAGCCAAAATGCCGTTACGGCTACGTGGGTGACCACCCGACGATTTGCCTTCGCCACCACCCATGGGGTGGTCGACAGGGTTCATCACCACACCACGAACGCGGGGACGACGACCAGCCCACCGGTTCCGGCCAGCCTTACCCATCACGGTGTTCATGTGGTCTCCGTTCGATACCGTGCCGACCGTGGCCATGCAGGTAACGAGCACCATGCGCATTTCGCCGGAAGGCAGTTTGAGCGTGGCGTACTTCTCTTCGCGGGCTACGATTTGGGCGTAGGTACCAGCCGAGCGGGCCATGGCCGCACCCTGACCGGGCTGCAATTCGATGTTGTGGAGGATGGTACCGAGGGGAATCTCGCGCAGCGGCAAGGTATTGCCCACTTCGGGGGCCACACCGGGGCCCGATACAATCTTCGCGCCTACCTGCATGCCGGCGGGAGCGATAATGTAACGCTTCTCGCCGTCAGCATAGCTGAGCAGGGCGATGCGGGCGGTCCGGTTGGGGTCGTATTCGATGGTCTTCACCGTGGCGGGCACACCGGCCTTGTCACGCTTGAAGTCCACGATACGGTACTGGGTTTTATGACCACCGCCGATGTAGCGGTTGGACATTTTACCGGAAGAGTTCCGGCCACCCGATTTGGGGAGGGAAGTCATCAACGACTTCTCCGGGGTCGACGTCGTAATCTCGTCGAACACCGGCGCAACGCGGTGGCGTTGCCCTGGGGTTGTTGGTCTGAGTTTTTTAAGTGCCATTACTAGCTAGTTGTGCTTTTGCGGCGAGAGAATCTTTTGTTGGCGAAGCCTAGAGGTTGCTATAGAAGTCGATTACATCGCCTTCTTTAACCGTCACAATGGCTTTTTTGCCATTGGAACGACGGCCGGAAACCTGGCCGCCTTTGGTACCTTTCGACTTGATTTTGCCAATGGTGCGCATCGTGTTGATGTCGGTTACCGTCACGCCGTACAGCGATTCGATGTCCTTCTTGATTTGCACTTTGTTGGCGGTGCGCTCCACTTCGAAGGTGTAGCGACCTTTCTCGTTGAGGCCGGTGGCCTTTTCGGTGACGATGGGGCGTTTCAGCGTGCTCATTATTCGGCGGTGCTATAGAGTTGAACCAAGGAAGCCATGCCGTCTTCCGAAATCAGCAGCGTATCCGTGTTCAGCAGGTCGTGGGTGTTGAGGCCGATAGGCGTCGACACTTTCACTTTCTGCAGGTTGCGGGCGCTGAGGAGCACGTTCTTGTTTACCTCACCGGTAACCAGCATGGTCTTCTTGCCATTGTTCAGCTTGAGGCCGTCCATGATGGCAACGAAGTCCTTGGTGCGGGGAGCATCCATGGCAATGTTCTCCACGATGGAGATTTTGCCATCTTTCGCCAGGCTCGACAAAGCCGAGAGGCGTGCTACGCGCTTGGTCTTCTTGTTGAGCTTGAAGTTGTAGTCGCGTGGCTGCGGACCGAACATCCGGCCACCACCAACGAACACACCCGACTTCATGCTACCAGCACGGGCGCCGCCCGTACCTTTCTGCTTCTTCAGCTTCTTCGTGGTGCCGTGCACCTCGTTGCGCTGCTTGGACTTGTGCGTGCCCTGGCGCTGGTTGGCCAAGTACTGCTTCACGTCCAGGTACATCACGTGCTCGTTTACTTCGAGACCGAAGATGGCGTCAGACAGGGTCACCTTGCGGCCGGTGTCTTCGCCTTTGAGGCTATATACTGCGAGTTCCATCGTATCGTCTATTTCTCGATTACCACGTAAGAATTCTTAGCACCGGGAATCGAGCCGCTCACCAGAATCAGGTTCTTGTCGCCTACTACGCGCATCACCTTTAGGTTCTGCACTTTCACGCGGTCGTTGCCCATCCGGCCACCCATGCGCATTCCTTTGAATACGCGCGAAGGCCAGGAGCAAGCACCAATCGAACCGGGGTGACGCAGGCGGTTGTGCTGGCCGTGGGTCTGGCCACCAACACCTTGGAAGTTGTAACGCTTTACAACGCCCTGGAAACCCTTGCCTTTGGAAGTGCCTACAACGTCAACAAACTCGCCTTCCTCGAAGAGGGTAGCGTCGATAGTTGCGCCAGCGGCGTAGGTCGATTCAGCGTCGAGGCGGAATTCAACCAATTTTTTCTTGGGGGTAGTGCCAGCTTTCGTGAAGTGACCAACCAAAGCTTTGGTGGTGTTCTTCACTTTTTTCTCGCCGTACCCAATTTGAATGGCGGTGTAACCGTCATTCGCGATAGTCTTAACCTGCGTCACTACGCACGGACCCGCTTCGATGAGCGTGCAGGGAATGTTTTTCCCATCCGGAGTGAAGAGGCTTGTCATACCGATTTTCTTACCGATGATGCCAGGCATTCTGTTGTTGATTAAATGACACAAAAAGAAAACGACCGAATGCCGTTTTCGCTAAGGGAGTGCAAAGATAGGAAAAAAGCCTCGGGAATCACAAGGCAGCCTGGAAATATTTTCGCAGTGAGGCTGTTAGCTCGGCTTAACGTCCCCCACCCTCTCCTTAATCGCGGATAGCCCGACGGCGCTAAGCGGGACGCCAAGTTGGGTCGGGGTCGTCGCTGGGCAGGGAGCCTTGCAGCGCCAGCAGTAGAAAGAAGACCACGAAAGCGAGGCCTATCTGCGTTTCCAGCGTGTATTCGACTAGCAATGATAGGGCGATACTAACATACTGAGCCAGTAGCAACGGCGCGTGTTTGCGGCGAGCCCACCACGCGGGGTAGAATAGTCCGGCGCAAAATACCATCAGCCCCAATGCGCCGTAAGCGGCCAGGTTGTATAGGTACTGGTTGTGGGGCTGGATATAGAACTCAGAACCCATTTCGGGGTAAAGCCTGGCGTAACGCTTCGCCATTTCGCTCTCCAGGTCTGCCTTGCTCACCCCCACCAGTTTGTTATCGGACCAGATGGCCAGCGCGGCTTTGTAGGAATATACCCGCGCCGCGATGGAGAAGTTCTTACCCTCGGAGCTGGTGGTCTGCTTGACCTTGCCAACGTCTTCCTGCGTGTTGTAAACCTTGTTGCGAAACGTGGGGAACGCCACGAAACTGAGCACCGGCAGTAGCACCAATACCGCTGCCAACAGACCAGCCTGCTTCCACTGCCGCTTGCGAAGCACCAGCCACAGGATGGCCAAACCGCCTAAAGCATAGAAGGTCATTTCGCCGCTACGTACTGCCAACAGATGCAGGAATAGCGCGAGGACCACAGTAGCATAAATAACCCACGGCCGCCACGCCTGGCGCACCGCATCATGGGCTAGTAGCAGTGCGCCGGCCGCAATGGCGAGCGTAATAATGAGGCTAAACCGAATGTGGTCCGGCTCGGTCGGCATAACCTTCGAATGGAGGTAGCTTTCGTTGATTGCGCTGGCGTGTAACAGGTAGTTGATAGTTGATCCAATCGCCGCTAGCAGCGTCATCACCACGAGTAATAGCCATAGCCACCGTAGGTAGCGATTTGGCATCGCCGGCAGTAGCCAGAATGCCAGCGGCAACAGCAGAAACGGCAGCTGCAACACCACGTCTTTGCCGTATTCGCCCATATTGGCGGCATTCGTGTTCAGCCCCTGGATAAGGTGCAGCAGAAACACCAGCGATAAGCTTCCGAATACCGGCCACAGCTGCCAGTTGGCTATTCGACGGTGAACGGCGGCGTAGGTGATTCCAGTAAGGGCGATGCCAGCCATCCCGATGCTGGGCAACACGCGAAACCAGTTGGCAATAAAAATACCGACGATGAGGCAGCCGCAGAATAATAGGGCGGCGCGGTGCAGGCGGGCAAGGGTGAAGGTGGTTTGCATTAGGCCTTTTCGCTAGAAGCTATACCCCTGTTATCACCGTACTTCTCCACCATTTGTCTCAATTTCCCAAGACTCCTATTCAAGTAACTCTGGTCCGTCAATATCTCAAATTTCAGGACATTTTCTTCTACGCAATTATCCCGGAATTCTCCGCTTATTGAAACATGACCAACTTCATTGTAGCTAATCTCGAATAACAGATTGTTCTCGTAAGAAGTGAATCTTGCGATTCCGCGCAGGTCACGTTGAGTAGCTTCGAGTTGTTTATAAAAGTCATATATATTTCCAGTAGACACCCATAAAATACTGTTCACAGAAAAACAAGTGCTTTTAAGTTTGAGCTTACTTCTAGTGTCGTAACCGCCAAAAACACTGGTTTCGTTTGGGAAGCCATATGCTTCCTCTATTTTAATCTTAATGAATCCACTGGCCCCTCTGATAGAAAAAGAATCCATAGCACGTAATTGGAAATTGTAAGTCGAGAGTAGTAGGCAACTAGATGTTGTATAAGAAGCCAACCGCCGCAATTTCCAACGAAAAAGCCCCACCGCAACTTGTGCAGTGGGGCTTTTCTCAATTAAAGCTGAAATCGAATCCTCAGACTTTGATTTCTACGTCAACGCCACTGGGCAATTCCAGCTTCATCAGGGCATCTACGGTCTTCGACGACGTCGAGAAGATGTCCACGAGGCGCTTGTAGGTGCAAAGCTGGAACTGCTCCCGGCTCTTCTTATTCACGTGGGGCGAGCGCAACACGGTGAACTTCTCCTTTTGGGTCGGCAAAGGAATCGGGCCGCTAACGATGGCGCCGGTGGCCTTCACTGCTTTCACGATTTTCTCGGCCGATTTGTCTACGAGGTTGTGGTCGTAGCTTTTCAGCTTAATGCGAATTTTCTGGTTCATTGGAATTGGTGGGGGCCGATTGCCCCCGTTAGAAAAGCTTATTTACCTCCTTTTACTTTGGCGATGATGCCTTCGGCCAGGTTCGTGGGCACTTGCTCGTAGTGCGAGAACGTGAGCGAAGCCGAAGCCCGACCCGACGAAATCGTACGCAGTGCAGTTACGTAACCGAACAGCTCGGACAGCGGAACGTCGGCCTTAATCAGCTGGGCACCGCCTTTAGTGTCCATGCCCTTCATCAGGCCGCGACGACGGTTCAAGTCACCGGTTACGGGACCCGTGTACTCGTCGGGGCAAACCACTTCCACGCTCATGATGGGCTCGAGCAATTTCGGGCCAGCCTGGCGGGCAGCTTCGCGGAAACCACCACGGGCGGCAAGTTCGAACGACAGGGCGTCCGAGTCAACGTCGTGGAAGGAACCGTGGTAGAGACGCACTTTCATGCCCTCAATCGGGAAGCCGGCCAGCGGACCTTGCTTCATCGCTTCTTCAAAACCCTTCTGAATAGGCTGGATGAATTCGCGGGGGATGACACCGCCCACAATGGCGTTGTCGAACTCCATGCCGGGCTTTTCGGGTTCGGTTTCCTTCGGGCCAAGCTCAAACAGAATGTCGCCGAACTTACCGCGGCCACCCGTCTGCTTCTTGTAGGTTTCGCGATGGTCGACTTTCTTGGTGAGAATCTCCTTGTAGGCTACCATCGGGGCACCCTGGTTGATTTCCACTTTGAATTCGCGACGCATACGGTCGATGATGATTTCAAGGTGCAGCTCGCCCATGCCACGGAGAACGGTCTGGCCCGTCTCGGGGTCGGTGTTCACTTTCAGCGTGGGGTCTTCCTCGATGAGCTTGGCGATGGCCATGCCCATTTTATCAACGTCAGCCTGCGTTTTCGGCTCGATGGCGTAGCCGATTACCGGCTCGGGGAAGCTCATCGACTCAAGGACGATGGGGTGCTTCTCTTCGCTCAGCGTATCGCCAGTGCGGATGTCTTTGAAACCAACACCTGCCGCAATGTCGCCCGCCTGGATTTTGTCAATCGGGTTCTGCTTGTTGGAGTGCATCTGCATGAGACGCGAGATACGCTCCTTCTTGCCGGTGCGGTTGTTGAGCACGTACGAGCCAGCGTCCAGCACGCCGCTGTAGCAGCGGAAGAAGCACAGACGGCCTACGAACGGGTCGGTAGCAATTTTGAAGGCCAGCGCGGTGAACGGCTCCGTGTTGTCGGGGTGACGCTCGATTTCGGCCCCGGTGTCGGGGTCGGTGCCGATGATGGCGGGCATGTCAAGGGGCGACGGCAGGTAAGCCATGACGGCATCCAGCATCGTCTGTACACCCTTGTTTTTGAAGGCCGAACCGCACAATACGGGCGAGAATTTCATGTCGATAACCGCCTGGCGGATAACAACCATCATTTCCTCTTTCGTAATTGAATCGGGGTTGTCGAAGAATTTCTCCAGCAACGCGTCATCATACTCCGCCACGCTCTCCACGAGCTTCTGACGCCACTCGGCTACTGTCTCAACGAGGTCCTCGGGAACGGGGATTTCGTCGTACGACTTACCTTCGGTTTTGTCGTCCCACACAATGGCTTTGCCAGTCAGCAGGTCAACTACGCCTTTGAAGGTATCTTCAGCGCCAATCGGAATCTGGAGGGGAATGGGGTTAGCGCCCAGTTTCTCCTTGATTTCGTTTACGGCCTTGAAGAAGTCGGCACCGGCGCGGTCCATCTTGTTCACGAAGCAGATACGGGGCACGCTGTACTTGTCAGCCTGACGCCATACAGTCTCCGACTGCGGCTCAACGCCCGAAACAGCGCAGAACAATGCCACGGCACCATCGAGCACACGCAGCGAACGTTCCACTTCTACTGTGAAGTCAACGTGGCCGGGGGTGTCAATCAGATTGATTTTGTACTGGTGGGTATCCGGCGTGGGGTCGCCCTTCACGTCGGTGGGGTAGTTCCAGAAGGTGGTGGTGGCAGCCGAAGTAATCGTGATGCCGCGCTCCTGCTCCTGCTCCATCCAGTCCATCGTGGCGGCACCATCGTGCACTTCCCCGATTTTGTGGGTTTTACCCGTGTAATACAGAATACGCTCCGACGTCGTGGTCTTACCGGCGTCGATGTGCGCCATAATCCCGATGTTGCGGAGGTATTGAAGTTCTTTGTTGACGGCCATTGTTACAATGAGTGAGTTTGTGAACAAGCGAATGAGTGAATCAGTGATTAGGTTCCGTTAGGGGCAAATCACTCATTCACTCATTCGCTTGTTCGCACTTGGTTAGAAACGGAAGTGCGAGAAGGCTTTGTTGGCCTCGGCCATGCGGTGGGTGTCGTCTTTCTTCTTGACGGCAGCACCTTCGCCTTTGGCGGCGGCGATGATTTCGCCAGCCAGCTTATCCTTCATGGTCTTCTCACCACGACGACGGGCGTACTGAATCATCCACTTGGCACCTACCGAAATGCGGCGGTCGGCGCGCACTTCAATCGGAACCTGGAAGGTGGCACCACCTACGCGGCGGCTTTTCACTTCCACGGTGGGCATCACGTTGTTCAACGCTTTGCGCCACATTTCGAGGCCGCTCTCCTTGGTGCGCTGCTCTACGAGGTCGCAGGCGTCATAGAAGATGGTGTACGCGAGGTTTTTCTTACCGTCGTACATCATGTAGTTCACAAAGCGGGTTACCAGCGTCTCCTTGTACTTAGGGTCCGGCAGCAAGATGCGCTTTTTTGGTTTTGACTTTCTCATGATTGAATATAGTTGTCAGTTGCTTGTTGTCAGTTGTCAGTTGCTAGGCCGATTAAACGACCTGATAACTGACAACTAACAACCAACAACTAAATCATTTATTTCTTCTTCTTAGCGGGTGCGCCTTTCGCTGCTGCGGCGGGCTGACCGGGCTTCGGACGCTTAGCACCGTACTTCGAACGACGCTGGGTCCGGCCGCTTACACCGGCGGTGTCCAGGGCGCCACGGATAATGTGGTAGCGAACACCTGGCAAGTCTTTAACCCGGCCGCCACGAATCAGCACGATGCTGTGTTCCTGGAGGTTGTGGCCTTCACCGGGGATGTATGCGTTTACTTCCTTACCGTTGGTAAGGCGCACACGGGCCACTTTGCGCATAGCCGAGTTCGGCTTCTTAGGCGTGGTGGTATACACGCGAGTGCATACGCCCCGACGCTGCGGGCACGAATCAAGGGCGGGCGACTTCGACTTGGTAGTCAAAGCCTCACGGCCTTTCCGTACTAACTGATTGATGGTTGGCATTTAAGGAATGGTTTGTTGGGAGCCGTTTGCCCCTAAAATTTGGCTTGCAAAGGTAAGGTTATTCCGCCGCAATAGCAAACAGACTGAGGATGTTAATTTTTAGAATCCTTGGCTGGGGTTAAAACACGAAAGCGCCCCCACCCAAATGGAGGCGCTTTCGCAGCTAATGTGTCTGCTTCAGCTTACGCCTCTCCTACCGCGCCCCCGAAGTTCATCGGGTAGCTTGGAGCTTCGTTCTGCATCTTGATGGGCCCGAAAGCAGCTTCAAACCGCTCGATGTTTTCGGTGAGGGCTTGCAGGAGGCGCTTGGCGTGCTCGGGCGTGACGACGATGCGCGCCTTCACCTTGGCCTTGGGCAGGCCGGGCATCATGCGGATGAAGTCAATCACGAACTCGCTGTTGCTATGCGCAATCATGGCGAGGTTGGCGTATTCGCCCTCCGCCATGGCTTCAGAAAGCTCGATGTTGATGGCGTTTGGGTCCGGGTTTTGGTCGGTTGATTGCATGGGATTGTGTGTGAGAGATTCCGTCTTTAAGCTGTTCGCTGCTTTTTCCGCAATAAGTATTCGGCAACTACTCCAAACAACATAGGGGCTAAAAACACGAGGTTTATAATCCCCCACTCGTTCCCCGGTTTCATTATTGGTTCAATACCGATAAAAGCGAATAGTGCAGCTATTACGAATCCAAATAGACGCCATAATGGCGATTTCTTTTCCAAAAACACCCATATGGCTACAGCATAAAGCACTGCACCTATTATCAGAATCCCTATTAATACAGGGATGAACCCTATAACAGTTGCTGCTGCTTCTGATGCGTTTATTAGTATGGAGGTAGCCATCGTTGCCTTCTGCAAATGAAGCAATAGTGCTCTAAGCTAAAACAAAAAAAGCCGACCGGGATACCCCGGTCGGCTTTTCCATTACAAACCTACGGCAGATTACTCAGCCGATACTTCGCGCTTGCCAGCACGGCTGGGGCGCTTGGCGGGAACGGCGGCTTCGGCTGCTTGCGCGGCCTGGGCAGCTTCCATCTCCTCTTTCGAGCCGACAATCTGACGGGTGTACTCGCGCAGACCAGTACCGGCCGGGATGAGGTGACCGACGATTACGTTCTCCTTCAGGCCCAGCAGCTGGTCGGCCTTGCCACGGATGGCGGCTTCGCTCAGAACCTTGGTCGTTTCCTGGAAGGATGCGGCCGAGATGAACGAGGCCGTGCCCAGCGAGGCCTGCGTGATGCCTTGCAGCGTGGGGCGCGAAACCGAAGGCTGTGCGTCGCGCACTTGCACGAGGGCGAGGTCGCGGCGTTTCAGGCTGCTGTTCTCGTCGCGGAGACGACGGGCCGTCACAATCTGACCGGGCTTCATATTGCTCGAATCACCGGCTTCGGTCACCACTTTCATGTCGATAATCATGTCGTTCTCGGCCATGAAGATGATTTTATCAATCACCTGATTTTCGAGGAACGACGTGTCACCGGCATCCAGAATCACCACTTTCTGCATCATCTGGCGAACAACCACCTCGATGTGCTTATCGTTGATTTTCACACCCTGCAAGCGGTATACTTCCTGAATCTCGTTCACGAGGTACTCCTGCACGGCGCCGGGGCCCTGAATGCTCAGGATGTCCGAAGGCGTGATGGCGCCATCCGACAGCGGCATGCCGGCGCGGATAAAGTCGTTGTCCTGCACCAGAATGTGCTTCGACAACGGCACCATGTACTTCTTCTTGACGCCGTCTTTCGACTCAACGTAGATTTCACGGTTACCGCGTTTCACGGTGCCATAGGTTACTACGCCGTCGATTTCCGATACCACGGCGGGGTTCGACGGGTTCCGGGCTTCGAAAAGCTCCGTTACCCGTGGCAGACCACCGGTGATGTCGCGGGTTTTGCCCACCGAGCGAGGAATCTTGGCGAGGATGTGACCAGCCTTGATTTTGTCGTTGTTCTCGACGCTCAAGTGCGAGCCTACCGGGATACTATAGGCCTTCTGGCCTTCGGCATCGCCCTTTTTGCCGGGGCGGATGATGATGGATGGGTTCTGGTCCTTGGCCTTCGATTCGATAATCACCTTCTCGCGGTGACCAGTCTGTTCATCCGATTCCTCGCGGAACGTGATGCCTTCAGTGATGGCGTCGAACTGCACGGTACCATCAAACTCGGCCAAAATAACGGCGTTGTACGGGTCCCAGTTGTTCAGCTCCGTACCTTTTTCCACTTCCTGGCCTTCCGTTACGAGCATGAACGAGCCGTAGGGAACGTGGTTGGAAGTGAAGACGCGGCCGGTGCCTTTTTCCACGATGCGAACTTCGCCCGAGCGGCCCATGACCACGGCACCTTTCACGCCTTCGGCGGTCGTGGTGGCCACGGTACGAACGTCCTCGAACTCCACCACACCAGCAAATTTGGCTTTGATGTTCGACTCCACGGCAATGTTGGAAGCCGTACCACCTACGTGGAAGGTACGCAGGGTCAGCTGCGTGCCGGGCTCACCAATCGACTGCGCGGCGATAACACCGACAGCCTCGCCACGCTGCACCATGCGGCCCGAAGCCAGGTTGCGGCCGTAGCACTTGGCGCAAATGCCGCGCTTGCTTTCGCAAGTCAGCACCGAGCGGATTTCCACCGATTCGATAGCCGTAGCATCGATGCGGCGGGTGGTGTCTTCCTTGATTTCGGAACCCGAAGTCAGGAGTACCTCGCCGGTGATTGGGTCGATGATATCGTGCACCGTCACGCGGCCCAGGATACGCTCGGCCAGGGGCTCTACGATGTCCTCGTTGTCCTTCAGCGCGAAGGTTTCGATGCCGCGCAACGTGCCGCAGTCCGGCTCGTTCACGATGACGTCCTGCGAAACGTCCACCAGACGACGGGTCAGGTAGCCGGCGTCAGCCGTCTTCAGTGCCGTGTCAGCCAGACCTTTCCGGGCGCCGTGCGTCGAGATGAAGTACTCGATTACGTCGAGGCCTTCTTTGAAGTTCGACAGAATCGGGTTTTCGATAATCTCGCCAATCGAGCCTTGCAGCGACTTCTGCGGCTTGGCCATCAGACCACGCATACCGCCGAGCTGACGAATCTGCTCGCGCGAGCCACGGGCTCCCGAGTGCATCATCATGTAGATGGAGTTGAAGCCCTGGTCCTCCTTTTCGAGGCGGCCCATCAGCGTCTCCGTAATCTGGTTGTTGATGCGGGTCCAGATGTCAATAACCTGGTTGTAACGCTCGTTGTCTGTAATCAGACCCATCTGGTAGTTCTGCGTCACGGCCTTCACGTCGTTCTGCGCCTGCTTTACCAGCACGTCCTTCTCCATCGGGATTTTGATATCGCCGAGGCCCATGCTCAAGCCGCCTTTGTAGGCCGACTGGAAACCGAGGGTCTTGATTTCGTCGAGGAACTGCGCGGTGCGGGCCATGCCCGTGCGCTTGAACACCGTCGAGATGATTTGCTGGAGCTTCTTCTTGGTCAGCAGCTCGTCCACGAAACCTACTTCCTCCGGCACGAGCTGGTTGAACAGCACACGGCCAGCCACAGTATCCACGATTTTGGTTACCAGGTCGTCGTTTTCGTCGCGAATCTGCGTCCGTACCTTAATGAAGGCATGCTTCGAAAGCTGGCCTTCGTTGATGGCAATCACAACCTCCTCATCCGAGTAGAAAACCCGGTCTTCACCGATAATCTTCTCGTTTTCGGTGCTGCGCTTGCCTTTGGTTACATAGTACAGACCCAGAACCATGTCCTGCGACGGCACCGCGATGGGCGCGCCGTTGGCGGGGTTCAGGATGTTGTGCGAGGCCAGCATGAGCATCGAAGCTTCCAGGATAGCGGCCGGGCCGAGGGGCACGTGCACAGCCATCTGGTCACCGTCAAAGTCAGCGTTAAACGCCGTACAAACGAGGGGGTGCAGCTGGATAGCTTTGCCCTCGATGAGACGCGGCTGGAATGCCTGAATGCCCAAGCGGTGAAGCGTAGGAGCACGGTTGAGGAGCACTGGATGGCCTTTCAGCACGTTCTCCAGGATGTCCCACACCACGGCGTCCTTGCGGTCCACAATTTTCTTAGCCGATTTCACCGTCTTCACAATGCCGCGCTCGATGAGCTTGCGGATGATGAACGGCTTGAACAGCTCGGCTGCCATGTTCTTGGGCAGGCCGCACTCGTGCAGCTTCAACTCAGGACCAACGACGATAACCGAACGACCCGAGTAGTCGACACGCTTACCGAGCAGGTTCTGACGGAAGCGGCCCTGCTTGCCTTTCAGCATATCGGACAGCGACTTCAGGGCACGGTTGCCTTCGGCGCGCACGGCGTTCACCTTACGCGAGTTGTCGAATAAGGAGTCAACAGCCTCTTGCAGCATGCGCTTCTCGTTCCGCAGAATCACCTCGGGAGCCTTGATTTCAATCAGGCGCTTGAGGCGGTTGTTGCGGATGATAACGCGACGGTACAGGTCGTTCAAGTCGGAAGTGGCGAAACGGCCACCGTCGAGCGGAACGAGGGGACGCAATTCCGGGGGAATAACGGGCACCATGCGGATAACCATCCACTCGGGCTTGTTCTCCACGCGGGTTGCAGCGTCACGGAAAGCTTCCACCACGCGCAGACGCTTCAGGGCTTCCGCCTTCCGCTGCTGCGACGTTTCGTGGGCAGCGGAGTCACGTAGCGAGTAGCTCAACTCGTCCAGATTGATGCGCTCCAGCAGCATGTGGAGGGCATCGGCACCCATGCGGGCGATGAACTTGTTAGGGTCCTCGTTGGGCAGCATCTGGTTCTCCCGGGGAAGTTTGTCGATGATGTCCAGGTATTCGTCCTCGGTGAGGAAGTCGAGCACTTGCACGCCTTCTTCCGCCAGCGAACCGGGCTGAACAACAACGTACCGCTCGTAATAGATAATCTGGTCGAGCTTCTTGGTGGGCAGGCCCAGCAGGTAGCCGATTTTGTTGGGCAGCGACTTGAAGTACCAGATGTGGGCAACGGGCACCACCAACTCAATGTGGCCCATGCGCTCACGACGCACCTTCTTCTCAGTCACCTCCACGCCGCAACGGTCGCAGATGATGCCCTTGTAGCGGATGCGCTTGTACTTACCGCAGTGGCATTCCCAGTCCTTCACCGGACCGAAAATCCGCTCGCAGAACAAGCCACCCATTTCGGGCTTGTAAGTGCGGTAGTTGATGGTTTCAGGCTTCACTACTTCACCGGTGCTGCGCTCCAGAATTGCTTCGGGCGAGGCCAGCGAGATGGTGACTTTGGAGAAGTCCTGAACTACTTTCTTGTTTTTTGCGAAAGCCATTTGATTGGGGTTAAGCGTGTAGCTGTTTGGCTTACTTTCTGTTTGGTTCCTCGCACATCGCCAGATGGGCGCAAGAGTTCCAAACAGTTCGACACTTCAAAAAGTGCCTTTACTCAACAGATAGGTATGTGTAGCAAAGACAATTAAGAAATATCTGTTCAACTAGCTCGTCGTCAGGCTAAGGGCAAAAAGGCCTTCAATTAAGTTGCTTGGAGAATCTTGCTGCTGAACTGACCATATCTCGGGACAGCTTCCCCAGCTTCTTTCATTGAAGCGTTTTCTTACTCTCATTTTGCGGAGCCGCTTGATTAGTGGCTCCGGTTGCCTGATGGCGAAGCATTCAAATTTCAACTTGTAGTTAAGTACCAGAACCCAGTCATCATGTGTTAACCTAAGGACTGTTAGAAACGTGGCTGATGGCAACAACTATCGCCATTTTATGGTAATGTCTCTGAATTCAACTTTACCTGCTTGCCCTCCGAATCTATCAAAATAAGGCAGTGGCAAAAGCTTGATTTTTGTCACACTTGGCAAAACACCCTTGAAAAAATAAACTGTTTTCAAGGGTACATCTGTGTATAGTGTAGCGAAGAGTGTTAAGCCACGTCTGGATTCGTTTTTACCGAACACAGCACTTTCACAGCTGAAAGTTTCTCCTTTATCGTTGATGAATTCAGAAACTTGAGTATTGTAGTTATCAAAATTCGGACCCTTGTTGGTAACTAAAATAGTAACTGCAACTGTCTGATTGGTCTTGTTACCAACTGCGCTGACCAATTTGAAATTTATATTCTTGTCGGTTTGCATTTGGCCAACCAAGCTTTCGTCCAATGCCACACTGGTATTACCAGTTACAGCCACACGCTTCGCCTTAATAACCTTTTTCTGACCATAACTAGTCGTTGCGCCTAATAAGGCTAAGACTAGTACTAAAAAGGATATTTTCATACGAAAGAGTTAGTTAGAGCGGTAAAAGCAGCCTTTTCTGGCATTTTTAGCAGCTCAGCTACTAATGAGTCCTCATCAATTGCTTCAGAATGAATCCCCTGACCTTGGTCAGTACTCCATTAGCAGTTGCACGTTACTTCCGAAGCATTGCACAGATGGGAATACCTCCGCTCAATGTGCATATGCATGAGCTCAGTCCCTTAACTGTTGTAAGAGAAGAATCGAAATCTGGCAATTCGGAGAACGGGCGTCGTTTCAATCAGCAAGTGTTGAACGGTTAGTTACCAGCGCCAAAGCACCAGCAACTAACCGTTCACTTCACTATTCCATCGTGATTTCGAGTGCCAGACCACGGAGTTCGTGGAGCAACACGTTGAACGACTCGGGGATATTCGGCTTGGGCAGAATGTCACCTTTTACAATGGCTTCGTACGCCTTGGCGCGGCCCACCACATCATCCGATTTGATGGTCAGGATTTCCTGAAGCACGTTGGAAGCACCGAAGGCCTCCAGTGCCCACACTTCCATCTCGCCGAAGCGCTGGCCACCGAACTGCGCCTTACCACCCAGCGGCTGCTGCGTGATGAGCGAGTACGGCCCGATGGAACGAGCGTGCATCTTGTCGTCAACCAAGTGACCGAGTTTGAGCATGTAAATCACGCCCACGGTTACCGGCTGGTCGAAACGGTCGCCGCTCAGGCCATCGTACAGGTAAGCACGGCCCCAATCCGGCAGGCCGGCTTCGGTCAGCTCATGCGCAACTTCGTCCTCGGTAGCGCCGTCGAAAATCGGAGTTGCGTAAGTGCGACCCATTTTCAGACCAGCCCAACCAAGTACCGTCTCATAAATCTGACCGATGTTCATGCGGCTTGGTACACCAAGCGGGTTCAGCACGATGTCCATCGGCGTGCCATCTGGCAGGAAAGGCATGTCCTCATCGCGCACGATGCGGGCTACCACACCTTTGTTACCGTGGCGGCCGGCCATTTTATCACCCACTTTCAGCTTGCGCTTCTTGGCGATGTACACTTTGGCAAGCTGCACGATGCCAGCAGGCAGTTCGTCGCCCACTTCCAGAGTGAAGCGCTGACGCTTGAAGCGCGCGGTGATGGTGTTGCGGCGCTTGGCGTAGTTACGCACCAGCTCCAGCACCAGGCCATTCACGCGGGCATCAGCCGTCCAGCCTTCCAGAATGAGGTCCTTAAACAGGTTCACTTCTTCCGGAACAGCGTAATTGCTTTCGTCTTTGTAAGGGTTCTTCTCGGGGAACATCCCCTCGTTGATGTTCTTGCGGTTGAACTTCACGCCCTTGGCAATCATCTCCTCGCCGAAGCGATGTTTGATGCCCTGGCTCGTTTTGCCTTCCAGCAATTGCACCAGCTTATCCACCATGATGGCTTTCACGCCGCGCAACTCCTGCGCGTAGGTGCCCTTCAGGTCTTCCACTTCTTTCTTCGACTTAGCCCGGAGGTTTTTGTCTTTCTTAGGACGCGAAAAGAGTTTGGTGCCGATAACCACACCCTGCAGGGAGGGCGGCGCTTTGAGCGAAGCATCCTTCACATCGCCGGCCTTGTCGCCGAAGATGGCACGGAGCAACTTCTCTTCCGGAGTGGGGTCCGTCTCGCCTTTTGGCGTGATTTTACCAATCAGGATGTCGCCTTCCTTCACCTCCGCGCCGAGGCGGATGATGCCGTTGTCGTCGAGGTTGCGCACGGCTTCTTCGCTCACGTTCGGAATCTCCGAGGTCAGCTCTTCTTCGCCGCGCTTGGTCTCGCGCACTTCCAGCTCAAACTCCTCAATGTGAATCGAGGTGAAAATGTCGTCGCGAACCACACGCTCCGAGATAACGATGGCATCCTCGAAGTTGTAGCCCTGCCACGGCATAAATGCCACCTGCATGTTGCGGCCCAGGGCGAGCTCGCCTTTGTTGGTGCCGTAGCCTTCGCAGAGAGCCTGGCCCTTGGTCACCCGCTCACCGCGCTTCACAAGCGGCGTCAGGTTGAGGCAGGTGTCTTGGTTGGTACGACGGAACTTGATGAGGTCGTAGGTGATACGCTCGGCATCGAAGCTCACCATGATGTCGTCGTCCGTGAGGTCGTACTTCACCACGATTTTGTTGGCATCCACGTAGTCAATCACGCCCTCGCCTTCCGACATAATCAAAGTACGCGAGTCGCTGGCGATACGTGCTTCCAGACCCGTGCCCACAATCGGAGCCTCGGGACGGAGCAGCGGTACTGCCTGGCGCTGCATGTTCGAGCCCATCAGGGCACGGTTGGCGTCATCGTGCTCCAGGAACGGAATCAGCGAAGCAGCTACTGACACAATCTGGTTCGGGGCCACGTCCATGTAGGAGTACTCCGACGGATTCACCACGGGGAAGTCACCTTCAAAACGGCCCTTCACCAGTTCCTGGGTCAAGTTGCCGCCCTCATCCAGCAGGGAGTTGGCCTGCGCGATGTGGTGGGTGTCCTCCTCCTCAGCGGTCAGGAATTTCACGTTGGGGCTCATGTCCACCTTGCCGCCTTTCACGTCGCGGTAAGGAGTCTCGATGAAGCCCATGGCATTCACGCGAGCATGCACGCACAGCGACGAAATCAGACCAATGTTAGGTCCTTCCGGCGTTTCAATCGTGCAAAGACGACCGTAGTGGGTGTAGTGAACGTCACGTACTTCGAAACCAGCGCGCTCACGCGACAGACCTCCTGGCCCGAGCGCCGATACGCGACGCTTGTGCGTCACCTCGGCCAGCGGGTTGGTCTGGTCCATGAACTGCGACAGCTGGTTCGTACCGAAGAACGAGTTGATAACGCTGGACAGCGTCCGGGCGTTAATCAAATCCACCGGCTTAAAGTCCTCGTTGTCCCGCACGTTCATGCGCTCCTTGATGGTACGCGCCATACGGGCCAGACCCACGCCAAACTGCGCGTAAAGCTGCTCGCCCACGGTGCGGACACGACGGTTGCTCAAGTGGTCAATGTCATCGACAATGGCCTTCGAGTTGCTCAAGCCAATCAGATACTTCACAATCAGGACAATGTCCTGGTTGGTCAGTACCCGCGACTCCTGGTCCATGCCAATCTGGAGCTTCTTGTTAATCCGGTAGCGACCAACCTCGCCGAGGTCGTAGCGCTTATCCGAGAAAAACAGCTTCTGGATGATGTCACGAGCGGTTTCTTCGTCAGGAGCCTCCGTGTTCCGGAGCTGACGGTAAATCTGCTCAACAGCCTCCTTCTCCGAGTTGGAGTTGTCCTTTTGCAGCGTGTTGTAAATAATCGCGAAATCCGCAATGTTCACATTCTCACGGTGCAGGATTACCGACTTCGCGCCGGCCTCCAGAATCACGTCGATGTCCGCTTCCTCAATGGTCGCATCGCGCTCCAGCAACACTTCGTTGCGGTCAA
The DNA here is from genome assembly GCF_040547115.1 of Hymenobacter sp. UYCo722. NCBI lineage: Bacteria > Pseudomonadati > Bacteroidota > Cytophagia > Cytophagales > Hymenobacteraceae > Hymenobacter > Hymenobacter sp. UYCo722. The sequence continues at coordinate 206,417 of NZ_JBEPPC010000004.1, read as the reverse complement.
TCGATACCACTTCGCCGGTGTCCTCGTCCACGAAGTCTTCCGTCCAGGTGCGGAGCACCCGGGCAGCCAGCTTGCGACCAACGGCTTTCTTAAGGTTTTTCTTATCGGACTTCACTTCCTCCGACAGCCCGAACAGGTCGAGAATGTCCTTGTCAGTGCCGTAGCCGATGGCGCGAAGCAGCGTCGTCACCGGGAATTTCTTCTTCCGGTCGATGTACGCGTACATCACGTTGTTCACGTCCGTGGCGAATTCAATCCACGAGCCTTTGAACGGAATAATCCGGGCCGAATACAGCTTGGTACCGTTCGTGTGCTTGCTTTGGGCGAAGAATACGCCCGGCGAGCGGTGCAGCTGCGATACGATAACGCGCTCGGCCCCGTTGATAACGAACGAACCCTTCACGGTCATGTAAGGGATGTTCCCGAGGAACACCTCCTGCTCAATCGTTTCGAAGTCCTCGTTGTCCTTATCATTGCACACCAAACGCAGCTTGGCTTTCAGCGGAACTGAATAAGTCAAACCACGGTCGATGCATTCGTCGACCGAATATTTCGGCGGGTCAACGTGATAGTCGATGAAGGTCAGTACGAAGTTTTCGCGCGAATCCGAAATGGGGAAGTTCTCGGCGAACACTTTGAACAATCCTTCGTTAGAACGACGCTCAGCAGCGGTTTCCAACTGAAAGAATTCCTGGAACGAGCGAACCTGCACGTCCAGGAAGTCCGGGTACTCGATAACCTTCTTAATCTTGGCGAAATTGATTCGCGCGTCGGCGGTCTTTTTGAGCGCGGCCGTCTTTGCTTTCGGTGTAGCCAATGCGATGGGGATTATAAGATGGACACAGAAGCGTAAAAAAGGGAGGCCGGCAGGCGGCCCGTCAGCGGTGCATCGCACCCCCTAACTATCTATGCTACAAGATAGTTAGCTGACATAGCAAAAGCGCGAACTGGGTGGCTCGCGCGGTTGACACGCTACAAACAGGAAAAGACCTGGCTATGTTGCCAGGTCTAATCCTTATTCGAAGCGGGTCCGGAGATGCTTCAGGAGCAGAAATTACTTAACCTCTACTTCAGCACCGGCTTCCTCGAGCTGCTTCTTCAGCGACTCAGCCTCGTCCTTGGTTACGCCTTCTTTCACGGGCTTGGGGGCACCGTCAACCAGCTCCTTGGCTTCCTTCAGGCCGAGGCCGGTCAGGTCTTTCACCAGCTTAACTACGGCCAGCTTAGCGCCGCCAGCAGCCTTCAGGATTACGTCGAACGACGTCTTTTCCTCAGGAGCCTCGTCAGCAGCAGCACCACCGCCACCGGCCATCATTACGGGAGCAGCAGCAGCGGGCTCGATGCCGTACTCGTCCTTCAGGATGGTTGCCAATTCGTTTACTTCTTTCACCGTCAGGTTTACGAGCTGCTCAGCGAATGCTTTCAAATCTGCCATTTCTGTAGATTGTTAAAAAAAAGTGTTGTTGAAAATTTATTGTTGAAGTCGAAAAAGAGTGGGCGCTTAGGCGGCCTCTTTTTCGGAAAGCGTTTTGAGGATACCGGCCAGTTTGTTGCCCCCGCTCTGAAGAGCCGAGATAACGTTTTTGGCGGGCGACTGGAGCAGACCGATGAGTTCACCGAGCAGTTCCTGCTTGCCTTTGAGGGTCGTGAGACCTTCGAGCTGGTCGGAGCCGATGTAGATGCTGGCATCTACGTAAGCGCCTTTCAGCACGGGCTTTGGCGTGACGCCGCGGCCGTAAGCCTGAGCCTTATAGAAGTCGCGCAGCAGTTTGGCAGGAGCCGAGCCGCTCTCCGTAGAGAACAACACGCCCGACTGGCCTTTCAGCGCGGCATCCATCTCCGACGTGTCGTGGCCAAGGGTATCAAGCGCTTTCCGGATGAAGGTGTTTTTGTACACCTTGTATTCCAGACCGCGGTTGAACGCCAGACGACGGAAGTCGTTGATTTTCGCTACCGACATCACCGAAGCATCGACAATGTAGAACGAGTTGTGCGATTGCATTTTTCCGCTCAACTCATCCACGAGGGTTTGTTTTTCTTCCCGAGTCATGTTTGGTTGGGTTAATTAGCTAGCGGAGTTTACTTGGCTGTCTACCGGAACGGCGGGCGACATCGTGCTGCTGAGCGTGATGCTCTTGATGTAGGTACCTTTCGAAGACGAAGGCTTCAGGCGACCCAACGTCTGGATTACCTCCAGGGCGTTTTCGGCCAGCATGCTCGGCTCGAACGATACTTTACCCACCGAGCAGTGAATGATACCGGTTTTGTCGACTTTGAAGTCGATTTTACCAGCCTTCACTTCCTGCACCGCCTTGGCGACGTCGGTCGTTACGGTGCCCGACTTCGGGTTCGGCATCAGACCACGGGGACCGAGCACACGGCCCAGGCGACCTACCTTAGCCATTACGGCGGGCATGGTGATGATGACGTCGATGTCGGTCCAGCCTTTCTCGATTTTCGAGATGTAGTCGTCCAGACCCACGAAATCGGCACCGGCGGCCAGCGCTTCAGCCTCCTTGTCGGGAGTAACTAGAGCCAGAACGCGAACGGTTTTGCCAGTGCCGTGGGGCAGGGTGGCCACGCCACGAACCATCTGGTCCGCTTTGCGAGGGTCAACGCCGAGGCGAACGTCAATATCTACTGAAGCATCGAACTTGGTGTAGGTAATGTCCTTCACCACGATTGCGGCTTCCACGAGGCTGCGCATTTGCGTCAGGTCGTGTTTGGCAAGGGCTTCCTTGCGCTTTTTGCTTACTTGTGCCATGTGTTCTTTCTCCGTTTAATTATTCAGCAAAAGGAGAAGTGCCACTGATGGTGATACCCATGCTGCGGGCCGTACCAGCCACCGACTTCATCGCCGACTCCACCTTGAAGGCGTTCAAGTCAACCATTTTCGTTTCGGCAATGGTACGTACTTGGTCCCACGTCACGGAGCCCACTTTGTTCCGGTTCGGCTCTTTCGAACCGCTCGTCAACTTAGCAGCTTCCATGAGCAGCACCGGAGCCGGTGCCGTCTTCACCACGAAGTCAAACGACTTGTCGGTGTACATGGTAATAAGTACAGGACACACTTGACCGGCTTTATCTTGGGTGCGAGCATTGAACTGCTTGCAAAACTCCATGATATTCAAGCCTTTGCTACCAAGTGCAGGTCCTACCGGCGGCGATGGGTTCGCTGAGCCTCCCTTTATCTGCAGACGCAGATAACCTCTGATTTCTTTGGCCATTTGATTGTGTTGGCTGTGGCTCCTGCGTCGTAACTCGCGCTTGCCTCAGTTTAGTAAACTCCTTGTTTGGAAGCCCCGCCGACCCGGAGCAATTAGCCGGCGTGGTATAATCGATAAGGATTAAACCTCCTTTTCTACTTGAGTGTAGCTAAGTTCTACCGGCTGCGAACGGCCGAAGATTTTCACCACTACATTGAGCTTCTTACGCTCCTCAAATACTTCATCCACGTTACCGGAGAAGCCGTTGAAAGGGCCGTCTACCACTTTCACGAGTTCGCCTACTACATAAGGCTTGTCGAGAGCGGCATCAACCTGCTGTTCGGCTTCATCTACGATACCGAGAATGCGGTTCACTTCGGAGATATGGAGCGGAACTGGCTTGTTGTTCGAAGCATCCTTTTTGTCCTTGTCGCCAAGGAAACCAATCACGCCGGGCGTGCTGGTAATGATGTGGTCCACTTCACCGTGGCCGAGGTCGGCGTGGATGATGATGTAGCCGGGGTAGAGGTTCCGCTCGCGGACGCGCTTCTTGCCGTTACGCATCTCAAACACCTTTTCCACCGGAATCAGCACCTGCGGCACCAGCTCGGTCAGGTTGTGGCGACCGAGCTCCGTTTCGAGGTAATTTTTGGCTTTTTTCTCCTGGCCGCTCACGGAGCGTACCACGTACCATTTCAATTCGCCCATCTTAATTGCTGATTAGCGAAACGAGTTATAAAATGCTTTCAGTATCGACTCAAAGCTGATGTCCATGACGCCTACCACAATGGCAAAAACCAGCGAACCAATCAGCACGAGGCCGGCGCTTTTCTGCAGTTCCGTCGTCGTGGGCCACGTTACATTGTAACGCATCTCCTCGATGGTGGTGCGGAAATAATTGCTCAGTTTGTCCATTGGTTGAAGAGATAACAGCGTTGCCGCTGATGACGACATGGAGCGGGCCAACTGACCCAAATTGCACGAGTGGAGAGATTCGAACTCCCGTCAAAGGTTTTGGAGACCCGTATGCTACCGCTGCACCACACTCGTTTATTGACATTCCCACAAAGCGCATTTCGCTAAAGGGAGTGCAAAGGTAAGATAAACAGAAGAGAAAACAAATATTCGCTTCTGTTTCAGCGTAAAAAAGCCGCCCCCGAGGTTTCGAGAGCGGCTTTTTTTACTGATTAAGCCAGAGCTTAGTCGAGAACTTCGGTTACCTGACCTGCACCTACCGTACGGCCACCCTCACGGATAGCGAAACGCAGGCCTTTCTCCATCGCCACCTTGTTGATGAGCTCAACGGTAATGGTGATGTTGTCGCCGGGCATTACCATTTCAACGCCCTCGGGGAGGGTGATGATGCCGGTAACGTCGGTGGTACGCAGGTAGAACTGCGGACGGTAGTTGTTGAAGAAAGGCGTGTGACGGCCACCCTCCTCTTTCGAGAGAACGTAGACTTCAGCCTTGAACTTCTGGTGAGGAGTTACCGAACCGGGCTTGCAGATAACCATGCCGCGACGGATGGCTTCTTTTTCAATACCACGGAGCAGCAGACCAACGTTGTCACCAGCTTCGCCACGGTCGAGGATTTTGCGGAACATTTCCACACCCGTAACCGTCGACTTCAGGCCAGCAGCAGCGCCCATGCCCAGGATGTCAACTTGCTCACCCGAGTTGATGATGCCGCGCTCGATACGACCGGTGGCAACAGTGCCACGGCCGGTAATCGAGAACACGTCCTCAACAGGCATCAGGAAGGGCAGGTCGGTCAGACGAGCAGGAATTGGAATGAACGAGTCAACCGCGTCCATCAGCTCCTCAATTTTGGGAACCCAGTTGGCATCGCCGTTCAGGCCGCCAAGGGCCGAACCCTGGATAACCGGAATGTTGTCGCCATCGAAGTCGTAGAACGAGAGCAGCTCACGGATTTCCATTTCCACCAGCTCGAGGAGCTCGGGGTCATCCACCATGTCTACTTTGTTCATGAACACCACCAGCTGAGGAACACCTACCTGACGAGCGAGCAAGATGTGCTCACGGGTCTGGGGCATTGGGCCGTCGGTGGCAGCTACCACGAGGATAGCACCGTCCATCTGGGCAGCACCAGTTACCATGTTCTTCACATAGTCGGCGTGACCGGGGCAGTCAACGTGCGCGTAGTGACGGTTAACCGTCGAGTACTCTACGTGCGAGGTGTTGATGGTGATACCACGCTCTTTCTCTTCGGGGGCGTTGTCAATCGAACCGAAATCGCGCTTCTCGGCCAAGCCTTTGCCGGCCAGCACCTGCGTGATAGCAGCAGTCAGGGTAGTCTTGCCGTGGTCGACGTGACCGATGGTGCCGATGTTTACGTGCGGCTTGGACCGGTCGAAATTTTCTTTAGCCATTGTAAAGAGTAAAAAAGAGGTGGTGAAGTGAATTTGAGGTAAAATCGGAACCTACACGAAGAAAGCGAGACTCAGCCCCTACTGAAATAGAAAACTGTGCGTCGCTTGCCTGAGAGAACCGAGCCGGCAACCGGAATAATCCCGATTGCTGGACTTGTGTAATAATCTGAGCCATTTATGGGATTTGAACCCATGACCTCTTCCTTACCAAGGAAGTGCTCTACCACTGAGCTAAAACGGCTTATGCTGAAAAATGAGCGGGAGACGAGGTTCGAACCCGCGACCTGCAGCTTGGAAGGCTGCCGCTCTACCAACTGAGCTACTCCCGCGGAGGGAGTTAAAAGTTGAGCGTGTAAAGTTAAGAGTTAAAACCTCTCCACTTTTAACTCTTAACTTTTAACTCAAAATGGTGGGGGTAACAGGACTCGAACCTATGAACCCGAAGGAGGTGAGTTACAGTCACCCGCAATTGCCACTATGCGATACCCCCATTTTTGGTGCTTCGCGGCCGATTACCGAGAAGCTTAGCCCTTTCGTTTCGCTGCTACCGAAGTAGTAGTGTTTCGTAAGGAGTCGCAAAATTAGAGGTTTTTTGACACAAGGCAAGGGATGAAGCAAAAAAAGGTTGTTCTTTTTTTGCTTCATCGGCGGAACTGGCTCCTACATAAGGTTATAAATTGCTTTCAATTTATCGTCCGTTTCCTTCTCACGAATGTTTTGGAGGGTGGCCTTGAGGCCGGGGGTGCTGGGCACGAGCAACGCAAGGCCATGGTATGCTCCGAGGCGTACTTCGTAGCGGGGGTAGGTACGAGCATACTCTTCGAGCACTTTCAGGCCTTTATCGCGCTCGACGGGTGGGATGTTGGCCATAAGAGCTCCGAAAGCCTGGAAGTAGGCGTAAAGGTCGGTTTCGGCTACATCGGATAGCCGGCGTAGAAACCACGGATACTGGTCGAGACGACCATTGAGGGAATAGAACTTGGCAATCGCCACCAGCAGCGTGCTGCTGCGGGTGTTTTCGATGGCCGCGATTTGCTGCTTGGAATTGACCTCCGGGCGCTTGGCCAGGATTTCGATTGCTGCTGCTGAAACCAGGATGGAGCTATCGGCCACGGCAGACCCGTAGACTTCGCCGTAGCTGCCGTCGGGGAAGGCAGAGAGCGTTTTGAGGGCCTGAACGCGGACGCGGGAGTTGGGGTCGGCACTGGCAAGGCGCACAATGTCCTTGCGCATAGCGGTGGGCTCGGGGCCGCGGTACCCGCGCAGGTGTTCGAGGGCAAGGCGACGCACGTTCCAGAATTTGTCGTTGAGCGCGTTGCGCATGAGACTGCTCACGCTCAATTGGTCCGTTTTATTCTGGAGCTGATTCATTACCTCCGCCTTCTGTTGATAATTGCGGGCGTGGTAGTACTGAAATATCAACTCATCCTGGGTACGCTCTTCTTCGATTTGGGCCAGTAGCTGGGTTTCGTTGTCAAACTTGACCAAAACGGGTTTCTGGCTGGCGGGCAGCTGGAACGTCTGGTCGGCTTTGGTAATGGTGATGCGGTGCTCGGTGGGCTGGTTGCTGCCGGTCCAGACGGCTACGGTTACGGGCAGGCGATACACGGGCTGGAAAATGGTATCCTGCACCTGCTGCACGCGCAGGGCTACCTGGCCGTTGGTATAGGTGTGGGAAATGCGCAGCTCGGGGTGCCCCCGGCGCATAAACCACTGGTCGAAAAACCAATTCAGGTCTTCGCCGGTGGTTTCTTCAAAGGCATCACGCAGCTTGGATATTTCGACGGCCGAGAGCTTGTTCTGAGTAAGGTAACGGTTGAGCGAGGCGTAGAAAGCATCGTCGCCCACGTATTTGTGCAACATGTGCAGCACGCGTCCGCCCTTGTCGTACGAGTGGCGGTCGAGCATGTCCTCGCGGTTGACGTAGCGGTAGCGAATGACGGGCTCACGCTTGCTCACGGCCTCTTCGAGGTAGTTATTGATTTTCATCTCCTGAATGAGACTGGCTTCATCGTCGCCATACTTGCGCTCGGCCCAGAGATACTCGGAATAGTCGGCGAATGATTCGTTCAGGGGTAAGTTGCTCCAACTCTCGCAGGTCACGTAGTCGCCAAACCATTGGTGGAACAGCTCGTGAACCACCACAAATTCGCTGGTCTGGTAATTGGCATCGAGCAGCTCGCGCTTGCTGGCCTGCACGAAGCTGCCGAAGGTGGAAGCCGTGGTATTCTCCATGGCCCCGCTAATGTAGTCGCGCACGGCCACCTGGGCATATTTGGGCCACGGGAATTCCACACCCAACTTCTTGGAGAAGAAGTCGAGCATTTCGGGGGTGTGGCCAAACACGGCGCGGGCAGTACCAGCATACTGCGGCTCGACGTAGTAGTCGAGCGGCTTGCCGTGCCAGGAGTCGCTTATTACGGCGAAGTCGCCAACGACCATAGTAGCCAGGTAAGGGGCATGCGGCTCGGTGAGCTTCCAGGTATCGGTGCGGGTGCCGTCGGAGTTGGCGTGGGAGGAAGTGAGCAGGCCATTGGAAAGCGTTTTGAACTGGCTTTCCACGGTCATGCTGATTTCCTGGGTCATCCGCTGGTTGGGCTTGTCGATGGTTGGGAACCAGCAGGAACTGGACTCCGTCTCGCCCTGCGTCCAGATTTGGCGGGGCTTATTCCGTTCCAGACCCAGCGGATTGATGAAATACAGGCCTTTATCGTTGGTAATGGCCGCTGAGCCACCCTGGGGCAGTTCGTTGGGCTTGGCCACGTACACGATACGCACTTGGTAAGGCGTGCTGCGCGGGTACGGGTGGTCGAGCGCGATGACGAGCTTGCGGCGATTGTAATTGTAGTTCAGGTTTTTATTCTTCTTCTCTCCTACCAGCTCTACTTTCTGCACATCGAAACCTTTGGCATCGAGCACCAGCTCGGTCTGGGGATAAAAATGCGCGCGCAGGGTGAGAATAGCCGTGCCCAGCAAGTGCTGCTTTTTGTAGTCGAAGCGTACATCAAGCTTGGTATCGACCACATCGGTCAGCATACTGGCAGCGGGTTGCAAAGGCGCATCGGCGGGTAGCCAAGAGGGCACCGTGAGTCCGGCGGCGGCCGGAGCCGACGCAACAGCCGGCTCCGGCTTTTTGTGGATGGGCGGCCGAAGCACACCCTTGCCAGACGACTGCGCATCGGCCAATAGTGTATTAAACAATAAAAACAGGCCCGTAAGGCCTGGAATCAGATACTTCATGCCAACAAGTACGGGCTAAAAACGCCTCAATTTCCGAATTAATTTGAGATTTGGCCTACCTTTAACCCCGCTTCACTCCCATCCAAGCTCACTCCAATGTTCCAAATCAACACCGGCGCCAACCAGCAATGGGAAGTCGATTACCGCAGCCCCGATGCGGTGATGCTTAACAGCGAACCATTTGCATGGGACATTGCTGACCTGGGAGGCGGGCGATTCCACATCCTCTACGAAGGTCGCTCCTTTAACGCTGAGGTTGTCGAAGCCGACTACGTCACCAAGAACATTGTCCTCAAACTAAACGGCCAGCGGGTGGAGTTGCAAGCAAAGGACCGGTTCGACCTGCTACTCGAACGCCTGGGCATGGCGAACGCCACAGCTACCAAGGTGAACGAACTCAAAGCCCCCATGCCGGGCCTCATCGTCGACATTCGGGTGCAGCCCGGCCAGGCCGTCCAAAAAGGCGACCCGCTGCTGGTGCTTGAGGCCATGAAAATGGAAAATATCCTGAAAGCCCCCGCCGATGGCATCGTGAGCGGCCTGAAAGTGGTACTGCGCGACAACGTGCAGAAAGGCCAGGTGCTGGTACAGTTTGCCTAGCCACCGGCGGGCCTCTTCATTATCCGATTTAATCGTTCCTTACGCTTTGAAATATAATCGCATCCTCCTCAAGCTCAGCGGCGAAGCGCTGATGGGCCAGCAGCAATACGGCATCGACGCCGAACGGCTGATGCAGTACGCCTCCGAAATTAAGTCTGTGCAGGCCACGGGGGTACAGGTGGCCGTCGTGATTGGTGGGGGCAACATCTACCGCGGCGTGCAGGCCGAAGCTTTTGGCCTCGACCGCGTGCAGGGCGACTACATGGGCATGCTGGCCACGGTCATCAACTCGATGGCTTTGCAAAGCGCCCTGGAAAAGCTGGAGGTGAGCACGCGCCTGCTCTCGGGCCTCACCATCCAGCGGGTGTGCGAGCCGTATATCCGGCGGCGCGCCGTGCGGCACCTGGAGAAAGGTCGGGTCGTTATTTTTGGAGCGGGCATCGGTTCGCCTTATTTCACGACCGACTCGGCGGCTTCGCTGCGGGCCATTGAGATTGAGGCCGACGTGGTGCTGAAAGGCACGCGGGTGGATGGCATTTACACGGCCGACCCGGAAAAAGACCCCACCGCCACGCGCTACCCCGAAATCACCTTCGACGAAGTACTGAGCAAGAACCTGAACGTGATGGACATGACGGCCTTCACGCTCTGCAAGGAAAATAACCTGCCTATCATCGTGTTCGACATGAACACGCCCGGCAACCTCGAGCGCCTGCTAAACGGCGAACCCATGGGCACCCTGGTAAGCATGGGCGGTACCGACGCGGGCCGTGACGGCCGCAAGCCCTTGCCAGAACCCACGCAAAGCCTGCTGCGCCCGATGGTGGGCAACCAGCCCGAGCAAGCGTAAAATCAATGAGTAATTATCAATGAACAATGAGCAATTTTGTGGCGGCAAACACGCCCCTGCTCCGTTCGGGTAATTGCTCAGTGCTTATTGTTAATTGTTAATTGCTTTCAAAAGATGGACGAAGAAATTCAGTTTTACCTTGATGAGCTGGCCGAGTCGATGGCCAAGGCCCTGGCGCATGTGAACGTAGAGATGAGCCGCATTCGGGCTGGCAAGGCCTCGCCGGCCATGCTCGACGGCCTGCGCGTAGATTACTACGGTACGCCCACACCCGTCAGCCAGATTGCCAACATCTCGGCTCCCGATGCTCGCTCGCTGCTCATCAAGCCCTGGGAGAAAAATATGGTCGTTGAAGTGGCTAAGGCTATCAAAAACAGCGACCTGGGCCTGAACCCAGTTTCGGATGCCGATGGGGTGCGCCTGAATATCCCAGCTATGACCGAGGAGCGCCGCCGCGACTTGGTGAAGCAGGCCAAGAATGAGTCGGAAGCCGGCAAGGTGCGCGTGCGCGGCATCCGCAAGGATGTGAACGAGTCGCTGCGCAAGCTGCTGAAGGAAGGCGCTTCGGAAGATGCCGTAAAAAGCGCCGAAGAAAAGGTGCAGAAAACGACCGACACGTACATTGCGGAGGTGGATAAAACCTTCAGCAAGAAAGAATCGGAGATTATGACCATCTGATTTGGTCTCCCTGGAAACGACAAAGCCCGGCGAAATTCGTCGGGCTTTTTTGATTTTTTCAGGCGGAACACGCCACGTTTCAAGCGTGGATGAAGCAGGACAAACAATCTGGAGTCACTACTGCTATTTTTCCAGCTCGGCTTCGACGGCGGCGGGCACGAGGTAGCGGATACTGTGGCCCTGACGCAGGCTTTCGCGGATATAGGTAGCGGAAATGTCCAGCAACGGAGCTGCCACGACACGGGCGCGGGGAAAAGCGGCCAGGTCGGGCAGCGGGCTGCCGGAGCGCGGGTACACGTAGAGGTCGATTTCGGCGAGCAGGCGGGCGGCTTCGCGCCAGCGCGGCAGTCCGGCGAGGTTATCGGCCCCCATCAAAAGCACGAAATCGGTGTCGGGGTGGCGCTGGCGCAGGGCATCGAGCGTGGCGATGGTGTAACTGGGGCGGAGCAGACTGAATTCGATTTCTTCGGCGCGCAGGCGGGGGTTGCCGGCAATGGCCAGCTGCACGAGGTGCAGGCGCTCAGCATCAGGACGGAGGTCGGTGGCGGCTTTGAAAGGGCTGTGGGGGGATACCACGAGCCAGACCTGGGCCAAATCGGTGCGCGTGGCGAAATGCTCGGCCAGAATGAGGTGGCCGACGTGCACAGGATTGAACGACCCGAACAGCAGGCCGATGCGTTGCGTTGCCATGCTTCGCTTGTTCAGCTATACGATGGAGGGCTCGCCGCTGATGAAGCTGCTTACGAGATGCTCGGCGTGGGCGCAGGCCTCGTTGAGGTCGTCGTTGACGACGGTGACATCGAACCGGTCTTCGAACGCAAGCTCGAAATTGGCCTTGTATACCCGCGAGGAAATGCTGGATTTTGAGTCGGTGGCTCGGGCATTGAGGCGCTGCTCGAGGACTTCGATGGAAGGCGGCCGCACGAAAATGGCCAGCGCACGGTCCTTGTAGAACTCTTTGATGCTGAGGCCGCCCTTCACGTCAACATCGAGTATAGCGTGCTTGCCGCTGGCCCAGATGCGCTCGATTTCGGATTTAAGGGTCCCGTAAAAGGCCCCCTCGTACACTTCTTCCCACTCAACAAATTCGTTGTGCCGAATTTTGTCCTGGAAGTCCTGAACGGAGATGAAATGGTAGTCTTTGCCATTGACTTCGGCGCGCCCGCGGCGGTCGCGGGTACAGGCCGAAATGGAAAAGCTTAGCTCGGGCAGCCGGTCCATGAGGCGGTGCACGATGGTGGTTTTACCGGCTCCCGAAGGAGCCGAAAACACAATAATTTTGCCTTGCATCGCGCAAAGCTAGCCAGTGGCAGCCGGAATTAAGCCACCTCGGCCCCAACGCGGGCCAGAATTGACTGGTGCAGGCTGGCCGGAATGGGCCGGCGCGACACGCGCTGATTGAGGAAGCCGATGAACACGCGCTGCTTTTCGAGGTCTTCGAAGCAGGGCGAACAATCGGTCGCGTGGTCGTAGAGGTAATCCTCGTCGGCCTCAGTCACGGCGTGGCCATCGATGAGTTGGTCTAGTACAGTATTCACTCGGTCGCAGTCGGGGCCATTATCCGGCGGGGCCGGGGCAACGGGGGCCGACGTGTTGGTTTTTATAGTAGCAGATTGTGCCATAATTGAAAATTGCTGGGAAAGGGGTGAATAACAACGCCGTACAAAGCTACCAATGTACCCTTGCTGTTGACGTTAATTATTATCGGCCTCGGTTAGTTCCGTTTCGTCGTCTATTGTATCATTGCCATATCCCATTGACTGGGCGTATTTCTCGAGCTTGTCCTTGAGAAAGTTACGGGCCCGGTGCAGGCGCGAGCGTACCGTACCAATCGGAATATCAAGCACTTTCGCCATCTCCTCATAAGTAAAACCTTCCAGGTCACAGAGGATGATGACGGTACGAAAATCGACGGGCAAAGAATTCAGGGCACTGGCTACTTCATCGCCGATGAGGTCGCGGGCCGACTGCTGGCGCATGTCGGACGACGAGGCCCCGATTTCGCCTTCGGCCTCCACATCATCAGGGTTATAATAGCCCTCAATCTCGCTATAGTCGACTTTGGCGGGCTGCTTGCTCTTCTTGCGAAAGTCGTTGATGAACGAATTCTTGAGAATGCGAAACAGCCAGGCCTTGGCATTGGTACCGGGCTCAAAGTACTCAAAAAAGCGGTACGCCTTGAGGTAGGTTTCCTGCACCAAGTCGTTGGCATCGTCCTCGTCGAGGGTGAGGCGATAGGCAAAGTTGTAGAGCGGGTCGAGCACGGGCATGAGCTCGGCCTGAAAGCGCCGGTCTTTTTCCTCTTTACTCAATTTAACCCGTTCGGGAGAATCGCTCATGCTGGGGCAGGGTAATTGCAGGCCGAAACCTACGAAATAATAGATGATTGGGGCAAATAACCAGGACGTTGGCAGCAACTCGGAAGCAAGGGGTGGCCGAGTTGCCGGTTGCGTCAGCGCCGCCGTTCGTAGCCCGGGCGAGCACCAAACAGCTACAGCCAACGCACGGCCCAGTGACCGATGTACGGATTGCCATGCCGCCTAGGTTGCACAAATACCAGCCAGCAGCAAACTAACTAGATGAATAGGGGTTTGTTTGCCGTCGAAAAGCGGAACTTATCCGGCTGTTGCGGGCTGCCAGGCCAACACTCGGGCAGCTACCGCTACCGCCTCAATGGCCCGGATGCAGGTGCAGGCCGCCGGGCGGGTGCGGCAGGCCTGGCAATCGGGTTTGTCGAAGACCATGTACCCGGCATGAAGACCCAGCGGGGCCCAGCGGCCGGGGTGCATAGGCCGGATGGGTGGGTACAGGCCCAACGCGTGGCGGCCCAGCGCGGCAGCGAGGTGCAGCGGACCGGTGCTGCCCGCCACGAGGCCATCGGTGGCGGCAATGAAGGCAATAAACTGCGGCAGGCTAAGCTGGCCGGTGAGGTCGGCGGCCAGGTACGGGGCATTTTCACGCCGCCAGTCGGCCAGCTCCTCCCCTTCGGCCGCCGTGCCGGTAATAAAAACGCGGTGGCCGGCCGCGTGCAACAGCTGGGCAAGGCGGGCAAAGTTAACCAGGCCCCACTCGCGGGCGCTGCCCCGGCTGCGCGGGTGCAGGATGACATTGAGCTGACTGGAGCGACGCCCGGTGAGCAGCTGCTGCCAGGCTTCAGCCAGCGGCTCGGGGGCTGCGAGGTGCACTAACGGGGCCACGGCCAGTAGCGGGGTTGCCAAAGCGCCGCCCAGGGGCCGGAGCAGCTGCAGGTTCAGCTGAGCCTCGTGCAGGGGCGAATGGCGGCGGCTGAGGGCCACCAACCGGTTGCAGGTGAGCCAGTGCTGCCAGCGGTTGCGCGTGCCGATGCGCACGGGAATGCGGGCTTTTTGGGCCAGCCGGGCCAGCAGCTTGTTGGGGAAGACGTGGACGATGGCAGCGGCACCAAACTGGCGCAGGGCGGCAACCTGGGCGGCTTCGGGCAGCGGCTGCAGCTCATCGAGGTTCAGAAAATCGTCCACCCACGGGCAGGCGGCGGCCACGGCAGCGGTGTAGCTGCGGCCGATAAGCACCACCCGGCAGCCGGGGAATAATTCCTTCAGGCGCGCGCAGACCGGCAGGGTCAGAACTACGTCGCCGATGGCATCGGTGCGCGAGACGAGGAAGGTGGGCGGCGTTTCCGGGCTCATGCTTCGGCGCGTTCGGTGCGGGTTTTCAGCTTCGCGAATTTCAGGAATACGCCCCAGGCTGAGATGCCGGCGATGCACAGGCCGGCAAAACCGTCGAGGAAACCGAGGCGTAAAACGTAGCCGTGCACAAATTTCCAGAGCGGTTTCAGCAGCAGGTGGAATACGTTGACCTCGGTTTTGCCGCGCAGGGCCAGCTCCTGGGCCGTAATGCTGGTGAACTTGTTGAGCTGGGTGACGTGCTGGGCCACCGAATGGTAGCTGAAGTGCAGGGCGTGGCCGGCCAGCGGGGCGGTAGTCAGGCCGGGGTTCACCTCAAATTTCTCGTGTAGCAGCAGGCCCGTCCAGCGGCCCAGGCGACGGTCGTAGAGGCGCAGCTTGCGGTCGGGGTACCAGCCGCCGTGGCGCACCCAGTGGCCACAGTAGTTGGTGAGGCGGGCCAGGGAGTAAGCCGCGTGCCGCCAGTCGGCTTGGGCGGCGCGGATGGCCTGGCGCAGCTCGTCGGTGAGGACTTCGTCGGCATCGAGCTGGAGGACGTGGTCGAACCGAGCCTGACTGGTGGCGTAGTTTTTTTGCTCGACGTAACCAGCGAAGGAATGCTGAATGACGCGCGCGCCATGCTGCCGGCATATTTCAACGGTACTATCCGTGGAGAAGGAATCGACGACCAGCACGTCGTCGGCCAATTCGCCCAGCGCTTGGAGGCAGCGGGCGATGTTGGCCTCCTCGTTGAAGGTGATGATGACGACGGAGAGGGGAACGGGCATGGGCCGGCAAAGGTAAGCGGGCAGCAAAATGCGAGCGGCAACCATCTTTGCCGTTCTTCTCACCCATCCTTTTATGCTTGCACCTCATGTCCGTGCCGCTGCCTGAGTTTCGCAAATACTACCTGGCTAGCGGCTGGCGCATTTTTATGGGTGTGGTCGCACCGCTGCTGATAGCGCTTTTCGTAGGCATGCCGCTACTCTGGTGGCGGGGAAAACCGATGCCGCTACTTACGGCGCTCTATTGCCTAATCCCCCTTGGCTTCGCCCTGCTGTTCCTCTACGGCCTGATGGAGGCTGCCTGGGGCTACATCACTATCACTACCGAAGGCATTACAGAAAGCGGAGTATTGGGCCGCCACCAGCTGGTCTGGGTCGAGATTAAGGGCTACCGAATAAGCAAGAATTACCTGCGCCTCTTTCCTGTCGATGCGCGCAAGCGGCCTGTGAAAATTGGCCTCCTCACCGAGGAAATAGAAAAAATTGCCCGTTGGATAACCAGCTACTATCCAAACCTCAGTCCGCAGGAGGCCACCGAAACCAATGTTCCGCCCGAGCCCTTTGCTTCGCCGGCCGGGCAAACGGCCCGGACCAAACAGCGCACCGAAGCCCAGCAGACCGCCCGGCTACTAAACCGGGCTAGCTGGATAGTTGCCGCCTGGTTGATTTTTTACCCCGCGCCCTATACGCTGGCCGTGATGGCAGGCATTCTGCTGCCACTCGGGGCGGCAGTGGCCCAGGGGCTGTATCCGGGCCTGCTGCGGCCCGATGAACCAGATGGCAGTGGGACCGCGTCGCTCGGCTTCGCCCTGATTTTGCCGGGAGTTGGCTTGTTTGTCAGAATGCTGTTTGATATGGAACTGGTCAGCGTGGCGGCCGTCCAACGGTGGGCGTATCCGGTGGGTGGAGGCTTTGCCCTACTGCTGGTGGCCGGTAGCTGGCGACACTTGGTGGGCAAAAACCGGGATTCCGGACAGCTCATTATTATCCTGACAGCAGCGCTGTTTTTCGGGTATAGCGCTCCGGTGGCCTATAACGTGGCATTCGACGCGGGCCTACCAGCTTACTATGCGCCCCGGCTGCTCCGCAAGTATATCAACAACGATGAGTTTTCCGGATTTATGGCCATTGTGCAGCCGTGGGGGCCATTGCGTGACTCGGCGGGGGTGCATGTAAGCCGCACGCAGTACCAGCGACTTCGGCCTGGCACCCTGGTGCGGGTGCGCCTGATGCCGGGTGCGCTCGGCATTGCGTGGTTCCGGACCGTAGAGTAAAATTCCGGGCGACCAATTACCGATTGGCTACCCGAAGTCCTACTTTTCCGCATGACAAGCCGCCAAGCGTGCGTAACTTGCGGCCCTATTTGCAATTTCATCGATGAAAAAAACGCTCCTGCCCGGCCTGCTGGCCGCTGCCCTGTTGTCGCTCACGCTGCCTTCGTGCGGCCCCTCGGTTGATAGCGAGGACGACATTGTCACCACCGCCCTGCCGCCCCTGCCCGCCGCGCCCGACACCACCTCGGGGGCCAAGAAGCCCGAACAATTTCGCGAGCTGAACGCGGTGAACGCCACCGAAGACATCAAGAAGATGCAGCCGCAAATGTAATTTTGCTCAATGAGCAATTATTAATGAGCAATGAACAATGTCCACAGTGGCGTTTTTCATTGCTCATTTTTGTTGCTGTTCGTTTCGACTTCCACCCTTAAGTATTCGCCCGACCTTGACAACTGCTGACTACACCCTGCGCCGCGGCGTGGAAACCGACTTGCCCCAGGTACTGGGCCTCATTAAAGAGCTGGCTGAGTTCGAAAAGGCTCCGGATGCCGTGACCAACACGCTGGCCGCCATGCAGCGCGACGGCTTCGGGCCGGAGCCCATTTTCGGCTTTTTCGTACTGGAGAATGCAGCGGCCGACATCATCGGCCTGGCGCTCTACTACACGGCCTACTCCACCTGGAAGGGCCGGATGCTTTATCTCGAAGACCTGGTGGTAACCGGGGCCGCCCGGCGCGGTGGCCTGGGCCGGCTGCTCTTCGATGCGGTGGTGGCCGAGGCCCGCGCCACCGGAGCCGTGCGCATGAAGTGGCAGGTACTCGACTGGAACGAGTCCGCCATCGGCTTCTATCGAAAGCTGGGGGCCAACATCGAGAGCGAATGGCTCAACGGCAACCTCGACGAGGCGCAACTAAGCCGCTACGAGGTAGCGCCGGCGGCCCGGGCAGCAGCCGAACCCACCACGCGCAGCCTGTAGAAGCAGCACACTGGCGGCGCTACTCCCGCATGAACTTCCGGGTGCCGGTGCCCCCCTGCGCATCCTGCCAGCGCAGCAGGTAGAAGCCGGGGCGAATGCCGGCCACATCGATACTAAGCAGACCAAGGCCGGCTGCCACGGTGAGGCTGACAGCGCGCACAAGGCGCCCCTGCTCGTCGTACACCCGAAAAGCAACCACGCCCGCCGCCGCGGCCGGATATTGCAGCTGCAGTACCTCGCCGGCCACGGGGTTGGGGAAGATGCCCGCCGTAGCACCTTCGGAGCTGAGCAGCACGGAGGCAGTGTTGTCGAGCGAGCCATCGGGACGCACCAGGCGCAGGCGGTAGTAGCGCAGGCCGGCGGGGGCCTGCGCATCGGTGAAGCTGTACTGGGCGGCGGGCGGGCGGGTGGCCACCGTGCCCACCCGCTGCCAGCTGGTGGTATCGGCCCCGACGCTGCGCTCTACCACGAAGCTGCTCAGGAAGCACTCGTCGCGGGTAGTCCAGTTCAGGGTGGCCCCGGTGCCGGCCGCGTAGGTGCCCGCCAGCGCCGTGAGCGGGGCCGGCAACATTGCCGGGCCGCCGCAGCCCAGGTTGCGGAAGCTGCGCACCCGCAACACCTGCCGGCCGCCGGCAATGTCGCTGATAGTGCTCAGGGTGCGGGCATTCTGGCCCCGGGCTACGGCGTAGTGCATCACCGCGCCGGGCAGGATGAGGTGGCTCAGCTGCTGGGCGTGGCCCAGCTCGTGCACGGCCACGGTTTCGAAATCGACTTGCGGACTGACGGCATTAGCCGGGCCGAACTGGAAGTTGGCAGCATCATCAAACTGCATATCGATTTCCTTCACCCAGAACACCACCGCGCCGTTGGGGGCGTAGCAGCCGCGGTAGTAGCTGGTGGTGCGGCCCAGCACCAGGGCGGGCAATTGAGTGCCTTGGTCAAAGGCGACGACGTTCACGCCGTCGTCGGCAATGGCGTTGCTGGGGCCGGCGGCCCCCTCCCAGTTCATACCTGTGTTGCAGCGCCACGAGGCCAGGGCCCGCTGCCAAGCCGCCGTAGGGGCCGCCACAAAGTTGGGGCCGAGCTGAAAGCTGATGCCGCCGCTGGCATTTTGGGCAACGTGGTTAGGGCGCTGGAGGAGGTTGCCGTCGGTACTCTCCACGTTGGTGAGGGCGTAGATGACGGTGACGGGCGTCAGGCTTTCGGCTGGCAGCAGCCCGTCGGTGGTGACGCGCACCAGGCCCGAACCGGCAGGACGGCCGCCGCTGGCCGCCGAGGGCACTCGCACCTGAATGCGGGTATCGGTCCAGGCGAGGTAATCGGTTTCGCGGGCTTTTACGCGGGTCGCACCGCCGTCATCGGCATTGCGAAACTCGACGAAGCCCACTCCTCGGCTGTTGCCAAAGCCGCTGCCGCTAATGGTGAGCACCGCCCCCGCCCCCGCCGGCAGGCTGAGGGGGCTAAGGCCCGTGACCAACGGAGCCAGCGTGCCAGCCGGCCGGGCCGCCGCCACTTTAGGCAGCGCCGGCAATGGGTGCAGCACCCGCCGCGCCTGCCCCGTCAGGCTGGCCAGGCGTTGGTAAAAAGCCGCGTCAAGCGCCGGGTAGGTGCGGAAGGGTTCGGCGGCAGTACCGTCGGTGGGGTTTACTTCGATGAAGCCCTGCTGGCTGCCCACCGGTGTGAGCGGCCGGCCGGCGGCGGGCAGGCCGGGCCAGGGGGCCGGCATCAGGAAAAACACGCCGCGCTGGCCGGGCGCGAGGTTCAGCGTATTGGTGAGGAGTTGCTGGTCGAGTCCCAGGCGGCCGCCTTCGGTGAGCAGCACGAGGCCGGCAGTATCGGTGGGCTGGCCTTTCAGCAGCGAAAACACCTGCAAGCGATGCCGGGTGAAAAGGCGATGGTGGCCGGCATCCCAGAAGCTTTGGGCGTCGCGCACCTGCGCTTCTACCACCAGGGTGGAGCGCTGCACCCGCTGCGCGGGAGCCATTGGCAGCATCAGACAGCGAGCTTGGGCGGTAGTCGGCGGGGCCTGGGCGCGGCTCGGGCCGGCCAGCGCAACGAACAACACCGTAGCGGCCAGCAGCCACGCGCGACCCGGCCGTAAAACACAAGGAAAAGGTAGCGGTGCGGCCATATATCAGCAGAGGGAAATGAGTGCTGCCGAAGATACGGACGGCGCGCCCCTCAGGGATGAGGTAATGGCCGGGGTATCGCAAAATTTCATTTCGCACCGAGGAAAGCCAGTGCCCACCCACCGGTTGTCGCTGGCCCGGATAACTGACGGGCGGCGCGGAAGCGGCACTTTTTTTGCGTTGCTCGGCCTATTCGGCGCTTTTGGTGGGTGGTGGCGCGGCCGGGCGGCGCTGGAGGCGGTAGGCCCGCCAGTCGCGCCAGATGGCACCCACAAACACGTTTAGGCGGTAGCTGAAGTACGAGCCGTCGAAATCCTCCTTGTAATCGATTTCGAAAACCGACTTGCGGTAGCCCACGCTGCCGCTCACGCCCAGCCAGCGGAAGGGCTTTATCAGCACGTTCACGCCAGCCTCAACGGGGAAGAACAGGCCACGCGTATCGGTTCTCACCTGGTTGTTCTGGTTGGTTTCGGTGTAGTGGCTGCGACCCAGGCCGAAATCAACCGGCAGGCTGATTTCGAGCCAGCGCCGCTGAAAAAACACGTAGCTCACATTGGGCGTGAAATAAGTGAGGTCGAGCTGAGGCGTGAGGGTGTCAATAATTTTCTTCGTGCGCTTGCCGTTTCTAATCTGATACACATACAAGTCGCCGTAGCTGCGGCTGAGGGTGTAGGCACCTAAGCCCACCCGCCAGCGGCGGTTGGGCAGCACAATACCCGCGTTCAGCCCGATGATGTGCACGGCCGAAGCCTGCACGAACGACTGCCGGTTATCGAGCGACAGCACGAAGCCCACCCGGCGACGCGGCACTTGGGCCGTGGGCGCAATGGGCGCGGGCACCACGCTGGGGGCGGCCAGCGCGGGCCGGGTAGTATCGGCGGCTACGGGCTGTTGCGCCCGGGCAGGCCGGGCTGGCAATGCCAGCAGCAACCCCAGCAACCAGCATGTACGCGTGTAGTAGTTGGCCCGCATCCTGTAAATATCGCGCCTGAATCATGATATCCAGCTGACAAAAATAATATCGCGCTATACCGTGGGCGCAGGCTGGGGCCGCCACGAGGGCGAGCCACCCGCCACGGCGGGCCAGCCGCCGGGGGTGTAAGTGAGCCGGTCGAGCAGCAGCACCCGGCGCGAGTAGCCTTCCGAGTCGTCGATGGCTTCGAAGGTGGGCTGGCGCGGGTCGATGGCGTGGCAGGCCAGCCAGTCGTGGCCGGCCGCATCGGTGATGACGCAGTTGTGGCCGGGGGCCTGCCAGTGGGCGTTGGCGGCCAGTACCGGGGCGGCCTGCACTTCAAAGGGGCCGGTGGCGTGGCGGGCACGGGCCACCAACACGGCATAGTGGGCATGCGGACCGCAGCAGTTGTCGCCCGAAAAAAACAGGTAGTACCAGCCCGAGTCGGCCCGGTAGTGCAGCCAGGCCGCTTCGATGAGGCGGTGGTAGTCGGCTTTATCATCCGAGCCGCTGGGCTGCACCACGGCCTGCGCCACGCTGCCCGGGGCAAAGCTCAGGCGGTCGGCGGCCAGCTCACGCACCCAGATGGGCCCGAAGCCCGAGCCCCAGTACAGCAGGCGCTGCCCGGTGGCGGGGTCGTCGAAGGCCATGGGGTCGATGCATGTGAAGCCGGGGCCGGCCAGCAGCGGCCGGCCGCAATCCACGAAGGGTCCGGCGGGCCCGGCCGCCACCGCCACGGCCAGGCTGAGGGCGTCGGCTCCGTCGGGCCGGGCCGAATAGTAGAGGTAGTAGCAGCCCGCCTGCAAGCTCACGTGCGGGGCCCATATTTTTTGGCTCTGTTGCGCCCATACGGGCTTTTCGGGCAGGCCCTCGCCGAGGTCCTCCCACTGCACCAAATCGCGCGAGCGGGCCACCTGCAAGTTGATGACGCGGCCGGCCCGCCGGGTTTGGGTGGCGTAGGCGTAGTACCAGCCATCGGGCGCGCGCAGGATGGTGGGGTCGGGAAAATTATCGTCGAAGACCGGGTTGGTGTAGGTGGTGGGCATGGCTGGTCTGCTTTTTTGAACGAGGTAAGGCCCGGGTACGCCCCTACCGCCTAATTGGTAGACGGCGGCACTACCGGCACCACCTGCCGGCGCAGCCACGAATAGGCCGAGGCCACATCCAGAAAGGCTACCCCGCGGGGTGCGTCGATGGCCTGCACCAGGTCTTCGGTTACCTGGCGGGCCAGGGGGTCGTGGGGCAGCACCCAGGCAATGCAGCGCAAGCCGGCGGCCTGCATATCGGCCAGCCACTGCTCGCCCCACTGCGTGAGCTGCACGGTGCTGCGCGTCATGCTCGAGTAGTCGTTCAGCAGCTTGGGGCAAGGGCGCTGGCGCTGCACAGCCAGCAGCATGCGGCAGGTCGAACGCGACATTTCCTGGTTGTAGTCGCCGCGCCAGTCGGCATACAGACAATGATTTAGGACATCGTGGCCAATGAAAACGGTGGGCGAGTCGACGAGCGGGTCCAGCTCCATGCAGAATTAAAAAGCGCCTCCGGAATAAATCGGCGGGCAAAGGTGAAGGGGTAAAGCTACCTTTTCTGCTCGAATATTCACAATTCTTGCCTCCCTGCTAATCTCAGTTTCAGTGTAGCTTTGTGGTTTGGCGCACGTTACGCCAATTTCATCCGGATAAAGTCCGGTTTCTTCTTCCTTCTTTTATTTCAACTTTCGCATGTTTCGTTCTGTGAGTGCCCGGTCGCTGGTTTTATTCGTTGTGTTGCTGCTGGCTGCGCCGCACGCGGGCCGCGCCTGGGGCGTGCTGGGGCACCGGGCTGTGGCCCGCATTGCCGAAAACCACCTTACCGCTACTGCTCGCCAGCGCGTTAGCCAGCTACTGGGCTGGGAAACAATGCCCCTGGTGAGCACCTGGGCCGACGAGTTGCGCGCCGACCCGCAGTTTAAGGAAACGGCTCCCTGGCACTACCTCAACGTGGCTACCGGGCTCGACTTCGCCGCCTTCGTGGCCCAGCTGAACGACCCCGCCCTACTGGCCCCGGCCGCGCCCACCAACGCCTACACCGCCCTGCTGCAAGCCCGCCGCGACCTGAAAGACCCCAAAAAAACCACCGACGAGAAGCGCGTGGCCCTCAAGTTTCTCATTCATCTGGTGGGCGACGTGCACCAGCCCCTGCACGTAGGCCACGCCGAAGACAAGGGCGGCAACGGCATTGTGGTGAACTGGCGCGCCAAGGACGACTCTAACCTGCACAGCGTGTGGGACACGGCCATTCTGGAATACCCCGGCTTCACCTACTCCGAGATGACGACGGCCTACGACCGCGCCACGCCCGCCGAAATCAAGCAATGGCAGAAGGACGACATGACGACCTGGCTGTTTGAATCGTACCAACTGTGCACCCCTGTTTACGCCGCTGCCGCCGCCAATCCCAGGTTCGACTGGCGCTTTTACCCCACCTTCGGCCCCGTGGCCCAGCAGCAGGTCCTCAAAGCCGGCATTCGCCTGGCCGGCGTGCTGAACGAGATTTTTGCCAAGTAGGCAGGCGCGAAAACAACTCGCCCAACAGCACCAAAAAGCCCCAATTACTGCGCCAATTGGGGCTTTTTGGTGCCAAATTCAGTCGATTGCAAAGTACCCTTTCTACCCCTCGTTTTCCTTCGTCGTGCTATTTTTATTTGGAGTCCGCAACGCGGTCATGGCAATCGCGCCGCTCTCCCGCCTGGCCTGCGCTCAATGCCAAACGCCGGGAGCGCTTTCGTGCACAGTCTTCTCGCGCTACGCGCATTTATTCTGGATACCGGCTTTCCCCATTGGCAAGTTCAGCGTGACGGTGTGTGAGCACTGCAAGCAGGTGCTCACAGCCCGCGAAATGCCTGCTAGCTACCACGCTCCCGTGCAGGAGATTCAACGGCAGGCCAAAACACCGCTCACGCATTTTGCGCTGCTCGCGCTGTTCGGCTTATTCCTTATCATCAGCCTGCTCATCAATATCTTCGACGGGCAAAAAAACACGACCGAGACGACCATCAGCACCGCTCCGGCCCAGGAAATAGTTGGCACCCGCTACAAATTCGACGTAACCGATGATGGTCGACAATATGGCCTACTAGAGGTCATCGATGTCACCGCCGACAGCGTGCACTACCGCATGACCAACCCGTTGCGTGGCAGCCTGACGGCGGGCAGCGCATCGCAGGCCCTACGCGACTCGGTAGCTCCGGCAAACGCTCACCAGCGGGCTTCAACGCAACAGTGGAATTACTCTTCCAAAGGCCAGGGCCTGTTTAAACGGCTCGATTGAGGGACGGCTGAGTTCTCCAAAATAGCCGGCCAGAGTCACGCCGTGCCTTGGCAAAACGCGGACTAAAAGCGCGTGCTACAGCGCCGGCCGCTGGGCAAACCACGGCCGGGCCTGTTCCAGCTGCCCGGCAAGCCGGAAGAGTACGTCCTCGGCACCTAGTTTCGCGATGAATTGCACGCCGCAGGGCAGGCCGTCGGCCGTCCAGTGCAGGGGTACCGACATGGCGGGCTGGCCCGTGAGGTTGGCCACCTGGGTGTAGGGCGTTTTTTCGAGGCTCTGTTCGGCCAGCTGCTCCACGATGCCCGAGCGGCGGATGAGGCCGCCGAGGCCAAAGGTGTTCACCAGCTTCAGCAAAAGCTGCTCGCTGGGCTTGGGCTGCAGCTCGCCGATGCGCACGGGCGGCGTGGCCAGCGTGGGTGTCAGCAGCAGGTCGTAGGTCTGATGGAAGCGGCCGAAGGCGCGGGCGTGGTCGTTCCAGGAGTGGCGGGCGGCGGCGAAGTCGGCGGCGGAGTAGGTGCGGCCCAGCAGGCCCAACAGCCAGGTGGTAGGCTCCACGTCGCGGGGCCGGGCCGGGCGGCCCAGGTGCTTGGCCAGCGCCGCAATGCTGGCCCCGGTTTCGCCGAAATACAGCATCAGAAACGCCGAAGCCACGGCGCGGCCATCAAAGGGCAACGGCACTTCTTCCACGTCGTGGCCCAGGCTTTCGAGCAGTTTCGCAGCCTCCGTCACGGCCGTGGCGCATTCGGGGTGCAGGGCGCTGCCCAGCGGGTGGCCCAGGCTGAAGGCAATGCGCAGGCGGCCGGGTTCCCGGCCCACTTCTTCCAGATAGGGCCGGGCCGGGTTGGGCAGGAAGTAGGGCGCGCCCGCGTCGGGGCCGCCCGTCGCGTCGAGCAGGGCCGCGCTGTCGCGCACCGAGCGGCTGAGCACGTGCTCCACGGCCGCGCCCTGCCACTTTTCGCCCTGCTCGGGGCCGGTGGGCACCCGGCCCCGGCTGGGTTTCAGTCCAAACAGGCCGCAGCAGGCCGCCGGAATTCTTATCGAGCCACCGCCGTCGCCGGCCCCGGCCACGGGCACAATGCCCGCTGCTACGGCCGCCGCTGCCCCGCCGCTGCTGCCGCCGGGCGTGTGGCCCAGGTGCCAGGGGTTGCGGGCGGGGCCGTGCAGCAGCGGCTCGGTCACGCCCATCAGGGCAAACTCGGGGGTGTTGGTTTTGCCCAGGACGTTGAGGCCGGCGGCCTGCCAGCGGCGCACCAACTCAGCGTCCTCGATGGGCACGAAGCCGCGCAGGGCCCGGCTGCCCGAGGTGTGCGGCGCACCAGCGTACTGCGCCCCAAAATCCTTCAGCAGAAACGGCACACCGCCGAACGGACCGGCCGGTAGCCCGGTGGCGGCCCGCTGCCGGGCGGGCTCGTAGAGCGGATGCACCACGGCATTGATTTGCGGGTTCACGGCTTCGGCGCGGGCCACGGCGGCGGCGCAAAGCTCGGCGGCCGTGAGTTGGCCGGAGCGCACGAGGGCAGCCTGGGCCAGGCCGTCGAGGCGGTCATATTCACTAAAGGAAAGCATGGGCTAAAGGTAGCGGGCCAAGAACATGCAATCTGCGCTACCGGGGTATTCGTACGTTCGGGCAAAACGCGTCGAAATAAGCAGCACGGTAAACCACCAATAAAGCGCTATATTTCCATTAAATAGCATTACTCAATTAACAAAGCTTCTTCCTCCATTCCTCATGGTCACGCCCGTTTTTCAGATTACGGACTACGCGCTGGCCGTGGCGTTCTACATTGACTGGCTGGGGTTCAGCATCGATTGGGAAGAGCGGCCGGCGAGTGGCGGGTACTACCTGCAGGTTTCGCGCAGCAGCATCGTGCTTCACCTCACCAACTACCCCAACGAAAGCAGCGCGGGTGCGCGGGCCATGGTCGATTTCGCGGGCCTCCTGTCGTTTCATCGCCTGCTGCTGCAAAAGGAAGCGGCCTTCCCGACCCCGCCGCTACGAAAAGCCCCCTGGAACGACCGGGTAATGCAGCTGGAGCTGTTCGACCCCGCCGGCAACTGCCTGCTGCTGGCCGAAGTGTGCGCCTGAACACTTTGCGGCGGCCGCTGGCGCTGTTCCTACAAGCTCAGCAACTCGCGGAACCGGGCCGACTGTTGCCGCGACACCTCCACTTCGGGGCCGTCGCGCAGCTGCAGCTTCAGCGTGTTGCTAAACCAAGGCTCGATGCTGGCAATCCACTTTAAGTTGATAATCTGCTGGCGGTTGGCCCGAAAAAACACTTTGGGGTCGAGGCGCGCCTCCAGCTGCTGCAAGGTGCGCGGAATAAGCGGGCGGTGGCCTTCGAAGTGAATGCGGGTGTAGCTGCCATTGATTTCGAAGAGCTTGATATCGGCCAGCTTCACAAACCAGCACCGCTCGCCATCCTTCACAAACACCTGGTCCTGGGCCGTGAGCGGGGCCAGCGGGGCTTCCTCCACGGGGCCGGCGGCGGGCGCATCGGCCGGTACCGGGGCGCTGATGCGCGTGCGGGCCTTGGCCAGCGCGGCCGCCAGCCGGGTTTCCTCCACCGGTTTCAGCAAGTAGTCGAGCGCATTCACGGCGAAGGCCTGCAGGGCGTATTCGTCGTAGGCCGTGGTGAAAATGACGTGCGGGGCCGCTTCCAGCGAAGCCAGCAGCTCGAAGCCGGTTTGGCCGGGCATCTGCACATCGAGCAGCAGCAAGTCGGGCCGCAGGGCCTGAATCTGGGCACGGGCCTCGTCGGCGTGGCGGGCTTCCCCTACTATGCTCACGTCGGGAAAGGCTTGCAGCAGGTGGCGCAGCTCGGTGCGCGCCAGGCGCGAATCGTCAACGAGAAGCACATTCATGGGCAATGGGTGAATGAGTGAATGAGTTTGGTCTGTCGTCCTGAGCTTGCGAAGGACCTTCTCATGCCTGCGCCGCACGATTTTCTGCAAGCCGTTCAGCGGTGAGAAGGTCCTTCGTAAGCTCAGGATGACGAGCGCCCACATGGGCCGCCACGCCCAGCGGCAGGCGCAGCTCGGCCGTCACGGTATCGGGCAACTGCGCGTCGTTGCCCACGCGCAGGCTGGCGGTGGGCCCAAACAGCAGCTGCAGGCGCTCGTGGGCATTGGGAAGGCCAATGCCGGTGTGGTCGGGCGCAACGGGGTCGGGCTGGTAGCGGCCGGGGTTGCGCACGGTGATGAGTACCTGCGCCGGCCCCTCCAGTTGGGCCGAAATGTGCACTGCCCCGCCGCCCGGCCGGGGCGTAATGCCGTGCTTGATGGCGTTTTCGACCAGTAGCTGCAACGTCATGGGCGGCAGCTGGGCAGCCAGGGTGGCGGGGGCCACGTCGAGGGTGTAGTGCAGGCGCTCTTCCAGCTGCAGGCTTTCGAGGGTGAGGTAATGGGCCACGGTTTCGAGCTCGCGGGCCAGGGGCACCTGCTCGCGGGTGTTCAGCTGCAGCGAGTAGCGCAGCAGGTCGGAAAGATGGGTCATCATCTCGCGGGCGCGGGCCGGGTTTTCCAGCACCAGCGCCCGGATGTTGTTCAGGCCATTGAACAGAAAATGCGGATTAATCTGGGCCTTGAGCGTCCGCATTTCGGCATCGCGCACGGCGGCGTTCAGCTTCCACTTGTCGATTTCGGCCTGCTTGTAGTTGTCGAGGTAATGCAGGCTGAAATAAACCCCCGACCACAGCAGCATAAAGAAAAACGAATTGGCCGTGTAGCCCACGTACGGCAGCCACGGAAAACCCTGCTTGGTTTGGCCCACCGGGTCCAGCAGCCAGTACAGCAGTGTTACCAGCACCCCGGTGAGAGCCATGCTGCCTATGGCCACCAGCAGGTTGCCCAGCAGCAGCCGGGGCAGCAGGGCCGGCAGCGGCAGGTGCGTCCAGCCGTGGCGGCGCAGGTACAGCCGCAGCAGGTGGCTGCCCAGCAGCATCGAACCCGCCACGATGACTTCGACGGGAATAAGTACCAGCTGAAACTTGCCGAAAACCACCGCCAGCACGCCGCCCAGCAGCCCATACGCTGCCCAGCCCCCCACCTGAAGAATCCAATACAAGCGCGGGCGGGCCGGAGAGCGGGGCATGGTTACGAATGAATAAGCAGTGGGCAAGATACAACGCCGGCCCGCAGGCCAGGGCGGCCCGGATGTGGCCAGCCGGGCCTGCTCGAATTATTTTCTGGCCACGGCTGGCTGCTTCAGAAAGGCATCGGCCTGGGCCAGAAACCAAGCCGTGTCGTCGTACATCAGGAAGTGGCGACCGGCTTCCGACATCTCGATGCGGGCCTGCGGCAGCCTGGCGTACTGCCGCGTGAAAATGGCGCGGGTGCTTTCCTTGGTCGAGCCGTACTGCGCGTAGGCGGCCCAGGCCCCAAGCACCAGCACCGGCTGCTGAATGCGGGCAATATCGTTCCGCAAATCAATGGTGTACATATCGTACATCGCCTGGGCCACGGTGGGAGCATCCGAGGCCGAGCCCCAGCGCATCAGCTGGGCCTGGCGGGCCGTGTCGGTTACCAGGCCAGCCACCATCTGGCGTTGGGTGGCGGCGGACTGGTGGCCCTGCTTCATTTGCTGGCGCAGTTGCTCGGCCATGGGCCGTGCGGTTTCCACGGTAGCAGCCGGACTCTGAATGGCGGCCAGAAAGGGCAGCGAGTCGACGATTACGAGTGGGCCGATGGCCTCGGGCTGGGCCGCGCTCAGGGCCAGCGCCAGGAAACCGCCCAGGCTGTGGCCCACAATAGTGGGCCGGCTCAGCTGCTGGGTTTTGATGTAGGCCAACAGCTGGTCGCGCACGGCGGGCAACAGCGGGTCGGCCAATGGGGCGGCCGCAGCCGCACCGCCGAAGCCGGCCAGCGAAATAATGTGGCACTGGTATCGGCGCTGGTAATGGGCCACCGTTTCGTCCCAGACCGCGCCGGGGCAGGTCAGGCCCGGAATCAGGAGCATGGGCTGGCCCTTGCCCACTACCCGCACCGTGAAGGCGGGATGCCGGGCCGGGTTGTCGGCCACGGGTTGGGCGGCGGACGTGGCAGCGGAGCCGGCGGCAAAAGCCGGCCCGGCGGCGCTCAGCAGCAACAGCGAAAAAGACAGGCGGCGGGCAAATGCAGCAGTTTTCATGGGCGGTGGTTGGGTTGTTGATGGTTGAATGACCCAAACTTACCGGCCGGCCTCGGCCCGCGAAACCCCTTTTCCGCGAACGGTAATCTGGCCGGCTGAATGGCGTGGCAGGCGGCCGAATGGCAACCCCTGGCGACGGCCACCTGGCCCCCGGTCGAAACTTTTCGTGGGTCGGCGCACGTAACAGCATTGGCGGGCGGCCATTGGGTAGCCGGTAGTCGCCCGGGGGTTGGCAACGCGGCCGGCTTTCGTCCCGCCCTTTTTCAATTTATTGCTATGCGTATTCTACTCGCTTCCTTCGTTCTATTGGCCTGCGCCGCCCGGCCCGCCGCCGCCCAAAGCAGCAGCGCTACGGCCGCCGCCAGTGCCCAGAACCAGTTGGCCCTGTCGGAAGGCCGCACCGCAGCCAGCCCACGCCGCATGCGCCTGGCCTGCGCCCCCCTGATGGGGCAGGTGTTCGAGGCCAACGGCCGCCCGCTGCTGGGTGCCACGCTGCTCGTGAAAGGCACTCACCAGGTGTATGTGACCGACGCCGAAGGCAAGTTTTTGATTACTGATGTGGTGTACCAGGGCCAGCAGCTCACCATTGGAGCCGCCGGCTACGTGAGCCAGGACGTGGCCCTCGAAGAATGCACCCTGCCCCGCCTGGTGCTGGCCAAGGAGCCCACCGCCCACATTCGCCGCTCGGGCAAGCGCGCCGGCCAGCTCATTCGCCTCGACGGCAAGAGCGTCGATATGAAATAGCTTTCGGAAACTCCTTCGCCGGGAGGAGAATTAGGTGAACGGTTCGACATATGAAATTTTATTCATACATTTGCCACTCAGTATGAGTACCTCCTTCCCCGCACCGTTGGTTGATATGGGCCTCTCCATTGAGAAGATGGAGAAAGTGGCTTTCATTCTCAAAACCACGGCGCATCCTACCCGCATTGCCATCGTGCAGCTGCTGGCGGCGCAGGAGAGCCAGTCGGTAACGGAAATCAGCGACAAGCTGAACGTGGAGCAGAGCCTGCTTTCGCACCACCTCGCCGGCATGAAGCTCAAGGGGATTCTGAGCAGCACCCGCGAGGGCAAAAATATCTATTATTCACTCAAAATGCGGGAAGTTATCGATGTGATTCAATGCCTGGCCGGCTGCACTTTTCTGTAAGGAGCCCGCGTTTTTTTGCCTTTACACATGAACAACCCTTCATAGCTTCATACATCATCCGCTCATGCTCCATTACCTCGGCTATTTCGCTGCCATTTTCATCGGCCTCTCGCTCGGCATCATGGGCGGGGGTGGCTCTATCCTCACGGTGCCGGTGCTGGTGTACCTGATGGGCGTGAGCCCGGTGCTGAGCACGGCCTACTCGCTGTTTGTGGTGGGCAGCACTTCGGTGGTGGGCGCGGCGGGCTACTTTCGGAAAGGGCTGGTGTCGCTGAAAACGGCCGTGGTCTTTTTGATTCCCTCACTGGCATCGGTGTTTCTGGTGCGCAAGGTGCTGTTGCCGGCCATTCCGCACGAGCTGTTTACCCTGGGCAGCATCGTGTTCACCAAAGACCTGCTGGTGCTGGTGGCCTTTGCCGTGCTGATGGTGGCGGCGGCCACCTCCATGATTCGCAGCAAGAAAGCCGAGGGAGTGCTGGCCGAGGAGCTGCCCCCAAAGCCCGCCTTCAACTACCCGCTTATTCTGGGCATTGGGCTGGTGGTGGGGCTGCTCACGGGCTTCGTGGGCGCGGGGGGCGGCTTTCTCATCATTCCGGCGCTGGTGCTGGGCGCGCGCCTGCCCATGAAGCTGGCCGTGGGCACCTCCCTGGCCATCATTGCCCTGAATTCGCTCATTGGCTTCAGCGGCGACCTCAGCGCGGGCACGCCCATTGCGTGGCCGTTTATATTGGGTTTTCTGGCGTTTGCGCTCGGCGGTATCGTGCTGGGCACCTACCTGGCCCGCTTCATTCCGGGGGCCAAGCTCAAGCCGGCTTTCGGCTGGTTCACCCTTGCCATGGGCACATTTATCCTCACCAAGGAGCTGCTGTTTCATCGCGCTTAACCGCCCGTTTCCCGCCGTTCTCCCACCCGTTTTTTCGTCGAATCCCATGAAAATCGAGCAATTTGAAGACCCGGGCCTGGCCCATTACTCCTACGCCATTCTGAGCGAGGGTGTCCGCGAAATCGTGCTGGTAGACCCCGCCCGCGACCCACAGCCCTACTACGACTTCGCCCAGGCGCACGACGCTAAAATCGTGGCCGTGCTCGAAACCCACCCCCACGCCGACTTCGTGTCGTCGCACCTCGAAATTGCCCGGAAAACCGGGGCCGTCATTCGCGTCAGCAAGCTACTGGGGGCCGAGTATGCCCACGAAGCCTTCGACGAGGGCGACTCGTTCACGGTGGGCCAGCTCACGTTTCGGGCCCTGAACACGCCCGGCCACTCGCCCGATTCGGTGAGCACCGTGCTCAGCCGCGCGGGCCAGGACGTGGCCGTGTTTACGGGCGACACGCTGCTCATCGGCGATGTGGGCCGGCCCGACCTGCGCGAGAAAGTAGGCAACCTGACGGCCAGGCGCGAGGAGCTGGCCAAGCAGCTGTACCACAGCACCCGCGAGAAGCTGATGACCCTGGCCGACGACGTGCTGGTGTACCCCGCCCACGGCGCGGGCTCGCTGTGCAGCAAGGCTACCAACACGGCCAGCAGCAGTACCATCGGGGCCGAGAAAATCGGCAACTACGCCCTGCGCCCGCAGTCGGAGGAAGCCTTTGTGCGGGAGCTGCTGGCCGACCAGCCTTTCATTCCCAAGTACTTTGGCTACGACGTGGCGCTGAACAAGGCCGGCGCGCCCGACTTCGCCCCGAGCCTGCGGCAGGTGAAGCGCCTGGCGACGGGCACGGCGCTGCGAGCCGGTGTGCTGGTGATTGACGCCCGGCCCGAGGCGGTCTTCAAGCAGGGCCACGCCGAAGGGGCCATCAACATTCAGCAGGGCGGCAAGTTCGAAACCTGGCTGGGCTCCGTTGTGGGGCCAACGGAGCGGTTTTACCTGCTGGCGGCCGATGCGGACACGCTGACGGATTTGATTCAGAAGACGGCCAAAATCGGCTACGAGCCGCTGATTGAAGGCGCGCTGGTGGGCACCCCTTCGGCCGCAGCAACCCTGGCCCGGCTGGACGTGGAGGCCTTTCGCGCTCACCCCGGGCGCTACACCATCGTGGACGTCCGCAATGCCTCGGAGCACGCCCACGAGCCGCTGTTTGCCGGCGCGCTCAACCTACCGTTGCCGGAGCTGCGCGAGCGGACCGGCGAAATCCCGACCGATAAGCCGGTGGTGGTGCATTGCGCCGGCGGCTACCGCTCGGCGGTCGGCAGCAGCATTGTGGCCCCCGCCCTGCCCGCCACGCCGGTCTACGACCTGAGCGAGGCCGTAAAAACCTTTCCCGTGCGCAGCCCCGACGCAGCTGCCCACGCCTAGCGTGCAGCCAGCGCCAGTCCTACCCATTCATTCCTAATCTCATTTCCAATGTCTTCCGCCGAAAACACGCCGCAGCCCGGCTACCAGAACCTGACCCCGGCTCAGTTTGCCGCCGAAATCCGCCGGCCCGGGGCCGTGCTGCTCGACGTGCGTCGCCCCGAGGAGTTTGCCCAGGGCCATTTGCCCGAGGCCGTGAACATGGAAGTAACCGCACCCGACTTTGCCCAGCGCATCGCCCGCCTCGATAAAAAGGTGCCCACCTACGTGTACTGCCGCAGCGGAGCCCGCTCGGCCAACGCGGCCGGGCAGCTGGCGCGGGCCGGTTTTGCGCACGTCAGCAACCTGATGGGCGGGGTACTCGACTGGTCCGAGCCGCTGACCACGCGGTAGTCGCCCGCCATTTCTACTTCTGAGCGCCCGGCGCTGCGCCGGACGCCCTGTTTTCATTTCCGAACTTTATGCTTGAACTCCTGCAAAAACCCTGGCCCTGGTACGTGGCCGGGCCCCTTATTGGCCTCACGGTGCCGGCCCTGCTGCTCGTGGGCAACAAAGCGCTGGGCATCAGCAGCTCGCTGCGGCACATGTGCGCGGCCTGCGTGCCGGCCGGCATTCCGTTTCTGACCTACAACTGGCGGGCCGAAATCTGGAACCTGGTGTTTGTGCTGGGCGTGGCCCTGGGCGGCTTCATCGGCTACCAGCTGATGGGCCACCCCGACGTGGTGAACATCTCGTCCGCCACCGTGCGCGACCTCAAAACCGAGCTGCACCTCACCGATTTCACCGGCCTGCTGCCGCGCGAATTGTTTGCCCTCGATAACCTGGCCAACTGGAAGGGCTGGGTGTTTTTGGTGCTGGGTGGCTTTCTGGTGGGCTTCGGCACGCGCTACGCCGGCGGCTGCACCTCGGGCCACGCCATTTCGGGCCTCTCTAACCTGCAGTGGGTGTCGCTGGTAGCCGTTGTCGGCTTCTTCGCCGGCGGCCTGCTGATGACCTGGGGTATTTACCCGATGTTATTTTAGGTGCGATTTTAGTCCTTATGAAATACTTCAAATACCTGGTGCTGGGCACGTTGTTCGGCATCATACTCACCAAGAGCGAAGTCATCAGCTGGTTTCGGATTCAGGAGATGTTCCGCTTCCAGGCCTTCCACATGTACGGCGTCATCGGCTCGGCCGTGGTGGTGGGCCTGGTTTCAATTCAGCTCATCAAGCGTAACCGACTGAAAACCATCAGCGGCGAGCCCATTGTGCTGGCCGACAAGAAATTCAACCACGGCATCTGGATTGGCGGCTTTATTTTTGGGCTGGGCTGGGCCATCACCGGGGCCTGCCCCGGGCCGCTGTTTGCCCAGCTGGGCAGTGGCGTAGGCGCGGCGGCCGTGATGATTATGGCGGCCCTGGCCGGCACCTGGACCTACAGCGCCCTGCGCGAAAAGCTTCCCTACTAACTCCCTCCCCACCAAACCGACCACCCCATGAACCCCACGGAAGAACGGGTGCGGCAGTTGCCCCACCTGGTGCGCCTGCTGATGCTGCTGACGGCGGCCGTGGTGCTCGTACTCGTGGTGGTCCTCACGAAGCTTTACGGGCCGGCCCCAACGATGCCCGAAGTGGCGGCCAACGAAGCCACTGATGGCCCGCCCCCGGCCGGCAGCTACCACCGCCCCGCCACCCCGGCCCCCGACACGGCCCGGATTCCACGCACCGCCGCCGGCCGCCAGATTCGCTACGGCCGCGAGCTGATTGCCCACACGGCGCAGTACCTGGGCCCGCAGGGCTCGGTAGCGCACCTGAGCAACGGCATGAACTGCCAGAACTGCCACCTGCAGGCCGGCACCATGGGTTTCGCCAACAACTACCTGGCCGTGGCGGCCACCTACCCCAAGCTGCGGGCCCGCTCGGGCTCGGTGGAAGGCATCGAGAAGCGCGTGAACGACTGCCTGGAGCGCAGCCTCAACGGGCGGGCGCTGGCCGACAGCAGCCGCGAAATGCGCGCCGTGGTGGCCTACATCAAGTGGCTGGGCCAGGGCATTGCCAGGGGCCGCAAGGTGTACGGCACGGGCTTCGTGCAGCTGGCCTACCTCGACCGCGCCGCCGACCCCATCATGGGCAAAGCGGTGTTTGCCAGCAAGTGCCAGCGCTGCCACGGGCCGGAGGGCCAGGGCCAGTCGCTGGCCGCCGGGCGCGGCTACCAGTACCCACCGCTGTGGGGGCCGCACAGCTACAATGACGGCGCGGGCCTGTTCCGCGTCACCAACTTCGCCAAATACGTGAAGGCGGCCATGCCCTACGGGGCCACCTTCGACCACCCGCAGCTCACCGACAAGCAGGCCTGGGACGTGGCGGCCTTCGTGAACGCGCAGCCCCGCCCGCACTTGCCAGCCCCGCACGACTGGCCCGACATCCGCCAGAAGCCGGTGGACCATCCCTTCGGACCCTACGCCGATGCATTTTCGGTGCGGCAGCACAAATACGGGCCGTGGCAACCCATTGAGGCCGCTTACCCCGGCAAAGCCAATTAATCCCCGCTTATGCATTTCCACCTGCGTCGCTGCATGGCCGCCCAGGTACGCACCCGAGGCCTGGACGTGCTGGACCTCTACCTTTATGAATCGGCATTGGGCGGCACCTACGGCGAAACCCGCTACATGATGAACAAGGTGAACACGCACCAGCTGAACTGACTACTGAACGACGACTTTTAACCCAATTCCCGTTTGCTGATGAACTTCCTGACCCGTTTTTTCGCTGCCGCCGCACTGGTGGCCACCATTGGCACGGCCGCCCAGGCCCAGACCACGCCCGTCGCTACCCCGCCAACGGCCCCGCCCACTCCCGCACCCGTACTCCCGCCGCCCAACGCGGCCGTGGCGGCGAAGGCGGCCACTTTTCAGGGCGCGCCCGCGACCAAGAAATACTACCGGGCCGTGTACCAGCTCGACAACAGCGACCCCAAGCTCATCAACCAGACCCTGCACAACATGAAAAATGCGCTGGAGGACCCCCGCCTGAAAGGCAAGCTGGAGATGGAACTGGTGGTGTTCAGCGGCGGTACGGTGGTGTTCAAAAAGGACCAGCCCTTCGAGGCCGATGTGCTGGCCCTGCAGCAGGCCGGCGTGATTCTGGCTCAGTGCGCAAATTCCATGAAAGCCTACAAGCTGACCAAGGACGACATGCTGCCCTACATTTCCGTGGTGCCCACCGGCAACGGCGAGCTGATTATCCGCCAGACCGAAGGCTGGGTGCTGGTGCATCCATAAGCGGATACTTCTTTGTCTCAACCCTTACTTCCCTATTCCAATCCTCCCCATCACCCCCATGCCCGTCCGGCTTGGCCTGCGCGAAAATGCCCAGCAATTCACCCCACTGGTTATCGTCAATGCCTTCGTGGGCGGCACGGTGTGGAGCCTACTACAGCTATTGCTGGCCACCAAAAGCTTCACCCTCACGCAGATTGGCACGGTGGCCGCGGTGTACCCCGCCGTGTGGGGCCTGGGCCAGCTCCTGACTGACCCGCTGGCTGACCGGCTCTGCAAGAAGGACCCACTATTCTGGAGCATGCTACTGCAGGGCGCGGTGCTATTGGCCATGCTGTTCACCAGTTCCTACCCGGCATTTCTAGCGCTGGCGGCGCTGTTGGGCGCGGGCACAGCGCTGGTATACCCCACTTTTCTGACGGCGGTGGCCGAATATACTCCCGCAACGCAGCGTGGGCATCTTCCGCTTCTGGCGCGATGCGGGCTATGCCATCGACGCGCTGCTGACGGGACTGTCTCGTCCGGAATTCCTAGACCACCTCATGACCCGGTGTATGTAAAATCCCGCTGCTTCGACCCCTTCCCTTTCCCGGCCGCCACCGAAGCCCAACAGGCGGAAATCCACAAGCTGGCCGAGCAGCTCGACAGCCACCGCAAGCGCCAGCAGGCCCAACACCCCACGCTCACCCTCACCGACCTCTACAACGTGGTGGAAAAGCTGCGGGCCGGCCTGCCCCTGACAGCCAAGGAGCAGGTAACCCACGAAAACGGGCTGGCCGCCGTGGTGCTGGAGCTGCACAAGCAGCTCGATGCAGCCGTAGCGGCGGCCTACGACTGGGCCCCCACCCTGCCCGATGCCGAGCTGCTGACGCGGCTGGTGCAGCTCAACCAGCAGCGGGCGGCGGAAGAAGCGGCGGGCACGGTGCGCTACCTGCGGCCAGCGTACCAGGCGAAGTCAGTTAGCAGTGAACAGTTGGCAATGAGCAATGAGCAATGAGCAATGAGCTGGCTACGGAAGCGGTGAGCAGTGAGGTGGCAGTGGCGCGACGTGAGTGGCCGGCGGGGCTGGCGCAGCAGATGCGGGCGGGGCACTCACGGCAGCGGGCGTGGCGGGCTGCTTCGCGGGCAAGGTGCGGGCCGGCCAGGTGCTGCCGCTGCTGGAGTCGCTGGCAGAGCTGGCACTGCTGCGGCACGTGCCGGAACTGGAGGCATATGCGCTGCAGGCGGGGCTTGGCTGCACAAAAAACGCCCTTCCGGCCACGTGGCTGGAAGAGCGTTTTTGTTGGCTGGTTCAGCCCCTGCAATTAGGGCACGACGGTGACCTGCTTGCTGGTGGTGGCATCCCGGTTACTGTTTTTGGCGGTGAGCTTGATGGTGTACTGGCCCGTCGTGACGTACTTGTGCTTGGCCTTGATGCCGGTGGTGCTGAAGCCGTCGCCGAAGTCCCACACGAAATCGCCGGCGTCGGTGCTGCAGCCCGCGTTCACCTCTACCTCGTCGTTGACCTTGGAGCTGGGCTGGCCTTTCTCAATGGTGAAGCAGGCGTCGGGCTTCTTGCTACAACCGGCCAGCAGCAGGGCAGCTAATAAAACAAAATTTGCTTTGTGCAGCATAACGGAATGGCGTTGAAAATGAGTGTTCCGGAAAGTTACAAATCAATTTGTTTCCTTGGAACTCCCGACTACTTTAACCTTGGTAAAAAACAATTTATTCTTGCCCCATGCGTACCCATGGAGCATGGCCGTCCCAAGTGCGTTTGGGCTGAATTGAACAGCCGCTAACGACAATGGCATGGCGCTGGAACGAGGGAGCCGATGGCGACCAGGCGGGCTGCTTTGCGGGCAAGGTGCGGGCTGGGTAGGTGCAGCCACTGCTGGAGTCGCTGGCGGAGCTGGCCCTGGTACGCCACGTGCCGGAACTGGAGGCATATGCGCTGTAGCGCCAAACCGCTACGCTACCTGCGCGAGCCAGGCCGTGGCTTCGGCTTCGGTTTCGAAGCGGCGGAAATGCATGGAGCCACCGTTGGCCTCCTGCACTATCTGTCCCATGGCGAGACGGGTGAAAACGTTGTGGGACATTACCACGGCGCCGTATAGCCCGGCCGGGTGCTGGGCGGCGGTGTTGCGCCAGAAGTCCACGCACCACGCAATTTCCTCGGGCGTGAAGGGGGTCAGCAGGTGTTGGTGGGAGAGGAAGCGGTGCCAGCGGTTGCGCTGTAGCACGTGGGGCAAGTGGCTAAGCAGGCCCTGCAGCTCGGGCAGGGTGTGCTGGCCGTCGTTGTACTGGAGCAGGGCGTAGGCGTCGGGGTGCTCGTATAGGCGGCCGACGGGGTTTTCGAAGTATAGCTGAGGAGAATCAGGGGCCATTGGGGTGAAAGGAAACGGGAACCGCGGCAGCGGCGGGGGCCGCCAAAGGTAGGTCGGTTTTTTGCCAGGAGCTCGGCCGGGCGGGGCAAAAGAAAAGCCCTTTCGGTTTGGAGAAGGCCTTTGATAAGGCAAGGAAACGTGTTTGAGGCCGCTAAGCGGTACGGTTGCGCAGCTATTGCTCCACGGCATCGGCCATGACGCCTACCTTGGCCACAGCGGTGCGGCGCTCCTTGGGGAAGCAGTTGAATTTCTGGGTCTAGTAGCGGATTTCGTGGTCTTCACTAACGTTGACCCGGGTGCGGTTGGCAGGGCATTTCAAAACTATCACAACATCAACCGGGGGCAATAATTAAAAAAGGCCACTCACGATACCGTGAGTGGCCTTTTAGCGCTCCCTCCTGGGCTCGAACCAGGGACCCTCTGATTAACAGTCAGATGCTCTAACCGGCTGAGCTAAGGAAGCTTTTTTCTAGCCGAAACACCGGTTGTTGTTGTTTCGGAGTGCAAATCTACAACGGTCTTTTGAAGAAACACAAGCCTATAGTATGTTTTTTTCAAAAATTTCTACCTGATTTCAGTTCGTAATACTGAGCAGATTGCCTTGTACACTGACACTGTACTGCTTAAGGGGCAACGGGGTGGGGCCACCGGTCACTTGGCCTTTAAGGTCAAATTGCGAGGTGCAGCACGAATCGCGCATAAATAGCTTCGAATTGCGGTCGAGCGAAACCAAGGCGCAGGCATCGTAAGGTTGGTAGGGGCAGTTGCGCTCGAAGGCCAAGAAAGTGCTGGCACTCTGGCGTACCACAATCACCCCCTTCACGCCACCATTGCCGGCCGGGCCTTTCACCGGGATAGTTACGGCTCCGTTGTCGAAGCGCAACGGGGCGTATTCCTGGGCCGCTAGGCTTAGGCTGAGATTGACCGGAGCATAGGGAATCTGGGGCTGGGCATTGTTTTTACTGCCGCAGGCATCCAGCAAGGCACTTAGCATCAACCCTCCCGCTACCCGCCCGGTCCTCGAGCTGAAAAACATCAAATTCATGGCGAAGCACCTTAGTAAGTGTAGAAGCCACGGCCGGTTTTGCGGCCGTGATGGCCGGCATCGACCTTTTGTTGCTGGATGCGGCTGGGCCGGAACTTACCGTCCTGATGAAACGAAGCGAACATGGCACTGGTCACCGAGAAGTTGGTGTCGACTCCAATCAGGTCCATCAACCGGAAGGGGCCCATTTTAAATCCACTGGCTTCGAGCAGCTCGTCCACTATTTCAAATGGAGCCACATTTTCCTCTACTACTTTCAGGCTTTCCACATAGTAGTGCCGGGCCACGCGGTTCACGATGAACCCCGGGGCATCGGCGGCGCGCACGGGGGTTTTACCCAGACGACGGGCCATTGCCTCCACCGCGTCGGCCACTGCGGCGGCGGTAGCTACGCCGCTAATGACCTCCACCAGCGGCATCAGCGGGGCGGGATTGAAGAAGTGTAGGCCTACCACGCGCTCGGGGTTCGGTACGGGAGCCGCCAATTGGGTAATGGGCAGCGATGAGGTGTTGGAGGCTAGAATTGTGGTTGGCTCGTTGATGGCCGCTAGTTGCTGGAACAGCAAGTGCTTCACGTCGAGCCGCTCTACCACGGCTTCAATGATGCAGTCGGCGCGCACGTCGGCCAGCGCGGTGGTGAGCGTAAGGCGGGCCAATGCGGCTTCGCGGGCCTCGGCGGTCAGCTTATTTTTGGCTACCAGCTTGCCCAGGCCAGCGGCAATGGCCGCTTGTGCTTTTTCGAGGGCAGTTAGGCTCAGGTCGAAGAGAACCGTGGGTAGGCCGTGCTGCACACCAAGCTGGGCAATACCCAGGCCCATAGTCCCGGCCCCAACGACGGCTAAGTTTTGAATCTCATTCATAGCACGAAGATAAACGGCCCGCCCCGGCCGGTAGTATCCGGAAGGAGCAGGCCGTAACGCGGGCGAATTATCGCCGCTTATTTCTTGAACAGCGAATTGACGAACGTGTGGCGGTCAAATAGCTGCAAATCAGTCATCTTCTCCCCCACCCCAATGTAGCGCACCGGAATGCTGAACTGGTCCGAAATGCCAATCACTACGCCACCCCGGGCCGTGCCGTCGAGCTTGGTGATGGCCAGGGCCGTGACTTCAGTGGCTTTGGTGAACTCCTTGGCCTGCAGAAACGCATTCTGGCCGGTACTGCCATCGAGCACCAGTAGCACTTCGTGCGGCGCGTCGGGAATCATCTTCTGCATCACGCGCTTGATTTTGCTCAGCTCGTTCATCAGGTTCACCTTGTTGTGCAGGCGGCCGGCCGTGTCGATGATGACCACGTCAGCGCCCATTTCCACCCCCTTTTTCACCGCGTCGAAGGCCACGGATGCCGGGTCGGTGTTCATGCCGTGGCTCACCACCGGCACGCCCACGCGCTGCCCCCAAATGATGAGCTGGTCGACGGCGGCGGCCCGGAAAGTATCGGCCGCGCCCAGCACTACTTTCTTGCCGGCCGAGTGAAACCGGTGCGCCAGCTTGCCGATAGTGGTGGTTTTGCCTACGCCATTCACCCCGACCACCATGATGACGTAGGGCTGCCCGGAGCTGCCCGCGCTGTCCAGCACGGCCATGGAACCCGAGTTGTTATCTTCCAGCAGCCCCACGATTTCCTCGCGCAGGATGCGGTCGAGCTCACCGGTGCTCACGTACTTGTCGCGCGCCACCCGGGCCTCAATGCGGTCAATAACCTTAACGGTCGTATCAATCCCCACGTCGGCGTGCACCAGCAGCGTTTCCAGGTCGTCCAGCACCGACTCATCCACGGTGCTTTTACCCACCACGGCCTTGCTCAGCTGCTCGAAAAAATTGGTTTTGGTTTTTTCCAGCCCGGCATCAAGCGAGGCTTGTTGGGCGGGAGTTTCCTTGTCCTTTTTAAAAAAATCGAAGAGGCCCATGGGGGTTCTGTCATGCTGAGCTTGCGAAGCAGCTTATCACGTTCGCCGTGCTCGGATTGGTAACTCTACTGAAAGCAGCCGTGATAAGCCGCTTTCGGCGTCAGCATGACAAAAGTCAGCATGACAGGGGGTATTACACGCAAAAAGTCCCACGAAGGTGGGACTTTTTAAACTCTTACAAAGCCGAGGCCGGCCAGCAACTATTTGTTGCCGGTAGCCAGGTACTCCTGCACTTTGTCGAGCAGCACCATTTCCTCGCGGAAGGTGTAAGCACCGGTTTTCTCCGATTTAACGGCACGAATCACTTTTGCCCAGTTCTTGGCATTTTCTACGGTTTTCAGCGTAGCAACTACTTTCTTAGCCATTGTTCAGGTTATTTAATTTCCTTGTGAACGGTCATTTTCTTGAGGATGGGGTTGAATTTCTTCAACTCGATACGCTCAGGGGTGTTCTTGCGGTTTTTGGTGGTGATGTAGCGCGAGGTGCCCGGCATCCCCGAGGTTTTATGCTCGGTGCATTCCATGATAACCTGCACCCGGTTTCCTTTCTTGGCCATCTCGACGGGGGTGTGTGTTTTTAAATTTAGGACTGCAAAGGTACAGGGATTTTTCGGAACTGCAAAGAACCGGGCAGCATAAGGGCTAGTAGCATAAGCATTAGCTACTTCAGCTCGGGCAGCTTGAAGCCTTCCAGCGCGCTGGGCTCGGCCATTAGCTTCTCGATATCGGCGACGGTGCGCGGGGCTTCAGCCGATAAATTCTCGTAGCCGGTGGCGGTAATCAGGGCATCATCTTCGATGCGGACGCCGATGTTCCACCACTTGGGGTCGCAGGGCGAGCCGGCGGGAATGTAAATACCCGGCTCGACGGTGATGACGTTGCCAACCTGCAAGGGGGCGTAATTGCCCCGGTCATGCACATCGAGCCCCAGGTAGTGGCTGGCTCCGTGCGGGTAATACTTGCGAAAATCTTCCTTCTTTTTGATGATGCCGAGCTTTTGCAGGCCGGCGGCCACCACTTCCTGGGTGGCTTTGTTGGGCGCGTTGAACTCGGCCCCGGGGCGGCAGGCGGCGAAGCCGGCTTCCTGAGCAGCGAGCACCAGCTCGTATACCTGGCGCTGCGCCGGGCTGAAGGTGCCGGACGGCGGCGCGGTGCGCGTCACGTCGGCGGAGTAGCCGTGGTATTCGGCCCCGCAGTCCATTAGCACGAGGTCGTTGTCGAGGCGCGGGCGGTCGTTGGTTTCGTAGTGCAGAATGCAGCCGTTGGCCCCACCGCCCACGATGCTGGGGTAGCCCTGGAATTCGGCTCCGTAGCGACGGTACACGTACTCGTGCAGGCCCTGCACCTCCATTTCGCCCAGGTCGGGGCGCAGCAGTTTCATTACCTCGCGCTGGCCCTGGGCGCTGATGCGAACGGCCCGCCGCAGCAGCACCAGCTCCTCGGGCGTTTTGATGGCGCGCAGGGCATCCAGTTTTTCTCCCAGCGTCATATCATCGAGCCGGCCGGGCGGGTGGGCTTCCATAGCAGCTTTGCGGGCCGCGTTGGTAGTGGCCGCCAGGTAGTCTTTCACTAAGGGAGAACTGCTGAGCGCAGGGCTCGCTTTCACCTTCTCCGCCAGGTACCCGGCCACGTCGGGCATCAGGCCGTAGTGCCGAATGCTCTTCTCAAACTCGCCAAGCGCCGGGTTGTAATCGGCGGGCACGCCGACTTGCCGGCGAAACGTGGCCACCAGCTTATGCAGGTCGGCAGGGTTGCCGGAATCGTCCCGGGTGTCGGTGGGCAGGTCCCCGAAGAGGATTTTGTCGAAATCAGCCCACTTGAGCCCACTCGCGGCGAACTCCTTGTTATCAGCGGTGTATTGGAGAGCCAACTGATTTTTGGCCCCGACGGCCCCAAGCCGACGACCAGTCCACGATTCGCGGGCGGGGTTGCGGGGCTGCGTGAATAGCGCTTCCGTCACGCCCGGCTGGCCACCTACGGTGCGCGGCTCGGCAAAGAGCAGCAGCACGGCATCGGGTTCCCCGTAGCCGGTAAGGTAATGAAAATCGGGGTTCTGATGGTAAACGAAGTCGACGTCGTTGGCGCGGTTACGCACCGGCGCGGCAAATACCACGGCCACGCTGTGCGGCGGCAGCTGCGCCCGCAGCAGCTCGCGGCGCTGCCTGTGGAAGGCCGGCGACAGAAAATCGGTGGGCCGGGCCGGGGCCGCGTACTCCACGATAGGCTCGGGGATGGAGGCAGGGGTTTGGGCCACCGCCGAACCGGCCAGCAGCAACCCGCCAACAACCCCCTGCGAACCGAGCCGCAACCGCCGCGGCACCTGGAAAAGCGAAAGAAACGGGAACCTTATGAACATCAGGAATTGCAGTGGAGAGCAGGTGAGAAAGCAAGATAGCCGCCAACCGACAAAGCCAGCGCCGCTGCGGTTGCCTGATGGACAACCGCAGCGGCGCTGGCTTTTAGCAAACGGTATTTAGGGCTAAGCAGTTAGATTAAACTGGGTTTATCTAATGACTCACTACCCGATGCTTGCTACTGAAAATCTAGTATACGATGAAGCCCTGCTCCTTAGCCTTCTTCAGGACCGCCATAATGCCGTTCTTGTTGATGGTGCGGATGGTGGATGTCGCTACTTTCAGCGTCACCCAGGCATCCTGCTCGGGGATGTAGAAGCGCTTTTTCTGCAAGTTCGGATAGAACTTGCGCTTGGTCTTGTTGTTAGCGCGCGAAACGTTGTTACCAACGCGGGTACGCTTGCCGGTCAAATCACAAACACGGGCCATGATATCGGAGGGTTAAATTTTAATACAAAGCAGGGAAACGGGCCGCAAATATCGGCAAAAGTCTGGCATTCACCAAACACCCCGCCCTATTTCCCGTCAGAAGCGCCCTCAGCGCCTGATTTGGGCCGAAATTTCCAGGGACAGTGGCGGCAGCTGCTCTGGCAGCAGCTGCCCCGGCGGCGATGGTACTGCTCGGTGAAGACGAGGTAACCTTCGGGCGTGTAGTAAAAATCGCCGGGCTGAAGCGGCTGCGGAACAGTAGGTGGCATGGGGAATCAAAGGTACGCCGGCGGGTGTTGAACCAGCTTTGAGCCGTATCTTGCTCCTGAAACCTCCTATTTATTCTATGAA
The DNA here is from genome assembly GCF_040547115.1 of Hymenobacter sp. UYCo722. Lineage (NCBI taxonomy): Bacteria > Pseudomonadati > Bacteroidota > Cytophagia > Cytophagales > Hymenobacteraceae > Hymenobacter > Hymenobacter sp. UYCo722. Next base: position 162,108 of record NZ_JBEPPC010000004.1, on the reverse strand, counting down.
AACGCCTAGCTATTTCGCGCTGCCGCTGCTGGCTTTATTGGCCGTCGGGCATGTGAAACCGGTGGCGGCGCAGACCGCCGCGCCGGTAGTCCTCACGGCGGCCACGGCCCCGGCGGGCGTGCGGCCGGCCCTGGCCCGCGAAGCAACGGCCCTGGCCGACCCCGTGCGCGAGGCCCTGCGCACGCTGCCTCAGGCCAAGAAGAAGTTTCTGGCTGGCCTGCCCGATGGCGACCAGTTCCTGCTGTCGGTGCGCGTGGCGGCTTCCGATACCAGCTTCCGGCAGGCCTCGGCGCGGGTGCTGGGCTGGCGCGGCAACACGGTGCAGGCCCTGCTGCTGCCCGAAGCCGCCGATTCGGCCTCGCCCCTGGAGCCCACGCCGGTGAGCTTCCCCGAAACCGCCGTGCTGGACTGGACCCTGCTGCGAGCCAGCGGCCGTGAGGAAGGCAACTACGTGGGCCGCTACACCGACACGGCCCGCCAGTTGGAGGGAGGCATGCGCCTACGATAGCGAAGCGGGTGGCGAGGCCCGTTACTTTGCGCCATGCACTATCAGGAATTTGCGCCATCCCCAGCACTCGCGGCCATCATTCTGCGCTACTGGCAGTTTGAAGTAGCGGCCACATTGGCTGGACCCGTACCGCACACGGCCTTGCCCGATGGCTGCGTCTCGCTGATTGTATTTCGGACCAGCCCGCTGGCCCCGCCTACGGCTTTGTGGGCCGGCCCACGCACCATTCATTTCCGGCAAATAATGGCTCCTAGCAGCGCGTTTTCGGGTATCCGGTTTGTGCCGGGTGCCGCCCGGGCGCTATTTGGGCTGGAGATGGACGGGCTGAAAAATGCGGCGCGGCCGGCCCAGCCCGACATGGAGCGCTACCCCCTGCTCGCCGCCCTCGTGGGGCAGTTGGCTAAGCGCCCGCTCCAGCCCGCCGCCCTCGACGAGCTACTGGAGGCCGCCGGGCCGGGAGCACCCGACGAGTTGGTGCAGCCGCTAGTAGAGCAGATTCTGGCCAGCCACGGCCGGGTAGCTATCGGCGAGCTGACGCGCCAGGCCGGCCGGAGCGAGCGGCAGGTGCAAAAGCGCTTCAAACAGGCGGTGGGCCTCACCATGAAAGAGCTGGCGCGTAGCCGCCGCCTGCGCGCTACGGTGGTGGCGCTGCTGCTGGCCGATGGCGACTACTTCGGTACCCTGGAAGCGGCCGGCTACTTCGACCAAGCCCACTTCAACCACGAGTTTGGGGGCAGCGCGGGCACTTCGATGCGCGAATTCCGCGACTACATCCGGCGTATTCGCCACACGGACGTGAAGGCCTGAGCCGACTGAGGCAAAACGACGGTTTTTTACAAGCGGCGCGGTGGCCTCGCGGCTAATTTTGCGGTCAGACTTCACCCTTTATTCTGCACGCAGTATGCACACGCTTCGCTTTTGTTTTTTGCTGATTATTGGATTGCTGGCCCGCCTTGCTGTGGCCCAGCCTGCCGCCCCGGCCCCGCCAAAGGTGCAGCCGTTTTTGTTTTTGGAGGGTGACTGGCAGGGCGCGGGCTGGATTCAGCTCGGACCCGGGCAGCGCAGCGAATTCAACCAAACCGAAACCGTACGGCGTAAGCTTGGCGGCAATCTGCTCACCATCGAAGGCTTGGGAATGGACAAAGCCAACCCACAGCGCACCATCCACAACGCCTTCGCCACGGTGGCTTTCGATGCGGCCAGCAACACGTTCCGCATGCGGGCCTACCGGGCCGATGGGGCCTATACCGACGCGTTGGCCACGCCCGCGGCCGACGGCAAAAGCTTCGTGTGGGGCTTCGATTACCCCGGCGCGGGCAAGGTCCGTTTCACCATCGGGCTCGATGCGCAGGGCCGGTGGCACGAAGTGGGCGAGTTCTCGCGCGACGGCACGCAGTGGATGCAGAATTTCGAGATGACGCTGCATCGCGTGGCCCCGGCCCGTCCCTGACCGGCAATTGGGCGGGGGCTTTTGCGTAATTTCGGGCCTCATCAATTCCCGCTCGCCTCATGCACGCCACCGCCTCCCCCACCGCCACCTCCGCCCGCGCCGCCGAGCTCATGGAGCTCGAAGACCAGTATGGCGCTCACAACTACCACCCGCTGCCCGTGGTGTTGAACCGCGGCGAAGGCGTGCACCTGTGGGACGTGGATGGCAAGCAGTATTTCGACTTCCTCTCGGCCTACTCGGCCGTGAACCAGGGGCATTGCCACCCGCGCATTATCGACGCGCTGACGAAGCAGGCCCAGCAGCTCACGCTCACGTCGCGGGCTTTTTTTAATGACCAGTTGGGGGCGGCCGAAAAGCAGGTCTGTGAGCTGTTTGGCTACGATAAGGCTTTGCTGATGAATTCCGGGGCTGAAGCCGTGGAAACCGCTCTGAAGCTGGCCCGCAAGTGGGGCTACCAGGAAAAAGGCATTGCCCCGAATATGGCCCAGATTGTGGTGGCCGAGCACAACTTCCACGGGCGCACCACGGGCATCATCTCCTTCAGCACCGACGGCGACAGCACGGGCGGTTTCGGGCCCTACATGCCCGGCTACCGGGTGGTGCCCTACAACGACATCGAAGCGCTGGAAGAAGCCCTGCGCGACCCACACGTGTGCGGCTTCATGGTCGAGCCCATTCAGGGTGAGGCCGGCGTAATGGTGCCCGCCGTGGGCTACCTGGCCCAGGCCGCCGCCGTCTGCAAGGCGCACAACGTGCTGTTCATCACCGATGAGATTCAGACCGGGCTGGGCCGCACCGGCAAGCTACTGTGCTGCGACCACGAGGCCACCCGCGGCGACATTCTCATTCTGGGCAAGGCCCTGAGCGGGGGGGTGTTGCCGGTGTCGGCGGTGCTGGCCGATGATGAAATCATGCTCACCATTCAGCCCGGCCAGCACGGCTCCACGTTTGGCGGCAACCCGCTGGCCTGCGCCGTGATGCGGGCCGCCCTGGATGTACTCATCGACGAAAAGCTAGCCGAGAATGCCGCCCGCCTGGGCGAAATTTTCCGGGACCGCATGCGCCAAGTGCAGGCCCAGCGCCCCGAAGTAGTGGCCCTGGTGCGCGGCAAAGGCCTGCTGAACGCGGTGGTGATTGTACCCGCCGCCGACGGACGCACCGCCTGGGACGTGTGCGTAACCCTGATGGAGCGCGGCCTGCTGGCCAAACCCACGCACGGCGACATCATCCGCTTCGCCCCGCCGCTGGTGATTACCGAGGAGCAGCTGCACGCGGCCTGCGATATTATTGCGGAAGTGATTCTGGCTTTTTAGGCCTAGTCTGTTATCCTTCGCTACGCTCAGGATGACAGACTACTTTTAGCTCTATGGCCACCCCTAACCTCTCCTACTGGGAGCATCAGTCCTTCTTCGGCCCGGCCGACGTGGCCATCGTGGGTGCGGGGCTGGTGGGCCTGACGGCGGCGCTGTACCTGAAACAGCTGCGGCCCGATTGGCGCGTGGTGGTGCTGGAGCGCGGCCCGCTGCCCAGCGGAGCCAGCACCAAAAACGCTGGCTTTGCCTGCTTCGGGTCGATTTCGGAATTGATTGAGCAGGAGAAGCATGGCGACCTGCAAGCCATGGTGGCAGCCCGCTGGGCCGGACTGGCCCGCTTGCGCGAGCTGGTGAGCGATGCCGCGCTCGACTACCAGCCGGTGGGCGGCTACGAGCTGTTCCGGCACGCCGAAGCCGGGTTGGCAGCCGAGTGCAGCAATAAAATCGACTATTTCAACGAGCTGCTGGCCCCGGTGGTGGGCCAGGCCCGCACCTTTCGCGAAGCCAGCGCCGAGGCGGGCCACTTCGGCTTCGGGGGCGTGGGCACGCTGCTGAAAAACGAGCACGAAGGCAGCCTCGACGCCGGCCGCATGATGCGCGCCCTGCTGGCCCGCACCTGGGCCGCCGATGTACCCGTGCTCACCAACTGCGCTGTAGCGGCCATCGAAACAGCAGCTAGCGGCCACCGGCTGCAGCTCGCCAACGGGGCAGCCGTGGGGGCCGGGCAGGTGCTACTGGCCACCAACGCCTTCGCCACCGAGCTACTGCCCGAGCTAGCCGTCGCGCCCGGCCGCGGCCAGGTACTGGTGACCGAGCCACTGCCCGAAGTTAGCCTGCGCGGCACGTTTCACTACGACCACGGCTATGCGTATTTCCGGCAGCTGCCCGACCACCGAATTTTACTGGGCGGAGGCCGCAACCTCGACTTCAAGGCCGAAGCAACTACTGCGCCCGGCCTCACTGCGCCGGTGCAGCAATACCTGGAAGACCTGCTGCACGAGGTAATTGTGCCCGGCCGGCAGCCGCGCATTGATTACCGCTGGAGTGGGGTGATGGGTTTTGGGCCGGCGCTGGCTCCCATCATCGACTGGGTACGGCCGGGGGTGCTGGCCGCCGTGCGCTGCAACGGCATGGGTGTGGCGCTGGGCGCGGGCACCGGCTGGCAGGCGGCGGCAAAGCTGGCCGCCGGGTAGCGAAAAACCGTGAATCTTCGTACAGCCCAACGCTGACTTTACTTTCGGTTTCTCTTATGCCTGTTGCTACGCCCTTTCGTCGTTTTTCTTTCCGCTCGTTGGTCCTGCTGGTAGCCCTTGGCTCTCTGGCCGGCGGCTGCCAGAGCAGCCGGCCGAGCTTTTCGTTTCAGCCGGCGGTGTTGCGGGCGACTACGGCAATGCCTGCTCCACGCGTGGCCAGGGCACCCGTACCGGTAGCGGCTCCGGTTGCCGCAGCGGAGGCAGCTCCGCGCGCGGCGACGGCGGCATTGCCATCCACCATTGAAGCAGGGCCATTGCGGGCCACTGCGCCGCATCCGGCCGCTAGGCCGGCCGAAACTGTAGCCAGCGTAGCGCCCGCATCGGCCTCCTCAGTCAGGCGTACCCACCGCCCGCTACTGCACCGGGCGCATGCCTCGGCCGAAGCAGGACTAGGCACCACGGTGTTTGGCATTCTGGGCATCGTCACCCTACCCATCGCGCTGCTGGGCCTGCTGCTGAGCGGCGGCGGGCTGGTGTGGGGCATTGTGGCGGCCGCGGCGGCGCTGGCCATTCTGGTCGCTTACCTCGACCCATTTGGGCGGCGGTAGGGTTTCGGGCCGAACTTTGCGGCTTCGTTTCGCTTCTTAGCCTGCAATTTCTCATTCAAATCCATTGTCGGCGCGTCTGCCGCCGCTCGTAGCTTATGCTTCCCACTCACCGCCCCCGCCGCAACCGCAAGTCCGCCGTTATTCGTGATATGGTGCAGGAAACCCGCCTCACCGCCCACGACTTCATCTACCCGCTGTTCATCACCGAAGGCCAGAACCAGACCGAGGAAATTAAGTCGATGCCCGGCATCATGCGTTTTACGGCCGACCGCGTGATTGACGAAATCGGGCAGTGCGTGGAGCTGGGCGTGAAAGCCTTCGCCCCCTTCCCCAACATCAACGAAGTGCTGAAGGACCCGATGGCCCGCGAAAGCACCAACCTGGAAGGCCTGTATCTGAAAGCGGTGGCCGACATCAAGCGGCAGTTTCCGGAGGTCGTTATCATGACTGACGTGGCCATGGACCCCTACAGCTCCGACGGCCACGACGGCGTGGTGGACCCCGATTCGGGCGAAATTCTCAACGACGCCAGCCTCGAAGTATTGGGCCAGATGGCCCTCGCCCAGGCCCGCGCCGGAGCCGACATCATTGGGCCCAGCGATATGATGGACGGCCGCGTGGCTTGGATTCGGCGGGTGCTCGATGAGAACGGCTTCGCCCACGTCAGCATCATGAGCTACACGGCCAAGTACGCGTCGGCGTTTTACGGCCCGTTCCGCGAGGCGCTGGCTTCGGCCCCGAAAAAGGGCGATAAGAAAAGCTACCAGATGAACCCCGCCAACCGCCTCGAGGCCCTGCGCGAGCTGGCCCTCGACGAAGCCGAAGGGGCCGACATGGTGATGATTAAGCCTGCACTGAGCTACCTCGACATCATTCGGGAAGTAAAAAACCACACCCACCTGCCCGTGACGGCCTACAACGTGAGCGGCGAGTACGCCATGATAAAAGCCGCCGCCCAGAACGGCTGGGTCGATGGCGAGCGCACCATGATGGAGGTGCTCACCAGCATTAAGCGCGCCGGGGCCGATGCCATCCTGACCTATTTCGCTAAGGAAGCGGCGGCCGTGCTACGGCGCGGCTAACCCGCGCGGCTGGCAAAAAAAGTGGTTTCGGCAGGGCTCGAACCCGCATTGGCTGGTTCGAAGCCAGCAGTCCTATCCATTGAACGACAAAACCAGTAATGGCCCCAAAGATATTGCCGGCTGCGGCTTCGCCCCTAATTCGCCGCGCCACCTTGGCCGACTTACCGGCGCTACTGGCCCTGATGCGGCGCGTGGTGCCGCTGATGCAGGCCAGCGGCAACTTCCAATGGTCGGCTGACTACCCAAACGAGGCTGTTTTTAGGGCTGACATTGCGCAAAACCACCTTTGGGTGGCCGAGCTGGCGGGCGCGGTGGCCGGCGTGGCCGCCCTCACCCAGGACCAGGATACCGAATACGCCCAGGCCGACTGGGACGTGACCCAGCCCGCCCTCGTCACGCACCGCCTGGCCGTGGACCCGGCCGCGCAGGGCCAGGGCGTCGCGCTGGCCCTGATGGCGCAAGCTGAAAAGCAGGCGGTGGCAGCAGGCTTGCGGTTTCTACGAGTTGACACGAACTCCGAAAACGCCGCGACGCAGCGGCTTTTCCCGAAGCTGGGCTACCGGTTTGCGGGCGAAATCACATTGGCCTTCCGGCCGGGGCTGCGGTTCTTCTGCTACGAAAAGCGGCTGGTGTAACTTTTCCGGTATGGGCTGTCTGCTACGATTGATTACGGTGATGCTGCTGACGCTGGGCGCACTTTTGTGGTTCGTTTTTTTGGGGCAACTATATGAGAAACTGGTTCATCCGGAGCAAAAGAATCTGAATAATGGAGAGTTCTTTTGGCTTGGCCTCGGGCTATTTTTTTTCACCGCCATTACCTGCCTGGGTTTTCGTGCCAAACGAGTCTCTCGTCGCGCAAAAGATGCTGAACAGCCCGGTGACCACCAATATTAGGTTGAGTCAGTTCGCCCACTGCCGTTTGCTTCTTCCTCATGAGTAACTGGCCCTCATTCATCCCGGTGCTGCTGCTGCTCGGCCTCGGCATGTTCTACAGCGTGCGCCGGGGCAAGCTGACGGCGACGGCTGCCGCCACGGGCGGGGCACTGGGCCTGCTCATTTACCTCGGCAGCGGCTTTACGGGTCTGGCGCTGCTGGCCCTGTTCTTTGCATTGGGCACGGCGGCATCCGGTTGGCGCGTGGCCGACAAGCGCCGCCTCGGGCTGGCCGAGGAAAACAAGGGTCGCCGCACCGCCGGGCAGGTGGTGGCCAATGCCGGCGTGGCCGGCGCACTGGGCCTGCTGGCCTGGCAGTTTCCGACTGCCGCCCCGCTGGCCAGCCTGATGCTGGCCGGCAGCTTCGCCGCCGCCACGGCCGATACGCTCTCGTCGGAATTGGGCAACTTGTATGGCCGCCGCTACTACCACATCCTCACGCTACGCCCCGCTACCCGTGGCCTGAACGGCGTGGTGAGCCTGGAAGGCACGGCGCTGGGGCTGGCCGGTTCGGCCGTGCTGGCGGCGGCCTATTGCCAAGGGTTCGGCTGGGGACCGGCGTTTGGTGGGCTGCTGGTAGCGGGCACGGCCGGCAATTTGATTGATTCAGTGCTGGGTGCTACGCTGGAGCGGCGCGGTATCCTGAGCAACAATGCCGTCAACTTCCTAAATACCCTGACCGGCGCGCTGGTGGCGGGTGGGCTGGGGTGGTGGCTGGGGTAGGCAATGCGGCCGGTGTCGGGTGCCGAACCAGTTCTGGACATTGTATGTGCCTTGAAGCAAGAAAACGCACACACTCGACATCATCGCGCCGGACGATGAGGAAATGGTGGCGGCTATATCACCACTTACCGCGCGAATGGCCAGCGCCCTAGCCGGCGGCTCCAGAGCAGGAACGCGCCCGTGCCCAGCGCCATCATGCCCAGCGCGGCCACCTGAAAGTACAGCTTGAAGTGCACTCCGCCCCACTCTACCTCGGCTGGAGCGATGCCCACAAACACGAACAGCCACACGATGATGGCCAGAATTACCGGCAGCGGGTAGAGCGGCATTTTGAACGGCAGCGCGCTGGTGCCGCGCCGCTTTCGCAGCAGCATCAGCCCCACGGCCTGGCCCACAAACTGCACCAGAATGCGCATGGCCAGAATGGCCGAAATAACCTCGCCCAGCCGAAACAGCAGGCTAAACACGAAGCCCACGCCGCCCAGCAGCAGCAGCGACACGTACGGAAACTGCTTGGTGGGGTGCAGTTTGCCGAAGATGGGCAGAAACTCGCCGTCGGCCGCCGCCGCGTAGGGAATGCGCGAGTAGCCCAGCAGCACCGCGAACAGCGACGCGAACGCCACCAGCAGCACCATGGCCGTGGCCACGTTGGCCGCCGTGGGCCCGTACAGCCGCTCCATAAACACGCTGATGATGAACTGCGACTTGTCGCCGGCGCTGGCCTGCCAGCCCTGCACCTCCTGCCAGCCGATGACCGTGCCCACGCTCCAGTTCAGCAGCAGGTAAAGGGCCGCGATGCCCAGAATACTGAGAAAAATGCTGCGCGGAATGACTTTTTCCGGCCCCTTGATTTCGGCCCCCAGGTGGCACACGTTGTAGTAGCCGAGGTAGGAATAGATGGTTTTGACGGCCGCCTGCCCCATGGCCGCCGAAATGAGCAGCCCCGGCAAGGCCGAAAATCCGCCAACCGGAAAAATATCGACGTGGTGGTTGGGGTGCGTGACGCCACCGAAAATCAGCCAGCCCATCAGGCTCAGCACGCCCACCCACAGGGCCACGCCTAACTTGCCGATGTCCTCGATGCGGCGGTAGAGCAGCACAACGAGCAGTAGCACCACCGCGCCGGCCACGGCTTTGGGCTGCCACCATTCGGTCATCGGCACGAGGTAGCCGAAGTATTGGGCGAAGCCGATGGCCCCGGAAGCCAACACCAACGGCGACTGAATCAGCGTTTGCCACACGTAGAGGAACGACATGTAGCGGCCCCACTTCTGCTCGCCATAGGCCAGCTTGAGGAAACGGTAGCTGCCGCCGGCTTCGGGATAGGCCGCGCCCAGCTCGCTCCAAATCAGGCCGTCGACGGAGGCCAGGGCCGCGCCCACCAGCCAGGCCAGCAGGAAATTAGGCCCCATAAAGCCCATCACGAGCGGCAGGGTGACAAAGGGGCCAATGCCCACCATATCAATCATATTAAGAGCAGTAGCTTGAACCAGGCCGAGGCGGCGCTGCAAAGTAGGTGCGGACATGAGGGCGAAAGTAGCGCGGACTTTAGCTTCGCGGACCTGCGGTTATAATCCGCGCCCGGTCCGGCCTTTGTTTGGGCGAGCAGTGGGCGCATCAGCCCATGCTCTTTTAGCACCTAGTTTGTGTCCAGTTTATGAAACAGCCCATTGAGCCATTTTTACTGATGGCCGGCATTTTCCGGCTTACTTCACATCCCATGCGCCCCCTCCTGCTCACCCTGCTCCTCGCCGCGCTGCCGCTCCTTTTCGGCTTCTGGATGAACGCAACGGCCCCGCATCCGCCCACCAGCGCCTACGCCGCTGCCCGCTGCACCCGCTACTGCTACGCCCATGCCTGCCCCCACGCCACGGCGGCCAACAGCCCGGCCTACTTCCGGCTCCGGCCGCTGTACGGGCTCACCATTGCGGCGCTGTTGGCGGGCGGCAGGGCGTGGTACGGCCTGTTCAACGTGGCTTTTTACCTGGTATTTATTCCCGGGCTGCTGCTATGGCTCACGTACGGGGCGCTGCGCAACGCCCGGACGCTGCGGCAGCTAAAGCAGCGGCGGGCATGAGTGCGCCGCAGCAAGTGCTGGGTCGGTTTGTGGAACTTGCGTTTTGGTACTGCGTCGATTTCATGATACACCTGGCCAACCTAACCCACAGCAGCTACCCCGAAGCCAATACCTGGGTGCTACTGCTGCTGCTGCCGGGGCTGCTGGCGGGCATCATTGGGGTGCGGGTGGTGCAGGGCATTGCGTTGCGCCGGGCCCGGCGGCGGTAAGGCACACCAACCCCGGCCGCGTTCAGCGCGTAAGCTTCAGCCAAACTTCATCAAAAGTTCATGGCTGGCAGTTCTTCTAAAATCGTAGTTTACGGGGCTATTGGGGCGAACGTGGCCATTGCCATCTCCAAATTCGTGGCGGCCTACTTCACCGGGAGCGCGGCCATGCTGTCGGAAGGCATTCACTCGCTCGTGGATAGCGGCAACGGCGGGCTGATTCTTTTCGGGCTCAACCGTAGCGCGCAACCGGCCGATGCCCGGCACCCATTTGGCCACAGCAAGGACCTGTATTTCTGGACGGTGATTGTGGCGGTGATGATTTTTGCCGTGGGTGGGGGCATGTCGCTCTACAAAGGCTACCAGTACCTGCAGGCTCCCGCCCCCCTCACCGACCCCACCTGGAACTACTGGGTGCTCGGCCTGGCGATGGTGTTTGAGGGCACGGCCTGCGCGCTGGCCTACCGCGAGTTCCGCAAAACCCAGGGCGAAGCGGGTTTCTGGCAAGCCCTGCGCGACAGCCGCGACCCGGCCGTGTTTGCCATTCTGCTCGAAGACCTGGCCGCGCTCGTGGGCTTGGTAATTGCGCTGGCGGGCGTGTTTTGCGGCCATTATTTCAACAATCTATACTTCGATGGCGCGGCCTCCATGGCCATTGGGGCGCTGCTGGTGGGCATGGCGGTATTTATGCTGCGCGAAGCCCGGGGGCTGCTGGTGGGCGAAGGAGCCAGCCCCGAGGTGTTGCGCGGCCTCGAAGCCCTGGCCCGCCAGGATGCGGCCGTGGTGAAGCTGCGCGCGCCGCTCACCATGTACCTCGGCCCCACCGATGCCATTCTCGCCCTCGACATCGCATTCAACGACCACCTCACGGCCGTGGAGATAGAGCAGGCCGTGGAGCGCCTGCAAACGGCCATAAAAGGCAAATACCCCGAGTTCCAGCGTATTTTCATCGAAGCCTCGTCCCTCAATGGCCAGCAACGCCAGAAGGCCTCCCCGCTGGCTTCCGCCTAAGTCTTTTACCAACGACAACTCCGTTTCATCCGTACTTGCGCACCTATGGCCGACGCTAACGCATCCAAAGTTTCTCTTTACGGTGGCATTGCCGCCAACATTGCCATTGCCATCAGCAAGTTCGTGGCGGCCTATTTCACCGGCTCATCGGCCATGCTTTCGGAGGCTATTCACTCACTGGTCGACACCAGCAACAGCGGCTTGCTGCTCTATGGCACCCACCAAAGCCAGCGCCCCCCCGATGCCGAGCACCCCTTTGGGCACAGCAAGGAGCTGTATTTCTGGGGCCTGATTGTGGCGGTGCTGATTTTTGCCGTGGGCGGCGGCATGTCGTTCTACGAAGGCATCAAGCACATTCAGAACCCCGAGCCGCTCGAATCGGCGGGTTGGAACTACGTGGTGCTGGGCGTTTCGCTCCTCTTCGAGGGCATTGCCATGTACCTCTCCGTGAAGGCGTTGCTGGCTCAGTCCGACACCAATACCGGTTTCGTGAAGATGCTGCGCACGAGCAAGGACCCGGCGGTTTTCGCGTCGGTAATGGAAAACCTGGCCGCCCTCATCGGCCTGCTGCTGGCCCTGGCCGGCGTGTTTTTCGGCCACCAGTTCAACAATCCGTACCTCGACGGGGCCGCCTCCATTGCCATTGGCCTGCTGCTGATGCTGGTGGCCGTGTTTTTGGTGGGCCGCACCAAAGGCCTGCTGGTGGGCACCGGCGTGGATACCGCCACGCTGGCCAACCTCGAGCGCATTGCCCGCGACCAGCCGCAGGTACGCGAAATTCGCTCGCCGCTCACCATGTACCTGGGGCCGAACGACGTAATCATGGCCCTTGATGTGGATTTTGCCGACAACCTCACCTCCACGGAAGTGGCTACCGCCATCGGGCACCTGCAGGATGCCATCCGGAAAGAGCACCCCGAGGTGCAGCGCATTTTCATCGAGGCCAAGAACCTGGCAAAAGCGGCCCCGGCAGACCAGCAGTAGCTCGTTATGACGGTCGAGCAACCCCAACCCCAACCTCCCTTTTGGGGTAAAACCCCGGTGCGCCCACCACAGCTACCGGGCTGACGCGGGTGGCCGCCGGTTTCACGCAGCCCCTTTGCTATGAAAGTTTTTCCCCCTGTTGCTTCCCCGTTTCGCTCGTTTTGGTGGGGCGGCTACGAGTGCACCGACCAGCTCAACGCCTTCGGCCACCGCGTCGATTTTCTGCCCCTCACCGGCCATTTGCAGTTGATTGATGAGGATTATGCCGCTCAACAGCCCTTTCGCATCGGCACCGTGCGCGAGGGTATTCGCTGGGCGATGATTGAGAAAACGCCTTATCAGTACGATTTCAGCACGGTAAAAATGATGCTGGACGCGGGCCAGCGCCACGGCATGCAGCAAGTGTGGGACCTGTGCCATTTCGGCTACCCCGACGACCTGACGCCGCTGCACCCGCTGTTTGCCCGGCGCTTCGCCGCGCTCTGCCGCGCCTTTGTGGATTTTTACCGCTCGCAGCGGCCCGACGATGTGCTCATCGTTACACCCATCAACGAGGTCAGCTTTATTTCGTGGCTCGGCGGCGATGCCCGGGGTACGTCCCCCTACTGCCACGGCCAGGGCTGGGACGTAAAATACGGCCTGATGCGCGCCTACATCGAAGGTGCCCACGCCCTGCGCGAGGCCGACCCCAGCATCCGTTTCCTGAGCACCGAGCCGCTGGTGCACATCGTGCCGCCGCTGCGGGCTACGCCGCACGAGCGCCGCCGGGCCGCCGAGGCGCACCGCAATCAGTTTCAGGCTACCGACATTCTCAGCGGCCGCCTGTGCCCCGAGCTGGGTGGCCACGAAAGCCTGCTCGACATCGTGGGCTTCAACTACTACTACGACAACCAGTGGCAGAACGGCACCCCCAACAAGCTGGGCTGGAACGACAACGTGCCCGACCCGCGCTGGGTGCCCCTAAGCCAGCTGCTGCGCGCCGCCTACCAGCGCTACCACCGTCCCTTCGCCCTCACCGAAACCAGCCATCCCGGCGTCGACCGGCCCACTTGGCTGCGCATGGTTGCCGAAGAATGCGCCGCCGTGCTCCGCGAGGGCCTGCCGCTGCAAGGCGTCTGCCTTTACCCCCTCATCGACCGGCCCGACTGGGACCACCTCGACCAGTGGCACCAGTCCGGCCTCTGGGATGCCGACCTTGGCCAGCCTGGCCCCGGCCGCGTGCTGCACCAACCCAGCGCGGAGGCCCTGCTTCGGGCCCAGGCCTTGGTGAGCGCCGCCGCTCCACCCCTGCCCCGGCAGGCCCCGCACCGTACTTTAGGAGGATGAACACCACGGCCATTCTCGCCACGCCCCTCGGCCCGCTCGCGCTCACTGGCTCAGAAGCGGGTTTGAGCGCCGTCACGTTTCTCGATGAGGAGACAGAAGCAACAAGGCCAGCGGCCGTCCCCGCCTGCCTGCGCCCGGCCCGCGAACAGCTAGTGGCCTACTTCGGCCGCGAATTGCGCGATTTCACTCTTGCCTACGCGCCCGCTTCCGGCACCGATTTCCAACGCCAGGTGTGGCAGGCCCTCACGGGCATCGGCTACGGCCGCACCGCCTCCTACCGCGACGTAGCCAAGCTGCTGAACAACCCCAAATCCGTGCGGGCCGTGGGCGCGGCCAACGGCCAGAACCCGCTGGCCATCGTGTGGCCCTGCCACCGCGTTATCGGGGCCGACGGCAGCCTCACGGGCTACGCAGGCGGCATGCACCGCAAGAAATGGCTGCTCGAATTTGAGCGCCCCACCCGCCAGGGCGGGTTGTTTGGGTAGAAAATAAGCAAAAAAAACGGTCATGCTTCACTGCGTTCAGCATGACGGTCTGACTTGGCTTTTACGCCCCAACCAGTTTCAGCAGCCCTTTGTAGATGATGTTGTGCTGCCAGTACAGCTGTAGCACCATCGGAATGTGGTGCCGGCCCGGAATAATGGTGTACTCCGGAGCTTGCCCGGTGGCTTTCAGCCTATCCCGAAAGCGCCCCGAGCTACCGCTGATGCTCGGGTAGGTTTCGCCACCAATGTAGAAAATGAACGGCGGCAGGTTGGGCTTAATCTTATAGATGGGCGACATTTCCTTCCACACGGCCGGGTCGTTGCCGAAAGGCACTTTGTATTTGTCATCGCCTTCGTACTTCGATTCTTTGAGGTAGTTGTACATGTCGAGCCCGGCCGGGTCGTCCATAATAGCCCCGCGCACGGGGTTCTGAGGCAGGCCGTTGCGGGCCAGCAGCTCATCATCGGTAGCCAGTAGTGCCGCCAGGCCGCCGCCGGCCGAGTGGCCCATCACAAACACGCGGGCCGGGTCGCCGCCGTACTGCTTGATGTTGGCCACCGTCCAGGCCAGGGCGCGGGCGCAGTCCGCGGCTTGCTCGGGCACGTGCACGGGCGGGGCGAGACGGTAGTTTATCACCACGGCCACCACGCCCTGCTTGGCCAGCCGCCGGCCAATAAAGCTGTAGATGTTCTTGTTGCCGCTCGTCCAGCTCCCGCCATGAATGAACAGCACCACCGGGTAGCCCGCCGCGCCCGGGGCCGCTTTCTTGGGCGAATACACGTCCAGAATGTGCCGTTCCTTGTCAAAATCGGGAGCAGAGGCGGCCACGTAGGGCACGTCTTTGGTGCGGTGGCTGGGGCGGGCCGCCACGTATTCGGTGGCGAGCACCAACACTACTACGGCCAACAGCAAAGCCAGCGGGGTAATCAACAGGAAACGACGCATTACGAAAATAAACGGAGTAAGCTGCCGCCGGAAGCCGGCACAGTGGCCCCACCTACGCCCGGCGGCGGGCTACAGTTTGCTCCGGCTCCGGTGCTGGCCTACCCCCCTGCTTGGCAGCGCTGGCTTTATCTTTGTCAGAACCGGCTCTGGCTGCTATTTTGCCCGGCCGCATCCATCTTTCTTTATTTCAAATCCGTGTTGATTTCCGCTTCGCTAAAAACTGTTTCGCGGGCCCTGGTGGCCCTGTTGGTGTTGGGCCTGCTTGGGGCCGCACCTGCCTGGGCCCAGCGCAAGAGCCGCACCAGCACCGCCAACCCCGATGGCAGCCTGGGTGCCGCCGCCAGCACTCTGTCGCCCCGCGCGGCCCGGTTACAGCCCCTGTTCGGCGGCCTCACGCCGGCCCGGGCCACCCAGGTCATCGGCGAAGCCCAGCTCAAGGCCATTGCCGCCAGCTTCGCCTCGCCGGCCGAAGCCAGCGTCTTTTTTGCGAAGAAAGGTTTTGAGTACCTGAGCGAGAATAAGCCCGATACTGCTACTTACCGCTTCAACCTGGCTTGGCTGCTCGACCCCCAAAACGCCGATGCTTACCGTGGCCTCGGCATTGTGGCCAGCGCCCAGCCCACCCCCGATGCCGCCATTGGCCTGCTCACTTCCGGCCTGAGCCTGGCCCCCACCAATGGCCTGCTGCTGAGCGACCTCGGCACCAGCTACCTCATCCGCTACGGCCAGACCAAGAAGAAAAAGGACCTTGCCACGGGCCTCGACCTGTTGCAGCGCGCCACCACCCTCGGCCCCACCAACGCCAACGCCTGGCAGGAGCTGGCCCGGGGCCTGTACTATCAGGAAAAATATGCCGAAGCCTGGGCCGCTGTGCACAAGGGCCAGGCCATCAGCCCCAGCAGCCTCGATTTTAGCTTTGTTTCCGACCTGCTGGCCAAGCTGCCCGACCCGCAGGGCACGTTCAAGTAAGCCTAGCCCCGTAGCAGTTTCGGCCCCGCCCGCGTTAGCACCGTATAAACCGGCTTAGTCACTATTCCCCCCTCCGCGTATGCGCTTTCGAGCATTTGTTTTGGGCCTGATGGCCGCCAGCGCCCTGGCCGCCAGCCCGGCCGCCGCCCAGCACCGGCAGCAGGTGCGCCGCTACAATTCCCAGGGCCGCGCCTATTACCAGGGCCCGCTGCACGTTACCCTGGCCGGCGGCACCGGCCTCTACAACGGCGACCTGGGCAACAGCCCCGGCGACAATTTCTATGGCCTTGCCGGCAGCCTGGGCGTGCTCTATCGCCTCACGCCGCACCTGCACCTGGGCAGCGAGTTCAGCTACGTACCGCTGAGCGCACGCGACCACCTGACCGAGCGCGGCCTGGCTTTCAGCAGCCACAACGGCCTGGGCACCGTATTTCTGCGCTATGACCTACTGAACGATGAGTCCGTTTTCGCGGCTTTAAGCGGCGAGCCGCCCATTTTTCAGGTTTACGTGCAGGGCGGCGCGGGGCTATTGCTCTACGACCCGCGGTCGTATATGGGTACCAGCCGGGCCAACAGCAGCACCTCCTTTTTTGCCCCCGAGCGCAACGACTACCCGGCCCTGGCCGGGGCCTTTCCCATTGGGGGCGGCTTTAGTGTGCACCTGTTCGACCGCTGGCGCGCCGGCCTTGAAGGCAACTACTACTTCACCACCACCGACCAGCTCGACGACATCAGCAACAAGCGGTTGGGCGGGGCCTCGGCCAATACCGACGGCTTCGGCACCCTCATGCTAAAGCTGGATTATTCACTGGAATAAGCCCGGCTCAAGCCATCATCAATTGATAACCAACAAAGAGGCCCGTCAGCATTGCTGACGGGCCTCTTTGCTATACCGGAACGAGAACTGGCTGTTCTTTCACGAAGCGCTGACGGGAATGGCTGGCCACCATCAATCGGGTTGGTGAGGTACCTGCCTTTAGCGAGGCTGCTCATCGAGCGAAGGGCAGCCTGGTGCTCGTCAATCTCCTGGCCAATGAGCGAGGCGACTTCACTTCATCCGCTCGCACCAACCGTTTGTGCACAGGTTTAGGGTGAATAAGAAAGGGCTCCCGGCAATGCCGGGAGCCCTTTCTTATTTCAAGCTCAGAAAGACCTACTCTTTCACGAAGCGCTGGTGGTATACCTTCTGGCCGTCGCTCACGGTCAGGGTGTACATGCCTTTGGCGAGGCCGCCAATGCGCAGCGTACCATCAGCAAAGTTGACACCGGCTACCCGGGCACCGCGCAGGTCGTTCACCATTACGCTGGTGATGGCGGCGTTGTCGCTCAGCGACAGGTTCAGCACATCGGTAGCGGGGTTTGGGAACATCGTCAGGGTGCGCAGCTCGCTGCGGGTCGGGGCATCGCCGGTCAGGGTCGGGGCCACGATGGTACCACCGCTCACGGTTACCGAATAGTCTTCGGTTTCGCCGTAGCTGTAGGTGCCGCAGTAGTTGGTGGCCGAATTGTCGCTCATCACGATGCGCAAGCGGGTTTTGCCGTTTTTGGCGGTGGTAGGCACCGTGAAGCTGGCGCTGCGGGCGGTAGTTACCACGGCCGTGTTGGTCGTCGATACAAGGGTTTCGCCGGCATCGATGAAGTCACCATCCTGGTTCCAGTCGGCATAGATGCGGAAGTACTCCGCGTAAGCCGTACCAACAAAGCCAGTCTGGTAGGTGATGGTCTGCGACGAGCCAGCGGCTACGCCGGTGGTAGTGGCCGAGCCGTTGTAGTAGCCGGCATCGGCACCCGAAGTCCGGTTGATGCTACCCAACTGCACCAGTTTGATGTACTCGTAGGCTTGGCTGGTGCCTTTGCTTACGCAGTAGCTCGTGGTGGGGGGAGGCGTAGTGCCACCAGCGGCAGCACCCACACCCACCGCAAACCAAGCGTTGGTTACGGCCGTTACCTGAGCCGAGCCAGCCCCGTACAGGTCCGTAGCGGCCTGAATGGAGTAGGTACGAGCCTGCGCGTAGGTCGAGGAAGCGACCATGTACACGCTTTCCATGCGGTAAGTGATTTTAGCAGCAGCGTCGAGGCCCAAGCCGGTTACGCTGTAAGCGCCGCCACCTTCGTTAGTGCCGCTTTCGCCAGCAGCCAGCACGTAGTACCAATGGTTGAGTACACCCGAGTTGGTGTGCACACCGCCGTTGTCGGCCGTGCCGGTGTACCAGTTCACGCCTTTGTAGTAAGCGGGCTGGCCGAGGGTTTTCGGCGCGCTCATCGAGCGCAGGGCCGCCTGCTGCTTGTCAATCTCCTCACCAATGAGCCAAGTAGACTTCGCTTTCACGCCGCCTGAGGTAAAGCCGAGGTTGGCCACGGCGTACGCCTCAATCGAAGCACCCCAGATGTCGGACAAGCCTTCGTTCATGGCACCCGACTCACCCGAGTAGGTCAGGTTAGCAGTGCGCTCACACACGGCATGGCCGATTTCGTGGCCGCATACGTCGAGGGCCGTGAGGGGGCGGAAACGTGCGGCACCGTCGCCGTAAGTCATCACCGAGCCATTCCAATAGGCATTTTCGTAGCCCACGCCATCGCCAGGGGTATCGTCGAAGTGTACGTAGCTCTTGATTTTAGCGCCGGCGTTGTCGTACGAGTTGCGGCCGTGCACGTTCTTCCAGTAGTCGTAGGTGGCTTGGGCACCCACGTGGGCATCGCCGGCTACGTTGTCGAAGTTGGCGTTGTTGTACTCAGTCCAGCTGTTGTCCGCATCCACGAAGTCGGTGGCAGTGGTGTAGCTGTTGCCTTTTTTGCAGTTGTAGGTTTCGATACCCAAGCCGCGGGTGGTGCCTTCGCGCAGAAAGTAGCCGCCCGTGGTGGTGCCATCGGCAAAGGAGCGGGTGCCGCTGTAGGCGGTAGCGAACGTACCGGTAGCCGCCGCGTGCTTGATGATATTGTCCTGCAACACCACGGCACCGGAGTGGGCATCTACGTAAATGTAGGCGCGGCTCACGGGAGCGGCGGCGTACACGTTGAATTTCCAGGCCAGTACCCGCGGGCCATTCTCGCCGGTACGGTGGTCGCCCACAATCACCAACTCGCCGCTGGGCTTGAAGGCTTCTGCATTGGCCTCGCTGGTCTGCCACATGTAGGTGCGGGCAGCTACGTGCGCCAGCGCGCTATTCAGGGCTGATTTTTCGCTTACTGAAGGCGTGATATCCAGGTTGATGATGCGTTCAAAGTCGCCGTTGATAGCTTCTACCGCGCCGCCTTTGCTGTGTACGATATAGGCGGCATGCTCCACGCGGATGCCCTGGTAAAACTGGGCGAAGCGCTGGTGTACGAAGCCGAGCTGGTCGGTATCGGCGCTGCGCTGCACCATCTGGTCGGCGTTGGTCAGGGCCAGCTGCTGACGCAGCACTTGGTCGCTGCTCACACCGCGCAGGGCGGCTTTGCCCTCGGCCGTAAACTGCACCAGTTCGGGCTGGCCATCGTTACCCACTACTTTATTAGCAATTTTTGCCGCATCCTGGGCCTGCGCCGAAGCGAAGGAAGCGAACAGCAACAAGGCCGCAGCCGAGTATTTATTGGTCATAAAAAGAGATTTTGGTATTGGTGAAAATGATTATTTGGCAATCCTTACGGCATTTTATTGCGGATTGTTAAGCAATATCTTCTATTTTTTTGAATACTTCGCACTTTCGCATTAAAAAATGATTAAATATTTAATAATTAAAACAAATAAGCCGAATAATTATACGCGTGGGCTTTTTGCTAGTCTCTGCCAGGCTGAACTGGTTTCTCCGGGTTAGAAAGCGTAGCCGACTTCCACGGCCAGCTCCGATGCGTTGGGCCCCGGCCAAGCCAGTAGAAAGCAACTCTAATAAGAAAGGCCGTCGGCAATGCCAACGGCCTTTCTTATTGGATTCTAAGAAACGTATTTCATGAAAACGCTTTGCAAATCAATGTTTTGCATCGTTTGCTTCCTCACAGGCTGTTAGTACAGAATGATTCCGGTCCAACAACGGCCCCAGTACTAGCGAGCGGGCGCGGTGAGATAGTCGGCGGCCAGCGTGGCCAGTGTCTTCACGCCCAAGGTCAGCCCGCTTTCATCGATGCGAAAACCGGCGGTGTGGTGGTCGGCGGCGGTGGCGGGGTCCTGGCCCTTGCGCATGCCGCCCACAAATAAAAACACGCCCGGCACCTTTTCCTGGTAAAAAGAAAAGTCCTCGGCCCCGGTCACGGCCTTGATTTCGCGCACGTGCTCGGCCCCGGCCACGGTGCGCAGCGTGGGCAGCATGCGTGCCGTGAGGGCCGGGTCGTTGGTTGTGACGGGTACGTAGGGCTCGATGGTCACGTCGGCGGTAGCCCCGGCGCTCTCGGCAATGTTGGTGGCAATGCGGCGAATGGAAGCCCAGATATGCTGCTGGGTTTCGGGATTGAGGGCCCGAATGGTGCCCGTCAGCTCCACGTCGGGCGGGATGACGTTGTAGCGCACGCCCCCGTGAATGGTGCCCACCGTGACCACGGCCGCGTCATCAGTCAGCTTCATTTCGCGGCTCACGATGGTTTGCAGGCCCATAATAATTTGGGCGGAGGTCACCACCGGGTCCACGCTGTTCCAGGGGTAAGCGCCGTGCGAGCCCTTGCCGTGCACCGTAATGGCGAAGCGGTCGGAGCTGGCCATTTCGCCGCCCGAACGGTACGAGAGGTTGCCCACCTCGGTCTGGGCCTGAATGTGGATGCCGAACACGGCATCGACTTTGGGGTTGGTGAGCACCCCTTCCTTCACCATAAGCTTGGCCCCGCCCTCGGTGCCCGGCAGCGAGCCTTCCTCGGCGGGTTGAAAGATGAACTTGACGGTGCCCGGCAGGTCGGCTTTTACCTGGCTCAGTACCTCGGCCGTACCCATCAGCATGGCCACGTGGGTATCGTGGCCGCAGGCGTGCATCACACCCACGGACTGGCCCAGGTAAGTGGTTTTTACTTTGGAGGCGAAGGGCAGGTCGTTGCTTTCGGTAAGGGGCAGGCCGTCCATATCGGCGCGCAGGGCCACCACGGGCCCGGGCTTGCCGCCGCGCAAAATGCCCACTACGCCGGTGCGGGCCACGCCGGTCTGCACTTCGATGCCCAATTTTTTTAGATGCGCGGCGATGATGCCGGCGGTGCGGGTTTCCTGGTTGCTCAGCTCGGGATGCTCATGAATGTCGCGCCGCCAGGCAATGACTTTGGTTTCTTCCTGCGCGGCCAATTGGGCAATGCGGGCATCGAGAGCGGCATTCTGGGCGTGGGCGGCGGGAGCAACGGCCAGGGCCAGCCCGAAGCCGGCCGGCAAAACGCGAAGTAAAAAGCGCATGGGGCAAATGGAGAATATTGGAGGATAAAGACGGCGCTTTCGGGCCGCTGGGCAATGTTACGTCAGCATTGCCCGTCAGCGCGCTACTGTTCAGGCAATGGCGTATTTTTGCGGGCTATTTTGTTATCGGCATAGTATTCGATTTCCCAATTTATTGTGGCTTCTGTCTTAATTCCGCCCGCAGCTCCTGCCTCCGCTCAGTCCCCCGCCCTAGCCCCCCGCCCACGCACCTGGCCGGCGGCCTGGGCCCAACGCGGCTTCCGGCTGCGGCTGGGGCTGGTGGTGGTTTTATTGCTGGGGCTGCTGCCGGTGGTGCCGGGCTTCTACCGTTTTGTGCAGGCGCGGCCGGGCCAGCCGCTAGCCGACCCGCTGCTGGCGCTGCTGCCGGTGCAGGACCACTCCACGCTCATCTTCACGCTCATTTACGGGGCCATCGCGGCCACACTGGTATACCTGCTGCCCCGCCCGCAGCGGCTGTTGCAGGCACTATGGGCCTATTATTTACTTCAGTTGATGCGCATGGCCACGCTGTGGCTGCTGCCGCTGGAGCCGCCCGCCGCGCTGGTGATGCTGCACGACCCGGTGATGGACCGCATCTTCGAAGTAACCACCCAGCCCATCGTGCGCGACCTGTTCTTTTCGGGCCACACCGCCACCATGATGCTGCTGACCCTCGTGGGCCGGGGCCGCGGCTGGCGCGGGGCCTTGGGCCTGGCTACCGTAGCGGTGGGCCTGCTGGTACTGATGCAACGCGTGCACTACTCCTACGACGTGCTGGCCGCGCCTTTTTTCGCCTGGGCCGCTTACTGGCTGGCCGGGCAGATATGCCCGCCCAATACGGCCGCAGGGAAATAACCAGCAAAAGAGCCCCGCCGGGTGGGGCGGGGCTCTTGATAAACGCTAGCTTTTAGATGGTTGAAGCTACCGACTCAGGACTGCTTTTTAGCGGCCCGGTAGGCCCGCAGGCGCTTGAGGCCGTAGGCACCGCCAGCAGCCAGCAGCAGGGAGGCCCCGCCATCGATGGGAATTTGAGTGGGTGCGCCGGTGGGCGTGGGGCCGCCGGAGCCGGGGCCCTGGGCCAAGGCGGCAGCGGCCGTAAACAGCACCGCGGCCACCGTGGCGAAGAGGGAGCGTATTAAAAATGTTTTTTTCATCAGACAGGCGGTTTGAGGATAATCAATGACAAAGACCTTCCGGCAATGTCCCAGGCCAGCCGCGCCGACCTGGGACATGGTGCCGGCCGTGGCTATTCCACTACTACGCGCTTCACCACCTGGGCGAAGCTGCCGGTGAGGCGTAGCGAGTAGATGCCAGGGGCCAGCCCCGCCACGTCGAACTGCGCCGAGGCACCGGCGGCCGTGATGGCCAGGGTGCGCTTGGCAACCTGCTGGCCCAACTGGTTGTAGAGCGTGGCCGTAACGGCGGCACGGCTCAACTCGGCGGGCAGCAGCAGCGTGAAGCTGGCGTGGGCCGGGTTGGGATAGAGCTGCACCAGGTTGGCCAGGGCCGCGGGCGTGGTAGCGGTAACCACCGCCGGCCCGAAGGACAGCACGAAACGGCCGGGCATCGAGGTCTGCTGCGTGGTGAAGGTGTACAGCGGCTGCGAGGCTAGGTTAATGCGCGCTCCGGTCTGGGTATCGAGCAGGAACACCTGCGTGTTCGTACCGAAGTTCAGCAGGTCCACCGCGTTCAGGGTGTAGCTACCCACGGCGGGCACGCCCACGTTCAGGGGTACGGTTACGGTGGCAGTACCCAGCGGGGCCAGGCCGTTAATCGACAGCTCGTCGCCGGCAATGATGCTGCTCACGTTCAGGCCCGTGGAGTTGGGCAGCTTGTAGGCATCGAAATGCGTGTCGAAGGCGGGCGAGGCCCCCTGTTCGAAGTACACGGTAGTTTCGTCGAGGAGCGGGCTGCTGCTTTGCAGGCGCAGCTTCACCTGCGGCCGGGTGTCGGCGGTGCCTTTGTTGAAGCTCGGCTGAGCATTGAAGCTGGTCACGCGCACGGCATTGTTCAGGCCGAAGCTGCCGGGTGTGCCGGGCGTCGTCACGCGGGTGAAGAAGCCCTGCATGGCGGCGAGCTGCGGCGTACCGAAGCCGTTGATGTAGCTGCGGTACATGCCCACGTACTGGCTGGTGCTCTGGTACACGTAAATGGCGTCGTCCACATTGGTGCGCGTCACGCCGGCCGTCTGGCTAAAGTCAATCGGCGACGGGTACGGGTTGCCGAGCAGCTGCCAGCCGCTCTGCGCCAGGGCACCGCGGGTGAGGTTGCTACGGCTCAGCGGGCCGTTGTTGAGCGTGCCGCTGAGGTCCACCACGTTGCTGGCATCGATATTCACCGTGTAGCCGCCGAGCACGGTCATGGGGTCAGAGGCCAGGGGCACGAAGAATCCCTGGTCGAACGCGGCCACGGAGTTGGCGGCCATCGTCACGCGGCTCTGGTCGTAGCCAAACACATTCGGGAAGGGCGTCACGCTATTCGGAATAGCGGCCGTGTTGTAGGTCGTATTGTAAATCGGGGTGAAGCCCGGCGTGCCCGTGGCAATATCACTGAGCGTGGTGTTGCTCACCGGCGAGCTGTAGTGGCGGTAGCCCGGGCCAGCGTTGAAGGCCGGGTCGATGGCCCGCTGCATGGTGGCCGGGCCCGTTACCGAGCCGTTGGTGTTCACCACCAGCGCGGTGCCGGCGGTGGGCGTCGAGAGCAGCGTCAGCAGCTGCGCGTTGCTGGTGGTCAGGTTGCCGTTGGTCAGGGTCAGGGTCTGTACCACGCGCACGCCGCCGTTGTTCAGGGTGAGGCCGGCGCTGTTGTCCACGGCCAGGCTGCGCACCTGGCTGGGCAGGCCCGCGCCGCTGGTCTGGGCTTCGCCACCGTCGTACACGTAGTTGGCATCGCTGGCAAAGCTGCGCGAGCCGGCTACCTGAATGCTGCCCGTGGCTCCGCTGGCCGCAATACCATCGGGGTCGCACACGCGCAGGGTGCCGCCCGCCGCCAGCACAAAGCTGCCGGGGCCGGTTACGGGAATGCAGTTGGTAGCCAGCACGCCACGGGTGTCGAGCACGCCGCCGCTCTGCACGGTCAGAGTGCCGTTCACCTGGATGGGGCCGTTGAACGAGGCAATGCCCGTGCCCGTGATGGTCACGTTATTGTAAGTGCCGGCATCAACTGGCATGGCGGTACTCACCGTCAGGTCCGGAATCACAATCGTATTGGTCGGGCCGCTGGCCGAGCCCGTACCGCGCCAAGGCGTCTGCACGTAGGGGAAGGCCGTGCGGAAGGTGGTGTCATTCACTTCCACGCCCGTGGTGAAGCCCACTTCGGCCAGCAGTGCGGGCGTAGCCGGCGAGGCAGTCGTAGGGGTGTAGTCATCGAACCACAGGCCAATGGCGGCCAGGACGAGGCCACCGGCGGCTTTCAGCTCAATCTGGTCCACGGCGTCTTCCAAGCGACGGCCGTTGGGGAAGCCATCCATGTTCGGAATGTTCTGCAGGGCCGCCGAGGCATTGTAGCGCGGGTCGAGCAGGCCCAGCTTGGCGGCGGCCAGCAGGCCTTGGTTGCTGAAATCGGCCGAGGTGCGCGGGGTAGCAGGCACGGCCATGTTCAGGCGCAGCATGTCGCCACCGGGGTTGGTGCGGCCCGAAGCCGTGAGGGGCAGAAAGTTGTTGATGAATGGCTTACCAGCGGCCAGGGGGTTGCCCCCCGCCTTGCCGGTGGCCAGCTGATACGGAATCAGGTTGGGCACGCCGGTATGGAAAATCGGCTTGATGTCTACCGAGCGGGGCTTGCCCGCTACCAGCAGGTACTCGCCAAAGCCGCCCTTGGCGCTCGATGCCAGTGCCGTGCCGTCGAGGGCCGGGTTACCGGCCAGGCCCGAGAGGCCGGCCGCCTGGTTGCGGAAGTCGAAGCCCGGAAAGCTGGCTCCCCCCAATGCCGGCTGGCCGGCCAGCGACTTGGTCTGGATGCGCAGCGCGGTCAGGGCCGGCACGGCCTCCCCATAGTAAGTAGCCGGTACGGTTTTAGGCGCGGCCGGGGCTACGGGCGCGTTGTCGGCCATGTACAGGTCCACTTCCGGGTTCGAGAGGTAGTCGTCGGTGGTGGCATCTTCCGTGTAAGGGGTGGCCGCGTTCCAGGCGTCCTTGCCCCCGACGGGATTAATTACCTCGTTGGTGAGCGGCATGCCCAGGCGCGATACCTGCACGTAGTTGCCGCTGGCACCTTCGCCGGTGGCCGCGTCGAACGTGCGCACCTGCCGGCGGCTGGCCGAGGCCCACACGCCAATCACGTAGTTCGGGTCGAGGATGGTGGCGGCGGCCGTCACCGGCTGGCCGTTTTTCTGCAGCGTGGCAATCGGAATGCTCAGCGCGATGCTGTGGCAGTTTTTGCGCGAGAGGCCGTCGGTGGCACTGCCCGGCCGCAGGCCCGCCAGGTCGAAGATGGCACCCAGGTCGGCAAAGAAAGGGTCATCAGCCGGGCCGCAGTATATCTGCTCGCCGCCCGCACCCGTGGCGTTGGCAATGGCCGCCGTGCGCAGCGACTCGTAGTTGGGGGCTGCCAGGCCGGCACCACCCTCAATGGAGCGCGGGCCGATATTGTTAGGCGGCACCGTGCCATTGGCCACGATGGTCGTGAACGTGGCCCCGCCGTCGGTGCTTTTCTCGCACACGTAGGTGGTTTTCAGGTTCTGAGCCCCCAGCCGGATGTTGAAAAACGTGCTGGGGTCCCCGTTGGTGCGCGTGAAGGTGAAGCGGTACGTGATGTCGTCGCCGGGCGTGGTGCCGTCGTTTTTCACGTGCACCTCGTAGCGCACACCCTCGCCAAACGTCGAGTAGTTCGGCCCGCCCTGCGGCAGCTCGAAGGGAATGTAGTTGGCAATGAGGGTTACCCGGCTGGCGTCGTTCGGCGACACGAAGGCGTACACATCGGTGTTGTCGGCCAGGGGGTCTTCGGAAATCAGTGGGGCCTCGCGGTGCGAGGACGCCTCCAGGGGAGTGTGCCGCACCTGGCCCCACAGGGCGAGGCCGACGGCCGCCGTGGCGGCCACCGCGGGCAGCATCACGAACTTACGTATAGAGTTAAGAGCCATTATCTTCGGACGATTCTAGATGAGAAAATGAGTTAGCGCTTCACGGCGTAGCCTTCCCAGGGAGCGGCCACGTAGGGGAACGTAGTGCTGAAGGGCAAGTCGTTGTGCTCTACGCCGGTGGCGAAATTGAGCACCCCCTTCAGGCGCGGCGTCACCGGCGAAGTGCTGGTGGGCGTGTAGTCGTCGTACCACAGGCCGATGGCTGCCAGGGCGGCACCGCTCACGGCCTGTAACTCAATTTTCACCACGTCGTCTTCCAAGCGGCGGCCGTTGGGGAAGCCGTCCATGTTTGGAATGTTCTGGATGGCGGTGCTGCCATTATAGCGCGAGTCGGTGAGGCCGAGCACGGCTGCGGCCAGCAGGCCCTGGTTGCTGAAATCTTTCGAAGTGCGCGGCGTGGCAGGCACGGCCATGTTCAGGCGTAGCATGTCGCCGCCGGGGTTGGTGCCGCTCAAAGGCAGGAAGTTATTTACGAAGGGCTTGCCGGCGGCCAGCGGGTTGCCGGCTTTGCCGGTGGCCAGCTGGTAGGGCCGCAGGTTGGGCACGCCGGTATGGAAAATGGGCTTGATATCCACCGAGCGGGGCTTGCCCGCCACCAACAGGTAGTTGCCGAATGCGGCATCGTCGAGGGCGGTGCCGGCCACGGCCGGGCTGCCCTTCAGCGGAAACAGGCCCGCCGCCTTGTTGCGGAAGTCGAAACCCGACGCGGGCAGCCCCGGCTGCCCGGCCAGCGACTTGGTTTGAATGCGCAGTGCGTTCAGCGCCGGCACGGCCTCCCCGTAGTAAGTCGCCGTCACCGTTTTGGGTGCGGCCGGCGGCACGGGGTTATCATCGGCCATGTACAGGCCCAGCTCGGGGTTCGAGAGGTAGTCGTCGGTAATGGCGGCCTCGGCATACGGTGTGGTGCGGTTCCAGGCGTCTTTGCTGCCAACGGGGTTAATTACCTCGTTGGTGAGCGGCATGCCCAGGCGCGATACCTGCACGTAGCTGGTGTTCACGCCGGTGGCCCCGCCCGTGGCACTCAGCGTGCGCATGGTGGGCCGGCTGGCCGAAGCCCACACGCCAATCACGTAGTTCGGGTCGAGGATGGTGGTGGCGGCCGATACCGGCTGGCCGTTTTTCTGCAGCGTGGCAATCGGGATGCTCAGCGCGATGCTGTGCACGTTGTACTTGCTCAGGCCATCGCGGGCTCCGTTGTTGATGCGGAAGCCGGCCAGGTCGAACGTGGCACCGAGGTCGACGAAAAACGGGTCGTCCGAGGGGCCGCAGAACACTTGCTCGCCGCCACCGCCGGTAGCCGTCGTCACCGCGTTCTGGCGCAGGGTGGCGTAGGGCAGAGGCTGATTCAGGCCCGCGCCGCCGTTGATGGAGCGCGGCCCGATGTTGTATACCGGCACCACGCCGTTGGTTACGATGGCAGTGAAGGTGGCTCCGCCGTCGGTGCTTTTCTCGCAGGTGTAGGTGGTTTTTAGGTTTTGCTTGGCCAGGCGCACGGCAAAAAACGTGCTGGGGTCCTCGTTCACGCGCGTGAACGTGAAGCGGTACGTGATGTCGTCGCCGGGAGTGGCCGAGTTGTTTTTCACGTGCACCTCGTAGCGAATGTTCTCGCCGAAGGTGTAGTAGTTCGGGCCGCCCTGGGGCAGCTGAAACGGGATGTAGTCGGCGATGAGGACGACTTTGTTCGGGTCGTTCGGCGACACGAAGGCGTACACGTCCGTGTTGTCGGCCATGGGGTCGTCGGCAATCATCGGAGCTTCGCGGTGGCTACTCGCCTCCAGAGGCGTGTGGCGCGCGGTGCTCCAGACCGAAAGCGCCGAAACGGCACCAACGCCCAGCATCCAATGCAAAGGCTTACTTAGAAGGATTTTCATAAGTTTTAGCAAACGAAAAAGAGTAAAAAAAAAGAACCAAGCGAAAACGATTAAAAAATTTAACTGATTGATTTAAAAATAATTAGCCAATACACCA
Organism: Hymenobacter sp. UYCo722; assembly: GCF_040547115.1. Taxonomy (NCBI): domain Bacteria; kingdom Pseudomonadati; phylum Bacteroidota; class Cytophagia; order Cytophagales; family Hymenobacteraceae; genus Hymenobacter; species Hymenobacter sp. UYCo722. The sequence continues at coordinate 133,909 of NZ_JBEPPC010000004.1, read as the reverse complement.
GAACCCAGCAAGTGGTATTCAGACATATTGGCGAGCGATACTGGCTAGCAATAAAAAATAACGCGCCGCGCGAGCGGCATAGCGCCCCGGCACCGAAATGCTAGGGGGAAGACGCTGCTACCCCAACGGCAGCAGCGCAATTGGCCCAACCAAACCGCTAAATGCTGCCAGGAGGGCCGATAAAAAATGGGTAATGATTACATAGAACTCCTTGCGGGTTAAAACACTACGTTGCGCGCAATAGGACTGGATTTAGGCAAAATTGATATTTTGCATTAAATAATTATTTTCTTGATTTATCGCCCAGTCAGGGCGGTTTTATTACTAGCGTTTCCTTACATACCTGGCTGCATGCACCGGTTCCTGCCGTTGCCGCCGGGGCTGCCTGCCCGGCATACAAAAAGGGCTGCTCCAGTGGAACAGCCCTCAGCGGTAAAGTTTGGCGTGCGGCTGGCGGTGCCGCGCAGGCTACAAATACTTCTCGTAAATCCCGGCCGCGATTTTCTCCACAATGCCCTTTGGCACCACGCTGGTAAGGCCCGCCGACACCTTATTGAGCACCCCGGGAATGATTTCGGCCTCGCCAGCCAGCAGGCCGGCCACGGCAGCAGCGGCCACGGCCTCGGCCGTCATCGACACCTTATTGGCGGTGGCCTGCAGCTCGGCTCCCATGCCGGCGCGGTCGGCAAAGCTGGTGGTGGTAGCCCCGGGACTCAGGCAGCTCACCGAAACGCCGGCCCCTTTCAGCTCGTAGCGCAGGCCGCGGCTGAAGCTCAGCAGAAAAGCCTTGCTGGCGGCGTAGAGCGTGAGCGACGGCACGGCCTGGTAGGCAGCGGTGCTGGCCACGTTCAGCACGTAGGCTTTGGGCACCTGGTGCAGCGCGGGCAGCAGCGCGTGCGTGAGGGCCACGGGCAGGTGCATATTTAGCTGCAGCATGTTTTGCTGCTCGGGCAGGCTGAGCTGCTCAAAGCGGCCCCAGAGACCATAGCCGGCATTGTTTACGAGCACGGCCAGCTGATTGGTCTGGGCAGTAGCCCAGGCGGCCACGGCAGCGGCGGCATTGGGTGCAGCCAGGTCGAGGGCCAGCACTTTAGCCTGATGCTGATATTTGGTTCCGATTTCCTGGGCCAGGGCCGTGAGCTGGTCCTCGGACCTCGCCACGAGCAGCAGGTCGTAGCCGCGCTGAGCCAGTTGAATGGCAATGGCCCGGCCAATGCCGCGCGAAGCGCCGGTAACGAGTGCGTACATTTTCAGTGAACAGTTAACAGTGAGCAATGAACAGTTATCAGAAGACCGCACAAACACTACTGTTCACTGCTCACTGTTAACTGTTCACTGAATTACTTCACCAGGTGCAAAAAGCGCAGGTAGAACGGCGTGGGGCTATCCTGGCTCTTGGGCTGGTACTTGCCCGAGAGGATGGGCACGTACATCACGCGGCGGCGGCTGGCCTCGCCGATGAGCGGCGACTGGGCCACGCGGTGCCACATGCGGCCGTCGTGCACGGTGAGGTCGCCGGGTTCGGTTTCGATGGCCATTTCGTTGGGGTCGTAGTACACATCCTTGTAGTACTTCTTGCGAAACAGCATCTTGTGCAGGCCCTGGCGGTGGGTGCCGGGTATCACGCGCAGGCCGCCGTTGGTGGCCTTGGTACCGTCGAGGTGCAGGCCCACGTTCAGCATTGGGCCGATGCGCTTGCCGTAGAACACATCGCGCAGCGAGTCGGTGTGCCAGCCCATCTGACTGAATTCGGAGCCGGTCACGTTCACGTAGTGGTTCACCACGAGGCCGTCTTTCTCGTTCTCGCCCACCCGGCCGCCTTCGGCTTCGAGCAACGGGAATAAGGCTTTAAAACGCTCATCCTGCAACAGCTCGTGCAACACGGGATGGTGCTGCGAAGCAAAGGCGAAGCGCTGCACAATGCGCGAGCCGTCCACATCGTGGCCGTACTTGATGGGCACGCCGTTTACTTTTTCCACGCCCTCGGCCAGCCAATGCGCCTGCACTTCCTGCGTGGCCTGCAAAATCTGGCCAACGAGCTCGGGCGAGGCGAAGGGCCGAAAGTGAAGAAAACCGTATTTAGCAAAAAACGCTCGTTGCTCGGCCGTGAGGGCACTACCGAGGGTGAAGCGTGGGTAATCAGCGGATAAGACCATAGCAGAATGGGTAGCGGGCACCGGGGAGTACCCGACACAACGCAAAGATAATAGATAGGGGGCCCGCGCCCGCTTGGGGCAAGCCGGGCACCAAGCCGCGGCGGCTATAACCGCACTGCCGCATAGGGAGTTTTATCGCGCCCAAAATTCGCCCTGGTCAGATGAACGGGGGGTGAATTTGCTATCCGCCCCGGCTCGCATACTGCCGCGCCGGGCCAGCGCGTTGCATCGTTTTCGCGGGATTCTGCCCAAAATTTCCCACCTTCACTCCCCGCACACTTCATTTCTCCAACCTCCCCTCCCACCGCTCCGATGGTTTTCACGCCCAGCCCCATGCTCCTCAAGCTGCTCTACACGCGCGGCAGCCTGCACAACCAGCCCGAGAACGCGGGCGTCGCCTTCAGCCTCAAAAACCGGCTCGACATGGTGAAAGTAACCAGTTTTACGAAGGTGCAGATTGACGGTGTGGAAGTGCCGGCCGACAAAATCCGGGTCGATTTGGGTAACGGCGAGCAGCGGGCCGCCACGGCCCTCGACGCCGCCGGCCAGGCCGTGGAGCTGCCCGTGGGCCGGGCCATCACGGTGCTGCTTGATACGCCGGCCTTGGCCGAGGGCATGCACCGCGTGCAGATGTGGTTTGGCACCGACGCCTTTGGCGACCTGCACGTGGAGGTGGAAGACGCCATCGTGGGCGTGGCCAGCTCGAAGCCGCGCATCCCCCGCTCGGAGGAGGACGACTACGCCGAGGCGGCCATCGCGGCCCGCCAGCGCTTCGCCGAGGAGTTTTCGGGCCAGGAGTTCAAGCACCTCAAGCACTACTCCTTCGACGCCCACCAATTGCAAGGCAACTGCGAGCATTTCATGGGCGTGGCCCAGATTCCGGTGGGCCTGGCCGGGCCGCTGACGGTGAACGGCGAGCACGCCCAGGGCGATTTCCTGATTCCGATGGCTACCACCGAGGGCACGCTCGTGGCCAGCTACAACCGCGGCATCCAACTGCTGAACCTGTGCGGCGGCGTGAAATGCACCGTGATTGGCGATGCCATGCAGCGGGCCCCGGTGTTTGTGTTCGACGATGCGCGCGGGGCTCGCGACTTCGGCAAGTGGGTGGAGGACAACATCGACCTGATTCGGCCGCAGGCCGAAAGCACCTCCAGCGTGGCCAAGCTGCAGTACATCGACACCTACCTGAGCAACAAGTTCGCCTACCTGCGCTTCAATTTCAGCACCGGCGACGCGGCCGGGCAGAACATGGTGGGCCGCGCCACCTTCGCCGCCTGCTCCTGGGTTCTGGAGAACTACAAGGGCGCGAAAGTCGAGCACTTCTACCTCGAATCGAACTTCGCCACCGACAAAAAAGCTTCGCAGATTAACGTGATGCGCACTCGCGGCAAGCGCGTGGTGGCCGAAGCCGTCATCAAACGCGACGTGCTGATGCAGCGCATGCGCGTAACGCCCGAGCAGCTGGCCTACCACGGGCAGGTGAGCAACGTGGGCGCGTTTATTTCGGGAGCCAACAACAACGGCGCGCACTCGGCCAACGGCATCACGGCCATGTTTATCGCCACTGGCCAGGACGTGGCCAACGTGAGCGAGTCGAGCGCCGGCATCCTGTACTCGGAAGTAACCAAGGACGGCGACCTCTACATCAGCATCACCATTCCGTCGCTGATTGTGGCAACCCACGGCGGCGGCACCGGCCTGGCCACCCAAAACGAATGCCTGCGTATGCTGGGCTGCGTGGGCCGGGGCACGGTGCGCAAGTTTGCCGAAATTGTGGCCGGTGTGGTGCTGGCCGGCGAAATTAGCCTGGGGGCCGCCATTTCAAGTTCCGACTGGGTAAGCAGCCACGAGCAGTACGGCCGCAACCGCTAGTTGCCAGCGGAATGGCACGGTGCTTGAAAAGTGAAGCCGGCAGCGTTAACAATGCTCAAAAATTTGTATTTTTGACATCCTGTTAGCCAGTTACTTTTCTTTATCACCGCTTTAGTAGGACTATTCGTGAAAATTACTTTTCTGATACTTTTGCTGGGCCTGAGCGCGGCTGGCCAGTTGGCGCAGGCTCAGGCCAGCCACGATATAGCCGAAGCCCGCAACCTCTATGCGCAGGCCAACCGCCCGCCTCAGGAAATTACGCTGCGCGCTAACCTCAAAGCGCAGGGCTCGGGCTTTTTCGGCGATGGCAGCATGCAGCCGGGCGCGCTGCGCACCTTCGACGGGCGCTACCGGCCGGTGCCCGGCCTGCGCTACCACGCCGGCCTGCGCCTGCTCGAAGCCCAGGACTCGATTAACACGGACTCGACCCACCTCTGGCCCGTGGGCAGCCTGCGGGGCTTCGACCTGGGCGAGCCCGGCGATGCTAAACCCCCGCGCCGCTTCCGCCCACGCCTGGTGAAGGAGGGCAGCGCCGGCCAGCGCCGCGAGTTCGTGGAAGTGCTCACGGCCGTCGATGCCGGGCCATTGCTACTGGCCTGGCTCTACACCTCGGGGGCCGATGCCGTAGCCGGCCGCCTTTCGATGGCTCCGCTCCTGCTGGTGGGGGCCGGCAACGACCCCGGCGAGCCCCTGCGCTCGCTGGAGCCCAGCCGCTCGTCGGTGCAGCGCCTGTTTGGCAACCGGGCCGATGCCATCAACGCCTACGCCATGACCAAGCAGCTGGTCTACGACAGTCCTGCCGACGTTGCCCGCATGATTGACTATTTCAACCGGCTGGCCGTGGTGAAGTAGCCGCACCCGGCCCGCCGCTGATACAGCAAAGAAAAAGCCCTTTTCGCACGTGCGAAAAGGGCTTTTTCTTGTCCTGGAAGACAATTACAGCGAGTTAGCCGTTACTTTGAAGCGGGTATCGGAACGAACGGTGAGCGAGTCCTGAATAAAGAAGTTGGGCCGCTGCCGGCTGTACACCGTCAGCTCGTACGTATCGGCCTTCAGGTAGTCATCGAGCCGGTCGGTGGTGGGGAGCAGCGTCAGGGTTTTGGCTCCGCGGGGCGGATTATAGAGGTGCGCGAGCAGAATTCGATTATTGGTTTTGGGCGTGTTGATGTACACCTTGAGCGTATCGAGAAAGTCGAAATTGAGCGTGGCCGGGGTTACCAGCGTCAGCTGCATCTGGTCGAGCAGCACATTTTTCACCTTATCGCGGGTGGTTTTGTTGTTGCGAAACGACGCTTCTGAGTTCGTGATAATGGAAACCGGCTTGGGCAGGCCCGTAAAAAAGATGCTGGGCGGTGGAATTCGGGAGTTCTGCGACACATCCACGGTAAACGTCAGCAGGTCATCGAGCACGTTTTTTTTGCAGCCGAACACGGCCAGCAGCAACAGTACCGGGGCGAAAACAAGGAGCTTCTTCATGGTCAACAGCATAATTGATTAGGCTTCGATATACGCAGCTTGGCCGCTAAAAAGTTCGGAGTCCACGACCAGAACACTCCTTAAAGTTACGCACGAACCACCTAATCCATCATATCGGCCGAGCGGGGCGGGTCGGGCACGAAGCCGGGGTTCCAGCTCATCGGGTAGCGGCCGTCCACGTAGGGCAGGGCGGCCTCGGTGAGGTAGAGCGGGCGGAAGGTGTCGACCATCACGGCCAGCTCGTGGGTTTCCTTTTTGCCGATGCTGGCCTCCACGGTGCCGGGGTGCGGGCCGTGCGGCAGCCCCGTGGGGTGCCAGGTGAAGGAGGCCAAATCGACGCCCTTGCGCGACATAAAATTGCCGGCCACGTAGTACAGCACCTCGTCGGAATCGACGTTGGCGTGGTTGTAGGGGGCCGGAATGCTGAGCGGGTGGTAGTCGAACAGGCGCGGCACGAACGAGCAGATAACGTAGTTGTGCCCCTCGAAGGTCTGATGCACGGGCGGGGGCTGGTGCAGGCGACCGGTGATGGGCTCGAAATCGTGAATGCTGAAGGCGTAGGGGTAGAAATAGCCATCCCAGCCCACCACGTCGAACGGGCAGTGCGCGTAGGTGAGCTCGTGGAGCAGGCCTTCTTTTTTGACGTGCACCACGTAGTCGCCCTCAGGCTTATCTTCCAGAATCAGCTCGCTCGGCGGGCGAATATCGCGCTCGCAGTAGGGCGAGTGCTCCAGCAGCTGGCCGAAGTGGTTGCGGTAGCGCCGCACGGTCTCCACCGGGCTGAACGACTCCACAATCATCAGCCGCACCGGGCCCTCATCGAAATGAAACTGGTGGATGACCGTGCGCGGCACCACCACGTAGTCGCCGGCCTCGAACACGACTTTGCCCAGCTGGCTCCAAAGCTCGCCACTGCCCTCGTGCACGAAAATGACTTCGTCGGCCTGGGCATTTTTGTAGTAATAGTCCATCCGCCGCTCCGTGGGGTTACAGATGCTCATCGTGACATCGGCGTTTCCGAGGAGGGTTTGGCGGGCGGCCAGGTAGTCGCCGCCGGTCGTCGTCTGGGCCAGGGTGCGCAGGTGCTCGGGCTGCAGCGGGCGGTCCTTCAGCAGCTTGGGGGCGTAGGGCCGGGGCTGGCCCACGTGCTTAATCTGGGTGGGCGGGTGCACGTGGTAGAGCAGCGACGACACACCGTGGAAACCCTGCGTGCCCACCAGCTGCTCCGAATACAGGGAGCCGTCGGGCTGGCGAAACTGGGTGTGGCGCTTGCGTGGAATCTGGCCGAGGCGGTGGTAGTAAGCCATGGTATCGAGGGGTGGGATGGGGCCGTGAAGGTAAGAACGAGGAGCCCGAAGTTTTGGAGAGTCCACCGGTCATCCTGCGCTCGCGAAGGACCTTATCCCGCTTGCATCAGCCGGAATCGACTTCAAATTCTTCGTCGGAGACAAGGCACCTCGTCGCACTCAGGACGAGCTTTTCCGGGCACTTACGGCGACGGGAGTAGGTCGTTTTTCCGTAAACGTTTGCGGAGATATTTTCGGTGAAAACCTAGTTTTCAGGCAAATAAGGCCGATACCTTTAGTGCCGGCCAAGCTGCTGCCGGCCCGTTACCAACCTGCCGGCCTACCACCACTGCTCCAGCTTCCGGAGCTGCACCGACACTTCGGAAGCGTCGCTGACCGCCGTTGGGCCCCGGCCCAACCTACCGGCCCCGCCGGTCCTTTCCACGCCATCTCACCCAATTCCTTTCCCACTCATGAAGAAACTGCTACTGTTTCTCCTGCTCAGCGGCCTCACGCTGGCGGCCGGCTACGGCCAGGCCATTTCGCCCTACCTCGCCGGCCAGAACGCCTGGCTGCCCACGGCCCTGGGTACGCAGGTTTTCAATGGGCAGCTCGATAAGCTGTGGCCGCTGGTGAAGCAGTCGAAGGTGCGCATGGTGCGCGTCGGCGGCAACGGGGTGAACTCCAACCTGGTGACCAACGCCCAGTACATCGCCCTGATTGACTCTATTCGACGCATTGGGGCCGAGCCCATGGTGCAGGTGTCGGAAGGGCGCGGCCGGTTCACGGCGGCCCAGGCGGCGCAGGTGGTGCAGCACGTCAACATCACGATGGGCCGCAACATCAAATACTGGATTATCGGCAACGAGCCCGACCTCAACATTCCCTCGCAGCCCAACCCGGTGCCCGTGGCCGGCGTAGAAGCCTACATCAAAGCCTTTGCCTCGGCGATGAAGGCCGTGGACCCCACCATTCTGACCGTGGGGCCGGAAAACGCCTCCTACAACGGCTACTTTCCCGCGCTGGTGGGCGGGGCCAACGACATCACCGGCACCGATGCCAACGGCCGCTACTACATCGATGTCATCACCTTTCACACTTACCCCTTTGCGGGCACGCAGACGCGGGCCCAAGTGGTGAGCGGCACCACCAACCTGACCAACAACGTCGTCAACCTGCTGGGTTTGATGGCGGCGGCCAATACGAAAAACAACCGCACCGGCGCCAACGCCCTGCGCTGGGCGCTCACCGAATTCAACGTCGACTATGCCAACCCCACCGCCAACACCGTGGAAGGCGTGGGCGTGCATTCGTTTCTGAACGGGCAATTCTGGGCCGAGGTGTTTGGCGTGGGCATGAAGTACGAGGGCCTTTCGATGCAGCCCTGGTCGATTCATGAGGGCAGCGGGGCGCGCGGCGGCGGCGATTTGGGCTACATCGACGGGAGCACACCCTCGACTTTTAAGCCGCGCTCGGCCTTCTGGCACGAGATGCTGGTGTCGGACAACCTGCACGGCACCAACCTCAACGCCACCGACAACCAACCGCTGGTGAAAGTGCTCAGCAGCACCGATAACGGCACGACGGCCGTGATGGTGCTGAACCAGAGCGACGCGGCCGACTACGATTTCACGGTGCAGCTGAGCACGGCGACGGTGCCCGGCGCGGCGGCTCTCAAAATCAACGTGCCGGCCAGCATCAATGCAGCGTACAACGACAAGATTTACGCGCAGTCGACGCTGGTGCTGCTCTTCAATGCCCAGGGCGCTTTGACGCGCAAAATCGTGTACTCGCTGCAACAAGCACAACAGGCCCTGCCGCCGAAGTATCTGAATCCTGGCCAGACCTATACGCTGGCCGGCTTCACCGCCGATAAAACCTTTACCTGCACCGCGCCCGAAGCCGTGACGTATGCGGCCTCGGTGCTGGGCGAGTTCACCTCGATAAACTGGAATTTCGGGGCGGGCGCGACGCCGGCCACCGGCACCGGCAAAAACCCGCCAGCCGTGACCTACGCCACCGCCGGCAACCCCACCGTGACCATGACGCTGGTGAACCCGGACACGACCATCGTGGTGAGTAAAGCCGTGGTGCAGGTGAGTGCCTGCGTGCGCACGCCCTACTCGGGCACGGCGGCCCTGATTCCGGGCGTAGTGAAGGCGGTGGAGTACGATAACGGCGGCCAGGGCGTGGCCTACAACGACTCGGATGCCGCCAACCGCGGCGCGGCTGCCGACCCCACCGTGCCCCGCCCCACCGAGGGCGTGGACACCGAAAACGGCGACGCCGGCTACACCAATGTGGGCTATTCGGCTACCGGCGAATGGCTGAAATACACCGTCAATATCCTGCGCAGCGGCCTCTACCGGGTCACGGTGCGGGTATCGTCGGGGGCGGCGGCGGGTGGCTCCCTGCGCCTGAGCCTGAACGACGTGGACAAAACCGGGGTGGTAGCCGTGCCCAATACCGGCAGCTACGCCACCTACCAGGACCTGGTTATCAACAACGTGTACCTGGATGCTTCACCGAATGCGACGCTCAAATTCGACATCGTGGCCGCCAGCCTCAACTTCTCGAAGCTGACGTTTGTGGAGCAGCCCATAACGGGCATCGTGGTGAACCGCGTGTACAATGGCAGCTCGACATCGGACGGCGCGACCGATGCCGTGGAGCTGCTCGTGACGCAGGACCACCTCGACATTCGCGGGTTGATTGTGAAGGATTTTGAGAGTAACCTGACGCTGGATAACGGCGGCAAAATCCAGTTCATCGACAACGCGCTGTGGAAGGATTTGCGCGTGGGCACCACCATCGTGCTGCGGCGGCTGGCCTCGGGCATCACCGGCTACGTGACGGATACCGACGCCTCGGATTTTACGCTGGACATGCTGATGGAAAACACGACTTATCTGGCGGATTTATCGAATACCGGTCAGAACTTCAACCTGACCAATACCGACATGGTGCTGCTGAAAACCGGCCCGGCCAGCGGCATTGATAACCCGGTGCACGCGCTGGTTTCGAACAACGGCAGCACCAACGCCCTCTACACCGGCCTCACCGGGCCGAAGCTGGTCTTTAATGCCGTGCTGGCCACGGGCGCGTTCCTGTACCCGCTGAACCCGGCCCAAAGTACCGCCGACTACAACGGCACCAGCGTGGCCAGCAGCACCAGCACCAGCCGCAACTGGGGCTACGGCTTCGGCGCGGGCAACATCAGCTACATCCAGCTGCTGCGCAACCAGGCTTTTGTGCCGCCCACCATCGTGGTGAACCGCGTGTACAACGCCACCAACGACGCCAACGGCAACCAGGACGCCATGGAGCTGCTGGTGGTGCGCGACCACCTCGACCTACGGGGCCTGATTGTGAAGGATTTTGAAACCAACAACACGGCTGACAACGGCGGCAAGTACAGCTTCAACAACACGGCGTTCTGGAGTGATTTGCGCATTGGCACCACCATCGTGCTGCGCCGCCTGGCCGGCCCCACCGGCTACGTGCCGGACGTGGATGCGTCGGATTTCACGCTGGACTTACTGCTGGACAACGCCACCTACCTCACCAACCTGGCCCCCACCACTTCGTTCAACATCACGCAGTACGACATGGTGATGGTGAAGACGGGCCCGGCGGCGGGCGTGGCGGGGGCCATCCATACCTACGCCACCAAGGGCGGCGGCAGCGCGGGCGTACCCTCGTCCCTCTACCTGTCGATAACGGGAGCCAAAATGACCTCGCCTGACGGCACCGACGCGGGCGGCGGCACTTTCCACTACCCGCTGAACCCGACCCAGGATATAGCCGACTACAACGGGGCCAAGGGCGCGCTGAGCAAAAGCACGGCCTTCAACTGGGGCTACGGTTTCGGCCAGCCCAACATCGACTACATCCAGAGCCTGCGCAACACCGTGACCGGCCCCGATTTGGTGGTGGCCAGCGGCCAGCGCCTCACGGCCGGCGGCAGCTACAACAGCATCATAGTGCAGAGCGGCGGCACGCTCACGCTGCTGGGCGCTACCAGCGTAGCCAGCGCCGTGCAGGTGCAGTCGGGCGGCGTGTTCACCAGCAATTGCCAGGTGCTGACCGGCGCGGCCAGCTTCGGGCTGCAGGCCGGCGCGGAGCTGCAAATCTGCGACCCGGCCGGTATTGCGGCCACCGGCACGACGGGGGCTATTCAGGTTACCGGCACCCGCACATTCTCGCCCGATGCAGCCTATACCTACAACGGTACGGCGGCCCAAGCCACCGGCGCGGGCCTGCCCGCCCAGGTGCGCAGCCTAACGGTGAACAACGCTCTTGGCCTCACGCTGAGCCAGGGCGTGCGCGTGGCCCAGGTGGCCCGCCTGCAAAGCGGCAACCTCGCCACCAGCGGCCAGCCGTTCGTGCTGCTTTCTTCCGTCGATGGCACAGCGCTGGTTGACAACTCCGGCGGCATCGTAACCGGCAGCGGCACCATGCAGCGGGCCGTAACCAGCCCCGTGACCGGCCCGGCGTACCGCCATTTCAGCTCGCCGGTGGCCGAGGCCACGTTTGGCAGTTTGGCCACTACGGGCTTCGCGCCGACTTTTAACGCAGCGTACAACAGCAGCGCCACGCCCGGCGCAGTATCACCCTTTCCCACGGTGTTTGGGTACGATGAAGGGCGCATTGCCACGGTTGTCTCGAATTTTGGGGCTTTCGACAAGGGTTGGTTTTCGCCCGCCGATGCCACTGAGGCCATGCAGCCCACCCGCGGCTACACCGTGAACGCGCCCGCCACGGCTGCGCCCATTGCCTTCACCGGCACCTTTAACAACGCCGCCCAGAACTCGGGCGTGCTGAGCCGGGGCACCGATGCCGACGCCGGCTGGCAGCTGCTGGGCAACCCCTACCCCGCCCCGCTCGACTGGAGCACCGTGACGCCCGCCCAGCGCCCCGGCCTGGACGCCGCGATGTACGTGTACCAGAGCACCGGCCAGTACGCCGGCACCTACCGCAGCTACGCCAACGGCATCGGCACCTCGCCGCTGGTGGTGGCCGGCTCGGGCTACTTCGCCCGCGTGAGCACCGCCGGCACGCCCGGTGCAGTGAACCTGACCAACGCCAACCGCGTCACCAGCTTCGCGCCGCAGCCCGTGTTTGGGCGCGGCCTAGCCGATGTTCGGCCGCAGTTGCGCCTCACGCTGGCCGGAGCCAGTTTGCATGACGACGCCTTCCTGTATCTGCAAGCTGGGGCCACGGCGGGGATTGATGCCGAGTTCGATGCCACCAAGCTGCCCAACCCCGTCGGCCTCGACCTGGCCACGCTGAGCGGCACCCGCCCGTTGGCCATCAATGGCCTGCCTTTGCTGAGCGCGGCCGAAGTGGTGGTGCCGCTGCACCTGCGCGTGCCGCAGGCTGGCAGTTTCACGCTTGAAGTGGCTGATTTGGCTGATTTCGGCACGACCACCGTGCTGCTGCGCGATGCCCTGACGGGCACTCAGCAGCTGGCCACTGGTGGGCGCTACGCCTTCACGCTGGCCACGGCTGCGAGTGGCACCGGCCGCTTCAGCCTCGTGCTGCGCCCGGCTGCCGTTACGGCTACGCGGGCGGAGCTGAGCGCGGCTACCGTGAGCATCTACCCGAACCCGGCCCACGGCCGCTTCACGGTGCTGCTGCCCCCACTTCCGGGCCAGGCAGCCGTGCGCGCCACGCTTTTCAATGCGCTGGGGCAGGCGGTGCTGAGTCGCGGCATTGCGCTGAACGCGGCGGGCGCGATGGCAGAATTCAGCACGCAGGGGTTGGCGGCGGGTGTGTATACGCTGCGCCTGCAGGCCGAGAGCCAGACGCTGACTAAGCGCTTGGTGGTAGAATAGCCAGGCGCATCACCTTACCGGAGAAGGGCCCCGAAACGTTGTTTTGGGGCCCTTTCTGCATCAGCTATTGGCCGTGGAGCGCCGCTCGAACAGCGTCGACTCCAGCACTACGCTTTGGCTGGGGAGTACGGGTTTTTTCTTTTCCACGGCGCGGAGCAGGATTCTGGCGGCTTCGCGGCCGATGTCGTAGGCCGGCTGGGTGATGGTGGACAGGGGCGGGTCGAGCAGGGCGGCGGCTTCGAGGTTGGAAAAGCCGATGACTTTGATGTCCTGGGGAATGCGGCGGCCCAGCTCGTTGCAGACGTGGTAGGTACTGATGGCCAGCCGCTCGACGGACGCGAACACGCCGTCGATGTCGGGCCGGCGCAGCAGCAGCTCGCGAATGAGACTCACGTTCTGCTCATTGTCCATCACGCCGTGCAGAATGAGGTCGGGGTCGGGCGCGCAGCCGCGGGCGGCGAGGGCATCGAGGTAGCCCTGGAGGCGGAACTGGCCGATGGACAGGTTATTGGAAATGAGCAGGTGCGCGATGTGCCGGCAGCCGGCCTGCAGCAGGTGCTCGGTGGCCTGGTAGCCGCTTTCGTAGTCGTTGGTGGTGACTTTGGCGGTGGCCACTTCGGCGCACACGCGGTCGAAAAACACGATGGGCAAGTTGGCTTCGCGCAGGCTCTTGATGTGGGCAAAATCCTCGGTGCCGCTGGCCACCGACATCAGCAGGCCATCAATCCGCCCGCCCTTGAGGTGCTGCACGATGGAGACTTCGCGGGCGTAGTCGTCGTGGGTGAGGTAGATGAGGACGTGGTAGCCGGCCTGCCGCGCCGCCTCCTCGATGCCATTGATGGCGAGGGCGAAAAAGTGGTTGGCCACCTTGGGAATAACCACGCCAATGGTCTTGCTGATGTTGCGGCGCAGGCTGCTGGCGTAGGCGTTGGGCTCGTAGTGGCGGGCGGCGGCCAGGGCGCGCACGCGGGTTTTGGTGGCCTCAGACACCTCGTGGCTGTCGCGCAGGGCCCGCGACACCGTGGCGATGGACATGTTCAGCTCTTCGGCCAGCGACTTTAGGTTCACGGGCGGCATGGGGGGGCGGCTTTCGGACACGGTTCGGGGGAAACAGCCTGGACGGGGCGGCAGATAACAAAAAGAACGTCATGCCGAGCGTAGCCGAGGCATCTCGCAGGCAATAGCAACTAAGGCGTCAGGACTACTACCACACGCGAGATACCTCGGCTGCGCTCGGCATGACTTGGGTAAAGCGTGCAGGCTGACTACCCGGCAAGGTACAAACCGCCCCGGCCACCCAGCGCAAACGGTTCGATTTGCTGCAAACGTTTACGTAAATAAAGCCCTGCTATTGCATTAGATAGCCGCTTACAATCCGGTAATTCGCAGAGCCAAGCCCCGAAAAAAGCCCGCATTAACGGGCTTTGGGGCCGCTGCGGTACCGGCCGCGCTCCTCCTGCGCCAGCCGGTTCCCCTCCTCTCAAGTCACCAAAATCCCACCCATTTTATGACGGTCATTCTACGACTTGATTTCCGACGCTGCCTGCGGCCGCTGGTGCTGCTGCCGGCGCTTAGCCTCGGCCTCGGCCTGCACCTGGCCGCCCCGGCCGCCGCCCTGGCGGTCCCCCACGCCGTGCGGGCCGATATCACCATCAGTGGCCGCGTGGTGGACGAAAAAGGCGCGGGCCTGCCCGGCGTCAACGTCATCGTGCGCGGCACCAACAACGGCACCCAAACCGACGTGGATGGCCGCTACAGCATCAAGGCGGCCGACAATGCCACGCTGGTGTTCTCCTTCGTGGGCTACGCGGCCCGGGAGGAAGCCGTGGGCGGCCGCACGGCCATCAACGTCGCCCTCAAGCCCGATGCCAACGGCCTGGAGGAAGTGGTGGTGGTGGGCTACGGCGTGCAGGAGAAGAAAATGCTGGCCACCAGCATCGCCACCATTTCGGCCAAGCAGGTGGAGCTCATTCCGGTGGCCTCGCCCTCCGAGGCGCTGGTGGGCCTGGTGGCCGGGGCCCAGATAACCGAGCCCTCGGGCGAGCCCGGCCAGGGCGCGGTTATCCGGGTGCGCGGCCTAGGCTCGATTTCGGCCGGCAACAACCCGCTGTACGTGGTGGACGGCTATCCGCTCAACAACCCCGACAGCTACAATCAGATTCCGCCCGGCGACATCCAGAGCGTTCAAATTCTGAAGGATGCGGCGGCCTGCGCCATCTACGGCTCGCGCGGCGGCAACGGCATTGTGATTGTGACCACCAAGCGCGGCGCTACCGACGGCCAGACCCGCTTCAACTTCCTGGCCAACACCGGCTTTCAGCAGGTGGCCAAGCGGGTGGATTTGCTTAACCGCGACCAGTTTCTGGAGTACTTCAAAGAGTCGTACACCAACGCCGGCCGGGCCTTTACCCCGGCCATGACGGCGCTGTTTGCCCAGGACCAAAACGCCCTGCCCGACACCGACTGGCAGAAGGAGATTTTCCAGACCGGGCTGCAGCAGCAGTACCAGCTTTCGGCCAGCGGCGGCACCGAGAAGGCGCGCTTCTACATTTCGGGGGGCTATTTTAAGCAGAGCGGCGTGGTGCGGGGCTCGGGGTTCGAGCGGTTTTCGCTGCGCGCCAACTACGATGCCCAGCTGAGCAAGCGGCTGAAGCTGGGCCTGAGTCTGGCCCCCAATTTCACCCGCACCGACGTGGTGCCTATTTCGGGTAGCTACAACGGCGGCAACATCAGTGGCGGCGGCCCCGGCGGCGAAACCGGAGCCGTGACGGCGGCGCTCATCATGGCCCCCATCGTGCCGGTGCGCCTGGCCAATGGCGACTACGCTGGCCTGAAAACCGGCACCAACCAGGCCATCCTCAACCCCGGCGACCTGCTGAGCCCGGTGGCCCCGTTGGACCTGTATAAGGACCGCAGCAACGCGGTGCGCGCCCTGAGCACCACCTTCCTCGACTTTGAGGTGATTGATGGCCTGCACCTGCGCACCAATTTCGGGGCCGAGCTGCTGAACACGCGCCGTGCCATTTATGTGCCGGCCACGCTGGGCACCAACAGCAACCAGCTGGCCAACCTCTCCAACCCCATCCTCAACAACGTGGATGCCCGGCGCTCGAACAGCACCAACCTGAACTGGGTGTGGGAGAACACGGCCACCTACAACCGCACCTTCGCCACCAACCACAACCTGACCCTGCTGGCCGGCTACGCCGCCCAATACAACACCCTGGAAAGCAGCACCGTGCTCGGCCAGACGGGCACCTACACCAACACCAACATCGAGTACCCCACCGCCGCCGGCCAGGTGTTTGGCACCGGCCTCTCGAACCCATCCAACGCGCTGACGTCGGTGTTCGGGCGGCTCGATTACGCCTTCAAGGAGCGCTACATTCTGACCGCCGCGCTGCGGACCGACGGCTCGTCGCGCTTTGGGCCCGATAACCGGTACGCCACCTTCCCGTCGCTGGCGCTGGCCTGGCGGGTAGCCGAGGAAAATTTCATCAAGCAATTCGCGGCTATCAGCGAGCTGAAGCTGCGCGCCAGCTACGGCGTGACCGGCAACAACAACATCGGCGACTACAACTACCAGGCCTACCAGCAGGGTGCCAACTACGTGTTTGGAGCCGGCAACGGCACCCGCGCGTTCGGCTTTTCGCCCAACGGTGTGTCCATCCGCGACCTGAGCTGGGAAACCAACAAGCAGGTCGACGCCGGCTTCGACCTGGGCTTGTTCCGCGACCGCATTTACCTGACCGTGGCGGCCTACCAGCGCAACACCACCGACCTGCTGCTGAACCGCAACATTCCGGCCGTGCTGGGCTTCTCGTCGCGGGCCCTGGCCAACGTGGGCGAGGTACGCAACCGCGGCCTGGAATTCCAGTTGAACACGGCCAACATTCAGGGCAAAAACTTCACCTGGAACACCTCGGCCAACCTGTCCATCAACCGCAACCAGGTGATTGCCTTGTCCGGAGCCAACGAGCAAATCACCTTCGATGCCGTGTTTGGCTACACCAGCTCCATCCGGGTGGTGCCGGGCCAGCCGCTGGGCGTGTTCTACGGCTACCAGCAGGAGGGCATTTACCGCGACCAGGCCGACATCGACAGCAGCCCCAAATGGACCGGCAGCACCACCGTCATCCGGCCCGGCGACTTCAAGTTCCGGGACGTGAACGGCGACGGCCAGATTAACACGGCCGACATCGGCGTCATCGGCAACCCCTTCCCAAAATTCACCTACGGCCTGCAAAACACCCTCGGCTACAAGGCGCTTTCGCTGTCCTTCACCTTGCAGGGCTCGCAGGGCAACGACGTGCTTTACGGGGCCGACCGCTACGTGGTGAACGGCCAGGGCGGCACCAACGGCCGCACCAACCTGCTGAACCGCTGGCGCTCGCCCGACAACCCCGGCGACGGCAAAACGCCCCTGGCCACCGTCAACGGCTCGCTGAAATCGGTGTTCAACTCCTACTACGTGCACGATGCCTCGTTTCTGCGGGTGCGCAACGTGACGCTGCGCTACCAGGTGCCCGGCGACTGGCTGAAACGCGCCAGCCTGCAAAGCCTGGGCATCTACACCAGCGTCCAGAACCTGTACACCTTCACGAAGTACATCGGCTACAACCCCGAGGCCAACAACTACGGCAACACCACCGCCCCCACCTACGGCGTGGACCAGGGTGCGTACCCAATGGCCCGCACCGTGACGCTGGGCGTGCAGCTGGGCTTCTAATTGAGTAAGCTGTCAGACCCAGTAGGTCGTCATGCTGAGCGCAGTCGAAGCATCTCTACCGCTTCGTTGAATCGAATGATTTACTACCGCGGTAGAGATGCTTCGACTGCGCTCAGCATGACGACCTGCTTAGCGTGACAGGTCTTATCAATCAATCTCTTAATTCAATTCCCACCATGACTTTCAATAAATTCTTCTCGGGCGCGGCCGTGGCCACGCTGCTGGGCCTGGCCACGCTGGGCACCTCCTCGTGCAACAAGAACTTCATCGACCTGAGCGACCCCACCCGCCTGCCTTCGGCCCAGGGCTACACCGACTCGCTGAGCATCGTGACCGGCGTGACGGCGGCCTACTCGTCCCTGCAGGACCTGTACGGCAATGGCAGCAACCGCGGGCTGTTCGTGTTCACCGAAATCCCGTCCGACAACAGCTTCACCGTGACCTCGGGCGAGCTACTTAACGAGTTCAATGACTTCACGCTTTCCAGCGGCAACCCGCGCCTGCAAAGCCAGTGGCTGGTAACCTACCGCGCCATTGCCCGCTGCAACGTTATTCTGAGCCGGGCCGGCGGCGTGAAGCTCACCGAGGCCACCCGCAACCGCTTGTTTGGCGAGGTGCGCTTCATCCGGGCGCTGGCCTACTTCAACGCCGTGCAGATTTGGGGCGACGTGCCGCTGGTGACCAGCGAAATCACGTCGATTGCCGACGCCTACCAGTTTGGCCGCGCGCCCAAAGCGCAGGTGTACGACCAGATTGAAAAGGACCTGACCTTTGCCGAACTCAACCTGCCCGTAACCCAAACCGGGGCCAACCTGGGCCGCATCACAAAAGGGGCCGCCCAGGGCCTGCTGGGCAAAGTGCTGCTGACGCAGAAGAAGTACGCCGATGCCGCCACTGCCCTGAAAAAGGTCATCGATGGCAACAGCTACGCGCTGCAGGCCACTTATGCCAACATTTTCCTGACAACCAACGAGATGAACACGGAAATTCTGGCCGCCGCGCGCTACACCAAGGGCGGCCTGGGCGTGGGCAGCTACTTCAGCACCTGGTTTATGCCGGTGCTGCCAGCGGCCGTGGCCCTCACCGTGAACGGCAACGTGGGCGTGGGCCAGCAATTCAACTCCGTGGACCCCGATTTGGTGGCCGCCTTCACGGCCAGCGGGGCCTCCGACGTGCGGGCCGCCGCGTCGTTCGGCGCGTCGGGCACTGGCACCGCCACGCTGTACTACACCAAAAAGTATAACGATATCCCCACCACTGCCTTCGACGCGGAGAACGACTGGATTATCCTGCGTTACGCCGACGTGCTGCTGATGTACGCCGAGGCCGTGAACGAAGCCGGCGGCCCCAACGCCCTGGCCCTCGACGCCGTGAACCGCGTCATCCGTCGCTCGCGGGGCCTGCCCGTGGCCACTCCCGCCCCGGCCGTGGACCTGGCCGCCGCCATCAGTCCGGCCGACCTGCGCACCCGCCTGGAGCTGGAGCGCCGCCTAGAACTGAATTTCGAAGGCCACCGCTGGTTCGACCTCGTGCGCACCAACCGCGCCCTGCCGGTGATGAATGCGTTCTTCACCCGCACCGGCTCGGCCAGCCGCCTCGACAACAACAAGCTGGTGTTTCCGCTGCCCATCCAGGAAATTCAAACCAACCCGATTCTGACCCAGAACCCGGGCTACCTCTAAGCGACGATGCGGGCGCGAGGTGGTGAAGGTTTGCGGAGCCCCGCGCGGCCACTGCAATGGCTGGGGCCTCGCAAGCCCTCACCACGCCTGTATTATTGTATCTCCTCGTTTCTTCCAATTATGACCCCACCCAACCCGTTGAAGCTGCTGCTGATGGCCCTGCTGTTGCTCCTTGTCGGCAGCTTCGCTGGCCCGGCGGCCCGCGCCCAAGCCAGCCTGATTCAGAATGCGCCGGGCCGCCGGGTACTCAGCCTCAACGGCAGCTGGAACTACATCATCGACCCCTACGAAAACGGCTTTTATGACTACCGCCGCGAGGCGTTCGATAAATCGGCCAGCGGCAAGGGCGGCTACTACGACAACGCCAAGCCCAGCACCACGCAGGAACCCGAGCTGATTGAGTACGACTTCGACCACTCGGCCGCGATGCAGATTCCGGGCGACTGGAACTCGCAGGACCCCAAGCTGCTGTACTACGAAGGCACCATTTGGCTGAAAAAGAGCTTTAAGATTGCGCCCACGGCCGGGAAGCGCTATTTTCTCTACTTCGGGGCGATTAATTACGAAGCGCACATTTACCTGAATGGCAAGAAGCTGGGCATGCACCAGGGCGGCTTCACACCCATTCAATATGAGGTAACCGGCAAGCTGAACCCCAGCGGCGAGAACTTCGTGGTGGTGAAGGCCGACAACACCCGCCACCTCGACGCCGTGCCCACCATCAATACCGACTGGTGGAACTACGGCGGCATCACCCGCGACGTGTTCATCGCCGAAGCGCCGGAAACGTTTATCGTCGACTACAAGGTGCAGCTGGCCAAAGACAACCTGAGCCAGCTGGCCGGCTACGTGCAGCTCGATGGCGCGGGCAAAGCCGGCCAGTCGGTGACCCTGAACATCGCCGAAGCCGGCATCCGGCAAACCCTGAAAACCGACGGCGAAGGCCGCGCCACGTTCAGCCTGCCAGCCAAAAAGCTCAAGCTGTGGTCGCCGCTGAGCCCGAAGCTGTATGCGGTTTCGCTCACCAACGGCGGCGAAACGGTGCAGGACAAAATAGGATTCCGCACCATCCAGACCCGGGGTCAGGACATTCTGCTGAACGGCAAGCCTACGTTTATGCGTGGCATTTCCATTCACGATGAAAACCCGCTAATTCCGGGCCGGGCACGTGGCGAGGGCGACCTGCGCATGCTGCTCACCTGGGCCAAAGAACTGGGCTGCAACTACGTGCGCCTGGCCCACTACCCGCACAACGAAACCATGCTGAAGCTGGCCGACGAAATGGGCCTGCTCGTGTGGGCCGAAGTACCGGTGTACTGGACCATTGCCTGGCAAAACCCCGCCACCTACCAAAACGCCGAAGCCCAGCTCTCCGACCTGATTTCGATGGGGAAGAACCGGGCCAGCATCGTGGTCTGGTCGGTGGGCAACGAAACACCGCTCGGCGACCCGCGCCTCGCCTTCATGACCAACCTCGTGAAACGCGCCCGCGCCCTCGACGACACCCGCCTCATTGCCGCCGCCCTCGAGCTGCACCGCACCCCCGACAACGTGGTGCACGTGGACGACCCGCTGGGCGAGTCGCTCGACCTTACCAGCTTCAATGAGTACGCCGGCTGGTACTGGGGCGGCAGCCCGAGCGACATCACCAAGTACACCTTCGACATCAAGTACAACAAGCCGGTGGTGGTGAGCGAGTTTGGCGGCGACGCGCTGGCCGGCTACCACGGCGACGCCGAAACCCGCTGGAGCGAGGAATATCAGGAAAACCTCTACGTGAACCAGCTCAAGATGCTGGGGGCCATCAAGGGCCTGCGCGGCATGACGCCCTGGATTCTGGCCGACTTCCGCGCCACCCGCCGCCAGCACCCGGTGTACCAGAACGGCTTCAACCGCAAAGGGCTGATTTCGAGCACGGGCGTGAAGAAGAAGGCATTTTTTGTGCTGCAGGAATATTACCGGCAGCAGGCGGCGAAGTATGACGGAGGGAAATGATGATAAATCAAACCAATTGGAACGGTCATGCGGAGCTTGCCGAAGCAGCTCTATCGCTTCGTTGCAGGGAGTGGAATGGTAATGCAGTAGAGGTGCTTCGGCAAGCTCAGCACGAAGTTCTTTCCTCTGGCAGGACACTGCTGACAGCCGCCCTACTCCTGCTCAGCCTCACCGCCCACGCCCAAGCCCAGTCCCGCGACAGCGCTGAATACACCCTGCGCGTGGCCGCCAAAAAAACCATCAACAACTCCACCATCGACGGCAAGGCCGGCTTCGCGGAGTATAAAAATTACCCCACGCGCACCGTCACCACGCTGCAGGGCTTCATCCCGGCCACCACCAGGCTGGACAAATACGGCGGGCGGCTCGACAAGAAAACCAAGGCCACCGGCTTCTTCCACGTCGAGAAAATTGCCGGCCGCTGGTGGGCCGTGGACCCCGACGGCCACTACTTCCTGCACAACGCCCCCAACGACGTGCAGCCCGGCGGCTCGGAGCGCACCCAAAAGGCGTTGAAAGACAAGTATGGCGACCGCGCCGGCTGGATGGCCGCCACCCGCAGGTTTTTCTTCGCGAACGGCTTCAATGGCGCAGGCGCGTGGTCGGCCACCAAGGAAATTCAGGCCGAAAACCTGAAAGCCGACCAGCCACTGGCCTACACCATCAACCTGGATTGGATGAGCGGCTACGGCAGCAAGCGCGGCGGCACCTACGTGCAGCCCGGCCACAAAGGCTACCCCAACGACGTGATTTTCACCTTCGACCCGGGCTTTCCCGAGTACGTGGAAGAGCAGGCCAAAAAGCTGGCCCAGAACCGGAAGGACCAGAACTTGTTCGGCTACTTCTCCGACAACGAAATGCCGCTGCTGCGCAAAAACCTCGACGGCTATCTGACCCTGCCCGTGACCGAGCCCGGCTATGTGGCCGCCAAAAAATGGGCCGACGAGCGCAGCATCACCCTCGAAACCATCACCGACCAGAACCGGCAGGATTTCCTCGCTTTCGCCGCCGACCGCTACTTCAGCATCGTGGCCACGGCCCTGAAAAAGTACGACCCCAACCACATGTACCTGGGCTGCCGCTTCCACGGCGCACAGCGCTACTACCCTGAGCTGATGAAGGTGGCCGGCAAGTACCTCGATGCCGTGAGCATTAACTACTACAACAACTGGACGCCCGAGAAACGCTGGGTGGCCGATTGGGAGCAGGTTTCGGGCAAGCCCTTCATCGTGACGGAGTGGTACGTGAAGGGCGAGGATGCCCCCGGCCTGGCCAACACCGCCGGGGCCGGCTGGGTGGTACGCACCCAGGCCGACCGCGGCCGCTTCTACCAGAATTTCACGCTGGGCCTGCTCGAATCGAAGAATTGCGTGGGCTGGCACTGGTTCAAATACCAGGACAACGACCCCACCATTGTGGGGGCCGAGCCCTCGAACACCAACGCTAACAAGGGCATCGTCGACAACAACCTGGAGCCCTACGCGCCCCTGCTCGATAAAATGCGCGAGCTGAACCAGCAGATGTATCACCTGGCCGATTTCTTCGACCAGCGCCCCCCGATGTAGCGACGCAACCCTTCGCGTTTCGGCCGCCGCGCCATTCACCCAAATCGTTCAACGACGCGACGCGAAGGGCCACGTTGCTACACCTCAAACCTGTGCTTACCTGGCGGCCGCTGGCCGTTTCGGAGTCCGAAAAACCGCTTACCCGGCCGGAATTGCGCCTCACGAGAATGGTGGGAACGTATGACTGAGGCCTCGGCCGGGGCGGCGGTGGCCGGTGGCCGCCAGAACGCACTTCTTCTTCCCTGAGCCCCAACGCGGGCTTTTCTTCCGCACCCGAATGACTTTTTCGCTTCCCAAGCCCCTGTTGCCGCTGCTGTTGCTGGGCCTGCTGCCCGGCCCGGCTGCCCTGGCTCAAAAGAAAAGACCGGTGCCGACGGCAGCCACCGCCAGCCCGGCCGATATCGAGCAGCGCATCAACGCCCTGCTCGGCCAGATGACGCTGGAGGAGAAAGTGGGCCAGCTCAACCAGTACTCCGGCCGCGAGGTAACCGGCCCGGCCAGCGACCGCAAGAGCACACTCCTCAGCAGCATCCGGGCCGGGCAGGTGGGCTCGATGCTGAACGTGAAGGGCGTGCGGGATACCCACGAAATTCAGGCCGTGGCGCTGGAATCGCGCCTGCACATCCCGCTGCTGTTCAGCCTCGACGTGATTCACGGCTACCAGACCACCTTCCCGATTCCGCTGGGCGAGGCCGCTTCCTGGGATTTGGACGCCATCCGGCTCGGCGCGCGCGTGGCGGCCCGGGAGGCCGCCGCGTCGGGTATTCACTGGACGTTTGCGCCAATGGTGGACGTGGGCCGCGACCCGCGCTGGGGCCGCGTGATGGAAGGGGCCGGCGAAGACCCGTACCTGGGTTCGCAGATTGCCCGGGCCCGGGTGCTGGGTTTCCAGGGCGAGAAGCTGGGCGGCACCGATGCCATCATGGCCTGCGCCAAGCACTTTGCCGCCTACGGGGCCGCCATCGCCGGCCGCGACTACAACGCGGTGGATATTAGCGAGCAGCAGCTTTGGGAAACCTACCTGCCGCCCTTCCGCGCCGCCGCCGAGGCCGGCGTGGCCACGTTCATGAACTCCTTCAACACGCTGAACGGCATCCCGGCCACCGGCAACGCCTACTTGCAGCGCGACATTCTGAAGGGCCAATGGCAATACCCCGGCTTCGTGGTGAGCGACTGGGGCTCCATCGGCGAAATGACGAACTGGGGCTACGCGGCCGATAAAGCCGATGCCGCCCAAAAGGCCATCACCGCCGGCTCCGACATGGACATGGAGAGCGACGCCTATCATAAAAGCCTGGCGCAGCTGGTGCAGGCCGGCAAGGTGAACATTTCTTTGGTTGATGATGCCGTGCGTCGCATTCTGCGCAAGAAATTCGAGCTCGGCCTCTTCGACGACCCCTACCGCTTCTCGGATGCGAAGCGCGAGCAGCAAGTTCTGGCCGACCCGCAAAACCGCGCCGCCGCCCGCCAGATGGCCCGGAAATCCCTGGTGCTGCTGAAGAACGAAAGCGCCACCCTGCCCCTCGCCAAAACGCTGCGCCGCGTGGCCGTCATCGGCCCGCTGGCCAAAGCCAAGCGCGACCTCAACGGCAGCTGGGCCGTGGACACCGACACCACCCGCATCACCTCGCTCTACGACGGCCTGCGCCAGCGCGCGGGCAAAGCCACCGAGCTGCTCTACGCCCGAGGCTGCGCCCTGAGCGGCGACAGCCGCGCCGGCTTCGAGCAGGCCGTGGCCACCGCCAAAAATGCCGACCTCATCGTGCTGGCCGTAGGCGAGGCCTGGGACATGAGCGGCGAAGCCAAGTCGCGCACCGATATCCACCTGCCCGGTGTGCAGGAGGAGCTGTTCAAAGCCCTTAAAGCCACCGGCAAGCCCGTGGTAGCAGTAGTCTTTGGTGGCCGGCCGCTCATTTTCGATGCTGTATCGGAGCAGGCCGACGCCATCCTCTACGCCTGGTGGCCCGGCTCGGAAGGCGGCACCGCGCTGGCCGATGTGCTCTACGGCGATTATAATCCCGCCGGCAAGCTGCCCATCACCTTCCCGCGCAGCGTGGGCCAGCTTCCGATGGCCTACAACCAGCAGTATAGCACCGGCCGCCCCGTTACCAAGCCCGGCGAAACGCGCTATAAGTCGGCTTACATCGACTCGCCCAACACGCCGCGCTACGCCTTCGGCTACGGCCTGAGCTACACCACGTTCACCTACTCGGACCTCAAAATCAGCCGCGCCGCGATGACTTCCGGCGAGGCGGTCCAGGTCAGCTTCACCCTTACCAACACCGGCAAACTGGCCGGTGAGGAAGTAGCCCAGCTTTACCTGCGCGACCCCGTGGCGTCCATCGCCCGGCCGCTCAAAGAGCTGAAGGATTTCCGCAAAGTCAGCCTAAAGCCCGGCGAAAGCAAAACCGTGACGTTTACCCTCGATAAAAGCAAGCTGGCCTTCTACAACTCGAAACTGGAGTGGGCCGCCGAGCCGGGCAAATTTAATATTCTGGTCGGCAGCGCTTCGGATGCTATTCGGCTCGAAGGCACGCTGGAGCTGCTGCCGTAGGTTCTTCATCAGGACCGTCATGCCGAGCGCAGCCGAGGAGTCTCGCGCGCGGCAGTAACCCATCCGTTCAACGATGCGAGCGCGATGCCTCGGCCACGCTCGGCATGATTACCAGCGCCTGCCATCCCAATACAATGAACATCTATCCATAATACGCTAATCTATGCCTGCCCTCTCCCAATTCTCACTCGCCGGTAAAGTCGTCGTTATCACCGGAGCCACCGGCGTGCTGGGCGAAGCTCTGTCGCTGGCCGTGGCCGAGGCCGGGGCCAAAGTGGCCATTCTGGGCCGCAATGCCGAGCGCGCCGAGGCCCGCGCCGCCGCCATCCGCGCCACGGGTGGCGAGTGCCTGGTCATTCTCGGCGACGTGCTCGATGCCACCCAGATGCACGCCGCCTGCGACCAGATTATGCATACCTGGGGCCGCATCGATGGCCTGGTGAACGCGGCCGGCGGCAACATGCCCGGCGCTACCGTCGGCCCCGACCAGGATTTGTTCGACGTGGATATTGAGGATACGCGCCGGGCCGTCGATTTGAACCTGTTCGGCACCGTGATTCCGACCACCGTATTTGGCCGCGTGATGGCCACGCAGGGCAGCGGCTCTATCGTCAACTTTTCGTCGCTCACCGCCCAGCGCCCGCTTACCCGCGTGATGGGCTACACGCTGGCCAAAACCGCCATCGAGGGCTACACCCGCTGGATGGCCACCGAGCTGGGCCTGCGCTACGGCGGCGGCATCCGCATGAATGCCATCGCGCCGGGCGTGTTCCTCACCGAGCAAAACCGCGACCTGCTGGTAGCACCCGACGGCTCGCCCACCGGCCGCGCCAGCAAGTTTATCAGCCACACGCCGTTCGGCCGCTTCGGCGTGCCCGAGGAGCTCACAGGCACCTTGATTTACCTACTGAGCAACGCCTCGCGGTTCGTGAATGGCGAAACCGTGCTGGTTGATGGTGGCTTTAATGCCTACAGCGGAGTTTGACTTTGTTGATTGATAATGAATAATTAAATAACGTGATGCTGAGCTTGCCGAAGCAGCTCTACCGCTTCGTTGGGCCGATTGGATTACTACTGCGGTAGAGCTGCTTCGGCAAGCCCAGCATGACGTTCTACTGCTCACTGACAATTAAAACAATGTCCCTCCTCCAAAGCTGGCGCTGGTACGGCCCCAACGACCCCGTGCGCCTCGCCGACATCCGCCAGGCCGGCGCGACCGACGTGGTGACGGCCCTGCACCACATTCCGAACGGCCAGGTCTGGACCAAGGCTGAAATTCAGCAGCGCCAGGCCCTCATCCGCGCCGATGGCCTGACGTGGAGCGTGGTGGAAAGCGTGCCGGTGCACGAAAACATTAAAACCCGCACCGGCGATTTCCAGCACTACATCGCCACCTACCAGGAAAGCCTGCGCAACCTGGCCGCCTGCGGCATCTACACGGTGACGTATAATTTCATGCCCGTCTTCGACTGGACGCGCACCGACCTAGCCTACGAAGTAGCCGACGGCTCGAAAGCCCTGCGCTTCGAAAAAGCCGCTTTCGTAGCCTTCGACACGCTGCTGCTGAAGCGCCGGAATGCCGCCCAGGACTACACCGCCGAAGAATTAGCCCGTGCCGAAGTCCGCTTCGCCGCCATGAGCAAAGAGGAGAAGCTGCTGCTGCAGCGCAACATCATCGCCGGCCTGCCGGGCAGCGAGGAGAGCTTTACCCTGGAGCAGTTTCAGCGGGCGCTGGATGCCTACGATGGCATCGACGCCGCCAAATTGCGCGAGCATCTGGTGCTGTTTCTGCAGCAGATTGTGCCCGTAGCCGAGCAGGTCGGCATCAGCCTCGCCCTTCACCCCGACGACCCGCCCTACCCCATCCTGGGCCTGCCCCGCGTGGTGAGCACCGCCGAGGACGTGGCCGCGCTGGCGGCCGCCGTGCCTTCGCTGGCCAACGGCCTGTGCTTCTGCACCGGCTCGTTCGGGGTGCGGGCCGATAACGACCTGCCGGCCATGGTGCGTCAGTTTGCCGACCGCATCCACTTCATCCACCTGCGCAGCACCCAGCGCGACGCGGCGGGCAATTTTTACGAAGCCAACCACCTCGAAGGCAACGTGGACATGTACGCCGTGATGCGCGAACTGGTGCTGGCCATGCGCCGGCGCAACATTAGCCTGCCCATGCGCCCCGACCACGGCCACCAGATGCTCGACGACCTGCTCAAAAAAACCAACCCCGGCTATTCCGCCATCGGCCGCCTGCGCGGCCTCGCCGAACTGCGCGGGCTGGAAATGGGCATTACGCGCAGCCTGTAATATTTACCGGGCCAGTTATTTGCCCAGCAGCGCCAGCTGCGCGGTGCTGTCGCCCACGGCGTGCAGGGCGCGCTGCAGCTCCAGGTCGTGCTCGCGGAGCACGGTGTAGTAGGGCACCTGGCCGTAGGCGCTGCGAGCGATGTAGGCTTTCATCTGGTTGCGGAGCAGGCCGGCGCAGCGGCGCACGGCCCCGGCATCGGCAACCACACCGTCCTGCGCGGCTTGGGCAGCGAGGCTGGCCAGCTGCGCGTCGCTGATGCGGAAGGTGGCGTTGAACTGCTCGAAACGCAGGGCTTGCAGTTCCTCTTTATGGCCTTGGAAGAAGCTCAGGGCGAAGGCGCGGGGCGCGCCATGAGCCATCAGGGCGGTGTAGTAGGCGGAATGGGCGAGTGAGTCGCGCGGCACGAACACGTCGGGCATGATGCCGCCGCCGCCGTACACCGTGCGGCCGTGGTCGGTGCGGAAGCGCAGCTCCTTGGCGAAATGGATGCTGTCGGCCGATTCCAGCTCGCCGTGGGCGGCGCGCTTGGCCACGTCGGAGCTGTATTCGGCGTAATTGGCCCCGTAGGGTTTTTGAATGGAGCGGCCCACCGGCGTGTAATAGCGGGCAATGGTGAGGCGCAGCTCGCCACCGTCGCTGAGCGCGATGGGCTGCTGCACCAGGCCCTTGCCGAAGGTGCGGCGACCCACGATGATGGCGCGGTCGTGGTCCTGCAATGCGCCGGCTACCACTTCGGCGGCGCTGGCGCTGCCTTCGTCCACGAGCACCACCAGCGGGCCTTCCTCAAACTCGCCGGCCACGCGGGCGTAGGTCTGCGAGTCGTACTGGTCGCCCTTGCCGTCGGTGTACACGATTTTGCGCGAGCCGGCAATGAACTCATCGGCCAGGCGGGTGGCGCGGTCGAGGTAGCCGCCGGGGTTGCCGCGCAAGTCGAGCACGAGGCGCGTGAGGCCCTGCCGGCGCAAGTCGGCCAGCGCGGCCTTGAACTCGTCATAAGTACCCGAGGCGAAGCGACTCACCTTGATGTAACCGGTTTGTGGGTCGACCAGATAGGCCGCGTCGATGGAGCTGTTGGGAATGCGGCTGCGCGCAATACTGACATTGAGCGGGCGCGGCAACCGACGGCGGCGCAGCTCCAGGGCCACGCTGCTGCCCCGGGGCCCGCGCAGCAGCTGCGACAACTGGTTGGTAGTAAGCCGCGCGCCCGACACCCGCTTGCCCCCGATGCTGAGTACCTGGTCGCCGGGCTGCACGCCAGCCTGCTCGGCCGGGCCACCGCTGAGTGGGGCCACCACGGTCATGGTATCCCGAAAAAGGTTGAACTCGATGCCTACGCCGTCGAAATCGCTTTGCAGGAAGGCGTCGGTGCGGTCGCGGTCGCGGGCCGGGATATATACCGAGTGCGGGTCGAGCTTTTCGAGCATCTGCATCACGGCGTAATCGGCCAGGCCCTCGGTATCGACCGAGTCAGCGTAGTCGCGGTCGACGTAGCTGAGAATCTCCTTGAAGCGCAGGTAGCCGCGCGCCGTCGCGTCGGGGTTTTCCGATGAGGGCCGGAAAGGGTTGTTGGCCACCAGCACACCGCAGCCCATGGCCAACAGCAACAGTACACTCTGCCGGAACCAGCCACGCCGCCCAGGGGCAGCCGGCCGGCCAAGCTCCTGATTAGCAGGCGTAGAAGGGGGCATAGAGGATTAAAGTAGCGTTATCGACAAATAAAATAGAATTGGATAGGCTTCAAAATTATAGAAATTTTCTTAGTTGCAAGCGTCAATAGCTAGCCATTTCTTAATTTCCTGAATCAATACAATTGTTTACATTCAAAAGGCAAATAATGGCCTGTTATACTGGCAAATTACAATCGCCTGCCGGCAGGTTGCGAGCCGGCTAAGCTGATGCAATTTATCACTTTATTGAGAAAAGAGTATTACTGTTTCGTCCAGCCGCAGTGAAAGCTCGTTGAACTCCGGGTTTTTCGCTCCAGAGCGCAGGGCAGGTAGCTACGGCGGTAGCGAATGGCCGGATTGCGTGCCTGCAACCGGCCGTATCTTTGCGGCCGTCGGCGGGTGCCGGCCTTGTATTTTGCCACCAAGTTTTTCGGCTATGCCCCGCATCCTCGCCATCGATTACGGCAACAAGCGCGTGGGCCTCGCCGTGACCGACCCGCTCGGCATGATTGCCTCGCCGCTCGAAACCATTCATAGCAAAGACTTGCTGGCCTACGTGAAGGCCTACCACCAGCGCGAGCCCCTGCGGGCCATTGTGGTGGGCATGCCGCGCACGCTGCTTAACGAGCCCACCGACGTGACCAGCGCCGTGGTGGGCCTGCTGCGTACCCTGCGCCGCGAGCTGCCCGAGCTGCCCATTCACGAGCTGGATGAGCGGTTTACCTCGCGCATGGCCCACGCCACCATGCTGGCCGGCGGCCTCGGCCAGAAGGCCCGCCGTGATAAGGCCACCGTCGACCGCATCAGTGCCGCCATTATTCTCCAGTCATTCCTCGAATCGCCGCTCATGCGGGAAGTTTAAATTAACCGTTTACAAAAACGTCGTGCCAAGCGTAGCCGAAGCATCTCGCGTGTAGTAGTAATTAGTTATCCGAGCGAGATGCCTCGGCTGCGCTTGGCATGACGTGCCTTTTGCCCCTAACCCATGATTTACCCCATTGTTGCCATCGGCGACCCCGTCCTCAAGACCAAAGCCAAGAACCTTGCCGCCGACCTGCCGGCCGCCGAGCTGCAGCAGCTGATTGCCGATATGTTCGAAACCATGTATTCGGCCCATGGCGTAGGCCTGGCCGCGCCCCAGGTGGGCAAAGCCGTGCGCCTGTTCGTGATGGATTCGGGCCCGATGGTGGAGCTTGATGAAGAAGACCTGGCCGAGCTGGAAGAAGGCGAAGTGCCCGAGCCCGGCATCAAGCGCGCCTTCATCAACCCGCAGATGGTGAGCGAAACCGGCGAGCAGTGGGGTTTTGAGGAAGGTTGCCTGAGCATCCCCGGCATCCGCGAGATGGTAACGCGCTGCGCCGACATCGTGCTGCGCTACGAAGACGAAAACCGCCGGGTACACGAAGAGGCTTTCTCGGGCATGGCCGCCCGCGTGATTCAGCACGAATACGACCACCTAGAGGGCATCCTGTTCACCGACAAGCTGTCGGGCTTCAAAAAGCAGCTGCTGAAGGGCAAGCTCGCGCGCATCAGCAAGGGCGACGCCACCCACGACTACCGCATGAAGTTCGCGGGCGAGGGCCGGCGGCGGTAAGGCAGCCTTTTAGCAAATATATACAGCAGTGAAACGGGCATACCCGGCGCGGTGTGCCCGTTTTCTTTGTTTTTGCTGGCCTATCCGACAATTTTTCTGGTTGAGGAGTTACGCATAAGTAAGCGTATTGAATGGAACGTCATGCTTATCTGGCGTACGCGCAGTCGAAGCATGACCGCCTTTTTGCTACGGTTGCTTTCGCGTGACTGCTAAAAAACAAGATTCTGAACCCGATTCCGTACCTTGTTTGCCGTGAAAAAATACGGATTTTTGCTGCTTTTCGTGCCGTTGCTCTTTGTGGCGCTGCGTGCCCAGGCCTGGGGCTTTTTCGGGCACCGGCTGCTGAACCGGCTGGCCGTGTACACGCTGCCGCCGGGCATGATTGGCTTCTACAAGGCTAATATCGACTACCTGACGGTGAATGCCACCCGGCCCGATTCGCGGCGCATGGTGGTGCCCGGCGAAGCACCCAAGCACTTTCTGGACGTGGACCGCTACGGCGACAGTGCCGAATTTAAGCTACCCCGCAAGTATGCCGATGCCGTGGCCCGCTACGGCGAAGACTCGCTGCTACGCCACGGCATTGTGCCCTGGAACGTGGTGAGCATGAAAAGCCAGCTCACCGCCGCCTTCCAGGCCAAGGATACGGACCGGATTCTGCGCCTCTCGGCCGACCTGGGCCACTACATTGCCGATGCCTGCGTGCCGCTGCACACCACCCGCAACTACAACGGCCAGCTCACGGGCCAGCGCGGCATCCATGGCCTGTGGGAGTCGCGTCTGCCCGAGCTGCTGAGCGCCGATTACGACCTGTTCAGCGGCAGGGCCGAATACCTGGCCAACCCGACGGATGCCATTTGGAGCGCGGTGGCGCGCTCGCACGCGGCCGTCGATTCGGTGCTGCGGTTCGAAAAGCAACTCACAACCGAGTTCAGCGACGACCAGAAATTCGGCTACGAGCAGCGCGGCAGCCAGACGATTCGCACGTATTCGCGCGCGTTCAGCAAGGCCTACCACGCCCGCCTGAACGGGCAGGTGGAGCGCCAGTTGCGCTACGCCTCGGGCCTCATCGGCGATTTTTGGTTTACCTGCTGGGTCGATGGCGGCTCGCCCGACCTGCGCCAGCTGCAATACCAGCCCTCGGACAAAGAGCAGCAGCGCGTAGAGCTGGAAGCCAAAGAAACGGCCGCCGCGCCGGTAGCGGGCACGGCCCCGGGGCACGACGAGTAAATGAGCAGTGAGCAGTGAGCAGTGAGGAATAGGAGCTAGAGCAGTCGAGTTCAAAATTCCTCATTCCTCACTAAGCGCGGCGTCCAGTGCCTCGGTTTGGTGCACCATATCCAGGTCAATCACGGCGATGCCGTCTTCGTCGACCTCGTAGGCGCGCATGAAGCGGCGGTGCCACTCAATTTCGTCGTGGGTGTAAGAGTTGCGGGCGTGCACATCCTGCGCAAAAGTGTCGTCGTAGCCTTTGAGCTGGATGATGACTTCAACATCAAGTCGTTCATAGTCGGCGGCAAGCAAGCCGTGGAGCGGGCTTTCGGGGGTGATGTCGTGCACGATGGTCCAGCTCAGCGGGAAGAAGCTGATGGTGCTGCGCTCGAGCGGCAGGAAGGCATAATTCTGGTTGTTGGTAGCGGGGTCGACGGTTTTGAGCAGCACGCGGGCTTCCAGGTTGATGAGGATGTTGTTGCGCTGGTTGGCGATGCGGAACTGCAGGCAGGGCGTACCGTCGGGCCGGCGGCTGACGATGGCCGTGTGGCTGAAATGAATGCGCGCCGTGGGTCGCGAAAAACGCCCGTACAGCAAGCCCGTGGCCAGCGCGAACGTGAGCACGCCCACCAATGCCTCCACGCTGCTGATGAAGCCGGCCCAGTTGCTACCCGGGTACACGTGCCCGTAGCCGACGGAAGTGAACGTCTGGATGGAGAAAAACAGGGCGCTCAGAAAATCCTGGAGGCCGCCGCGCGGAGCGGGCACCCCGGGCAGGTCGTCGAGGCCCAACGCCACGTAGGTAGCGGCAAAAGCCACGTTCAGCACGGTAAAAAACCCCACGACCAAGCCAATAAACGGCCACCATTCCATCTGGATGAGCCATTGGTAAGGGTCGTGGCGGTGGGGGCCACCGCGCCGCCGCACATTGAAGGAGCCGTCGTGGTTGATGGCCCGCCGGGTGCGGCGCGAGAATTTTTCGCCGATGCCGGGGTCGAGAGTGGGCATGGGGATTGGGTGCGTTAGAAGGATGAAACCGGTGCGGCAAAAGCACGGCCTGCTCAGTTTGCGGGCGCGCCGCCAAAGCAGCGGCACCGTTCTGACGCATCAGGCAGCTTATCGCAGCGGTAAAGATGCTTCGGCCAGCGCAGGTTTCCCGGCGCAGGGTTCGCAACCGACCTTTGCGCTCCTGCCCGCCACTCTTTTCGCCCATGCATATTCTACTGGTTGAAGACGACCCCCGGCTTTCGGCCCTCATTAAGCGGGGGCTGGAGGAAGAGCAGCTGACCGTGACCGTGGCCGCCGATGGCGAGCGCGGCCAGGAGCTGGCTCTCACCCAGCCGTTCGACCTCGTTATTCTCGACGTGATTTTGCCCCACCGCAGCGGGCTGGAGGTGCTGGCCGCCATTCGGGTGCAGGATGCGCGGGTGCCGGTGCTGCTGCTCACGGCGCTGGGCACTACCACCGATAAGCTCCAGGGCTTCGGCAACGGGGCCGACGACTATTTGGTGAAGCCCTTCGACTTTGCCGAGCTGGTGGCGCGGGTGGGGGCCCTCATGCGGCGCGGCGGCACCCAGCCCCACGGCACCCGCCTAGCCTTTGCCGACGTGCTGATGGACACTACCAGCCGCACCGTAACGCGGGCCGGGCAGCCCCTGCGCCTCACCACCCGCGAGTTCGGCCTGCTGGAGCTGCTGCTGCGCCACCCCGGCCGCGTACTGAGCCGGGGTGAAATTGCCGAGCACGGCTGGGACGAGTCGTTTGACGCGGGCAGCAACGTGATTGACGTGTATGTAAGCTACCTGCGCAAGAAAGTCGACCACGGTTTTCCCACCAAGCTCATTCACACCGTGACGGGCGTGGGCTACGTGCTGCGGCAGGAATAATTTTTTAGTGGTCGTCTGGAATCGCCTGTCATCCTGAGCTTGCGAAGGACCTTATCACGTTCGCGCCAAGCAGAATGCTACTGCCAACTATTCCAACGCATTAAGGTCCTTCGCAAGCTCAGGATGACAGACGAAACCCAAACCCTCATCCCCAACCCTACAATATGACCATCCGCAACCGCCTGACCTGGCTTTTCGTGGGCGTGGTGGCCTTCATTCTGCTGGGGGTGCTCACCACCGCCTTTTTGTTGCAGGCCGATTACAGCCGGCGCGAATTCCGGCAGCGGCTGCGCGACCGGGCCGAGGTGGCGGCCTACATCTTTCTGGAGAAGGATGAGCTGCGCAGCGCAGCGTTCAAGGAGTTCCAGCAGCGGTACCAGCGCACGCTCACCGAGGAGATTATTCAGCTGTATGATGCCCGGGGCGAGGTGCGCTTCGTGCACGAAGATGCCCGCCTGGAAGTACCGCCCGAGGTGCTGGCCCGCATTCGGGAAGGCCACGAGGAGTATTTTGAGGACGGCCCGCGCGAGGCGGTAGGCATTTTTTACCGCGACAACCAGGGGGAATACGTGGTGGTAGCCGGGGCCGAAAACCTGTATGGCAATGACCGGCTGCGCTCCCTGGCGACCATTCTGAGCTCCGTTTTTGTGCTGAGCCTGCTGCTGATTTACGGGGCCGGGCGGCTGTTTGCGGGGCGGGCGCTGGCCCCCATCGCGGCCCTGCACGACCAGATGGAGCGCATTTCGGCCCACGACCTGCACCGGCGCGTGGCCGAAAACCTCTCGGGCCGCGAGCAGGATGAGCTCTCGCGCCTGGCCCACACCTTCAACCGCCTGCTCGACCGCCTCGAAAGCAGCTTCGATGGCCAGCGGGCGTTCGTGCGCAACGCCTCGCACGAGCTGCGCACGCCGCTAGCCGCCAGCATCGGCGAGGCCCAGCTGGCCCTGGCCCGCGAGCGCGAGCCCGCCGCCTACCGCGCCGCCCTGCACGCGCTGCTCACCGACCTCACCCAGCTCAATGCCCTGCTCAACCACCTGCTGGAGCTGGCCCAGGCCGAAACCCCGCTGCCCGAGCACGACACCCGCATTCGGGTTGATGAGCTGCTGGCCGAGGCCTGCGCCGCCGTTGCCCCGGCCCAGCGCCCGCGCCTGCACCTGCACACCGGCCACTTGCCCGCCGAGCCCGAGCAGCTGGAGCTCACCGGCAACCGCGCCCTGCTCAGCCGCGCCCTCATCAACCTGCTCGAAAACGCCCTGAAATACTCGGAGCCCCAGCCCGTGGCCGTCGAGCTTGAATACGAGCACGGCGGCGTGCGCCTGCGCATCCGCGACGAAGGCATCGGCATTGCGGCGGCGGATTTGCCGCAGGTGTTCCAGCCGTTTTTTCGGGCCGGCAATGCCCGGCCGGTGGCGGGCCACGGCGTGGGCCTGCCGCTGGCCCGCAAAATCATCGAGCAGCACGGCGGGCAATTGGAGCTGACCTCGCAGCTGGGCCACGGCACCACCGCGCTGGTGCATCTGCCCACGGCCTAACGGTACCGTGAACGCTGCCTTCGCAGGGCCCGGGGCACATATTAACCCCTTTCTAATCGTATTCTAATGACTGGCCGGTAGCCTTGCAGCAGTTTAACTACTGCCGCACTCCATGAACCTACCCAACTGGCCACTCGCGACGCTGCGCCGTCGCCTTCCCTGCCGCACAAGCATCCTCGCTGTCGGCACAATGCTCGGGCTGCTGGCCTTCCCCGCCTGCACCGCCTCCGAGGCCGATGCCCTGGATGAGCCCGCGCCCCAGCAAGCCATCGCCGAAGCAAAAACAACCACTACCGAGCCCGCTGCGCCCGAACTGCTGCTGAGCGGCGAAATCGCGGCCGATGCCAACCGCACGGCGCGGGTGTTCCCAAGGGTGGGTGGGCAGGTGCTGCGCGTGGGGGTTGATTTGGGCGATGAAGTGCGCCAGGGCCAGGTGCTGGCCGTGTTGCAAAGCCGCGAAATTGCCGAGCTGGAAAACCAAAGCACCGCTGGCACCGCCGACTTGGCCGTGGCCCGCAAGAACCTGGCCGTGGCCGAAGAGCTGCTGCAAAGCGGCCTCGGGACCGGGCAGGACGTGTTTCGGGCCCGCGCCGAGCTGGCCCGCGCCACTGGCACCGCCAACCGCAACCACCGCCAGCTCGACGTGTATGGCCTGGCCCGGGGCGGGCAGTACGAGCTGAAAGCACCGGTGGCGGGCTACGTCATCGAGAAGAACCTAGCCACCGGCCTGCGTTTCACCGCCGCCAACGTGCCCGCCGCCTTCACCGTGGCCAACCTCGACAGCGTGTGGGTGATGGCCAACGTGTTCGAGGCGGACCTGACCCGGGTGCGCCAGGGGCAGCCAGTCGAAATCACCACCCTGAGCTACCCCGACCAGCCCCTGCGGGGTCACATCGACCAGCTTTTTCGCCTGCTCGACCACGACAGCAAGGTGATGAAAGTGCGGTGCACCCTGCCCAATCCCGGCCACCTGCTCAAGCCCGGCATGCACGCCCAGGTGCGCGTGCTGGCGACTCTTGCCAACTAAGCACGCCATGGCCATTCTCATCATTGAAGCCGAAGAAAACCGCCGCACCAGTATGCAGCGATTTTTGCAGCGCGCCGGCTACCTCACCGACCTTGCCCCCAGCCTGGCCGCCGCCACCGCCAAGCTGGCCGGGCGGCACTACGAATTTGTGCTGCTGGCCCAGACCCTGCCCGACGGCGACGGCCTCACGCTGCTGCACGAAGCCAACCGGCGCGGCTTTCACGCGGCGTCCTTTGTTATGCTGATGGCCACCGACGCGGTGGAAGACCGCCTGCGCGGCTTCGCCGCCGGGGCCGAAGACTGCCTGGCCCGCTCCACCACGCTGCTGGAGCTGGAGCGGCGGCTGCGCAGCATTGCCCGGCAGCGGTTTGGCCGGCCCCGGCCGCGCATCAGTTTCGGGGCGGGATTTGAGCTGGATTTGGCCGGCCGCCGCCTGCGCCACGGTGCCCAGGCCGTGGGGTTGAGCCGCTCGCAGTTCGATTTGCTGCACCACCTGCTGCGGCACCGGGGCCGGCCCCTTACCCGCAAGCAGCTGGGGGCGCACATTGGCAAGGGCTCGGAGGGCTCGAACTGCATCGACGTGCACATTATGAATGTGCGCAAGGCCCTGGCCCGCTTCGCCCCGCCCGATTTCCTGCAAACCGTGCGCGGCATCGGGTATCAGGTGGCGTAGGCTTGGGCGGGGCGGGCATTCCCGAGCGCTCAGGTTTCGTACTTGTGGCGCAGCAGCGTGCGAGGCTTGCTCCGCCCGCCGTTGAGCGGAGCAGGCTGCAGTCGTTCAATAACGGGCGGGGGCCAGCCCCGCATTCCACTCTTTTCGCAATCCAATCCGCAACGAACGCAACTCGGTAATTTCACTAGCTATTAGTCTTTTAGCCAACTATAGCAGTGGCAAAACTGCCTCTGGCCCGGCCCGCAAAAACCCCACGGGCCGGGCTGGCGTACCTGCGGCAGCAGCGTAGTTCCCGGCGCTGGTTGTTACTTGTCCCCTATGCGTCACTTCTGCACTCGTTTACCGTTGGCTTTGTTGCTGACGGCGCTTTCTGTTTTCACTGCTTCAGCCCAGAAAGTGGGCCTGGTGCTTAGCGGCGGTGGGGCCAAGGGCCTGGCCCATGTGGGCGTGCTCAAGCAGCTGGAGAAAAACCACATTCCCATCGACTACATCGTGGGCACGAGCATGGGCGCGGTGATTGGCGGCATGTACGCGGCCGGCTACTCGCCCACTGAAATTGAGCAGATTGTGCTCAGTCCCGAGTTCCAGAGCTGGACTTCGGGCAAGCCGCTCGAAAGCAAGACGTTCAATTTCCTCACGGCCGAGCCCTCGCCCTCGGCCCTGCGCCTGGGCATTGCCATCGACTCCACGTTTCAGGCCCGCATCAGCACCAACCTGGTGAACGACTTGAACCTGAACCTGGCCCTGGCGCGCCTGTTGGCTCCGGCTTCAGCCAGCGCCAACTATGACTTCAACAAGCTGTTCGTACCCTTCCGCTGCATGGCCTCGGAGGTATTTACGCGGCAGGAAGTGGAGCAGAAATCGGGGGCGCTGGCGGATGCCATTCGCAATTCCATGTCGTTTCCGCTGGCTTTCCGGCCCATTCGCAACCTCGATGGCAAGTACTACTATGATGGGGCGGTGTACGACAACTTCCCGACCACGAACATGAAAAAAACCTTCGCGCCCGACATCATTATCGGGGTGAACGTGGGCGACGTGGCCATGAAGAAGTACCCCAAAAACGACGACGAGCTGCTGGCTAGCACCGTGGCTTTTTTGGGCACGAGCGTGGCCGACACGCTGAGCGTGGGCAAAAACGGCATCTATATTCAGCCCGACCTCGATAATATGGGCGTGGGCGACTTCGACCTGGTGAAAACCTTTATCGCCAAGGGCGATACCGCCGCCCAAGCCAGCATGGCCAAAATCAAGGCCCGCATTGGTCGGCGCGTCGATTCGCTGGACTTGCAGAAGCGGCGACTGGCCTTCCAGTCCCTGGCGCCTACCCCGCGCTTCATCGACGTTAAGGTGCGCGGCCTGCGGCCCGACCAGAACGAGTACGCCGCCCGCTTCTTCCGTAAAAAAGGCCGGGAGTATTCGCTCGATGATATCGAGGAAGGCTACTACCGCCTGGCTTCGGATGACTATTTCAAGAACATCTATCCGCGCATTCGCTACGACGCGGCCCGCAAAGGCTACGTGTTCAGCGTTGATGCCCAGCGCAACAACAACGTGAGCGCCGAGGCGGGCTTCGTACTCAGCAACCGGCCCATCGACAACCTCTACGTGGGCGTGGAGTACCGCTACCTGCGCAGCCTGCTCTACACGGCCTCGGCCGACGTGAGCCTGGGCCGCTTCTACAACGGCGCGCACGGCTCGTTCCGCATCAACGTGCCAGCTAAGTACGCTTACTATATCGAGCCCGAGGTCACATACAACCAGTGGGATTACCAGAGCACCGGCGGCGTGCTCGGCCGCGATGTGCTCAATACCCAGGTGCGGCAGCAGGACACCAAGCTCGGCGCGCAGTTTGGCGTGAGCCCTAACTACCGCAGCCGCCTGCTGCTCGACGTGGCTACGTTCGTTACTAAGGACCAGTACACCAATTCGAAAGAACTCCGGTCGGTCGACGTGCTTGATGCCACCGTATTCCGGGGCGCGACGGCGGCCCTGCGCCTGGCGCGCAACACCCTCAACCGCAAGCAATATGCCTTCTCCGGCCACCGCTACGTGTACACGCTACGCGGCGTGACGGGTGCGGCCACGTACACGCCCGGCTCGACGTCGGTGCTCGATGCCAACTCGCAGCACCACGAGTGGGTACAGTTCCGGGCCACGGTAGAGCGGTATTTCGTGATGAAGAAAGACCGTCAGGCCTGGGGCTATTTCGGCGAGCTGATGGCCAGCGGCCAGGGCACCTTCTCGAACTACCGCTCGTCGCAGACGACCGCGCCGGTATTCGCCCCGCTGCCCGACTCGCGCACGCTGTTTCTGGACAGTTACCGCTCGGCCCGCTACGCGGCGGCCGGCCTGCGCTATACCCAGCCCTTCCTGAAAAAGCTCGACTGGCGCACCGAGGTCTACGTGCACATCAACGGCCAGCCGCTGGTGCAGGGCGACCAGCAGCAGGCCGTCCGCCGCTCGGGCTTCGACCGGCCGCGCATTACGGCCAGCACCGGCCTGATTTTCCAGACGCCGGTGGGCCCGCTGGCGCTCCACGCCCGCTTCTACGACGACCCGGCCGAGCGCTTCAGCGTGTATGGCCACCTGGGCTTCCTGCTCTTTCGCGGCCGCGCACTGGAATAGGGCCGGGCTGGCGTTGCAAGTGGCGCGCAACGCGGTAATGACACTTACCCTAGCGCCGCCGCCACCACTGCCGGCACTTCCAGCGGCAGCAGATGGCCGGCAGCCGGCACCTCGGTGAACACGGTGCCGGCGGGCAGGTGCGGCAGCGTGAGACGGCGCTGCGCGGCGGGCGCAATGGCGTGGTCGTGGGCACCTACCAGCAAGTGGCAGGGCCCGGCCAGAGTGGCCAGTTCGGCCGTGATGTCGGTACGGGTACCCTGCTCCAGCCAATGGTCCCAGGCGGGGCGGCGGGTGCGCAGGTTGTCGGCTACTACCGTGGCGTGCCTGGCGGGCGGCAAAGGATGGAACGTGATTTTGCGGCAGGTTTTTTCGGCCGCTTCCGGCTGGCCGTAGGCGGCGAGGGCGGCAGCGCGGTCCTCGTCGCTCATGGGCTCGTGGGAGGGCGGCGAGGGCGAGAGCAGCACCAGCCGGCGCAGCCCGGCGGGCCGGCGGGCGGCCAGCAGCAGGGCAATTTTGCCGCCCATGCTGTGGCCCAGCAGCGTAAAGTCATTCACCCGGTGCTCGGCCAGATAGTCTGCCACCCAGTCGGCATAGGCCCGCACCGAGTAGTCGAAATGCAGCGGCGCGGGCGTGTGGCCGAAGCCGGGCAGGTCGGGGGCCAGCAACTGCACATCGGCGGCCAACAAGGGGCGCAGCATGTCGAACTCGTGGCCGGCACCGGCCCAGTAGTGCAGGGCAACAACAGTATGGGGCATAGTATGAAGGGGTTTGGGAAAGTCTCTCTACGGCAAAATAGCGAAGCCCGCCGGTCCTCGTCGGGTGCCGGGGTGGTGGTGGGCCTCAACCAGAAATTGTAGACCCGGGGCAAACCGACAGGGACGGGGGGGCGTAAGTTGCCTGATACCTGCAATTAAATCTGGTCGTAATAATATTTTATTGCTATTCATTCATCCTCTCAACCCGCCTTATTCCGCTACTCCGCTACTATTCTTCGTTCGCTTATCCAATTTCCAGCCTTCGGTATGCTTGTCGCCCGGTTATCGCGCCAGCACGCTCATGCCGTCCTTATTCCGCTATGAATTCAACTACGACGTTGCTCTCGGCAACGGAAGAAGCGGTGCTCGTCGAGCGCCTGCTGGCTCGTGATGAACAAGCCCTGCGCTTGTTGCACGAACGATACGCACGCAGTCTGCTCAACGTTATTAATCGGCTGGTGCACGACCAGGAGCTGGCCGAAGACCTGCTGCAGGAGGGTATGCTGAAAGTATGGCTGAGCATCGGCCATTACGACGCCGGCCGCGGCCGCCTCTTCACTTGGATGGTTCGGGTGTGCTGCAACAGGGCCATCGACGCGTTGCGCAGCCCCCGCCACCGCTTTCATCAGGATACCCGCCCCCTGGAGGTGAGTGGGGCGCAGCGCGCCTCGGCCCCCCCTACCTTCAACCCCGAGCACATTGGCCTGCGCGAGCTCACCCTCAAGCTCAAGCCCCGCCAGCGCGAGATTATCGACCTGCTTTACTTCGGCGGCTGCACCCAGGCCGAAGCCGCCGAGCAGCTTGGCATTCCGCTGGCCACGGTGAAGACCCGGGCGCGCACCGCTATCCAGGTATTGGCTCAGCTGGCCCGGTAAGTGGGAGGGTAATGGGATGGTGGAGTAGTGGAGCGTTGGAGTAGTCAAGGGTGAAGAGAACGTGATGCAGCGCGTACCTGCAGCTTGTCTAATGCACTATAGAGTAGTCACGCATAAGTAAGCGTATTGAATGGAACGTCATGCTTCATCTTGCGTCCGCGCAGTCGAAGCATCTCTACCACTTCGTTGCTGCCAGCATTGATTACTACTGCGGTAGAGATGCTTCGGCAAGCTCAGCACGACCGCCTTTTTTGCTACGGCTACTTTTGCACGACTATTTAAACCCGTCGATTAGATTGCGTTGCGCAGTAGAGGTGCTTCGCCGTGCGGTCGCAAGATGAGGCATAACGTTCTTTTTATGCTTCGCCAACCCACTCCCCTACCGCGGGCACTCCTCCCGCGTCAGGCTTTCGTTGATGACGATGGCGGCGCGGTTGCCATCGGCAGCGGCCAGCAGGGCCTGCTGCGTTCCCGGCTTGGTATCGCCGGCGGCGTAGAGCCCGGGCAGCGAAGTTTGTAAACCCGAGTCGACCCACACCGCGCCTTTGCTGGTGAGGCGGGCCCCAATATCAGTGGCCAGGGTAGTGCGCTGATGCTGCGGCGCGTGCAGAAACAGGGCCGCCCGCTCCAGCTCGCTGCCATCGGCAAACTGCAAGCAGCGCAGGTCGCCCGTTTTCGAGCCAATTAGCCGCACCAAAGGCTCCTCCCGAACGCCGATTTTCTCGCGGCGCAGGCGGCGACGGGCGTTGGGCGTGAGGTGGCCCGGGCCGTCGGTTACCACAATCACGTCGCGGCTCCAGCGGCTCACCAGCAGCGCCAGGCCGGTTACGGTGCGGCCCTGCCCATACACGGCCAGGGGCTGGTCGCGCACTTCCCAGCCGTGGCAGTATGGGCAGTGCAGCACACCCCGCCCCCACAGCTCCCGAAAGCCCGGCAGCGGCGGCAGAATGTCGCTCACGCCGGTGGCCAGCAGCACGCGGCGGGCCGTAATGGTGGTGGGTGCATCGTCGGCGGTGCCGTGGCCGGTGGCCCGGAAGCCCTTGCCCACGCACGTCAGCTCGTCGATGTGGAGGCATTCGGTTGTCACGGTTTCGTAGGGCTTCAGCTGCTCGTGGCCCAGGCGCAGCAGTTCGGCGGGCCGAATGCCGTCGCGGGTGAGGAAGCCGTGCACGGCCGGCGAAGCGGCATTGCGGGGCGGCCCACCGTCGGCCACCAGCACCCGGCGCAGGCAGCGCCCCAGCGTGAGGGCCGCCGACAATCCGGCGCTGCCCGCCCCGATTACCAATACATCATAGTCAAAATCCATATTCAGGCGAAAAAGGGTAACGCATCGCTTGACTAACCGGCCAACCCAGGCCGGGGTTGCGCGCCGCCCAGTTTATACCCACAAAAAAAGGCCTTCCCCGAGTGGGAAAGGCCTTTTCAGCTAGCGCGGAAAGCCGGGAGACTATTCCTTGATGAGGCGCTTGGTCAGGTTCACTACCTGGCCGCCGTTGGCACCGCGCACCAGCAGCACGTAGCTGCCGCTGGCGATGGTGTTCAGCTGCAGGGCGTGGGTCAGGCCGGCATCCAGGGTGGTGAAGAGTACCACGCGGCCCGTAGCGTCCAGCACGCTCACTTGGTACGAACCGGCGGGCAGCGCCGTCAGGTCGAGGTTGGTGGCGGTAGTGGCCGGGTTGGGGAACAACGCGATGGCGGGCACCACTTTGCCGAAGCG
The DNA here is from genome assembly GCF_040547115.1 of Hymenobacter sp. UYCo722. NCBI lineage: Bacteria > Pseudomonadati > Bacteroidota > Cytophagia > Cytophagales > Hymenobacteraceae > Hymenobacter > Hymenobacter sp. UYCo722. Next base: position 90,886 of record NZ_JBEPPC010000004.1, on the reverse strand, counting down.
CACGGTGCGCACGGGCGAGTAGCTGCTGGTGCCATCGGTGTCGACCTGCTTCAGGCGGTAGTACACCAGGCCGTCGGCCTTGGCCCCGATGCCCACGTCGGTGCGGGCGTAGTCGGTGGCGCTGGTGCTCGTGCCCTGACCCTTCACTTCGTCAATCTTCACAAAATCGGTGCCGTTGAGGCTGCGCTCCACGTTGAAGTGGTCGCTGTTCTTCTCCGAAGCCGTGTTCCAGGCCAGTTGGGCGTCAAGGTTTTTAGCCGTGGCAGTGAAGGCCGTCAGTTCAACCGGCAGCGGACGTGCACCGATGGTGTAGGTAACGGGTACGATGTTGGTGCCACCGTTAACATCGACAGTGGTGACTTCAACCGTGTAGGTGCCGGCTTTCAGTTTTGTCGGGTCACCTACCGTAATCAGGCCGGTAACAGCGTTCAACACTAGGCCCTGGCTGGCGAGCAGCGCAGTGCCGACCGCGTCGGTAGTGGCACTGGTCAAGCCATTGAATGCCCCCGAGGCCAGTGCCCCGGTAGTAGCGTTGTAGAGCTGGCCGGTGCTGTTGTACTGGGCAGTATTAGCGTCGCTCACAAAAGCAATAACATCGTTGGCGGCATATTTCGTGAAGCCATTTGCCGTGGTACCGCCTTTCACCGGGGTATTAGTGTAAGCTGAACTGATATCCTGCCCAACCGGGATGGTGTAAACAGCCGGAGCCGAAACGGCACCCGCATTGTCCAGCACCGTGTAGGTAAAGAAGGCGTTGCCCGTGAAAGTGCCCAGAGGGTCGAATTTCAGATTGGCAATGTCAGCTACTGCAATTACCTGGTTAACCGTTACGGCTGTGCCGTTCAGGCTCAGCGTGCCTTGTTTCGCAACATCAGGAATAGTGGTGATGGTGTAGGAGGCGATGGTGTTGTTACCATCAGCATCCGTGCCGCTCAGCGAGGAGATGAGCAGCGGGCCGGCCGTGTTGCCCTCGGGGCCTTGCAGCACGTTGGTGACGGCATTGGCCACCGGCGCGCGGTTGCCTTTGGTCGTGGTGAACGTGGCGGCATTGTTAGCCGTGTTGGTTTCCGTACTGGTGGTCGTCACGTTGGCCACCACGTTGTACGAGGTAGTGAACGTGGCGGGGTTGTTGAACGAGATGGTGTTCACCACCTGGCCATTGGCTCCGGCAACCTGGCTGGAGATGGTGGGGAAGGTAACCACCCCAGTGCCCGCGTTGTATATGCCGCCGCCTGAAACCACCACGTTGGTGGCACCAGCCGGCAGGGTTACGGTCTGCACTACACTGGTGGCTACCGACGGGCCATTGTTCAGGGTTACCACCGAGTAGGTAACCAGGTCGCCGGGCTGGGCCGTGGCTGGGCCGCTCAAGGCGGTTGTCACGTCGGCGCGCTGGGTTACCACCAAGTCAGCGAAGGTGTTATTGTTACCGGGAACCGCATCCGTCTGGTCACCCGTTACCAGGCCACGCACGGTGTACGGGGTCATGCCCGGGGTCGTGAGGACGATGGTGTTGGCTACCGAGGCACCGATAGCAATGGAGGCCACGGCTGGGAAGGTTACCACGCCCGTTACCGCGTCGTAAGTACCGCCATTGGTGATGGTAACGGAGGCAATCGGCAGGCCGGGCTCGAGCGTTACGCGCTGGATAACGTTGGTCGCGGCTACCGTGGTACTGGCATTGTTCAGGTTGGTCGTGCTCACCGTGAGGGTGAGGGGCTGGCCGGCTACGGGCGTGGTCGTGCTGGGCGTCAACAAAATCCGCAGGTCGGTGGTGCCGGTAGTAGCCGGCGTGGCCGTCGTTGCAATCGTGGAGACGTTGTTGGTATAGCTGGTTTCTTCCGAAGCCGTACTCACAGAAGCAGAAGCATTCAGGCTGGTGAGGGTAGCCGGGGCGGTGAAGCGGACGACGTAGCTAACGGTGCCATCGGTACCAGCCAGCTGGCTGGCAATCGTGGCAAAGGTGAAAACTCCAGTCGTACTGTTATACGAGCCGTTCGTACCTACAACACCAGTCAGGCCCACGGGAAGCTGCACACGGATGGCCACGTTCGAGGCCGGAGCCGAGCCGTTGTTGGTGGCCGATACAACGTAGTCGACCTGGTTGCCCTGCACGATGGTAGCGGGGCCGCTGAGCGTTACGGTAGCATCAACCAGGGGCTCGGTTGCCGTCGTCACAGTGGCCGTGTTGTTGGCCAGCAGGTTGTCGGCAGTGGTGGAGGTTACCGAAGCCACGTTTGCAAACGTGGCAAGGTTGGGCATCGTGTACGTAATCGTGTTCGACACGCTGTTGCCGTTGAGCAGGCTGGCCGTAGCCGGGAAGCTAACTGCGCCGGTCGTGGCGTTATAAGTACCGCCGCCCGATACCGTTACGCCACTCAGGCCGGCCGGAATCGACACAGCCGTTACGACGCCGGTAGCCGTTACGGGTCCATTGTTGGTCGTGGTGACGGTGTAGGTAGCTAGGCTACCAGCAGCAACCGTGTTGGGGCCAGTCAGGAGCACGGCTACATCGGTTACCGGCGTTACGGTCACATCCGCCGTAGCAATGTTGTTGGATGGCATCAAGTCGGCAGTAGCCGCCGAAATAGTGGCGACTGCGGCAATCACACCCGAAGCGGGAGCCGTGATATCAATAGTGTACACCTTGCTGGCGCTGCTGCCCAAGGAGGCTACTGTTGGGAAAGTCACCAGGCCGGTCGTCGCGTTGTAAGCACCCGGAATAACCGTGCCGGCACCATCTTTCACCACCACACCGGACAGGCCGGCGGGCAGGGTTACGAATTGAGCCACGGTGGTAGCCGTGCCGGCTCCGCTGTTACCCGAAGTCACGGTAAACGTTGTGGTTGCCCCAGGGGCTACGTTAGCGCTAGGGTTTGTAATGGTGGTGTACAGGTTGGCGTTCGTGGCGGGGGCCGGAGCCGCGTTCACGGTCGTAGCCGGAGCAGCAGCCGTGTTGTTGGCCGTGTTCGAGTCGCCGGTATTGTTGATATTCGCCGCAACCGTTGCCGTCGCCGTGAACCCCGTAGTGGTAGTAGGCGTGAAGCTGATGGTGTTATCGGCGCGGGCACCGTTGGCCAGCGTAGCCAGAGCGGGGAATGTTACGGTACCGATAGCGGCATTATAAGTACCACCGTTCGACACGTATACGTTCGACAGGTTAGTGGGCAGGCCGGTCACCGTCTGCACCACGCTCGGCGCTACCGAAGGACCATTGTTAGCGGTCGATACGCTGAAGGTGGTCTGTACCCCAACGGCCGTCGTGGTTGGGCCGCTGATAGTCGTCGTTACGTCGTAGGTTGGCGTAACGCCAATGGAAGCGCTGGCCACGTTGTTGGCCGTCTGGCCGGCTTCGTTGGTCGTGGTGCTGGTAGTAGCGGTAGCAGTTACCGGACCGGTAGCCGGCACCGTGAAGGTAATGGCAGATGCCGTGCTGGCACCACTGGCTTGCGAGGTCAAAGTAGAATAGCTCACCACGCCTGTGGTGCTGTTGTAAACACCCCCGTTGGTGGCCACCACGTTGGTAAGGCCGGCGGGTAGCTGCACGGCAGCTACCACTCCGGCTGCCGTTTGCGGGCCGCTGTTCGAGAACGTTACGTTGAACGTGCCCGTCTGGCCGGCTAGTACTGAAGCAGCACCGGCAGAAATGGTCGTGGCCACATTGGCCGTGGTGTTCACCGTTGCCACTAAGCTGGCATTGTCGTTCGCAGTGTTGGCACCCTGGTTGGTAGCGGTTCCCACCGCGCTGGCGATGGTAACTGCCCCCGTTGTGGTGGGAGCCGTGAAGCTGAAGTTGAACTGGTTGGTCGCACCGCTGGTCAGCGTGGCTGCCGCCCCGAAGTCGATGACCCGAGTGGCCGGGGTGTAGGTAGCGCCGCTAGGCACTATCACGTTGGTTACGCCGGTTGGCAGTGTTACCTGCTGCGTCACGACCGAAGCCGTCGAGGGACCGTTGTTGGTGAAGGCCACCGTGTAGGTGCCCGAAGGCTGCCCGGCATTGAGAACCGTGGGGCCAGCTAGGGTGGTCGTTACATCGGCCACAAGGCCCACCGTCGTTGTTACCGAAGACGTGTTGTTGGCCGTCAGGCCGCCTTCCGAAGTCGTGGTCGAAGTGTTGGAAGTAGCCGTTACCGTGCCGCTGGCCGGGACCGTGTATGTGATGACGTAGGCGTTCGAGGCCCCCGCTGCCAAGGTGGGGTTCGAGTAGGTGATGGTGTAGCCAGTCAGCACGCTGCCGCTGATGGTGCCTCCTGTGGCCGTTACGCCGGTAAGGCCAGCTGGCAAGGTGACGGTCTGCGTAACGCCGTTGGCGGTTTGCGAACCGATGTTGCTATACGTTACATTTAGCGTAGCCGTGGAGCCCGCGTTAGCATTGACCGGACCAGTGATAGTAGTGGCTACGTCGGCGATGCAACTAGCTCCGGCCGTACTGTTGGCAATGCTGTTGCTGATGGCTGGGTTAGCGATGCCAACCTGGCCAGGCGTCGAGCCATAGGCAGCAGGACCGGGATTCGGGTTAGTTGTTCCATTGGCACCGCCGTTGGCCATTGCGGTTGCTGTGGCCGTGCTGTTCGTCAGAATAATACCGCCGCCGCCGCCGCCGCCGGGGCCGTGCGATACACCGCCCCCGGAGTTGGTGCCGCCCGTGCCGCCGTTGGCAGTCAGGGTCAGGGTAGCGGATTGGCTGTTAGTAACCGTCACGAGGATGGAGCCGCCGGAGCCGCCGCCACCGCTGCCATCATTGGCTACCGTGTTATTAGCATTAGCCCCATTGGCCAGGATGTTGCCTGTGCCAGTCAGCGTACCCGTGCGCACCAATACCATGCCCCCGCCGGCCGCGCCACTGCTGGCAAAACCGGCAGCAGGAGTACCCGTGCCATCATTAGTAGCTCCGGCACCGCCGCCGCCGCCTAAAACCAGCCGGCTGCTGCTAGGCACTGGGAATGCCGCGCCAGGCTCGCCCCCTACGGGGCTGTTGCTGTTCCAAGAGTTGCCACCGCGGCCGCCGTCGCCACCGTTAGCACCGCCGCCGCCGCCCGTGTTCTCGTCGTTAGCAACTGGATTGGCATCCGTGCCACCACCACCAGCATTGCCAGGTGCGCCCCGGCCGTTGTCGCCGCTCGGATAGCCATCAGCCCGCGCAGCAGGGAGCAGGGTAGGATAGCCGGCAGTAGCCGTGCGGGTATCGAGAAATACACCATTAGCCGCAGCATAAGCCGGGTCGTTGATATAACGGGGGGTACCAACAATACCTTCGCCCTTGGTACCGCCGGTGTTCAGGCCGACCGACGAGCGGTAGTCGGTGCCCGAAGTAGTGCCCGAGTTATCGCCGCGAAGCTGCCGGCCCGCGCCGCCGCGGAATCCCATGCCCGAAGCATCAATCGTAAAGCCGGCCAAGTTGAGCTGGCCGTCCACATCAATGGCTACGATACCACCAGTGGCCCCGTTCCAGGCACTAGGTGTGATGTTGGCTCCCAGGGTAACGTTAGTATACTGCGGCACCCGGATTACTTGGAATGTACGCTGGCCTTTAGTGGCAGTAGCCACCGTGTTTGCGTAGCTGTTCTTGAGGCCGGTAGCTAGGGTAATAGTGCCACCAGCGGCGGCCGTTACCGTAGCGCTGGCAGCAGCTACCGTCACATACTCGTAAGTGCCCGCCGTGATTGCGCTGCTGCCATTGGCCGCACCGCCAGCTACGCCGTCGCCGTAACTATCGGTATTGGCTGAGTTAATGTCCGCGCCCTGCATTTGAATTATGAGGAGCAAGTCACCGGGAGCAATGCTGGTTGCCGCACCGCGAGCCGGCCCTACGGTAATAGTCGTTGCGTTCACAGCTGGCGATTGGGCCGCTGTGCTAGGGTAATAAGCGTTCGGGTTAGTGGAAAGCGGAGTAGCCGCACCGTCCTTGCCCGCCGTGGCGCAGGGGGCTGGGGTACCAGCTGCGCCGGTAGGCGTCAGTGTAGTCGTTATGTTGGCATTGGCTGCCGAACCGTCGTTGTTGCTGGGATTGGCATCGGTCGAGGTTGTGGTGCTGGCCGCCTGCCCGGTAACGGAGGCACCCAGGGCCACAAAGCTGACGGTGTTCGTTACCGTGGCACCGGGAGCAACCGTACCGTTGGTAAACGTGATTACACCCGTTGTCGCGTTGTAGCTGCCCGTAGTGGTAACCATAGCAGGCTTGCTCGGAAGAGTAAGCGTGGTCTGCGTGCCAGCAGCGCTAGCGCCAGCGTTGGTTGTGGTAGCAGTGTAAGTTATTGTCTGTCCAGCCAGCGCCGTGGTGGGGCCAGAAAGAGTCGTGGACAGGTCGGTTGGTGCAAGCTGCGAAACGCCGATGTAAGTCAATTCGCCCGAATGGTTGGTACTGGGATTGCCGTGCCAGTTGGCCGCACTGGCCGGATTAGCACGCATGTAGATACGGAATGTCAGGTCTGACACACCACCAACAGGAGTATTTACCAACACCGAGCCGCTGACGAGACCGCCGGCAACAGCGGGGTCCGAGTTACCGTTCCGAATTTGAGGAACCCCGACGACTGGGTTAGTATCTACTACGAACTGCGCCTCACCGCTAAGTTTGGAAAGGGTTACGCCCGCAGGAGGGCTGAGCAGTTCCAGTTCAGTTGTGAAGCCCAAACCTGTGGAACTTACACCACCGAGGTCATTAACTTGAATAACCGGGTTTACTGCATTACGGTCGGGAAACGATATCGTTAGGTCCGCATACTGATACCGCACATTTTTGGGAGCGTTGAAGGGCAATGCTTCAATGGAAGCAAAATAAGAAATGCCCCTGTTAACTGACGTGGTGATGCCAGTACCCGGAGTATTTCCCGGAAAAGCCGAGGTAAACACGTTGTCCGCATGCGCAATAAGATTGTCCATTGTTGGAAACAACGGGAATGGCACCAACTGAGTGCTGGTAGCCGCCTGATTCGGCGTAGTACCAAAGTTCACTGCTTGGCCCGTAGCCACTTGGTTAGCAGTACTTAATGTATACTTTTGGTTGCCAAGGGTAAAAGTTACCTTGAACGGATAACTAGTTGCAGCAAAGGTGTTGCCGGTTGGGTTATCCGTGTTGTTTTGGAAGGAAATGGTCTGGGGGGCTACCGTGGGACCATTGCCGGCCGGGGTGCCCGTACCAGCGGCAAACTCCAGCGCGGGGGTTTGGGCCATCACAAATCCTGGCCAAAATAACGCCTGCCAAGCCAGCAGCAGTGTAACAAATCGTAAGAGAGCTCTCATAAGAAAAACGTGGGGAAGGTGAAAAAATATATTAAGATTCTGATGTTATTCTATTAAACCAAAGCAACTTGGTGATTCATTAAAGCCGGGGTTGCAATTTTTGACAAAAATAGTCCCGCGAAGAAAATCAATTGACACATTCTTCGACCAACGCTTCTATTGCGACGGTGAAAACACCTCAATCATCCTTGTATGCATGAGATGATGTTTCGTTAAAATTACTATTTGTCATATTATAAATCTATATAGTGCAAAAATATGGAACTAAACTTATTAAATACATTAGGGATATTTAACGCCGGTTATTACTGTTTTTTTTGCAATAGCATCGTAATTCAATAAGCACAAACATTTGTTAATCAAATGTTTGTCGGATTATTAATTATTATAATAATATATAATAATTATTTTCACTCATGCGGACAACTCCTTTCACATACGCCCCTCAAATCAAGCTGGATTTTGATTAAGCCTCGAAATCGCACAATATTTTTTTGTTAATTAAATCACATTCCACCTTGTCAACTATTCAATTCAGCTATAGATAATAATGAATAGCATGGTGATTATTAGCGTAAGAAGCTGTTTGGAAAGTAACCGGAACGTTGTAGCAAGGCAACTTGCGTTTCGTCGTTGAGCAAAAATTACTTTTGCAGTGCACCGACTAATCGCATGAATTCGGCGCGGCATCGGAACACCGACCTTCTAAGTAGTCGTGTAGAAGTAAGCATATCGATTCTAGAACGTCATGCTTCAGCTGGCGTCCGCTTGCCGAAGCAGCTCTACCACTTCGTTAGGACCATGCAATGAAGCGGAAGAGCTGCTTCGACTGCGCGGACGCCAGATAAGCATGACCGCCTTTTTGGCTACGGTTACTTTTGCGCGACTTTCTAAATGGCTTCAGTGGATAAAAGCACAGCGGGCAACCAGTCCTGAATGACCGGTTGCCCGCTGTGCAGTTCGCTCGAATGAGTGAAGAACTACTTACCCCGGCTACCCGCGCCCGCTGGCGGCCACCAGCGCCCGCAGCGGCTCGTTGAAGCCCACGGCCTCCACCAGCTCTTCGAGGGGCAGGTGCAGGCGGTACTTCCAGAAGTGGGTGGGGTTGCTGGGCACGTTGATTTGCTCGTCGTGCGGATTGGCGCGGCGCAGCTGGCTATCGATGGCCAGCAAATCCTGGAGCGGGAAAATGGCCCACATGGCCGGCGAGTGCAGGTGCTGCACCAGAATCTCGCGCGCCACCCAGGGCTCGCAGTAGAACGGGGCCACCTCGCGCCAGTGGCCGAGCATGGTTTCGAAGAAGCGCTGGGTGCGTACCCGGTCCTCCTCCCACCAGCCGCGCACGGTGCTGGTGTCGTGGCTGCTGGGCGTCACCACGCTTAGGTAAGCGGCATCGTTGGGGTGGCTGAACTCGACTTCGGGGTTGGACGGCATGCGCTGCACGTTCAGGCCCAGCATGCCGAGCTGCTTCATCACGCCCGGTACCGAGGCGGGCACCATGCCCAAGTCTTCGCCGCAAATGAGCATGTCGGTGGCGTAGCGCACGGGTGGCAGCTTCGTCAGGCCCTGCTCCTTCCAGAACTCCTCGTGGCGGCGGAAGAAGAAGTCCACGTAGATGTCGTCGTAGAGACGGGCGCGGTCCTGCTCCGAATCAAGCTCGCGGAAGGAGTAGCTCTTGTTCAGGGTGATGCGCGGGTGGTAGAAGTCGTCGCCGGCGGGCACGAAGAGCACGTCGTTCACCAGCCGGAACAGGCCCTTTTGCAGCCAGGCGAAATAGTCGGCATGCTCGGGCTGCTCGGCCAGCTTGTGGGTGATGTAGGCCTCGATTTTGCGCTGGTCGCTCACGTGCGGCTTCAGGTGGATGCGGCCGTAGCTGGCATCGTCCAGGTATTCGTTGAACACGGCTTCGGCCTCGCCCTGAAAAATATCCTGGAGCATGTGCCAGCGGATGTAGGGCTCGCAAAGGCGCGAGTAGTCGAACCAGCCGAGGCGCTGCTCAATCTCGTGGCGGTGCAGCGGCAGGGCCGGCGAGAAGTGACCTAGCAGGCCCTCCACCGACTCGATGGGCATCTCCCAGATGCGGAAGAAGCCGAGGATGTGGTCGATGCGCAGGGCGTCGAAGTAGCGGGCCAGGTGGCCCATGCGCTGCTTCCACCACAGGTAGCCGTCTTCGGCCATGCGCGTCCAGTTGTAGGTGGGGAAGCGCCAGTTCTGGCCAGTAGTCGAGAAATCGTCGGGCGGCGCGCCGGCCTGGGCATCCATGTGGTAGAGCTCGGGCTGGGTCCAGGCATCCACCGAGTGGCGGTAGATGCCGATGGGCAGGTCGCCCTTCAGCACCACGCCCCGGGAGCGGGCGTAGGCCACGGCGGCGCGCAGCTGCTTGTCGAGGTGGAACTGGGTGAAGAAGAACAGGCCGAAATCGTCGTAGTCGGACGCGGTTTCGGCCGTGAGCCCGCTCAGGTGCTGCGGGCGGCGGAACTCGGCGGGCCACTGCTGGAAGTCGGCGGTACCGAACCGGTCGCGCAGGGCCGAAAAGGCGGCGTACGGCACCAGCCAGTCGGCCTGGCCGGCGAAGAACTCGCGGTATTCGGCATCGGCCAGAAACGCCTGCTTCTCCTGCTGGTAGAGCAGCTTCAGGAACTTCCACTTGGCGGCCATCACCGGCTCGTAGTCCACGAAGTCCTTGGCGTTGAACGCCGTCTTGAGCGCCGCCAGCTCCTTCGCGGCCTTTTTGTCCTTGAGGGCGGCGATGCCTTCGAGGTGAATGAACTGCGGGTGCAGCGCAAACACCGAAATGGCGGCGTAGGGGTACGAATCGACCCAGGTGTGGGTGGCGGTGGTGTCGTTGATGGGCAGAATCTGCACCAGCTTCATGCCCGTTTGCACGGCCCAGTCGGTCAGCAGGGTCAAGTCCGAAAACTCCCCCACCCCGAGGCCCTGGGCGCTGCGCATGGCAAACACGGGCAGCGACACGCCGGCCCCGCGCCAGGCGTCGGCATAGCGGTAGCCCTCATCGCTGAACACCCGGGCGGTGGTGCGGCCCTGGGTGGCGGGCACTACGCGGTTTTCGCCGCCCTCCATGTCGAGGGCGTGGCCAGCGGCGGCGTTCCACATGGCGTACTTGTACCGGCAGTCCTCGCCGGGGTTTTGCAGCGTCACGGTGCCGGCCCAGGTGGGGTACTCCGCATCCGACAGCACGAGGGCTTTGGTATTGTCCCAGGCCCCCAGCGCGGGGTCGGAGCCGAGGATGCACAGGCCCAGGTGCGAGTCGACGCGCGGAGCCAGCAGGCGGAACATGGTTTCGCCGGCAGCGGGGGCGGTGTTGGTGCCTGGCTCGGGCGTTTCGGCAGCGGCTTTGGCGGCTTTAGTTTTGGCGGCGGGGGCCTTTTTGGTTTTGGCGGCCGGGGCGGGCACGTTGGCGCGGGCCGGGTCGTTCCCGGTAGGGCGGCGGAACAGGCCTTTGGTAAAGGCGGCGGTCAGCAGCTCGTTTTCGGGTTGGGCGGGGGCGCGCCAGTAGTCGGCCAGGTGCAGGTGGGCGGTGCGGGCAGCAGCGTAGGCGATGTGGCGGTTGGGGCCGAACTCCCAGTGTTGGTCGCCGGTGTTATCGTCGCGCAATACATACTTATAGGTAAGCTCGCCCGATGCCTCGGCCAGGTCAATTTCCAGGCTCCAGCAGCTGGTAACTTCGTCGTAGTGCAGGTCGACAGCCGCCGCGGGCTGCCAGCTGCCGAGGCTGGGATGCGAACCACAAATGGCCAGGCGCTGGCCAAAAAGAGTGCGGTAGGGCAGGGAAAAACGTAGTATCATGGGCAGGCGGGGGTGTTTGGGGGGTGCAAGATAGGGACTTGCGAAGGGAGGAGTTAGGAAGCCGAAAGCCTGGCATTTTGCTCAAACGGTTGCGCAGCCGCGACTATCCGGGCCGGGATTTACGCAGACTGGCCGGGCCACGTTCCGCAGGGCGGGGCAGCGGGCTATTTTCCAACCCGGGCCCCGCTTTTTGCGTTTGGGAGAACTGCCCTGCTTTGTCTCGTTGTTAATTCCTTGCTGCTTTGTCCACTTTTCTGCGCCGAACTCTTTACGGAATCCTGGGGCTGCTAGCCTTTATCCTGCTGCTGGTTATCGCGGTAGTCGTTGTGCTTCAATTCCCCGCCGGGCAGGATTTTGTGGCGCGCCGCGCCGAAAGCTACCTGCGTGGCAAGCTGAAGACGGAAGTTAGAATCGGGAAACTCCGCACCGATTTCCGCCACGCCATCAACCTCGACGGCGTGTACGTGGAGGACCAGCAACGCGACACGCTGCTTGCCGTTGGCCACCTCGGAGTCGACCTCGACATTTGGGCGCTGCTGCACAGCCAGGTGAATGTATCCAACGTCGAGCTGAACGACGGCCGGGTCCGCCTCACCCGCACCGAGCCCGATTCGGTGAACAACTACGACTTCATCATCGACGCTTTCGTCGACCCCAACGCGCCGGTTGATACCACGGCCTCCGCCCTGAAGTACGACATCGGCAAGGCCCGCCTCACCAACATCTACTTCACGCAGCTCGATGAGGTGACCGGCTCCGACATCCGGGCGCGCATTGGCGAGTTTACGGCCAACATGGACGCGGTGGATGTGGATAAGTCCATCTATAAGGTGGATAATGCGGCTCTGCGGCGCGCGGCCATCGGCATCGTGCAAACCAAGACGGCCCCGCAGGTAGACAACCCCGGCCCCACCACGCCGATTTCGGTGCAGTTCGGCATCAACCGGGCCCTGCTCGACAGCGTGGCTTTCACCTATAAGAACCAGCCGGCGGGCCAGTACATCAGCACCAGCATTGGCCGGGCCGATATCACGGCGAAGAACATCGACCTGCAGAAGGAGCTGGTGGCGCTGGACAAGCTCACCCTCAAAAACACCACCTTCGCTTACGCCCAGAACAAGGATATTCCGGTGGAGGAGCGCGTGGTGAACCCCGCCGAGGTTGTGCGCAAGCTCGACGAGGCCGCCGACCAGAACAAGGCCGCCACCGGCCAGCGCCTGGCCTGGAAGGTGACGCTGAACGAGTCTGACATCAGCGGCCTGGCCGTGAAGTTCGACAACTTCAACGAGCCCAAGCAGCGCACTCGCCTGCCGGCTCTCGACTACAACCACCTCGACTTCAGCGACCTCGTGCTGAACACGCACGACCTGCGCTACACCGAAAACCGCACTACTGCCAAGGTCGACAACCTGGCCGGCAAAGAGCAGAGCGGCTTCGAAATCACGTCGTGGCGCGCCAACGTGGTGTACGACTCGGTGCAGATACGACTCGACAGCCTTGACCTGATTACGCCGCACACCCGCATCCGGCGCAAGCTGGCCATTGGCTACGAGAGCCTGGCGGCGCTGGGCAATACGAAGAAGCTGCCCAACCTGAAGATTGAAGGTGATTTGCGGGACGTGCGCCTGGGCTTCCGCGACATTCTGTACCTGGCCCCGGACCTGGCCGGCACGCCGCCGTTTAACACTGGCCCCAACCAGTCGGTGCTGGTGAACGGGCTGGTAGCGGGCCGCGTGGGCGATATGACCATTCGCAACTTCGAGTTTGTGGGCCTGCGCAACACCGTGGTGCGTGCGCCCCGCATCCACATCACCGGCCTGCCGGAGGTGGATGGGCGGCTGTACGTGGATGCCGATTTGCGGCAGTTTAGCTCGTCGCGGGCCGACGTCATGAGTCTGGCCCCGAAGGGCAGCATTCCGAACAACATCAGCATTCCGCCCACCTTCGCGGTTAACGGCACCTTCAAGGGCTACCCCACTACGCTGCAGTTCAACACCGACCTGCGGGCGCGCACCAGCTACGGCGACCTCGCTTTTAGCGGCCAGCTGGGCAAGGCGCGGGCCAACGGCCAGCAGCCGCTGGTGGGCACCTTTGCCACCAAGGCGTTTGACTTCGGCAAGCTGCTAAAGGACCCCACCATCGGGCGCGTTACGGCCACGGGCCGCATCAACGCCACCGGCAACCTGAAAGACCCCGGCACGCTGGTAGGCCAGGTGAAAGCCAACGTGCAGAGCGCCCGCTACAACGGCTATACGTATAAGGGAGTAGCCGCGACGGTTGACCTCGACCGCAACCGCTACGTCATCAACGCCAGCAGCAAGGGCGACCCCAACCTCGACCTTGACCTGACCGCCGTGGTGAACCTGCGCGACGCCAACAACCCCACCTACGAAGTAACCAAGCTGAACCTGCGCGGGGCCAACCTCACGGCGCTGGGCTTTTATACCGGCGGCGACCTGCGCGTGCAGGGCAACCTGGTGGCCAACCTGCGCGGCTCCGGCCTGAACACGCTCAATGGCACGTTCAGCGGCACCAAGATTGTGATTGTGCGCGACAACCAGCGGTTTCCGCTCGATTCGCTCAACGGCCGCATCGTGCAGAACGACCGCCGCACGCTGGCCGTCATCACCTCCGACATTGCCAATGTGCGGCTCGATGGCAACGTGCACCTGGGCGACATCGCCACCGAGCTGCAGCAGCACCTCGACCGCTACTTCGACGTGCCCGGCGTGAAGTACGTGCCCAACGGGGCCGACCGCCACTTCACCTACTCGCTGCAGCTGAAAGACCCCACGCTGGCGACCAAGCTGGTGAAGGGGTTGAAGAAGATTTCGCCCTTCACGCTGGCCGGCGACTATTCGCGGCAGGCCGCCCGCCTCACGGCCAACACCAGCATTCCAGTTATCCGCTACGAGAACTACCGGATTGATTCGCTGAAGCTGGATGTGAATTCGGACCCCGCCAAGCTCGACTACGGCTTGCGCCTGGCCCAGGCCGCGCAGGATTCGACCATCAAGCTGCGCCGCCCCAGCGTCATCGGCAACGTGGCCAACAACAAGCTCTTCACCCGCGTGGCCATTCTGGGCGACTCAGCTAACCGCGAGCGGCTGGCGGTGGCCGGCACCCTGCAGGCACTGGCCCAGGGCGGCGGCCGCGGCAGCAGCGTGGTGTACCAGTTTGAGGCCGCGCCCGAGCAGGTGATTAACTACCAGAACTGGACGGCCGGGGCCAACAACTTCGTGCGCTACTACCCCACCGGCGAAGTGGTGGCCGACGGCCTGAACCTGACCAACGGCCGCAGCACCCTGGCCCTGCAAAGCCAGAACCCGCAGGTGAAGACTTCGCCGCTGGGCGTCACGTTCACCAATTTCGAACTGGCCGAGTTGGCCCGCATCGTGCAGCAGCAGGATTCGCTGGTGGCCGGCACGCTTAATGGCACGGCCCGCATCGACAACCTGGGCAAAAAAACGCAGGCCTTCACGGCCGATGCCACCATCAAAAACCTGGTGTTCCAGAAGGCCCAGATTGGCGACATCGCCCTTAACGCCACCAACCCCGCCCCCAGCCGCTACAACATTGATGCGCGCCTGACGGGTGGCGCATCGGGCACGGTGGGCGGCGCGGGCAACGACGTGCGCGTGAGCGGCTACTACCTGGCCAGCGAAGCCCTGCCCCTGCATCTTACCGTGGATGCCCAGCGCCTGCAGCTGCAGCTGGCCCAGGCCTTTTCGGCCGGGCAGCTCCAGCAAGCGGCCGGCTACGTGCGCGGGCAGCTGGCCGTGACGGGTGCGCCCGCGGCCCCGGTCGTGCGGGGCACACTCACGACCTCGCCCGAGGCGGCCTTTGCCGTAACGCAGCTGGGTGCGCTCTACCGCCTGCCGGGCCAGGAACTCACGTTCGACGCGCAGGGCATTGCCTTCAACAACTTCACGGTGCTCGACTCGGCCGATAACAAAGCCGTGGCCAACGGGCATTTGCTGACCCGGGA
This sequence comes from Hymenobacter sp. UYCo722, assembly GCF_040547115.1. Taxonomy (NCBI): domain Bacteria; kingdom Pseudomonadati; phylum Bacteroidota; class Cytophagia; order Cytophagales; family Hymenobacteraceae; genus Hymenobacter; species Hymenobacter sp. UYCo722. The sequence continues at coordinate 75,849 of NZ_JBEPPC010000004.1, read as the reverse complement.
TTTCGTAAGCTACGCCTTCGACCTGACGGCCACCACCGACAACTTCACGGCCGTGAACAGCACCCGGAAGAACAACCCGCTGTTCTACGGCAAGCTGGTGGTGGACTCGAAAACCCGCATCACCGGCCCACTGGAGCTGCTCAAAATCGACACCAACGTGACCGTGGTGGAGGGCTCCAAGCTCACTATTGAGTCGCCGAGTGCCGACCCCAGCAAGGTCGACACCGAAGGCATTGTGCAGTGGATTGACAAGAGCGCGCCCATCGATACGATGCTGCAGCGGCAGCTGGCCCTGGACACGCTGCGCACGGCCACGGGCTACGACGTGACGGCCGTGGTAACGGTGACCGACAAAACGCCCTTCACCATCATTATCGACCCGGTGAGCGGCGACAACCTGCGCGTGCGCGCCAACGGCACGCTCAACACTAACATCGACCCCGTGGGCAACATCACCCTGAGTGGCCGGCTGGCCGTAGCACGCGGCCAATACCACTTGTCGCTCTACGACCTGGCCTCGCGCGACTTCAGCATCCGGCCCGGTTCCACCATCACCTGGAGCGGCGACCCGTACAATGCCGACCTCGACATTACGGCCGTGTACAAGGTCGATGCCGCGCCCTCCGACCTGTTGGCCGGCCAGGGCCTCGACGATGCTACCGCCAACACCATTGCCCGCAATCGCCTTCCCTTCAACGTGCTGCTGAACGTGAGCGAGCAGCTCAGCAAGCCGCTCATCGGCTTCGATATTACGCTGCCGGCCGACCAGCGGGGGGCTCTCGGCGGGCAGGTCGATGCCAAGCTGGCCCAGCTGCGCCAGCCCAACCAGACGTCGGAAATGAGCAAGCAGGTGTTCTCGCTGCTGATTCTGGGCCGTTTCCTGCAGCAAAACCCCTTCCAGAGCAGCGCCAGCGAGAGTTTCGTGGCTTCACAGCTGCGGGGCTCGGCCAGCGCCGTGCTCACCGACCAGCTCCAGAACCTGACCGGCAAGTACCTCTCCGGCCTGGGCGTGGACCTGGGCGTGACCAACCAGGCCGACTACAGCTCCGGCAGCGCCAAAAGCCGCACCGACCTGAACGTGGCCGTGAAGCGTCAGTTCCTCAACAACCGCCTTTCGGTGCGCCTCGGCACCGATATTCCGCTCAGCGGCACGGCGGGCAACAACACCACGTCGGGCACCACGTCGGCCAGCAATTTTGCCGGCGACGTGAGCATCGAGTACTCCATTCTGCGCGACGGCCGCCTGCGCCTGCGCGCCTTCCGCCAGAACGCCTACGAGGACATCGACGGCCAGCTTATTAAAACCGGGGCGGCCCTGGTGTTTCAGCGCGACTACAACAACCTGCAGGAGCTGTTTGCCAAGCTGCCGCCCGAGGTAAAAGCCGACCGCAAGCGCCAGCGCAAGGAAGAAAAAATTGAAAAGAAGGCGGCCAAGGATTCTGTTCAGACCGCGCCCACCGCCCGCGCCGATAGCAGCAAAACCAAATGAGCCCGCCGCTGTCCAACCCTCGCCCCCGCTCCCGTTCCATCCATTTGCCCGTTCGCCCCGATTTGACTTCCCCGCTTCCCTGTTCTCTTGCCACAACGCGCCGGCTTGCCAGCGGCGCGCTGCTGCTGCTGCTGGCCTCGTGCTCGGGGCTGAAATTCGTGCCCGACGGCGAGCGCCTCTACACGGGCAGTAAGGTGACCATTACCCCCCCCGCCGGCGAGAAGAAGGTGAACAACCAGTCGGCGCTGCAAACCGAGCTCGCGTCGGTGCTCCGGCCCAAGCCCAACGCCTCGCTGCTGGGCCTGCGGCCGAAGCTCTACTTCTGGCATATGGGCGTGGGCAAGAAAAAGGGCCTGGGCAAAATCCTGGCCGACAAGTTTGGCGAAGCCCCGGTGCTGCTTTCGCAGGTGAAAATTGCCGCCACCCGCGACCTGATGATTAACCGCCTGCACAACAACGGCTTCTTCAACGGCACGACTTCTTTTGAGGTAAAAAAGCAGGAAAAAACTGCGCAGGTCGACTATACGGCGCTGCCCGGGACCGTGTACCGCTACACGCAGGTCAATTTCCCGAAGCGCGACACGCTGGTGGATGCGGCCATCCGGGCCACGCAGGAAAAGAGCCTGGTGAAGGTGGGCGACGCCTACAACCTGAATACCCTCACGGCCGAGCGCGTGCGCATCGACGCCGCGCTCAAGGAGCAGGGCTACTACTATTTCGCGCCCGACTACATCATCTTCCGGGTCGATAGCACCCTCGACCACCGGGCCACCGTCGACCTGCGCATCAAGCCCTCGGCCCCGCTCAAGGCGTTGCAGCCCTACGTGCTCAATGCGGTGAAGCTCAACACCAACTACGTGCTGACCGACACCACCATGCGCAAGCCCATCTTGTACCAGGGCTACCAGTATTTTCCCGATGAGGACGTGTTCAAGGCCCAGGCCATCACCCGGGCCACTTTCCTGTACCCCGATAGCCTGTACCGCCGCCACCGCCGCGACCAGACCCTGAGCCGCCTCATGAGCCTAGGCACGTTCCGCTTCGTCGAAATTCGCTTTCGGCCGGCGGCGGCCGGCGACACGGCCATCGTCAATCCGACCACCAATTCGCTCAACGTTCGCTCGCGCCTCGACGTCGACGTGCTGATGACCCAGCTCAAGAAGAAAAGCCTGCGCGCCGAGGTGCAGCTCGTTACAAAAACCAACGGCTTCACCGGGCCGGCCATCAACGTGAGCTTCCGCAACCGCTCGGCGCTGCGCGGGGCCGAGCAGCTGATTATAAATGCCACGGGCTCGTTCGAAACCCAGACCCGCGCCGGCGGCAACGCCCTGGGCCTCACCAGCACCGAAATCGGGGCCAGTGCCAAGCTGCTGATTCCGCGGCTGGTGGTGCCCGACCTGCCGCTGCTGGACGTGCACCTGCCCAACTCCGATTTCCAGCCCCGCACCACCCTCGAGTTGGGCTACAAGAACATCACCCGCACCAATTTCTTCACGCAGGACCTGTTTAACGGGAGCTACGGCTACTCGTTCAAAACCAAGATTACCAACGAGCAGGAAATTAAGCCCATCGACGTGCAGTACGTGCGCCTGGCCAATACCACGGCCCCATTCGACCAGCTGCTGGTCGACAAGCCCTACCTGGCCAATGCTTTCCGCCAGCAGTTCATTCTGGCCAGCAGCTACCGCTACACCTACAACCAGCAGGTGCTGGAGCAGCGCCGCCAGCAGATTTACTTCAGCGGCGGCGTCGAGTTCAGCGGCAACGTGGCCAATCTGGTGTCCAGCAGCGTGGGCCTTTCCAAAAACGAACGGGGCCGCTACACCATCGCCGGCCAGGAGTTCAGCCAATACACCAAGGTCGATTTGGAGCTGCGCGAATACTTCCGCCTCTCGGCCGACCCCAGCAAGGGAAACCGGCTGGTGGGCCGCCTGCTCATCGGCGCGGGCCTGCCCTACGGCAACTCGGCCGGCACCGGCATGCCCTACCTCAAACAGTTCGGGGTGGGTGGACCCAACTCAGTGCGCGCCTTCGCGGCCCGCAGCATTGGCCCCGGCACCTACAAGCCCAATACGGATGCCGACAACAAAACCAGCTTCTACGACCAGGTGGGCGACCTGCGCCTCGAAGGCAACATCGAATACCGCCAGGACCTGTTTCCCTACGTGAAAGGGGCCCTGTTTGTGGACGCCGGCAACATCTGGCTGGTCAACCCCGACCCCCAGCGGGCGGGCGGCCAGTTCAAAGCCAACACCTTTCTCAACCAGCTGGCCGTGGGGGCCGGCGCCGGCATCCGCATCGACGTGCAGTTTTTCGTCATCCGCTTCGACTTGGCTTATCCCTTGACCGCGCCCTACGGCACCCCCGACAATCAGACCCCCCGGCTCAATCTGGCCATCGGCTACCCATTCTAAGCGGCGAGTATCAGGAGTCGCGTAAACGTAACCGTAGCACAAAAGGCGGTCATGCTTCATCTGGCGTCCGCGCAGTCGAAGCATCTCTACCGCAGTAGCAAGCTGTTGTGCAGAAGTAAACGTGTTGAATCTAGCACGTCATGCTGAGCTTGTCGAAGCATCTCTACCGCTTCGCAAGGGCCGTTCAACGAAGCGGTAGAGATGCTTCGACTGCGCTCAGCATGACCGCCTTTTTGCTACGGTTACTTCTGCACGATTACCTAAGAAATGAGCTACCGGATAATGGGCATGCGCTCGAACGGCCGCTCTCTATCGAACAGATAGCGGTAAGTGGCATGAGTTTTCACGATGCTGGCCCCGATGGAGCGAATCGTGACCAGCATGCGCGGGTTAAAATCCCCAATCCAGTTCATCTCAATATCGGCGTAGCCGGCATCCACGAATTTCTGGCGCGCATACGTCAGCATCGCTGCATCTACGCCGGTGCCCTGGTACTCGGGCACCACCCCGTAGATAAGGCCGAACATGCGCTTGTCGTTCCGCCGCATAAAGCGCCAGCGAGCCACCAGAAAGCGCAGCTTTCCCCACAGGTTCAGCCGCCGGCCCACGTGCCGGAAAATCTGGTTCAGTTCGGGCAAACTGATAAAGAACGCCACCGGCTCGCTGCCGTGGTAGGCAAACCAGAGCAGGCGCTCATCCACCACGGGCTTCATTTCCTTCACAATGCTGCGGGCCTGGTCGAGCGTCATCGGTTTCACGCCGCCGTGCCTAGCCCAGGCCAGGTTGTAGACGTGGTGGAAATCGTAGGCCAGCTTTTCGGCATCGGCCTTGCGGGCGTGCTCAAACCGGAATTCGGCCGCGTGCCCCGCTGCCTGCTGCGCGAAGCGGGCGTGTAGCGGCGTGGTCGTGGTGCGGTAGCAGGTGTATTGCTTGAAGTAGAGCTGAAAGCCGTACTGCTCGAACAGGGCCCGGTAGTACGGCGGGTGCCAGAACATGCCGTAGCTGGGCGGGCGCTCGAACCCATCAATCAGCAGGCCCCAGAAACGGTTGCGCTCGCCGAAGTTGATGGGCCCGTCCATGGCCTGCAGGCCCCGGCCAGCCAGCCATTGCCGGCCCGCGTCGAAGAGCTGGTTGGCCGCCGCCGGGTCGTCGATGCACTCAAAAAAGCCCAGCCCGCCGGTGGGCAGGTCGGCATTTTGCACATCCGGCGCATCGCGGTTGAGGAAAGCCGCCACCCGGCCGATGGTGGTGCCGGCCGCATCGGTCAGCACCCAGCGAATAGCCTCGCCATTGGCGAATTTCGGGTTTTTGATGGGGTCGAACACCACCTCCACCTCGTTTTCGAGCGGGCCAATGTATTGAGGTACGCCCGCGTGCAGGCGGGCAGGCAGGGCAATGAATTCCCGCGCCAAACGCGGGGTAGTTACTTCGAGCAGCGGCATACGAAAAACAAATAACGGCCGCCGAAAACCGCAGCAGCCAGCCTGCAAAGAAAAGCTCTGGCGGCGGCCCGGGCCGGCCGGCCGGACAATTTCGCACCGTCTTATTCCGAATATCGAAACATAGTAGTATTTTGGCTATGCATTCGTCGGCCACAATTGCGTGGTTCTTCGGCCGGCGCATTCCTTGCGCCGGCCGGTCACGGGGCTTGGTTGCTGGCTGTCCTTTTTTATCCTCTGCCCTTCCCGTATCCCGATGAAATCACCTATTCTTCTGGTGCTGCTGGGGCTGGCGCTACAGACTCGCGCCGCCGTTTCCGCTGCTGCTTCTCCGCTCGATAGCCTCCGGCGGCAGCTGGCCACCATGCCCGCCGACACCACCCGCGTGCTGCTCCTTGCGCAACTGGCCACCGAGCTCACTCAAATCGACCCCCTGGCCACCATTGTCTACTGCCGGCAGGCCCTGCAGCTGGCCCAAAAAATCGGATTTCGGCGGGGCGAGGCGTTGGTGCTGATACGCCTGGGCTCGGGCTTTCGCGAAGCCGGCAACTACCCGGCCGCCCTGCAGTTCGGCCTCAAGGGCCTGCATTTGGCCGAGGAAGTAGGCAGCGCCCCACTCGTGGCACGCGGCCTGAATGCACTGGGCTACCTCAGCTGGGAGCAGGGCAATAGCCGGCCGGCCCTGTTTTACCTGCGCCGGGCCAAGGCCGTAGCCGAGCACAGCCACGCCGATGCCGTGCTCACCCGCGTGCTGGGTAATATTGGCAACGTGTACCAGCAGCTGCACCAGCCCGATTCGGCCCTGCTTTACTCGCGCCAGGGCCTGGCCCTCGACCTGCGCAACCACGACCTGAGCAGCGAAGTAGGCGATGCCGCCATGCTGGGCAACATCTACGCCAGTCTGGGCAATCGCTCGCGGGCCCAGTATTACTACCGGTATAGTCTGCGCCGCTCGCTGGGTGCCGGCTTCACATTCGCCATCTGCCGGGCTTATTTGGGGCAGGCCCGCCTGTTTTATCCGCCGGCCGGCCCACCCACCGACTCGGCCCTGTACTTTGCGCGGCAGGCGCTGCGTACCGCCCAGCGCGGCAACTATCCGCGCGGCCAGTACGAGGCGGCCCAGTTTCTGGCCACGGCTCAGGCGGCGCGCCACGACACGGCGGCCGCCTTCCGCTACCTACGGCTGGCCAACACCACCCGCGATACGCTGTTCAGCGCCACCACGCTCAGCCAGATGCAGGCCCTCGACGTGAGTGAGCGGCTACGACTGGGCGAGCTCGACCGGCAGCGCGCCCAGGCCGCCACGCATCGCCGCCAAGTATGGCTGCTGGCCGCCCTGGCTGCCGCCGTGCCCGCGCTGCTGCTGCTGTGGCACAACGGCCGGCTGCGCCAGCGCGCCAACCAGCAGCTCAACGTCCAGAATGCCCAGCTCGAAACCCAGCGCGACGAGCTGCGCGCCACCCTGGCCCGCCTTGAAGAAACTCAGGCCCAGCTGGTGCAGAGCGAAAAAATGGCTTTCCTGGGCGAGCTCACGGCCGGCATTGCCCACGAGCTGCAAAACCCGCTGGCCTTCGTAAAGAATTTTGCCGATGTCAGCGCCCTGCTCGTCGATGATATAACCGGCGAGCCCTCATCGTCGGCCAACGGCGATGGCAGCCAAGAGCTGCTACTGGCCGGGCTGCGGCGCAATCTGCGCGAAATCAGCCAGCATGACCAGCGCGCTACGGCCATTATTGCCAGCATGCTGGCTCGCTCGCACGGCGGCCCGCCGCCGCCCCACCAGCCCACCAACCTCAATACGCTGGCCCTCGAATACTTGCGCCTGGCCTACCAGGGCATGCGTGCCAAAGACAAGTCCTTCGTAGCAGCCCGCCCTACGCACCTGGCCGAACACCTCCCGCTGGTACCCGTAGTAGCCCCCGACCTGGGCCGCGTCTTCCTCAATCTGTTCAGCAATGCCTTTTACGCCGTGCGCCAGCGCCAGCAGTGCGGCGAAGCCGGCTACTTGCCCGCCGTGCAGCTTAGCACGCGGCTATTGCCCTCGGGCCACGTCGAAGTTCGGATTCGCGACAACGGCCCCGGTACTCCGGCTGCCGTGCGCGCCAGCATCTTCCAGCCCTTCTTCACGACCAAAGTGGCGGGCGAGGGCACCGGCCTGGGTTTGGCCCTGGCCCACGACATTGTGGTGCGCGACCACGGCGGCACCCTCACCGTCGACTCCCGCGAAAACGACTACACCGAATTTATTATCTGCCTGCCGGTTCCCGTTGCCTAGTGGCACTTTGGAGTTTTTACGCAGCGTTGAAAACCGCTGCAGCTTGGCTCAATAGTGCAGCGTGGGCGCGCGCAGGGGCCGCAACGCAGTATCGGCACCGCTTACTCCTCGTGGCGGAGACCCGCCCATTGGCAGAGGCCCCCGCAATCCCCGGTTGGCCTGGAACTGCGCCAGCAAAAAGCAAAACGGACATTCTCCCCGGTTTTCTCCCGTGCCCGCCGCTCGCACTTCTGCCGGTATTTGCTGGGCCACCCGGCACCGGGGGTGCGTGTGGTAGATGGCGGAGCCAGCATCGTCGGGATGATTGCTGAAGAAGGGGAAAGCCGTTTCCATAACAATTCAAATTTTTTTTATAAATGTAGCCAATAATATTTATGTTTAATAATAAATTAACAAAAATATATTCAATTAGTTCTTATGTAAATGAACGCGCTGGCGCGCCAGCCCTTACCGCCCCTTTCTGCTCAACTGGCAAAGCTTTTTGCCCGCCACCCGGCCAATTTTGTAGCTGCTACCACGCATCGGGATACAGTATCCTCCTGATACAAGGCACGGACTTCAAGTCAGCATTCGAGATAGCAGAACGCGACATGGTGAGCATTGCTGAATGTCCAGAAAACCGCTTCACTTTCCCGGTGCTGCTTGCTGGTTTACCAGCCTCAAGGTGCTGGTGCACGGCGGTTCGCCATGCGTAACTGGTTAGCAACTACTCAGCAATCCAACTACGCACACAAGCGGCCGAGGCGTAGCGGGAGTCAGCTGTACTTGAGCTGGCCGCTGGGTAGGCAGGCATCGGTCGCTGGTTCTTGCAACGGATTTGGGCCGGCGCACCGACTGATTGCGGGCCAGCAGGTAGGCGGGCACGTAGCGTGAAGCCAACGGTACTGGCGCGAAAGGGGCCTCCGGCAAATAGGTTTGGTGAGTAGAGGAGCGTTCCAATAACCCAGGCCGCAGGGTCGCTACAGCCCGGGCGTGGTGCGCGGATAATCCCTAAAGTTACCCAGCCCGGGACATCTGCTGCCGGCAATTTCACCAATCCCGGCTGGCACTGCGCCAACGCACCCGGCAGCGGACCGAATGGTGGCCGCGGCCACCGGATAGGCATAGGCTGCTGGCCCTAAAAACGAAATGCCCCCGGTTAAAAAACCGGGGGCATTTCGTTTCTGGTGGGAAGTAAAGGATTCGAACCTTCGACCTCTGGCGTGTGAAGCAAGCGCTCTAAACCAACTGAGCTAACCTCCCGGATTTGTTTAAACCATCGTTTAAACCAAAAATAAAACAGCTACCTAGTTTGTGGGCTAAGTGACTGTCTTTCAACGTGGGGGATACTGGGTTCGAACCAGTGACCCTCTGCTTGTAAGGCAGATGCTCTGAACCAGCTGAGCTAATCCCCCGGGTGGCATTGCTGCCGTTTCGGATTGCAAAGATGGGGGTTGTTTCTGGAAATGCCAAACCGGGTAAACTCAACGCTGCCCCAGGCACGCCTATTCCACCCGTTAAATGGGCTCAACAATTTCATTTTCAGGCGCAGAATTTTTTTTCAAAAAACTTCAAAAGCTTCCCGCAGACGGCTCAATCCGTGGCCAGACAACGGAATTGGCAGGCTACCGTTAACGGTGCGTACCAACTTCTCACCCCCTTCTTTTTGCCCCATGAACACGCAACTGCTCCAAAATTATTCGGAAGACGAAAAAACCGCTTACCTGAGCGCCATTGCCAGCCTCGCTACTGCCGACCGCCAGGCCTCGCCGGCTGAAGGCCAGTTTCTGCAGGCATTGTCCCAGCAGGCCGGCCTGTCGGCCAGCGCGACGCAACAGGTAGTGGCGGCTGCCAACGACCCCAGCAACGAAAGCATTCAGCAGCACCTCGATGTGCTGAAGGGCAGCGACCTGCGCTATTCGCTCGTTACCGACCTTATCAGCTTTTCGCGCGCCGATGGCGCTTACTCGAACGACGAGGAAGCCATGGTGGACAAGATGTCGCAGTACCTGGGCATCAACCAGCAACAGCAGCAAACCCTCGAAACCGTGGTCGACCAGGCCGCCACTGTTGCCCACAACCCGCAGGACCCCGCCAAAGAGGGCTTCCTTAGCAGCATCGGCGACAAGCTCTCCAACGTCGGCATCCCGAAAGGCGCGCTGATGGCCGGCCTGCTCGGCGTGGTAGCGCCCATGGTGCTGTCGAAAGTGCTGGGCGGCGGCGGCTCGAACGCCAACGCCAACACGAACGATGGCTACGGCGACCAAAGCAGCTCGGGCGGTGGCCTGGGGGGCCTGCTTAGCGGCGGACTGGGCGGCCTGCTGGGCGGTGCGGCCCAAAGCGGCATGGGCGGCCTGCTGGGCGGCCTGCTCGGCAACGTAATGGGCGGTGGTGCCGGGGCCAACGTGCCGCAGCAGCAGTCGGCCATTGGCAGCGGCGGGCTGGGTTCCATCATGTCGGTGCTGGGTGGCCTGGGTGGCCAGCCCAACCAGCGTTCGGCCAGCTCGGGCGGCGGCGGCCTGGGCGGCCTGATGGGCGGCGGCATGGGCTCGTTGCTCGGCGGCCTGCTGGGTGGCGGGCGCTAGGTGCCGGGCCATTCGTAGCTTCAACAAAAAAGGCCCCTCCTTACCGGAGGGGCTTTTTTTTGTCGCAGTCAGCAGCCGACGTGCCGGGGCAGCAGCATCAGGCTCCGGACGCGGCGACTACGGGTACCGGCGCGCCGGCCAGGTTGCCCCCTTCGCGCTCCACTACCTCCACGATGCAATAGTTGAGGTCTTCCTTCACGTTGAGGTAGTCATCGTAGCTGGTGGTTTCGACGAAATACTGCACCGTTACTTCCTTGCCGGCCAGGGTGAGGGCACTAAATTTCATCTGCACGTCCTGCGTCACGAGGGGATGGGCCTTGATGCCGGCTACGGCCCCGGCAATAATGGCGTGCAGTTGGGCACTGGTCGTTTTTTGGTCGAAGATGAGGGTGAAGCCCACCCGGCGCGAAGTGCGCAGCGAGAGGTTGTCGAGGGGCTTGTCAATCATGCTCTTGTTGGGTACGGTCACGTAGCTTTTCTCGGCCGTGCGCAGGCGGGTGCTGCGGAAACCAATTTTCTCGACGGTGCCGCTCACGTCGCCGGCCGTCACGAGGTCGCCCACGCCGAAGGGCTGGTCGAGGAAGATGGTGAACGAGGCGATGAGGTTTTCGAGGCTTTCCTTGGCCGCGAAAGCTACGGCCAGCCCGCCAATGCCCAGGCCGCCGATGAGGGCCGTTACATTCACCCCAAACACCTGCCCCAGAGCCACCAGCAAGGCGATGATGATGAGCAACACCTTGAGCAAATCCTTGGCGAAGGGCAGAAACTGATTGTCGAGGCGCGTAGGGCCGATTTGGCTGCGTAGCAGGGCCCGCCGGTGCATCACCAGCAGGGCAAAATCGACTAGCCGCAAGGCTACCCGCGCGGCGGCAATGATGAAGCCCAGCGCCAGCAGCCGCCCCAGCAGCACCTCATGCCACGGAATCTGGCCGGGCCGGGCCAGCAGGCTGTGCGGGTAAGTGAGCGTGGCCCCGGCAATCTGAAGCGTGACGAGCAGCAGCAGCGTCGAGAGCGGCTGGATGAGCAGGCTGTGTAGCTCTTCCACGCTCACGCCGGCCGCGTAGCGCTTGGCGAAGGAGAACAGCAACTTGCTGAGCAGCCGCGACAGCAGCCGGCGAAACACGCCGCCGGCCAGTATAATAAGCGCGGCAACCAGGTATTGGCTCAGGGTGTTGCCCAGGATTTCGTAACTCAGGAAGGGGGGCAGCGTCATGCAGCAGCGTCGGTAGTTAGCAGATAAAGGATGTAGAACGACTGTTTACTTGGCCCGGATGGCGATTACGGGGTCGAGGTTGGCGGCCAGCACGGCCGGCACGATGCCAGCCACGATGCCGATGCCCACCGAAATAAGTAGCCCCAACACCACCCGCGCCACCGACATGGTGAGCGGTAGCGCATCCTGCGGCACCAGCGTTACCAGCCACACCAGCACCAAGCCGGCGGCCCCGCCAATGAGACACAGAAAGACGGCTTCAAACAAAAATTGAAACAGGATGAAGTAGTTTTTCGCCCCCAGCGATTTCTGAATACCGATGATGTTGGTGCGCTCGCGCACGCTCACAAACATGATGTTGGCGATGCCAAAGCCGCCCACCAAAATGGCAAACGAGCCGATGATGCCGCCCACGATGCCAATTACCCCAAAAAACTTACCGACTGCCGAGGCAATCATCTCGGGGCGGTTGAGCGCGAAGTCGTCGACTTCGCGGGGCTTCAGGCCGCGAATGTTGCGCATCACGCCGCGCATCTCGTATTCCAAGTCGAGCAGGCCAGGGTCTTCATCGCGTCCCTTCACCACCAGCGTGGCAGCGGGCCCACCGCCGAAGCCCGTCGTGCTCAGGGCAAAAAACTTGATAAACAGGTTGAAAGGAATGAGGCAGTTCGCATCATTACTGGAAATAGTGATGAGCTTTTTGCCTTCCTTGGGCATCACGCCGATGATGGTGAAGTTTTGGCCACGGGCTTTGAACTGCCCGCCCAGCGCGCCACCGTTAGGAAACAGGTTTTCGGCGATGGTGGCCCCAACGATGGCTACCGGCCGGGCCGCGTCCATCTCCTGCTGCGTAAAGTAGCGGCCTTCGCGCAGCGCCACGGTGTTCACGGCGCGGAAATCGTAACTCACGCCTTGCAACACGCAGTCGGCCACCGAATTGGAGCCAGATTTAAAGGTGTTCCCACTTTTAGCCGCGACAATGGCCACGCCTTTGTTGTTATCACTTAGACGGCGACGCAGCTGCTGAAACTCGCGCGGCGATGGATTGGGCCGGTTAAAGTATTTCCACCACGGGTAGTCGGGCCCGAATTCGAGCGGCCACTTCTGAACGGAAATAACTTTGTCGCCCACAAAATCGAGGCTGCTGCGGATGTTGGCTTCCAGCGAATCGACGATGGTGAAAACGGCGATGATGGAAAAGATACCCACCGTGACGCCGAGCAGCGACAGTATCGTACGCAGCAGGTTGGATTTGAGGGCATCCCAGGCAAAAAGAAAGCTTTCGAAGGTGAGGCGGAGCGTGAGCATGGTGCAAAAGACGGGGTTGGGCCGGAAAGTTGCGCCCGCGCCCCGGTGGGGCAAATGGGCCAATCACAAAAAACAACAAATTCCAAATAAAAGCCGTACTTTTGCCTCCCCAAATTTCCGTATATTCCCTAAATACAGCCCTATGGCAATGAAATTGCACGAGTTCAAATTTGAACTCCCTGAAGAGCTGGTGGCCCTGCACCCCGCCCGCAACCGCGACGAAAGCCGCCTAATGGTGGTGCACCGCGCGACTGGCCAGATTGAGCACCGTAACTTTAAGGATATCCTCGATTATTTCGACGAGGGCGACGTATTTGCGTTCAACGACACGAAGGTTTTTCCGGCCCGCCTGTATGGCAACAAGGAGAAAACCGGGGCTAAGATTGAAGTTTTCCTGCTGCGCGAGCTGAACAAGGAGTTGCGCCTGTGGGACGTGCTGGTGGACCCGGCCCGCAAGATTCGCGTCGGCAACAAGCTGTACTTCGGCGAGTCGGACATGGTGGCCGAAGTAATTGACAACACGACTTCGCGCGGCCGGACCATCAAGTTTTTGTTTGATGGCACCGACGAGGAGTTCCGCAAGGCGTTGTACGAGTTGGGCGAAACCCCGATTCCGAAGGAAGTTATCAACCGCGAAACCGAGCCTGCTGACAAGGAGCGGTACCAGACCATTTATGCCGAGCATATTGGCGCGGTGGCGGCCCCGTCGGCCGGCCTGCACTTCACCCGCGAGGTGATGAAGCGCATGGAAATCAAAGGCATTGAGCCGGCGTTTGTGACGCTGCACGTGGGCCTGGGCACCTTCCGCACGGTAGATGTGGAAGACCTGACCAAGCACAAGATGGACTCTGAGAACTTCATCGTGACGGCCCCGGCCTGCGCCGTGGTGAACAAGGCCCTCGACGCCAAGCGCAAAGTATGCGCCGTGGGTACCACCACCGTTCGCGCCATGGAGGCGTCGGTTTCGGCCAACGCCCGCATGAAACCCACGCAGGGCTGGATTGACCGGTTCATCTTCCCGCCCCACGATTTTAAGATTGCCAACTGCCTGCTCACCAACTTCCACATGCCGGAGAGCACGCTCATCATGCTGGCGGCGGCCTTTGCCGGCTACCCGCTGCTGATGGAGGCCTACAAGCAGGCCATCAAGGAGAAATATAAATTTTTCAGCTACGGCGACGCGATGCTGATTCTGTAGTTTACGCCTCGTAGCAAATGCTTTTTTTAGCGCCGGTGGCCCGTAGAGGACCACCGGCGTTGTTTTTTAGGCATCTTCGCGGCCATGAAACCCCGTTCCTCCTCCCCAGCCACTCCTCCTCCACTCCCACCGCATGCGCCCGGCAGCGGCGTTCCCCGGTTCGCCATTCTGGTAGCGGGCGGCAGCGGCACCCGCATGGGGGCCGACCGGCCCAAGCAGTTTCTGCTGTTGCGTGGCGAGCCGGTGCTGCTGCACACGCTCCGCCGCTTTGCCGAGCCGGCGTTGCGCGTGACCGAGTTGGTGGTGGTACTGCCTGCAGACCAGCTCGACACCTGGCAGGCCCTGTGTGCCGAGTTCAGCGTGACTATTCCGCACCGGCTGGTGGCGGGCGGGGCCTCGCGCTGGGCTTCGGTAAAAGCCGGTCTGGCCGCCTTGGGCGAACATTTCGAAGGCTTGGTGGCGGTGCACGATGGTGTGCGCCCGCTCGTGCCCCGCGCGGTGGTAGAGCGCACCTATGCGGCGGCCGCCACCCACGCCGCCGCCGCCGCCGCCGTGCTACCCAAGGACTCGGTACGGCTGGTATCGCCGCAGGGCTCGGCCGCGCAAAACCGCAGTCGCCTGCGCCTGATGCAGACCCCGCAGACGTTTGAAATCGACCTATTGCGCCGCGCCTACGCCATGCCCGAGCTGGCCACCTTCACCGACGATGCCACGGTGGTCGACGACCTGTGCCGCGTGCAGCTGGTGGAGGGCGACTACCGCAACCTGAAAATTACCACGCCGGAGGATTTGCTGGTGGCCGAGGCACTGCTGGGAGCGTAGTACATGCTTTGGCCTGTGCGTTATTTGCACGACATATTTTCACTTCGACTTCACCACTCCGGCACAAGCTAAAGCACGTGCTACAAGCTTATGGAATACACCAGCCTGCTCTACGACGTGCGCCCCGACGGCGTAGCCACCATCACCCTGAACCGCCCGGAGGTGTTCAACGCCTTCAACGACCCGCTGAGCTACGAGCTGCAGGATGCCCTGAAGCAGGTGGCGCGCGATGCCAGCGTGCGGGCCGTGGTGCTCACGGGCGCGGGCCGGGCCTTCTGCTCGGGCCAGGATTTGAAGGCGGCGCAAGGCGCGGAAAAACGCTCGTTCTACGACTCGCTGCACAAGCGCTACAACCCCATCATCCGGGCCATGCGGGCGCTGCCCAAGCCCATTATCGGACGCATCAACGGCGTGGCGGCGGGCGCGGGGTGCTCGCTGGCGCTGGCTTGCGATGCGCTGGTGGCCAGCACCGAAGCTTCGCTGATTGAAGTGTTCGTGAACATTGGGCTGGTGCCCGATTCGGGCTCGTCGTGGTTTCTGCCGCGGCTGGTGGGCACGCTCAAAGCCTTTGAACTGTGCAGCCTGGGCTCGAAAGTGCCCGCCGAGGAGGCCCTGCGGCTGGGCCTGGTGAACCAGGTGGTGGCCCCCGAACAGCTTGACGAGGCTACTTATGCCCTGGCCGGCCGCTACGCCGCCGCGCCTACCAAATCCATCGGCCTCATCAAGCAAATGCTGAACAAGGCCGGCGCGGCCACGCTCGATGAGATGCTCGACTACGAAGCCCACTGCCAGCAGATTGCCGGCGAATCAGCCGACTACTTTGAAGGCGTGAAGGCCTTCAGCGAGAAGCGCAAGCCGGTTTTTAAAGGAGAATAACTCCTTACTGTCGACTGCCACCCGGCAGCCGTTCATGCTGGCATGAACAAAAAGAGCCGCCCTTGCATAGGCGGCTCTTTTGCTTTCGCAGAGAAAAGGGCGCGAAAATTAACGCAGCTGAATGGTGCGGGTGTGGCCGTTCACGGTAACGGTGGCCACGTTGTCGCAGGTGCCGGTGCCGTAGTCAAGCGTCATCGCCTTGCTGTTGGTATTGGTGATGAGTGTGGTACCCTGCACAAAATACTTGGGGCAGTCGGCGCGCTTGATGAGCGGGTTCTGGATGGTGGCGGAGTAGCCCACGTTTTTGCGGTTGGTGCCGGTAGCCGAGCCGGTTACACTGTAGATGTCGTCGGCAACCTGCGGGGTGCCAAAGCCGGCGGTGCGGGTGAAGGTCCAGTTGGCCGTCCAGGAGTGGGTGCCGCCGTTGTTGGCGCGGATGATGCTGGCGTTGGTGACATCGACGGTAAACGAGCCGCTGCCTATGTCGGTGAAGGTGCGGGTAGCAGTGTGCTGGTTGTCGTTCACGAAGTACGCTTCGCGGGTAACCACGGCACCGGCCGTGCGCCGATTCACGTCGGTAGTGAAGCGCACCATAATCTTACCGCGGCGGTAGCGGCCATCGGCGCACAGGCAGTTGGTGGGGCCGAAATCGATGGTGAGGGTTTTGTTGGCGAAGTCGTAGCTGCGGGTGGCGCAGCTACCGAAGCGGGCGCGGAATTCGGCATCGGTGATGATATTGGGCGAACCCTGAACCTGGGCGTCGGTAGGGCCAGCCATCTGCATGGCTTCCGAGCTCATGGCCGTTTCGGAGTTATCGTCGGTGCGGTCTTCGGCCGTGGTGATGTCGTCGGTGGGGGTGGCGTCGTTGTTGCGGTTGCAGCTGGTGGTGAGCAGGGCGGCGCTTGTCAAGCAGGCCAGGGCGAAGGAACGGAGAGTGGCGGTACGCATAACGAGACGTGAAAAATAGGTGGAGAATGAAGTGAGAAACCGAACGGAGTACTGCGTTTGTGGCCGGTTGGAAGCGGAAGATAGCGCCGGGTTTAAGCAGCCAAAAAAAATATTGCGCCGGTTTCGGCCAAACCTCGGTTTCGGCCGGCCGTATAGCCTGCACGCCCGGCCAAAGGAGCCAGACGCCCCCGGTTCGCCCATGCCTATTTCCCTGAATTATACGCCTCTGCCCCGCCAGCTATTCTGGCTGCTGCTGCTAGCCCTGCCCCTCCTCAGCAACTGCTCGGGCAACGGCTCCAATGCTGATGCCGTGGACACGGCCATGACCCAGAACGAGAAGAAAATCGACACGGCCGACATTACCAAAAAGCAGGAGGCCGATGCCGAATTTCTCGTCGAAAGCACCAGCAACGCCCTGCTCGAAGTGGAGCTGGGCAAGCTGGCACAGGCCCGCGCCACCGCGCCGGCCGTCCGCAGCTATGGGGCCCGCCTGGTGCCGCAGCGGCTGGAGCTATTGGCCACGCTACGCGCCCTGGCTACTGCCAAAGGCCTGACGGTGCCCGCCGCGCTCGGCGGCGACGAGCAGGAAGCCTACCACGAGGCCAGCACCCAAACCGGCGCGCAGCTCGACAAGCAGCTGATGGCCCTGCTGGTGAAAGCCCAGAAGCAGGACGAGGACAACTTCGACGATATGAGCGATGATGCCTACGATGGCGACATTCGCGGCTTCGCGGCTAAATTCCACGGCCCCGTGGAGCAGCAGCTGGATGCCGCCAAAGAAGCTGCCGACGTGGCCGACAAGCTGCCGTAACCAAACAAATGGGGGTTGAGCCCCCACGCATGACTGCCTTTTTGCTAAAGTTGCCTTTGCGCGACTACTTACCCCCCAACAGCTAAAAAAAACCGCCTCAGAAGCGGCTTTTTTTAGCTGTTTCAGCTTGCGCTCGTAAAGAACAGTGTAAGATTCCCCGACTGGCCCAACGTGGCCCGGCTTTCACACCCAATAGTTCGTTTATGAAAAAGCAAGTCAAAATCCTCCTTCTTTCTTTTACCATCGCTGGTTTGACGGCCTGTTCTGGCACGCAGGATGCCGTGGAGCAAGCTAATAAAACCAACGAGCGCCGCAATGAATCGGTGGCTGCCGCCATCGAAACGCCCGCCCAGGTGAAGGCCCGGCTCGACTACGATGCCGATTTCGCAGTAGCCGCTTCCAGTAGCAACCAGCTCGAAGTGGCCATCAGCAAACTGGCCCAGCAAAAGGCTATTGCGCTGGAAGTGAAAGAGTGGGCCAAAACCATCGAGACCGAGCACACCAAGATGGACCAGGAACTGGCAGCCATCGCCGGCCGCGCCAATATTACCCTGCCCCGAATGATGAGCGAAGACGACCGCGACCACTACAACGACGTGGACGACCGCAAATACTTCGGCTTCGATAAAAAGTATCTCCGCTCGCTGAAGGATGCCCATGAGCGCGACGTACAGCGCTTCGCCGCCGCCGCCACGCAGCTCAGCAACGCCGAGCTCCGGGCTTTCGCCGCCCAGTCGCTGCCCAACCTGCGCGCCCACCTGCAACAAACCGCAGAGCTGTACAAGCGCGCCGACGAGCGGAAGTAAGCCTTCTGATTAACGCTAAGAAGCCAGAAAGCAGCGGCACCATCGGTTTATGCTGGTGCCGCTGCTTTCTGGCTTCTCAATTCTGCCTTGATATTAGGCCGCAGCGTACTTGCTGGTTTTCAGCTCCTCGGCCAGGAAGCGGGCCGTGTGGCCCTTGCCCGATTTGGCCACCTGCTCGGGCGTGCCTTGGGCGACAATAAAGCCGCCGCCCGCGCCACCCTCGGGGCCGATGTCGATGACGTGGTCGGCCACCTTAATCAGGTCGAGGTTGTGCTCGATGATGAGGACGGTATTGCCTTTATCGGCCAGCTTTTGAAGCACGTCGGCGAGGTGGTTAATATCCTCAAAGTGCAGGCCGGTGGTGGGCTCGTCGAGGATATAGAAGGTCTTGCCGGTGTCTTTTTTGCTGAGCTCGGTGGCCAGCTTCACGCGCTGGGCCTCACCGCCCGAGAGCGTGGTGGCCTGCTGACCCAAGGTGAGGTAGCCGAGGCCCACTTCGTTCAAGGTTTTGATTTTACGCAGGATGCGGGGCTGGTATTCGAAGAACTCCACGGCCTTCTCCACCGTCATATCGAGAATGTCGGTGATGGACTTGCCCTTGAAGCGTACTTCCAGGGTTTCGCGGTTGTAGCGGCGGCCTTTGCAGGTTTCGCAGGGCACGTGCACGTCGGGCAGGAAGTTCATTTCGATGGTGCGGATGCCGGCACCTTCACAAGTTTCGCAGCGCCCGCCCTTCACGTTGAAGGAGAAGCGCCCCGGCCCGTAGCCGCGAATCTTGGCCTCTGCCATCTCGCCAAACAGCTGGCGAATTTCGGTGAACACGCCCGTGTAGGTGGCAGGGTTCGAGCGCGGCGTGCGCCCGATGGGCGACTGGTCGACCTCAATCACCTTGTCCACCAAATCCAGCCCTTCAATGCTGCCGTAAGCCAGTGGCTCGCGCTTGGCGTTGAAGAAATACTGGTTCAGAATCGGGTACAGCGTGTCGTGGATGAGCGTGGACTTGCCCGAGCCGGACACGCCGGTCACGGCCACCAGCTTGCCCAGGGGCACTTTCAGGGTCACGTTTTTCAGGTTGTTGCCCTTCGCACCCTTTAGCACCAGCTCGGTGCCTTCGCCCTTGCGCTTCTTGCGCTGCATCTCGATGTGCTTCTGCCCGCTGAGGTATTGCGAGGTGAGCGAGCCGGAGTTGAAAATCTCCTGCGGCGTACCCGAGGCCACAATGTGGCCGCCGTGGATGCCCGCGCCGGGGCCAATGTCGAGCACGTGGTCGGCGTGCAGAATCATGTCCTTGTCGTGCTCCACCACAATGACGGAGTTGCCGATGTCGCGCAGATGCTGCAGGGCCTTGATGAGCCGCTCGTTGTCGCGCTGGTGCAGGCCGATGCTGGGCTCGTCCATGATGTAGAGCACGCCCACGAGCTGGGTGCCAATCTGGGTGGCGAGGCGGATGCGCTGGCTTTCGCCGCCGCTCAGCGTGCGCACCGGGCGGTGCAGGTTCAGGTAGTCGAGGCCCACTTCGAGCAGGAAGCCGATGCGCTTGCGGATTTCCTTGAGCAGCTCGCGGGCAATCACGTTCTGGCGGTCGGTCAGGCGACTTTCCAAGCCCTCGAACCAGGCGGCCAGGTCGTTCAAATCCATCACCGACAGCTCACCGATGTTTTTGCCGTCCATTTTAAAGTGCAGGCTCTCCTTTTTGAGGCGGTAGCCCTGGCACTCGGGGCAAGGCTGGGCCTGCGCGTACTGCGCAATCCACTCCCGGATGTTGTCCGACTCCGAATCCATCTGCCGGCGCAGGAAAGGGATAATGCCCTCGAACACCTCGTTGTACATGCCCTTGCCGCTGTCGGCTTCATCTTCCGAAATGCCGTGCAGCAGGCGCTTCAGCAGCTCCTCGGGCAGCTTCTCAATGGGGGTATTCAGCGTGGCCTTGTTCTTCTTGAGAATGAGCTGGAGCTGCTGGAAAATCCAGATGTCACGGTACTCGCCCAGCGGCGCGATGCCGCCCCGGCTGATGCTCAGCTTGCGGTCGGGCAGCACGGCTTCTTCCGTAATTTCCTGCACCTCGCCCAAGCCGTTGCAGGTGGGGCACGCGCCGTAGGGCGAGTTGAACGAGAACGTGTTCGGGGCCGGGTCGTCGTAGGCGATGCCGGTGGCCGGGTCCATCAAAAAGCGCGAGAAGAACTGCGGCGCGGCTTTTTTAGCGTCGGGGTCGAGCACCAGCATGGTGCCCTTGCCGTGCACCAGCGCGTTCTGCACCGAGCCCGAGAGGCGGAACCGGTCCGCTTCCTTCACCAGCAGCCGGTCAATCACAATTTCGATGTCGTGAATCTTGTAGCGGTCCACCTGCATCTTGGGCGTGATGTCGATGATTTCGCCATCGACCCGCACTTTGGTGAAGCCCAACTTGGCAATCTTCTGAAAGTCCTCGCGGTAGTGACCTTTGCGGCCCTTCACCACGGGTGCCAGCACGACGAGCTTTTTATCGTCGAAGTGCTTGAGGATATAGTTGATAATCTGGTCGTCGCTCTGCCGAATCATCTTCTTGCCCGTAGCGTAGCTGAAGGCTTCGGCCGTGCGGGCATATAACAAGCGCAGGAAATCGTAAATCTCCGTGATGGTGCCCACCGTGGAGCGCGGGTTGCGCGAGGTGGTTTTCTGCTCGATGCTGATAACCGGCGACAGGCCTTCAATCTTGTCCACATCGGGCCGCTCCAGCCCGCCCATAAACGAGCGGGCGTAGGCCGAAAACGTCTCCATGTACCGCCGCTGTCCCTCGGCATAAATCGTATCGAAGGCCAGGCTGCTCTTGCCCGAGCCCGAAATGCCCGTAAACACCACCAAGCGGTTGCGCGGAATCTTCACGCTCACGTTTTTCAGGTTGTGCTCGCGCGCGCCGTACACCTCAATGTATTGCGCCTCCAGGTGCTGCGAGGCGGGGCTGTGGCCATTCAGCTGGCCGTGCACGTGCCCGGTAACGGGGCCAGCGGCCGGCAGCTCGGTGAGGTCGCGCACGGCGGCGGCCGTTTCAGCAGCGGCAGCCGATGCGCCGGTTTTAACAGGAGTCTTCTTAGCAATTTTCGGAGCTTTAACAGCTTCGGCAACCGGGGTTGCGGTGGATTTTTTGGCCATTCAGGAACGCAGCGAATAAGTGCGTAAAGGTACGGAAGAAGGAAGCCCGCTGGCTACGAAAACAAGCAAATTGCCAGCCGCGTTAGCCAGCCCAGCGGGCCGGGCGTTGGTGCGTAACAAGCCAGCCGGCCGGTTTGTGCCCGTAGTTGGCATCGAAGTGCGGGCGGCGGGCTGGCCGGCCGCTGATTTAGGCTGCCGGAACGAGGAATAGCACCACCATTAGCATGATGTAACCAGCAGGTTTTCAGCAAAAACTCATCTTCCCCGCCCTCCTTTCGGCGGGCAATACAATAATATTTCCCCGGCCGACTTCTCGGTTCCTCATCTTGGCACTAGCCTTGCAACTGGCCATGACGGCAGCCTTAGTGCCCCGGCCCACTTCCCATCTCAACCACCATGAAACCCCTCGCAAAATTTTTCGGCGCTGCTCTGGTGGGCGCGCTGGCCCTGTTGGCCATTCCCAGTGCCCAGGCCCAGGTGGGAGTAAATATCAATATCGGCGCACCGGCCTGGGGGCCGCAGGTTCCCTACGGCACGCAGTACTACTACATCCCCGAGATTGACGGCTACTACGACCTGTACGCGCAGCAGTACCTCGTGTACGACAACGGCTACTGGGTGCCGCTGCCGCAGCTTTATGGCTACGACCCTTATCGGTTTCATCCGGTTGCTATTGCTTACCGGGGTCGTGAGCCGTGGTGCCAGCGCGACTATTACCACCAGCGCTATGCCTACCAGCCCTATTGCAACTACGGCCGTGGCGGCTACCGCAATGGCTACTATAGCAACGGTTACGGCCGCAATAACTATCCCCGTGGCGGCTACTACGGCAGTGGGCGCGGCTACAACGACCACGACCGCGACGACCACGGCTACAACGACCGCGACCACGATGGCCACGGCTACGGGTACGGGGGAGGCTACAGCAGTGGCCCCCGTGGGGGCCAGCCCCAATACCCGGGCAATGGCGGCGGTCCGCGCGGCGGCAGCTACGGCGGACAGCAGCAGCCTCAGCAACCGCAGCCTGGTGGCTACGGCAATAGCTCGGGTAGCTATGGCAGCGGCCAGGCCCACGCAGGCACTGGCAATGGCCAAAGCGGCAATGGCCAGGGCAGCAATGGCAACGACCAGGGTGGCGGCCGCCGCCATGGTCGCGACTAGCCCGGCATCGCTCAACCAGCCTGCCCAAACCGAGTATAAACCCTGCGCCCGGCCGGACAAGCATCCGGCCGGGCTATGTATTCATTTGCTCAATTTTTCCTCATGAAACGATTCCCCACCCTGCTTTGCGCGGCCCTGTTGGCCAGCGCGGCCCTCGCAGCGGCCCCGGCCGCCCACGCCCAGATTAACATCAACATCAATCCGCCCAGCTGGGGGCCAGCCGTGCCAGCCGGCGCGCAGTATTACTATATTCCCGAAACCAACGGCTTCTACGACGTGCCCGCCCGCCAGTACGTGGTGCTGCGCGATGGTCGCTGGGTACGCGTGGGCAGTCTCGCGGGCTACAACACCGCCAACTTCCACCCCGTGGTGGTCGATTACGTGGGGGCCCAGCCTTGGGTGCGCTACAAGGAGTACAAGGTGAAATACCCCAAGCATGGCAACGCCTACGGCATGCCCCCCGGCCAAGCCAAGAAAATGTACAAGAAAGGCTACGTGGTAGTGCCCGCCAACGGTGCCTATTATCCCGAAGAGCATTACGACAAGCACTACGACAAACACGAAGGCAAGGGCAAGGACAAAGAAAAAGGCCACGGCAAAGGCAAGCACTAGCTCTACCGCCACGGTAGCCTGTGCCAACAACTGGCACCGTCCTTGCCAAGCCGGTTAATTCCTACTGCTTTTAAAACCCTTCACATCATGAAATTCCTGCCCTCTCTCTTCAGTGCGGCCCTGCTGGGTGCAGCCGTGCTGGCTACGGCCCCGGCCGCCCACGCCCAGGCCAATATCAACATCAACGTGGGCACGCCCGCCTGGGGGCCGCCCGTGCCGCAGGGCACGCAGTTTTACTACATTCCCGAAATCGACGGCTACTACGACCTCAACGCGCAGCAGTACATCGTGAACCGCAACGGCCAGTGGATTCCGGTGGGCGTGATTGATGGGCGCGACCCGCGCAGCTTCCACCCGGTGGTGCTCGACTACCGGGGCCGCGAGCCGTGGGTGTACGTGGGTGCGCACCGCGACCGCTACCCCCGCCGCGTGGTAGTAGTGCGGCCGGGCCGTGGCTTACCCCCCGGCCAGGCCAAGAAAATGTACCGCGAAGGCTACCGCGAAGGCCGGTACGACCGTGATGACCGCGACGACGACCGCGGCCACGGCAAAGGCCACGGCAAAGGCCACGGCCGTGGGCACGACCGCGACGACGACTAATCATCGCGCACGGCTTCGGCTTTATTCACCCGCATCAGAACCTGCTACCCGGCAGGTTCTTTTTTTGCCTCCCCGTTCCGGTTGTAGCTTTGAAACCCTCTACTTCCGCATTTCTTCTATGGTTTTCAGCAGTACGCTCTTTCTCTTTTATTTCCTGCCCGGCTTTTTGCTGCTGTACTACGCCGTGCCGGCGCGCTTCAAGAATGCCGTGGCCCTGGTGGCCAGCATCGCGTTCTACGCCTGGGGCGGGCTGAACTTTCTGGCGCTGTTTCTGGCCTCGGTGGTGGTCAACTTCGTGCTCATCCGCTTCATGGATGCCACGCCGGAGCGCTGGAAGCAACGCATATTCCTGATTATGAGCATTGTCATTAATGTGGGCATGCTCTTCTACTTCAAGTACGCCAACTTCTTTCTGGACAATGCCAGCGCCATCCGGGGCCACTTTGGCGGGCCGCCGCTCACCTGGGAAAAGGTGGTGCTGCCCATCGGCATCTCCTTTTTCACCTTCGAGAAGCTGACCTACACCATCGACGTGTACCGGGGCGTGAACAAGCCGCTGAAGTCGTTCTGGGACTTTATGCTCTACATCATGCTGTTTCCGAAGATGATTGCCGGGCCCATCGTGCGCTTCCACGAAATTGCGGGCCAGCTCACCGACCGCAGCGCCTTCGACACCGTGGACCAGAAGCTGGCCGGCCTGTTTCGGTTCGTGATTGGCCTGGCCAAAAAGGTGTTGATTGCCAACGTGCTGGGCGAGCAGGCCGACCTGATTTTTAAGATGGACCCGGCCACGCTCTCCGCGCCGCTGGCCTGGCTGGGGGCTGTGGCCTACACCTTCCAGATTTACTTCGACTTTTCGGGCTATTCCGACATGGCCATTGGCCTGGGCCGGATGATGGGCTTCCAGTTTCCCGAAAACTTCAACAACCCCTACATCTCGCGCTCCATCACCGAGTTCTGGCAGCGCTGGCACATCACGCTGGGCCGCTGGATGCGCGACTACCTCTACATTCCGCTCGGCGGCAACCGCGTAAATCCCAGCCGCCTCTACGTCAACCTCTGGACGGTGTTCATCCTGTCGGGATTCTGGCACGGCGCGGCCTGGAATTTTATTGCCTGGGGGGCCTTCCACGGGCTGTTTCTGATACTGGACCGGCTGTTTCTACTGCGGCTCTACCAGCGGGTGGGGGCGCTCAGCATCGTGCCCACGTTCCTCATTACCGTGGTGGGCTGGGTGCTTTTCCGGTCCGAAACGCTGAGTGGGGCCCTGACCTACGCCGGCCGCATGTTTGCGGGCAGCACGGCCAGCCTGCCTTACTTCACACCCGAGTTCTGGACCACGCTGGCGCTGGCCGCGGGTTTCGCCTTCATGGCCGCGCTGCCTACCGTGGAGCGGCGCGAGCTGCGGGTGCTGGCCGCCGACCACCTGACGTTGCCCCGGGCCCTGGCCCTGAGCACGGCCACCGCCGTGTTGCTGATTCTGAGCGTGAGCTACGTGCTCAGCGGCAGCTTCAACCCGTTCATCTACTTCCGGTTTTAGGCCCGGGGTGCTGCTCCGCTAACTTTTATCTCCACTGTGGTCCTCCTTCTCAAACGGCTGTTGCTGGGTGCGCTACTCGCCTTGGTGCTGGTGCCCGCCATGCAGGCCAAGTTTCATTTCTTCGATGAAAAGCCTCTGGGCGGGGCTTACACGCTGGGCGCGCACCCCGACCCGACTTGGGATGCGCTGCGCGACAACACCTACCAGACGGCACTGGAGCGCTACCTCGAAGACCGGCTCGGCCTGCGACCCCTGCTGGTTCGCCTGCGCAACCAACTCTCCTTTTCGCTGTTCCGGGTGGTGCATTCGAGCGGCACTGAGGTGGGCCGGAACGGCATACTTTTCGAAACCTTCCAAATCCAGAGCTACGCGGGCCACGACCGGCTGGCCGAAGCCGTAGTGCGCGCCCGGGTGCGCCGGTTTCGCACCGTGCAGCGCGACCTGGCCCGGCGCGGCGTGCAACTGCTGTTTGTAATGGCTCCCAACAAGGCCCGCTTTCAGCCCGAAGACCTGCCGGCCCGCTGGCAAATACCTGCGGGCACCGTCACCAACTACGACCTGTACCTGCGCGCCATGCAGGCCGATACGGTGACTATGCTAAACATGGTGCCGCTGATGGCCAAGTGGAAAAAGACCGCGCCCTACCCGCTGTTTGCGCACGCCGGCACCCACTGGAGCGGTTACGGGGCCGCCCTGGCCGTCGATACCCTGCTGCGCCGCCTCGAGCAGTTGGGCGGCGTGCGGTTTCCCGCCATCCGCACGGTGGGTAAGCCCCTCATCGTGCGCGCCACCGATTCGCTGCAGGGCAACGACAACGACCTGGCCAAGCCACTGAACCTGTTGCAGGAAGTAGAAAACACGCCCCACGCCTACCCGCAGCTGGCTTTCGAGGCCCCGCAGCCGGGCCAGACGCGCCCGGCGGCGCTGTTCGTGAGCGACAGCTTTATCTGGGGGCTCACCCAGTTCAACGCCTACATTCCCAGCCTGTTTTCCGATGATACCCGCATCTGGTACTACGGCAACAACGTGTACCTGCCCGACAAGCCGTTTACGCCCGACGGCCCGCAGGTGCGCTACCTCAACTACCGGCAAATTATTGAATCGCGCCGGTTTATTGTACTGATGACGACCGAGCACAACCTGTTCAAGCGCGAGTTCGATTTCACCGACCTGGTGTACCGCATGTACCACCCGCTCACGCCCGCCGAAAACGCCGCCATCGACGAGCTAGCCCGGCAACTGGCCCAGAAAGCCACCGAGCGCGATGCCGATGCCGCCTGGGAAGCCCAGGCCAAAGACCCCAATGCTTACCAGACGCAGCTGCGCGAACAAGCTGAAGTACTGTACGAAAACCGGCCTTAGCTTTCCACATCGTGACAAATTCCCCTCCGCCTACTACGCACCGCTGGCCCAAACGCCTGCTGCTCGCGGTTATTCTCGCGCTGCTGGTGCTGCCGCCGCTCCAAACCGAGCTCCACTTGCTGGAGGTGGCTCCGCTCGACGGCTACTTCGACGCACCGGCCTTCCCCAAGTTTACGTGGGATGGCCTCTGGGAAAATTCGTACCAGCCTGCCATGGCCGCTTATGCCGAAGACCGGCTGGGCTTTCGCAGCTGGCTGCAACGCTTGCGTAATCAGTTGGCTTACTCCGTTTTCGGGCAAACCCCGGTGACGGTGGTGGTGGCTGGCCAGGACGACGTGCTGTTTCAGCCGGTCAGCATCGAAGCGTACTTAGGCCACGACTTTTCGGGCCTGGAGATGGTGCACCGCGTACGGCGGCTGCGCGTGGTGCAGGATTCGCTCCGGGCGCATGGCACGCAGCTGCTGTTGGTGGTGGCTCCGGGCAAAGCCCGCATTCTGCCCAAAATGCTGCCGGCGCACTACGCTGCCCAGCCGCTGCAGCCCAGCAACTACGAAGCCGTGATGCTGGCGGCCCGCAAGTACCACCTGAACGTGCTGGATGCGGCCGCGCTGCTCCGGCAGTGGCAGGATACCACGCATTTTCCGCTGTTTCCGCGCAGTGGCACGCACTGGAGCGGCTACGCCACTACCCTTATTGCCGACACGCTGTTTCGGCGCGTCGAGCAGCTGACGCGGTACGACCTGCCCGATTTTACCTCGCACGGCTACAGCGTGGCCACCGAAATCGACTCGCTGCGCTACACCGACGACGACCTGCAGTTGATTCTCAACAAAATCTGGAAAGTCAAGCCCTACCCGGTGGCTTATCCGCACGTCGTATTCGGGCCCGAAACGGGCAAGCGCCGCGTCAATGCCCTCGTTATTGGCGACAGCTTTGCCCAGAGCTTCTACAATTTCTACCCCTACTACCAGAAGCTCTTTACCCCGGAAGCGCGCTACTGGGCCAATTACGAGTACGTATTCTGGCCCAACGACGCGCCCGACTCGCACATGGTGCGCGACCTGAACCTGCGCCAGCAGCTCACCGGCCGCGACCTCGTGCTCATCATCGCCACCGAGCAGAATTTCGGGCAGCTCGGCTTTGGCTTTATCGACCAGGCCTACCGCGTGTTCCGCCCCATTTCGGCCGACGAACGATTGGGCATCGAGAAACTGTACGGTGAGCTGCAGAAAAAAGCGACCTGGGAAGAGGTGCACAACGACGAGCAGATTCAGCAGCACCTGCACGAGCGGGCCGAATCCATCTATGACCACCTGCACCTCTAACGCGGCGTTCTTGGGGCATCGGGGGAAGGGAATCACCTCGCAGATGTTGCTCATGCCGGCCACGAACAGCACAAGGTGCCGAACCAATGGGCGCGGCCCCACCGTTTGGGAGCAGCCCCCTACCTTAGTTGCAATGAACGCCGCCGCCGCTGCCACCCCCGAAGCCGTTTCCGAAGACCAGCTGATTGACCAGTACCTGGCGCAGCTCACGCAGCTCAGTCCCAATGGCCGGCTGGAGCTAATGGCGCGGCTGGCCCAAACGCTGAAAAGCGCCAAAGTAGCCGAGTCAGCAGCTGCACTGACGGATTTTGTGGGTACCTGGGCTACCGACCTGGAAGCGGGTAAAATGGAAGCGGCCATTCTTACCAGCCGTCATTTCGAGGCTAAGCCGGAATTGGAGGAATAATCACTGCCCGTGACAGAGGACCAACAACCCACAAAGCTGTTTTTCTACTGCTTTTATTTTGTCATCGTCTTAACAAGCGGTGGCTTCTTGTCTATTGGCATTTCTGAAGCGTATCATTCTTACACCTTGTATAACAGTGGCCTACACACTCAAGGCAAAGCAGTGTTAGTAGAAGACCGCGGCAACGCGGACGGAGACTGGACGACTTATGAGGTGACATTCGTGGCGGCTGACCACAATACGTACACCATCCAAAACCATTATTCTACTTCTGATGAAGTGAAACTGTACAAAGTAGGTCAACCAGTACCCATTATTTACCTTGCTGCCGAACCCGAAGATGGCCGGATAGACAACAGTCGCGAGCAATCTGGGGTGTACGGCGGTTGTTTTTTCGGAGCCTTGTTTGCCGTGTTATTCGGAGGGGTGTTTTATTACTTTTTTCATCGGCCCCACCTCCTCTGCCAACGGGCAGCCTGACCAGAGCCAAAAATCAGACGCGACCCAAAACAGTAGCTCCAAAAAAAGGGCCAGTCCTTGCGAACTGCCCTTTTTTCGTCCTTTTCATCCCTCTCTAAAACGCCGCGTTCTTGGGGTAGCGCGGGAAGGGAATCACGTCGCGGATGTTGCTCATGCCGGTCACGAACAGCACGAGGCGCTCGAAGCCCAAGCCGAAGCCGGCGTGCGGCGCGGTGCCGAAACGGCGGGTGTCGAGGTACCAGTCGAGGTCTTCGGTGGGCACGTGCATCTCGGCCATGCGAGTGGTGAGCTTGGTGTAGTCCTCCTCGCGCTGCGAGCCGCCGATGATTTCGCCGATGCCCGGAAACAGCACGTCCATGGCGCGCACGGTGCGACCATCGTCGTCCAGCTTCATGTAGAAAGCTTTGATTTCCTTGGGGTAGTTGGTGAGGATGACGGGCTTTTTGAAGTGTTTCTCGACGAGGTACCGTTCGTGCTCGGACTGCAAATCGGTACCCCAATCGACGGGGAATTCAAACTTCTGCTTGGCCGATTTCAGAATTTCGACGGCCTCGGTGTAGGTGAGGCGCTGGAAGGCATTGTCGACCACGGATTGCAGGCGGCCCAGCAGCTCCTTGTCGTACTGCTCGTTGAGGAAAGCGAGGTCGTCGGCACAATGGGCCAGGGCGTAGCGCACTAAGCTCTGGAGGAAATCCTCGGCCAGGTCCATGTTTTCTTCGAGCTCGTTGAAGGCCACTTCGGGCTCAATCATCCAGAACTCCGCCAAGTGGCGGGCAGTGTTGGAGTTTTCGGCCCGGAAGGTGGGGCCGAAGGTGTAGATGCTGCCCAGCGCCATGGCCGCCAATTCCCCTTCGAGCTGGCCCGAAACGGTGAGGTTGGTCTGCTTGCCGAAAAAGTCCTGGGTGTAATCCACCGAGCCGTCGTCGGCCAGCGGCGGCTTATCGGCCGGCAGCGTCGTCACGCGAAACATCTGGCCCGCGCCCTCGGCGTCGGAACCGGTGATGATGGGCGTGTGGACGTAATAGAAGCCATGGTCGTTGAAATACTGGTGCACGGCGAAGGCCAGCGCATGCCGGATGCGCAGCACCGCGCCAAACGTGTTGGTGCGGGGGCGCAGGTGGGCAATGTCGCGCAGGTGCTCCAGCGAGGTGGCTTTCTTTTGCAGCGGGTAGGCTTCGGCATCAGCCGCGCCCAACACCGTAATTTCGGTGGCCTGAATTTCCACGGCCTGGCCCTTCCCTTGCGAGGCCACCAGCGTGCCCCGAATGGCCACGGCGGCCCCGTTGCCCACGTCCTTGAGGGTTTCCTCGGGAAAATTCTCAGCGGCGGCCACGGCCTGGATGGTGTGGATGGTGGAGCCGTCGTTCACGATGATGAACTGCACGTACTTGTTGCCGCGGCGGGAGCGAACCCAGCCTTTAACCAGGACTTCGCGGTCGAGGTCCTGGCTGGCCAGGAGTTCTTTGACGGTGGACCGTTTGAGGGACATAACTTGCGGGGAAGCGGATTGTGAAGGGGGCAAAGGTAGGAATGTACCGTAAGCTTTAGCTTGCGACGAGCATAGCGCGTGAAATCGTTGAACGGCGTGGCCGCCCTTATTTACTGCGCTCATCGCAAGCTGCAGCTCACGGCACTTCGGCTAAAGCTTCCGGTGCATCAACTTTTCGTGCCAAAGTTTAGTAAAACGGACCTCCGCCCCCGCCTTTCCGTACTTTCGTTATATGCAACGCCTCGACCTCAAACAGCTCCTTTCCCAAAAGCTCAGCCCGCAGCAGATTCAGTTTATCAAGCTGCTGCAAATTCCGACGGCCGAGCTGGAAACCCGCATCAAGGAGGAAATGGAGGTAAACCCGGCCCTGGAAGAGGACGAGCCCGACGACACCGAAGAGCTGGAGCGCGACGAAGACGATGGCGACGATTCGGACGACCCGGATGCCAGCCTCGACAACGACGAAAACACGCTGGAAGAGGATTTTGACGACCGCAGCGGCAACGATACCGAGCTGGTGGACGAGATGCCGGAGCCCGAAATGCAGCCCAAGGACGAAGGACCCGCCGACAGCGAAACGGCCGCCGACAACACCGACCTCGACCTGAGCGACTACCTCAACGACGACGAGATTGCCGGCTACAAGATGCAGGGCGATGGCCCCGGCGAAGAGGAAGAACGCGACACCCCGCTGGCCGATACCAGCGGCTCGCTGCTCGATTCGCTGATGGACCAGCTGCACTTTGCCGACCTCGATGAGCGCCAGGAGGCCATTGGCCAGCAGCTCATCGGCTCGATTGACGGCGACGGCTACATCCGGCGCGACCTATCGGCCATTGCCAACGACCTGGCTTTTTCGCAAAATCTGGAAGTGAGCGTGGCCGAGATTGAGGCCGTGCTGCGCGTGGTGCAGCAGTTCGACCCGCCCGGCATTGCCGCCCGCGACCTGCCCGAGTGCCTGCTGCTGCAGCTGGAGCGCCGCCCGCAGGACGAGAACACGGTGAACGCCGAGCGCATTCTCACCGACACGTTCGACGAGTTCAGCAAGAAGCATTATCCGCGCATTCAGCAGAAGCTCGATTTGGAAGACGACGAGTTGAAAGAGGCCATTGGCGTGATTCTGAAGCTGAACCCCAAGCCCGGCGGCAGCGGCCCCAGCGGCCTCGGCAAGACGCAGTACCTGATGCCGGACTTCATCCTGACCAACGACAACGGCGTCTTTAACCTGACCCTGAACGCCCGCAACGCCCCCGAGCTGCGCGTGAGCCCGGCCTACACCGAGATGTTCCGGACCTACGACAAGGCCGCCAAGAAGGACCAGAAAATGAAGGAGGCCGTGACCTTCGTGAAGCAGAAGCTGGACTCGGCCAAGTGGTTTATCGACGCCATCCGGCAGCGCCAGAATACGTTGCTGCGCACCATGAACGCCATTGTGGAGCTGCAGCGCGAGTTCTTCGTGGAAGGCGACGAGGGCAAGCTGAAGCCGATGATTCTGAAGGACATTGCCCAGCGCATCAGCATGGATATCTCGACGGTGAGCCGGGTGGCCAACTCCAAATCCATCCAGACGGAATTCGGGATTTACCCGCTCAAGTACTTTTTCTCCGAGGGCATTGCCACCGACTCGGGCGAGGACGCCAGCAGCCGCGAGGTGAAAAGCATTCTGAAAGACCTCATCGGCAAGGAAAGCAAGGAACGGCCCCTGAGCGACGACAAGCTGGAAAAGATGCTGAATGCCCGGGGTTACAACATCGCCCGTCGCACCGTGGCCAAATACCGCGAGCAGCTCAACATTCCGGTGGCGCGGCTGCGCAAAGAGCTGTAGGGCTTTTTTGAGAACGGTAGAACGTCATGCTCATCTGGCGTCCGCGCAGCCGAAGCATCTTGCCCGCCACCAGTAATCCTTTCAAGTAGATTGCGTTGCGCGGTAGAGATGCTTCGACTGCGCGGACGCCAGATGAGCATCACGTTCTTTTACAACGTGCTTTATATCGTGCTGCTGACGTTATTGTACCTAAAACGCTTTGATGCAACCTGACCATATCCCCTCCGACACGGCAGACCTGCGCGCGCTCTACCTCGCCGAGCGTGCTCGCCGCGAGCAGGCCGAAGAAGCTGCGGTGCAATGGCAGGCCCGCGCCCAGATACCCGAGCTAAACCCCAACCCCGTGCTACGGCTCGCGGCCGACGGCTCGCTGCGCTACGCCAACGCCGCCGCCACGCCCATCGTGGCCGAGCTGCTGGCGGCCGGCCCGTCGCGGCTACGCTCGCAGCTGTTGCAGGCCGTGGGCCAGGCCCGGCAACAGCGCCAGCACCAGTCCGAACAGCAAAGCATTATGGTCAAAGAGCGGCTATATCTGCTCTCGACGGTGGCGCTGGTCGAAGATGGTACGGTGCTGCTCTTCCTCACCGACATTACCGCGCAGCGGCAGGCCGAGCAGGCGATGGCCGAACAGCGGGCGTTCTACGAAACCATTATGGCCCACCTGCCAGCCGTGGTAACGGTGCTGGGGCCCGATGAGCACTACCACTACATCAATCCCTACGCCGAGCCCGACCCGCAGCAGCGGCGCGCCCGCATCGGCCGCACGTTTGCCGAGCATTGCGCCGCGCGCGGCCTGCCCCCCGAAGTGGCCCTGCGCCGCCACCGCCTGTTCGAGCGGGCCGTGAGCACCCGGGCCCTGGTGAGCTGGGAGGAGCGCTGGCCCGGCCCCGATGGCACGCCCATGCTCTACTGGCTGTGCTACTACCAGCCGGTATTCGGGCCCGGGGGGGTGCTGCGCCAGGTGGTGTGCTACGGGTTCGACATTACCACGCGGCGGCTGGCCGAGGCCCGCACCCGCCGGAGCGAGGCCCAGGTGAAAGCCCAGCAAACCTTCACCGAGCAGGTGCTCGACCTGGCCCCCAACCTCATTTACGTGCGCGAGCGGTACCAAACGGGCCACCTGAGCCGCATCATTTTCCAGAACCGCACCATGGCCGAGGTGCGCAGTCGGATGATGCACCTCACCGGTTCCGACTCGCTCGAAGAAGCCCTGCGGCCCGAAGACATCCGGGCCATTGCCAAGGCCGACGAGCAGGCCCTGCGCACGGGCCGGTCCGTGACCAGCGAAGACCGCATTGTGCTGCCGACCGGCGACGAGCGCTGGTTCCAGAGCGTGCGCTGCCCCATCACCATGGCCGATGGCACGGTGTACATCCTAGGCGTGAGCACCGATATTACCGACCTGAAAGCTGCTCAGCACGTGGCCGAGGCTTCGGCCGTGGCCCGTGAGAATTTCCTGGCCAACATGAGCCACGAAATTCGCACGCCCCTGAACGGGGTGCTGGGCATGGCCAGCCTGCTGGCCAAAACCTCGCTCAGCGAGCAGCAGCGCAACTACGCCGACATCATTCAATACTCGGGCCGCCACCTGCTGAACGTGGTGAACGACGTGCTCGACATGGCCAAAATCACCTCCGGCAAGCTGGAGCTGGAGCAGCGCGTCTTCAACCTGTGCGAGGCCACAGGCCAGGCCGCCGAGCCGCTGGTGCTGCAAGCCGCCGAGAAGGGCATTCGGGTGGTGGGCACCCGCCTGAGCGAATCGTGCCCCCTGCCCTGGGTAGTGGGCGACTCGTACCGCATCAACCAGATTCTGCTCAACCTGCTGGCCAATGCCATCAAGTTCACGCCGGCGGGCGGCACCATCACCGTTGGCGGCTTTCTGGTGAGCGAAACCATCGACACGCTCACCGTGGAGTTTCGGGTGACGGATACGGGCATCGGCATTGCCCCCGACAAGCTCGATACCATCTTCCAGGAATTCACCCAGGCTTATGCCGATACCACCCGGCAGTTTGGCGGCACCGGCCTGGGCCTGAGCATCAGCCGGGCGCTGGTCACGCAGATGGGCGGCCGTATCACGGTGCAGAGCGAGGTGGGACAGGGCAGCTCATTTGCCTTCTTCCTAACCTTGCCCCGGGCCTCGGCCCAGCTGGCCGAAGCCCCGCAGGTGCTACCGGCCAACACCGTGCGCGGCCGCCGGGTGCTGCTCGTGGAAGACAACCCCGTGAACCGCGAGGTGGCCCTGCTGCTGCTCGAAAGCCACGGCGTGCTGGTAGATGAAGCCGGCAGTGGCCTCGAAGCGCTGGTGCTTTTCGAAGCGCACCGCTACGATGCCGTGCTAATGGACATTCAGATGCCCGGCATGAACGGCCTGGACGCCACGGCCCGCATTCGCGCCCATATCGACGCGGCCCGGGCGGCCACGCCCATCCTGGCCCTCACGGCCAACGCCTTTCTGGCCGATGCCGAGAAATACCTGGCCGCCGGCATGAACGACACGCTGCCCAAGCCCTTCGACGAAGCCGAGCTGCTGCACAAGCTGGCCAGCCTCATCGCCGCGGGCGCTCCGGGGCCGCTGCCGGGCCTCGGTGCCGCCGCCCCAACCGCGCCGCCGCGCCGGCGGCGGGCAGTGCGCGCGGCCACGGCGCAACCTTCCTCAACCAACGGTGCGTCCTTGCATCGGACCGCCCCGCCGGTTGCGCCCGCCCCGCAACGCGGGCCGGTGTTCGACCTGGTTCTGCTCCGCCAAACCGCCCACGGCAACGCCGCGTTTATGAACCGGGTGCTCACCGCCTTCCACGCCAACACCCCCGGCAGCGTGGCAGAGTTGCGCACGGCCCAGGCCGGGGCCGATTGGCCCGCCGCCGCCGCCCTGGCCCACAAGCTGCGCCCCTCGCTACGCCTGCTGGGCGCGGCCGCCCTCACGCCCTGGCTCGATGCGCTGGAAGCCCCCGTCGCCCCTGCAGCCGAGCGCGACCAGGCCACCGAGGCTCTGGCTACCGGCCTCACGGCGCTGCTGGCCGAGCTACCCCGCGAGGTAGTAGCGTAGCTGGTGCGCGAAGTTGTAGGGTAGCGAGCATCCTTGCCCTCGCCCCTACCGCCGGCCCACCCGCCACTCGGCGGCCACCTCAAAATACGGCAACACCCGCCGCGTCTCGCGGTCCAAATCGGCCGCCGCGTAGCTGGTACCAGTAAAGCTGCCCTTTCCGGTTTGATAGGCATAGTAGGTGCGTAGCCACTGCAGCCACAGGCTGGCCGTGAGGGTGAGCCCCCCGGCCCGGCGCTCGATGCCCACCTCGGGCCCCTGCTGGCGGGTGATGTTGTGCAGGTAGATGAGCGACGTGGCCGGGCCGGTGGGCTGGTCGCGCAGCAGAGCAGCGCGGCCGTAGTTGCGCTGCTCGAGCAGGCGGTAGCCCAGGCGCAGGCTGGTGCTGCCGCGCGGTCCGGCCCAGCTCTGGCGCGCCCCGATGCTCAGGTCGTGCGTCACGCTGGTGTCGAGCGGGCTCTCCCGAAACTGCGTCCAGTTGAGCTGGCCCACCCGGTTTTCGCGGCGCTGGTAGTCGGCCAGCAGCAGCAGGCGCGGCCGAAGCTGGTAGCTCAGGCTCTGGCTTTGTTCCAGCACGCGGCTGGCGCGGTTGCGGGCCTGCTCGGTGGCCTGGTCGCGCACCTGGTAGCTCACCCACAGGTGGTAGGTCGAGCGGATGCTCCAGCGGCCGGGGGCCCAGGTAAAGCCCGGCTCCCAGTGCAGGAGGTGGTCGGCGTAGTTCTCGGCACTCAGTCCCGCCCGGATAAACACCGTCTGCCGGTACTCGCCCGCCACGGCCAGCGTGGTTCGGAAGGCTCCGGCCCAGCGGCCGGTCCAGGTGAGGCGCAGTAGGTGCTGGGCTTCGTCGCGGGTTTGCTGGTTATCCTTGCTGGGGGCATCCACGCGCAGCAGCTGGGCCGTGCCCAGCAGGGCCACCGCGTGGCGCGGCGTGAGCAGCCAGGTTAGCGAGCCCTGCCAGAGCGTGGTTTGCTCGGTGATGTCTTTCACCTGCTCGCGGGCCAGGGCGGCAGCCAGCCGGGCAGGGTTCAGGTTGCGCGAGTTGTCGAGGTAGTACCCCCGCTGCCGCTCCCGGTAGGCAAAGCTGAGGCTGGTTTGCAGCTTAGGCCGGGCAAAGCGCAGCTCCTGGCGGGTATCCAGCTCGCGCTGTCGGTAGCCGACGTCCTGCAAAGTATCGCCCCCCTCGTTCAGCCGCCGGTACCGAAAGGCCCGGGTAGGCAGCAGCACACTGTTATCCGAGCGCAGCGTAGTGTAGGGGTTGAGGCGGTAGCTGGCTCCCGCCTGCGCCAACACCGTGTCGCTCTGGATGCGCTGCACCGAGCCCAGCAGGTAATCCTCGGCGCGGTTGGTGCGATAGCCCAGGCGGCCCTGCACCGTCAGGGCCGCGTTTTCGAGAAACGCCTGTTCGCCGGTGGCCTCGGCCACGAGCCGCTGCATGGTGCGCGGGCCCAGCGCGGCGCGGGTGCCCAGCACGCGCGCCACCAGCGGCGCGGCCGTCGGCCCGTTCAGGAAGTAGATGGCCGCCGCATCGAAACCGTAGGCCAGGCCAGCATCCTGGCGGCCGTTGCGACGGTCGGTGGCCAGGCCGCCCAGGGCCGTCAGGCGCAGCTGGCTCAGCGAGTCGGTGGCCAGGCCGGGGCGCAGGCGGCGCTGGTAGCCCACGCGGGCCAGCCACAGGCCGGTGCGGGTGTTGTTGGCGCGGCTTTGGTCGTAGTGCAGCTGCTGGCCCAGCTGCCAGTGCTGGGCCACCCCCAAGCCGATGATGTGGGCCAGGTCGGCCCCGTAGTCTTCGCGCACGAAGGGTGGCGTACCCCGCGAGTCGTATACCCAGTCGGTGCCCACGCGGTAGCGCAGCTGCTGGCGTGGCCCCAACAGCAGGTAGCCGCGCGCGCCGCTGGTTTGCACGAAGGTGCTCACGCCTATGCGCCGGGCCCGGGCCAGCAGTAGCAGCGAGGTGTCGGCCCCGGCCGGCCGCAGCCCCCGAAATACCGGCCCGAACGGCGTGGCCCCCACCAGTACCTGCGCCCGGCCCGCGCCCGGCAGCCCGGCGGCCAAGCCCAGCAGCAGGCCCAGCAGCAGCCAGCCCCGGGCCGGACACGCGGGAGCCGCCCGCCGCCGCCGCGCCGCCCGCACTCCCGCCAAAGGCCACCGAATGTTCACATAAGTCCCCCCGGCGCGTTAGGCGGCCGGCGGGTGGCAGCGGGAAGGTACTACAGCGGAACGACTGGCCGGAAAAATACTTTTTCGTTAGGTTAGCTATTCGTTAACCCGACAAAACAAACCGGCAATTTTGTACATTTGCTTGACTACGTTTAGCCAGTACTACTTTTTGCCATTTTAGCTATGAATAATCGTCGTTTGAATTATCTGCTGGCGACCATGCCGGTGGCCCTGGGCCTGCTGGCCGCCGCCCCGGTGCAGGCCCAGCACGTGCAGTGGGCCGCCCGCCTGGTCGAGGCTTCGTCGCAGAAAGCCGAGGGCAAGGAGCCTTTTTCCCCGTCTAAAGTGCTGGGTGCCCCCGACGCCCTGCCGCTGGGCGAAATCAGCAACAACGCCTGGATTCCGCGCAAGGAAGGAGCCAACGAATTTATCGAAGTGAAATTCCTGCGCTCGGTGGCCGCTCAGCAGGTAACGGTGGTGGAGAACTTCAACCCCGGCTCCATCACCAAAATCGAGCTCATCGATACCAAAAACGTGCACCACGAGGTGTATACCAATGCCAATCCCGGCCCCCTGCCCGAGCCTTCGCGCACGCTCGAGGTCAAGTTCCCGGCCGCCGAATACCGCACGCTGGGAGTGAAGGTGTACATGAACACGGGCAAGGTGGAGGGCGTGAACCAGCTTGACGCCATCGGCATCGCCGACGTGGCCTCGACCATGGTGAAGCAGGCCTTTGTGGGCGAGAAAGGCCCCGACGCCGTGAAGTCGACCCAGTTTGACTCTTCGCTCGTGAACCTCGGCCCGGCCGTGAACACGCGCTTCGTGGATACCCACCCGGTGATTTCGCCCGATGGCCGCACGCTGTACTTCGCCCGCCAGAGCGCGCCCACCAACGTGGGCGGCGCGCGCGACCCGCAGGACATCTACATTTCCAAGCTGGTATCGGGACGCAACAAAACCTGGGGCACGGCCAAGAACATGGGCGAACCCAGCAACACCCCCGAAGACCCCAACGGCCTGGCCTCGGTATCGGCCGATGGCCGCACGGCCCTGCTCATCGGCGTGTACGAAGATGGCTTAATGGAGCCCAAAGGCTTCAGCATGAGCAAGCGTACGGCCGGGGGCTGGAGCAAGCCGGTGAAAGTCGACATCGACGACTACTACAACAAGGACCCGCTGAATATTGATGCCTACCTCGCCACCTCGGGCAAAGCCCTGCTGATGGCCGTGGAACGCAACGACGGCATGGGCGGCCAGGACATCTTCGTGAGCTTCCCGAAGGATGACAACCTGCCCGGCGCGATGCATGATACCAAGAGCCAAAAAAAATGGACCAAGCCCAAGAGCCTGGGCCCCAACGTGAACACGACCGGGGCCGACTTCGCCCCCTTCCTGGCCGCCGATGAAAAGACGCTGTATTTCGCCAGCGACGGGCGTGGCGGCTACGGCAAGTCTGACATCTTCTACACCAAACGCCTCGACGATACCTGGACGAACTGGAGCCCGCCGCGCAACCTGGGCCCGGTGGTGAACTCGCCCGACTTCGATGCCTACTACACCATCTCGGCCGCCGGCCAGGATGCTTACCTGGTGTCGTCGCGCAATGGTACGGGCGGCTCTAAGGACATCTTCCGCATCTCGCTGGCCCCCGCCTTCCAGCCCGAAGTGGTGACG
This sequence comes from Hymenobacter sp. UYCo722, assembly GCF_040547115.1. Classification (NCBI taxonomy): domain Bacteria; kingdom Pseudomonadati; phylum Bacteroidota; class Cytophagia; order Cytophagales; family Hymenobacteraceae; genus Hymenobacter; species Hymenobacter sp. UYCo722. The sequence continues at coordinate 36,880 of NZ_JBEPPC010000004.1, read as the reverse complement.
CTCGTAACCGGCAAGGTGCTCGACCAAGCCACCGGCAAGCCCATCAAAGCCATCATTCATTATGAAAACCTACTCACGGGTGAAGAAATTGGCGTAACGGAAACCGACCCCGCCACTGGCGAATACACCATTGTACTGCCCAGCGGCGTGCAATACGGCTACCGTGCCGAAGCCAAAGGGTACCTGGCCGAAAACGCCAACCTCGACGTGACGGCTAAGGACAAGTACACCGAACAGAAGCAGGACCTGTACCTGGTGCCCTTCAACGTGGGCCAGACGGTGAAGATGAATAACATCTTCTTCCAGCAGAGCAAGTACTACCTCACCACCAGTTCCTACCCCGAGTTGCTGCGCCTCATTCGCATCATGAAGGACTACCCGACGGTCGAAATTAAGCTTTCGGGCCACACCGACAACCAGGGCGACCCAGCCCTGAACCTCAAGCTCAGTCTCGACCGCGTGAACGAGGTGAAAAAGTACCTTAGCAGCCACGGTATCAACGGTGGCCGTATTTCCACTGAGGGCTTCGGCGATACTAAACCCGTCGCCAGCAACGACCAGGAGGATACGCGCACGAAAAACCGCCGCGTCGAATTCACCATCACCAAGAAGTAAGCTTTCTGACATTTAACGTAAAAGCCCCGGCTCGTTTTGCGAGCCGGGGCTTTTACGTTAAATGTATTCCGCACTTGCTATTTCAAGGCTTTCAGGCCCGTAAGCCGCCGGGCCACGAAATCGTTCAGGCGCTCGTCGGAACTATCGATGCCAACGATGTCCATCAGGTCGATATAGAATTCGGCAACTTCATAACGGTCATCGGCCGTAACCATCAGCGGCTCGAAGCGTTCGAGGCCGCGGTCCATCGCCTGCAGGTAAGCATCACGGCCGGGGGCGACGCGGGTTATCTGCACAAAGTCGAAGGCGGTGATTACCAGCAGCCGGTTCAGCTCAGGACGAGCCTCAACCTGACTCCTCAAGGTGGCGCTGGGTTCGGCTACGTGCTTGGTCGCTTCAATAAAATCTTCGAGACGACTCACTACCAAGCTTGAACCGGGCCGGGCCGGAGCTTGCGCATGCGCTAGAAAGGCCAAGCAGCTTAGTAGCATGCTACAGCAAAAACGCTTCATAAGGAAAATATAACTATTCAATTAGCGCAAACTAATTTGCCCGTAGAGAAGCTCAAAGATGAAGACTATTTTGCAAATATGGTGATGGGAACCTTAAAGCCGAGTGTTGCCGAATCGGCGCATAATTCAACCATTCTAGCTCTCGCGAAAGGAATTTGCATTGCATCAATAACAATAAAATAGCCCCGTGCGCTCAACTAGCATCATTTCGGGGGTGAGGCACAATTCGTGTGGTCGCTGCGCACCCAGGGAGCGGGCGCGCTTTAACCTGACTGGAGGGCCATGATGCCACCCCACGCCAGGTTGCCCATTGCCCAAGGCTGGCACGGAGTGCACTGCGTTGTGTTTGTACCAACAAAAAGCCCTGGCTCGTCATGAGCCAGGGCTTTTTGTTGGTACAAACACTGCTAACGGCTATCGCCGAGCCTGCACTTGCGCTACAAACTCATTCAAACGTCCTTCGGAAGTTTCGAGGCCAACAATATCCATTAGGTCAAGGTAGAATTCGGTCACCACTTGGCGGTCCTGCGCCGTTTTGGTATACGGTGATATTCGGGCCAGGCCCTCATCGATGCAGCGCAGGTAGGCTTCGCGGGTGGGCCGGCCGGCGGCTACCCAGGCAAATTCGTCAGCCGACTGCACCATTAGCCGGTTGATTTCAGGGCGCGTTTCAGCACGACTGCGCAGGACTACACCCGCCGCGGCATCCCGTTTGGTCATGTCCTTATAGCGCTCCAGTTGCGACAACACTTTGGCAGGCGTTGCCAAAGTGGCTACCGATTGGGCGTGGCTGGTTAGCAACACGCAGTTCAAAAAGCCGAGCAGTAAGATTTTTTTCATAGAAAAGGGGAAGTGGGCGAAAGTAAAAAAAGCAACTTGAGTAACTACTTATTTGAAGAATTCCTAGCCCCTGGCCCGCGGCCTATTGCCGGAATAAGGGCTTTAGGGCCTAGCGCCAGGGCTTTCGACGAAAGCAGTTAGGCGGCCTTCGGAACTCTCGAGCCCCACGATATCGAGCATGTCCTGGAAGTATTCGGCTACTTGCTGGCGCTCCTGCACCTGGGTTACCAGCGGCTTAATGCGCGCTAAACCGGTATCCAGGCTCTTATAGAAATCCTCGCGGCTAGGCTTGCGCCCAGCCAGAGCCAAAAATTCTGAGGCGGTCTGCACGAGCAGTTTGTTGAGCATGGGCCGGGTTTCCGGGGGCAAAGTGCTACGGCGGCTGCCGATTACTACTTCGGCTTGGGTCTGGCGTACCAGGCGCTCGAGTTGCGCTACGGCTTTAGCCGGCACCACCACAGAAGTCTGAGCATAGCTGCAAAAAGTGCTTGCCAGCAAAAAAACGAATGATAGAGAGTAACGCATTGAAAGATTTGTAGAAGGATTACTATGCACAGAACTGTTTTTTTGCTTTCGCACTGCAATGTAATTAATAATCGGAAAAATCATGCTAAAAAATGAAATTATTTCTTCATAAAAGAATGAATCTGGTTGTTATCGAGTTTTTTCTGCTGTGCTTAAAAAGCAAACGGCCGGGCAGCACTGCTGCCCGGCCGTTTGCCGGTATTACCCAATTGAAGAAGCAGCAGCTAAGCGCTGCCGTAGCTAGCCAGCAGGTCTGCTAGTCTTTAGTAAGCGCGGGCAAAGTAGACGCGGCGTGGGCTGGGCTTACCGGTCACCATGCAGATACCTTCTTCGTCGGCCTCGTTCAGGGGCAGGCAGCGCACGGTGGCTTTGGTTTCTTCCTTAATGCGCTCCTCGGTTTCGGAAGTGCCGTCGTAGTGAGCCAGCAGGAAGCCAGGCTCCTCGTCCAGCATCCGCTTGAACTCGTCGTAGCTGTCGACGCGAGTGGTACGGGCGGCGCGGAAGCTTTTGGCGCGCTCGTAGATGTTGGTCTGGATATCGGTTAGCAGCTGGTCTACGCTGGCTACGATATCGGCTAGGGGCAGGCTCATTTTCTGCTTGGTGTCGCGGCGCACCACTTCCACCATACCGGCGTCGAGGTCGCGCGCACCGATGGCCAGCCGCACGGGCACGCCTTTCAGTTCCCACTCGGCAAACTTGAAGCCGGGGCGCTCGGTATCGCGCGCGTCCAGCTTCACCGAAATGCCCCTGGCAATCAGCCCCATCTGAATGGGCTTGATGCGCTCGAGCAAAGCATCCAACTCGCCAGTTTTGTAGATAGGAATGATAACCACCTGAATGGGAGCCAGCTTGGGCGGCAGCACCAGGCCTTCGTCGTCGGAGTGGGCCATCACGAGGGCCCCCATCAGGCGCGTACTCACGCCCCAGCTGGTGCCCCACACGTGCTCGCGCACGCCTTCTTTGTTGGCAAACTGCACGTCGAACGCCTTGGCGAAATTCTGGCCCAGAAAGTGGCTGGTGCCCGCTTGCAGGGCCTTGCCATCCTGCATCAGCGCCTCGATGCAATACGTGTCCTCGGCCCCGGCGAACCGCTCGTTAGGGGTTTTCACGCCCTTCACCACGGGCAGGGCCATGTGCTCTTCGGCAAACTCGGCGTACACGTCGAGCATCTGGCGAGTTTCGGCCACGGCCTCCTCGGCGGTGGCGTGGGCGGTGTGGCCCTCTTGCCACAAAAACTCGGCAGTGCGCAGGAACAGGCGGGTGCGCATTTCCCAGCGTACCACGTTGGCCCACTGATTGATGAGCAGCGGCAGGTCGCGGTAGCTCTGCACCCAGTTTTTGTAAGTACTCCAGATAATAGCTTCCGAGGTAGGACGCACCACCAGTTCCTCTTCCAGCTTGGCGTTGGGGTCGACGCGCAGCTTGCCGGGGCGGTCGGGGTCGGTCTGAAGGCGGTAGTGGGTGACCACGGCGCATTCTTTGGCAAAGCCCTCGGCGTTTTTCTCTTCCGCCTCAAACAGGCTTTTGGGCACGAAAAGCGGGAAGTAGGCGTTTTCGTGGCCGGTGCGCTTGAACATGTCGTCCAGTTGGCGCTGCATTTTTTCCCAGATGGCGTAGCCGTAGGGTTTGATAACCATGCAGCCGCGCACGGCGGAGTTTTCGGCCAGGCCGGCGCGTTTCACCAACTCGTTGTACCACAACGAGTAATCTTCCTGGCGGGTAGGCAACTTTTTGCTCATGGGAGGCATCTAAGAAGTAATTGAAAAAGTTCCCGACTCTGGTACAAGAATTGAGTAGTGTTTAAGGCACCGTTTCGGGCTCAAATTACGTTACTAAAGCCCGGACTATACTCCTCCCTTGGATTGCCCGCGCCATCGCCGACACGTACCTGCTTTCCAGTATTTTTAGTTGATTTAGCCCTCATTCTTAGCTTCTTCATCCCACTTCCATCGTATCGGTTGTTACTTTACAATAAGCTACCCACCCTCATTTTTTTTCAGTCATGAAAAACCTACTCACCGCTTGTTTGCCCGCATTGGCCCTGTTTGCGCTGGGTGGCTGCGCCGGTACGTCAGCCCTGACGTCGTCGGAAGATGACGGGGTCTATTATTCATCAAAGGACCGCACCACGGCGGTGGTGCGCGCGGCCCCTGCACCAGCCAATGCCAGCGAGGAAGCCAACCCAGACTACAACGGTGGCGCGCCCTCGTCTTCGGCGGCCCAGCGGGGCAGCGGCGCGACGCAGTATTACGACAACTCTTACAGCTACATGCGCGGCGTGCCCGGCTACGGCTCGTCGGGCTACTACGGTTCCGGCCTGAGCGGCTACTCGCCGTACAGCCCATACACCACGCTTAGCTATTCCCCTTTCGGTAGCGTTTGCACTGGGTTTGGCTACGGCTGGGGCGGCGGGGCCTGCGGGTATTCGCCTTACGCCTATGGTGGCGGGTATGACCCGTTTTATGGCAGCCCGTATGGCTACAGCCCTTACTACGGTTACGGCTCAGGTCTGAGTATCAGCTTTGGCTTTGGCCGGCCCTACTATGGCGGATACGGCTACAGCCCCTACGGCTATGGGTATGGCTACTCGCCTTACTACTACGGCGGCTCCTACTACGGGGGCTACTACGGCCGGGGTGGCTACTATGGCAACAGCTACGGTGGCGGCAACTACGGCAACGGTAACAACGGCTACTATGGCGGCAACAACGGCGATAGCCGCGGCAACGGCCGCACCTATGGCCACCGCACCGACCGCGCTTCGGAAGGCAATTACAGCGCTGCCCCCGCCACTGGGACCGCAAACACCCCAACGGGCGGCCATGTGCGCAGCGAGCAGGTGCTTGGCAACGGTGGGCAGTCCCTGGAAGCGGCTTCTGTTGGCACGAGCCGCGGCCGTCGCGACGAAGTAGCGCCCCCCGGTGGCTACAGCAACCAGCCCCAGCGGCTGGATGATGGCGGCCGCCCCCGCTACCGCAACATGGACGCCCCCGTGGCAACCGACATCAACAACGGCCGCACCCGCGTCGATGGCATGCAGCCCCAAGACCAGCCCGCCACCGCACCGCAGGATGGCCGCCGCCGGGGTGGTTTCTTCCAGAATGTGTTCAGTGAGCCGGCTGGCAATGGCAACGGAGGCAATGGCCAGGCAGCCGAGCAGCCCCGCCAGCGCAGCTACGAGCAGGCCCGCCAACGGAATTACGAGCAGCCCCGCCAGCAAACCTACGAGCAGCCCCAGCGCAGCTACAGCCAGCCTTCGTACTCGGCCCCGTCGTCGGGCAGTGGTGGTGGCGGCGGCAATAGCGGCGGCGGCGGTGGCGGTCATCGGGGCCGTGACTAACTGATTTGGTTTATTTTCTGCAGGAAATTCCTCCCAGCGAGCCGGCCCGACGGCCGGCTCTTTTTCTTCCCTCCTTCCCATGAAAAAACGGATTTTATGGCTTAGCCTAGCCCTCGTTGCAGGGCAGGCCAGCCACGTCTTTGCCCAAGGCGCTGGCGATGCACTGCGCTATTCGCGCCTACAATTTGGCGGCCCGGCTCGCACCCAGGGCATTGCCGGGGCTAATACGGCCCTCGGGGCCGATTTTGGCAACCTCACCAGTAATCCGGCTGGTCTGGGCCTGTTTCAGAAGTCGGAAGTGCACATAGCCCCCGGCATTGGCATTGGCCAGAGCGACAGCCGCATCGACGGCGGCACGGGCGCGGCAACCAACGAAGCCAAGAACAGCTTCCACGTGGGTAGCGCGGGGGCCGTATTCGCTTCGCGCAAGCCCGACAGCGAGCAGGGCGACTGGCGCGGTGGGGCGTTTGCCCTGGGCTTTACGCGGCTAGCCGACTTCAACATGAGCACCAACTACCAGGGCAACGTGGCCAACAGCCAGTCTTTTCTGGCCCGACTGCAGCCCGATGCCGGGGTACGCCCGCAGAGCTACTATAATGACCTCGACGCCCAAGTCACCGCCAACCGCTACAAAACCAACCTGGGCCTGGCCTACGGTGCCTACCTGGCCAATATCTCGGCCTATCGCGGGGGCACCCGCGCCGATTCGGCCGTAGTGCTGCGCAAACAGGGCAGCCAGCTTACCCAGGGCGAGTTGGTTATGAATTCGGGCTCGCTGTCGCAGTTCGACATTGGCTACGGGGCCAGCTACCGCGACCGGGTATACATCGGCGGCGCTATCGGGTTTGTGAGCTCAAACTTCACCCAGAACCGTACCCTCACCGAATCGGATAACGACCCGAACACCCACTTCCAGAGCCTGACCAGCAGCACGCAGCTGCGCACCAAGGGCAGTGGCTTCAATGCGCGCCTAGGTGTAATTGTGCGCGCGCTGGATAACCTGCGCTTTGGCGCTTCGGTGCAAACGCCGACGTTGATGCGCTTGAGCGACTCGTACAACGAGAGCCTGGTGGGCAGCTTCAGCGCAACTGGTACCGACCGGGTGCCCCGCGACCTGCCCGTGGGCACCGGCCCAAAAGTTTCGCTCCCGGCCAACGACTATGACTACACCCTTACCACGCCGTTCCGGGCCACGGGTGGGGCGGCTCTCACGCTGGGCAAGCACGGCTTCGTAACGGGCGACGTGGAATACGTGGGCTACCGGCAGGCCCGCCTGAATAGTGACCCCAACGCGGCCAATGGCGACGATTATACCTTCACCAACGAAAACGCCGCCATCCAGAGCCTGTACCGCAACACCGTGAACCTGCGCTTTGGGGCCGAGGGCCGGTTTGATGTGTTCCGGGTGCGGGCCGGCTACGCCCGCTACGGCGACCCCTACCAGGCCGATACCAACAACGAGCGCGCCCAGAACTTCTACACCGTTGGCTTGGGCCTGCGCCAGGGCAATTTCTTCCTCGATGCGGCGGGCGTGTATTCAACCGTCGACCAACGCTACAATCCCTACCACGTGTTCAACACCACCGGGGCCGATGTAGCCCCGCTCATCAAGACCAACGCCAGCCGCTACACGACTACCGTGACGGCAGGTATCGTCTTTTAGTGGTGAGTGGTAAAAACCGCTTTCGCAATTCGCTTTAGGCAGCCTGTTATCAGACACTAAAAAAGGGCCATTCCGGCTGGGATGGCCCTTTTTTAGTGCTTTTCGATTAATACTTCTGCACCTTTACCTGGCAGGTGAGCACGGGGTTGGTGCCACCGGTAAGGGCAGTTACCTGCAGCAGGCCATAGTAATTCATCCCATTATCGTCGAGCGCCCTGAAGGCGATGACCTGATTGAGCGCCAGAGGGCCGGTGATTTTGTTGCTGGTGAGGCCGGCGGGATACTTGTAGGGTTTGCCAGCGATGAAAGCCGCCTCAAAACTGGCAGGGGTCGTCGCATCGGTGAATTGCGTGGTGGTGAGCCCTTCGGCGTGGATTTCGGTGGCCCGGCGGTGGTCAGTGGGCCAGCCGGGCAGCGAGAGGCGGCTGGCCGTATCGGCGGGGGCTACCAGGCTCACAGCGGTACCGGTTTGGTTGGCCACGCACACCAGGTCGATAAGGTTCTGGTTGGCTTGCAGCGACTTGCTGTTATTGAGTACGCTGTATCGGGGCAGCAGCAGGCCGGAGCGCAGATTCAGAAACACGCGGCGGCTATCGCGCACGCTGGCGACGCGGGGTGCTTTGCGTGGCAACGGACGCAATATCAGCGAATAGCTGTGGAATACGGCCGCTGAGTCGGATTTGTGCACCGTGAGGTGGTAGCCGCGCGCGGCCGTCTGGCCGCTGACATCGGTGGCGGTGTAGGTCCAGGTTTCTTTGCCAGAAGTGGTGCGGGCCATCAGCCCGTTCACGAACAGCGTTTCGCTGCCCCGGCCCGCGCCACCGCTGTTGGCCGGCAATAGCGAATCGAGGTAAACGAGCGTGAGGGCCTTGGGAGCATTTTCCTGTTTGAAACTGCTGGTAGGGATGGGGTAAAGGATGGGGGCGGGGCCAGGCTCGTAGGTAACATCAATGCGCAGACTTTTAAGCGGCTGGTCGTTGCCCACGGCATAGGCGTGCGTCACGAGGGTGTCGCCGGCGGCCACGGTGCGGTTGCCCGACAGCAGGCCGGTGGCCCCCACGAAGTCGAGCCGCACGGGAGCATCGGTTTTAGCGCAGGCGGCCAGCAGCACCAGCATGGGCAAGCAGAAAAACAAGGAGCAAATACGCATGGGGCAAAGATACTGGGGCCAGCCGCGCAACCCTGCTACGGCCGTTAGTACCTTTAACGTTCCCAATCCCGCCCGTATTTCGCTTACGCCTTTTTTTATCTGATTTATGCGTTTCCGCTTTTTTGCTCTTGCCGCGCTGCTGGCCGCCAACGGCCCGGCCCTGCTGCCGGGCTACTCCCCCACCCTGGCCCTGGCCCAACAAAAACAAGCCCTCACCCTGGAAGACATCTGGGCCAAGCCCACTTTCCGGGCCGCCAGCGTGCCGGGCTTCAACTGGATGAATGACGGCCGCTACTACTCGGCCCTGGAAAGCGGCAGCTTGGTGCAGCACGAGGTAACGACCGGCAAAGCCCTGCAAACCCTCGTGCCGGCCGCCGAATTGCAGCTGCCCGGCGAAGCCAAGCCGCTGGCCGTGGACGGCTACAGTTTCAACGCCGACGAGCAGAAAATACTCTTCACAACCGGTACCGAGCCCATTTACCGGCGCAGCGCCCGCGCCAGCTACTACGTCTTCGACCGCGCCAGCAAGAAGCTGACGCCGCTGAGCGCCGGCGGCAAGCAGGGCTACGCCACCTTTTCGCCCGATGGCCGCTACGTGGCCTTCACCCGCGACAACAACGTGTTTGTGACCGATTTGGCCACGATGCAGGAAAAGGCCGTGACGACCAACGGCGCGAAAAACAACCTCATCAACGGCTCGGCCGATTGGGTCTACGAGGAGGAGTTCAGCTTCGCGCAGGGCTTTTTCTGGTCGCCCGACAGCCGCCAGATTGCCTTTTACACCTTCGACGAAAGCCAGGTACCGGAGTACGACATGCAGGAGTGGGGGGGCCTCTATCCCAAAGAATACCGCTTCAAATACCCCAAGGCCGGCGAGAAAAATTCGGTAGTAAGCGTGAGCAGCTACGACGTGGCCAGCACCCGCACCACCAAAATGGACGTGGGCCCGGTGGCCGACCAGTACCTGCCGCGCCTGATGTGGACGCAGGCCCCCAACACGCTCAGCATTCAGCGCCTGAACCGGTTGCAGAACAAGCTCGAAATTCTGCACGGCGACGCCACCACCGGCAAAACCCAGGTGGTACTGACGGACGCCAGCCCGGCCTACGTCGACATCAACGACGACCTGCGGTACCTGCCCGGGGGCAAGCAGTTCCTGTTCACCAGCGAGAAGGACGGCTACCAGCATCTGTACCTGTATGACATGAGTGGCAAACAGTTGCGCCAGCTCACGAAGGGCAACTGGGAGATAACGGCCATCAACGGGTTCGACCCCAAAGCGGGCTTCGTTTACTTCACCAGCACGGAGGGCTCGCCCCTGCAGCGCCACCTCTACCGGGTGAGCCTGAGCGGCGGCGGCAAGCAGCGCCTCAGCGAGGCCGGCCCCGGCACCGACGCCGTGAACATGAGTCCCGACACCCAGTATTTCTTGAACACGCACTCGGCAGTTGGCCTGCCGGCGGTGGTGAGCCTGCGCGAAGGCAGCACCGGCAAGCTGGTGAAAACCCTGGAGGACAACGCCAAGCTGCGCGAAACCATGGCGCAGTTCGACCTGGGCAAGCTGGAGTTCTTCACCTTCAAGACCAGCGAGGGCACCCAATTGAACGGCTCAATGCTGAAGCCCAGCAACTTCGACCCGGCCAAGAAATACCCCGTGCTGATGTACGTGTACGGCGGCCCGGGCTCGCAAACCGTGGCCGACAATACCGGCGGCGGCATCTCGGCCACTAACTACCTGTGGCACCAGCTGCTGGCCCAGAAGGGCTACATCGTGGTATCGGTAGACAACCGGGGCACGGGGGCGCGAGGCGGCAACTTCCGCAAGCTCACCTACGCCAACCTGGGCAAGCTCGAAACCATCGACCAGGGCGAGGGGGCCAAGTACCTGGCCACGCTGCCCTACGTGGATAAATCACGCATCGGCATCTGGGGCTGGAGCTTCGGCGGCTACATGACGGCCCTGGCCATGACCAAAAACGCCGACCTGTTTAAGATGGGCATTTCGGTGGCTCCGGTCACCAACTGGCGCTATTACGACACCGTGTACACCGAGCGCTACCTGAAAACGCCCCAGGAAAACCCCGGCGGCTACGACGACAACTCGCCCGTGCAGTTCGCTCAGAACCTACGCGGCCGGTTCCTGCTCGTGCACGGCACCGGCGACGACAACGTGCACTTCCAAAACTCGATTGCCTTCGTCGATGCCATGATTAAGGCCAATAAGGACTACCAGACGCTGTACTATCCCAACCGCAACCACGGCATCCGGGGCGGCAACACTTCGCTACACCTCTACCGTCAAATGACCAATTTCGTGCTCCAAAATTTGTAGTCACTGCTTCTGAGCACCAAAAAGCCCCGGTTCCTGCGTAGGAATCGGGGCTTTTTGGTGCTCAGAAGCGCCTTACTTCTTACCGTGCTCTTCGGCGTGGCTCTTACGGGCCGTTTTGGCATGCGACTTAGCGTGCGAGGTGTGGGCCTCAGCCGTATGGGCATGGTGGGCCGCCTTCTCGTGGCTGCCTGCCTCGTGGTGCTTGGCGGCTTCGGTGTGATGTTTAGCAGCCTCCGTGTGGTGGGTGGCGGCTTGTTTGTGGCTATCAGCTGCTTTCTTCGACATGATGTGGGAATTTTGAGAACGGCCCGTCATTGGCCCGAGCATTTCAGTACGTAGGCAATACCATGAAGTTACGTAAAATCAAATTCATAAAACCCTCATTATCAAAGAACAACAAGCTAAATGTCCTGAATTATAATTCTCTATTAAGGAGTACGGCTGAGCTCTGCGGGTTAATTTATTGGTTACCCCGCGCCGCCCGTACCATGCGCGACTTCCCGAACATGTCCGCCACCACCCGCACGTCGGCAAAGCCCTGCGCGGTAAATAGCGCTGCTGTTTCGGCTCCCAGAGCCTCGTTGATTTCGAGGTAGGCCACGCCATCGGCGGCCAGCAGCTGCGCGCCTATTTCAGCCAGGCGGCGATAGAAGAGCAGCGGGTCTTCATCGGGCACGAACAACGCGGTGGCCGGCTCCCAGGCTAGCACGTTTTCGCGCATTTCGGCCCGCTCGCTTTCGCGCACGTAGGGCGGATTGCTCACCAGCACGTCGAGGGTGCCGGGAGCTAGGCCGGTGGGCATCGCCTGCAGAATATCGACCTGCTGAAACGCAACCGATGGGGCCCACTTGTCGGCGTTGCGGCGGGCCACGACTAAGGCTTCGGCCGATATATCAACGGCCAGCACCTCGGCGCCGGGCAACGTGCGGGCCAGGGCCAGCGCCAGGCAGCCCGAGCCAGTACCAACGTCTAGCATGCGGCGGCCGGGCCGGCTGTTCTGCTCGCGTTCAATTAAGCGCACCAACTCCTCGGTTTCGGGGCGCGGGATGAGGGTGGCGGGGTTCACTTCCAGCTCCATACCGGCAAAGTGGGACGTACCGAGGACGTACTGCACCGGCTCGTGGGCCAGCAAGCGGGCTTGCAGGGAGGGCAGCTGCGCCAACACCTCGGGTGCAACTGCTTCGCGGGCCGCCATGCGGAACGGCAGCGCCTCCAGGTGCACTAGCTGCTGTAGTACAAGCGTCGCAATGGCTTCGGCCTCATGCGGTGGATAAAGAGCCGTGAGGGCGGCGGTCAGAGCCGCAGTAGCGTCGCGTAGATTCATCGAAAACAAAGGTAGGCCGGGGGGTGTAGCTACGCTGTCGGACCTACCTTCGCCCCCATGAAACCAGACGACGCCTTGTTCATGCGCCGCGCCCTCGATTTGGCGCAACTTGGCACCGGCCACGCCCGGCCCAACCCCTTGGTTGGCTGCGTAGTCACGCACGAGGGCCGCATCATCGGCGAGGGCTGGCACCAGCAGTACGGCGGCCCGCATGCCGAAGTGAATGCGCTGGCTGCCGTCGAAAACCAGGAGATGCTGCGCGAAAGCCGCGTATACGTGACCCTGGAGCCCTGCGCCCACCACGGCAAAACCCCGCCCTGCGCCGACCTGCTCATCGAAAAGGGCGTACCCGAGGTTATTATCTGCAACGACGACCCGTTTGCCCTGGTGGCAGGCCGCGGCATCGAGAAGCTGCGCGCCGCCGGCGTGCACGTCGAAACCGGCCTACTGGCCGAAGCGGGCCGCTGGCTGAACCGCCGCTTCTTTACTTTCCACGAAAAAAAGCGGCCTTACTTAGTGCTGAAGTGGGCCGAAACGGCCGACGGCTTCCTGGCCGGGCGCTACTTCCAGCCAGTTCAAATCAGTGGCCCGCAGGCGGGCCTGCTCACCCACAAGTGGCGCGCCGAGGAGGCCGGCATATTGGTGGGCACCCGCACGGCCCTGCACGATAACCCCCGCCTGAGCGTGCGCAACTGGCCCGGCCCCCAGCCCACGCGCCTCGTCATCGACAAAAACCTGAGCCTGCCGCCCACCCACCACCTGCTCGACGGCTCGCAGCCCACCCGGCTCTACACCTACCGCCAGCCCCACCACACCCCCAACCTCGACCTGGTGATGCTTTCCGAAGCCGACGACCTGCTGCCCCAGGTACTGGCCGATTTGCACCAGCACAACATCCAGTCGGTGCTCGTGGAGGGCGGCCCCACGGTGCTTAACGCTCTGCTGGCGGCCGGGCTGTGGGATGAAATCCGCGTTTTTCGCTCGCCCATGCGACTGGGCCAGGGTATTGCTGCCCCGCGCCTGGGCCACACCGGCCGCCGCAGCATCGAGAACGTAGGGCCCGACGAGCTGTTGTGGTACGTGAACGACTAATTCAACGGTTGTCAATTATCAGCCCCGCTAGAACGGCTTTTCTGACAACCGACAACGACTAACTGACAACCAAGACCCTTATGGCCGAAACCCTCGCCCTCGACACCACCCTCACCAAAGCCGAGCAGTATCGCCAGCTGCTGCCCCAAATCGAAGCCCTCACCACCGATGAGCCCGACCTTACGGCCAACCTGGCCAACACGGCGGCCGCGCTACGCCAGGCGTTCGGTTTTTTTTGGGTGGGATTTTACCTCGTAAAAGGCGACGAGCTGGTGCTCGGCCCCTTCCAGGGCCCCATTGCCTGCACGCGCATTCGGCACGGCAAGGGCGTGTGCGGGGCCAGTTGGGCCCGGGCCGAAACCATCCTCGTGCCCGACGTGGAAGCCTTCCCTGGCCACATCGCCTGCAGCTCCGATTCGAAGTCGGAAATCGTGGTGCCCATCCTCAAAAACGGCCAAGTCGTGGCGGTCCTTGATGTCGATAGCGACCAGCTCAACGACTTCGACCACGACGACCAAACCGCGCTGGAGCAGTTGATGCAACTGGCGGCGCAGTGGTTTTAAGGTTGCTGCAAATCCTATATTTCCCCTTCCCATGAAAAAGCACTTCTACTCCCTCGGCGACTGGCGCCGCAACGCCCTGCTGCTGGCCGCCGCGGGCAGCCTGGGACTCATGCTGCCCGCTTGTTCCTCCAACGACACGGTGGAAAGCCGCGCCGCCGAAAACGGGGCCGAAGCCAGCTGGGGCGGCGAAACCTACAGCCAGGGCGTCATCACCGAGATGACGGAGGTGCAGCCCAACGAGTGGAAAGTGACCGCCGAGCGCCCCGCCGGCAAGGAAGAAGTAGCCGCCATTCTGCACCACCTCGACGGCAAAACCGACACCCTGCAAGGCCAGGCCCTGCAGCGCCAGATGCAGGACTACAGCCGCCAAAACCCCGAAAACCACGTCCAGAACAGCGGCATGATGAACGTGCTGATGTGGAGCGGCATCGGCTACATGGCCGGCCGCTACATGACGCCCAACCCCGGCTTCTACGCCAACCCCGGCGTGATGCAGCAAAACCAGGGCTGGCGCGCCAACGTGGCCCGCGAGCGCCAAAGCGGCCGGGGCTTCTTTGGCCGCGGGTTTGCCGGCGGGCGCACCTCCCCCACGGCCGGCATTCAGGAAAGCCGCTCCACGCTGCGCGCCGCCCCGCGCCCCAGCTTCCGCAGCAGCGCACCGGCCGGGCGCAGCAGCGGCTTCGGCAGCCGCGGCGGCTTTCGGGGGTTTGGCGGGTAATTGCGGTGTTTTTCTGGTTAAATAATTGGCCGTCATGCTCCATCTGGCGTCCGCGCAGCCGAAGCATATCTACCGCCAAAGTAGTTATTTACTGCTGCGGTAGAGATGCCTCGGCTGCGCGGACGCAAGATGGAGCATGACGTTCTTCTAGAAATCTGCTCTACTTTAGAAATGAACATCAACCTTTTTCCCCTCACCGGCGACGTTTCACCCGCCGTGCGCGCATTGGGCTGGGAATGGGCCATCGAAGACGCCTGCCAAAACTACGTGGCCCGCGAAGCCGTGCAGCTGCCCGAAGCCGAAGCCGAAACCCTGCTGCAAGCCGCCGACACGCTGTACGACATGCTGGTGCAAGCCATTCCCGACGCTTTGCCCGATGAGTTCCTGCGCCAGTTGGCCATTCCACCCAACCTATGGGGAGCCGTGCGCCACTCCTGGCACGACGAGCGCCACTGGCACCTCTACGGCCGCTTCGACTTGGCCCTAACGGCGGAAGGACCCAAGCTCTTGGAATTCAATGCCGACACCGCGACCAGCCTGCCCGAAACCATGGTGGTGCAGTGGGCCAGCCTGGTCGCCGCCGGTCAGGCCGAAGACGACCGCCAGGCCAACGGCCTGTTCGAGTGCCTGGAGGACCAGTTCCGCCACTGGCGCAGCCTCAACCACGACCGGCAGGCCACGCTCCTGCTCGTGCACCTGCCCGATAGCGCCGAGGACGAAGCCAACTGCGCCGTGCTGGCCGAAGCCGCTCGCATCGCCGGCTTCGCTGATACCTACGTGTGCCCGGTAGATGAAATGCGCGTGTCGGTGGCGGGCGAGGACCGAGGCGTGTGGGCCGAAACCGTGCCCGGCCAGTGGCAGCGCTTCGATTTCCTGTTCAAGCTGGTGCCGTGGGAAATCCTGGCCGAGGAAGAGCCCGCCCTCACCGCCGACCTCACCGACCTGCTGCTCACCCGCAACGTGGTGGTAGCCAACCCCGCCTACGCCCTGCTGTTCCAAAGCAAAGCCCTGCTGGCCCACCTCTGGACTACGTTTCCGCACCACCCGCTGCTGCTCGAAGCCAGTCTGCAGCCCTTGGCCGGCCATAGTGTGCGCAAGCCGGTTCTTGGGCGGGAGGGGCAGAACGTAGCTGAAATCCGCCCCGACGGCAGCTCTGGCGCTGACATTCCCGGCGAATTCGGCCAGCAGCCCCAGCTTTACCAGCAGTGGGCCGAGCTGCCCACCGACGCGCAGGGCCGCCGCTACCAGGCCGGCGTGTTCTGGGCCGGCGAGGCCTGTGCTATCGGCTTCCGGCGCGACATAAGCCTGATTACCAACCTGTCGGAGTTCGTGCCCCACCTGCTTGTCTGAACCGCGGATTTATCGGATTCAGCAGATTAGTTGGATTTTGTGGATGTATCTGGAGCACTAACAAAACAGAAAGGCCACCCTGAAGGGTGGCCTTTCTCAATCATCCACAAAATCCGACTAATCCGCTGAATCCGCGGTTCAGACCTTCAGCTGGCAGATAACCGTGGTACCACCCTTAACTTTCTGGCCCAACTCTACTTTCACTTCGGTGTCCATCGGCACGAATACGTCGACGCGCGAGCCGAACTTGATGAAGCCGAACTCCTCGCCCTGGCTCACTTCGTCGCCCTCGTTCACGTACCACACAATGCGGCGGGCCATGGCCCCGGCAATCTGCCGAAACAGCACCAGCGGGCCGGCGTCGGACTCAACTACCACCGTGGTTCGCTCGTTCTGGGTGCTGCTTTTGGGGTGCCAGGCCACCAGGTAGTTGCCCGGATGGTACTTGAAATACTTCACAATGCCCGAAATCGGGTTGCGCGTAACGTGCACATTGATGGGCGACATGAAGATGCTGATTTGCTTGCGCTCATCCTCAAAATATTCGGGCTCAAACACGTTTTCAATCACCACCACCTTGCCGTCGGCCGGGGCCAGCAGCAGGTCTTCGTGGGTGAACATGTGCCGGAACGGGCTGCGGAAAAACTGCAGAATCAGCAGGAAGATGATAACCGTGGCCCCGGCAAACAGCCGGTTCACCAGCACCTGCCCCCGGTTGAACTGAAACATGAGCAGGTTGAGAACCAGTAGAATCAGCAGCGTGACGAACAGGATGCGTCTTCCTTCTTTGTGAATCTTCATAATCACGAATTGAAACGGCGTACACGACGCGGTTTCGGGTAAACAATTGGTCTTAAACGGAGCGCGGCGGCCGATGGCCAACCGCACAAGGCCCCTAAGCTACCGCAAAGGTCAGCAACGAACAGCAAAAAGGCACGGGCTTGCTGGCCCGTGCCTTTCAAATTGAACTGCTAGCCCCACTTCAACAACCGCGAACGGGCGGATTAGTATGGGGTATCAGGCTATTAATTTAGAAGCCGCCGCGGTACTTGTAGGTCTGGGCTACTTTGTCGATGGCGACCACGTAGGCGGCGATGCGCATCGGAATTTTATATTTCTGGCTGGTCTGATACACTTTCTCAAACGCATCGGACATGATGCGGTCGGCGCGCTCGGTCACCATTTCCAGCGTCCACTTGAAGCCCTGCTTGTTCTGCACCCACTCGAAATACGACACCGTAACACCGCCCGAGTTGGCCAGAATATCCGGCACCACCAGAATGCCCTTCTCGTTGATAATTGGGTCGGCCGAGGCCGAAGTGGGGCCATTGGCCCCTTCCACGATGAGCTTGGCCTTGATGTCGTGGGCGTTGTGCTCAGTAATCACATCCTCCACGGCGGCGGGCACCAGCACGTCGACCTCGCAGGTCAGCAAGTGGTCGGGGTTCATGGGGGTGGCCCCGGCAAAGCCTTCGAGGCGGCCGTTGTGGGCATTTTTGTAAGCAATGGCCTCGTCGATGTTGATGCCATCGGCGTTCCAGTACGCACCCGAAATATCGGACACGGCCTTGATTTTCACGCCCTGCTGGTGCAGCAGTATCGCGGCCCACGAGCCCACGTTGCCGAAGCCCTGGATGGCGGCCGAAACATCCGTCGGCTTCAGATTCAGCTTCTTGAGAGCGGCCAGGGTCGAGACCATTACGCCACGGCCGGTGGCCTCGGTGCGGCCCAGCGAGCCGCCCATTACCAGGGGCTTGCCGGTTACGACGGCCGGCGAGGTCATGCCATTGGTTTTCGAGAATTCGTCCATCAGCCACGCCATTTCGCGGGGGCCGGTGCCCATGTCGGGAGCCGGAATGTCGCGGTCGGGGCCAAAAACATCCTTCAGGGCCAGGGTGTAGCCGCGCGTCATGCGCTCAATTTCGCCGGCGCTCATCGTGGTGGGGTCGCAGATGATGCCGCCCTTGGCCCCGCCGTAGGGGATATCCACCACGGCGCACTTCCAGGTCATCCAGGCCGCGAGAGCCTTCACCTCGTCGAGGTGCACGTTCTTATCGTAGCGGATACCGCCCTTGCTCGGGCCCAGAATGGTGTTGTGAATCACGCGGTAGCCTTCAAACACCTGAATTTTGCCGTTGTCCATCGTCACCGGGATGTGCACGATAACCTGCTTGTCGGGGGCTTTGAGCACGTTGTAGGTTTCGTCGTCGAGGCCGAGGATTTCGGCGGCGATGTTGAAGCGCGACATCATCGACTCGAGCGGATTTTCGCGGTCGACTTTTGGGGCCGGTTCTTTATACACGGTGTGGGCTGCCATGAGGGAGTTTATGAATGTTGGGTGGGACTTGGATACGGTTTAGGGCCGCAAAGGTATGTTTTACTTCGCTGTTAGCTATTAGCTGTCAGCCGTTAGCCCGTTGATATTTAGCTAAAAGAGCTAACAGCCAATAGCTAACAGCTGTCAGCTAAAAAGCAGCTGCAGCAGCGCCAGCACCGGCAGCACCAGCAGAAATGCATCGAACCTATCGAGCAGGCCGCCATGGCCGGGCATGATGCTGCCCGAGTCCTTCACCCCCACGCTGCGCTTGAGCATGGACTCGGCCAGGTCGCCCAGCGGCGCAAATACGGCCACCACGCCGGCCGCTACCAGGCGGTGCGTCAGCGGCATATCGGGCAGCATGAAGCCCACGGCCCAACCCACTACCAGCGTGAGTACGAAGCCGCCGGCCCAGCCTTCCCAGGTTTTGCCGGGCGAGATTTGGGGAGCCATTTTGTGCTTGCCAAAGGTTTTGCCAGCGGCGTACGCCCCGATGTCGGAAGCCCAGATGAGGAAGAGCAGGGCGAAGATGCGGCGGTAGTCGTAGTGGCCGCCTCCAAAGCCTATCTGGCTCAAAAAGCTCATAGGCAGAGCTACGTAGAATATTCCGCCGTATACGGCGGAAATATTATCAAAAGGCTTACCTCCGTTCGGCCACCTCAGAATCTCACACAAAACAAGAGCCACTATCGCTACCAATGCTGCTAGGCTGAGTCCAGCATAAATAGTTGGTAGTGTAGAAAGAAGAAAGGTATTTCTATCGAACGGGCTTTCTTCGCCCAAAGGCGGGTAGATGGTATAGCCCCCGGTTGGTAAATTGAAGTAGTGATGGATTGCACCTTGCCCGTAGATGTATACATAAATTAAAAGCCCCATCAGCAGCCCCATCCACACAATAGGCCTACTTCCCCCCGCTCGCATCATGCGGTAGAATTCCCACAGCATCACGGCCTGCACGGCGGCGAAGAACAGTCCGAATGTCCAGGGGCTGAACCAGACGCTGCCCAGCAGCATGGCCGCCCCGATGAGGCCGTAGATAACGCGCAGGCGCAGGTTGCTGGGGCCAGCGGGTGCGACGGCGGCTTCGGCAGAAACAGGAGTAGTCGGAGGCGTAGAGTTGGCCAAGTTGGGCGGGATGTAGCGACGCGTATTCGCGTCGCGTCGTTGAACGGAATCGTTGTTTGTTGTGCGGGTACGGACGTTGAAAGAAAGTCGTTCGCCGGCTAGCGTAGACGGCGCTAACGCCGGGACGCAAGCCGGCGCCTCTACCCCGCTTGCCGCACGCCGTCGCTGCCAATAGTCAGCATCTGAGTGGGCGCGGCGGGGGCCGTCATGCTGCGATACAGCCAGAAAAGCAGGCCGGCCGTGAGTAGCACCGATGGAATGACCAGCGTGAGGGGCAGCGCGTCGTTCGAGTCGGGGTCGAAGCCCCAGCCGAACTGGCCGCGCTGAGTGAGGTAGAGAATGAGCAGCTGCACGGCATTCTGGGTGAAGTGCGCCCCCATGCTCACCAGAATATTGCCGCTCCAGAGGTACAGATACCCCAGCACCAGCCCCAGCACGAAGCGCGGCACAAATCCGAAAAACTGAAAGTGAATGGCCGAAAAAATGGCCGCCCCCAACCACACGCCCACGTGCGGCGAAAACCAGCGCACCAGGTTTTTCTGAATCACGCCCCGAAACACCAGCTCCTCGGCCACGGCCGGCACCAACGCAATCACGAGCACGCCCACCGCGAACCGCGCCCCGGAATTGAAATTGGTGAGAAACTTGGTGAGCACGGCGGCGCGGTCTTCGCTGGCCCTGGCCCATACCTCAAAATCGTGCAGCGCGCCCGGGAAATGCGCGCCTGCATTCCAGGCGATGATGACTGACATAAAGGGCAGAATGACCACAATGAGCAGCGCGCCCCCCAGCAGCCACCAGCCCGCCCCCAACCGGCGCGGGTTGAAGTATTCGGCCCAGCCGTAACCCAGTGCCGAGGCCAGGGCCAGCGCCCCGCCCGCTCCGGCCACGAACAACAGCACGCCCTGCATCATCATCAGCAGGCCCCAGCCGTTGGGCGAAGCGGTGGGGTTCATCGCCACACCTTGCACCTGCCCCACCGATAGCCCGAAGCCCCACTGCGCCCAGGCAAACATCAGCGCGTAGCCCACGCAGGCCCCTATCAGCATGAAACCCAGCAGCAGCAGAATCTGGAGGCCGGGGTGCAACGTGCGGGGCAGGAAACCTTTCATAGCGGGGCGTAAGTTGGGAAGGGCGTAAATTTACCGCAGTTTTTAACTTGGGCTGGTTCGCTCAGAATAATAAAACGTCATGCTGAGCGCAGCCGAAGCATCTCGTGTGCAATAGTAACTCCATTGTTCGCGGCGCTAACCTGAAGTTCAACCGCGCGGGCGAGATGCTTCGGCTGCGCTCAGCATGACGTTCTCCTAATCATTCGTATCCCTTATCCTCCGTGGTCAACATCGGTCCCAACATCCAGCTTCCCGACTTTCCGCTCCTGCTCGCGCCCATGGAGGACGTGAGCGACCCGCCCTTCCGCGCCGTGTGCAAGGCCAACGGGGCCGACCTGATGTACACCGAGTTCATCTCGTCGGAGGGCCTGATTCGGGCCGCCGCCAAGAGCCGCAAGAAGCTCGACATCTTCGACTACGAGCGGCCCATCGGTATTCAGCTTTTCGGCTCCGATATCGAGACGATGGGCGAGTGCGCGGCCATCAGCACCGAGGCCGGGCCTGATTTGATTGACATCAACTACGGCTGCCCGGTGAAGCAGGTAGCCTGCCGGGGCGCGGGCGCGGCCCTGCTCCAGGACATCCCCAAAATGGTGGCCATGACGGCCGCCGTCATCCGCCACACGCACCTGCCCGTAACCGTGAAAACCCGCCTGGGCTGGGACGAAGGCACCAAAAACGTGGAGGAAGTGGCCGAGCGCCTGCAGGACATCGGCATTGCCGCCCTCACGGTGCACGGCCGCACCCGTGCCCAGCTCTACAAGGGCGACGCCGACTGGCGCCTCATCGCCAGCATTAAAAACAACCCGCGCATCAAAATTCCCATCTTCGGCAACGGCGACATTACCTCGCCCGAAAAAGCCGTGGAGTATAAAAACCGCTACGGCGTGGATGGCGTGATGATTGGCCGGGCCAGCATTGGCTACCCCTGGATTTTCCGGGAGGTGAAGCACTTCGTGGCCACCGGCGAACTCCTCGCGCCGCCCACTTTGGAGGAGCGGGTGGCCGCCTGCCAGATGCACTTCGACCGCAGCGTGGAGTGGAAAGGCCCGCGCGTGGGCGTGTTTGAGATGCGCCGCCACTACGCCCACTATTTCCGGGGCCTGGAGGGAGCTAAAACCTGGCGCACCAGCCTGGTGAACGCCGAAACGCCCGCCGACGTGCTGGAGATTCTCCAGGAAATTGCCGCCAGCGACGCGGTATTGGTGGGGTAAACGAAACTGTCATCCTGAGCACCGCGAAGGACCTTATTACGCCAGAACAGTTAGCAGCAATCATTTCTACTGCCAATCGTTCAGCGGTGATAAGGTCCTTCGCGGTGCTCAGGATGACAGCCGATTTGCTGACGTTCTTTTATCAGCCCCTTACGCTATTCATGGCTCCGATTTACGAGAAGAAAACCCGCATCAAAATTCTGATTGCGGTGCTGGCCCTGCTCATCGGGGCGGCCACCATCATCTACACCAATTGGCTGGTGCAGCGCGTATCGGCCCGCGAACAGCAGCAGATTCAGCTCTACGCTAAGGCCCAGGAGTTCATCATCAACTCCGAATCGGATGCGAATATGTTCGTGTTCAACGAAATTATTAATGCCAACGCCACCATCCCGGTTATCCTGACCGATGGCAAAGACATTGTGGGGGCCAAGAACATTGCCATGCCCCCGCACCTGCCCGAGGCCGACTCGGCCGCCCGGCTGCGCGCGGAGCTGGCCCTGATGCAGCAGCAGCACCCGCCCATTGTAGTGCGGCTGGGGGCGGGCCAGAACAACTTCATCTACTACCGCGACTCGCAGCTGCTGCGGCAGCTGCGCCTCTACCCGCTGGTGCAGCTCGTAGTGATTGGCTGCCTGGCCGTGATTGCTTACCTGGCTTTCAGCTCGTCGCGCCGGGCCGAGCAAAACCGCGTGTGGGTGGGCCTGGCCAAGGAAACCGCCCACCAGCTGGGCACCCCGCTCAGCAGCCTGGTGGGCTGGCAAAACTACCTGCGCGACTCCGACCGGTTCAAAGACGAACCCATTGTGGAGGAGTTGGGCAAGGACATCCGGCGGCTGGAAATCATCACCGAGCGGTTCTCCAACATTGGCTCGGTGCCGGTGCTGAAGGACGAAAACCTGTACCTCACCACCCGCAACGCCATCGAATACCTGCAAAGCCGGGTGTCAAAAAAGGTGAAATTCACCATTGAAAGCGACCTGCCGATGGACACGCCGGCCCGCATCAACGTGCCGCTGTTCGACTGGGTGATTGAGAACATCTGCAAAAACGCGGTCGATGCTATGGAAGGGCGCGGCTCCATTACGCTGCACCTGCGGCGCGTGCGCACCCGCCGCACCTGGTACCGGCGCGGCATGCCGCCCCGCCAGGTCGCGGTCGACATCACCGACACCGGCAAAGGCATCCCCAGCAACAAGCTCGACAGCGTATTTATGCCTGGTTTCACCACCAAAAAGCGCGGCTGGGGCCTGGGCCTGGCCCTGGCCAAGCGCATCATCGAGAACTACCACGAAGGCCGCCTCTTCGTGAAATGGAGCGAAGTGGGCCGCGGCACCACGTTTCGGGTAGTGCTAAACCAATAAGGAATAAAGCCGAAAAGACGGTTATGCTGAACGCAGTGAAGCATCTCTACTACGCAAATAATTTTATTTACGATTGCGGTAGAGATGCTTCACTGCGTTCAGCATAACGTGCTTCGGCCGGGTTAGGAGCTACCTATTTGTGATTTCCACGTAGGCCTGGCCCGTTACCGGCTGGCCATTATGGGTGCCCTTCACGCGGCACATGCCTTCCCAGTAATACATGGTGAAGGCGTGAAAAAACCGCAGCGCCAACTCCTGCTGCGGCACCAGCGGCTCCACCGTGAGGTCGTAGCCCTGGGCGGGCACCTGCACGCGCCAGGTGGCGGGGTACTTCTTCTTCGACTTCGGGCTGGTCCAGTACGTGAGGGGCGTGAGGGTGAAATCGGGCCCCGACAGGTGCAGGTCGCCGCCGGTGGGTCGGCTCAGGGTGCCGTTGTTGAGGGTGAGGCCGGTGGCCGAGTTGCGCAGCGTGTTCAGCATGAACTCCTCGCGGGGCTCGTCGAGCTGAATGCTGAGCCAGTCCCAGCCCACATTCTTGTCCACGATGCTGGTGCAGTTCCACTGCCGGTCGTACCAAAGCTCGCCGGTTACCTGCCGCGCTTTGCCACCGATGGTGAGCGTGCCGATAGTGGCCAGGCGCGGATAGGAGTAGTAGCCGGCCGTGATGCCGTTGCCGTAGTTTTCGTAGCCGGTGCCGCTGTGCAGCACCACGGGGCGCGTGGGCCGGGTGGTGAGGTCCAGGGCATAGCCGGCGTTGGCCTTGCCGGTAAGGGCGGCCTGGAGGTGGTAGGCTCCCTCCTGCCCGTCGAAGGACCACACCTGGCCGGCCTTGTGCTCGCGCAGGCGCACGGGCAGCGAATCGGTGAGCAGGCGCGGGAGGCGGCCCAGGTCGTAGTCGTAGTGAAACTGCTGGCCCTGCGGGTCCGTCAGGGCCACGTTCACCATTTGCCAGTCCTGCTTGCCGTCCTTCAGGTTGAAGTGGAAGAAAACGTACTCAACCCCAAACTGCTCGCCGGTGGCCTGGTCGCGCAGGTGGCCGGTGAGGTACCACCATTCCAGCGAGTTTTTGGGGTGCGGGGCTTCTTCGTGGGGCAGCTCGGCGCGCTGCGCGGTGGGGTTGAAGCGGGTAGTGGGCCGCGGGGCCGCACAGGCCGCCAGCAGAAATATCAGGGCAAAACGCAACACTTTCATACCCGGCCAAAAGCCGTTTTGGGGGCGAAAGGTTTGATAGATTCATTAAATTGAGCCTCCTTGAAAAGTCCTTTTTCTGACTCAAAAAACCAATGATTCATTAAATTGAGCCGTTCGCTGCAGCAAATCCCCTTGGTATATAAGGTCCCAACGACAGCTTTTTTAGGTTGCAAGCATCAGCCGTTTTCACCGTGCTTTCGCAATTAATTCACTTCCGCCTCGCTTATGCAAGCCACAGCAAACAGACTACTTCCACTGGTGCTACTGTTGAACCTGGCAGCTACGGCCAAGGCCCAAGTAGCCGAAACCTCTATCCCCGCCCAAAACAGTATTGTATCCATTTCGCCGGCTGAGTTGATTTACAAAGTAGCAATTGGCTACGAGCACCGGGCCGGTTCCCACGGCGGGGCAGGTTTGATGGGCAGCTACTACTACGGCAATTTAGGGTTGCCGCCCGGATGGCAGACGACAGCGTATTTTCGCCACTATTTCAGCCGTCAGTTTCCCGTTGGCTGGTATGTGCAAGTGGAAGCCAGCGTGCTCAACTTTACCCAAACAGTTGGCCTGGTTAACCTCAAGAACAAAGAACATAGCGATTTCAGCTACCGGACGGTGAGTGGTGGTGGTGGCGTTGGTTTCGGCTACCGCACCCAACTGCTGCGACGCGTCGCGAATGGGCATCTGCTCGGCAATGTGCTGGTAGGATTTCGGGGGCATCCTCGCCCCCAGCCCAGCTACGATACAAGCTTGTACCGCCAGGAATCCAGTTTTTTGGGACCCGATTCTGAATGGTACTTGTTATTCGGCCCAGGCTCAATAGTGCATGGCCTGCTTACCTTGGATTATCAGTTCTAGCCACTGCTACACCACCATTGCATTTCCTGTCACCCTTTCGGCGGGGCCACCGGCGGCTCGGGCTGGCGGATTTTACCCATAATCTTGCCCCGGCCCTCCACCGACTCCAGGCGGACGACCAGCTCGACCGGCGCGTTGGCAGTGGGCAGCTTCACCGGTACTTCCTGGGTTTTGAACACGAACGGGCTGCCCTGCACGCGCAGTGTGAGCGCGCCGGCCCGCACCGGCTCCCAGCTGCGGGCCAGTACCAGCTCAAAGCGGCCGTTTTCGTCGGTAGTCGCGCCGTATTGGGTATCGTTAATGAAAACGAACGCGCCGGCCACGCCGGGCCCGTTCTTGCCATCGAGCACCACGCCGCGAATCACCATCGACTGCTGCTGCTCGGCGGTAGCCGGCATTGGCGCGGCGGCCGTGGTGGGCGGCTGCTGAGGCGGCTGGGTGGCGCACGAAGTGGCCGACTGCCAGCCCAACAGCGCCAGGCCCGCAAGCGCCCAGCGCCGCCAGCCTACCACGGGCGGCGCGGCAACCGGCGTGGCGTAGGTATTGGCGCACAGCGGCCGCCCGCCCTGCCGCGCCAGAAACGCCAGAATCTCGGCCTCGCTGAGGATGGTGAAGTCTACGACTTCGGTGGCGCAGGTGGCGCAGAAGCGGCCAGCGGCCGTGGGCGACATGGCGGCCCAAGGCTGGGCGCAGGGCTGCGGAATGGAAAACGAGGAAGGAGCCATGCGGCTAAGGTATTGGTTTTTGGAAGAAGCAAGGCGGTGGTTGGTCGCCACAACATCAGTGGTGGCGGAAGGGCCGGGCGAGCCAGTATTTGCCCCAGAAGTAGAATGCGCGGGGGTGCCAGGGCGCGGGCGGTAGCTTGCGCGGCGGCAGGTGGCAAACCACCACTTCGCCCATCATGCGGTTATCGGCCTGCATTCGGAAGCGCTGCGCTTCGCCAGTTGTTTGGTTCGCCAAGGTTCGCTCCTGCGTCAGGTAGCCCAAGGAGGACAAGACAAGGGTTACAATCTGGCTCTGCGCCAATTCGGCCGGCACGGTCATTTCGTACGAACCCGTTGCGGTGGTACTGAAACCTACTGTGGTTCCCTTTAGCAGTACTGTCACGCCCGGGATTCCCTCGTTGTTGGCACTATCAGTAATAATACCCCGCAACACCAAAGGCCGCTCCGACAGCAACGGAAGCTGCTCCGGATATGTCCGGATTATCGGCACGCCATGCAGCGTTTCGCGGCCTACCATTGGTGGTTGAGCCGGTGCTGTAACCGCAACATTTTCAACTATGGGCGCATCAATCACCGGTGCGGCCGGCACCGGGCCGCCCCAATAGCGGGCGCGCCACTCGGTGAGCGTTTGGGCATTGGCTTCGGTACCTATGCCCTCACGCACGGCCCATACGGCCACGGCGGCCGCCAGCCAGGCCCGCCAGCGCTGGCTTGGGGCAGCCAGGGCGGCGCGCTGCAACGGCCGTTCCAGCTGCCCCGCCGCGAACCGGCCGCAGGTGCGGCCGGCCTCGGCCCCGGCCAGGTAGGCCAGGATTTCAGCATCGGTTTTCAGGGTGAAGTCGACTACCGTGTGGGCACAGGCGGCGCATTGGCGGCCGGCGGCGGTGGGCAACATAGCGGCCCAGCTTTCGGAGCAGGGCTGCGGGATGGTGAGCGAAGTAGCGGGGCGCATAAACGGGCTGGGTGAACGGCGGTGCCCTTCCGATGCGCACCGGCGCGTGAATGCACACGGCCAGCTCGCAAAAAGGCGTATCTTGGATATCTATCCGGCCACTACAGTCTTTCCACATGAAAACGCTTTTCCGCTTTGCGCCGCTGGCGCTGGTTGCCCTGCCCTTGTTCAGCCACGCGCAGCAGCGCACCGGCAGCGTGGTGGGGCTGGAGATTCCGGGCTCGCCCGCGCCGGCCAGCGGGCACTGGCTGGCCGGGGCCTACGTCACGGGCAGCTACTCGCCGGTGCTGGCCCCGGGCCTGGCGGGCTACGGCGTGCAGCCCTACCTACGCTATGTACTGGGCAGCGGGCAGCGGGCGCGGCCCTTCGTGCAGTATAGCCTCGCACCCTACTGGGTGCAGCCCTACGGCAGTGCCGCACCCTTTGGCAGCACCGATGGCCGCTTCGGTAACCCGGCGTTTGCGCCGCTGGGGCTGCGCGGGCCGGTGCCTAATGGCTTCGGCTACAATGGCTACGGCAGCGGCATGGGCAGCGTATCGGTGGGGCTGCCGGTGCGGGTAGGCGGCGGCACCATGACGGTGCACGTGGCTGGCAGCCTCGTGAGCGGGCTGCTGCGCTGAGGGCTGCTAACGGGGCCGGATGCGCCACAACCCGCGCCGGGGCGTTATCTTTTCGCCCCCAAACCCGCCCCCGTTCTTTCATGAGTTCTGAAAAATCCCTGTTTCGCCGCAAAACCATCGCGGCCATTCTGCAAAATCCCCCGGCCGACCACGAGGGCCATTCCCCCGGCGGCTTGGAGCGCCACCTCACCGTGCGCGACCTTACGGCGCTGGGCATCGCGGCCATTATCGGGGCCGGTATTTTCAGCACCATCGGCAAGGCCAGCCTCGATGGCGGGCCGGCGGTGTCGCTGCTGTTCGTGTTCACGGCCATTGCCTGCGCATTTTCGGCGTTATGCTACGCGCAGTTCGCGGCCACCATTCCGGTTAGCGGTTCGGCTTATACCTACGCCTACGCCTCGTTTGGCGAGCTGGCGGCCTGGATTATTGGCTGGGCTTTGATAATGGAATACGCGGTGGGCAACATCGTGGTAGCCATTTCGTGGTCGGACTACTTTACGGGCCTGATGGACGGCATTGGGCTGCACATTCCGCTTTGGCTCACGATGGGCACCCAAACCGGCCACGCCGGTTACGAGGCCGTGCAGACGCTGGTACAGTCGGGCAAAACCCTGGCCGAAGCCACGGCGGCCGTGTCGCCGGCCCAGCTCGACGGCTACAAGGCCTGGATGCAGGCCCCGGCTCTCACCGATGGCCTGCACCTGGTTATCGACCTGCCGGCCTTCGCCATCACCGTGGCCATTACGGCGCTGGTGTACGTGGGCATCAAGGAGAGCAAAAACGCCTCTAACCTGCTGGTGCTGCTGAAGCTGATTATTGTCTTCATTGTGATTGTGGTGGGCGCGTTCTACGTGAACCCGGTCAACTGGACGCCTTTTGCCCCCAACGGCGTGGGCGGCGTGCTCAAGGGCGTGTCGGCGGTGTTTTTTGCCTATATCGGCTTCGATGCCATTTCGACGACGGCCGAGGAATGCAAGAATCCGCAGCGCGATTTGCCCAAGGCCATGATGTACGCCCTGATTATCTGCACCGTGCTGTACGTGATTATTACGCTGGTGCTCACGGGCATGGTGTCGTATAAGGAGCTGGGCGTGGGCGACCCGCTCTCGTTCGTGTTTGCCAAAGTGGGGCTCTCGCGGCTGTCGGGGCTGGTGGCGGTGAGCGCGGTGTTTGCCATGGCTTCGGTGCTGCTGGTGTTTCAGCTGGGGCAGCCGCGCATCTGGCTCACGATGTCGCGCGACGGGCTGCTGCCGTCGGTGTTCTCGCGCATTCATCCGCGCTTCCACACGCCTTCATTCGCCACCATCGTCACGGGCTGCTTCGTGGCCATTCCGGCACTTATTCTGAACATGGATTTGGTGGTCGACCTCACCAGCATCGGCACGCTGTTCGCGTTTGCGCTAGTTTGCGGCGGCATTCTCATCATCGACCCTTATGGCCAGTCGGAGGCCCGCTTCAAGGTGCCCTACATCAACGGCAAGTGGCTAGTGCCGCTGATTCTGCTGGTGGGCGCGTTCCTGATTGTGCGCTACAACGCGGCCAGCAACCACCAATTCTGGCTCGACATCACCGGCCAGCGCGGCTGGATTGAGCACGACGCCCTGAGCGGCAAGGTCACGGGTGGTTTCGCCCACCAGATTCCGACGCTGGTGTTTTTCCTGTTTTGCTTGGCGCTATCGGTACTCTCGTTCCGCAAGCGGCTCTCGCTGCTGCCCACCCTGGGCTTGCTCATCAACCTGTACCTGATGACGGAGCTGGGCATCAGCAACTGGACGCTATTCTTTGTGTGGCTGCTGATTGGCCTGGCCGTGTACTTCACCTACGGCTACAAGAACTCGAAGCTGGGCCGCACGCCGGAGCTGGTGGCGTAGGGCAGTTTTGTACCCAGAAAGCAGCTCCGGCCGCTGGTGCAGCCGGAGCTGCTTTCTAATATGGCCGGGTGGGCCTAGGCAATAGACGGGTATTTTATCCGCAGCGCATGTTACGTGTTGGAGGCGGTCGGTTGGAGAATGCAAATGGCTTTACCTCTTATTTGAACCACCGTGGCTGTTGCAGAACTCGGTTTAGCAGGACCTGCTAAACCGAGTTCTGCAACAGCCACCACCGTTTTCCTAAAATGTAGCGGTGCGCGTCGGCAGGCATGGCGCATGGTGTCGGGTTTCCTCCGGACCGAAGTACCTTTCCTCGCACTTAACTCCCTGCCATGCTTCGCTGCCTCTGCGTCTTGCTGCTGTTGTCCGGCCCAGCTTTCGGGCAAGTGGCTTCCAATTCCCCCGCCGGCGGGCCCGGTGCGAGCGGACCCGCCGCTCGTAACACGGCGGCCGACACGGTCGCGGCGCTGCAGCGGCTGTTTCACCTGCGGCGCGCGGGCGGCGTTGCCCTGCTGGTCACGAGCGGCCTGGCGGTGGCGGCCGGGCCGGTCATTGGCTTTTCCGTTTCGGGCCAGGGCGGCTACCAGGGCTTGGCGGGCGTCGTCGTCGGCCTGCGAATCGGCGCGGGCGTTGCTCTGCCGTTGACGGTCCTGGGCGTGCGCTTGGTTTCTCGCTACGCGAAAGCGAACGAAGCGCAGGTGCTGGCGACCTACCAAGCCACCCACGCCTTGCCCCCGCGACTGGCGAAGAAACTGCGGCCGGGGCTTTTTCTCGCACCCGAACAACTTTCCCCCTACCGCTACCACTAGCGACGGCGAGGTGCTTCCTGACCTTATCAGACCCTGCGGTTGTAGAATTTCCGGGTCAACTCAGAAACAAGGGAGAGGGATTATGTTGTCACCATAAATTGCTCCTTCAACTAAACAACGGGCGTTTACATTGCTACCGTTTCGCTGAGCGAGGCTAGGAATTGGCCATGGTACAGATAACTCCCAACGCGGTTGCCTTCTCCAACACGGCCGCGCCAATGGCGGCGGGCAGTTCGAGTACCACCGGTTCTTCGTTCAGTACTTTGGTTTTGATGGCCCACGCTTCCGCCAGTTCCAGCCCTGCCTCCTCGTGCAACAGGCGCGCAAAACGGAGCGATTTCATCCCTACTTGCCAGCCAAAGAACGTGATTTCTATTCGGGGTTCCATGGGCAGCTTGCGGCAAGAAGGGCCGGTAAATCTAGGCCTGAGCTAGCTACAAATTGAATTATTTCCTTTTGCTCATCGAACCGTTTAGCCATACTCGCTAGTCGAACTCCGGACTCCTTTTCCTTAGAGTTGGTAGGTTCGATACAGTTCTAGCCAGGCAAACAGCCCAAGGGCCAGCCCGACATTGACAGCCCAAGCTACCCAAGTGGTGTAAAGCACCTGCCGCCGGAAAAGCCAACTGAGCAGTCCCACGTGTACCGCCAGGCACCCGCTCCCCACAAGCATCGCTGCTGAATCGTGGCCTGCCCCGGAGCCGAAGGTGAAAAACCCCACAAAGGCCGCTACGAATTGCCAGAAAAAGTACCCAACAAGGCCGAATACTAAGCCCGTGGCGAAGTGCAGAGAATGCCCCATTTTGGTGGAACGCACTTGCACAAACATCGGCAACTTGGGTTCAGTCATTGGGGACTTAAGTAAGGCGGAGGTTGGTAATCAATTCCTCGTTTTACCAAACGAAGCGCGTTTTATCTTCGGACCTTATTCTGTCCACATTTATTAGACAACCTTACCTGGAAATCCATCTGTAAACCACGTCCCAATCCTGTCCGGCTTGGGCTAGCCCACCTCACCCGCCCGGGTTCGGCTTAACCAGACCACCCTGATGCTACTTTGTACCGGCCGGAAATGAATCAGCTCATGAAATACCCAATGGTTCATGGGCTGCTTGCCACCGCAGAATGGTGGTCCGCCAGCTTAAGCGGCGGAATAAAGAGCTAAAGTTAAGATGGATGTGCTTGCCAAGCAACTGGTTGCGCGAGCCATGGGTTTTTTTGATAGCGAAAAGAAGAACAAAATATGCGTTGACTAGCCCGTTAGCTTGAAAAATCCAGAGATGAGAAAAGTAGCCAGAAAAAATTAACATGGTTGATGAATTGTCGGGCGTAACAATACCGTAGCTTTGCAGCATGCTTCAACCCCAAAAACCGTTGATGAAGCGTGGAACCCTGCTCGACTGGGAACCGCGAGTGGACCGGAAGGTCTGCGGCCCCGTCGGTTTTCCCGATTCTGCCACTGGTATTTCTATTGTTTTTTCTGGTATTGCCCCGCCACCGTTTCGGATTCCGAAACGGTTTTTTTATGTCCACTGAGTTCGGGGGTTGCCGCTCCGCTGCCGTGGCTTCCGCTTCATATGGCAGTCAGCAAATTGCAGGGACTGTTAAAACCCCTCCGGCTCGTAACTACTGATTACGTACTTAATTTCCCCAACCTGGTATGGCCCGTAAAGACCTGATTGACATTGCATCCCTGCACCCGGAGGAAATCGAGTTTCTGCTCGACCAATCCAAGTCCTTTAAAAAGCTATTCACTCATTCGGTGAAGCGAATTCCCGCGCTGGAAGGCAAGTCCGTGCTCATGCTCTTCTATGAGGCCAGCACCCGGACGCATTCTTCCTTCGAGGTAGCGGCTAAGCGTCTCTCGGCGGAGGTAACGAATTTCGACGTTGCCCACTCCTCCATCTCCAAGGGCGAGTCGGTCCGCGAGACGATTGAGACCCTCCAGGCCATGCGCACCGACTACATCGTTATCCGCCATAGTCACCCCGGCCTGCCCGGCATGATTGCCCGCCAGACCACGGCGTCGGTCATCAATGCCGGCGACGGGGCCCACGAACACCCCACCCAGGCCCTGCTGGACGCTTTTACCATCAAGGAAAAATTTCCTGACCCCCGGGGCAAAAAGGTCCTCATCATTGGCGATATTCTCCACTCCCGCGTGGCGCGCTCCACCAGCACTTTGTTGCAAAAGCTGGGCATCGAGGTCGCTTACCTGGGGCCGGGCTCGCTGGTGCCCAAGTACGGCCCGGCCACCATCCGCCGCTTTACCGACTACGAGGCGGCCATGGCCTGGGCACCCGATGTAGTGTACCTGCTGCGCGTGCAGCTGGAGCGCCAGGACGTGCAGTTTTTCCCCAGCGTTCGCGAGTACCACCGGGTATACGGCATCACCAACACCCGGCTGGCGGAAATCCGCGACCGTGGCCTCTACATCATGCACCCCGGCCCCGTGAACCGGGGGGTCGAGCTGTGCGACGCCGTCATGGACTATGAGCGCAGCCTTATCACTAACCAGGTCGAAAACGGGATTTCTGTTCGCATGGCCGTGCTCGACTGGCTCACGCCGGGGGGAGACTTCCCGAAGCAGGAATCGTATGTCGCGCAGCAGCGAGCCAACTCAACGGCGATTATCCCCTAAAAGTCCGGACGCGGCGGCTGGTTCCGCCCGTGTATTTTTTTCTTCAACAGCCAGAACCCCTCACCCCCTTGCCGATTTATAGCAATCATCCCTCCATGCTTCTTCTTCAAAACGCCCGTATTGCCTCCGAAGACTCCCCCATACTTGTCGAAAGTGATGTTCTCATTGTCGAAGGAAAAATTCAGGAAATCGGGAGCGGCCTGGCCGTTCCCGAGGGTGCCCGGGTCATCGACGCGCGTGGTCGCGTGCTGATGCCGGGCATGTTTGATGCCCACGTCCATTTCCGCGCGCCGGGGTTTGAGAACAAGGAAACCATTACCACGGGCAGCGAAGCGGCCATCAACGGCGGCGTTACCGGCGTGGTCATGATGCCCAATACTCGGCCGGCCCTCGACTCGGCTACTGCGGTGGCCACCGTGCTGGAAAATGCCAAGGACCGGTCCCGTATTCCGGTGTACACCTCCGGCTGCGTTACGAAGAATCGCGAGGGCAAGGAACTGGCGGAAATCGAGGGCATGCGCTCGCTCGGGGTGAAAATGCTCACCGACGATGGGGATACCACGGCCGACCCAGCCGTACTTTTCCGGGCGATGCAGTACGCCACCGAGTTTGGGATGTTTTTCGCCAGCCACTGCGAGGTGCCGGAACTGGCCGGGCCACGCGCCGTGAACGAAGGGGTGATGAGCTACCGGCTCGGCATCAAGGGCTCGCCGGCGTGCGCGGAGGAAATCATCATCGACCGCGACATCCGCCTGGCCCACGCGGCGGGCGCGCACGTGCACATCCAACACGTGTCCAGCAAGATGGGCATGGAAACCATCCGCTGGTGGAAATCGCGCGGCGATGTGAAGGTGACGGCGGAAGTGATGCCGCACCACCTGATGTTCACCGACGAGCACATCGGGGACTACGACACGAACTATAAAATGAACCCGCCGCTGCGGACGCAGGCGGATTGTGACGCCCTGCTGGCAGGGCTTATTGAAGGCGTATTCGACATCATTGCCACGGACCACGCGCCGCATACGCCGTTCGAAAAAGCCCAGGATTTCATCAGCGCGCCCAATGGCATCACCGGCCTGGATACGGCCTTGGTGTCGCTGTATCACCATTTCGTCGAGCCCGGAAAATTCGGTTGGGACCTGGTGGTGAAGCGCTATTCGGCGGAGCCCCGCCGCCTGATGGGCCTGCCGGCAGTTGCCATCGAAGTCGGTCAACAAGCCGAATGCGTCTTGTTCGATACCGAAGCGGAAACGACTTTCACGCGGGAGTTCATGAAATCCAAATCACAGAACACACCCTTCATCGACCAGACGCTGAAAGGCAGTGTAGACCTAGTGATTTTAGGCACGGAAATCCTGCTGGAGCGCTAATAGGTAGCGCTTATTCAAAAACAAACAGAACGTCATGCTGAGCGAAACCGAAGCATCTCTACCGCTTCGTATGCACCGCCTAGCGAAGCGGTAGAGATGCTTCGACAAGCTCAGCATGACGACCAAGAAATTTCAATGAACACCTCCGACTCCCCAGACTCTCCCAATAGCGCCGCCCCAGGCAAGCCCCTGGTCGGCGTGGTCATGGGCTCCAGCAGCGACTGGGACACCATGCAGCACGCCGTGCAGATGCTCACGCACTTTGGCGTGGCCCACGAAGCGCGCGTGGTGTCGGCCCACCGCATGCCCGACGACTTATTTGCTTATGCCGAACAAGCCGGCCCGCGCGGCTTGCAGGCCATTATCGCCGGCGCGGGTGGGGCCGCCCACCTGCCGGGCATGATGGCCGCCAAAACCACGGTACCCGTGCTGGGGGTGCCGGTGGCCAGTCGGCATTTGCAGGGCGTAGACTCGCTGCACAGCATCGTGCAGATGCCAAAAGGGATACCTGTCGCTACGTTTGCCATTGGCGATGCCGGGGCGGCCAATGCCGCGCTGTTCGCCGTGAGTATGCTGGCCCTGCACGACCCGGACCTGGCGACCAGGCTGCACGCGTTTCGGGCCGCACAAACCGAAGCCGCCCGCGCCATGACGCTGCCCGTATGAGCGACAAAACGCATAGCCTCGCCATGCCCCTGATTTTTCCGGGCAGCGTGGATGCCGCTGGCCAGCGGGCGACCCTGGGGGTGTTGGGGGGCGGCCAGCTGGGCCGCATGTTTGTGCACGCCGCCCAGCGCCTGGGCTACTTTACCGCCGTGCTGGAGCCCGACGCGCAAAGCCCGGCCGGGCTGGTGAGTCACCACCACATCCAGACCGACTACAACGACCCGGCCGGGCTGGCGCAACTGGCCCAGCTGTGCCAGGCCATCACCACCGAGTTTGAAAACGTGCCCGCCCAGGCCCTGCAAACGCTGGCCCTGACCCGACCCGTGGTGCCCGGTGCGGCCGCAGTGGGCATTGCCCAAAACCGCGTCGAGGAAAAAGCCCTATTCACCGCCTGCGCCGACGTGTCGGGGGTGGCCTGCGCGCCCTACGCGGTAATTGAAACGCTGGCCCAGCTGCAGGCCGTGCAGAACGAGCGAACTGATTTGCTGCCCGGCATCCTGAAAACTGCGCGCATGGGCTATGACGGCAAGGGCCAGGTCCGGGTGAAAACCGCCGCCGAGCTGGCCGCCGCCTGGGCGGAGTTGGGCGAAGCCGCTTGCGTGCTGGAAAAGATGCTGCCCCTAACCGCCGAGTGCTCGGTGCTGGTGGCGCGCGGCTGGGACGGGCAGGTAGTTAGCTTCGCTCCGCAGCGTAACGTGCACGTCGATGGCATTTTGGCTGTGACCTATGCGTACGAAGGAAACATGCCGCCCGCCCTGGCAACCAGGGCCCGCGACGCGGCCGTTTCCATCGCGGAGCATATCGGCTATGTCGGGGTACTGTGCGTCGAGTTTTTTGTGGTGGACGATGGCAGCGAACACGGTAACTTGGTGGTCAACGAGATGGCCCCGCGCCCGCACAACAGCGGCCACTACACCCTGAACGCCTGCGACGTGTCGCAGTTCGACCTGCAGGTGCATGCCATGGCGGGCCTGCCCCTGCCGCAGCCGCGCCAGCATTCTCCGGCCATCATGCTCAATCTATTGGGTGAGGTGTGGTTTGACAGCAGCGGCCAGCGGCACGAGCCCAACTGGTCCGCCGTGCTGAGCCTGCCAGGAGCCCACCTCCACCTGTACGGCAAGCTGGACGCGCGCCCTGGCCGTAAAATGGGCCACCTAACCATCACCGGCCCGGATGTCGCCAGTGTGAAAACCACGGCGCGCCGCGCCGCTGGTTTGCTTGGCCTGCCGGGTCTGGATGATATATAGAGGCCGTTTGTGTCAGAAAAATTCACATTAAACGAGCGGTCATGCTGAGCTTGTTGAAGCACCTCTAGCGCTTCGGCTGAACCATTCAACGAAGCAGTAGAGACGCTTTGACAAGCTCAGCATGACGTTCTTCCTGCGTCCATCCATCATGACCCAAACAGTAAAACTCATCCTCGAAGACGGCACTACTATAGAAGGCGAATCCTTCGGCGCGTTCACCTCCGCCGCGGGCGAGGTCGTGTTCAGCACGGCCATGACGGGCTACCCCGAAAACCTCACCGACCCGTCCTTCGCCGGCCAGATTCTGGTGCTCACCACTCCCATGGTGGGCAACTACGGCGTGCCCGGCGAGGAGCTGTACGAGTCGATTTCGACCATTTTCGAGTCCGACAAAATTCACATTGCCGGGCTGGTCGTCAATTACTACTCCGAGGAGCACAGCCACTGGAACGCCGCCAAAAGCCTCGGCGACTGGCTCAAGGAGTACAACATCCCCGGCATCTGCGGCGTCGATACCCGCATGCTCACCAAGAAGCTGCGCGAGAAAGGCGCCATGCTGGGCAAAATCGTGGCCGAGGACGACGTGCCCTTCCACGACCCCAACCTCGACAACTTGGTGGCGCAGGTGAGCCAGCCCGGCGTGGAGCACTTCGGCAGTGGCCAGCACAAAATCGTGCTGGTGGACTGCGGCACCAAAACCAACATCATCCGCTGCTTCCTGGAGCGCGACGTGGAGCTGATTCGCGTGCCTTGGGACTACGATTTCACGACCCT
>NZ_JBEPPC010000003.1:0-482457 GCF_040547115.1 Hymenobacter sp. UYCo722 | reverse complement strand
AAGAGCGGCCCGATGGCATTCTGGTGGCCTTTGGCGGCCAAACAGCCCTGAACTGCGCCGTGGCCCTGTACCGCGCCGGCGTGTTCGAGCAGTACCACGTGCAGGTACTGGGCACGCCCGTGCAGAGCATCATCGACACCGAGGACCGGGAGATTTTCAAGGTCAAGCTCGACCAGATTGGCGTGCTCTCGGCCCGCAGCGTGGCCTGCATCAGCCTGGCCGAGGCCCTGGCCGCCGGCGAAACCATTGGCTTCCCCATCATCGTGCGGGCCGCGTTTGCGCTGGGCGGGCTGGGCAGCGGCTTCGCCAACAACCTGGACGAGCTGCGCGCCCTGGCCCGGCAGGCCTTCACGACTTCCGACCAGATTCTGGTGGAAGAATCGTTGAAGGGCTGGAAGGAAGTGGAGTACGAAGTGGTGCGCGACCAGTTTGACAACTGCATCACGGTCTGCAACATGGAGAACTTCGACCCCATCGGCATTCACACCGGTGAGAGCATCGTGGTGGCTCCGTCCCAAACGCTGAGCAACCGCGAGTACCACAAGCTGCGCAGCATTGGCATCCAAACCATCCGGCACCTGGGCATCGTGGGCGAGTGCAACATTCAGTACGCCCTCGACCCCGTGTCCGAAGATTACCGGGTGATTGAGGTGAATGCCCGCCTCTCGCGCTCGTCGGCGCTGGCCTCGAAGGCAACGGGCTACCCGCTGGCCTTCGTAGCCGCCAAGCTGAGTTTGGGCTACTCGCTGGCCGAGCTGAAAAACAGCGTCACGCAGACCACCTCAGCCTTTTTCGAGCCGGCCCTCGACTACGTGGTGGTGAAGCTGCCGCGCTGGGACCTGGGCAAATTCTCGGGCGTGAACCGCCAGATTGGCTCAGCCATGAAGAGCGTGGGCGAGGTGATGGCCATCGGCAAATCGTTCGAGGAAGCCATTCAGAAGGGCCTGCGCATGCTCGATACCGGCAAGCGCGGCTTCGTAGCCAACCGGCCCGAAAACATTGAACTCGACACGATTGACCAGCTGCTGAGCGAGCCGAACGAGGAGCGCATCTTCGCCATCAACAACGCCTTCGAGGCCGGCTACACGCTGGAGCAGGTGCATCAGTTGACCAAGATTGACCACTGGTTTTTGCAGCGCCTGTACACCATTTTTGAGCTGGGCCAGCAACTGGCCGCCGGCCGCGCTACCGGCCTCGATGGATTAGAAACCAAGCTGTTGCGCGAAGTCAAGAAAGCCGGCTTTTCGGACCAGCAGATTGCCGTGCAGCTGCTGGGCGAGGGCGACGTGAAGGCCGACGAGCTGCGCGTGCGCGCCCGCCGCAAAGCCCTGGGCGTGCTGCCCGTAGTGAAGCAGATTGATACGTTGGCCGCCGAATTTCCGGCCAAAACCAACTACCTCTACACCACTTACCACGGCACCGAAAACGACCTGGCCCGCGAAACCGCCAAGTCCATCGTGGTGCTGGGCTCGGGCGTGTACCGCATCGGCTCGTCGGTCGAGTTCGACTGGTGCGGCGTGCAGGCCGTGCAAACGGCTGCCGAGGAGGGCTACAAAACCATCCTCATCAACTACAACCCCGAAACCGTATCCACTGACTACGACGTGAGTGACCGGCTCTACTTCGAGGAGCTGAGCTTCGAGCGGGTGATGGACATTCTGGACTTCGAGCAGCCGGGCGGCGTGATTCTGAGCACCGGCGGCCAGATTCCCAACAACTTAGCCATGCGCCTCGAAGAAGCCCACGCGCCCATTCTGGGCACCACGGCCGCGCACATCGACGAGGCTGAGAACCGCCACAAGTTCAGCAGCATCATGGACGAGTTGGGCATTGCCCAGCCGCGCTGGAAGGAACTGACCTCGCTGGAAGCCATGAACGGGTTCGTGCGCGAAGTGGGCTACCCGGTACTCATCCGGCCGAGCTACGTGCTGTCGGGCGCGGCCATGAACGTGGTTTCCAACGCCTTCGAACTGGAAGAATTCCTGAAAGCGGCCAAGGAAGTGAGCGCCGAATACCCGGTGGTGGTGTCCGAATTCATGCAGGAAGCCAAGGAAATCGAGTTGGACGCGGTGGCCGATAAAGGCGAAATCGTGAGCTACGCCATTTCCGAGCACGTCGAGTTTGCCGGCGTGCATTCCGGCGACGCCACCATGTACTACCCGCCCCAGCGGGTGTACGTGGGCACCATCCGCAAGCTCAAAATCATCGCCGAAAAGGTGGCCCGCCGCTACGACATCAGCGGCCCGTTCAACATCCAGTTCTTGGAAAAGAACGGGGCCATCAGCGTGATTGAGTGCAACCTGCGGGCCTCGCGCAGCTACCCCTTCGTGTCGAAAATCTCGGGCAACAACCTCATCAAAAAGGCCACCCAGGTGCTGCTGGGCAAGCAAGTACCCCGCGACGAGAGCGAGCGGGTCTACGACCTGCCCTTCGTGGGCGTGAAGGCCCCGCAGTTCTCCTTCACCCGCCTGCCCGGCGCCGACCCCGTGCTGCGCGTGGACATGGTGAGCACCGGCGAAGTCGGCTGCCTGGGCGACACCGCCGAGGAAGCCCTGCTGAAATCGATGCTGAGCGTGGGCTACAAAATCCCGGCGAAAACGGTGCTCATTTCCGGCGGGCCCCTCCAGTCGAAAGTGGCGCTGCTCTCGGCCAGTAAGCTGCTGGTGCAGCGCGGCTACCAGCTTTACGCCACCCAGGGCACCCACCGCTTCTTCGCCGAAAACAACGTGCCCAGCAGCCTGCTCTTCTGGCCCGACGACCAGCAGGAACCCAACGTGCTGACCTACCTGAAGGAGAAGAAAATCGACCTGGTCATTAATATCCCCAAAAACCTTTCAAAAGGCGAATTGGATAACGACTACAAAATCCGCCGCACGGCCGTGGATTCGGGCATCGGGTTGCTGACGAATGCGCGGCTGGCCAAGGCATTCATCCGCGCCTTTTGCACGCTGGGAATGGAGGATTTGAAAATTAAGAGCTGGAATGAGTATAAGGCGATGTAATCATTGAACGTTGTAAAACATCCACCCAGAACGTCATGCTGAGCTTGTCGAATCATCTCCACTGCTTCGGCAAATCAGCATTGGTTACTACTATGGTAGCGATGCTTCGCCAAGCTCAGCATAACGTTCTTTTTGAGTTAAGAAATACCATTAAATGAAAAATTTCACCTCCTTTGCCGATGCGGGCGACTATAAAGCCTTGTTGCAGCAAGCCTTGGAAATCAAGGCTAACCCTTACGGGTACCAGCACATCGGGCGCAACAAAACCGTCGGCCTTATCTTCTTCAACCCCAGCCTGCGCACCCGGCTCAGCTCCATCAAGGCGGCCTACAACCTGGGCGCGCAAGCCTGGGTGCTGAACGCCGGAGCCGATTCCTGGACCCTGGAAATGGCCGACGGCGCGGTGATGAACGGTGGCACTCAGGAACACATCAAGGATGCCATCGCCGTAATGAGCCAGTACTGCGACGTGCTGGGCGTGCGCACATTTCCCACTCTCAAGGATAAAGCCGAGGACTACGGCGAAGTCGTCTTCAACAAGATACTGCAGTACGCCACTGTGCCCGTCATCAGCCTGGAAAGCGCTACCCTGCACCCCCTACAAAGCTTCGCCGACCTCATCACGGTAGCTGAAACCAAGCAGAAGGAGCGCGTGAAAGTGGTGCTCACCTGGGCCCCGCACGTGCGCGCCCTGCCCCAGTGCGTGCCCAACTCCTTTTGCGACTGGTTCTCGGAAATCGACTGGGTGGATTTCGTCATCACCCACCCCGAAGGCTACGAGTTGGACCCGCGCTTCACCAAAGGTGCCCGTATTGAATATAACCAGCAGAAAGCCCTGGAAGGTGCCGACTACGTGCAGGCCAAGAACTGGAGCAGCTACCTCGACTACGGCCAGGTGCTCGGCAACGACCCCGCCTGGATGCTCACCCCCGAGCACATGGCCTTCACCGACACCGCCAAATTCCTGCACTGCCTGCCCGTGCGCCGCAATGTGGAAGTGTCCGACGCCGTGCTCGACGCACCCGGCTCGCTCATCATTCAGGAAGCCGGCAACCGCACCATTTCCATGCAAACCGTGCTGCATGAGCTACTGAAGTAGCTCCAGCGGCTATAATCAGCCCGGCATTTTGCGCAGTCTGCAACCTGACCTCCCAACACCAATGAAAAAGCCCCATCCTGTTGCCAGAATGGGGCTTTTGCTGTGATCCCGCTGGGATCACCTACGTTTTACCATACTTGTACGAATACTAACTTTAAACGCTCTAAAAAGGCCTTTTTATTGAGCTCTCTGACCTCATTTCACTTGACTGAACTGTATTTTGCGGTCCCACTCGCGGTCCCACTTTTTCCTTTACTACATTTGTTCAGCTAAGGATATCGACTCAACCATACACTCGACCAAGCAACATAATGGCCTCTGTAAAGCTCCTCATTCGCAGTGATCGAAAAGACCTGGGCACTACCACCATTTACGCGCAGTACACCTACAAGTCGGACAAAAAGAAATTCAGTACCGGCCGCAGTGTAGCACCCAAGCAGTGGGACGCCGAGCACCAAAAGGTTATCGGCAGCAGTGTGGAAGTGCAGGAGCTAAACGCGCACGTGCAAAAGGTAAAAGGCCGGCTCGACAAAATTATTATCGCAGCTAACATGGCGGAGGTTGAGCCAACGCTGGAATATGTCACCGAACGATTTAAAGACAAAACGAACGCAGATTCTCCACCAGCGCCTGAAAAAGAGAAAAAGAAAGCAAAGGCTCTAGATTTTCTGGAGCTCTTTGAAGAATACATCAATGCCACCAGGGCCACCAAAGCCCACGGAACCTACAAGCATTACAAGACAACGCTCAACCATTTGCGGACCTTCGTCGCTCTCAAGCACTGCAAGCTGGGCTTGGAAAACATAGACACCCTTTTTTATTATGATTTCATCACCTTCCTAACCCAGGTAAAGAAGATGACCAATGGAACAACTAATAACCAAATCAAACGCGTCAAAGTGGTGATGGGCTATACTGGGGAACGCGGTTTGACCCTCAACTCGTCCTTTCGCAAATTCAAACGGTTGCCCATGACACAAAAGCCGATCGTGTACCTTACCCAAGCTGAATTAGACCTACTTCATCATTTCGACCTCACAGCGGAACCGCGACACACTAAACTGCGCGACATGCTCGTGTTTGCTTGTGCCACCGGGCTGAGGCACTCAGATTTCATTCGTGTAACACCAGCACACGTCACTGACGACACATTGAGACTACGCACCATTAAGACAGAGCAATGGACTGAAGTAAAATTGAATTCTTATTCACGACCCATTCTTTCAAAATACCCCGAAGGCTTTCATAAGCTATCACAGCAAAAATTTAATAGCTATGTAAAAGAACTGGGAAAGTTCTGTGGCATAGATGCCAAAGTGCAAATTGTTGAAGATCAGGGCTCCAAGACAACAATTAAATGGGTACCTAAGCATGAGCTCATGTCATCGCATATGGGGCGCAAAACCTTTGTAACCCAAGCCTTCGAACGCGGCATGGACGCTGCCGTCGTAATGGCGATTACGGGACACACGGATCACCGCTCTATGAAGCCCTATCATGCAATCGCAACGACAGAAAAACGCAAGCAGATGGAAAATGCCTGGGGTTGATAAGTGGGGAATAAGTTAACTTGGCAATTCTCACAATAACGAATTGCACTGTATGCGCTAGGATTACACCGCAACTTGATTGTGTTGGTCCAGTGAAAACAGACAGCGAACTAAGATAGGTTGATTTTGAAGTCGTGTTCGAATTGGTGGGGCGAGCGTTAGCTGAGGGCGGAGTGGCGGCGGTCGAGGTTGAAGTAGGTGTCGAGGTAGTGCGCCACTTCCAGGCGGGCTTCTTCGAGGGAGGCGAACGCAGTGCCGTGCGGCAGCAGCTCGGTTTTGAGCGTGCTCCAACCGGCCTCCGCCTGAGCGTTATCGGAAGGATTTCCGGGCCGGCTGAAGCTGGGCACGGCCCCGGCTTGGGCAACGCGGGCCCGGCAAGCGGCGCTAGTGTACTGGCTGCCGCGGTCGGCGTGGACGATGAACCCCGGCGCGAGTTGGCGCAGCGTCAGGGCCCGTTCCAAAACCAGCAGCACGAGTTCAGTGGGCATCTGCGCGGCCAGGTGCCAGCCCACCACACGCCTAGAGCAGGCATCGCGCCACGTAGCCAGGTAGCACCAGCGCCCGCCCACCAGGGGTAAGTACGTAATGTCGCCCACCCACACACGGTCGGGGGCAGTGGGCGCGGGCTGCCCCAACAAACGGTTTTCGGCGACCACGGCCGCCGGGTCGGCCACGGTGGTGCGGGGCCGTTGCGGGCGAGTGCTCAGGGCCCGCAGCCCGTGCCGGTACAGCCACGAGCGCAGCGCGTAGCGCCCCACGGCATGGCCTTCGGCGCGCAATTTAGCCCGCAACCGGCGCGTGCCGTAGCGCCGGGCGTGGCGTAGGAAGGCGGCCTGCGCCGCCACCTGCCACGGGACTGGCGCTGGCTGGGCACGCCCCCGCCACTGATAGTAGCCCGCGCAACTGACGCCCAGCACCTGGCAAAGCACCTGCACAGGCCACAGTTCCGTGCAATCTTGGATGAACTGGTAGCGGCTCATGACTGAGGCGGCTGGGAAAATGCGCTTCAAGCATTTGGCAGGTGGTCACGACTTTTTTTAAAATGTCGCGCTCCATTTCCACGCGCCGGAGTTCGGCGCGCAATTGCTTGATTTCTGCCCGTTCGGCACTGCTGGGCACGGCTTGTTCCAGCGCTTGGCGCTGCCAGCGGCCCAGAACGCCGGCGAAATGCCTTGGGCACGGGCCACGTCGCTTTGCCGGGCACCGGCCGATACTTGGCGGACGCACACGGCCTTGAAAGCCGGCGTGTATTGCTTACGGGTAGTGGGCAATCCACCAGGATTCAGTTTTTCAGTCATGAGCAGCGGAAGTTAAGACTTCCCGCTGTCCGTTTTAGCTAGACCACCTCAGACCACCTCACTCACCAACAACTTCTTCAAACTACTACTCTAAACTGTATAGC
Source organism: Hymenobacter sp. UYCo722 (assembly GCF_040547115.1). Classification (NCBI taxonomy): domain Bacteria; kingdom Pseudomonadati; phylum Bacteroidota; class Cytophagia; order Cytophagales; family Hymenobacteraceae; genus Hymenobacter; species Hymenobacter sp. UYCo722. The sequence goes on along the minus strand of NZ_JBEPPC010000003.1, from coordinate 475,404 downwards.
TTAAATGGACCACCTCATTATTCCTCGCTGTGTAAACGAGCAGCGCTAGAAAGCTTAATCCACCCCTGCCGAGAAGTAGTTGTAGATACTTTTATCCAGCCTCGATACTGTTTAACTACTAACACTTTTTGCCCCTCCTTTATTTGAGCAATCTGTCGGGCTGCTTCGCTAGGACCCATTCGTACGGCACTACCATGTGCAACAACTATGGCAGCATCTTGACCAGACCAGAGCCTTAGAAACAGCAAAATTATCACCAGCCCTGCGCCACTTATTAAAAGTGTACTTGCTACAATGCTCAGCTGCCGGGAATAGCGTTTGTTACCAGCATAAACGGATATCAATACCACCACAGCACCAAGCAACAGGCCGCTAACGGAAACTTCTGTTGCTTTGTTGATAATAAATTGAAATCGAGGTATTTCCGCAATAGTGGGTGGAGTGGTGTTAATGTCCAGTCGTTGTAAAACTAGACGTCGGTTCGCCAGTATCTGCGAGTCCCAGGGAGCCAGCCGCAGGCCATGCTCATAATAATAGCGCGCCAGTCCTAGTCGCCCAGTTTTCAAGTAAACATTGCCCATGTTGCAGTACAGCTCCGCTCGCTCAATACCTTGCTGGTCAAGCTGCTGGTAGATGGCAAGGGCCTTGCGGTAGTTGCCCGCGGCGGCTTCCTTATTGCCGCGCTCGAAGAGCAAGCTGGACTGCTTCTGATGGGCCAAACAGCCGGTCAGGCCAAGCAGCAAGGCTAAATAGAGGATGCCGTTACGCATGGGGATAAAATTCTATTTCATCTATTAAGTGCAGTAAATCGGTGCCGTAGCGTCGGTCGGCGGTGGCCGGTGGGTTTGCGGAAAAGCGCAGGCAGTTGAGCTTGCCGAGAAAGGCACTGAGGCGGTCGCGCAAAGGAGCAGGCCCAAGCCGGGACAAGTGCAAGACTGGATTGGAGGATGCATATTCCTGGCGGGTGCTGCCGTGCCGGCGACAATAATAATCCACCAGAATGAGGTATAAGCTGCGGTAGTAGAGGCCCGGTTCGACCCCGGCTTGCGTGTTCCGTTCCAGCCGTTTCAAGTCGCGCAGGGCCCATTTATGCGCTTTGCGGTGCCGGTGCTGGCCAATGGTTGCCGCCCGGTACTGAAGTAGGAGCTGATGACCAAGCATGGCCAGCAGCAGCGCACCCGAAGCCAGCAGCAGGGCGTAAAAGGCCGGGGAGCTGGTAAAAAGCCGCAGCCGATTGTCCTGGTAAAGGGAGTGCTTGTAAGAAAGCGTATTGTCTCTCTGGGCGGTGGAACTGTTTGGTTGGCCAAGCCGGGGAACTGGGAGGCCCTGGGTCACGGCCCAGGCAAACGCGGAATCCTTGAATACCACGTAGCGGCCCTGGGCCGGATTGAAGTACGACAGGCGTACCCCCGGCAGCCGGTAATGCCCCTGGTACTGGGTCACCACGTTGTACGAATACTCGCCCTCGGCCATCATCCCGCTGGCGACTAGCCGGTGCTCCTCCCGCCGATGGCTGTTAAACAAGTCAACGCCCGCCGGCAGCACGGGGGGCGCCAGCCGCAACTTGCGCAGGTTGCCCGGGCCCGCCCACTTTATGCGGACGGTCAGCATGTTGTCGGCTTTGGGGGAAACTTCATAGCTGGCCTTCACCCGAAACTGCCCGATTGCCCGACAGAAAGCCACCGAATCCCGACTGGCAGGCAGCGGTTCGACCTGCAAGCTGAGCGCTGCTGATTGCACATCGCGAGACGTCATGCTGGGCTGCCCAAAAAAGTCCTCGGCCGATGGGGCAGCCATAAACCGGTAGCGGCGCTTCAGCACCGGCAGTGGCTGCAGGCCGGTCAGTTCGGGAATGATGAGAAACTGCTTCAACAGCTTCACCCGATAGCGCTGCCCGTCGATTGTTTTCTTCTGCTCCTGGGACGACGGCGGATATTCCTCGACGAAGCAATTGGGAAATGATAGGGAGTTCTCCTCGTCCGGGTCAACCAGCGGAACGCGGTAGTATAGCAAATAGCGCATGGTCAGGGCCTGACCGATATATACTTGGCGGCTGCTAGGCTCGGCCTTGATAAAAACCTCCTCGCTGGTCTGCTCACTGCCAGATTGTGCCGCGGCGGGCAGCGCCAAACGCAGCAGCACCGTGGCCAGTGCAAGCCAGAAGCGCTGGCCGCCGGCCCGGCGGCCCGGCGGCCGCTGGGCGGCACCACTGGTATCGGGCACTCTCTCGGTGGCCACACCTGAGTTCCCCGTCTGCTTAATAGTCTTGCTCATCGGATTCTGGCTTTCTGCCCCGCTGGCGGGAATCACTCATTTTTTCCCGCACCCGGTTCTCGTTTTCGTCAATCAATCCCATGATGTCCTGGATGTCGCGGTTGGAAAGCTGAGCGGAAGGCTTCGGGGGCGGGCCAGGTTGAGGGCCCTTCGGGCTTGGGGCACCGGCCCCTTTTGGCGGTTGCTGAGCCTTATCGGCAGCGGAGGCCGGGGCAGGGCGCTTGGTGCGGGCGAGGAAATGGCGCCGGACAAAGAGGAAATCCTGGCGGATGGCTTCATCGTCAGGGGCCAGTAGCAGCGCGCTCCGGTAGGCTGCGTAGGCATCGGGCAGCCGTTGGGTGCGGTAATACAACTGGCCGAGGTTGGCCCAGGCCCGAGCCCGCACCAAGCTATCGGCAGCGTGGGTGGCGGTTAGGTAACAAGCCCGGGCTTCGGGGTAGCGTCCTTGCTGGTAAAGCGCATTGCCCAGATTATACTGCACTGGGCCAGCCTGGGCCGGCGCAATGGGTAGCTGCCGAAAAAAGATTTCGGCGTCGTCGTAGGCTGAAGCCCGGTAGGCCGCAACGCCTCGGGCAAAGCTGACCGTGTGCCCGACCTGCGCCGGCAGCTTTAGTTGCCACAGCACCCCCAAGCCCACGAGCGTACCCAGCAGAAGCATCCACTGGCGACGAATAAACGGGATGATTTTCATGGCTTCGACGCTGAAAATCCGGTGGGTAGCAACAATTCCACTACCAGCAACCCTAAACTGACCAGCAGCCACAACTGGTAGCCAGCGAATGGTTTGTCATCGTCGGCCGAAGCCCAGGCGTGCTTCGGTGGCGGGCCCTGGATGTGTTTCAGCAGCATAGGCACGGTGCGCTGCCAGGAACCAAGGCGGGTGTAATGGTCGGGCTGCCCCTGCACCAGGCGAAGCAGCTGGTCCTCGTGGAGCCGACTGAGAATAGGCTGTCCGCTACGGGTGGTTTTGAAGCCGGACGGAGAACTGCCCGGCGAACCCACCGGAATGAAAGAACCCGCCGGAGTGCCCACGCCGACGACCACCAACTCGACCCCAGCGCGGCGCAGCGAATCCGCCAGCACCGCATACCCGGCCGAGTGGCTCTCGCCGTCCGAAAGCAGGCACAGCAGCCGGCGGGGATGTTCACGAGACGCCACCAGCACCTGGCCCGCCACACCCAACGCCTCGGCCAGAGAAGTGCCCTGGCGCCCTACCAGGCTGGGCGCGAGCGCCTGGCAGGCCCGTTCCACTGCCCCGTAATCAGTAGTGAGCGGCAGATGCAGCTGCGCGTTTCCGGCAAACGCCACAATGCCCACTTCTTCTCCGCTCAGCCGGCGCACGGTTTCTGTGATGACCTTCTGGGCTTGCGTCAGGCGGTCTGGCAAAATATCCGCCGCTAGCATGCTGCGGGATACATCGACCACGAACACGACCCGGGGCATGGCCTGGGCGGCCGGTGCCAGGCCAGGAATAGCCCGGCGCGAACCGGCCACGGCCACCAGCAGCCCCCCAATAGCCGCTAGCCGCAGCACCAGCCGGACCCGGAACAGCCAGCGACTCTTGCTCGAAATCAGAGTCCAGCCACCCTTGCCCGCCGCCCGGTCTAGTTTCCGGTTCTGAACACGGCTTAGCCAGCCGGCCACCACCAGCCCAACCGGAACCAACAGCAGATACAAAGAAGAAGAGGGCGCGAAACTGCTCATAAAAAGGCTAAGCCAGGCTGCGCAAAAGGGTGATTCTTAATATTTCGGCCAGCGCCAGACTTCCGATGGCGGCCAGCAGAAACCAGCGGTAGTGCAGCGTGAACTGCGTTTGGTTGCGGTAGCCGGCCGGCGCTTGCGTCAGGTGGTCTATCTGCGCGTATATCTGGCGCAGCGAAGATGCATCGCGGGCCCGGAAGTATTGGCCGCCCGTGCGTTGGGCCATGTTTTGCAGGGCCGGCTCGTCAATCTTTACCTGCACATAACGGTAGGTTTTACGTCCATTCAGGTCATAAAAGGGCCAGGGCGCGCGGCCCATGCTCCCAATTCCAATGGTGTATATCCGCATGCCGTTCCGGCGGGCCAGTTCGGCGGCCACGGCCGGCTCCAGAAAGCCGGTGGTATTCTCGCCGTCTGTCAGCAGAATAATGACTTTGCTCCGGTGGAGGCCCGGGCGCAGGGCCTGCACAGCCGAAGCCAACCCGACCCCGATGGCCGTACCATCGGCCAGGGCGGGCTCGTCCAAACGGTTGAGCTGCTGCATCAGGTAGCCATAATCACGGGTCAGAGGGCACCACATGATGCTCTCGCCGGCGTACACGACTAGGCCGATTCTGTCGGCCGAGCGGCCGGCCACAAAGCGGCGGATAACGCTTTTCAGCCCTTCTAGGCGGTTGGGTTTGATGTCTTCAATCCGCATGCTACTCGAAATGTCCATCGTCAGCATGATATCGACCCCCGCTGGCGGCTGTTGCTGCCGGGTAGTGGTGGCCGTGCGCAGGTCTGCCAGGGCCAGGATGATGCCGGCCAGCGCCAACAGCCGCAGCAGCAGCAGCAGGTCGGGCGGCGTCAGGTATTGGGGGCGGGCGGGTTGGGCCTCGGGCAGGCTGGCAAATTGCAGCGTGGGGTGCTGCCGCCGCCAGTAGCGCAGGTGCAGGTCCAAGGCCAGCGGAAACAGCAGAAACAGCCACAGCCAGGCGGGTTCCTGAAAAGCAACGTGCTGCATGGCGCTAGGGCTTTTCGGGTAAAGTGGTGGTTTCATCGGCCCCGACCAGCTCGCGCGCCCGCGCCAGCAACCCCGGCAGCGCATCCGTCCCCCAGCGGTGCGGGGCAAAACGAATTCGGCTCAACTCGTTCAGCAACCCGTTGAAGCCGGCGCGCCCGGCCCGGTCAGGTTCCGTGACCAGCGTACGGGGCGCGCGCACTTCTGGGGCACTAACCGGCTCATTATCGGCCTGCTCCTGCGCCAAGTAGGCGGTCAGGATGCGGTAAAGGTGCTCTGGCGTTGTACGGCTGGCCTGGGAGCCGGCCGCCAGTTGGCGCTCGAGCTCCTCCATGGCGAGCAGGGTCTGCTGCCGGGTGGGTGCCGGTGCCCGCAATTCCCCGGCGCGGCGCTCTCGATTCTTGGCCTGGCGAGATGCCAGCCAGAGCGCCCCGCCGGTGCCCAGCACCAGAGTAGCCAGCGCCAATACGCCGGTTTTAGAAAGCAGCCCGGCTTGCTGCGCGCTCATCACCGGCCTTAAGGGGTGAAGGCCGAAACGAGGGGCTTCCGGTTGAAAGCGGAGCCTTACCCCCGGCACGACCAGGGTATCCGGCACCGCGTTGCCCCTTGCCAGCAGCGCGCACAGCCGGCCCGAATCATAGGTGCCGCTCTGCGCACGCGTAAACACCACATCGTGCCGCATCGTGGCATGGCCCAATGCGTGAGTAGAAACCTGCAAAATCGCCACGGCGGTGTCCGCTGCTATTTTCTCATCAACCAAGTTCCAGCGAATGGTGGTGCCCGGTGGTTGGGTCGTTTGCAGCGTCAGCGTGACCGGATGGCCAACCAGACAGCTGCGGGAGCTGACCCGAACCGTCACGGCGGGCCGGGCGCTCGCCCCCGGCCCGCCCCCGGGGGCAAGCAGCAGGGCGGCGAAGGTGGCGGCAAGGCAGCTCATCGGCGGTGTTGCAAAAAGGTAATCAGCTCTTCCCGGTAGTTGCCCTGAATGCCCAGGGTGAGCTGCCGGGTGTTGGTGTCGTGGTAAGCCTGCCGGAATCGGTCGGCCACTTTTTGGTACTGCTGCTGCCGCTTCGCCTGAAAGGAGGCGGCCGAGGTATTCAGCCAGCGGGCGCTGCCGCTTTCCGCATCCTGCACCCGCATCCAGCCAAGCCGCGGTGCCCGTTGCTCGCTTTCGTCGTTGATGCGCAGCGCAATCAGCTCGTGCTGGTGGGCCAGCACCCGCGAAGGCGCCTCGTAGTCATCGCCAATGAAATCTGAAAGCAGAAAGACCAGGCTGCTTTTGGTTTTGTGCCGCAACAGGGTTTCCAGCGCGCCGGCCGTATCGGTTGCCTTGCCCTGCGGCCGCACACCAACCAGCTCCCGGGCAATGCGCCAGAAATGAAGGCGCCCGCGCGCAGCCGGAATCAGCCGCTCGATGCGGTCGCTGTAGAGAATCACCCCCACTTGGTCCTGGCTTTCCAGGGCGCTGAAGGCGATGGCGGCGGCCACCTCGGCGGCCACCTCGTATTTGCCCCGTCCGGGGGCTTGCACCATCATGGAGCGGCTCACGTCAATCAGAATCCAAACCAGCCGCTCCTTTTCCTGGGTAAACGTTTTGACGAAGGTTTCCCGCAGCCGGGCCGTCACATTCCACTCGATATCCCGGACATTATCCCCCGGCTCGTACCGGCGGATGTGGTCAATGGCCCAGCCCCGGCCGTGAAACGTGCTGTTGAATAGCCCCGCCAACTGCTGCCGGGTCAGCTTCTCACAGACCAGCTCAAATTTCTGAATGCTTTGGATGAGTTCCGTAAGTTCCATGAGCACAGGTAGATGAGGGCGGCTAGGGGGCGGGCACCCGGCCCAGAATTTCCTGGAGAATCGTATCGGAGGTCATGTTCTCGGCGCGGGCGGCGTAGGTCAGGCCGATGCGGTGCCGTAGCACATCGTGCGCGACGTGCCGCACGTCGTCGGGCGTCACATACCCACGCTTTTGCAGAAAAGCATAGGCCCTGGCCGCCAGGGCCAGGTTGATGCTTCCCCGCGGCGAAGAGCCGAACCGAATCAGGGGCTGCAGGTGCGCCAGCGAATAGCGTTGCGGAAAACGGGTGCAAAAAACCAGGTTCAGGATGTAATCCTCCACCTGCTCATTGATGTAAATGCGCTTGACCAGCTCCTGCGCCCGCAGAATGCTGGCGAGCGGAAAGGTAGCCGGCCGCACATCCGCATCAGCCTCCAGGTTGCGCCGGATAATGAGCCGCTCCTCCTCCAGAGAAGGATAGCCGATGAGTACTTTCAGCATGAAGCGGTCCATCTGCGCCTCCGGCAGCTCGTAGGTGCCGCCCTGCTCAATGGGGTTTTGGGTGGCGAGCACCAAGAAGGGCGGCGCCAGTGGGTAGGTAGTGCCCCCAATGGTCACCTGCCGCTCCTGCATCACTTCCAGCAGGGCGCTCTGCACCTTTTCCGGCGCGCGGTTGATTTCGTCGGCCAGCACGAAGTTCGAGAATATCGGCCCCTGCTTCACGCTGAATTCGTTGGTGTGCAGGTTAAAAATCATGGTGCCCAGAATATCCGCCGGCAACAAGTCGGGAGTGAACTGCACCCGCGAGAACTGCGCGCTGATGGCTTGCGCCAGGGCTTTTACGGTCAGGGTTTTGGCCAGCCCGGGCACGCCTTCCAACAGAATATGGCCGTTGCCGAACAGGCCCACTAGCAGCTTCTCCAGCAGGTCCTCCTGGCCCACAATGGTCTGCCGGAGGGCAGCCCGTAGTTGGTCTACGGCTGCACTTTCCTCCTCAATTTCCCTTTCCAGCTGTTCCCAGACGCTTGTTTCTATAGCTGCATTCATCGCAATGTTGTTAGGCTTTTGGGCAGTTGGATGCTTCGGCAATCGCTCATGTCGACGTAGCCGTAGGCTAGCAGATTAGTTGGTTACCGAAGCGGTGGGCGGAGCTATACTTTTTTTCAGCTGCGCATATTGATTGCGGTGGGCCTTGACTTTGTTGAGTTCTACCAGAAACGTTTCTTCTTCCAGCCGGACGTCCTCTTTGCGCAGCCGGTGGGTTCGAAAAGCAAGCTCAAATTGCTTGAGGGCCTTATCGAACTGCCCGGCTTTGGCGTAGGCGCACCCCAGGCCATAAAGTGCCCGCGCTTGATTAGGGCGCTGACTCAGCGCATGTTGAAATTGCTCGATGGCGTCCGCGTCGTGGTTAAGATACAGGTTAAGCATGCCAAAGTCCGCAAAAAACAAGCTATCGGCGGCTTCCGCCCGCTTATTGTATTCGGTAAAATCCTTGAATGCCAGGTCTAGCTGCCGGCTCCTGAAATAGCTCAACCCGCGCAGGTAGCGGGAATCCCGGATGATAGGCAGCGTATCTAATCGGATGGTTTGCGTAAAATTGCTGATGGCCTGCTCATACTTCTCCGCGCCGAGCAATGCCTTGCCGTTGGCGTAGTAGTACTTGTAATGGGGGGTGTAGCGAATGGCCTCCGCATAGCATTTCAACGCCTTGGACACGTCTTTCTGCCCTTCCGCAGCCAGTCCTTTCCAATATAGGGCTTCCGCGTTCTTTTCGTTGAATCCCAACGCTTGGTCCGCGTTAAGTATAGCTTTAGCAAAGTCGCGCTTGTGGTACCAGGACTCGCTAATTAATTGGTTGGCCACGGAAAGCCGGTTGCTAATTCGCATTATCTCGTCCTTCTGGCTGTTTTTACGGGCCGCCACTAGGTTGAACTGAAGCAGCGTCACGGCTCGGGAAAAGTCAGGAATTGCTTCCGAATATTGCTTTAAGGCCAAGCGAGTATTGCCCCGACCAATGAACGCCTCCACGTTATTAGCGTCGCTTTTAATGGCGTCGTCGTAGCTTTTCAAAGCCTGCTCATAGTTGGCATTGCGGTGATAAGCTTGGCCGGTCTTGTAGGAGGCATCCGAATACCGACTATCGCACTCCAACGCTTTCTGATAAAGCTCAATGGCTTGGTTGTAGTTATCTCGGGAAGCCGTTGAGTGAGGATTAGCGGCTTGTTGCTCTGCGGTTACGAAGCGAATCTCGGCTTTCCCATGCCAGGCCTTAGAGTTGCAGCGCCGCACGGCAATGGCGTTGTTGTACTGGCTATCGGCGCGAGGAAGCAGCCCGGCTTTAAAGGCCTTTTGGCCGGCTTCTAAGTAGTCGTTACTCACCTTTTCCACCATCTTCAGCTGATATGGTTCCAGTCCCAGCTTTTCCCCCGAACCGAAGTCGCCTCCCGCGCTTGCCGCGTCCTTCAGCCCCGCTTGGCTTAGGCCCCGGAAATAATAGGCCGAGCTATTTCTGGGGTCCAGCTTGAGCACTGCATCAAAGCTGATTACCGCTTCCTGGTAACGCTGCAAATTATAGAGCAGCTCCCCCGTCGCAAACCGAGGTGAAACAGCATTGGGGTCAAGGACCGTGGCTTTAGCGAAGTCATCGAGGGCTCCCGAAGTATTTTTAAGCAGAATCTTCCATTTACCCTTCACAACCAGATAGCGGGGCTTTTCAGGAAAGTAGTCGAGGGTGTTGTTAGTTACAGCATCGTAGTCCGTAACCGCATTCTCATAGTCATGCTTATACTTTGCATAAAATGCGGCCCGCGCCAGCCGGGCGCTGGAGTAGTTAGGAAAGGACTGAATCGCCAGCGTGTAATTTTCTAGCGCCCGTTCCAGATTGCGCGTATCGGCTGGCTGTTTGGTCGCCAGGGCCATCTTCTCGGCCATCTGTTCATATGCCTGTCCTTTGATAAAATAAAACTCGGACAGGTCATTGCTAGATTTTTTGTTTTCCTTCAAAACTTTGTCGCACGCATCAATTGCGCCTTGGTAATTCCCCGCTTCCAACTTGTTTTTAGGCAGAGAAATCTCTGCGAGCTTGCGGGTTAAAAACGCCATGTCGTCCGACACAAGTGGAAGCGCTTCTGGCTTAATATCCACGGCCTGCTTGTAGTTCTGGAGCGCGTCACTATAACGTCGTTCGCTTTTGGCTTGGTCAGCCCGGCTTTTAAGGCCTTCAAACGTGTAGATTGCTGCCAGCCGGCGGCTATCTAGGATGCGCTTATCCAGCGAAGGCACGAGTGACCTGATATCCTTAGCCTTCAGGAATAGGTCCAACGCTTCCTTGTACTGTTTGTTCTGCGCGTAAGTGTTGCCAAGGGCAATGTACTCCTCAAACGCCGCCTGCTTCTTCTTTTCCTCCTGCTGACGGGCAAACACCAAATCCTCCTTTTCCCGCTTAAAATCCTCATCGGATACGATGCTGGCCGTGGCCGTGGCATCCGAAGTAATCTGAACGTCTTCCTCCGTGATGGCAGCATCTGCCGAACTGGGTTCATAAAAGGTTAAGCCCGCAATCAGGGCCTGCCACTTACCATTGCCTTGGTTGACAAGTTGCACCAGCGCCTCGCGCATGCGCGGCTGGTATGTTTTCCCGTTTAGCTTATTGGTGCTGCTAAAGACCTCTTCAAATGTGACTTTGACGTAGAAATACTGCTTTTTCTTTATTTTGGAAACCTGTATTTTGGAAAAGAGGATGCTGAAATCAGCAGTTTTTACGTACTGCAGGTCCAATACATCGAGGTATTTGCTGACAATGAGGTCCTTGGTCGTGTTATTTGAGTAATCGGGGTCGGTGTCGTCTTCAACTATAACATTTCCGTCTACGAAAATCTGATTCCTTGTTGGAGTGTAGCTATCCTTTTTATAAGAGAGCATGTCACTATCTATCACGTCATTGAAAGTGATGGAATTCAGGAGGGTCTGCAGGTCCTCGACTTTGGCTTCGGCCTGTAAGGACATTTCGGCTGCATCGCGCTTCGATACCTTTTCCTGCGCCCACCCCGTAACGGGCAATAGCAGGGCTAGGAGCAACCAGAGCCGCCCGTAAAAGCCTGGAATGATGACAGGTATTAAGTTAGCAGTACACATATACCAGCGGCTGAATAAAGTTGCTTAAGACCGTTTTTTTACAAGAGCAAGCTTGCTAATTAGCCAGCCCGAGTTCATCGATTGGCGGGTAAACTGGCTGATTTCAATACGCCAGCCCTTGATTTGCAGAAAGCTGTAGGTGACAGAGTTGGCCCTGACGATTTTGAAACGTTTCCTCAGGCAGGCATCAATGAACAGGTTCAGGTTTCGGCTGCGGTCGCCGGGGCCGATGACGAAATTGCTGATGTTCTCCGGGTTACGGGTAGCCAAATCGATGTTGAGAAACCCGGTAGCATGGCTCATTGGGTTGTAGGAAGTGGTCGAGTCGGCCGGTGCCGGGCAGGGCAGTAGCTCCTCGGCACTGTCTTTTTTCAGGGCGAGGCGAACCCGTTCCGAGAAATTGATGTCCGCGATTACCCACTTTGAGGCGCCATTGGCCAATGTATCGGTTTGTAGAATCAACGTGGCATCCTCCGGCCGGCCATTGCACAGCACGCGGCATTTAACCCGGGCAAACCAGCCGTCGCCATTAAAGTCAAGGTACTGAGGAGCATCGGGGCTGCTAACCTGTTTGATAAAATCGTTGATTTGCTGGTAGTTCCAGCCGCTGGCCTTGGCATTGAAGAGTGATTTAATCATCTTCTCCCGCGTCAATGGCCCAGCCTGTCCGCTCTTCTGGGCATACTCGTTGATGAACGAGGAAGGGTCGTTATTGAACCGCTCAATGAATTCATCAACCTGCTTCACCTGCCAGGCAAAATTCAACCCGTATTCCTTCTCCGTGCTCTGAGCCAGGAGGAGGTTGGGCGCGAAAAGCATTATCAGGAACATCCAAAATTTGTAGGACATAGGGACAGTTCGCTAAAAGCCTGATTTAAATAGACAAATTGGACAATCTTCTTCCTGTGTTGATGTGCAGCAGGGGCGGCACGCTGCAGCTACCCGGGCTGGTGACAAGAAGGTGGGGCTCAAAGGCGACGCGCCCCACGCTAAAGCCGCAAAGCATTCGAGGTACTTGCCGGCCCCTGGCAAAATCAAAGCTTTTTGGTTTCTACCACCCCGATGTCGCCGAGAAAGACTTCCCAGCCCATCATTGACTCACCGTTCACTTCTTTTTGATATGGCTTGACAATGATTTCGACGGTGCGCTCGGTAATGTCACCGTAGGTAACCTTGTCATCCATCAACCCCTTGAATTTCTGGACGAAAGAAACGGAGGCGTGATAATTGCCATCAGCTCCTTTCATAAACTTCGACACCTTGAAGACTTCAGCAAACTCCAGCTGAACCTTGTCTAGCTGGCTGCTCCGAAGCATGAGCCGGGTCAGGTAATTCCGTATCAGATACCGGGTGCTGCTAGGCGCGTTCACATTTGATACCTCCACCCGCGCTTCTTCATTCGAGAAAAGGGCACAGGCCAGGTTTATAGCCTTTTTGGACGCCGTATTGTTGGTGTTGACTGCGGTAACCGTTTTGAGGTATCCTGTGAATTCTCTCGTTTTTTCCAGCGCTTTTTTCTTGAACTCCTGCTCTGAATACTCCACCGTCTCGGGCAAGCTTGCCGTGCCGGTTGCCGGACGGATTTTCACCTGGTTCACTGGTGGCTTGGTTGCGGGAGGCGCCGGGGCTTGGGCCGGGGCCGGGGCCGGGGCCGGGGCCGGTGCCGGGGCTGGCAGGCTGCGGTCGGAAGTGGTCGGGGCCGGGGTCGTGGGGGTTCCCGTCAATAGCTTGCCAATAATTTCCCGGTTTGAAATGAGCAGGGGCAATGCCTGGCGGGAACCGACAAACAGTTGATGGGTGCCGTCGCGGCGAACGACGCAGCACAGGCCTGATTTGGCTAGTTTTACCTTCTTGCCTTTGATAAGGCAGTTAAGCTCCGTGTCGCTTTCGTTGGTAATGGTGGTTGACTGCGCACTGCCGCTCAGGTCCACCAGCACATCGAAAATATTGGTGCGGTAGGGGGGATTGATAAAGTCTTCCTTTTCCTGCTTGCTGGGCTGCTGGTCTTTCGTAAAGATGAGGTAGCTGCCCGTGGAGTTGAAGGCAAACGCAATATCGTCGGTCGACCGGCTGTAAGTAGGGCCGGTAAGGTCTTCCAAGTTTTTAAACTTGACCTTATGCGCCGTAATCTCGGTAATTTTGCCGGGCATCTTGGTACCATCCACCATGTACACCAGGTGCTGAGCGGCCAGCCTGGTGCTGCACAGGGTTAGGCAGAGCAAAATGAGGTATTTCATTGGGGGCTTACTGTTGGAAATGAATGGAAACTGCTTCTGCATCCTGCCATCAGCGAGGGAATGGTAAAGTCGGGAGTTTCCGCAAACGAAGTCAAAATCAACGCCCAAAGAATCTATTTGCAGCGAAGGACAACAATGCGGAAGCAAAATTCATTATATTGTTTCAATAATCAATGATAATATAAGGCAAATATATTAGCAATGGCTCAACTTATATATACAATAAAAAATTAAATCTATCTATTGCCCTGTTAAGGCCCTGGCGGTATTATTCACAGCTATTTGGTTAATGAGCTGCACGCCGGATTGGTGCTCGCTGTCCACCTGCGAGGATGTAGCCCCCTCGTCAGCGAATGCGGCTTGTGTCTCCGGCCACGACGCAAGTGCCGCCCCGAACAAGTGGAAGCGTTGGTCCGTCGGCCGCAATAATTGCCTAAATGCCCGCTGTGGTGTAGCCCAGTACTGCCGATTGGGCTCCCTCACCTAGCAGAAAGGACGGGGTAGACTGAGCCAGGCCGTAGACCAACGTCACATCGGTTTCAAAAGCAACGAAATACTCCAGCAGCAATGACAGCGCCCGGGCCGGCCATTCCTGATTGAGATACGCTTCCAGCTCTGAAACCGAGAGTTCCAGCAGCGAGACTTCCAGCGCAGGCAGCACCTCCCGGTAGTCGCCCCCCAACACTAGGTCGACGCCCAATGCCAGGTCTCCCAATGCGGCTCCTCCCATACTAGCTTTGGGTGCGGCAGGCAGGGCAAATTGCAGGGGCGTCACCACGCGAAAACTAACCGGATGGCCCAGCACGCTTTCAAAGCAGCGCTGGGTGCGCGGCAAATCCCCCACCAGGCCGTGGGCCAGGGGCAGCAGGTAAAGCAGGCTGCTGAGCGGGCCGGCAGGCAGGCAGGCATCCGCAATGCCCCAAAAGCGCGCCATGGTTTCGTTGTACCACTGCGCCGAGACGTTGGCCAGGTAGCGGCGCTCTTCCTGTTCAATCCGAACCCGGCAGCGGAAAAACTCCTGTTCCAGCGGTAAGAAAAACTGGCGCGTAGCCCGCTCTTTCTGGCGCTGGCGGCGAATCTCCTCAATCATCGACGCGGTGCCCGGCGTTCCCGATGCCGCGCCCGGCTGATGGAACAGTTGCTGGGGCAGGGCATCATAAAGCCCCTCCCGGTGCACTTCGAGCACGGTGCGGACCACCTGACGCCGGGCACGTTCAAATTTTTCTTCGTAAACTTCACCCAGGTCACGCCGGTAGCGTCGGGCAAACAAGCCCAGCGGGCGCACCAGAAATTCCTCCAGGGTATGGCCATGGTCCAGCAGCTCGGCCAAAATTACTTCCAGGCGCAAATCGTAGGGCTGCTGGCGCAGGAAGTCCAGCAAATGGGTAGCGGGTTGGTTCTCCTTCATAGCAAAAGCAAGGTATAAAATAATACTTATAGCTCCCTATTGGCTTTGTGAAGTCGGAGCTACGCAATTTGGTTGGAGAAAAAAAATTCGTACTTTGGTCTCAGCGTGAATACCTAAGTATATCTTATTCACTAATGTAATTCAGTAATTTCTGCTGATTTACATTTCTCTTTTTCAAACCATTACGGCATTATAGCTCTCGGCTTGTCAATGTTTTCTGACCCTTCTTCTCAGGCCCGCGGGGCGGCCGCTGGTGCCATGTCCGGGCTGGCCGCGCAGGCCAAGGGCAACCGTGCGTTGCTAAACGGTATCCTATATTTTCTGGGTACGGTGCTGGGGTTTGGGTTGCTGGGAATGGCTGCTGTGCGCAGTTCCTGGTCTTATCCACTGACCGGTGCCCTCCTGCAACTGGCTTGCCTGCTGCTGGGCTGGCTGTATGCCGCCCGCCTGCCGGCCTGGCTGGGCCTGGCCGGCACCGAGCGCCGCTGGCAGCGCGCCCTGGTGCTGTTGCTCACAGCTGTGGTCGCTGCTGGGGTTATCCTTGCGTTGCGCTGGGTGCCGTGGGCCAAAAACCATTTTTCGCCGGACGGCTTTGCCACAGCTACCATTCCGTTTCTGCTGCCGTTCTTCTTCTGGGAGGCGTACCAGACCTGGCTGGAAATTCCCCGGCCGGAATACAAGCTTTGGCAATACAACCCCCTTGCTCCGCCGCCCAACTTTTCGCGCATCGACCTGAACCACTTTATGGTAGTGCACTTCTGGATGTCCCGCCGCTTCGCCGACCCGCTCTACCACGACTTCACGTCCAAGGCCCCCTATGAGATGCGACTAGGGGACTTGTTTGCGATTTTCATGACCGACTACAACCGCCTCAAGCCCGACCAAACCCTGCAGTATCTGGACAACCAAGGCCGAGCGTTTGGCTGGCTTTTCTATGCCAAGCGGCCCTGGTGGCGGCGACGGCAGTACTACGACCCCGATTACACGTTTGAGGATAATTTTCTGCGGCAGGGCAGTATCATCGTGGCAGAGCGGGTACCGCTTTATCACGGTCCGCAGGAGGAGTAAGTCAATGACAATGCACAGACATTAGCCGCAGGTTTCTTCGCTGCATGGCGCATTGGTTCTACCGAAAGCATCAAGCCGCTTTCGGGCCGCCGCCGCGGGGCCGACATTATATCCACTTTGGTCTATTTTGCTCATGCTGCCAGCCATTACCCACTTTCCCGTGAACTGGGTGGACGGAATGAAAATTTCCCGCCGCCATTTTGAGGAGTCCAGCCATGCTTTTGCCGACCAGCTACGCGACGCAACGGCCTTGCACCTGCGGCCGGATTACTACGGCCTGCTGCCGAGTTTTAATGAGTTGAGCGGCTCCGATTTTGAGCTCCTCGTGACGGTGGACCCCCAAAACGAAGTGCAGGCCCGCCTGACCCAGTGCCAGGCGGTGACCGCCGGTGGGGCCCGGATAGAAATCTCGGCTTCCTCGACCCCGCTCACCGCCCGCACCAATCTGGTGCAGCTGTTGAATACGTTCGGGTTGCCGGCCAACGAGGGCACGCGCTTCAGTGTGATGCTCACCGTGAACCCCTTTGAGCGGGTACCTGCCGGTGCCCCATCGCCCGACGAACTGCCCCCGCGCCATCCCTATTCCCGGCCCACCTACGGACTCTCTTTCGTGCCCACCCAGCAGCTGCATACCGCCATCAGCGCGGCCTTTGCCCTGCCCGTGGGCGAGCTGCTGCTCACGGATGGTATGCTGCGGCCGGTTGGCCATTTTGTGCCGCCTTGCACCGCCGTGGCCAGTCATCCGGCGCTGCTGCAAATGCTGCACCAACTCGACTTTCAACTCACGGAGCTGGAAACAGATGCTTTTAAGGTGATTCACAAAGTCAAGCTGCGCCTCGACAAGAGCAACCCCCTGGCCGAGCTGGTGCGGGCGCTGGCTGAGCACACCGTATTTGCCTTAGCGCAGCAGCTCACCACGCTGCGGCTTATGGCAGCAGCTCAGCCGCCCCTCTACCTGCTCGATGCGCTGGCCCGGGTGGCCAAACAGGTCAAGACCTCCCTTGACAGCCTGACCGAAGCCGAGCGCGAGGAATTGCTGAAGTACTTTGAACAGTGGTCGGAAATTTTGCCAGCAACGCTGCTGGCGGCTTTGCAGACGGCCGTCAACATCGCCTACGACCACCAGCAGGTGCATGAGCACCTGAGGCAGCAGCAGTATTTATGGTCGTTGGTGGGGGGCATTTTTCGCCAGCTTAGCCAACTGGAGTACATCGGGAAGAATAAAGAGGGGTGGCAGACCTTCATCAACGAGAATCCCATCGCCAAAGCAACCGCCGGCGGAGCCATCGGCTCGGAGGGTCGCTCCAATGGCGCAACAGCCTGGACGCCTTTTACTTCCAGTTAAATAGCCCTTGCTTTTCGCTTCTATTTTTCGTTCATGAATTCCCTCAATCAAGCCGAACGCCGCACCCGTCTGTGGCAGTTTTCATTGCTGTACCTGCTCGCGCTGCTTATCCCGCTCGGTGCGTCCTACTACCTTTTTTCCAATTCAAGCATTGCGGACGAAAACGCGCGGCTGCGGGCCGAGATGGACCGCACGAGGCAGGAGCAGGCCCAACTGGTGACCCGGTTCGATACGCTGACGCAACGGTTGCAGCACACGGTTGCCATTGACCAGCAAATGAGCAAGACCAAGAAGGACGACCTGCTTGAGCTGGGCAAGTTCACCACCATGAATCAGGACAACATGGCGGCCATCGTTAACACGCTGAGCAAGCTGAAGGACGACTCGGCGGGCATGACCGTTCCGGCCCACCGCCAGCTGGCCAGCAATGTGCTGCGCGACTTTGCGCTGTTTCGCTCAAACCGGGGCACCATTGATTTGATGCAGCAGGAGCTCAACCGGAGCGGCGATGCGGCCAAGGGCAATGTGGCCCTGGCGGCGGAGCTGTCCCAGGCCAAGCAGCAGATTATGATGCTGCAGGCCATTGCCAACAGCCGCCCGGCGGCCGCGCCAGCACCCGCGCCCGCCGCAGCGGCGGCAGCGCCGGCGCCCCGCCCCAAGCCCAGCCAGGCCGCCGCCACGCCAAGCGTATCGACGCTGCTGCAGATTGAAGAGCTGAAAGACAAAGTGGCTTTTGCCGAAGCCGACTGCATGCGCCAGCGCGGGCTGGACTTTAAAGCCGGCAGCCGCGAGCGCAAGCAGCTGCTCGAACAGTCCCGCACGGCCCTGCTACAAGTGCGGGAGGATGCCTCTACTGCGGAAATGAAACAAAGCGCGGAGAAAGCCCTGGAATCCATCAATGTCGAACTCGGGCGGCCCGCCCGGTTCTTTGGAGTGTTTTAGGGGCAGCCGAGCATAGCTTAGTATCCGCTTAGCTTGCATTATAATAGGTCGGATTAACAAACGGCAAAAGGCAATGATACTTTTTGGACCCATTTCGGCAGTCATGAATTCCTACAAGGGCCAGTACGTGAAGTACACAGGCCCCAACACCCGGATGCAGACCCACAAAAATGAGGTGGTGCAAATCCATAAGGGTGCTGTAGGCGTTTGCAGCAGCGTTATAGGGCCCAAGATTACCGTGGCTTTTAAAGAGGACTTGGGCAAGCAGGTACCCACCAACCCAGGCTTAGGCCATGAGGCAAGCTGGAAGCACCAAGTTGACTTTTACCCGTTTGACGAGTCTAACAGCTGGGAGATAGAGCTGGACTTGTAGTATGGCTTGTTGGCTGGAAAGCGAAAGGCTGCCTAGTAACTACTGATAACAGTGTTACTAGGCAGCCTTTTTCATCTTAATCCACAAGCTGACAGACAATTTGAAATTCAGCCAACTGCAGTTTGACATATGGCCTAAGAAAATCCTTTTTAGTTGTCAGCTATTGTACTAGTATTTGAAAATAATGTCTCTGTCACTATGACCTTACAATTAAGCTTACCTTGCCTCAACGAGAAAACCAATGCTTGTTTCGGGCTCTCGTCTTCCATAATAAAAAAGCTCACTGGACCAAAGAAGCTTAAAAGCTGTGCTTCATCACAATTTTGCAAAAATATCCGTAACACCCTAGGGTCATAAAAACGAAAATACAGTTTTTTCCCTGTATCTGTTTGGACCATCAAAAATTTGCGAAAATGACGATGAATCTCTTGTAAAGTAGCAGAGGAATTGATAAAAATCCCAAAGGAATTCCCCCAGCCTCGCTTTATTAACCATTTAGTAAAAATGGTTTCTTTTTGAAAACAAAAAATGTAAGGGGCTACCGATGATAACGCACCCCACTTATCGCCTCTATAAAGTGATAAATAATTATTATTTAATCTTTGCACAGTTGCTAATAGGCTCAGCATTTTAGCGCCATCTAAAATAACGTATGTATATGTCATGACTAAAAAGGAAGAACAAACAATTGAAAATTAAACGGTTATGATAAATTTTCATATCGAGGTTTATCAAAACCTAAAATTCGGGGTCCTTCCAAATATTCAATACTTGGCTTATCTAGTTCATCAACCTTGTCATCATTAACTTTATATTTTTCAATCCACATATCAACGAACTGTTCAGGCGATTTGTCTTTGCCCCCGTTCAAATCAAACGATTTTCGTTCTCTATCATTTATAGCTAAATCAGAAATGGTATTATCCATTTTAGCTTTAAGCAGCTTTCCTCCTAATGGGGCGCCCTGCTGGTGTATAACATATAAATTTGTAGGCGTAACGGGAATGTTTTTCCTTTTCAACTGCTTCGCGCTATCAGCCAAAAGCCTAGCAGCTGCATCAGTATTAGCTTGTGGGTCGAATCTATTGTCAAACGGCTTAAGGTCAGCATCTTGATTTACTAGCTTCATACTCCTGCCCGTTTTTTTGGCAAACTGAAATAGTCCCCTGCAATCGGTCCTGCTAACAGCATTGGCGTCCCCCTTTGATTCAATATACATCATAGTTTTCAGTGTTTTAGCTACCTCCATTGGCGGCAACCCTATTTCTTTACTGTATTTATTTGCTGCATCAGCTATGTACTTTTCGTAGAGTTGTTTATTATCGAGATAATTTTCGTGCCAACCTTTTTTCTTTAAACTTAAGCTCTTTTTCTTTTTACGTAAAGGGCACTCCTTAATAACTTCACTCGAATTGACATTAGCATGACTACTGGCCTTGGCACCCTTTAATGCTTTCATAAAAGAATCTACCCTCTTATTTGCACCAGACTCATTTTTTTTGATTGAAACATGACTGTTCACATCGTGCTGTGACGAGTGCCTAGCCTTACTTAAATCTACAGAAAGACTTTCCGACGCCAATGCAAGAGAAATTGCATTAATAATATTAACAATTTTTTCATGCAAGGACTGTTCCTTTTTCATAACAATTGCGACTTAACAAAGTCGATTAGATGACCAGCTTTTTTATCCGAATCCAAATAATCATTATTAAGGATAGAAGACATCCATTTATTTCCAATTTTATCTTCAAAACCAATTCCCAACAATATTATTGAACTTACATACAATAAAACTTTCCATTCTTGCATCAGCCCGTATTTATTCGCTTTTGCTACACATTCGCGTAACAAATAAGTTAGCTCGTTATCATTTAAACTGTTAGTTACAATCGGATAATACTGGGCAATGTATTCCTTTATTCTCTTCTCAGAAGTGATTTTTTGGGCATCTGCTATTGCTGAAAATTGCTCCTTATTGATAACAAACATTGGTTTACTGATTAAAGAGAGACTGGTAACATTTTTCACAGAATGGAACACCCTCTTTCGCCGCTTCTATTAAAACAGCTATTTGTTCAATAACCATTACAGCCTTCTTATCTATTCCATTTAACAACTTAGCTTGTTGATTTGTCGGCAAACTTGCAAAAGCTGAAATACCCCCACCCCCGCTAACACTACCCGGACTCGTCTCCCCAATCAAAACCGTAGGACACCCCACCGTAATAGAACCGCCATGGGCTGTCATATCCCCCATGCGGGCGGCAGGCTTCCCTCCAATAAAAACCCCTGTAGAACCCAGCACCACCGTCGCAGGCGGCCCAACACAAGTACACATATCCCCCATCACCGCCGCAGGCATCCCCCCTATCAGTACCGTAGGGCAGCCGGGCCCGGTGATGGGCCCACCCACGTGCGGGATAGGCGGCAGCCCCGGTGTTACCATCGGGCACATATGCATATCACCAATTCGAGCAGCGGGCTTTCCCATGGTTAGTTGATTTTTACCAAAGCGCCCTTCACGGTGGTCATGGAGGAGCCGCTGAGTTCGGCGGTGAGGCCTTCTACTTTGACGCCGGTTTGGCCGGCTAGCTTAGCGGTAGTTTGGGCGCTCATCTCCAACTTCTGGCCTTTCACTGTTACCCCTTGCGTGGCCTGCACGTCAGTGGTGCCCGAGCTATTGATGGTTATCTTCTTGCCGGCTTGCAGCGTTATCTTGTCGTCGGCCTGGAGGCTGATTTCCTTGGATGCGAGCGAAATTTTGGTTTTGGCATTCAGCGTGATGCTGCCTTTGGTTTCCAACAGTATGGCGCCATCTTTATCGAAGGAGATTTCCAGCTTGGTATCACGCTTGCCGGGCTTGCCGTTGGATATGAGGATGCGCTCCTTGCCGGCTTCGTCGTGGAACACGATTTTGTTGCCGCCGGCCGTTTGCAGGCCTTTCACTTTGTTTTTGTCGGGGCTGTAAGCGGCTCCTTGCTTGTTTTTGGGGTGGAATAGGTTGCCGACTACCACCGGGAAATCGGGGCGGCCGTGCTCGTAGCTCACCAGCACCTGCGAACCCACTTCGGGCGTGAACATGTGGCCTTTGCCGTCGCCGCTGTAGGGCGACGTTACGCGCAGCCAGCCCGATTCGGCTTCTTTCGGCTTGGCCACGTCCCACTGGAAACGCACCCGGACGCGGCCCAGGTGGCGCGGGTCGGCCAGGTCGATTACTTCGGCCAGCTCGGGATGAGCAGCGGGCGAGGCGTAATGCTCATTCACTGGCGGGCTATCCAACGTGCCGGACATGGCTTTGAAGCGGTTTTGGTAGTTGCCGTCGCCGTCCAGCTCGTGCTCCACGGCCAGCACGCGGTATTGGCCATAGTCTACGCCCGCGGCGTCGCGCACGTCTAGCAGGCCACCGGGGCGGAGGTCGAACGCTTCGCCGTGTCCTTCCAGTGCCACCAGCCCGCTCACCTGCTTGGCCGCAAGCGTGTCGATGGTTTGTTGGAGTTGGCTTTTATCGGTCAGCACGGAGTCGGCCAGCAGCCGGTGCGGCTGCCTGAACAAGTCCTTTGAGCGCTGCACCGCAAACTTGCTGAACGCATCTACCCCGGTGGGCACCTTGGCCGTGGCTTGCAGGGGCTGGTGGGCGCGGTAGTTGTAGTGGCTGGCTCGGAGCTGCCCGGGCTGCAGGTTCATCGAGAGGGTGAAGTTCTGCACCCCGCTACTTTGAAACTTGCTGGCTTTGGCAGTGCCCAGCCCAAGCCGGAGGGTGGTGCCGTCGTAATAGAGCCATTCGCCCTGCTGGGCAGCTAGGCGGCTGAGGAAATTGTAGTTGCTTTCGTCGTATTGCGCCACATAGGGCAGGGTGCCTTTCTGCCGGGGTTTGAGCTGACGGGCGAATGCATTGCCGTCGTAAGCACCGAGTACATCCGAGAAAATTTGTTGCACGGTTTGCTTTACAAACGAACGGCTCTGGCTGCCGTCTTCTAGCAGCACGGTGGGGCTGGCGCCGCTAACGTGGTAGTAATTGGTAAGGTCGGCGCTGGTCTGGATGCTGGTTTCGGTAATGAGGCCCTTAAACTCGAACTTACGGCCTTTGTCGCTGTCCAAGGCACTGCTCCAACTGATGGTCAGGTACTTGCCACTCAGTTTTTCGTGTCCCTGCTTGAAAAGTAGGTCGGGGCGAATACCCAACGCTTTGCCCAGGGCCTCAAACGAAAAGTCGAGCGCGAACGTGTGGTGCGTGAATAAGTCCTGCGTAATCATCAGGCTTTTGAAATCGGTCAAGGCACGCCCGCCTTCGACATGAACACTTACTCGAACGGGATAGGACATAGGACTAGCAATATAATTGTTATTCTCTTAACTTGTATAAATATTTCTCACTCGCTGTCCCGAAGTATACCTGCTTCTCGCGCCGCCTGAGGCAAAAAACATTCACTCCGATGCCACTACCCACGTCTCGTTTCAGCTATTTCACCGTTGCCGGCACAAACCGGGGCGGCGCCGGTCACCCCCGCGGCCCGCGGGCGTGCGTCACCTCGCGCGGTACCAACGATGCCGTGCTTCGCAGCGGCCCGGCCCCGCAATTACGCCCGCGCACGATGGAGCAGGCGGCGAGTGGGGGCGGTTCAGCCACCTTCAGCCGGGCGTACGCTTCCTCTTTCTCCGACTTTGGCCAGGGGGTAATGGAAGGCCTGACAGATTCGCTGAAAAACGCCTGGAATTTGGTAAGCCGCGACATGTGGGAGAGCAAAACCTACAGCGAACTGGCCACCACCGCCATGGCACTTAGCCTCTTCCGGCCATTGGATGTGCCCAGCGGCCTGGCGGCAGCGCAGGCGTTTGACTGGCTGTGGGGCACGCATGTGGCCCAGCGGCAACTGGAGATATTGCAAGCCATCAACCAACTGGTGTTAGACGTACCCCGCTGGACCTGTCGGCAATGGGGGCACGCCGTGGGGCGAATTATCGGGGATGTGGTTCTAGCCAAAGGTGGCGGGGCAGCGCTCAAGATTGGGGCAGGCGTGGCGGTGAGTGAAACTGTGCAGCTGCGTTCCATTGCCACTTCTTTGCAAAAGCTGGGTACGCTGCCGGCCGGTGCAGGCAGAATTGCCCAAGCCCGTGCCGTTTTGCCAGTGTACCGCCGGTTCACGTCCGTCCGCCTTCAAATTCCTTTTCGCAACGTGAGCACCTTGCCCAACAAGTCTGCTTTTTGGTCGGGGCTGGAAGGCAGTTCGGCCGAAGCCAAGGCATTGGCCAACTCAAGCGGCCGGGCCACGCTGGAGATGACAAAGGGAGGCGCGTGGCTCGAAACCCAAACGGCCTTGTTTGACCCGCGCTTGCTCCGCGAGACGCCGTTTTGGAATAACCAAATGCGGCCACAATGGTCCCGGCTGTCGAAGCGCTTTGCAAGTCAAGCCCGGGGCGAGGTTGAAGTGTTTCAAGGCCCCCGCTACGACGCGGTGAACAGCATATGGGTAACCGAGGAGAAAGGCGTGCTGGAAGCCTCCCAACGCGCGGGCAAAGTGAAGAATATTACAATCAAACCCATCCCCAAAAAGTAAGCTATGGGCTGGTTACAATCCTTCATGGGCCGGCGGCAGGCCGCACCGTCCCCAAAAGAAGTTCGAAGCACCGAGGACCCCTTCAACTTTTTGATGGACCAGTACCTGCGTTTCAACCAAGGGGCTGAAGCCCCCTTGCTAGCCGTTACCCGGCAACGTTTTACCGCCTTGAGCAGCGCAGCCGTCGAACAACTCTGGCGGGAAGTGGTCGAGGCTTACAATTTTGCAGCGGCCCGGCAATACGACGTGCGCGACGGCGCGTTGGCCCCCGAGCGCGTGGCGGCAGCCGTCGCGGAGCGTTTTCCACAGCTTGATGCGGAGAACATGCGCGCCCTGCTGGCCCAAACGCAGACCGGGTCCTACCGGTAACGCCGAGCCACGAATTGGTTTTTAGCTTTGCCCAACCGCCTCGGAGCAGCTACCCAAATCCCAGGGTTCAGCTAGCGCGTTTGTGTCCAGTAACTGTCATTTTCGACCGTTCCCATGGTCAGCTTAGCGGCTGAAATTTGCACGGTGCATTGGTAGGCGCCATCCATGCCATCGCCGGAAACAAATACTTCCTCATAAGATACGCAGAAGGCGTCCTCAAAGGCGAGCTTTTCGCGGGCCACGGGGCGGTTGGTTTCCTGAAAAACCAACTCCCCGCTAAGCTTCTTTCGCGAGTCGGCCGCCCATGCTACTAATAGGTCGCTTTCGGGCACGTCGAGTTGCAGCGTGATGAGCCCACTACGTACCTTGGCTGCGACCCGGCCCCGCTCGTTGGTAGCTTGTTTGAATTCGTAAGAGCAGTGAATGACCGGAAAGTCCTGATTGCCGACCGTGAGGATGCAGAGAAAAGATGCCATAGGGAAAACCGAGTATGCCCCGGCAATGAAAGTGCTAGGTAGGCCAATTATTGTCCAGCTCCACTTCGCCGATATTGAGGCGGTTTGCCGAAAGGGTAAGCGTCATTGTCATCCCGTTGCCGGAGGCAGAGCCATCAAATCGTTTGCCCAGCCCGATGCAGTAGGCGTCGGTGAACTTGATGGTTTTACGACGGGAAAGGCGGTTATCCGGCGAGAAAACCACTAATTCACCACTCATCTTTTTGGTGTCGTCCAAGCCCCAATGGTGCAGGGTCTCATCTGCTTCGGAGTCCAGTTCGACCACTAGCTGCCCACCCTGTACGCGGGCGTCGGGGCGCCCCATAGCATCGGTTCTCTGCTGCACGCTCCACATGAAACTGCGTACCGAATAGCTCTTGTTGTTGACGATGAAGGCTGCACTAAATGACATGGAAGCAATGAAAAAGTGGTGGTTTGCACCAACGAATCAGAGCGTGGTGTGAGCTTGTCGGATTCGGGTAGCAACAATAGATAATCATCGACGCCCCACCGGCTAAGACGTCTTGCCAACAACAGCAAGGCAGACTATCATCTCATTGGCTGCCTTTTAACGGGTTTGGCCTGTGGCATTGGGCAATGAAAACACAAAGCAAAAATCGTTTCCAGGCTCTTTGATTAGCAACCCGTCAATGCACAAAGACATAGCGAAGGGTACCTACAACAGGATTTCGATAGTGCAAAATAAACAACTTTGATTAATAAATAAAGATAATTCACTATTATTAGCCTCCATTTCTACTCCCCGCGTTTCCATGGGTAATACCTACTATCAATTACCGCTTGATTTGGCGGGCATTGTCGAGCGCCAGCAGCTGGTGCGCTGTTCACTGCAGGAGTCCATCGCGCAGCACCTGTACTTGATGCTGACCACTTATTTTGGCGAGTCGCGATACGAGCCTGCTTTTGGCTGCCAGGTGTGGGAACAGGATTTTGAAGCCATGACCACGATGCGTTGGAAAGACACCGTGCAACGCTCCGTGGAAGAGGCCATCCGCAACTTTGAGCCCCGTCTGGTGCATCCCCGGGCCCAAATAGCGGTGTCGGACTTCGAAAGCAAGAACGTGGGCCAACAAGTCCGCAAACGCCTGGAGGTGGTCGTGACGGCCGCTTTGCACCGGACCGATGAGCCATTTACTTTTCAGGCCAGCCTGTTCATTGCCCCGCTCTCGGTAGAGTAAACCAGTTCAATACAATACCTTTTACGACTCTCAGCTTTTACCGTGCCTACTCCTTCGTCCTTTGCTTCTGCGGCAGCTACTGATTTCAGTAAAGCCAGCGTTAAGAGCCGCCTTACCCGCCAAGCGGCGGAATTGTGGGGCTACAGCGAAGCGGAGCTAGATGGCTTTGACCCCTTGGTGCAACTGCTGCTGGAAGCCTGCTCCGTGGAGTTTGAAAAAGTTGGCCAGGAGCTGAACAACACCCAGTACCGCCTCGTGGAACGGCTGGCCCGGCTGCTAAATCCCGACGTAGTGGACGCCCCGCAACCGGCCCATGGCATTGCCCAGGCCCAGGCCAGCGAGCCCGCGGTCATATTGCCCGCCACCGCACAATTTGTGTTTGTCCCCCCTACCGTGGGCCGACAGGCGGCCGGGCAAGAGCTGTTTTTTTCGCCGCTGCAGGATACGCGCCTCGTGAGCGGCGCGGTGCGGTGTCTAGCCACGGACTCGGCAGTCTGGCTCGTTGAGCCCACGGGCCAAAAGCAGGTAGTGGCCCAGGCCTTGGCCCCACCGCCGTCCGCTCACCGCCGCCTGTGGATAGGGCTGGAATTACCAACTCAAAGCGCAAGCTTTGATGATTTGACCTTTTACTTTGACTGGTTGAACGAGCCGCAGCGAGACTTCTACGCCGGTTTCTTGCCCGGCGAGCAGTGGCTGTTGGGGGGCATTGAAGTGAAGCCTCTTCAGGGATTGCGCGAGCCCGGGCAGGCCAGTGGCCAAACAGATGGGGCACTCAACCGGGAGTATGATTTTCTACAGCGCGTCGAGCAGCAGGTGCGTGGCCTGTACGGCCCCGCTTTTGTGCGGCTCGCGGGCCCTTCCGGCGCGTTAAAAACCTACGAACCCCGCCCTTATCCCATGGAGTTGACCGCCGCCTTTACCGACCCGGCCACCGAGCTACAGGCCCTTACCCAGCCGCTGATATGGCTGGAGTTGCGTTTTGCTCACGCTTTGCCACCGGCGGCCTTCGACCAGATGGTGTGTGCCTTGAACTGCTTTCCGGTGCTGAACCGCCGCTTGCACAAGGTGCTTTTCAGGTTGCAACCGGCCTTGAACATATTTCCTTTGGTGAGCGAGGAGCCTTTTCTAGCCGTCCGGGATGTGTACAGCCTGAGCAATGTGGTGTACCGCTTTACCACCTTGGCGGACCTAACTGAAGGCCCAACGGATACCTACACGCTCCGCACCCACGGAGTGGGCCGCTTCGACACGCGCACCGGCCGGGAAGCCCTGCGCGAACTACTGGAGCTACTGCGCGACGAGAGCCGGGCTTTTACAGCGGCCGGCACTGATTTTATTGGCTCCATTCTGCGCGAGTTAGACCAGAACCTGGCGCGTCTCGAAGAGCGCCTCGACCGGACCGGTGCGGTGGAACAGCCGGTACCGTACTTGCTATTGCGCCCCCAAGAGGTGAACGACAGCGTGTATCTGGAGTACTGGTCGAGCAACGGGGAAGCCGCCAACCGATTGGCGGCCGGCAGCCCACTGCGTGTTTACGACGGCCAGGACATCGACGAAGTGCGACTGCTTAGCAGCACCGGGGGCGGCCGGGAGCGGCCCAGCCCCGAAGAGCGCACCCATGCACTGCGCCGCAATTTGCTGGCTCGCAATCGTCTTGTGACCTTGGCTGACATTAAATCAGCGTGCTGGGCTGAGCTGGGCACCCACCTTGCCGAGGTGGAGGTTCAGAAAGGGTTTCAAAGCGGAACTACGCCCACGGCTGGCTTCGTGCGTTGCATTCAGGTGCTACTCACCCCCAGCGTGGCCAACAAACTCAGTCCGCCGGAATGGCAGCTCGCGGCCCAAGAGCTACGCACTACTCTTGCCGGGCAGTCGTCAATGAACCTTCCATATGAGGTAGTGGTAAAACCGACGGCGGTGGTATAACGAAACGAGCCAGCTAATGCTAACAAAAAAGCTTCCGCACTGCAACGTACGGAAGCTTTTTGCTGAAAACCAGACGGTACCGCGAGTTGATTACCACCCGGTCATAGCGTTTCCGCGTCGGCGACTGCGGCAGCTACCGACACCTCTTCAATTTCCGGTGTTGCTTCCGCTGTTTGGGTGGTGGTCCACCTCACGGCTTCGCTGCCTTCAGGCAAGTCTAGGGCTAACAAGGTACCCTGGCGCGCCTCACCGCCGATGATGAGCCGCGAAATGGGCCGCCGCAGTTGCTGCCGAATCACGCCGGTGATGGGCCGCGCGCCGTACTTGGGCGTGAAGCCCGACAGGGCAAGGTGCTGCCGCGCCTCGGGGCTCAGCGTCAGGGTAATGCCCTGACGCCGCAGCTGCTCCACCAAAGGCCGCAGGTGAATATCGAAAATACGGCCCACGTTGGCTTCGGAGATGGGCGCAAAGGGCACGATTTCGGTCAGACGCGCTAGGAACTCGGGGCGAAAAAAACGGGTCATGGTATCCATCAGGTCGGTGGAAGACGGAATCTGCCCGGCGGTAAAAGAGGCGGCAATCTGCTCCGAACCGATGTTGGAAGTGAAGAGGATAACCGCGTTGCTGAAGTCGCCTTCGCGGCCCAGGCGGTCGCTCAGCCGGCCCTCGTCCAGAATTTGCAGGAAGATGTCGAACACCGACGGGTGGGCCTTTTCAATCTCATCGAAAAGCACCACCGAGTACGGCTTTTCCCGGATTTTATTCACCAGCAGGCCGCCTTCTTCGTAGCCCACGTAGCCGGGAGGCGCGCCGTAGAGCAGCGCAGCGGAGTGCTCCTCTTTAAACTCCGACATATCGAAGCGAATGAGAAACGACTCGTCGTTAAACAGAAAATCGGCCAGGGACTTGGCCAGCTCGGTTTTGCCGGTGCCGGTAGGCCCCAGAAAAAAGAACGACCCGATGGGCTGCCCGGCCTTGGTCAGGCCCGAGCGGGATTCCAGAATGGCCGCGCACATGGCTTTCACGGCATAGTCCTGGCCTATCACGCGCTTTTGCAGTATCTGGTCCATGTGCAGCAGCTTCTCGCGCTCGTTGCTTTGCAGCTTGCCCAGTGGAATGCCGGTTTTGCCCGACACGATGGCCGCGATGTCGTGTTTTTCCACGCTTTCTTTCTTCGTGTCGGCCAGGGCCAGCACCGCCCCCAGAATCTCGCGCAGGTAGGTTTCCAGCTCGGCGCTGGTTTCCAGGGTTTCGGGTTGCTGGTCGTTTTCCAGCTGGTTGAGCCACAGCTGGCTCACCTGGTTTTGCACCTGGTAGAGCAGCCAGCGCAGCTCCCGCAGGTAATCAGCTTCACCCAGCTCCGTGCCCCGTGCGGCCAGGGCCTCAAAATCCGTTTGCAGCTGCGTGAGGCCAATTACCGCTTGCTCGTCGAGCATCCGGATAGCAGCCATGGTTCGGTCCACGAGGTCGATGGCGGAATCCGGCAGCTGCCGGTCCTTGAGGTAGCGCTTGGCAAGGCGCACCGCCTCGCCTATCGTGCCCTCGCCAATGGCCAGCCCGTGGTGGGCCGCATAAATGGGGAGCACCCGGTCCAGCATGCGCTCGGCCACTACCATCGTGGGTTCTTCTACCCGTACAATGTCGAAGCGGCGGTTGAAAGCCTCGTCTTTCTCAATGTACTGGCGGTATTCATCGTTGGTGGTGGCCCCGATAACCGTCAGTTCCCCCCGCGCCAACTCGGGCTTGAGCAGCTGCGCGATGCCGCTGCCGGCGCTGCCTTTGGGGTCGAGCAGCACGTGAATCTCATCAATAAACAGAATGGCGCGGGTGTACTGCTTTACTTCTGTGAGCACCTTGCGGATGCGGTCTTCCACCTCGCCCTTATAGGAGGCGCCGGCCACCAGCGTGCCCAGGTCCAGCTCAAACAACGTTACCTCGCGCAGGTGCACCGGCACCAAGCCTTGGGCAATCTGCTGGGCAAAGCCTTCAACCAGCGCCGACTTTCCCACGCCGGGCTCGCCAATCAGCAGCACGTTGGGCTTGGTGCGCCGCCCTAGAATCTCAGCCATCAGCCGGATTTCGCGGTCGCGGCCCACAATGGGGTCCAGCTTGCCGTTGCGGGCCTGGGCCGTTTTATCGGTGCAGTAAGTGGCAATAGCGCCGCCTTTGCCGGCCGCTGGGGTCCCGGCGGCTTTGTTGCTGCCAGATTCTTCCGCCGCGCCGGCGGCCACGGGCGGCAGGTCGGCCAGGGCCGCATCCGTCACCTCTTTTTGGGTGAGGGGAAACGATTTCAGCTGTTCGGCCGAGAAGGCGAGGCCCGGCCGTAGCAGCGCCGCCAGGGCGCTGAGCGGGTCGGTTTGGTCGCGGGAGAGTTGCAGGGCCACTAGGTCGGCCATTTCCAGCACCTGCTGCACGCCGGCGTCGGGGGTGGGCATTTCGGGCGGCCGGGCCGCCTTGGGTTGGTCTTCGAGGCGCACTTCGGCCCATTCGCGCAGGTAATGGATGTCTTTGTCCAGCACCGATACCAGCCAGGAGGCCAGGCCAATTTCGTTGTGAAGCAAGGCGGTGAGCAAGTGCGGAGCCGCATAGTGCTGCTGCCGGTATTCGTGGGCCACGGCCTGCGCAATGTGCAGGCTGCGCTTGAGGTTGTCGGAGTACGCCATAAAACGCTGAAAAGAAAGATTTAAATGAAAAAGAGCGGCCTGCGGAGCAAAGTATTTCGGGTTCTAAGGTATAGAACTATATTTGAAGCGCTGCAAATCTAGATGTATATTGCTCGCCAGTTGTTTAGCTGTGATTATATTCTCTGTTTAGTGGGAAAAGGAAAAATAATCCTGCGATAATAGAAATTATTTTTAAAATAGAAAAATTTCATATCTTAGCACAACTTTATAGCGCTGCCTAAGTGGTAAAACTCAAAAGTCTTTTTTCACTCAACACCTTCACCGATTGGCTGCGGCGTGTCTTTTTGCCCGCATCATCCCTTTCACAACCCCCCACAATTATGTACTCATATGGAATTGGTGGCCAGGAACGGAAGCTCGACAATGCTTCTGAAGCCATTTCGGAAATCCCCCTCAACCGCACCCTGATGGTGCAGAAGCTCACCACCAACACCCCGACGCGGCCGGTGGTGGTCACGGGCCTCAAAACCCCGGAAGCAGTGTTTGCCCACTACAAGCCCGAGGTGGCCGTCGATTTTGAGAATGCCCAAGGCGCCACGGTGCCCGAGAAGCTGCACTTCGCCTCGTTGGGCGACTTTGGTAAAAAAGGCATCATCAGCCAGAGCAACTTTTTGCAAGGTCTCTCCTCCGAAACCGACGACTTGCAAAAGCTCCTGCGCCAACTCAAGTCCAACAAAATACTCAAGTCGGCCCTCGAAAAGCCGGAAACCAAGGCGGCTTTTCTCGACGCCATTCAGGCCATGATTGAGGAGCTCAACTAGGTTCTGGCCATTCTCACTTTCTCCATTCCAGTCAATAGCCGATTTCTAACTATGGCCCCCGAACAGCAAGACACCACTGCTACTGCCTACCGTCAGCGCGAAGGAGTTGCCCCCAACCTTGAACAAAGCACCCAGGCCCTGCTGAAAGTGGGCGGGTTCGACTTGCTCGAGACCACCATCGACGGCGCTTCCAACCTCAATCCGGAAAAGAAAGCCCGCAAGAAAATCTTCCTTTCGGAAGACAACAAGAAGAACGACCGGCAGCAGCTCAAGAAGCGGCTGGCCTTATGGCACACCGTATTGAGCGGGGCCGAAACCGTGGCCGAAGCCGTGGACGTAGCCCAGCAGCGCGTGGAATCTACCCAGCAGCTGCTCACGGCCAACCTCAAAACGGCCGTGGAAGCTACCCACGAACTCGAGCAGGCGTACCGCTCGGTTACGCTTTTTTACCGGAACACCGAGCAGGATGAAGTCAAAAATATTTCCATCCTGAACGCCGACAAGGACCAGATACAGGACTTGGATAATACCATATTCATCGATGCCGTGTCCGACGAGCTGGAACAGAACTACGACCGGCTCGACCTGCGCGACAACTACTCCCTGCTGGTGGTGCCCGGATACCTCGGCTCCACGGCCGTAGTGGATAAATGGGCCAAAATTGCATATAAAAACAAGGTGATGATGGTCACGGATTTTGAGCATCACGAGACGCCGGAGGACGTTATAGAGCTGTTTGAAGAGGCCAACCTGACCGGCGCCGACGCCTACAAGTCCAACGTGGTGATGACGGCCAACTGGCTGGTAGGTCGGGGCAAAATTGAAGAAATTGGCGAGGAAGAAGACATGTTTGTGCCGCCCTCTTCCTCCCTGGCGGGCCGCATTTACTCGACCTTGGCGTCGCAGGTGACGGCCGGCCGCAAGCATGGCACCCTGAACGAGGTGGAAGGGGTGAAATTCCAGCTGCGCAAAAGCGAAATTTCCAACATGGAAAAAATCGGCCTCGTGCCGATGGTCAATGAGTACGGCCGCGTGATGGCTTTCTCGGCCAAAACCCTCTTTAGCGGCGACAACATCGGCTTGCAGACCTATTCGGTGGTGCGGGTGTTCGACTACGTGACCAAGGTGCTGATTGATTTCCTCAACCGCCGCGCCTTCGAGAATTGGGACCATAACATGCGGATGGACATTCAGAACCAGATTGTGCGCTTCCTCGACGGCATTGCGGGTCCCGGCAAATTGATTGAAAAGTTCTCGATTAAGAAGTTTGAGCGGGACCCCGACCAGAAGGACCGCATCAACCTCGACATTCACATGGTGCCTTATTTCCCCGCAAAAACCTTTATGGTTTCGCTGGATGGCACCAAGGGCGACGACCCGGACAACCCCGGCCGCGACTGGAGCGCAGAATACGCGCAGCAATAAGCGTTTTTCACGGCAGGATGAAAAAATAAGTTGTTATTGTTATTAATTTTAGCAACTTATTACTATATTTGACTTAATAAGTGTTTTTTCTGTCTTCAGAAGGGTTTTCTCGGGACAGTAGAGCTACTTCGTACAGCAACCATTTTTCCACCAACCCCATTTTTATCACCATGGCATCTTTTAGTGCTGTTTTCGACGCTGCTGGCAGCGAGGAGTGTGAAGTAGTGAGCTGCGGCTACTCCTTCAACCAAACCACCGATGATAAAGGACGTCCATCTTCCGTAGTACAGGGCGGCACCATTAAGGTGACCATCGTGTCGACGGATAGCGTGAAGCTTATCAGTTGGATGCTTGACCCTTACAAGCGGGCGGATGGAAAAATAGTGTTTAAGCGCGGCGACCAGGATTCCAAGATGAAGGAAATTTCCTTCAAAGAGGCCTACTGCGTCGGCTACACCGAAAGCTTCGATGCCCGCGGCGGCGGCTCCCAAGCTTCAATGGTATTAAGCCTGGTGATTTCGGCTAACAAGATTGATGTAAACGGCGCTTCGCTGGATAATAAGTGGGTGTAAAGCCCATTAACAAAAGAAGCCCGTCAAAATTTGACGGGCTTCTTTTGTTAATGGGCTAGCAGGTAAATCATGCTTTTCTAAACAAGCGAGAAAATGGACAAGCTACAATTCCAGGCCATGCAGCGCGCGACGGCCGCTCACACGGCCCGACAGGAAGGAATTTCCGCGCTGGGCGAAGTAGTGAAATGGGCCATCGGCAAACTGGGGGAGCACGGGACGGAACTGCAAGTCGAGAACGAGCTGAAAAGACTCGAGCCCGAAATCCAAAGAAGGAGGCCCAAAGGAGGCGGCGTATTGGTGCGCATTGGCCTCATGGAGTGGGCCGCGCCCGATTTTATGGGTGACCGCGCCCAGCGCTTTATGGACATTGCCATTGTTGGTACGGGCATGGACGCGGGCACAGTGCTTCGCCAGTACGAGCAAATGGACCACCTTTTAGCAGGCCCGCCCGATGGGTGGCGGCGGCGCGACTCGTATATGTGGGTGACAAGCCCTGAGCACCATGACGAAATCAAGCCACTCACCCTTGACTAACAGGCAGTCCGCACACGCCATATGCCGGTTGCAAAACTGTAAGCCACTGGTTATTCCTCTTCATCCCCATTTTAGCCATGAGCCCACACGTACAACCGGGTCTTGCGATTAAGGCCAAACCAACGCAGATAAACGAGGCATGCGGGATTGATGCTGTAACTGCAAAAGGCTATATCTGTAAAGTTGATGAGGGTGGAATTTCTGTCTACTTGCAGCGGGAACATAATCGG
Source organism: Hymenobacter sp. UYCo722 (assembly GCF_040547115.1). Classification (NCBI taxonomy): domain Bacteria; kingdom Pseudomonadati; phylum Bacteroidota; class Cytophagia; order Cytophagales; family Hymenobacteraceae; genus Hymenobacter; species Hymenobacter sp. UYCo722. The sequence continues at coordinate 441,387 of NZ_JBEPPC010000003.1, read as the reverse complement.
GGATGGATTGAGGCCGTGATGCACCCTGAAATCTTCGCTTGGAATTTCGAGGAGGACAGGCAGCGTGGCGATAACATTGCTTACCGCAACCCCAACCATTTCAACCAGCGCTACCCAGACGACTATAAGGTTTGATGTCAGTAAGCCAATGCCAGTATGAATCGGTGAGTCTTAAATAATCGTGTGGCGAGTTTCTTATGTTTTTCAAACATATTCTTCTCGCTGCTTGCCCTGAACGCTTTAAACTTACAGCGCTTGAAGCATGGTTGGCTTGTCGCCCGCATCTGCTGATGCGCACGTCGGCCGCAAGCCGTGCTGGGGCATTAATGGGACACTTGCATGGGTCATTAGCGACCTTGTTTAACGTTGGTTACAAGTTGGTTGCGCGACGCGACTAGCAAGCGTACAGGGTGATTGGGTTGGCCGAAGGAAAGCGCATTTGTCGCCTCCTCGAACTGTCCTGGTAGTAAAAGGTAGCGGCTTGGGTAGGGGGCGACCCAACAGTTGTACGATTGGTTACTGGCCATTCGCAGGGCTTGGCAAAATCTTCACGTCAGCACCTTGCGACTAATGGCTCGGCAATTCAATCACTGCTAGAGACTGAGGTGGTCGGGTAAAAGTTGACACGGCGAAAGTAACTTTCCCTTGTCATGGAAGCAGCAAAACCAGCAGGTGAACGGCATCGAACCAAGTATGATGCGGCCTTTCCAACCGAAGCAGTCCGCCGGGTAACCCAGGATGGACAGGCGGCGGCACGCGGCGCGCAGGCGCTGGCCATGAGCGAGGCCGTGTCAGGCAAGTGGGTGCGGGCGGCCCTCACCCAAGCGGCGCGTACAGCAGGCAGCGAAGCGCTGGAGCAGGAAAACAAGCAGTTGCGGGCCCAATTGGCCCGCGCGGAAATGGAGCGCGATATTTTAAAAAAAGCGCTGACCATCTTTTCACAACCGACGGGCCGATGAAACGCTTCGCTTTCATTGCCTTACACGCTCCCTGCTGCCAGTGCGTGAGCAGTGCCGCTTGCTGGATGTCAGCCCCAGCTGCTACTACGCGTGGCGCAAGCGCGCGCCGGCTGCGGCCGAGCCAGCGCTTCCCGCCTGGCAGGTGGCAGCCCAGCGTGTCTTTGCTACCCATGCCGGCCGCTGAGGTCAACGCCGGCTGCGCGCCCAGCTGCGCCACGAAGGCCATGCGGTGGGCCGGCAGCGGCTGCGCGGCTGGCTCCGCGCCAGCGGCTTACGCGCCCTCTGCACCCGCGCCAGCATCCATCCCCCCGCGCACCACCCAGGCCGACCCACAGGCCGTTGTTGCCGCCAACAAGCTCGCCAGCTGGCCCGCGGCTACAGCCCCCAACCAAATCTGGGTCGGCGACATTACCTACTTAGTCCTGGCCACCGGGCACTGGGCCTACCTGGCCTGCTGGCGCGATGCTTTTTCCCGACGCGTGGTCGGCTGGCACGTGAGCGAGTCGCTGCATACGGACTTAATGCTGACCGTCTTTAACCGGGCCGTGGCCGTCTGCCAGCCCCCGCCTGGTCTGCTCGTGCACGCCGACCGCAGCAGCCAGTACACGAGCGACGCCTTCACCCAATTCCTGGACCGCACTCAGGCTATTGCCAGCCTGAGCCGGCCGGGTAACCCGTATAACAACGCCTTGGCCGAGAGCGGCTGGAGCACCCTCAAAATGGAGATGCTGCCCCGTGGATCATGCTTTGCCGACATGGAAGAAGCCCGCTTAGAACTGGCTGATTACTTGGACTATAACTACAACACTCAGCGACTAAACTCCGCGCTGGGCTACTGTACCCCGCTCGACATCGAACTCCACTCCCTTTTCAACCTACCTTAGCTCGGTGTCCGTTTGTAACCAACCACCTCAGTTCAGTTTTTCAGTCATGGACAGCGGAAGTTAAGACTTCGCGCTGTCCGTTTTAGCTAGACCACCTCACTTGAATAAAGACAAAAGGGTGTTTACCACGGCTAGTGCATAGTCAGGCAAGTTAGTTATCCTAATTTTCTGATAGTGTCAGTCAAGTTTGACACGGGCTTTTTCCGGCGTGAACTGCCATTTGACCGTGGCCCCCGCCGCATTGCGCTCGGCCACGCAAGCAGCGACATGGGCGGTGAGTTCTTCCAGGGTGGGAATGCGCTGGTGCAGGCACTGGCGGGCGATGGCCGAGAATTCAAGTTCGACCATGTTGAGCCAGGACGCATTTTTAGGGGTGTAATGCAGCTCGAAGCGGGCGGCCAGGGCGCGGGCCTGGGCAGCGGGCAGATGCTGGTGGAAGACGGCGTCGGTGTGGGTGTTGAGGTTGTCCTGCACGAGCACGATTTTCGCGGCCTGGGGGTAGTGGACGGCCAGGCGCTGCAGAAAGCGGCAATAGTCGGTGCCGGTGCGGCGGGCCGAGACCTCGACCAGGCGCTGGCCCGTGCCCGGCTCAAAAGCGGCCAGCAAACAGGCCGTGCCCTGGCGCACGTAGGTGCTGCTCTCGCGCCGGGGCCGCCCGGCCTTCGCCGGCTCTTCGCCTACGGCGGGCTTGGCGGGCACCGGTAGCAGGGGTTCGACGGGTTGGCCGTGGAGTACGCAGGGACGCTCATCGAAGCAGACGACGGGAAACTGCGGGTCGTAAGGCCGCTCGTAGACGGCCAGCACATCTTCCATCCGGGCTAAAAAGGCGGCGTTCATTGCCCCCAAGCACCAGTGCTGCTGGCGGTGGGGCTGCAGTTCGTTTTTTTGAGCACCTGGCTCACCGTTTCGTGCGAAATCTTGTCCAGCAGGCGCAGCGTCCAGCGGCTGTGCCCGGTGGGCGCCGGCGTACAGGCCAAGGCCATCAGCGCGGCCCGCTGGGGCCCGTCGAAGCGCGGGGGCGTGCCGCTACGCGGAGCCTCGGCCAGGGCCGCTTGCCAGTCGCCAGCTTCGTGGCGGCGGCGCAGCTCGCTGACGGTCTGCCGGCTCAGGCCCACGGCCTTGCCGGCCGCCTGCTGGCCGATGCCGGTCGCTAAGGCCAGCATGGCTTGGGCACGGCGCACGGCCCGCACCGGGCGGCGACCCGTGCGGGTGAAGGTTTCGAGGGCGGACTGGTCAGCAGCCGGCAGCAGAAAGGGAGTGAGGGGACGGGCCATATACCCGCAACGGCAGAACCTGCATTTTGTTGGCTAACTTGTTTGACTAAGCACCAGCCATATCCTACTTACTTTATTTTATCTGACTTTACCACGAACGGCCAATCCACGACTAGGTTACGAGCAAATCACGGTCCCACTTGCGGTCCCACCAAATAAAAAAGCCCCTTAGCGATGCGCCAAGGGGCTTTTGCTGTGATCCCGCTGGGATTCGAACCCAGGACCCGTACATTAAAAGTGTACTGCTCTACCAGCTGAGCTACAGAATCGGTACCTTGCACCTTGGAAGGACGTTTCCTTCTTTGGTGGCACAAAAGTAGTACGGCCTTCCGGATTACACAACTCTGCCTTTAAAAAAAAGCCTTCTCTCCTTACCGTGCGCGCCCTTTTTCTCCTCTTAACCCTGCTGCCTTTCTGTAGTTTGGGTGCAATTCCGGGAGCAAAAAAAAGTTTAACATTCCCGCAATCTGTTGCCGTTCCAACCTTGGCGCGTGCTGATTCTTTGTTTGCCGCCGGCCAGTATGAAGCGTCTTTCCCCGGTTATCGGGCGCTGGTGTGGCAAAAGAATCGGGCTTCTCCCGAATTATTTTTAAAAATGGCCTACGCCCAGCAGCAGCTCGGCCACTACCCGGCGGCCCTGCTCTACCTGAGCATGGCCCAAGCGCGCCAGCCCCGGGTGCGTACCTGGCAGCAGTTGGCTTCGCTGGCCGCCCAGCACCAGCTGGTGGGCTACCCCAATACCTGGCAGCAGGAGCTGCGGGTGCAGGCGCAGCGCTACTACTACCCCGGGCTGCAAGCCCTGCTGGCGGGGGCCGTAGTAGGGGCTGTGGGGCTGCTGCTGCGCCGCCGGGGGCGCGGGCCGTGGGTGGCATTTGGGGCGTACCTGCTGCTGCTGGCGGCTTACCTGCACCTGGTGCGCCCGGTGCCGGCGGGGCTGGTGTCGCGGGCGGGAGCGGCCCTCATGGCTGGGCCAGGGGCCAGCGCGGCCTGGCTGAGCACCGCCGCGCTGGGCGACCGCCTGCCCGTGCTGGGCCGCGAAGACATCTGGTACCGGGTGCAGTGGCAGCAGCGGGTGGCCTACGTGCGGGCCACCGACCTGCTGGTGGTGGAGTAGTAGGCTGGCACACCAGCAGATTCCATTTCTATTGGGCATTCCGACAACCTAACAATCCGCCAGCGCGCCTACTTTTGCGCCATGCCCACCGCCCTTTCCCTTACCGGCCTGTACCTGTACCCCGTGAAATCCCTCGGGGGTTATGCCGTGGCCCAAGCCGAGGTGACGGCCCGCGGCCTGCGCCATGACCGCCGCTGGCTGCTCGTCGACGAGCGCAACCGCTTCCTGACGCAGCGGCAGCACCCCGAGCTGGCTTTGCTGACGCTGGCCCCGGCCTACAATGGCTTTTTGATTTCGCACCGGCAGCAGCCCGAACTGCTGCCATTATTCATTCCTTTTGAAGCGCAGCCCGACCGCACACTGTTTGTAACGGTGTGGGACGATATTTTGTGGGCGTGGCGCGGTACGCCGGAAGCCGACGAGTGGTTGAGTAACGCCCTGGGACGTACCTGCCGCCTGGTGTATATGTCGGACATGGTGCGGCGCGACGTGGAGCCCGACCTGAATCCCGAGGGCCAGCTCGTGAGCTTTGCCGATGGCTACCCTTTCCTGCTGGCCGGCGAGGCGGCCCTGGCCGACCTGAATACCCGCCTGGCCGAGCCCGTGCCGATGAACCGCTTCCGTCCCAACCTGGTGTTTGGTGGCGGCGAGGCCTACGAGGACGATGCCTGGGAGCAGTTCCGGATTGGTAACGTGCCGTTTCGGGCCGTGCGGGGCTGCGGCCGCTGCGTGCTCACCACCATCGACCAGCAAACGGCGCAGAAAAACCCATTGGGCGACCCGCTGCGCACGCTGGCCACGTATCGCCAGGCCGAGAATAGCACGCTGTTTGGCCAGAACGTGACCGGCCCCGCCCACGGCCGCCTGCGCGTGGGCGACGCCCTGACGGTACTAAGCCGCAAATAGCATTCGGCCCCGGGCCGACGCGGGCAGCAACTCCGGCGGCAGTGGCCGCGTTGGACAATGCCGCGCCTACTCACTCTCACCCGCGCCGCTTGCTTGATGGAACTGGATTACCTGCTCGATTTCATGGCCCGACTGGCGGCCAACAATACCACGGCCTGGATGGCCGAACATCGCCCCGATTACCAGCGCGCCCGCGCCGCCTGCACCGAGCTGGTGCGCCAGGTGCTGGCCCGCGTGGCGATTACCGACGCCGACCTGGCCAGCCTCACACCCACCGACGTGCTGTTTCGGCTGCACAAAAACGACCGCAGCCAGCGCGACCCCGAACCCTACAAGCGGCGCATGGGCGCGGGCCTGAAGCAGGGCGGCCGCCACGCCCCGCGCGCCGGCTACTTCATCGCCATTCAGCCGGCGGGGCGCAGCTGGCTGGGGGCGGGCACCTTCCACCCTACTCCGGAAATGCTGGCAGCCATCCGGCAGGAAATTCACTACAGCCCCGACGAGTTTCATCGGCAGCGGCTGGCCCCGGCCCTGCTGCGGCACTTCCCGGCCGGGCTCGATACCACCGGGCCGCAGCTCACGCGCCCGCCGCGCGGATACGCGGCGACCGACCCCGATGTGGCGTGGCTCAAACTAAAAACCTTCGGCGTAGGGAAGCTTTATGCCGATGCCGAAGTGCTCGCCCCCGACTTCGTAGACCACTTGGTAGCCGACATTGTGGCGGCCCGGCCATTGGTCGATTTCTTCAACGAGGCGCTGTGAGGGGTTATTAGCTACTAATAGCATCCCAAATAAACGTCATGCTGAGCGCAGCCGAAGCATCTCTACCGCGCAAGTTATCTGGTTGATAGGACTACTGTTAGCGGGCAAGGTCCTTCGGCCGCGCGCGGCATGACATTTTTTGTCGTGCCCCGAACAACCCTTTAAAACAACCCGAACAAGGTGTTATCAATCTTCTCGATGATGGTACCCAAATCTTCGGGGTTGCGCACGTAGTCGAGCTCGTTCACGTCGATGATGAGGCTGCGGCCGGCGCTGTAGGTGCTAATCCACTTCTCGTAGTGCTCGTTGAGGTTTTTGAGGTACTCGATGCTGATGGTGTTCTCGTAGTCGCGGCCCCGCTTCTCAATCTGGCCGATGAGTTTGGGCAGGTCGGCGCGCAGGTAGAGCAGCAGGTCGGGCGGCGCGACGAGGTCAATCATCGACTCGAACAGGGCGTAGTAGTTGTTGTAGTCGCGGGTTTCGAGCAGGCCCGACTCGTGCAGGTTGGCCGCGAAGATGTGGGCGTCTTCGTAAATGGTGCGGTCCTGAATGATGCCCTTGCCCGCTTTCTGCAGCTCCTTGATGCGCTGGGTTTGCTGGAAACGGCCATTGAGAAAATAGACCTGCAAATGGAAAGCCCAGCGGGGCATGTCGTGGTAAAAGTCCTTCAGGTAAGGATTGTCATCCACGTCCTCCAAAAAAACTTCCCAGCGGAAGTGTTGAGCCAACTTATGAGCCAGCGTGGTTTTACCGGCCCCGATGTTGCCGACAATGGCAATGTGCATGTGCTGCGAACAATAAAAGGTACTAAATAGCAGAACCCCAAAGATAGCAGGGCTGCGCCGTCGGGACACCGGTAAGTCAGAACCTTTTTAGTATTGTTGTATCGCAATAACCGATAACTGAATTCTAACGCCATGGTCGCCACCGATACGAAACCCGTGCTCGCGCTGAACGACCGCCACGGAGCGCCGCTGGCCGAATTCTACTACCTGCCGCAGAGCCAGGTGCTGTATGTTCAATGGCATGGCAACCTCACGGCCGACGAGGTTATCCGGGGGGTGAGCATGGGCACGAAGCTGATGGCCACGTATCCTTTCACGCGGGTGCTGAACGACAAGCGCACCACCAGCGGCGACTGGAGCGAGGCCCTGCCCTGGCTCGAATATGAATGGCTGCCGCTGGCCGTGGCCGCAGGAGTCCGAGCCATTGCGTACCTGCTTTCACCCGACTTAGAATCGCAGATTGTGACCCAGGATTTTATGGCCGCGATTAGCCGGCAGCTGCACACGGCCCTGTTTCTGCACGAGGAGCCGGCCCGGCGCTGGCTGTTGCAGCAATAGCGGTTTTTGAAACGGCAGGCCACACCAGTAGGCTGATTGGCGTGCTGTAACGGCCGGCCCCGGCTGGCCGTAGCAGGCCGAGCCGGCTAGTTTCGGTTTTTTCGCCGCAATTTCGTGTTTTACCGCTAGTATGACTTCTGACGCTCCCGCCGCGCCGCCGCGCATCGAGCCCGCCACGCTCACCGATATTCCGACCATTATCCGGCTGGCCGAGGCTACCTGGGAACCCACCTACCGCTTCATCATCTCGGAGGAGCAGCTGGAATATATGTACCGGGTAATTTATTCGCCCGCCGCCCTGAAGCGGCAGATGGTGGAGCAGCAGCACGTATTTCTGGTGGCCTACGTGGCGGGCGAGCCGGCCGGCTTTGCCTCCTTCTCGCCCCAGCCCGCCGAGGCCGGGGCCGAGGGCCCCACCGGCTATAAGCTGCACAAAATTTACGTGCTACCCACCCGCCAAGGGCAGGGCCTGGGCCAGCACCTTATAGAAGCCGTGGAAAACGCCGCCCGGGCTGCCGGCGGCCATTTCCTTGACCTCAACGTGAACCGCTACAACCCGGCCATTGCCTTCTACGAGCGGCGCGGCTTTGAGCGCCAGCGCGAAGTGGACGTGCCGATTGGCCCGTACTTTATGAACGATTACATCATGCGGAAGTCATTGTGATTTCCGGCTGTCATTCCGGGCCGGCGAAGGACCTTATTACGTTTGAATAGTTTGCGGCGGCAAATGGAGCAGGCGTGATAAGGTTATTCGCAAGCCTAGGATGACTACCACTGCTCACTAATTAATTCACCCCTCAAAACCCAACCAAATGGCCATCAAACTAACCGTCCTTTCCAACGGCTCCCTCCGCGTAGAGGGCGAAGACATCGAACTCGTGGATGCCCAGGGCCAGCCCTACGGCCTCGGCGGCCGCGAGCGCATCAGCATCTGCCGCTGCGGGCTCTCCAAGCAAAAGCCCTTCTGCGACGGCTCGCACAAAGGCCACTTCGAGCACGACGCCACGGCATTCGATTTGCCCGCGCCCAAGCCCGCCATGTAAGTAGCACGGAAGCTACCGGCATTGCCGCAAAAAGAACGTCATGCTGAGCTTGTCGAAGCATCTCTACCGCCATACTAAAATTGGTTAGTTGCGCGGTAGAGATGCTTCACTGCGTTCAGCATGACGTTCTTTTTAGCTCTTGGTGCTACCCTAACCCGCCGCCCGGCGCAGCTGCGGGCCGAGCATCTGCCACAGGTTCTGGCGCACCACGTCGCCCATCGAGTCGCAGCGGTCGAAGGCGGTGGTATGGTGGTAGCGGTTGAGCTCGGCCTTGAGCTGGGCCACCTTTTCGGGCGGGGCCAGCTCGTGGCGGCGCATAGCTTCGAGCAGGTCGCGCAGGCGGTGGCGGTCGGCGCGGGCGCGACGGGCCATCAGGGCGCGCTCCTCGGCCTGGTACTGGCGCAGAGTTTCGGGCTTGATGTGGCGGGCACACATGGCCACTACTTCGCTGTTATCCTTAAAAAACCGGGGCAGGTACATGGCCCGGCGGCCCTCGTAGCTCTGCTGGTCGAAGTCGATGGCCCGAACCCGGTACTGCTCGTCCTCGAAGTCGGGCGTGACGGCGATGACGTAATTGTAGGCGCGCATGTCGCCGAGCAGCTGCACGAAGCAGCGCTCATTGAACTTGACGAATTCCTTGGCCACGCGCACTTGGTTGAGCTGCGGCTGGTTGAGGTGCTTTTTGATAAAATCATCGCCCGGAATGCCCACGATGTGCTCCTCAATCAGCGTATCGCCGCTCACCAGGAAGTTGATGGAATTGGGCGAGAGCAGGTGCTCCAGCTCCAGCCCGTAAAGGCGCGAGGCGTCGGCCCGCTTCACGTAAAAGTAATCGTGGTTGTCGTTGAGCTGGTTCACGATACGCACCCGAAACGGCTGCGAATTACCGAACTCGCAGTAGTCCACCCGGTCGGCCAGCAGGTGCTCGGTGAAGCTCAAATCGCCGGCCGTTTTCAGCAGCGCGTACACTTCCGTCAGGCCCTGGCTGAGCTCGCGCAGGGTCTGGGGCTCGTAGTACACGGTTTGCCAGAGGGTGTCCGTCCCGGTGCGGTCGAGCAGGGCAAACGAGCCGGTGAACTGCCGCAGCTCAGCATAAGTCACGGGCAGCACGGTATCGCGGTCGTAGGCGCGCAGGTAGCGGCGTAGCTCCGGCGTGATAGGGTACGGGGGCTTCTTGCGGGAGATTTCCACGTTCGGCAATGGTTGATTAGAAGGAAAACAAAAGAACGTCATGCTGAGCTTGTCGAAGCATCTCTACCGTCTTAGTAAAATCAATTACTGGTGCGGTAGAGATGCTTCGACAAGCTCAGCATGACGTGCTGGGCAAGCTAAATCAGCAAGGCATCTACCCTGCCAATTCCGCTACCATCTCCACGTACTGCTGGCGGGCGGCTTCCTTGCTGGTGCCGTGCAGGCCTTTCCAGGCGTCGTACTTGGCAATGGCTTTGAAGTCGAAGCCCCCGGGGCGGTCGCCGGTGGTGTCGCCTTCGGTGGCTTGCTTATACAGGGCGTAGAGCTGGAGCAGCACCATGTTGCTGGGCTTGGAGGGCAGTTGCTGGGCGCGTTGGCTGGCAGCTTCGAATTCGGCTTGCGTGGTCATGTTGGTGGAGAATTGGGTTGATGGAACGACGCAAAGAACGTCGTGCGGGCTGAAAGAACGTCGCTTCGAAATAACGGAACGTCATGCTGAGCGAAGTCGAAGCATCTCTACCGTGTAACTAATCCTGTCGTTTAGATTACTGCGGCGACAGAGATGCTTCGACTTCGCTCAGCATGACGTTCTTTGGATTCACCAATCCGTTCTCTCACTCGTTCCAACCCGCCAACCCACCTTATGAAGCGTACCGCTATTCTCGCCGCCGCGCTGCTGCTGGCCGCCCCGGCCGCCTTTGCCCAAAAAACGCTCCTGCACTGCGGCCGCCTGCTCGACGTGCGCAGCGGCAAGCTGCTCAGCCAGCAAACCATCGTGGTCGAGAAGGACCGCATCACGGCCGTGCAGGCCGGCTACACCGCCGCCAGCAGCCCCCAGGATAAAGTCATCAACCTGGAAAACCGCACCGTGCTGCCCGGCCTCATCGACTGCCACGTGCACCTGGAGTCGTCGCCCAGCCGCAACAGCTTCCGCGAAGGCTTCACCCTGAACCCGGCGGATGTGGCTTTCCGCGCCCAGGGCAATGCCCTGACGACGCTGCGCGCCGGCTTCACGACGGTGCGCGACTGCGGCGGCTCGGGCGTGAACACCAGCCTGCGCAACGCCGTAGCCCAGGGCCTGGTGCCGGGGCCACGCATCTATTCGGCGGGCATGGCTATCTCGGCCACCGGCGGGCACATGGACGAAACCGACGGCCTCAGCGAAGACCAGATTGTGAAAGCCGGCCACCCCATCAACCTGGCCAACGGGCCCGACCAGTGCCGCGAGGCCGTGCGCGAGCAGTTCAAGCGCGGGGCCGACCTCATTAAGATTGCCAGCACCGGCGGCGTGCTCGATTTGAGCAAGGACGGTACCGGCGCGCAGTACACCGAGGCCGAAATTCGGGCCGTGGTCGAAACTGCCCACGATTTGGGCATGCGCGTGGCCTGCCACGCCCACGGGGCCGAAGGCATCAAGCGGGCCGTGCGGGCCGGCGTCACGAGCATCGACCACGGCTCGCTGATGGACGATGAAGCCATTAAGCTGATGGCCAAAACCCGCACCTGGTACGTGCCCACGCTCATCGCCGGCAAGTCGGTGGCCGACACCGCCCGGCTGCGGCCCGGCTACTTTCCGCCCGTCATCGCCCGCAAAGCCCTCGACGTGGGCACCAAAATGCAGGGCACCTTCAACCGGGCCAACAAAGCGGGCGTGCGGGTGGCTTTTGGCACCGACGCCGGCGTGTTCCGCCACGGCCAGAATGCCCGCGAATTCGGCTACATGGCCGAGGCTGGCATGTCGCCGCTCGAAACCATCCGCACCGCTACCCTGAACGCCGCCGAGCTGTTGGGTGAAACCGCTGATTTAGGCACCATTGAAGCCGGAAAATTCGCCGATATCGTGGCCCTGGACGGCGACCCGCTCCAGGATATTTCGGCCATGATGCGGCCGGTGTTCGTGATGAAGGCCGGCGTGGCGTATCGACAGGAGTAGTTTTTGGGGGACCGGGGACCGGGAACTTCTGTCATCCTGAGCTCGCGAAGGACCTGACCACTGGAGAAAGATGAGTAGTAATCATTCTAACTACTTCTAAATGGTCCAAGCGTGATAGGGTCCTTCGCAAGCTCGGGATGAGCGCCGGACCACTACTCCCAACCAAATATGACACGCGTTGCCGAACTTTGGCCGGGCCCCTGCCCTTTTCCGCTAAATTAATTTCCGCCTTCATGAAAAAATCCTTGCTATCGCTGCTGCTCGTGGCGCTGGTGCTGGCTGCCGGCACCGCCAGCGGCTGGGGCTTCTTCGGCCACCGCACCATTACCCAGATTGCCGTGTACCACTTGCCGGTCTCTTTGCAGGCATTCTATTTCCGCAACATGACGGCGCTGGTGCGCCTGAGCACCCTGCCCGACGAGCGCCGCGCCACCGACCCCAGCGAGGCCCCCAAGCACTTTATCGACATGGACCATTATTCCGAGGAAGACCCCTTCGGCAAAATGCCCCGCCAGTACGACCAGGCCACCTCAAAATACACCGCCGACACGCTGAAAAAGTACGGTACTGTGCCGTGGGTAGTCATCGAGATGAAGGACAGCCTGACCGAGGCCTTCCGCAACCGCGACACCACCGACATCATCCGCTACTCGGCCGAGCTGAGCCATTACGTGAGCGATGCCTTTGTGCCGCTGCATACCACCATCAACTACGACGGCCAGCTAACCGACCAGAAGGGCCTGCACGCGCTCTGGGAAAGCCAGCTGCCCGAGCGGTTCATCAACACCTACCGTCTCGACGGCGAGCCCGCCAAATACCTCAAAAACCCACTCGATGCTATTTGGGTAGTGCTGGGCCAGAGCTACGGCTTCCTGGGCGAAACCTTCGACCGGGCCCTGAAAATCGAGAAAACCATGAAGCCGGACGTGCGCTACACATTTGCGCACCGCTATGGCAAAACCTCGCGCCGCTTCTCCGATGCCTTTGCCGATGAGTACGACAAGGCCGTGGGCGGTATGGTCGACTACCGCCTGCGCTCGGCCCCCAGCCTGGTGTCGTCGCTCTGGCTCACGGCCTGGCAGGATGGCGGCAAGCCCGACCTCAACGCCCTGATGCACCCCGGCAAGGCCACCGCCGCCGAAAAAGCCCGGCTCGCCACCGAGCTCGCGGCCTGGAAGAAAAATACCCTCTCCCAGGACCAGCTACTGCTGGCCCAGCAGAAAATGAAAAAGGTGGAAGCCGCCGAGAATATCAAATCGGCCCGCGACATGGGCGACAGCTCCGCCGAAACGCCCGCGGCCGACGCCCCCACCCCAGCCGCCGCCGATGACGACGCGCCCGGCTTCGACAAGGTGAAGGTGAAAACCAAGCGCCGCGGGGCCGATACCCAGAAAATTAAGGAGAAGGCCGACGAATAGCCCGCGCATGAATTCTTTTGCCGCTCCCGCTCGCCTGCTGCTGGGCCTGGCCCTGCTGGCTGCCTGCAACCAGACGCCGCCAGCCACCGCGCCCGTGGCCACCAAGCCCGTGGTGCCCGGCCCCGACCTGGCCACCCTCACCGATAGTGCCGCGCCGGCCGCGCTGCTGGCTTACGGCCGCCAGTACCCCGGCTCGGAGGTGCTGATTAAGACGCGGCTGGGCAACATTCGGGTGAAGCTTTACGACGATACGCCCATTCACCGGGCCAACTTCCTGCTGCTGGCCCGCAAGGGAGTGTTCGACGAAACGATGTTCAACCGGGTGGTGAAGGATTTTGCCGTGCAGGGCGGCCAGACCTACGGCGCGCGCACCATCCGGCTGAAGCGCTACCGCCTGCCGCCAGAAATCCGGGCCGCCCACTTCCACCACAAGGGCGCGCTGGGCATGGCCCGATACGACGACGAACAGAACCCCGGCCACCTGTCGTCGAACACCGATTTTTATTTCGTGGTGGGCGAAAAACTGGCCCCCAACCAATCGCAGGCCATGACTGGCCGGAAGCTAACCCCCGCCCAAACGCGGGCCTACGCCACCGTGGGGGGCGTGCCGTCGCTCGATGGCCAGTACACCGTTTTTGGCGAAGTCATCGAAGGCCAGGACGTGGTTGATAAAATTTCCAACCAGCCCGTAGAGTCGGATAAGTGGCCGGTGGAGGATATCAAGCTCACGGTAGAGGTGGTGAAGTAAGGAGGCTGGTTGTCTTTGCGGGCAGAGCGCAGCGGAATGCGGCCTCAAAAACGTAAAAAGGCCCGCTCCCAGGGGAAGCGGACCTTCTCTTATCGGGCGCGGAAACATTTTTCCGTGCGTGATTCAAACAAACTGAAGCAAAGAGCTTACCAAATTTTGGCGCGGGCGGTGGTGGGGCGCACCATTTTATCGCCCTCCTTGCAGCTAAAGGCCTTGTGGAACTCCGGGAAGTTCTGCAACGGCCCGATGGTGCGGAACTGGCCCGGCGAGTGCGGGTCGGTTTGCACGAGCTGGCGGGTAGTTTCGGGGCGCTGGTTGATGCGCCAGATTTGCGCCCAGCTCAGGAAGAAGCGCTGCTCGGGCGTGAAGCCGTCAATCAGCTTGCCCGACTTGGCCTGGGGGGTTTTCATGAAGGCCGCGTAGGCAATGGTGAGGCCGCCGAGGTCGGCCAGGTTCTCACCCATCGTCAGCTTGCCATTCACGTGCAGCGAGTCGAGGGGCATGAAGCCATCGTACTGCTTGCCCACCACGTCGGCTTTGGCCATGAACTTTTCGCCGTCTTCCTTGGTCCACCAATCGCGCAGGTTGCCCTCCGAATCCACTTTCCGGCCCTGGTCGTCGAAGCCGTGGGTCATTTCGTGGCCGATTACCGCGCCAATGCCGCCGTAGTTCACCGCGTCATCCGCCTTGGGGTCGTAGAACGGAGCCTGCAGAATGCCGGCCGGGAACACGATTTCGTTCAGGCTCGGGTTGTAGTAGGCATTCACCGTGGGCGGCGTCATGCCCCACACCGAGCGGTCGACGGGCTGGCCGAAGTGACCGAAGTTGTCATAGGTATTGAAATCGGCCACGGCAAACAGGTTGTTCAGGGCGCTTTCGCGGCTGACGCTCAGCTTGGAGTAGTCCTTCCACTTGTCGGGGTAGCCAATTTTCACCACGAAGGCGTTGAGCTTCTTCAGGGCTTCGGCCTTGGTGGCCGCGCTCATCCACTCAGTGGCCTGAATGCGCTCGGCGTAGGCCACGCGCATGTTTTCCACCATTAGCTTGGCGCGAGCTTTGGCCGCCGGGCTGAAGTCCTGGTCTACGTACAGCTGGCCGAAGGCTTCGCCCAGCGCCCCATCGGTGGCGGCAAAGGCGCGCTTCCAACGGGCTTGCGGTACCTTGGCCCCCGTCAGCACTTGCGAGAAGCGGAAAGCCTCGTCCACGTAGGCCTTGGGCAGGGCCGCGGTCACGCTTTCCACCAGATGCCAGCGCAAGTACTGCTTCTGGTCGGCAATGGGCTCGTCCTTTATCATGGCATTGGCCTCCTTCAGGTAGTCGGGCTGGCCAATGATAATGTCTTTGGCTCCGCTCAGGCCACTTTCTTTCAGGCGCAGCGGGAAGTCCAGGTTCGGGTACTCGGCGGTCACCTGGGCCACAGTCATCTTGTTGTAGTTCTTTTCGCGGTCGCGGAGGGCCACCCGGTCGCGGCTGGCTTTGGCCATGCGGGTTTCGATGCGCGTCACGGCATCGGCGTTTTTCTCCGCCGTGGCCTGGTCATCGCCCAGCATTTTGAACAGGTTGACCTGGTAGGTGCGGTAAGCCGCCCGAATGGTTTTCGAGCGGGCATCGTCGTTGAGGTAGTAGTCGCGGTCGGCCAGCGTGAGGCCACCCTGGCGCACCTGCACGGCGTACAGGGTGCTGTTCTTGCTGTCCTGGCCCACGCCAAAGCCGTACCAGCCCTTGCCCACGTTCTTGGGGTCGGCCAGGTAGCGCTGCACGTCAGCCAAATCCTGGATGGCGTTAATCTTATCGAGGCGGGGCTGCAGGTACTTCAGGCCGGCCTTTTCTACGGCCATGCTGTCCATGGCGGCAGCGTAAAAGTCGCCCACTTTTTGCGCGTTCGAGCCGGGCTTGGCGGTGCGGTCGGCGGCTACTTTATCCAGAATGCCCCGGGCCACGTCGCGGTTGCGGTTGCGCAGCTGGTTGAAGCCGCCCCAGCCGGTTTCGGAGGCCGGAATGGGGTTGTTTTTCATCCAGTTGCCGTTGGCAAAGCGGTAGAAATCGTCGCAGGGCTCCACCGTACGGTCGAGGTTGGCGAGCGTGATGCCCACGCCGGACTGGCCGGGGGTGGCGGGCACGGTGGTTTTGGTTTTAACCCCGTTGCTTTTGGTTTTGACTTTGGTTTGGGCCTGGGCGGCCCCGGCGGCCAGCCCCAGGGCGGCTAGCAAGGCTGCCCGGGTTAAGAGAGAAGATTTCAGCATCGTGAGAAATGGAATGATGAGGGAGAAAAGAACTGATAAAGTAGCACGTCATGCTGCCATTTAATGGTCTACTATGTGAATTACCAGATTTTAGCGCGGTCGGTCTGGGCGCGCATCATCTTGCTGCCGTCCGCGCAGCCAAAGGCCTGGTAGAACTCGGGCATGTTTTGCAGCGGCCCGATGGTGCGGTACTGGTCGGGGGCGTGCGGGTCGGTGAGGATGAGCTGGCGCGTCATTTCGGGGCGGGTGTTGCTGTGCCACACCTGGGCCCAGCTCACGAAGAAGCGTTGCGCCGGCGTGAGGCCGTCGATGGCCTGCGCGGCCTTGGCCTGGGGGGTTTTCTGAAACGCGGCGTAGGCAATGGTGAGGCCGCCGAGGTCGGCCAGGTTCTCGCCCATCGTCAGCTTGCCGTTCACGTGCACCGAGTCCATCGGCGAGAAGGCATCGAACTGCTTGCCCACCACGGCAGCGCGCTGGTTAAATTTCTCGCCGTCCTCCTTGGTCCACCAATCGCGCAGGTTGCCCTGGGCATCATACTGGCGGCCCTGGTCGTCGAAGCCGTGCGTCATTTCGTGGCCGATTACAGCCCCGATGCCGCCGTAGTTCACCGCATCGTCGGCCTTGGGGTCGTAGAAGGGCGGCTGCAGAATGCCGGCCGGGAACACAATCTCGTTCATGGCCGGGTTGTAGTAGGCGTTCACCGTGGGCGGCGTCATGCCCCACTCGCCGCGGTCAATCGGCTTGCCGAAGTGGTTGAGCTCGTCGCGGCTGGCCCACTCGCGCGAGGCCAGCAGGTTATTCAGGTACGATGCGCGGTTGATGGTCAGGGCCGAATAGTCTTTCCACTTGTCGGGATAGCCAATCTTCACCGTGAAGGCGTTGAGCTTCTTGAGGGCCTCAGCCTTGGTGGCCGCGCTCATCCAGTCGGTGGCTTTGATGCGCTCGGCGTAGGCCAGGCGCAGGTTTTCAATCAGCTGCTTGGCCTTGGCCTTGGCGGCGGGCGTGAAGGCCTTGTCGACGTAGAGCTGGCCGAACGCCTCGCCCAGGGCGCGGTCCGTCGAAGCCTGCATGCGTTTCCAGCGGGGCTGCTGCTGCTTGGCCCCGCTCATCACCTGCGAGAAACGGAAGGCTTCGTCGCCAAACGCTTTGGGCAGGGCCCCGGTCAGGCTGCTCACCAAGTGGAAGCGCAGGTACTGCTTCTGGTCGGCAATGGTCTCGGCCTTCAGCATCGCGCTCACTTCCTTCAGGAATTCGGGCTGGCCCAGAATCACCTCCTTAGCCGTGCTTAGCTGGTTTTGCTTCAGAATGAGAGGCAGGTTGAGGTTGGGGTAGGCGGCGGTAGCCGCGGCCACCGTCATCTTATGGTAGTTGGCGTTGGGGTCGCGCAGGTCCACGCGGCTTTTGCTGGCTTTGGCCAGGCGCGTTTCGATGCGCGTCACGGCCGCCGCGTTGGCTTTGGCCGTGGCTTCGGAATCGCCGAGCATTTTGAAGGTGTTCACCAGATACGTCTCGTAGGCGGCGCGAACGGTTTTCGAGCGGGCATCGTCCTTGAGGTAGTAGTCGCGGTCGGCCAGGGTGAGGCCGCCCTGGTACATCTGCACGGCGTATTTAGAGCTGATTTTATCGTCCTGGGCCACGGCAAAAGTGTACCACACGCTGCCGGCGTGCGCCTTGGGGTCGGCCAGGAAACGCTGCATCTCGCCCAGGTCCTTGATGGCCGCGATGCGGTTGAGGTGGGGCTGCAGGTACTTGAGGCCCGCCGCTTCGATAGCTACCGAGTCCATGGCCGAGGCGTAGTAGTCGCCCACTTTTTGCGCGTTGGTGCCTTTGGCGGCGGTGGCGGCGTTTTTAGCGGCCTCGTCCAGAATGCCGCGCAATACCACCTGGTTTTGGCCGTAGAGCACGTTGAAGGAGCCCCAGCGGCTTTCGGCGGCCGGCACGGGCGTGTTTTTAAGCCAGTTGCCGGAAGCGTAATGGTAAAAATCCTCGCAGGGATTTACCGTCAGGTCCATGTTGGCGAGGTCAATGCCGACGCCTTTTTGGGGAGGAGTTGTGGGCGGGCCGGCTGCAAGTGCGGCCGCCAAGCCGCCGAGTCCGAGTACGGCCAGGCTGAGACGCCGGGCCATCGAGGTTGAAAACATGAAGAAGATATTGGGGTGGGAAATGATGCCGTGAAGTTAGGGACGCGCGCGCTTCATCACCGTTGCACGAAGGCCACAACATTTGGCACTGATTCCGGATTGGGCAGATGGATGGCCAAACCGTTGGGCCCTGCCCGTGCCACCCACGGCCAATGGCCCGTAACTTGCGCCCCATGCCCCTCTACAACCGTCGTCCCGAGTTGCCGCCTACGCCCGCGCCGGCCCCGCTGGGCCTGGCCGAACTGCTGAGCCAGGTACGCCTGGCCCTGCAACGGCAGCTGGCCGACTCCTACTGGGTGGTAGCCGAAGTTTCCGACCTTACCCTGCCCCGCTTTGCCGGCGCGCACTGCTACCTTACTCTTACCGAGCAAACCACCGACGGGCGCGGCATGCCCATCAAGGCGCAGGCCCGGGCTACGCTCTGGAGCCAGCGCTACCAGCAGCTGGGCCCGGCCTTCGAGCAGGCTACCGGCCAGCCCCTGCGCACCGGCCTGAAACTGCTGCTGCGCGTGCAGGTACGCTTCCACGAGCAGTATGGCCTGAGCCTCGACGTGGTGGCCATCGACCCGAGCTACACCGTGGGCGAGCTGGCCCTGCTGCGCCTGAAAACCCTGCGCCAGCTCGAAGAAAAGGGCCTGCTCGAACGCCAGAAGCAGCTAGCCCTGGCACTGGCCCCGCAGCGGCTGGCCGTCATCTCCTCCCCCACCGCCGCCGGCTTCCAGGATTTTGTGCAGCAGCTGCGCGAGGCCCCGTACGATTTCGCGCTCACGCTGTTTCCGGCCACCATGCAGGGCGACGAGGCCCCGGCCAGCATCCGGACGGCGCTCGATGGGGTGCGCGCCCGGCGCGGGCAGTTCGACGCCGTGGTGCTGATTCGGGGCGGGGGCAGCCGCACCGATTTGCTGGCTTTCGATGAATATGGGTTGGCGGCGGCCGTGGGCGCGTTTCCGCTGCCGGTGCTCACGGGTATCGGGCACGAGCGCGACGAGGCCGTGGTCGACCTCACCGCCCACCGCGCCCTGAAAACGCCCACCGCCGTGGCGGCCTTTCTGGTGGATAGGCTGGCCCGGCTCGAAGCCGCCATTCTGGACCTGGGCGAGCAGGTGGTGCAGGCCGCCCGCCGCCAGCTGGGCCAGCGCCACACCCGCCTCGACCAGCTTGCCGGCCGTACCCGCCAGGCCGCCCAGGGCCAGCTCGACGCCGCCCACGACCGGCTGCGTGCCCGCGCCCGCCAGGCCACCCAGGCCCCGCGCGAGCAGCTGCGGCAGCTGGGCCAGGGCCTGGAGCGCTTTCGCCACCAGCTGCCCCGCGCCGCCCGGCGCGCCCTGGCCCGCGAGCAGCGCGACCTGCGCCAGCGGGGCCGCCTGCTGCTGCGCCGCTTTGCCCGCCACCACCAGCGCCGCCGCGAAACCCTGCTGCGTCGCCGCTACCAGCTGCAGCTGGCCCTGGAGCGCACCCTGCACCGGCAGGAGCTGCGGCTTTATCAGTTAACAGTTAACAGTGAGCAGTTAACAGTGAGCCGACAGCGGCAAGAACCCAATCAATAACCACAATTTGCTTCATTGCTCTTTGCTCACTGATAACTGATAACTGATAACTGATAAAATATGACTTACCGCGAAGCTATCGAAGAGCTCGAAACCATCCTGCGTGCCCTCGAAACCGATGCGGTTGACGTGGACGACCTCACGGCGCGCGTCGAACGCTCGGCCGAGCTCATTCGCCTCTGTCGCCACAAGCTGCGCCACGCCGAAGCCTCGCTCGACCGCGTGTTCGACTCGCTGGATGAAGACGAGGAAAACGAAGAAGAAACGGAGGACGAAGACGACGAGGAAAGCGCAGAAGTCGAAGAGGACGGAACCGACGAAGACGACGAGCATGACCACCTGCCCGGTGGCCCCGGCCGGGCCTGGTAGCCCCTATTCCGGTCGCAAACGCCTGCGCCTATGGGGCCACTTTGCTGCTGTTCAGCGAGTGATAGCACCTATTTATTTTTGCAAATCAGCTACTTAACTCCTTAATAGCCGTATGCGGCGAGGCCGCCGGAGCGGCCATGGGCCAACTGCCACCGTCTTAGCCGTTATTTGTCCTTCGGCCCACTTCCGCTGTTGGCCAGGCCACCGGCTTCGTGGGCAAACCAAGGTTCTCGATTCTTTTGCACAACTTGCCGGCGTCCGGGCGTTCACGTGGCTCATCTGTCTCCCTTGCTTCTACTCACTCCTGCTCTGCTCCTGCTCGTGCTCGGGCTCGTGTGGTTTGTGGTGCGCTACCAGCGCGGGCAGCTGCAGCAGCAGCAGGAGCTGGCCCAGCTGCAGGAAGCGGCCCAGCAGCAGGCCCTGGCCGCCGCCCTGGTGGCCCAGGAAGACGAGCGCCAGCGCATCGCCGCCGAGCTGCACGATGGCGTGGGCACCATCCTGGCCCTGGCGAAGCTGCACCTCTACGCCCCCGGCAGCCCCCCCGCCCCCGAAGCCAGCGCCCTGATTGACCAGGCCGTGGCCGAAGTGCGGCGTATTTCGCGCAACCTCCAGCCGGCCACGCTGCAGCAGCTGGGCCTGGGCCAGGCGCTACGGGCCCTGGTGCAGGCCGTGCCGACCGACAATGGCCCCGAGGTGCAGCTCGAACAAAGTGGGGTGCTGGGCCGCCTCATTCCCTCGCACGAACTCATGGTGTACCGCATTGCCCAGGAGTTGCTCGCCAATGGCCTGATGCACGCCGAGGCCGGCCACATCCTGTTGAAAGTTACGGCCACTCCCGGGCTGCTCGTGCTCACCTATTCCGACGACGGCCACGGCTTCGACCTGGCTACCCTGGAGGAAATGCCACCGCCCGGGCCCCACGGCCAGGTTGTGGGCATGGGCCTCATCAACCTGCGCAGCCGCGTGGCCGTGCTCGGCGGCCAGCTCAGCTACCACTCGCAGCCCGGCGTGGGCACCCGCGTCGAGACCACATTGCCGGTGACGCTGCTGGCCGCTACTTCTTCGCCTAATTCCTCCATTACATTTGCCTTATGAACACGCCTACCGCTGCCGCCCCTCCCGTGCGCCTGGCCATCGTCGACGACCACATCCTGTTCCGCAAGGGTCTGCGTGCCCTGCTCAGCGGCTACGCGGGCATTGAGGTAATATGCGAGGCCAGCAACGGCCAGGAACTCCTGGAGCTCCTCGACCAAGGCAGCCGCCCCAACGTCATCCTGATGGACATGCAGATGCCCGTGCTCGACGGGCTGCAAACCACGCGCCTGCTGCGCACCCAGTTCCCTGACGTGCGCGTCGTCATCATCTCTATGCACGACGACCCTTCGCTGGTGAGCACCGTGCTGGCCGAAGGTGCCCACAGCTACCTCGTGAAAAATACCTCGCCCGAAGAAATGCGCGGGGCCGTGCTGGCCGCCGCCGCCGCCGGCGCGCGCTGATTGAGGAGTACAGGTTGACAAACCCCTGAAAGCGCGTCATGCTGAACGCCGTGAAGCATCGCTACCGCAGCAGTAACTGGTTTTACTATTGCGGTAGCGATGCTTCACGGCGTTCAGCATGACGCGCTGACCATTTTCCGCCTTATATCATTCGCCCCTTACAGCGTGATGGACAAACCCGCCGTGAAGGTGCGGCCCCGGTTGAAGAAGGCCTGCAACAGGTCGAGGTTGCCGGCATTGGAGTTCGAGCGGTTCGATACGTCGGTGAAGTAGAACTCATTCAGCACGTTCAGGACCGAGGCTTTTAGACCGAACCGGGTGCCGTTCTGGAACATCGGCTTGAAATCGTAGCCGAAGTGCAGGTCGAGGTTGCGCGAGGTGGGCAGGCGGTAGGAGTCGGTGCTGGTGCTCTGGTTGAGAATGGTTTCGGGGTTGAAGTCGGCGTAATACTTGGTGAAAATCAGGAACGACGGCCGGATGTAGGCTCCCCGGAAAGGCTCGTAGCGCAGGCCCACCTGAAACTGGTTCTGGGCGGCATTGCCCACGTGCACGCCGTTGAGGAACACGGCCTGGTCGAGGCCGCCCTCGATGGGAAAGCCGGCTTCGTCGGTCTGGTTAAGCAGGCCCTTGCCCGTCCAGCGCCAATCGCCGAGCGAGATGGCGGCATCCAGCTGCAGCCGGCGGCTGATTTCCTGCGCCACGCTCATTTCCACGCCCATGTGGCGGGCATCCACGTTGCGCACGTTGCTGTACACGCCGGTGCCCGAGTTGAACGAGGTCGTGGTTTTGTTGGCCCACAGCGTGTAGTAGGCATTCAGGGTCACCTTCAGGCTGGGGTAGCTGATGCCGTAGCCGATTTCAGCGCTGGTAATGCCCTCGGGCTTCACGTTGTCGTACTTGCGGCCCGAGGTAGTGTAGAGCAGGTTGAAGAACGGCACCTTGCTGTTGTAGCCCACGTTCACGAACACGTTGTCGTGCTCGGTGAGGTTGTAGTTGGCCCCGGCCTTCAGGCTGTAGCCGTTGAAGGTCGTCCAGCCCGTCGAGGCCGGGCTGCCATCGGCCTGCACTTTCTGGAAGTAGTCGATGCGCTTGTACGACACCTGCGAGAGCGTGCCGCTCACCACGGCCGAGAGCAGCGGGGTTTTGTATTCGAGTTGCGAGTAGCCGCCCAGCCAGCGGGTTTTGCCGTCGTAGTTATAGCTCAGCTTGTCGCCCAGGCCCAGGCGGGCCGTGGGGTCGTTCTGGTTGCCGCCGTTCACGTAGTAGTCGCCGCCCAGCAGGTCGCGCACTTCGCGGTAATGCAGGCCGGTGTAGTCGCGGCCATCCACGCCGGCCGACAGCGTAAGCTTGTCGTTGAGCAGGTAGTCGCCGCCCACCACAAAGCCGTACCAGCGGTGGCTGTTCACGGCATTCACCAGGATTTCGGAAGATTTGCGCTGCCCGTCGGCCCCCACGGCCGCGTAGTTGGTATCGTATATTTTTTGAAAGCCGGTCTGCCCGTTGGCATCGGTCACGGTGTTGGTCGAGGAGTTGCCGGTGAGGGTGGTGGAGCCCCCGCCGGTGCCGTACGAGGCGTAGGCCACCGTCGAAATAAACAGCCGGTCGTTCACCTGCCACAGGTCGTTGAAGTTCACCTGGGGCTTGTGGTAGAAATTGGTCCGCTCGTTCAGGGTTTCCTGGCCGTGGCTCACCTTCACACCCCCCACGATGGAGTAGCGGTCGAGCGTGCCCCAGTAGGGGTTGTATTGGAAGCCCTTGTCGCCGCCCGGTTTCACCTGGGCCCCGATTTCGCGGGCCTTTTCATACGAGTACTTGTAGACCTCGAAGGGGAACGAGCGCTGCCCGTGCCGCTGGGGCGAGCCCAGGCCGGTGAGCGAAAGGGTATGCTTGCCGGCGCGCTTGCTCACGGTGCCAAAGTAGGTCCAGGCATCGTCGAAGGCCTTATCGACCCAGCCGTCGGAGGTGCGGCGCGAGCCATAAACCGTCACGGCCCAGTCGCCCTTGAGCTGGCCCGTGCTGAGCATGAGCGAGTACTTCTGGTAATTATTCGAACCGGTTTCGACGCGGGCCAGCACGGCCTTTCGGTCGTCGAAACCCTTGGTGAGCACGTTGATGGTACCGCCCACCGAGGGCACGGCAATTTTGGAAGCCGACAGGCCGCGCTGCACCTGCAGCGACTTCGTGACGTCGCCCAAATCCCAGTTGCTCCAGAATACCTGGCCGTTTTCCATGTCATTCACGGGCACGCCGTTGATGAGTACGGCCACGTTGCGCTGGTCGAAGCCGCGCACGCTGATGCGCGAGTCGCCGGTGCCGCCGCCGCCCTGGGTGGCGTACACACCGGGCGTTTCGTTGAGGATGAGGGGCAGGTCGCGGTTGCTCAGGGTTTCGCGCAGCTTCACTTCGTTCACGGCCGAGAAGGCCACGGGGGTTTCGCGCTCCTGGGCCTGAGTGGCCACCACCTGTACCTCGGCCAGGCTCGCGTTGTCGGAGCTGAGGGGGAAGGAAGCCACCACGCTCTGGGCCGAAATCTTCACGGTTTGGGTGCTGGGCTTGTAGCCCACAAAGCTGGCCTGCACCGTGTAGGTACCGGCGGGCAGGTTGGCCACTTTGTAATTGCCTTCGGTGTCGGCCCCGGTGCCGGTGTTCTGGCCGTTGCCGGTTACCTGCACGGTGGCCCCGGGCAGGGTTTCGCCAGTCACCTTATCGAGCACGCGCCCGCGGATGGAAAATGTGGTTTGCGCGACGGCTGGCAAGCTCAGCAGCAGGGCAACAAGCGCAGTAATAAAGTGCTTCATACCTATTAAAAAAGCCACCGGCACACTCCGGGCACAACAAATATACGGTGCGGCGGCGGCCAGCCATCAACCACGCGGCCAATGCTTTTCAGGTAGCTACATCCGGCTGGGGCAGGCTGCCCAAAACCATTGGCCGGGCAGCAACAGCTACGTAGTTTTGGGCATGTATTTCTTTCCTTTCGTTCGTATTTCCGCTTGTGCCGGGCTGCTGGCGGCCCTGTGGTTGGCCGCGCTCCCGGGCCGCGCCCAGGCCCCCGTCTACCGCTTCGACCTGCGCGCCGAGAAGCTCGACGTGCCCGCCAGCGCCTGGCAGGTAACGCACGTGCTCGACCTGCGCACCGACCGCAGCCAGCTGGGCAGCATTCATCGCGGCCTGGGCAACCAGCTGGTTCCGGCTACGTTCGCCCAGCCGCTGGCCGCCGAGGTGCAGCAGCTCATTACGACGCAGCTGCCGGCCCGCGCCGGGGCCCGGCCAGTCATCCTGCGGGTCTTCGCCCTCAGCATCGGCGAAGACCTGCGCCCGACGTCCGAGCATGGCGAAGCCGAATTAGTAGCCGACTTCCTGGAGCTGCTGCCCGACAGCACGTTCCGGGTATTGCTGCCGGTGGGTGAAACCACCCGGCGCGGTGGGCTCGACGTGACCAAATTTCACCCCACCAACATTGCCTTGGTGCTGCAGCAGGCCCTGCGCCGGCTGGCGGCCCTGCCCACCGCCCCGCCCACCGCCGAAACCCTGAGCCGGGCCGATGCCCTGGCCGGCCGGGGCGGAGCCGCCGCGTTGCGTTTTGCCGTGCAAGCGGCCGCCGCGCCCAAACGCGGCTTCTACCGCAGCCTGCAGGAGTTTCGCGACAATGCTCCCACCGACCCCGGCCAGCCTTTTCTGGTTACGCACGTGCCCCACGCCGGCAAGCGCTGGGCCGGCTCCGATGAGATTCAGGCCAGCTACCTCTACCTCGACGCCACCCACCCGGCCCGGCCCGTGCCCACCGGCGACCTGTGGGGCCTGAGCGACGGCCAAGAGCTGTTCATTGCGTACCGCAACCGCTTCTACCAGCTGCTGGCCGCGCCCGATGGGCGCAGCTACACGTTTGTGGGGCCGCCCGTGTTCAACCCGCAGGTGGCCGCCGGCCGGGCCGCCGCCACGATTGGGGGCGGGCTCATCGGCGGGGCGCTGGCCGGGGCAGCCTACGGGCCCGACCTGATGGCCCCCTACGAGCTGCACCTGGCCAGTGGGCGCGTGCTGCCGGTGCAGGATGCCGGCCAGACCGATGCCGATGGCTTCGCGAAGGCTGCCGCTACGGCGCAGGTCTACGTGTACCGGACCGCCGATGCCGCCCGGCGCACCACCCTCACCCTCCGCGCCAACGGCCAGCCGGCCAGGGACCTGCCCGCCCGCTACTTCATGCCCATTACCTGGGAAAACCGCCGCACCGAGCTCCAGCTTTGCATGCAGGCCGGTACCGGCCCCGAAACCTGCCAGTCGTTCATGCCCAGCTTCGACCAGCCGACCTACCTGGAATGCACCGTGCCCGCCGACGGGGGCGCGCCGGTGCTGCGCCCGGTTTCGGCTAAGGATGGTGCCGCGGCCGTGCGACGAATGCAGTCGGTGCTAACCGCCGACCCTTCGGATAAATAGCCCCGTGCCTACGCCAGCTCCACGGCCGGGTCCCAGAACAGCTTGTCGAAGTCGACCACCCGGTCTTCTTCCACCTTTATTCCCTCGGCTTCGAGGGCATCCTGCATGGCGGTGGGCGTGGCAAAGTGCAGCCGGCCGGTGAGGTGGCCCAAGCGGTTGAGCACGCGGTGGGCCGGCACCGAGGCGTCGGCGTGCGCGGCCAGCATGGCGTAGCCCACCGTGCGCGCCCCGCGCCGCGAACCCAGGTAGTGGGCAATGGTGCCGTACGAGGTAACCCGGCCGGCCGGAATCAGGCGCACGACTTCGTGCACGTCCTGAAAAAAATTGCGGGGTTCGGGCGGGGTTTCGGCGTTCGGCTTCATCACCGCGAAGATAGGCTTGGTCTGCATGATGGGCCTGCTGGTCGATATTTGGGGGTAGCTGACGCAACCTGCGGGCCGAAAACACACTTATTGGGGTTATCAACCCCACCGCCCTTCGGCGCAAGGTGGCCGGCCCGCGAACATCGGGCCCCGCTTGCGCGTTCATGCTCTCTATGTCGCTGGATAATCCCCCCGTTGCCGAGCCCAAAACCTGGGACACTACTTCGACGCCCGCTCCCACGGCGGCCCCGCCGTTGGCCTCCACCGAACCCGACCACGAGCCGCAACCCAAGGGCAAGCGCGGCTGGCTGGGCTGGCTCGTTGCGCTGGTACTGATTGCCGGCTTGGCCTGGGCCAAAGTCACGTACTTCCCCAGTCCCAATAATGACAAAGATGCCGGGGCAAAAAAGGGTAAAGGCGCGGCTCCGGGCGGCAAAGGCGGCGCTGGAGGCAAGCCTAAAGTACCGGTGCAGGTATACGTGGTGGCCGCCAGCAAGCTGGCTGATGAAGTAGCTTCCACGGGCTCGGTGATGGCCGATGAGTCGGTCACCATCCAGAGCGAGATTTCGGGCAAAATCACCAGCCTTAATATCCCGGAAGGCCAGCCGGTGCGCAAGGGCCAGCTGCTGTTCACCATCAACGCGGCCGACGTGCAGGCCCAATTGCGCAAGCAGGAATACAACATCAAGCTCTACCAGGACCAGGAAAAGCGCCAGCGCACCCTATTGGCCAAGGAATACATCAGTCGGCAGGAATACGAGCAGAGCAACAACTCCTTGCTAACCGCCCAGGCCGACCTGCAGGCCCTGCGCGTAACGCTGCAAAAAGCCTACGTGCGCGCCCCGTTCGACGGCATTCTGGGCCTGCGCAACACTTCGGTGGGCGCTTATGTGTCGCCGGGCACGGCCATTACCACGCTCTCGCGGGTGTCGCCGGTGAAGGTGGACTTCAGCGTGCCGAGCCGCTTCGCCCAGTCGGTGCGCGTGGGCGACCCCGTGCTGGTGACCGATGAGGCCACGACCAAGAAAATCGAGGCCAAAGTCTACGCCATCAACCCGCAGATTGACCCCGTGTCGCGCACGCTGCCGGTACGGGCCATCTATGCCAACAAAAACATGGAGCTGCGCCCCGGCGGCTTCGTGAAAGTGAACCTGGAGCTGGGCGAAACCGCCGAGGCCCTCCAGATTCCGACCGAGGCCGTGGTGCCGGTGGCCAGCGGCTACACGGTGTTCACGGTGAAGAACGGCAAGGCCGTGGTGCAGCCCGTGAACATCGGTGTGCGCTCGGACAAGCTGATTCAGATTACCAAAGGGCTGGCCGTGGGCGATACGGTGATTCGGACGGGCATTTTGTCGGTGAAGCCCGGCGATGGGGTGAAAATTCAGAAGTAAGATTTGATTGGCGGACGCCTGTCATCCTGAGCATTCTGCGCATTAAGCAGAGACGAAGGACCTTATTACCGCTAAACGTTTTGCGTTGATTAAGCTAAGCAGACGTGACAAGGTCCTTCGTCTCTGCTTAATGCGCAGAATGCTCAGGATGACAGGCGGACAAACACATTTAAAAATAGACCGCTTTAAACAATGAGTCTTTCCTCCGTCAGTATTAACCGCCCGGTGCTCGCCATTGTGATGAGCCTGCTCATCGTGATTTTTGGCGTGATTGGGTTCCGCTCGCTCGCCATTCGCGAGTACCCGAGCGTCGACCCGCCCATTATCACGGTGCAGACCGGCTACACCGGGGCTTCGGCCGACGTGATTCAGAGCCAGATAACCGAGCCGCTCGAAGAAAGCATCAACGGCATCGCGGGCATCCGAAACCTCACTTCGTCCAGCCGCGACGGGTCGAGCAGCATCACGGTGGAGTTTGACCTGGGCGTGGACCTCGAAGCCGCCGCCAACGACGTGCGCGACAAGGTATCGGGCGCACAGGGCAAGCTGCCGCGCGACGTGGACCCGCCCACCGTGAGCAAGGCCAACGCCGACTCCTCCCCCATCGTGCTCAGCTACCTGAGCTCATCGTCGCGCACGCTGCTGGAGCTGACGGACTACGCCAACAACGTGCTCAAGGAGCGCCTGCAGACCATTCCCGGCGTGAGCGAAATCCGGGTGTGGGGCGAGCGCAAGTATTCCATGCGCCTCTGGCTCGACCCCGTGAAGCTGGCCGCGCTGGGCGTGTCGCCGGTAGATGTGCAGCAGGCCCTGGCCCGCGAAAACGTGGAGCTGCCCAGCGGGGCCGTGCAGGGCCAGAGCACCCAGCTCTCGCTGCGCACCATGGGCCGTCTGACCTCGGTGAGCGACTTCAACAACCTTATTATTCGCAACGACCCGGCCTCGCTGGTGCGCATGAGCGACGTGGGCTACGCCGAGCTGTACCCCGAAAACGACCAGACCGTGCTGCGCCGCAACGGCTCGCCGATGGTAGCATTCATGGCCATTCCGCAGCCGGGGGCCAACCAGATTGCCATCACCGACGAGTTCAACAAGCGGGTGAAGCTCTACCAGAACGACCTGCCGAAAGACTTGAAAATCAGCACCGGCTTCGACAACTCGGTGTTCATCCGGGCCTCGATTTCGGAGGTGGAGCACACGATTATCGAGGCGTTTGTGCTGGTGGTGTTCGTCATTTTCCTGTTCCTGCGCGACTGGCGCTCCACGCTTATCCCGGTGGTGGCCATTCCGGTGTCGCTGGTGGGCATTTTCTTCGTGATGTACGTCATGGATTTCTCCATCAACGTGCTCACGCTGCTGGCCATCGTGCTGGCCATCAGCCTGGTGGTAGATGATGCCATTGTGGTGCTGGAGAATATTTACAGCCGGATTGAGGAAGGCGAAACGCCGCTCAAGGCAGCCAAAAAAGGGTCGCAGGAAATCCTGATGGCGGTGGTTTCGACTACCGTGGTGCTGGCGGCGGTGTTTCTGCCGGTGCTGTTTCTGCCGGGCATCACGGGGCGGCTGTTCCGCGAGTTCGGCATTGTGCTGGCCGGCTCGGTGCTGATTTCGGCCTTCGTGTCGCTCACCCTCACCCCCATGATGTGCTCGCAGCTACTCAAAAAGCAGCAACACAACTGGCTGTACCGCAAAACGGAGCCGTTCTTCGAGGCCATTACCAATGGCTACCGTCGCTCGCTCGAAACGTTTTTGCAGCGCCGTTGGCAGGCCTGGGTGCTGGTGGCCGTGACGGGCGTGGGCATCTGGTTTTTCATGAAAAGCCTGCCCTCGGAGCTGGCCCCGGTGGAAGACCGCAACCGCGTCTCCATTAACTCCACGGCACCGGAAGGCGCGTCGTTCGAGTACATGGATGCCTACATGAACGACCTGTACAAAGTGCTGGCCGACAGTGCTGGCCGCGAGTCCGACAACATCCTGACCGTGACTTCGCCCGGCGGCGGCGGCGGCAGCGCGGGCAATTCCGGCATTGCCCGCGTGCTGCTGAAAGACGCCGACCAGCGCCCCCAGACCCAGCAGCAAATTACCGATGTGCTGACCGCGGCGGTGAAGAAATACACCGGGGCGCGGGTGTCGGTGTCGCAGGACCAGAGCATCAGCTCGGGCGGCCGGGGCGGCCTGCCGGTATCGTTCGTGGTGCAAACCCAGGATTTCGAGAAGCTGACCACCGCCGTACCGAAGTTTCTGGAAGCGGCCCAGGCCGACCCGACTTTCGCCTTCGTCGACGTGAATCTGAAGTTCAACAAGCCCGAGCTGCGCGTGGTGATTGACCGCGAAAAGGCCCAAAGCCTGGGCGTGAGCGTGCAGGACATCTCCCAGACCCTGCAGGCCGGCCTGAGCGGACAGCGCTACGGTTACTTCATCCGCAACGGCAAGCAGTACCAGATTATCGGCCAGGTGGCCCGCGAAGACCGCAACCAACCGCTCGACGTACGCACCCTGAACGTGAAAAGCCGCACCGGCAAGCTCGTGCAACTCGACAACGTGATTACGCTGGTCGAGAAAAGCACGCCGCCCCAGCTCTACCGCTTCAACCGCTACAACGCGGCCACGTTCTCGGCCTCATTGGCCAAGGGCAAAACCCTGGGCGAAGGCATTGCCGCCATGCAGGCCATCGCCGATAAAACCCTGGACGACAGCTTCTCCACGGCGTTGTCGGGCACCTCGCGCGACTTCGCCGAAAGCTCTTCGTCCATCCTCTTCGCCTTCGGCCTAGCCCTGATTCTGATTTACCTGATTCTGGCCGCTCAGTTCGAGAGCTTCCGCGACCCCGGCATCATCATGATTACGGTGCCGCTGGCCCTGGCCGGGGCGCTGTTCAGCCTCTGGTACTTTAACCAAACCCTGAACCTGTTCTCGCAAATCGGCATCATTATGCTGGTAGGCCTGGTCACGAAAAACGGTATTCTCATCGTGGAATTCGCCAACCAGAGCGTGGAGCGAGGTGCCGACTACATGACCGGCCTGATTGAAGGGGCCACCGCCCGCTTCCGCCCCATTCTGATGACAAGCCTGTGCGCCGTACTAGGTATTCTGCCCATTGCCCTGGCCCAGGGTGCGGGCGCGCTGGGCCGCCGGGCCATGGGCATTGGCGTGGTGGGCGGCCTGCTGTTTGCCACCGGCCTCACCCTGTACGTGGTGCCGGTGATGTATTCGTATTTCGCCACGGCCAAAAAGCATTCCGCTAAATCCATAGAGACCGAGCCGGAAGCGGTAACGGCCTAATAAATCGAACGTCATGCTGAGCGCAGTCGAAGCATCTCTACCGCTTCGCTGCACTGGTTGTAATTACTTCTCCGGTAGAGATGCTTCGGCTGCGCTCAGCATGACCGTGTTTTTTCTTTCATGAAATTTCCAGCTTTCCTTTTTCTCGTTCTCCCTTTCAGCACCCTGGCGCAGGTGCCGGCGACACCGCCGGGCCAGCTTACCCAGCCTGCTAAGGTGCCGGCCGGCCCGCCGCTGTCGCTGCAGGAGGCCATTGCTGAGGCTCTGCAGCACAACTACGGCATTCTGCTGTCGCGGCAGGATGAGCAGATTGCCCGGAACAACGTGACGCGCGGCAACGCCGGGCAGCTGCCCAACGTGAGCGCCAACATCACCCGCACGTTCAACAACAACAACATCACCTCCACCATCGGCTCCAACGAGCCGCGCGTCATCAACGGCGGCACTTCCAACCTACTGAATACCAACCTCACACTGGGCTGGACGCTGTTCGACGGCTTCGGGATGTTTATTGCCTACGACCGGCTGCAAACCCTGCGCCAGCAGCAGCAGCAGCTCACCCGCGCCACGGTGGAGGAAACCGTAGAAACCGTAAGCAACGCCTACTACGATGTCGTGCGGCAGGCCGGCAAAATCAGTTCGCTCGAAGAGGCCCTGCGCATCGGTCAGGCCCGCATCGACCTCACCCAGGCGCAGGTGGACGTGGGCGTGAGCGCCAAGGTGGAAGTGCTGACGGCCCGCGTCGACTACAACGCCGACCGCAGCCAGCTGCTCCAGCAGCAGCAGACGCTGGCCGCCGCCAAAATCACCCTCAACAACCTGCTGGGCCGTACCCCGCGCACGGCCTTCACGCCCAGCGATACCCTAGCCGTTACCCGCGACCTGCGCGAAGACGTTATCACAGCCGGCATCAAAGCCAACAACCCGCGCCTGGCCCAGGCCCGACTGGGCGTGGACGTGGCCACCTACAACCGCCGGCTGGTGAATGCCGCGCGCTACCCGCAGGTGAACCTGGTGACGGGCTACGGCCTGAACCGCAACATCAACAACGCGCAGTTTATCAACCTGCCGACCGGCCCGGTGCTCACCACCAGCACCAACAACGTGCGGGGCCTCAACTACGGCATCACGGCCTCAGTGCCCATTTTCGACGGTTTCAACCTGCGCCGGCAGGAGCAGAACGCCCGGGTGGCCGAGGAGCAAAGCCGCCTCACCCTGGCCCGGACCGACCTGCAGCTCGACGCCAACGCCGCCACCGCCTTCGCCCAGTATCAGAATTACCTCGAGCTACTCGGCCTGGAGGAGGCCAACATCCAGCTGGCCCGCCAGAATGTAAACATTGCCTTGGAGCGCTACCGCCTGGGCCTGCTCACGCCGCTGGCTCTGCGTGAGGCCCAGCGCAATGAGCTGGCCGCCGAAACTCGGCTGCTCGATATCCGCTACGCGGCCAAGCAGGCCGAGCTGGCCCTACGCCGGCTGAGCGGCGAGCTGGTACGGGAGTAGGTCGTTCACGCGCAACCTCACGGTACCCTTTTGGGGCATGACCCCCTCTCCAAAAAAGAGGGGGCACCGGAAATGCACACATAACGGTATTTTGAAAAACGAAGAGCCAGCGCATTGCGCTGGCTCTTCGTTTTTCAGGCAACCAGACCGATGTCCCCTCTCCCCAAGGAGAGGGGGTCATGCCCCAAAGGGGTCCCGTGAGGTTACTCCTTCACAAACCGCTTGGTCTGGGTGCCGCCTTTGGTGATGATTTTATAGAAGTAAGTACCGGCCGGCAGGTCGCTCAGATTGAGGGACTCGGTGTGCGCACCCTTTTCCTGGGTGGTTTCGGCTACCAGCGTGCGCAGTTTATTACCGTCCTTATCGAGCAAATCCACGCGCACGGGGCCGGCTTTTCTCACGTCGTATTCCAGCTGGGTAGTCGCGGCGGCGGGGTTCGGGTAGAAGCTGCTGCTACCGACGCCGCGCTCGGCAGGTGCTTCGGCCGGAGCGTTGGGGTCCATCAGCAGGAACCTGGTGGGCTTGAAGAATTTGCGCAGGCCGCCGGAGCCGTGGCCTACGCCGTGGCGGCGATTCTGGCGCGCAGCTAGCTTTTGCTGCTGCTCGGGGGTCGCATTTTTGGCTACGATGGCTTTAAGGTCGGTTGCCCACTTTTCCTTTTGCGGCTGCATTTCCTCGGTCAGCTTCGAGATGGGGCCATCATACTTGCGGGCCATTTCGGCCACGCTCAGCATAATGCCCCGGGCCTGGAATCGTAGCTGATGAGCTTGCTCCCGCTGAGCCTCGGTGAGGACAGGGCGCGTGCCGGGCGTGGCCCCACCGGCCGGGGCAGCAGCCTGGCGCAGGGTGCGGCCCTGCTCCCTCAGGGCTCTGAGCTGGGTACGGTAGGTGGCGAGCTGGGCGCGGTCGGCGGCGGCGAGCTGGGGCTCCAGCAGCTGGCGCTGCTGGCGAAGCACGGGTACAATGTTGGCCTGAAAGTAAGCTTTGACTTCGCGGCGGATAGGCCGGTTCTCGCGGGGTGAGCGGCGGGCCAGGCCAGCCACGGTAGCGACTAATATCAGCAACAGGACCAGCGTGTAGGTGAAACGTAATTTCATGGAAGAGAATGATGAATAGCGAATGAAAAACCAATAAATCTGACGTTGAGACTACCACCCGGCCAGCAGGTTTAAGCGGCGGCTACGTTTTTTGGGGCGGCCCACCAGCAGCGGACTGCGTAGCACGAACATCGCGGTAACCACCGCGCATGAAAAAGCCCGCTGCTTGCGGCAGTGGGCTTTTTCTATTACAATGCGACGGGTTTACTCTACCACCACCTTGCGCACCACGGGCGTGCCGTTCACGTTCAGGCGCAGGGTGTAAACCCCCGCCGCCAGGACGCGCACGTCAAACTCGGCGTCGATGGCTTGGCCGGCCGCCGCGCTCAGCGTACGGCTCAGCACGGTTTGGCCCAGGGCGTTGGCCAGCGTGGCCTGCACCGTGGTTTTGCCGGCCAGCAGCGGCAGCTGCACCCGGAACGAGCCCGAAGCCGGGTTCGGGAACAGCTGGGTCTGGGCGGCCAGGGCCTGGGCGGCCGTGGTAGCCAGCGCCCCGCCGGGGCGGAACTCCAGCGAGAAGCGGCCCGTGGCGGTGGTGCTGCTCAGGCTGAAGGCGTAGGCCGTGCCGGCCGTCAGCACCGTGCGGGTGCTGGTCAGGGCGTCAATCAGCGTCACGGTCGTGCCGGCCAGGTTGGCCAGCGTGCCGGCCTTCAGCGAGTAGCTGCCGGCTTGCGGGGCGGCCACGTTCAGGGGCACCAGCACCGTAGCCGAGCCCAGCACGGGCAGGCCGTTGATGGCCAGGGCTTCGCCGCCGGCCAGCGAAGTCAGGTTCAGGCCTGTAGAGTTGGCCAGCTTAGTGGCATCAAACTCCACGTCCTTGCCCGCGGTAGCGCCGGCCTGGAAGTACACGTAGGCGTCATCCGAAACCGAAGTGCCTTGCAGCGTCAGGGCTACCTGGGGGCGGGTGTCGGCGGTGCCGCGCCCGAAGTCGGGCTGCGTGCCGAAGGTGGTCACGCGGTTAGAGTTATTGAGGTTCACCTGGCCACTGGTCTGGCCCGTCGCCACCCGCACGAAGTAGCCATGGGCCGCAACCACGAGGGGCTGCGGGCTGTTGCCGTTGCCGCCCACGCCGTTCACGCTGGCGCGGTACGAGCCGCCGTACTGGCCGGCGCTCTCAAACACGTAGATGGCGGCGTCCATGCCAGGGCGCTGGCCGGCCGCTACCGTGCTCCAGTCGAGGGGGCTCGGGTAGGGGTTGCCCAGCAGGTGCCAGCCGGCGGCGGCATCGGTACCGCGGCTCAGCGTGCCCGAAGGCACCGGGCCGTTGTTCAGGCTACCCACAAAATCAATTAGGGCGGTGTTGGGGGTATTCACGGTGTAGCCTTTGCCCACTACCATCGGGTCGCCGGGGCCGGCGGGCGAGAACCAACCCTTATCGAAGGCGCTGAAGTTCGAGCTAACCGTGGCAATACGGTCCTGGTTGTAGCCGAACACCGTTGGGAAGGGCGTTACCGTGCCCGGCGTGGCGCTGCTGTTGTAGCCGCTGTTGAAAACCGGCGAGAAGCCGGTGGCGTTCAGGTCGGCGAAGGTGGTGTTGCTTACCGGGGCCGAGTAGTGGCGGTAGCCAATGGCGTTAGTGCTGTTAATATAGCGCTGCACGGTGACCGCGCCATTCACAACTCCGCCAACATTCACCACCAACGCCGTGCTCGCGGCCGACGACAGCAGCGTCAGCGACTGGCCGTTGGTGCTCAGGTTGCCCGCTTGTAGCTGCAGGCCCTGCACCAAACTCACGCCCTGGCTCAGGTTCACGCCGGCCGGGTTCTGCACGCCCAGCGACAGCACCGTGGTCGGCAGGCCAAGGCCGGTGATTTGCAGTACGGTGCCATTGTACGCATAAATGGCACCAGGGCTGTAGGTGCGGGTTCCCGTCAGTAGCACCGCGCCGGTGGGCACACCCGTGGGCGAAATACCCGCCGCGTCGCAGATGGCCAGCGCAGCGCCAGCCTGCAGGTCGAAATTACCCGTGCCGGTCAACAGCTGGCAGTTCTGCGACAGCACACCCCCGGCCTGTACTGTGAGGGTCCCCGCTACCGTGAGGGGGCCCACCAGCAGGGCGCGGCCCGTGCTGGTGATAGTCACGTTATTGTAGTTGCCGCTGACGGGGGTAATGGGCGATGAATTGCTCACTACCAGGTCGGGCAGAGCGGCGGCCTGGCCGTTGCCGGTCAGATTCACAGTGTAAACAGCGCCATTGGTAGCGTCAGAGTTAATGACCAGCGAGCCGCTGCGGGTGCCGGTGGCGGTGGGCGTAAACGTCGCGCTCACCGTGGCCGTGCCGCCATTGGCCGCCACCGTGGTTGGAGCCGCGCCGCTCACGGCGTAGTCGCCGGTGGGCGTGATGGAGCTGATAGTCAGGGCATCAGGACCGTTGTTAGTCAGCGTGAAGCTTACGGGCGCGCTGGTCGTGCTCACCGTCTGGTTGCCGAAGCCGTACGCCGTGCCACCACTGGGGTAGCTGGTGCCGGCCTGCGTCACGGCCAGCGTGGGGGCCAGCGCCAGCGTGGTGAAGTTTACCATTGCGGCGCTGGAAGTGCTGGTCGTTGAGCAGTTGCTCACGATGCTCACCGCGTAAGCCGTAGCGGGCATCAGGCCCGAGAAGCTCACCGACGTTGCCCCGGCCGCCAGCATCTGGGTAGTGGTCACCGGCATCGTCGTCACGGTGTAGCCGTTGGCGGCCGAGGCGCTGCCCGTAAAGCTCACCGTGGCCGAGCTGCTGGTGATGCTGCCGGGCGTCAGGCCGGTGGGGGCGTCGCAGACGGCAGCGGTGAAGTTGCCGATTTGCAGGTCGTCGATATTGATACGCGGATTCAACCCAGCCGTGAGGTTGGTCGACGACAGGCGCAGCCGCACATTGCCGGCCACGTTCAGCGTGAAAGGATAGGCCGTAAGCGTACTGGTGAGCACAGGCGACGTGCCGGCAACCGTGTAGTTCGTCCCGCCATCCGTCGAGTATTCCAGCACGAAGCTCGCGCCCGTATCAGTGCCGTATAGCGCGGAATTCACCGTCACCAGGCCGGCACCGGTGGTTTTGTCGAAGTTCATGGCCAGGGTGCCGCCGCCGCGCAGGCGCACGCTCTGGGCATTGTTCTTTTTGTCGCTGGCATCGCTGTTCAGCAGCAATCCCTGGAACAGGTTCCAGCTTCCGGTGGTGAGGGCTACCGCCGTGCCGCCCGCCGCAACAACGTAAGTCGATTGGGTGGCCGCTTCGAAGGGCTCAAAAAAGCCCGCCGGCGGCGTAGTGGCCGTTACGTCCACAGTATTTGAGGTACCGCCGGGCGTGGTCACACTCACCGGGAAGGTACCGGCACTGGGAGCCGCGACACGCACCGTAACCGAAGTAGCCGATACTGAGCTGGGCGTGAGCGTGCCGCCATTGAAGTTGACGGTCGAGCCCGTCAGGCTGGTACCCGTGAGGATAACGGGCGAGGAAATACCCACCAGCAGGCTGGTTGGGCTGGCCGAAGTGAGCGTGGGCACGGGCGTTACGCCGGTGCCGTTCAGGGTGATGGAGTAGCTGGGCGTGCCTTGGCTGTTGTTGGTGATAACAACGGTTCCCGTGCGGGTGCCGGCGGCCGTGGGCGTAAAGGTGAGGTCGAAGGTGGCCGTGCCGCCATTGGCGGCCACCGTGGTTGGCACCGTGCCGCTCACGGCAAAGTTGCCGGTGGTTGCGATGCCGGTGATGGTCAGGGCATCGGTGGTGCTGGCGTTGGTAATGGTGAACGTAACGACCGGCGAGGTGCTGCCCACGAAGGTGTTGGCAAAGCCTGAGAACGTGCTGGCGTCGGCATAGGCAGTACCGGCCTGGCTCACGGCAATCAGCGGGTTGGGGGTAACCGCAACGGCCTGGGCGCTCAGATTGATGACGTACGTGGCCTCGTCCGCGTCGTCGTTGGCGACGGTCACCGTACCCGTGCGGGTGCCGATGGCCGTGGGCGTAAACGTCACGTTGAAAGAAGCGGTGCCATTAGCGGCCACCATGGTGGGCACGGTACCAGTCACGCTGAAATCGCCGGTCGCCACGATACCGCTGACATTGAGCACGGTGCCACCCAGGTTCTCGATGGTAAACGTCTTGACGTCGGTGCTGCCGGTGGTGGTGGTGGCAAAGCCGCTGTAGGTGCTGCCGGTGAGGTAGGTAGTCGTGCCCTGCTTCACGTTGATTTCGGCCGGGGTAACGGGACCGCCGCAGGGTGCCAGCGTCGTCGAACGATTACGCACTCCCGGAGCTGCATTTGCAAAATCTGCCACGTTACTGTTGGTATCGGTGCAGCCGTTGCCCCCCCGAAACAGGGCCGAAGTTGTGTTAGTCGGTGCCGGTGCGGCGGCAGTTCCCTCGTACGCGGAGGCCGTTGCGCCGTAGCCCACGAAATCCTGCAGGGCCGCCGAAGCCGGCGGCGTTGTAGCAGTTGTAATGGCCAAGGCCGTCGTATTATTAGTCAGCGCCAGTTTGCCCTGAGAGTTCGACAGGCTCGAAGTAGTTGTGGCAGTTACATAGTCAGCATTACCCGCTGCTGTCCCCTGCGCGATGGTAGCCCCGGCCGTGCCAGCCCCACCCAGCACCACTGTGTAGTACTGGCCGGGCTGCAGGTTGATGGGAGTGCCCGGGGTAGCCGTTACGGCATTCGCCGTGTAGCTACCCGTTGTAGTAGCCCCCGCAGCATACTGAATGGCATAGCCGCTGATATCAATTGCAGCCGTTCCGCGATTGAACAGTTCCACGTAGTCCCGTGTGTAAGTCGTGCCCGCTACACCCGAGCCACCTGCCGCGTATACCTGGCTGATAACAACCTGCGCCCGCCCCGCTAGTGGCAGCAAAAGCAACAAACTCAGCAGCCGCATCCAGCGGAACGACTGCCCTTTCGTGTAAAGTGTGTGCATAAGCAGTGAATGATTGATGGTGGGAAATGAAAATGGTACTGAGCGCAAGAAAACCGGAAGCCACGCCCCCGATATCCGTGTTAAAAAGCGTAAAGCTAGGCAAAGTCATATTCATAAAAACAATATATAACTATACTTACCAATACAATTCAACGAACCCGCTGGGATGGTACCAGACAAGGTAAGCAAAAAAAATGCGCCCATCCAGCTAGCTGCACGCAACTAGCTGGATGGGCGGGCGCTAGCCTTCCATTATCATTATGTGAACCAAAACGAGCCGCTATTTTACGGCCCGCAGCTCTGCAAGTGCCTTCTGCGTTTCGGCTTGCTTGTGCCGCTCCTTCTCCTCGCCCGAGACCGGTACTTTGGGCTGCGTCCCGTAAAAAGCCAGAATATTCTGCCGGGCCACTGGGTTTAGGTTCTCGAATTTTTTATCGGCCAGCTTGCGCAGCCATTCGCCGTAGGTTTCATCGGCCAGCGGGTACTCGCCGGCTTTGGTCGGATGGCCGGTGTCAAAATCGACATTGGCCAGCTTCAGCGGCGCGGCGGCCGTATCGGCCGGCTGCTGGCTAATATCGGCGCAGTAGGCCGCCATGGTTTTGCGGAAGCTCGCCCGGAACAGCTGCTCGGCCTCGGGGGTAGGCAGCTTGAAGGCAAAGGGCTTGAGGGGACCAACTTTAGGCAGCACCCGAATAAAATACGAAATAATGCGCGCCCCGAAGCCCGGTTTTTTATACGTGTCGCCATAGAGCTTGCGGTACTCCCGGGGGCGCTCCTGCTTCAGGTAGTCGCGCCGGCGGGCCCCGGGGCTCAGCTTCAGAATATCCTTGCGCTTGGAGTGCCAGGCCGCCCGGGCGGCCGTCGGAATCAGCTGGCTCACGGCAAAGCGGAAGCTGGCAATGCTCAGGTCCACGTTCACGATGACCTGGCCCAGCTCCAAGCCATAGGTTTTCAGAAAAGCCCGCTCCAGCGTGGCTTTGCTCACCTGAAAGCCGATTTTCTGGTGGTATTCCGAATTGCGGTACTTGCCGCTGGCCAGCTGCACCACATCGAAGGCAAACTCCAGCTGGGTGTGCTGCTTGGGAGCTTCCTGGTAGGTAATTGCACTGCCAAACTTCGCCTGCAGCTCGGGGTATACCGAAGACATGGCCCTGTTGGTGCCCTCGGGGTGGCCGTTGAGGTCGGCCTCGTAGTGGGCCAGGCTGCCCAGGGCAAAGGCGTAGTCGTTGCGGTCGCGGGCCGCGGCCAGCATGTTGCGCACGAAATCGCCCGAGCGCACATAGTGCGTCAGGTTGGTGAAAAGCACCGAGCCGAAAGGATAGTACCCCATATCCTGAATAATGGCCCCGCCGTAGGCATAGGCCTTGGCATCAGCCAGTTGCTCAGGCGTCGAGCTAGGGTATCGCTTCAGAATAGCCGGCACTAAGCAGCGTTCCCAGGTCGAGTCGATATTGGCCTGATGGGTGAGCACGGAGTAGCCAGCAGCCGGCCGGGCTGCCAAAGCCAGCACCAGGGCCAGCAGCAAAGTGAGAGAGCGCAGCATGAAAGAAGAAAAAGTAAGCACAACGTTGAGTGGGGGCTCAACGGCAAACCCCCGGCCGACGTTGTCGGCCCCGGCCCGGCGGGCAGCTACGGCTGCAGCCCAAAGGTATAGGTACTGCGCGAGCGAAATGCTTGGCCGGGTCGCAGCACGGTGCCGGGGAAGGCGGGCTGGTTGGGGGAGTCGGGAAAATGCTGCGTTTCGAGGCAGAAACCCGAGTGCTTGCCGTAGGCCACTCCCCCACGCCCGACGAGCGAGCCATCGAGGAAATTGCCCGCGTAGAACTGCACGCCCGGCTGGTCGGTGGTTACTTCCAGCGTGCGGCCCGAGGCGGGGTCGTAGACATGCGCGGCCCGGTGGGAGCCAGTGGCCTCGTTCAGCACCCAGTTGTGGTCGTAGCCGCCGGGCACCTGGCCAATCCGCGCGCCAATGGCGTGCGGCGCGCGGAAATCGAAGGGCGTGCCCGCCACCGGCCGCAGCTCACCAGTCGGAATCAGCGTGTCATCGACCACGGTGTAGCGGTCGGCGGCCAGTTGCAGCTCGTGGCCCAGTATATCGGGGCTCGTGCCCAGGCTCAGGTTGAAGTAGGCGTGGCTGGTGAGGTTGACGATGGTGGGCTGGTCGGTGGTGGCCTCGTAGTCGATAATCAGGGCATTGGCAGCCGTGAGGGTGTACCTCACCGTCGTGCGCAGGTTGCCCGGGTAGCCCTCCTCCCCGTCCGGGCTCCGGTAGGTGAGCGTGAGCGTGGGCCCCTCCGGCAAGGTGCCGGGCTCGGCCTGCCAAATGCGCTGGTCGAAGCCACGCACGCCGCCGTGCAGCGAGTTGGGGCCGTTGTTGATGCTCAGCTGATAGTGCCGGCCATCGAGCTCGAAGCGGCCCCGGGCAATGCGGTTGCCATAGCGGCCAATGAGCGCGCCCAGGTAGGGCGTGGTTTGCCGGAAGGCCGGGCTTTGGTAGCCGCTCACCTCATCAAAGCCCAGCACCACGTGGCCCAGCCGGCCGTGCCGGTCGGGCACCTGCAGCGAAGTGAGCGTGCCGCCGTAGTTGGTAATGGTGGCCCGGGCCCCGCCCACCCCCACGAGGGTGAAGAGCTGCACGGCAATGCCGTCGGTGGTAGTGCCGAAAGGAGTGGATTGGGGAGCAGGTTGGGGCATGGCGGGGGCGCGAAGGGTTAGGCAAGGCTACCCGGGCATACGCACACCGGCCGGTTTGGTAAGCCGCCGGCCCACTAAAAAGCCCCGCTTCCGGGCCGGAAACGGGGCTTTATCAGTAGAGAGCGAGGGATTCGAACCCCCGGAGGTTTGACCCTCAACGGTTTTCAAGACCGCCGCAATCGACCACTCTGCCAGCTCTCTAGGGTCAATTAATTGTGCGCCAACTTGTTCAACGAAACAAAAAAGGCTTTCTCCGGCGCAGAAAAAGCCTTTTGGTAGAGAAGGGGGGATTCGAACCCCCGATACCGTTGCCGGTATAACGGTTTTCGAAACCGTCGCATTCGACCACTCTGCCACCTCTCTAGAAGCTCCCCGAGTGATTGGGGAGTGCAAAAGTAAAAAGGAAACCGAAATGAAAAACCTGCTTGGCGAAAATATTTCCAACTTTCTGCTAGTACCCTGACTGCCAGCACCTCATTTTTCGACGCTGATGACGAGCTGAGCTCCCAGCTGCTCGCGCATCATCTGGCGGCGGCGACCGGTGATGGCGTCCATGCTCACATTCACCTCAAAGCCGATGATAAGCGTCATGCACACGAATTCGAGCCACACCATGAAGCCGACCAGCGCGCCGATGGAGCCATAAAAAGTGTTGTAGGAATTGAAGATGCGCACGTAAAGCGTGAACAGGAATGACACCAGAAAGATGAGCAGCGTAGCCACGATGGCCCCGGCCGACAGCAGCGGCCACTTGTCGTGCACGGGCGGCACGAAGTAATAAATCACGCAGGTTGTGCTCAGAAATAACCCCACCAGCGAGCCGTACCGGATGAGGGTGAGGACCAAATCGGTGAACCGCTCGGGTACGATTTCATAAAACACCAGCCCGTCGATGAGGTAAGTGCCGAAGAAAATACCCGCGATGGCCAGTAGCAGTATTAGCGCCAAGACGAACGTCAGCGCGGTGGCAATCATGCGCTTGCGCAAGTAGCTGCGGTGCTTGAACCACGGGTACTTCTTCTCGAAGGCATCGAGCAGGGCCATGATGCCGTTGGAGCTGAGTACCAGCGCCGTGCCGAAACCGAAGGATAGCAGCCCACCGTGCGGGATGTTCACAATGTCTTCGATGGTGCTGGCCGTGGCCGCGTACAACTCGCGCGGCATGAAATCGGCCAGGAACTGGAGAATGTCCACGTTCAGGTTCGGCACGGGGATGTACGGAATGAGCGTGAACAGGAAAATAATGGTCGGAAACAGGGCCACCGTGAGGTTGAAGGCCATGTAGGCAGCACGCTTTTCCAGCGAGTCGAGCCGCAGCTCGTGCAGGATACGGGCAAGCAAATCGTAGAGCGAAGCCCGGCCGCGGCCGATTCGCAGGCGCTTGAGGCCCACAATCAGCCGCCGGTAATGGCGCTGCTGGCGCACATCGGGCAGGCGGGCTCGGCTGATGGCGGCGGGGGCTTTCATTTTTTTAATTAAAAGTGAAAAATTAAAAATCCAGGCGTCTTACCCAACAGCCTTTTCGGACACTCATTTTTAATTAATAATTTTTAATTTATTTACGGAACGCCGCCGGAGCGGGCGCATCGGGCGGGATGGCCCCGGGCGTGGGCCGCACGGGGCTATCGAATTCGTCTTCGCTAAAATACGGCAGCAGACGTTCCTGAATGTTGGTGGGCATGGCCACGGGCCGGCCGGTGGCCGTTTTCACGAACACCATGAGGGTGTGGCCTTCGGTGAGCAGCTGGCCGGCCTCGTTGTAAATCTCATACTCGAACAGCACGCGGGCTCCTTCGGGCGGCTGGCGCAGCAGCAGGCGCACGGTCAGCAGGTCGTCGTAGCGGGCCGGGCGGCGAAATTTGGTGCGCAGCTCCCCCACCGGCATGCCCACGCCGTCGCCCTCCAACTCCTTGTAGCTGATGCCGAGCTTGCGAAAAGCCTCGGTGCGGGCCACTTCAAAATACGCCGCGTAGTTGCCGTGATATACGTAGCCCATCTGGTCGGTTTCGGCATAGCGCACACGAATTTGGATGTCGGAGGTATACATAGTGTCGTGTTTTTTTGACCGAGGTAGGGGCGGGTTGCACCCGCCCGGACGCTCGCATCTTTAAGTACGGTTCCGCGCAACGATGCGGACGGTGGGCGGGTACAACCCGCCCTTACCGGATACCCGCCCGATTCAGCGCCGCTTGGTAGCGGCGGGCGTTAGCAATATGCTCGGTTTCGTTGGTCGCAAAAGCGTGGTAGCCGCTGAAATCCTCCTTGGCGCAGAAATACAGGTAGTTGTTGCTCTCCGGCTTCAGCACCGCGTCGATGCTGGCGATGCTGGGCAGGTTGATGGGGCCGGGCGGCAGGCCGGCGTACTTGTAGGTGTTGTAGGGCGAGTCCTTTTGCAGGTGCACGTTCAGCACGCGCTTGATGGTGAAGTCGCGGTTGGCGTACACCACGGTGGGGTCGGCCTGCAGCTTCATGCCTTTTCTCAGGCGGTTGAGGTACACGCCGGCAATGCGGGGGCGCTCGTCGGCGTGCTGCTGCTGCTCGGCCTCCACAATGCTGGCCAGGGTGCTCACCTGGGCGCGGGTGAGGTGCAGCTTCTCCCGCTCAGCGTCGCGGGCGGGCGTCCAGAACTTCTCATATTCCTTCTTCATGCGCTGCATGAGGTTGGTGGCCGTGGTGTTCCAGTACAGCTCGTAGGTGTTGGGGATGAACATGCTGAGCACCGTGGTGGTATCGAAACCCAGGCTGCGGGTGTAGCTGGGGCTGCTCAGCAGCGAGTCGATGGTAGCGGGGCGGGCGTCAATCTGAGTCGAGAGTTTGTCGGCCAGCTCGCGGCGCAGCCGCACGTTGGTGAACGTGAGCTTGAGCGGCGACTGCAAACCGGCCTTTAGCACGTTGATGAGCTGGCGGTTGGTGTACCCATCCTTGAGCTCGTAGCGGCCGGGCTTCACGTGCTGCGGGTATTTCATGAGCTTGGCCACGAAGTGCAACGAAAGCCGGTCGACCACGGTGCCGGTGGCGTCGATGGTATTCAGGGCCGCCTGCCAGTCGTCGCCGCGATGCACGATGACGTAGGTGGGCTTGCCCTTGGTTTCGATGTTGGCGGTGAAGAACACCTGGTAGAAATAATACGAGAAGCAGACCAGGGCGAGCGTGAAAACGACACTTACGGCCCCCCAGCGCTGGCGGCGCTTCAGGGCGTCGTCGCGGCGTTCGAGGATGGTCTTTGGGGCGGGTTTGGCCATGGGAAATAAAGCAGAAGTCGGAGAAGCGACGTCAAAAGTACGAAGCTCCGACACGGCGGCCCGCGCGACGCGGCCAAGTTGGTGCGTTTCGGCGGGCGGTAGTACCTTTCCCGCGCCTTTGGCCCCGGCGGGCCGCTGAGCCGGTTTTGGCCGGCTTCCAGCAGCCTCCACCCGGCCCGTCTCACCTTCATTCTTCGTTTTTTCTATGCCCGCCACCCTGCTCCGCATTCACCCCGAGAATCCGCCCCAAAATCGCATTCAGCAAGCTGTTGACGTGTTGCGCAAAGGCGGAGT
This sequence comes from Hymenobacter sp. UYCo722, assembly GCF_040547115.1. Taxonomy (NCBI): domain Bacteria; kingdom Pseudomonadati; phylum Bacteroidota; class Cytophagia; order Cytophagales; family Hymenobacteraceae; genus Hymenobacter; species Hymenobacter sp. UYCo722. Next base: position 396,836 of record NZ_JBEPPC010000003.1, on the reverse strand, counting down.
CATTATTTACCCCACCGATACCGTGTATGGCATCGGCTGCGACGTGACCAATGCCAAGGCCGTGGAGCGAGTCTGCCGCATCAAAAAGCTGCTGCCCGAAAAGGCCAACCTGAGCTTCATCTGCTACGACCTGTCGCACATCTCCGACTATGCCCACGGCATCACCACGGAAACCTATAAAGTCATCAAAAAAGCCCTACCCGGCCCGTTTACGTTTCTTTTTGAGGCCAGCTCCAATGCCCCGCGCTTCGGCGGCACCAAGCGCAAGACCGTCGGCATCCGCGTGCCGGACAACCAGATTATCCGCCAGCTGGTGAAAGAACTGGGCAACCCCATCGTGAGCACCTCGGTGCGTGAGAGCGCCGAAACCCTCGAAGAATACGTAACCGACCCGGACCTGATTTTCGAGAAATACCGCCTGCTGGTTGACCTCGTGATTGACGGTGGCTTCGGCGGCAACGTCCCCAGCACCATCATCGACTGCACCAACGACGAGTTTGAGCTCGTGCGTGAGGGAGCCGGCGATATTGAGCCGTTTTTGTAGGTTATAGCCAACTGCTGGCGCTTCTAACCAGAACGTCATGCTGGGCGAAGCCGAAGCATCTCTCCCGCGCAACTAATCCTTCCGATTGGATTACTGCTACCCGCGAGATGCTTCGACTTCACTCAGCATGACGTTCTTCTTTTTTCTCTCTCCTACCGTTTGTGCTTCCAGCGCCGGTGCGTCCACAGGTACTGCTCGGGCGAGGCGCGCATGTCCGCCTCCAGCTGCCGGGCGAAGGCCTCGGTAACGGGGAAGGTGCCGGCCGGGGCCACCTTGGCCACCCGGCCATCGGGCAGCTCGGTGAAGGTGACTTCGTAGTAGCCGCGCCGCACGCGCCGGATGCCCACGTAAAGCACCGCGCAATCGAGCTGAGCAGCCAGGCGGTCGGCGCTGGTGTAGAAGCTGGTGTCCTGGTGCAGGAACTGGGTCCAGTAGGGTTTGTCTTCGGGGCCGGCGGCCTGGTCGGTGAGCAGGCTGAGGGTGTGGCCCTGGCCGCGGTGCGCCACCAGGTAGCGCAGCGTGGCCAGCATGGGCACGGCATCGGCCCCGAGCCGGGTACGCAGGCGGCGCATAAAGTGCTCGAAGAACTGATTGTTCAGAGGCTTGTATACGCCGGCGGCCCGGCCGGGAAACTCGAGCGCCGCCCCGCTCAGTATCCACTCCCAGTTGCCCATGTGCGAGCCCAGCGACAGCACCAGTCGTTTGTCGGCGAAGTGGCGCGTCATCAGCTCGGGGTTGGTGAAGCGCAGGCGCTGTCGCAGCTCGTCGGGCGGCATGGCAGCCAGCTTCAGGATTTCGACCACCACCTGCGAGAAGTGCCGGTAGAATGCCTTGCCGATGCGCTCAATCTCGGCGGGTGTTTTCTCGGGAAAAGAATTGCGCAGGTTCTCCGTGACGACGCGCCAGCGGTAGCGCACCCCATAGGCCAGCAGCAAATAAATCACCTCCGAAAATAAATAAAGCACCGCCAGCGGCAAATGCGCCAGCCCCAGCAGCAGCCAGCGCAGCGGCTCGAAATACCAGGCATAGGGCCGGGCAGCGCTTGCCGGAGTTTCTATGGCTCCCATGCTTAGCGGGCGGCCGGGGCCCCGGCGGGCGCATAGTCGGCCACGTTGTGCTGGCCAATGGCCCGGTGGCCGGCGATGAGCTTGGTGTTGCCCGGGCCACCGTATACTTCCACAAACAGCGTGAACGGGCCATCGGGCAGCGGGCCAAAGGGCAGCTGGCCCACCACGGTGGTGGGGCGGCCGGCTTGCGGGGTGAGCTCGCCGTCGGCATCCGCGGCCGAGCCGTCGAGGGTGGTGAGGTGGTAATGCACGCGCAACGCCTTGCCGGCCGGGGCATTGTGCAGCTCGGTATAGAAGAACAGATTTTCGGTGCCCCGGCCGTAGCTGCCGCCGGGCGTGCGGGTGAGGCGGTAGCCGCCCCGGCCGAAATTATCGGGGCTGGCTCCGCGCACGGCCGGGCGGGCCAGCAGCACCACGTCGCTCAGAAAAGGGCCAGTGGCGGGTGCTTCCAGCACCAGCGGCTTCTCGACAATCGTTTCGCCGTTGGCACTCTTGTACTGGTCCTTTACGGTGCCGCGCAGGGTGTACTTGCCATCGGGCAGCATGATGCGCTTGAGGAAGCTTTGCGGGTTTTTGATGGCAATAGTAGTGTCGTTCAGCACCGGCGGCTTCAGGGTGATGACTTCGTGGTAGGCGGATTTGCCGTCGGCTTTCAGAATATCGAGCGTAACAACGGCCGACGACTGGAACGAGCGCGGCGCGCGCTGCCGGTAAGTGAGCGGCTGCGTGGGCACGGTCACGTAGATTTCGACTTCGGCCCCCTTCTCCACTTTGTTCAGGTTGCGAAAGCGGGCCACGTCGAGTAGCAGCTGCGGCGGGCCGGCCTGGGCGACCAGTGCGGTGAGGGCAATAAGGCAGGTCAGAAAGTAGCGCATAGGGCAAAAGTACGGCGAGGGAAAAGGAAGGGTATGTAAGAATGCGCAATGGCGTATGCAGAACCGTGCCGTTCTTTGTGCCCCGCCCCGCCACTCCGCCACGGCTTAAGATTCACTTAATTCACCGGGTGCGGCAAACTTTCGCCCGGCCCGGCCGTTCCTCCCCCGATATGCGCGCTCCGCTTGCCTTCTTTCTGGGAATCCTGATGCTGCTGGGCAGCTTCGTGCCCGAGAATGATTTGGGCGAGCTGGCCAAGCTGCCGCAGCTGGTCGAGCATTACCAGTACCACCACTCGGCCGCGGGCGGCGGGCTGACTTTTGGCCAGTTCATTGCCGAGCATTACGGCGCGGGCACCAAGCACTACGCGGGCTGCACGCTCTCGCCCCGCCACCAGCAAGACCATCACAATCTGCCCCTGCGCTCCCACCACGGCGGCACGGTGAGTTTTGTGGTGGTGGCTGCGACGCGGCTGGTGTTCGCGGGCCGGACCGAAACGGCCGTTGCGTCGGCCTATCGGGCGGCCACGGCACCGCGCTACGCCTTCACTTTCAGCAGCTCGCTGGGCCAGCCGCCCCGAGCGTAGCCCGGTTGCGCCCCCGGACGCAGTGTGCCCGTGCCTAAACCGGTGCTGGCCCCGAATTCCGGCCCCCTCCCCTCTCTTATTGGATTTTTAGCGCCTTCCGGGCCGGCCATTGGCTGCGTCTAGTTTGCGCGACTTTGCACCGTATCGCATGATTTCGGCAATTGTTAATTTTAGCATTCGCAACAAGCTGCTGGTGGCTCTCATGCTGGCCGGGCTCGTGGCCTGGGGCGTGTTTTCGGCGGCCAGCCTGCCGCTCGACGCCATTCCGGACGTCACCAACAACCAGGTGCAGGTCATCACCCAAAGCCCGGCGCTGGCAGCGCAGGAGGTCGAGCAGCTCATCACCGTGCCGCTCGAACTGCAGCTGCGCACCATCCCGGGCGTCACGGAAATCCGGTCGATATCCCGTTTCGGGCTGTCGGTGATTACCGTGGTGTTTGAAGAAGACGTGGACACCTACCACACCCGGCAGCTGGTGGCCGAGAAGCTGAAAGTGGCCGAGGCCGACCTCGGGCAGGGCATTGGCTCGCCGGGCATGGCCCCCATCACCACCGGCCTGGGCGAGATTTACCAGTACACCATCAAAGTCAAAAAGGGCTACGAGAAGCAGTATGGCCTGGCCCAATTGCGCGAGGTGCAGGACTGGCTGGTGAAGCGCCGCCTAGCCGGCGTGGAGGGCGTGGTGGATGTGAGCAGCTTCGGCGGCTACGTGCGGCAGTACGAGGTGAGCGTGGACCCCGCCCGACTGGCCGGCGCGGGCGTGAGCATGGCCGAGCTCTACGAAGCCCTGCAGGCCAACAACGGCAACGCCGGCGGCAGCTACCTGGAGCGCGGCCCCCGGGCGTTTTTTATTCGGGGCGAGGGCCGGGCCACTTCGCTGCAGGACATCGGCAACATCGTGGTGAAGCCCGTGGATGGCGCTAATAAAGGCGGCGCGCCGCTGCTGGTGCGCGACGTGGCGGCCGTGCGCTTTGGCCACGCCGTGCGCTACGGGGCCATGAACCGCGACGGCCTGGGCGAAGCCGTGGGCGGCGTGGTGCTCATGCTGAAAGGCGCCAGCTCCGAAGTCACCATCAAAAACGTGAAGGCCCGGGTGGCCGAAATTCAGCAATCGATGCCCAAAGGCCTCGAAATTGAGCCCTTCCTCGACCGCACCAAGCTGGTGGATAGAGCCATTCATACGGTGGTGAAGAACCTGATTGAGGGCGGCGTTATCGTGGTGCTGGTGCTGCTGCTGCTGCTCGGCAACCTGCGGGCCGGGCTGGTGGTGGCGGGCATGATTCCGCTGTGCATGCTCTTCGCGCTGGGCATGATGCGGACTTTCGGCGTGTCGGCTAACCTGATGAGCCTGGGCGCGTTGGACTTCGGCCTCATCGTGGACGGGGCCGTGATTATCGTGGAGGCCGTCATCGCCCACCTGCTGCACGAGCGCCTCAAAGCCGCCCACGAAACGATGGACGACATCACCGAGGGCGTCACCAACCGGCTCATGCGCTCGGCCCTGTTCGGCCAGCTCATCATCCTGATTGTGTACCTGCCCATCCTCTCGCTCACGGGCATCGAAGGCAAAATGTTCCGCCCCATGGCCCTCACGGTCAGCTTCGCCATTCTGGGAGCCATGATTATGTGCCTCACCTACGTGCCGGCCGTCACGGCCTGGGCCCTGAAGAAGAATGTGAGCGAGAAGCCCAACCTGGCCGACCGCATCGTGGGCGCGTTGCACAAGCTCTACGACCCCATTATTCGGGCGGCGCTGGGGGCGCGCTGGCTGGTGGTGGGCGTGGCCCTGGGGCTGTTGGTACTGGGCGGCTTCGTGTTTTCGCGGCTGGGCGGCGAGTTTATTCCGCAGCTCGACGAGGGAGACTTCGCCATGAACGTGACGCTGGCCCCGGGCTCGTCGCTGGAAGAAAGCATCCTGCTGACCTCTCGGATTCAGCGTATTCTGAAGAGCAAATTCCCGGAAGTCATTCAGGTGGTGGGCAAAATCGGCACTTCCGAAATTCCCACCGACCCCATGTCGCTGGAAGACAGTGACCAGATGATTATTCTGAAAGACCACGCCGACTGGACCAGCGCCAGCACCCGCGAGGAGTTGGCCAACAAGATGCAACTTGCCCTGGCCGGCGTGCCCGGCGTGAGCCTGGAATTCCAGCAGCCCATCCAGATGCGATTTAACGAGCTGATTTCGGGCGTGAAATCGGACGTATCGGTGAAGATTTACGGCGACGACCTCGACATTCTCAAAGCCAAAGCCGACGAGGCCGCCGCCCTTATTACCCCCCTGCAAGGTGTGGGCGATATTAAAGTCGAGCAAATCATTGGCCTGCCGCAGCTGCGCGTGACTTACGACCGCGCCAAGCTGGCCCAGTACGGCCTGCGCGTGCGCGACCTGAACACGCTGCTGCAAACCGCCTTTGCCGGCCAGACCACCGGCCAGGTGTACGAAGGCGAGCGCCGGTTCGACCTCGTGCTGCGCCTCGATTCCCTGCACCGTCGCGGTCCCGACGACCTCAACCAGCTCCTCGTGTCGCTACCCGGCGGCAGCCAGATTCCCCTGGCGGAAGTGGCCACCGTGGCCCTGAAACCGGCCCCGGCCCAAATCTCCCGCGACGACGCCCGCCGCCGCGTCAACATCGGCGTGAACGTGCGAGGCCGCGACGTGCAAAGCCTCGTGCAGGACATTCAGGGCAAGCTCAAAAGCGGCCTGCGCCTGCCCGCCGGCTACAGCATCGTGTACGGCGGCCAGTTCGAGAACCTGAACCACGCCAAGGCCCGCCTGGCCGTGGCCGTGCCGATATCCTTGGTACTGATTTTCATGCTGCTGTTCCTAGCCTTCCGTTCGGTGAAGGAGGCGCTGCTAATTTTCACGGGCATTCCGCTGGCGGCCATCGGCGGCGTGCTGGCGCTGGGTATCCGGGGGATGCCTTTCAGCATTTCGGCCGGCGTGGGCTTCATCGCCCTGTTTGGGGTGGCTGTTTTGAACGGGATTGTGTTGGTAGCCAGTCTGAACGAGCTGGCCACGGCCGGCGTACGCAAAGTGCGCGAGCGGGTGCTGCGCGCCACCGAGGAGCGGTTTCGGCCGGTGCTGCTCACGGCGGCGGTGGCCTCGCTGGGCTTCTTGCCCATGGCCTTGTCCGGCTCGGCCGGCGCGGAGGTGCAGAAACCCCTGGCCACCGTGGTTATCGGCGGGCTGATTACGGCCACGCTGCTCACGCTGGTGGTGCTGCCCGTTCTCTACACCTTCTTTATGAAAGACGACGAGCCTAGCCCCGAAGTGGCCGCCGAAGAAGCGGAAGAAGCGAAAATCCTGGGAGAAACCGGCGGCAAACCAACAACGGAATCGACAGATTCAGTGGAGCGCAAATCTAGTGCTGCTAATCACCTAAAAACCGAAGCTGAACGCGTGACCGAAAAGAAAGCCGAAGCCAAAAAATCGACAAACGCTGATTCCAAAGACGCTGGCGCGGCGGGGGCAACGGGCGTTTTGGCAGTGGCCGTGCTGCTGCTGGTAGCCCTGGCCGCCCTGCTGCCCAACACCGCCCGCGCCCAGAAGGCCCCGACGGATGTGCCACTTAGCATCTCCCAAGCCCTGACCACTGGCCTGGCGCAAAGCCCGCTGGTGCAGGCCGCTACCTTGCAGGCGCAGCAGCAGCAGGCCCTGGCCCGCACCGGCTATGACCTGCCGCGCTTGGTGCTCGACTACCAGTACGGCCAGATTTCGGGGCCACTCAGCGACCACAGCTTCAACGTGCTGCAACAGTCGGCTTTCCCTACCGTGTACGGGGCGCAGCGTCAGGTGCTGCAAACCACGGCCGAGGCCGGCTCCATCCGGGCCCGCGCCCAGCGCCGCGAGCTAAGCCGCAGCATCCGCTCGGGCTATTACAATCTGCTGGTAACGTACCGCCTCGCGGCCCTGCTGCGTCGGCAGGACAGCCTTTACCAGCGCGCCGCCCGCGCCGCCCGCATCCGCTACCAGGTGGGCGAAACCAACCGCTTGGAGCAGGTTTCGGCCGAAGCACGGTCGCGCGAGCTGCAAAACCGCCTCGCCACCCTGCGCTCCGAACTATTGGTGCAGCGCCGCCAGCTGGCCCTGCTGCTGGGCCAGTCCAATTTGGCCAGTATCGACACCACCGCCAGCCCCCGCGCCATTCTGCTCGCCTCCGACACGGCTGCCCTCACGCCCGCCACCAACCCCACGCTGGCCCTTTACCAGCAGCAGCTCACCCTCAGCCAGCAGCAAAGTCGCCTCGAAAAGCTCCGCCGCCTGCCCGACCTGCGCGCCGGCTATTTTAATCAGACCATCAACCACGAAAAGGGTTTCAGCGTGGCCCAGGCCGGTATTGCGGTACCGCTATTGGGCGGTGCCCAGCGTGCCCGCATCGCGGCCGCCAAAATCGGTGAGGAAGCCGCCCAGGTGCAGCTGGCCTACGCCAACACGCAGTTCGGCACCCAGCTAAGCACCCTGCGGCAGCAGCTGGCTCGCGCCCAGGCCTCGCTGCTCTACTACGAGAACTACGCGCTGCCGCAAGCTCGCCTCGTCCTCGGTACGGCCGAAAAAAGCCGCCGCGCCGGTGATATCAATTACGTGGAATACGTGGTGAACACCCAGCCCGCCTGGCAAATTCAGGAGGCGTATTTTGAACAGCTGCGCCAGTATAATGAGCTGGTGGCCAATATCCAGGCGCTGGCTGGGGCCGATGCGCCTTGATTTAGTAGACGGAATAAAATGAACGTCATGCTGAGCGCAGCGCAGCGGAGTTGAAGCATCTCTACCGCGCAAGAAAACAATCCCGCACCAACGAAGCGGTAGAGATGCTTCGGCTCCGCTCAGCACGACTGTTCCGGCTGACAAATAATAAAACCCATCCCCATGAAACTCCTCCCCTACATCGCCCTCCTCCCCTTCCTCATCGCCTGCGGCAGTAAAGCGGAAGAGGCCGCCGACAAGCCCGCCCCGCCCCCACCCCGCGCCCCCGACGAGGTGTTCCTCAGCAAAGCCCAGCTGCAGGCGGCCGGCATCGAGCTCGGCACCTTCACCCGTCGCGCGCTGGGCACCGAGGTGCAGGCTACGGGCCAGGTTGACGTGCCGCCCAGCCACAAAGTATCCATCACGGCCATTATGGGCGGCTACGTGCAGCAATTGCCCGTGCTGCCCGGCCAGTTCGTGAAGCGCGGCAGCGTGCTCGCCACCCTGCGCAGCCCCGACTACCTCAAGCTCCAACAGGACTACCTCCAGAGCCAGGCCCGTATAGTATTCCTGCAGCAGGAAACCAACCGCCAGCAAATCCTCAACGACGAGGACGTGGGCGCGCGCCGCAAGCTCCAGCAGGCCACTTCCGAGCTACGCACCGAGCAGGCCGCCGCCGGCAGCCTCGCCGCCCAGCTCCGCCTCATCGGCCTGAGCCCCGGGCGCATCACGCCGGGCAATATCCGGCCCAGCGTGCCGCTCATCGCGCCCATTGGCGGCTACGTGAAGGCCGTGCTGGTGAACCCCGGCCAATTTGTGAACCCGCAGGATGTGCTGATTGAGCTGGTCGACCGCTCCGACCTGCACCTCGAACTGAAAGTTTTTGAGCGCGACATTGCCAAGGTGAAAGTGAACCAGGACATTCTGTTCACGGTGCCGGCCCAGGGCGCGGGTACCCGGCCCCTGCCGGCCACGGTTTTCCTAGTGGGCAAAGCCTTCGACGACGATGGCCGCACCGTGAGCGTGCATGCCCACCTGCACGACACCGGCCCAGATGCCGCCGCTGCCGCCGCCCTGCTGCCCGGCCAATACGTCAGTGCCCGCATCATCACCGGCCGCACGCCCCAGCGCACCCTGCCCGAAGATGCCCTCGTGCCCGGCGGCGAAGTCAGCTACGCTTATTACCAAGTGAAATCCGATGCCAAGGGCAGTACTTTCCGCCGCTTCAGCCTGCGCCCCGGTACCAGCGACCAGGGCCAGGTAGCCGTGCGCCCGCTCGACAAGCTGGCCGACACCACGCACCTGGTCGTGAAGGGCGCTTATTTTTTGGATGCCGAGCGCAGCAAGGGCCAGGGCGGCGACGAGTAAACAACCCACTGCATCACTTCATTAAACGTCATGCTGAGCGCAGCCGAAGCATCTCTACCGCTTCGTTGCTGCCGATTGGATTACTTGCGCGGTAGAGATGCTTCGACAAGCTCAGCATGACGTTTTTTTGTTAGGTTGCCCAAGGCAATTAGTCCTTCTTATGATTCTTCTCACCGAGCTTCACTACCACCCCCCGGCCGCCCTGTTCGCCGAGCTCCTCCGTGCCGATGGCATCCTGCTCGAAGCCCATGAGCACTACCGCAAGCAAACCTACCGCAACCGCTGCCTCATTCGCACGGCGCAGGGGGTGCAGCAGCTCACCGTGCCCGTGCTCGATGGCAACCGGGCCGAAAAGGTCAGCGTCGCCGAAATCGAAGTCGACTACCGGCAAAACTGGATTCACCGTCATTGGCGCACGCTCCAAACCGCTTACGGCAACAGCCCGTATTTTGAGTATTACGCCGACTATCTGCACGATATTTACGTAAACAAGCCCGCGTTGCTTTTCGACTTAAACCAGCAGTTTTTACGTTTATTGCTGAAGTGCTTCCGCATCACCCTGCCCCTGCAGCTCACCACCGAATACCACGCTCGCTACCCCGCGCAACCTTCTGCCGATAATGCTGGTCTACTTGCTGCCCACCCCAGCATTGCCGACCGGCGCGACTGGCTGACACCCAAAGCCGCCCCCAAAACGCCCGAACCTGACACTCCGGCAGCCTCCGCCCTGGTGCGGCCCTACCCGCAAGTGTTTGGCCCAGGTTTTGAGCCCGGCCTGAGTGTGCTGGACCTGCTGTTTTCGCAAGGCCCGGCCGCTGGCCGCTATTTGCAGTAACCCGCAGATTTCGGCCGCCGTTACGCTAATAGTACCGGACTAAAAATTAGTCCGAACCTTCGCCCGAACCGGCTTGTTTGCAAGCCATACCGGCCCAACCCGTACATCGTGTTATTCGCCCGACGCGGGGCTTATTTGATTTTTCACTACGTTTATTGGCATGGAAGCTAAATTCTCAAACCGCGTCAAGGAGGTGATTTCCCTCAGCCGGGAGGAAGCCATCCGTCTCGGCCACGACTACATCGGCACCGAGCACCTGCTCCTGGGCATGATTCGCGAAGCCGAAGGCACCGCCCTCGGCTTGCTGCGCAAGCTGGGCGTGAGCATCGACGAGCTGAAGTTTTCGCTCGAACAGGCTACGCGCAACACCGCTACGCAAGGCACCAGCATCACCGGCTCGATTCCGCTCACCAAGCAGACCGAGAAGGTGCTGAAAATCACCTACCTCGAAGCCAAGATTTTCAAGTCGGAAATTATTGGCACCGAACACCTGCTGCTCTCCATTCTTCGGGATGAAGACAACATTTCTTCCCAAATTCTCAGCAAATTCAACGTGAACTACGAAACTGTGCGCGACTCGCTGGATTACCACGGTAATGCCGGTGCTGCCCCGCAAAACCGCACGCCCGATACGGACGACGACGACAACGACCGCCTCTTTGGGGCCTCAGGGCCTGGTGGCGGCCGGGGTGCCGGCGCTGGTGCCGGAGCGGCCAAAAAGCCCGGCGAAAAGTCGCGTACCCCGGTGCTCGACAACTTCGGCCGCGACCTCACCAAATTGGCCGAGGACGACAAGCTTGACCCCATCGTGGGCCGCGAAAAGGAAATTGAGCGCGTGGCCCAAATCCTGAGCCGCCGCAAGAAGAATAACCCCATCCTCATCGGTGAGCCCGGCGTGGGCAAAACGGCCATCGCCGAAGGCCTCGCCCTGCGCATTATCCAGAAAAAGGTTAGCCGCGTGCTCTTCAACAAGCGCGTGGTAACGCTGGATTTGGCTTCGCTGGTGGCCGGCACCAAGTACCGCGGCCAGTTCGAAGAGCGCATGAAGGCCGTGATGAACGAGCTGGAGAAGTCGCCCGACGTGATTCTGTTCATTGACGAGCTGCACACCATCGTGGGGGCCGGCGGCGCTTCGGGCTCGCTCGACGCTTCCAACATGTTCAAACCCGCTTTGGCCCGCGGCGAGATTCAATGCATCGGCGCTACCACCTTGGATGAGTACCGCCAGTACATCGAGAAAGACGGTGCCTTGGCCCGTCGTTTCCAGATGGTGATGGTGGACCCCACCACGCCCGAGGAAACCATCGAAATCCTGCACAACATCAAGGACAAGTACCAGGACCACCACCACGTGGTGTACACCGACAAGGCCATTGAGCAGTGCGTACTGCTGAGCGACCGGTACATGTCCGACCGTTTCCTGCCCGACAAGGCCATCGATATTCTCGATGAGGCCGGTGCCCGCGTGCATATCAACAACATCGTGGTGCCCGAGGACATTCTCACGCTCGAAGAGCAGATTGAGAACATCAAAGGCGAGAAAAACCGCGTGGTAAAATCGCAGAAATACGAGGAAGCCGCCAAGCTTCGCGACACCGAAAAGAAGCTGCTGGACCAACTCGAAACCGCTAAGAAAAGCTGGGAGGAGGAGACCAAGAAGAAGCGCTACACGGTGAAAGAGGAAAACGTGGCCGAGGTCATCGCCATGATGACCGGCATCCCCGTTTCGCGCGTGGCCCAGAACGAAAGCCAGAAACTCCTCAACATGAACGAGGAGTTGCAGGGCAAAGTAATCGGCCAGGACAAAGCCATCAAGCAATTGGTAAAGGCCATTCAGCGCACCCGCGTGGGCCTGAAAGACCCCAAGAAGCCCATCGGCTCGTTCGTATTCCTCGGCCCCACGGGTGTAGGTAAAACGGAGTTGGCCAAAGTGCTGGCTACTTACCTCTTCGACAAGGAAGACGCGCTGGTGCGCGTGGATATGTCGGAGTACATGGAGAAATTCAGCGTGTCGCGCCTGGTGGGCGCGCCTCCCGGCTACGTGGGCTACGAAGAGGGCGGCCAGCTGACGGAGAAAATCCGCCGCAAGCCGTACTCGGTCATCCTGCTCGACGAAATCGAGAAGGCGCACCCGGACGTGTACAACCTGCTCCTACAGGTGCTGGACGACGGTATCCTGACCGACGGTCTCGGCCGTAAGGTGGACTTCCGGAACACCATTATTATCATGACCTCAAACATCGGGGCGCGTGACCTGCAGGACTTCGGTGCTGGTATTGGCTTCGGTACCAAGGCCCGCCAGGACAACTTGGATGAGCTAACGAAGAGCACTATCACCAACGCCTTGAAGAAGACGTTCTCGCCCGAGTTCCTCAACCGCTTGGACGATGTGATTGTCTTCAACTCGCTGGACAAAAAGGACATCCACAAAATCATCGACATCAGCCTGGCCAAGCTCCTCTCGCGGGTGCAGGCCCTCGGCTACCGCGTCGAGCTGACCGAAGCCGCCAAGGATTTTGTGTCGGACAAAGGCTACGACCCGAAATACGGTGCTCGTCCGCTGAACCGAGCCATCCAGAAGTATATCGAAGACCCGATTGCCGAGGAGATTCTCAAGGCCCAGGTGGTGCACGGCGATGTAATTACCGCCGACTACACCGAAGGTGCCGAGGAGCTGACCTTTGCCGTAACCAAGAGTGGCGAGGCCCAAAACCTGGCCAGCGACGAGCGTCCGGCCGATAAGCCGGAAGCACCCGACGCGGATGCGAAGAAATAAGTGTTAGCTAGCAGACGTTAGAGGGCTGGTTTCCGCAAGGGAGCCAGCCCTTTTCTTTGCGCCTATTCTTTCACCTTGCTCGCTTTCATGATGTTCAAAACAACTTTTCACGCGCTAGCCGTTGGCCTGCTTTCAGCCACTCCAATAGCCGCCAGTGCCCAGGAACAAAAGCCAGAAGCACCGTACAACGCTCGACTTGTTATCCGTCAGCCTGAAATTGGGCAGGGCAACCCCTCATTTGTGCCTTCGCCGCAAGTGCGCGGCATGAAGGCCCTCGCCGATGGCAAGGTTTATCTGGTATCTACCGACAACAAACACTTGCTGGCGTACCAGGGCAACCGCCTGGCGTGGCAGGCCGATGTGGTGGGCTCCTGCCCTGCCGTTGTCGGCCCACGCAAAATCAGCAAGGTGTTGCTCGGTCCGAAGACGATTCTCGTGACGGTTGGCGAGCGCACCTTTGCCGAAGTTGATACGGCTACCGGTAGCGTAAAAGTGGCTGACGTGCCGAAGAACTAACCGCAATTGACCTCACTAAGAAAACCGGCTCCCGATAAGGGCCGGCTTTTTTGCGTCTATGCATTACCTTGCTAGTTGATTTAGAACACCCTAACTGCTCTTACGGTACTTATCGCCTTCTTCTTATGAATTTTCTGCAACGAATGGCCCTCGCGGGGGCAGGCGCGGCTTTGGCCGGTGGTGGGGCTTTTGCTCAGTCGGTTCCGGTGGCTCCGCCGGTAGCGCCTATTAAACCGAAGGTTTTTACCGATTTCGGCATTCAGCGCACCGACAACTACTATTGGCTAAACAAGCCGACCGACCCGGCGGTACTCAAATACTTAAACGCCGAAAACACCTACTACGACCAGCAAATGGCTAGCATGGTGCCTTTGCAGAAGAAGCTGGCGCTGGAAATTAAAAACCGCATCAAGCAGGAAGACGCCACCGAGCCCTACCGCGACAATGGCTACTACTACTACTCGCGCTACGAATTCGGACGCGAATACCCCATCTACTGCCGCAAAAAAGGCAGTGCGATTGGCACGGAGGAAATTCTGCTCAATGGCGACGAAATGGGGACTGGCCGGCCCTATTTTCAGATTGGCGACTGGGCCGTGAGCGACAACAACCAGCTGCTGGCTTTCTCGACCGACACGGTGAGCCGCCGCCTCTACACGCTGCGCTTCCGCAACCTGACCACGGGCAAAGATTACCCGGAGCGGATTCAGAATACCGGCGGCGAAATGGCTTGGGCGGCCGACAACAAAACCGTGTTTTACACCCGCAAGGACGTGACTACGCTGCTGCCCTACCAGGTATACCGGCACGTGCTGGGCACCGACCCGAAGAACGATGCTTTGGTGTATGAGGAAAAGGACAACACCTTTAATGTGCACGTAAGCCGCTCAAAATCAAAAAAATACATTGGCCTAAACATGGTCAGTTCGCTGTCGTCGGAATACCGCTACCTTGATGCGGCCGTGCCCACTGAGCAGCCCAAGGTGTTTCAGCGGCGCGAGAAGGACCACCTCTACGACGTGGAGCACCTGGGCGATAAATTCTACATCCGCACCAACCTGGGCGCGCCCAACTACCGCCTGATGACGACGCTGGTGACGGCCACCGGCAAATCGGCCTGGGCCGACGCCCTCACTCGCCACCCCGAAATTTTCCTCGACGGCTTCGAGCTTTTCAGCAACTACGTGGTGCTGAACGAGCGCAAAGGCGGCCTGCGCCAGTTGAAAGTGGTGAGCCTGAAGGACAAACAGGAACATTATATTCAGTTTGACGAGCCGGCCTACACCGCCACCATCGGTGTGAACGCGGAGATGGATACGCCGGTGCTGCGCTACAACTATACCTCGCTCACCACGCCAGCTTCCATCTTTGAATATGACATGAGCACCCGAGCCAGCACCCTGGTAAAGGAGCAGGCCGTGCTGGGCAATTACAATAAATTCGACTACGTGACGGAGCGCGTGTTCGTAAAGTCGCGCGATAACAAATTCATTCCCATGGCGTTGGTGTACAAGAAAGGCACCAAGCTCGACGGTACTGCCCCACTACTGCAATATGCTTACGGCTCCTACGGCTTCTCGCAGGACCCCACCTTCAGCGCCGCCCGCCTAAGCTTGCTGAACCGGGGATTCGTGTACGCGCTGTGCAACATTCGGGGCGGGCAGGAAATGGGCCGGCAATGGTTTGAAGACGGCCGCATGAGCCACAAAATCAACAGCTTCAACGATTTTATCGACTGTTCGGAATTCCTAACCCATCCGCAGGACGTGCGGGTAGGCAGCGCAACGGTCAAAAAACAGTTCACCGCCAAAGACAAGCTGTTTGCCATGGGCGGAATCGCCGGCGGCCTGCTGATGGGCGCGGTAGTGAACATGCGCCCCGACCTGTACAAGGGAGTAATTGCCGCCGTGCCGTTCGTGGACGTAGTCACGACGATGTCGGACCCCAGCATTCCGCTCACCACCAGCGAGTACGACCAGTGGGGCAATCCCGCCAAGGAGGAGGAATTCAAGTACATGCTTTCGTATTCGCCCTACGATAATGTGGAGAAGCAGGCCTATCCCAACCTACTCGTTACCACCGGCTTGCACGATTCGCAGGTGCAGTATTTCGAGCCTGCCAAGTGGGTGGCCAAGCTCCGCGTGATGAAGACGGATAAAAACCTGGTGCTGCTGCACACCGACATGGCTGCCGGCCACGGCGGGGCCTCGGGCCGGTTCAAGTCGATTGACGACACGGCGCGGCAGTACGCGTTTCTGCTGATGATGATGGGCAAGACGCTCTAGGGCTGCATAGAAGCGAAAAGGGGAACGTCATGCTGAGCGCAGCCGAAGCATCTCTACCGCGCAAGTAATTATTTACTACTGCGGTAGAGATGCCTCGGCGGCGCTCGGCATGACGTTTTTTTATTCCACTATCCCTCGCCAACTCCCCGCCCCCATAATCTACCCGTAACCTACCTTTGGGCTTCAACTCCCGCGCACTCATCCCACCCGCGCGCTTAGCCCCGCTCATGCCCGACCCGCACGCCCACGCCCACCTCTCCAAAACCGAATTGCTGGCCCGCAAAAACGAAGAAGCCCTCCTCGGGGGCGGCCAGGCCCGCATCGATGCCCAACACAAAAAAGGCAAGCTCACCGCCCGCGAACGGGTTGATTTGCTGATGGATGAAGGCTCGTTCGAGGAAATCGGCAAGTTTGTAATGCACCGCTCCAAAGACTTCGGCCTGGACAAGGAGCATTACCTCGGCGATGGCGTGATAACCGGCTACGGCACCGTGAACGGCCGGCTGGTGTACGTTTTCTCGCAGGATTTCACGGTGTTCGGAGGCTCGCTGAGCGAAACCCACGCCGAGAAAATCGTGAAAATCATGGACCTCGCCATGAAGAACGGCGCACCGGTAATTGGCCTGAACGACTCGGGCGGTGCCCGCATTCAGGAAGGCGTAGTGAGCCTCGGCGGCTACGCCGACATCTTTTATAAGAATACACTGGCCTCGGGTGTGGTGCCGCAGCTTTCGGCCATCATGGGGCCGTGCGCGGGCGGCGCGGTGTATTCGCCGGCTATCACCGACTTCATTCTGATGGTGGAGAACACGAGCTACATGTTCGTGACCGGCCCCAACGTGGTGAAAACCGTGACCCACGAAACCGTAACCAGCGAGGAGCTCGGCGGGGCCAGTACCCACTCGGCCAAGAGCGGTGTCACGCACTTTTCGTGCGCCAATGAGGTCGTGGCCATCAACCACATCAAGCAGCTGCTGAGCTACATGCCCCAGAACTGCGAGGAAACCGCTCCGCACCAGCCCTACGAAGCCAGTGGCGACGAAAGCCGCCCGGTACTCGACAAGCTGATTCCGGACAATGCTAACCAGCCCTACGACATGCGCGAGGTGATTGAGGGCCTTATCGATGCCAATTCCTTTCTGGAAGTCCACCAGAATTTCGCCGAGAACATCGTGGTGGGTTTTGCGCGACTCGCGGGCCGCAGCATCGGCATTGTGGGCAACCAGCCGGCCGTGCTCGCGGGCGTGCTCGACATCAATGCCAGCACCAAGGCGGCCCGCTTCGTGCGCTTCTGCGACGCCTTCAACATTCCGCTGCTGGTGCTGGAAGACGTGCCCGGCTTCCTGCCCGGCACCGACCAGGAGTGGCGCGGCATCATCACCAACGGTGCCAAGCTGCTTTACGCCTTCTGCGAAGCCACCGTGCCGCGCATCACCGTGATTACCCGCAAAGCCTACGGCGGGGCGTATGACGTGATGAACTCCAAGCACATCGGGGCCGACATGAACTACGCCTGGCCCACCGCCGAAATTGCGGTAATGGGGGCCAAGGGTGCGGCCGAAATCATCTTCAAGCGCGAAATTGCGGCCGCCGAAAACCCCGAAGCCAAACTCCAGGAAAAGGTCGACGAGTACCAGGAGAAGTTCGCTACGCCCTACCGCGCCGCCCATCGTGGCTTCGTGGATGAGGTAATTTTACCCTCGCAAACCCGCCAGAAGCTGATTCGCGCCTTCAAGATGCTGGAGAATAAAGTGGACACCATGCCCCGCAAAAAGCACGGCAATATTCCGCTGTAGCAGCGGGCTCGCTGCTGGCCTGAACGTCATGCCCGGCACCGCGCCCGGCATGACGTTTTCGTTTACTGGACCTGGGGTGGCCCACATGGCTCCCTCCCAACCGCCGCACCGGTTTACTTTGCGGGCATGTCCGACTTTCGCCTTCGCGTGTTTGCCGCCGTGGCCCGGCACCTGAGCTTTACCAAGGCTGGGCAGGAGCTATTTGTGAGCCAGCCGGCCGTGACCAAGCACATCCGCGAGTTGGAAGCGCAATATGGCCAGCGTCTGCTGGCACGGCGCGGCAACCGCGTGAGCCTGACCGAAGCCGGCCGCCTGCTGCAAGCGCACGCCGAAGCCGTCGCCAGTGCCCAGCTGCTACTTGATGACCAGCTGCTGGCCCTGCGCGACCCCGACGAGGCCGCCGGCCGCCTGCGCCTGGGGGCCAGCACCACCCTCAGCCAGTATGTGCTGCCGGGGTTGCTGCCCGGTTTTCAGGCTCGCTACCCGCAGGTGCAGCTTACGCTGCTCAACGCCAACTCCGAGCGCATTGCCGAAGCCCTGCTGGGCGGCGAGCTCGATTTGGGCTTCGTGGAAGGCCGCACCAAAAGCAAGGACCTGCACTATGAACTGCTGCTGCCCGACGAGCTGGTGGCCGTGCGCCGCGCCACACCTGATGGCCCACCAGCCGCGCCGCTTGCCCTGGCCGAAGCACTGGCCCACCCGCTGGTGTTGCGTGAGCGGGGTTCGGGCACGTTGGAAATTCTCGAATTTGCCCTGCGAGCGCAGCAAATCAAGCTCAACAGCCTGCCCGTGGCAATCTACCTGGACAATACAGAAGCAATAAAGAGCTACCTCGAAGCAGCACCAATAGCGCTGGGCTTCGTATCGCGCCGGGCGCTGGCCCGCGAGCTGGCGGCCGGGCTGCTCGAAATCGTACCCATCCGGGGGCTGCACCTGGCCCGGCAGTTTGAGGCGGTGTGGGTGCAGGGACAGGTGCTGGCCCGGCCGGCACAGCGGTTTCTGAGTTTCGCGCAGGCGCAGCTGGCTTGAACCAGCCCGCCTAACCTTCTGGCAGGGTTGGGCTGAGAAATGGATGGAAAGCTGTACGTTTGGCATTTGCATAACCAATGGTTATCTCAGATAACATCATTGGATAATCCAAATCGCAGTGAGAAACGTAAATTTGCATCAGCAACAAACGCCTCCTACTTATGCCATTTCCGGTTCAGCAAGCTCCGTCCCCGGTTCCTGCTACCCTATCCACCGCTGTACCGAATGACGAACCCACCACTGCCGGATTCGATAAAGCCACGGGCTTTCACCGTCACCTGCACACCCCCCGCGTGCTGTTTGGACGTGGCTTCACGCTGAAGCAAGTAGTGTTCGGGCTGCTGCTCGTGTTCTGCCTCACGCCTTGGGCCTCGCCGCCCATTGCCCTGGCCCTGGGCCTAGTGCTGGCCCAGACTCTGGGCAACCCCTTCGGCACGCAAACCAAAAAAGCCACGGCTAAGCTGCTGCAATTTTCGGTTATCGGGCTAGGCTTCGGCATGAATGCCCACGCGGCGGTTCAGGCCGGCAAATTGGGCATCCTGTTCACGGTCGGGTCCATTTTCGGCACGTTGCTGCTGGGTTTTTTGGTGGGCCGGTGGCTGGGGCTGGGGCGGCACGTGGTGCACCTGATTTCGTGCGGCACCGCCATTTGCGGGGGCTCGGCCATCGCGGCCATCGGGCCGGTACTGCGGGCCAAAGACGAAGAAATGTCGGTAGCGCTGGGTACGGTGTTCGTACTCAACGCCATTGCCCTGTTCACCTTCCCGCCCATCGGCCACGCGCTGGCCATGACGCAGAACCAGTTTGGCCTGTGGTGCGCCATTGCCATCCACGACACGAGCTCGGTGGTGGGCGCGGCGGCAACCTACGGCACCCAGGCTTTGGAAGTGGCCACCACCGTGAAGCTGGCCCGCGCGCTCTGGATTATCCCAATTTCCATTGGCACGGCCATGATTTTCAAGCAGAAGGGCGTCAAGGTCAAGATTCCGTATTTCATCTTTGGCTTTATTGCCGCCATGCTCGTCAACACCTTCGTGCCCGCCGCCCGGCCGCTGGGCCCGGTGATGGTGAGCCTGGCCAAAATCGGCCTTACCGTTACCCTGTTCTTCATCGGGGCGGGCTTGTCGGCCAAGGTGGTGCGCTCGGTAGGTCCGAAGCCTTACGTGCTGGGCATTCTGCTGTGGGTGGTGATTTCGGTTGGCTCGCTGTATGTAATTCTCCACACGGTGTAGCGGCCAGGCACGGGTAAAACGCATTGGCCAGCTGAAGTTTAATTGCCGAACGACCAGCTGACAAACAACCACCGTCCACTCAATTTCTCGCGTTTTCGATGTCAATTATTCCCATTCGCCCTACAACGCCGGCCGAGGCCCCTGCCGGGCGCGCCCACTGCCAGCGGGGAGCCGCCGCGCATGGCCCGGAAGCCGATATTTCGGTGGCCTGGCACGTGAATTAGCCCGCGCAAACCGCTCAAACATCGTAGCTTGCCACTTGTATCATCGTTTTCAAAACCAACCACTGCCAATGCGTCCCGAATCCCTCACCTTCCTCCAAACCTACCTCAACAACCCCTCCCCCACCGGTTTCGAGAAAGAAGGCCAGCAGCTCTGGCTCGAATACCTCAAGCCCTACATCGACGAGTATTTCGTAGATACCTACGGCACGGTGGTGGGCGTGATTAACCCCGATGCGAAATACAAAGTCGTGATTGAGGCCCACGCCGATGAGATTTCCTACTTCGTAAATTACATCACGAAGGAAGGCTACCTGTACCTGCGCCGCAACGGCGGTTCCGACCCGCTGGTGGCCCCAAGCAAGCGGGTGAACATCTTCGGCGAAAAGGGCATCGTGAAAGGCATTTTCGGCTGGCCCGCCATCCACGTGCGCAAGGTGGAGCAGGATAAGGCACCGACCATCGAAACCGTGTTTCTGGACTGCGGCGCAAGCAGCGCCGACGAGGTGACCGAAATGGGCATTCATGTGGGCTGCGTGGTCACGTTCGAGGACGAGTTCACGGTGCTGAACGACAAGTTTTACGTGGGCCGCGCCCTCGACAACCGCGTGGGCGGCTTCATGATTGCCGAGGTGGCCCGCATGCTGAAGGAGAACAATAAAACCCTGCCCTTCGGCCTCTACATCGTGAACGCGGTGCAGGAAGAAATCGGCCTGCGCGGGGCTGAGATGGTGGCCCACCGCATCAACCCCGACGTGGCCATCGTCACGGACGTGACCCACGACAGCCAGTCGCCGATGTATGAGAAAAAGACGGCCGGCGACATTTCCTGCGGCAAGGGCCCGGTCATTACCTACGGCCCGGCCGTGCAGAACAACCTGCGCGACCTCATCATCGACACGGCCAAGGCCGTGGAAATCCCCTTCCAGCGCGCCGCCGCCACCCGCGCCACCGGCACCGATACCGACGCTTTCGCCTACTCGGGCTCGGGCGTGGCCTCGGCCCTGATTTCGCTGCCCCTCAAGTACATGCACACCACCGTCGAAACCGTGCACAAGGACGACGTAGAAAGCGTGACGCGCCTGATTTACGAGACGCTGCTGCGCATCGAGGACGGCCACGATTTCCGGTACTTCAAGTAAGCCGGTTTCACCACTTGTCATCCTGAGCGCAGCGAAGGACCTTATCATGCTTGCTTCGATTGAAGGCATTCAAGCGCGATAAGGTCCTTCGCTGCGCTCAGGATGACCGCATTTTTACTTTACATGGAGCTTCCCCTCATTCCCGTCCTCCCGCTCAACGTGACCGACCAGATGGGCCGGCGCGTGGCAGTGCCATTTCCGCCACGGCGAATTGTGTCGCTGGTACCATCGCAGACCGAATTGCTGTTTGATTTGGGGCTGGGAGCGCGGGTGGTGGGCGTTACCAAGTTCTGTATTTACCCGGCTGAAGCGCGCACGGCAGCAGCGGTCATTGGCGGCACTAAAAATTTCAATTTCGACAAAATAGCCGCGCTAAAACCCGACCTGATAATTGGGAATAAGGAGGAAAACTATCAGCAAGGCATCGAAGAACTAGCCGCGAATTACCCGGTGTGGCTCAGCGACATCAGCAACCTGCCTGACGCGCTGGACATGATTCGGCGGGTGGGCTTTATCGCTGGCGCGAAGGAAAAAGCTGCCGCGCTCGCCGATACAATTGAGGCATCTTTTGCGGGCTTAACAACGCCTGGCAACCAGGCGGCGGCCGTTTCGGCCGCTTATTTTATCTGGCGCAAGCCGTACATGGTGGCTGCCACGGGCACGTTTATCGATGACATGCTGCGCCGGGCGGGCTTCGCCAACGTTTTTGCCGGGCTGAGCCGCTATCCGGAAATTACGGCCGAACAATTGGTTTCTGCGGCACCGCAACGCCTCTTTCTATCCTCCGAGCCCTACCCGTTTGGCAACAAGCACATCGCGGAATTTCAGGCAATCTGCCCGAATGCTAAAATCGAGATTGTCGACGGCGAATTATTCAGCTGGTACGGCAGTCGCTTGCGGCAATCGGCGGCCTATTTCAGCCAGCTTCGCTAACCGCAAAGCCACTTTTTGCTAACACATTCCAAAATTGCGGGTACGACTTGCGCACCACCGTGGGGGCCTCGATGGTGAGCCCGCCGCGCAGAGCCAGCGGCGCGAAAGCCATGGCCATGCGGTGGTCGTGGTAGGTGGCCACGGTTTGGCCCTGCACGGCAAAGCCCTTGGATTCGGCCCGGAAACGGCCTTCACTAAGGTCGCGCAGGTCGCCGCCAAACTTAGCCAGCTCGGTTTGCAAGGCAGCAATGCGGTCGGTTTCCTTGATGCGCAAGCTTTCGAGGCCGGTCATATCCACCGGGCGGCCCAGGGCCGCCGCCACTACGGCCACCGTTTGGGCCAAATCGGGGCAGTCGGTGAAATCGAGGGTTGGGGTTTCAGTTTGCGGGATGAGCGGCACCTGGCGCAGGTGCACGGCCTCGGGCAGGAACGTGGTTTCGACCCCAAACTGCGTCATCATTGCCGCAATGGCCTGGTCGCCCTGCAACGATTCGCGGCGCAGGCCGGGCAGCGTGATTTCGGAGCCGGCCGGGGCCAGCGCTACAAACGAATACCAGTAGCTGGCGGCCGACCAGTCCGATTCCACGGTGTAATCGGTGGGGCGGTAAGCGCCGGGGCGCACCGTCAGCACGTCGCCCTCGGCCGCGTAGTCGGCCCCGAAGCGCTGCATCAGGGCCACCGTCATGTTGATGTAGGGGCGCGAGCCGATGTGGCCGGTGAGCGTGAGGCGCAGGCCGCCGGGCAGGCGCGGCCCCACCATCAGCAGCGCCGAAATATACTGGCTGCTGATGTCGCCGCGCACGGCTAGTTCGGTGGGCGTGGCGGCCCCTTTAGCCGCCTGAAAGCCGGCGATTTCCAGCGGCGGGTAGCCTTCTTTATTCAGATACCTGATGGTGGCCCCGGCCTGTCGCAGGGCATCGACCAGCACGGCAATGGGCCGCTCCTGCATGCGGGCGGTGCCAGTGAGGCGGCCACGCCAGTCTGTGACGGTGAGGTAGGCCGTGAGGAAGCGCATGACGGTACCGGCATCTTCGGCGCTCAGCTCGGCGGTGTTGGGTACGGCGGCCAGCAGGCGCATCATCAGCTGCGTATCGTTGGCGTCGGAAAGGTTGCCGAGGGTGCCGCCGCCGGCCAGGGCCTGCAGAATGAGGGCGCGGTTGGCTTCGCTTTTGGAAGCCGGGAGTTGGGCGGTGCCGCGCAGGGGGCCGCCGGGCCAGGAGAGGTGCATAATCAGCGGACGGGAAGCTTTAGCTTGCCGTTGGAAAACAAGAAGCGGAGGAATAACGAGGCGACAAGCTAAAGCCGCCCTATAACCGGTGGTAGTAGCGCAGCGACTCGGCGATTTCGGCCACCGTTACCGGCTGGTCGTACACGCCGTGGCCGATGCCGTTGAGCAGCGTGCAGTTGATGGTGGCACCCGCGTTTTTCTTATCCTGAAGCGCGAATTCAGCGATGGCGTCGGTTTCCAGCGTCACATAATCCAGCTTATCGAACACCGAAAACACGAAGGTTTCGATTTTGTCCAGCTCCTCGGCGCTCAGCAGGCCGCGCTGCACCGACAGCCAGCTCTCGCACACGAGGCCGGCGGCCACGGCCTCGCCGTGCAGGGCCTCGCGACCAGGCTGGGCGAGCAGGTAGCTCTCCAGCGCGTGGCCCACGGTGTGGCCGAAGTTGAGCAGCTTGCGCGGGCCGGCTTCGAGCGGGTCGGCGGCCACGATGCGCTGCTTGAGCGCCACCGACTCCCGAATAATACCAGTCCAGTCATCGGTCAGCCAGCCCAGGCGGCGGTTGGTATCAAAGGCTTCGGCATCGGCAATGAGCCAGTGCTTAATGACTTCGGCGTAGCCCGATTTGAGTTGGCGCGGGTCGAGGGTTTCGAGGAATTTTGGCTCGACAAATACCCCCGCCGGCTGCTGAAACACGCCGAGCTGATTTTTATAGCCCTGAAAATCGACGCCCGTTTTGCCGCCCACGCTGGCATCCACTTGCGCCAGCAGCGTGGTCGGCACCTGCACGAACCGGATGCCGCGCTTGTAAAGCGCCGCCGCGAAGCCGCCCAAATCCGTCACCACGCCGCCGCCCAGGTTCACGAGCACGGCGTAGCGGTCGGCGCGCTGCCCGGTAAGCTCGCCCCACACCAGTTCGCAGCTGGCCAGGGTTTTATACGCTTCGCCGGCGGGTATTTCGATGAGCTGATAATCGGCCGGCAGGTGCGGCAGCAGCAGCGGCAGGCACTGGCGGGCCGTATTGCTATCTACGAGCACGAACACGCGGCTGACGGCCGGGCGGAGCAGCAGTTCGGCCAGGGCGGGCAGGGCCGAGGGGCCAATAATGACGGAATT
Source organism: Hymenobacter sp. UYCo722 (assembly GCF_040547115.1). Lineage (NCBI taxonomy): Bacteria > Pseudomonadati > Bacteroidota > Cytophagia > Cytophagales > Hymenobacteraceae > Hymenobacter > Hymenobacter sp. UYCo722. The sequence goes on along the minus strand of NZ_JBEPPC010000003.1, from coordinate 372,604 downwards.
TTCTAGGTCGTCCATGGGGCAAAAGTCGGCACAAAAAGTTTCGGCTCGCGCACCCCAGTGGCAGTGGCGGTGGTCAGGGATTGACAAGCAGGCACCAATCCTTGTGCTCGCTGCTTTTCGGAACCATCCTACTGCCAAAGTCCTGGAAACCGAAGATATTTCGGACCCGCAATATTTTGCTCCTACATTTGGCCGACATCCATCCTTTCATACTTCAGCCGTTTGCAATGACCAATTTCTTCCCACGACGCCATTTGCTTCCGTTGCTGCTAGCTGGGGTGACCATTGCTGGCGGCTGCAAGTCGAAAACTGAACCGCAGCCCGACCCAGCGCCATTAGCTACTACTGAGCCTTTCGATACGGAGAGCGACATTTTCAGCCGCTCGCATGGCTATTGGGAGTGGATAAACAGTACGCTTCTCATTGGCCAAATCACCCCAACCTCCGTTGGCTTCACCCGTCAATTGGTGTTCAAGGGCGACAGCATCGTGTACATTTTCCATAACCAAAAGCTGGAGATGCAGCCGACTTATCATCTTCATGCCGGTCCAACTCGCTGTTCGCAACCTAATCGCCCGCTGGTAGACTTCAATGCTGAGCCTAAACTGCTGAACAGCTACGTACGCACCTACGACATCACGCGCACCGCTGCCGATACAACCCTGCGCATCATGGGCGAAGCAATATGCCTGGATGCCGGGGCTATCGAGCGTTATAAGTGGCACCGCCGCCGCTAAACCTGCCTACAGCCCCGGCCCGAGGTGCTCCACGCCGTCTACCTGCGGGCGGCCGTTGAGCACCTCGGTTTGCTTGCGGATGCTTTCGAGGTGAATGAGCTTGTAGAGCTCGGCCACAAACTTGTCGTTCACGTTCAGCTTGGCGGCCCAGCCGGTGCGGGTTTCAAAAATCTCCTTCCAGCGGTCGAACTGCAGGATTTTCACGTTGTTTTCCTTCTTGTATTCGGCCAGTTCCTCCACCAGGGCCATGCGGCGGGCCAGGGCTTCCACGATTTCGCGGTCGGCTTCGTCCATTTTCTGGCGCAGCTCCTCGGCTTTGTTGAGGTATTCGGCGTTGTCGGAGGAGCGATAGCGGTACTTCAGCTCGTTCAGGATTTCGCCCAGGCGGGCGGGCGTCACCTGCTGCTCGGCATCGCTCAGGGCGTGGTCGGGGTCGGGGTGGGTTTCGATGATAAGGCCATCGTAATCGAGGTCGAGGGCCTTTTGGGCGATGGGCAGCAGCAGGTCGCGCCGGCCGCCAATGTGGCTGGGGTCGCAAATGAGCGGGATGTGCGGGAAGCGCGTTTTCAGCTCGATGGGCAGAATCCAGGTGGGCGCGTTGCGGTAGCGGCTGGGCGCAAACGTGCTGAAACCCCGGTGGATAGCCGCCAAATCCGTGATTCCGGCCCGCTCCAGCCGCTCGAGCGCGCCGGCCCAAAGGGCCACGTCGGGGTTCACGGGGTTTTTCACCATCACGGGCACGCCGGTGCCGGCCAGGGCGTCGGCCAGCTCCTGCACGGCGAAAGGGTTGACGGTGGTGCGCGCCCCAATCCAGAGCACGTCGATGCCGTGGGCCAGGGCTTCTTCCACGTGGCGCGGCGTGGCTACTTCGATGGTCGTCGGGATGCCGGTTTCGACCTTCACGCGCTGCAGCCAGGGCAGGGCCACGGCACCCATGCCCTCGAACGAGCCCGGCCGGGTGCGGGGCTTCCAAATGCCGGCCCGGAACAAATCAATCTTGCCCAGCGCTTTCAGGCCGTGGGCGGTGGCCATCACCTGCTCCTCGGTTTCGGCCGAGCAGGGGCCGGCGATGAGAATAGGCTGCCCTTTTTGCGCCAGCAAGCGGGTGAAATACGTATCAGAAACAGAAGCCATGGAAGTGAGTTGTTACGGGGGCCGCGCACCAGCACCGGGCGGGGCTGCAAACCTAACTCAATCCCGGAAAAGGTTGTTTCCCTTTTACCTTCGTACCACCGTTCGTCCGCTTGCCATCCCACCCACCACCTGCTTTTTTCCATGACGCCCGCTCCCGCTACTCAGGCCCCGCCCCTATCCTTCGAAGATACGCGCGTGGCTTTCGCCTCCAAGTCCGATGCGCAGCTGCGCAAAGTGTACGCGCTGTTCGCGGCCATGAACAGCGGCAGCCTGGTGAAAACCGGCAGCGGCCTGATGAAAACGGCCCTAAAGTGGAATCTGCCCGGCACGAAGTTTCTCATCAAGCACAGCATTTTTGACCAGTTCTGCGGCGGTGAAACCATTGCCGAGTGCCGCCCCGTTACGGCCGAGCTGGGCAAGTATAACATCGGCACCATCCTCGACTACTCGGTGGAGGGCGAAGGCAGCGATGCCAGCTACGACCACACCCGCGATGAGGTGCTGGCCACCATCGACGAGGCCCACCGCTCGTCCCACATTCCCTTCTCGGTATTCAAAGTAACCGGCGTGGCCAACGTGGCCATTCTGGAGAAAATTCAGGCCGGCCAGCTACTCACGCCCGCCGAGGAAGCGGCGCACAACCGCGCCCTGGCCCGCGTGGAGGCCTTGTGTGCTCGTGCGCATCAGCACGGTGTGCGCCTGTTCATTGATGCCGAGGAAAGCTGGTTTCAGCACACCATCGACCTGTTGGCCTACGACATGATGGCCAAGTATAACCGCGAGCAGGCCATCGTTTGGAACACTTACCAGCTCTACCGCCACGACCGCCTTGATGCGCTGAAAGTCGCTCACGACCACGCCGCCGAGGCCGGCTACTACTTCGGGGCCAAGCTGGTGCGCGGCGCTTACATGGAAAAAGAGGCCCGCGTGGCCAAGCAGCGCGGCCAGCAGAACCCCATCAACCCGACCAAGCAGGCCACCGACGACCTCTACGACGAGTCGCTGCGCTATTGCATCGACCACATCGACCGCATCAGCTTTTGCGCCGGCACCCACAACGAAGCCAGCTCGCTGCACCTCACCCAGATGATGCAGCAGGCCGGCCTGGCCCCCGGTGACCCGCGCGTATGGTTTGCCCAGCTCTACGGCATGAGCGACAACCTCTCCTACAACCTCGCCAATGCCGGCTACAACACCGCCAAGTACCTGCCCTACGGCCCGGTGGCGGCCGTGATGCCCTACTTGCTGCGCCGCGCCGACGAAAACACGGCCATCGCGGGCCAGAGCAGCCGCGAGTTCCTGCTTATCCAGAAGGAGATTCGCCGCCGGCAGCGCCGGTAACCGGACGGCCCGTCAGGTTCCGCCAAGCTGGGTTTAACCTTCCCTCAACAGGATGAAAACCGGGCAGCGGGAAAATTCTCGGAACGATTATGGCAGATAAGTAGCCGGCTGGCTGAAAATTTTGTGAGGGATGGTCGTACAAAAAATACCGCCGTCCAACTAAAATTCGCTAATTTTCAGCCCCCAAAACGGTTTTTTGCTCATCCTTCGTCCCGCCATGATTGCTCGTATTCGCAAGTATCTCATCCGTTATTCCCGGCTGCAAACCGGAACTGTAAGCTACCTGACCTTGGTGCAGGAAGCCGAATTGGGCCTGAATCTGGAAATTTCGCACGAAAAATCCCGCCTCAACGAAATGCTGGCGGAAATCTCGATGGCCGAGCACGAAGCTGGTCGCCCACCCCTGAGCTGCCTCGTGAAAGTACAGGGCTCGAAAGGCCAGGGCGACAACTTCTACAAGCTGTGCGAAAAGATGGGCATGGGCGAATGGCGCACGCTGAAACAAGACGAGGAGTTTCTGAAAAACCTCATCATCGACTGCCGCCAGTTCTGGCGCGAAGAAGCTAATTTTCAGCAGTTCGCTTAGCGTCGGGCTAGCAATTTGAACGTCATGCTGAGCTTGCCGAAGCATCTTGCCCGCAATCAATCATTCTTTTGGTTGGATTGCGTTGTGCGGTAAAGATGCCTTCGCTGCGCTCTGCATGACGTTCTTTTGTTTCCGCCACCGCTCAATAGCCGCTGCCGTGGGTAGCCAGGTGCGCGTGGTCGCGCAGCACAGTTTTCAAGAAGGGGTCGTCGGGCAGGGTGGTTTGGATACCGGTCAAGGCCTTCACTTTGTTGGCAACCTCGTTCAGCAGGCCGTAATCTTCGCGCACGGCGGCCTGCTGCATCAGCTGGCGCACCAGGGCCAGGTCGTGGTCGGCCAGCAGGGCAGCCTGCGGGAAAACCACCTGGTAGCCTGCTGGCAGCACGGGCAACTCGGCGCTTTGCGAGGCCAGGCGACGCAGCTTGATGACGGTGGTGCCGGCGGCCAGGTCGCCGAGGCGCTGGCCCTTGCCATTGAGCAGGATGGTTATCATGGCCACGAAGCCACCCACCACCGGCAGGCCAGTATCAACAATGCGCAGCAGCCAGCGCAGTAGGTAGTCGCCCAGGCGCGGGGCCGTGCCGTCGAGGCGCACTACCCGAATGTCGCGGGCTTTTTTGCCGATGCTCTGGCCGTTGAGAAACACTTCGCAAACGAGGTTGTAGAACACGTAGGGAATGCCTACAAGCACGCCCAGCACCACCACGGCCACGGTATTACCCGCATTGCCCCGGCCCAGCTTCAGCACGTTGAAGACGACGAGCGCGCAGGCAATGAGCCAGGCCACTAGAATAATGTTGTCGATGATGGCCGCCACGAGGCGGTCGCCTAAACTGGCTACTTCGTATTCGAGGGTAACGTTTTGGGCCGTATGAACGCGGATGGTAGCCATGATTCGGGGTATGAGGGTAGGCGGGTACGAGGGCAAGAGTTGAGGAAAACTCCTAACAAATAAAATTACAGCTGCTCGAGAAGGGCAGCAAAGCCCAAATCTAGTTTCTTCGCTTTTACAAAGGGAGGAAATTGGGTTTTTATCTCATCCATTCGAACTCCTGCCCTTCTACCCGCCCCCCCTCATCCCCTCCCGTAACCCGTGCGCGAACCCGTTTTCCTACGCCAGAACCAGGCGCGCTGGCAGCAGTACGAGCAGCAGCCCACCACCAATCCCGACGAATTGGCCGCCCGCTTTGTGGCCCTGACCGACGACCTGGCCTACGCCCAGACCTTCTATCCCAACAGCCAGACCACGGCCTACCTCAATGGCCTCACGGGCCGGCTGCACCAGCACCTGTACCGCAACAAGCCCGAAAAAACGGGCCGCTTTGGGCAGTTCTGGGCCGAGGAGCTGCCGCTGCTGGTGGGCCGGCACCACCGCACGCTGCGGGTGGCGGCGCTGCTGTTCGTGGTGTTCACGGCCATCGGGGTACTGTCGGCGGCGCTCGACGACCGGTTTGTGCGCGTGGTACTCGGCGACAGCTATGTGAACATGACGCTGGAAAACATTCGGAAAGGCGACCCGATGGGCGTGTACAAGAGCCAGAGCGAAGCGCCGATGTTCCTGCTCATCACGGGCAATAATATTTACGTGTCGCTGCGGGTGTTCGTCTTCGGCGTGGCCGGCGGGGTGGGCTCCATCGTCGAGCTGTTTCGCACGGGCATTATGCTGGGCTCGTTCCAGTATTTCTTCGTACAGAAGCACGTGGGCCTGCAATCCTTCCTCACCATCTGGATTCACGGCACGCTCGAAATCTCGGCCATTGTGCTGGCCGGCGGGGCGGGCCTGGTAATGGGCCAGGGCATCCTGTTTCCGGGCACCTACTCGCGGGCCGAGTCGTTTCGGCGCGCCGCCCGCGACGGCGTGAAGCTGGCCCTGGGCCTGGTGCCCATTTTCGTAGTGGCCGGCTTCCTCGAAGGGTTCGTAACGCGCCATACCGAAATGCCCATTGCGGCCAGCCTGGCCATTATCGGCACGTCGGCGGCCTTTATCGGCTGGTATTTCGGCATTTACCCGGGGCAGGTGCGCCGGCGGCTGGCCCGCGGGGCGTAGCTTTGGCAATGGGCCGTTTGCGGGGCGCTGAACAACGTTCCAACGGTCATGCTGAGCGCAGTCGAAGCATCCTACCACCATAGTAAATCTGCTTACTGATGCGGTAGAGATGCTTCGGCTGCGCTCAGCATAACTCACAACCAATCCTACCTGCTCACTTCCTTTCTGCAACCCAATGAAACCTCTTTTTACCCAGGAATCTGATTTCCGCCGCGAGCGGGACTTTGGCGCTAAAGTGTCGGCCACGTTCGACTTTCTCAGCTCCCAGTTTAAGCCTTTTATCAAGTGCCTGGCCTATTTCACGCTGCCGGGCGCTTTGCTGATGGGCATTGGCCTGGCCCTGTTCATGGGCAAGGCCGTGGGGTTTTATGCCGCCATGTTTAGCGCGGCCCGAACCGGTGGGGCCCATGCCATGGCCGGTATCGACCCACTGGCCATGTACCGCGGCTGGAGCGGCGTGGGCCTGGCCCTCACGGCACTGGGCGGCATCGTGACGCTGGTGCTGCTGAGCGCCACCGTTTATAGCTATCTGCGGGTGCGCCTGCACCTGCCCGCCGCCGAAACCGTGCAGCCCCGCCAGGTATGGGGCTGGCTGCGGCCCCGCCTGGGCCGCATGGCGCTGGCCTGCCTGCTGCTGCTGGGCCTGTGGCTGGGGGCCATGGTGGTGCTGAGCGTGGTGATGGGCGGCATTGTGGCGATGGCCGGTGTGCGCTGGATGTTTGTTTTGGTCATGGTACTGTATGCCGCCATTTTCTGGCTGGCCGGCTGCCTGGCGCTGTATTTCCCGGTGATGTGGCTCGAAGACCTGGGGCCGGTGCAGACGCTGCGCCGCTCCTTTTACCTGATAAAGGGCAAGTGGTGGTCGACGTTCGGGCTGGTGATGGTGATGGTCATTATTCAGACCACGATGAGCTACCTGTTTGCCATTCCCATGTATGGGCTGCTGATGATGGACGTGCTCCAGCTCAGCAAGTCCGGCACCGGCCACGATTCGTCGCTGCTGATGCAGGCGGCCACGCTGCTCTACGCGGGCAGCGCCGTGCTGCTGCTGGCCCTGCCGCTGCTGGCAATGGGCTTCCAGTACTTCAACCTGGCCGAACGCCGCGACAGCATCGGGGCCCGGCAGCAGCTGGCCCTGCTGGGCCAGACGGCCACGCCCGAGGCTGCCAACCACTACTACCGACCCGATGAGGAAGGCGAATACTAGCGCCGCCACTTGGCCTAGTCGGCGTGCACCGGTTCGCTACGGCCTGGCGGTAGCCGCGCTACTGCTGGCCCGCCTGGCATTGGCAGAACCACCGGAGCAGCAACCCGTGGCGGTGCCGCAGCCCGGGCCGCCGGCCGCGCCCGCCCCGGCCACCCGCTCCACCGAACCGCTGGCTACCGATAACGCGGCCATCAAAGCCTGGCCCCTGCCGCCCGACCGCACCACGCCCCTGCCGGCCCGCCACCCCGACGAGGCACGCCTGCGCGAGCTGCGGGCCGACTCGAACTTCCAGTACGCCGAGGCCGCCCACGAGGGCCTGGGCCTCTGGGACCGGTTCTGGTACTGGGTGGGCCGCCTGCTGGAGCGCCTGCTGCGCACGCCCGGCGGCCGGCTCACGTGGCAGTACGGCTGGTACGCGGCCATTGTGGCGGCGCTGGTATTCGGCGTGCTCAAGCTGCTGAAAGTGGATTTGACCGGCGCTTTCGGCCGCTCGGCCCGCCGCTCCGGCCTAGATTACGACGTGCTGGCCGAGGATATTCACGGGGTGGATTTCCCGGCCCGCCTGGCCGAGGCCGAAGCCGCCGGCAACTACCGCCTAGCCGTGCGCCTGGGCTACCTCGAGGCCCTGAAGCACCTCAGCGACCTGGGCCGGCTGCACTGGGAGCCTAACAAAACCAACCACGCCTACCTGCAGGAGCTGCCGGCCGGGGCGCTGCGCGAAGCATTTCGGGTGGCCACGCGCCAGTTCGAGTACGTGTGGTATGGCGAGCTGCCGCTCACGGCCGCGCAGTACCAGCCCGTGCGGGTCGCCCAGCGGGCGGTGCGCGCTGCCGCTTCTTCCACCTCTCCCGTCGCTGCCCGATGATGCGCCACGTCACCACGTTTCGGCTGTATATGCTGGGCCTGACCCTGTTGTTTGGGGTGTACGTCGTGGTGGAATCGCACCGCCCCAAGCCCCTCGACTGGACGCCGACTTACATCAATACCGATAAGATTCCCTACGGAACCTACGCGCTGTTCGACCAGCTGCCCCGCCTGCTCGGCACCGACTCTATCGAAGTGACGCGCCTGCCCGCCTACAACCAGCTAACCGGCCTTTCGCTCGACGACTCGCCAACTGGCCGTTCCCGTTCGGGCCGGCCCACGGTAACCGTCAGGCACTCCCGCGATTCGGCGGGCAACGTCACCACGACGACTTCCGAGGCAGAAGCCCCGGCCACCGACCTCGCCGCTCTGCCCCTTCGCGAGGGCCTGCGTGCCAACTACCTATTCGTCAATAATGCCTTCGCCAACGACGCGCTCGATGGACGCGCTCTATTGGCCCTGGCCCGGCGCGGCAACGCGGTTTTTATTACCGCCGAAGACCTGAACGGGGCGTTCGCCGGTTCGCTCGGGGTGCGGGTTGAGCGCCTAACGCCGCGTATCCGGCCCACTCCCGGCCACCCGTTCGGGCCCGATTCGGTGGAGCTGCGCTTCAGCAACCCGGCGCTGGCGGCCGGGCACTGTTGGCTGCCCGGCAATGTCGCCGAATACCGTTTCGTGCTAAGGCCGGGCGCGGCCGGCCATACCCTCGCCACCGATGCCCGGGGCCGACCCGTGTACGTAGAGCTGCCGGTAGGCCGCGGGCACCTGTACCTGTGCGCGGTGCCGGCGGCGTTCAGCAACCGCTATTTTTTGCAGCCGCGCACGCGGCCATTTGCGGTAGCGGCGCTGCGCTACCTGCCGGCCCGCCGCACATTCTGGGACGAATACCAGAAGCAGGGCGCAGCCGGCGAGCAATCGCTGCTGCGGGTGCTGGTGGCGCACGAGCCTCTGCGGCTGGCCTACTTCATCACCCTAGCCGGCGCGGTGCTGTTCGTGCTCACCGGCGCACGACGGCGGCAGCGCATCATCCCCACCATCAACCTGTTGCCGAACACCACGCTGCTGTTCACGCGCACCGTGGCCGGCCTCTACCGGCAGGGCCGCAGCCACGGGCTGATTGCGGAGAAGAAAGTCAGCCTGTTCATGGATTACCTGCGCACGCGCTTCCAGGAGCCCAGCCCCGATTTTGGCGATGAGCAGTTCCGCGAGCGGCTCAGCCAGAAGTCGGGCGTGCCCCGGCCGCGCGTCGATGAGCTGCTGCGGCTGGTGAATTTCGCCCGCACCGCCCCGCAGATGACTGATGCGCAGCTGCTGCAACTGAGCTCGGCCGTCAACGATTTCAAGCGGGAGGTCCGCCGCTGATTTTCGTTTTTTGCACTGTGGCCGGATTTGGGCTTTTTAACAAATTTAACTATTCCGTGAAACGGCTTTTTTAACCCACTCAGCTGACTTTTTCAGCTTTTCGCCCGTCCTTTTCAGCCAGATTCAGGCGCAAAGCCCGTCGCTAACCCCTTTCTGCCATGCTCACCGTTGCCAAGCTTACCATCCTCATCAAGTATCGCTGGGATAATCACCTGTTCAAAAAGCAGGCTTCGGCCCCGGAAAAGGAGTTGCTGGCCGATATTGACTGGGACGATATTAGCGAAATTTTGCAGGACCTCACGCGCTACCATCGCCAACTCGTATCGGCCGATTACGCCCAAAAAATGCTTACTGACCTCCGGCAGGTTTGCGCCGACGACGAAACCGTTCAGACTTTACTTGGCTACGCCAGCACTCTATAGATGGAACCCGAAAACCTCGACCTGACGCCCACCCCGGCCGCACCCGTAGCATCGGCCGCGCTGGCTCCAGCAGAAGCTTTGGCAGAAACTGCCGCGCCTGCCGCCAACCCCGAAGCCAGCTTCGCCCCGCGCACCGATTTCGCCCGGCTCACGGCCCGCACGGCGGCTATTCGGGATGAAATTGGCAAAATAATCGTCGGCCAGACCGATTTGCTGGAGCTGCTGCTTACCGCCGTGCTGGCCGATGGCCACGTGTTGCTTGAAGGAGTGCCCGGCGTGGCCAAAACCCTGATGGCAAAGCTACTGGCCCGTACGCTGGCCGTGCCGTTCAGCCGCATCCAGTTCACCCCCGATTTGATGCCGAGCGACGTGCTGGGAACTTCGGTGTTCCGGCAAAACAAAGGGGATTTTGAGTTTCGGCCCGGCCCTATTTTCGCCAGCGTGGTGCTGATTGACGAAATCAACCGCGCGCCCGCCAAGACACAATCGGCCCTGTTTGAGGTGATGGAGGAGCGCACCGTGACCCAGGACGGCACCACTTACACCATGCAGGAGCCCTTTCTGGTGCTGGCCACCCAGAATCCCATTGAGCAGGAAGGCACCTACCGCCTGCCCGAGGCCCAGCTCGACCGCTTCCTGTTCAAGCTGCACGTGGGCTACCCCACGCTGGCCGAGGAAGTGCAGATTCTGACCGGCCACCACGCCGGCCTGGGCAGCACCAACCTGGAGGCCGTGCAGCCCATTCTGAGCGCCGCCGACCTGGCCCAGCTGCGCCAACAAGTGCGACAGCAGCGCGTGGAGGCCAATATTCTGGAGTACATCGCCAAGCTGGTGGGCCAGACGCGGGCGCACAAAGCCCTATACCTGGGCGCGTCGCCCCGCGCCTCGCTGGCCCTGCTGAACGGCGCGAAAGCCCTGGCCGCCCTGCGCGGCCGCGACTTCGTGACGCCCGAAGACGTGCAGTTTCTGGCCCCGAGCGTACTGCGCCACCGCATCATGCTCACGCCCGAGCGCGAGATGGAGGGCAGCACGCCCGATGAAGTGGTGCAGCAGATTATCCAGAGCGTGGAAGTGCCGCGGTGAAGGGAATTAAAAATGAAGAATTAAAAATTAAAAAGGTTGGCCGGCATGAAAGATGAAAACCCTGTACTGGTAAAAAGCTACGCCTTTTCCAAGCGGGTTGTGCTACTCTACAAACTGCTGCTCAGAAATAAGCAGCCTCGCTCCATAGCCGACCAAATACTGCGCTGCGGCACTTCTATTGGGGCAAATGTTGAAGAAGCCGTGGGCGGGTTTTCACGGCGTGACTTTGCAGCTAAATGCAGCATAGCCTACAAAGAGGCGCGCGAGGCTCACTACTGGTTGCGGCTATTGCTCGATACAGAATGTCTCGAACCCAATCTCGCCGCATCAATGATTGATGATGCTGAAGAGCTAAAGCGCATTCTGGCAGCCATCATCATCTCGACCAGAACCCCGACAGAATAATTGTCACGGGATTTTTTAATTTTTAATTCTTCATTTTTAATTGACTTTATTCCTCACCGCTCGCTTCTTCCAAACCCTGGCGGCCATCGTCACTGGCTTCGTGGTGGCGTTTTTCCTCCCCGCGCTGTTGGGGCCGATGAAAATTGCGCTCGGGCTGCTCATCGTCCTCACGCTGCTCGATGCGCTGTTGCTCTACGCGCCGGCCAAGGGACAGGCCACGCCGATATTCGGGCGGCGGGTGCTCGGCGACAAGCTCGCCAACGGCTCGGACAACGACGTGCGGATATACCTCGAAAACCGCTACCGTTTTCCGGTGCAGACGGAGACAATTGATGAGATTCCGCACCAGTTTCAGCGGCGCGACGTGCTGTTCAAAGCGGCCATCCGGCCCGGCGAAACGCGGATTATCGACTACCAGCTGCGGCCCACCAAGCGCGGCGAGTATGCGTTTGGGGCCTTGAATATCTTCGCGGCCTCGCCGCTGGGGCTGGTGCGGCGACGGTTTCGCTTCGAGCAGGGCAAGGTGGTGCCGGTGTACCCGTCGTTTTTGCAAATGCGGCAGTACGAGCTGCTGGCCATCCACAACCGCCTCACGGAGGTGGGCGTGAAGCGCATCCGGCGCGTGGGCCAGAGCATGGAGTTCGAGCAAATCCGGCCTTACGTGCCCGGCGACGACCCGCGCAGCATCAACTGGAAAGCCACGGCCCGCCGCGCCGGCACCGGGACCGCCGACGCGCTGGTGGTGAACCACTTCCAGGACGAGCGCGCCCAGCAGGTATACTGCCTGATTGACAAGGGCCGGGTGATGCGCATGCCGTTCGACGGGCTGAGCCTGCTCGATTACGCCATCAATGCCACGCTGGTCGTTAGCAACATTGCATTGTTGAAGCACGACAAGGCGGGGCTGCTCACCTTTTCGAACAAACCCGGCGCTGCGCTGGCCGCCGACCGCCGGCCCGGTCACCTGCTGAAGCTGCTGGAAATCCTTTACCGCCAGAAGACCAAGTACCTCGAAACCGATTTCGAGCTGCTCTACGCCACGGTACGGGCCAAAATCAAGCAGCGCAGCCTGCTGATTCTGTTCACCAATTTTGAGACGCTGCACGGCATGCAGCGCCAGTTGCCCTACCTGCGCCGCCTGGCCAAGGACCATCTGCTGCTGGTCGTGTTTTTCGAGAATACCGAGCTGCGGGCTTTTCTGGAAGCGCCGGCCGCGACCACGGAAGCGGTATACAACCAGACCATCGCCGAGAAATTTTCCCAGGAAAAGCGCCAGATTGTGCTCGAATTGCAGCGCTACGGCATTTATTCGCTGCTGACCGCACCCAAGGACTTAACGGCAAATACCATCAACAAATACCTGGAATTCAAGGCCCGGGGCCTGATATAGACCCCGGATTAGCGCGGATTTTAGCGGATTTCACGGATTTTAGCTTGCGCTGACCTTCGGTTGTGGACGACTATTTGTAGTCGGCGGAGAAATTAATTTCAATTAAGTACGATGCGGAAGGCTAGCAAAGCGAGCGAGTTGGTGAAATGGCTGGTGCTGGGGCTGGTACTAATGACGCGCCCGGCGGCGGCCCAAATCGAGCCCACGCTATTGCCGCTACCCACCGAAGCCCGCTACGGCCAGGGCCGCCTGCCGTTGAAAACGGCGCTAAAACCCCTGCTGCCCGCGACCGTTGATGCGGTAGTAGCGGGCGCGGTGGCCCGCACCCTCGGCCGTTTGTCGCCGGCCAAAGCCGTGGGAACGGCCACGCTGCAAATCCGCTACGGGCGGGTGGGCCGGGCCGAGCTGCTTGACGAGGAGCGGTATTCGCTGCGCGTGACGCCGATGGGCGTGAGCATCGACGCTCCCACCAGCCTGGGCGTGCTGCGGGCCCTGGCTACGCTGGAGCAGCTGCCGCGCACCGATAAAAAAGGCCGCTACCTGCCCGAAGTCGACATCCGGGACCAGCCGCGCTTTGCCTGGCGCGGGCTCCTGATTGACGCGGCCCGGCACTTTATGCCGGTGGCCGTCATCAAGCGCAACCTCGACGGCATGGCCGCCGTGAAGCTGAACGTGCTGCACTGGCACCTCACCGACGACCAGGGCTTCCGCGTCGAGAGCCAGGTTTTTCCGCGTCTGCAAACCGTGGGCAGTACCGACGGACTCTTTTATACCCAGGCCGAAGTGCGCGAGGTAGTGGCTTACGCGGCGGCGCGCGGCATCCGGGTGGTGCCCGAGTTCGACATGCCCAGCCACACCACCAGCTGGATTGTAGCGTATCCGCGCCTGGCCTCGGCCGACTCGGTGTATGCCCCCTACACGCGCTGGCGCACCACCAACGTGGCCATCGACCCAACCCGCGAAACGACCTACACCTTCCTCGATTCGCTGCTGACCGAAATGACGGCGTTGTTTCCGGACCCCTACTTCCACGCCGGCGGCGACGAGAACGACGGGCGTAACTGGCGGCGCACCCCGCGCATTGTGGCGTACATGCAGGCCCACGGCATGGTGAAAGCCGATGGCAAAACCGTAGATAAGCACCAGCTACAAACCTATTTCAACCGTCGCGTAATGGCTCTGCTGCAACAGCACGGCAAAACGATGATTGGCTGGGACGAAATTCTCGGTCCCGACCTGCCGAAAGCAGTCGTCATTCAAAGCTGGCGGGGCAAAAAAGGGCTGAACGAGGCCGCCCGGCTAGGCCATCCGGTGCTGCTTTCGAATGGCTATTATCTGGATTTGAACTTCAGCGCGGCCAGCTCTTACCTCACCGACCCGCTGCCGCCCGACACGCCCCTCACGCCTACCGAGCAGCAGCTCGTGCTGGGTGGTGAGGCCGCGATGTGGGCCGAATTCGCCGACTCCGTGGTGCTCGACTCGCGCATCTGGCCCCGGGCGGCAGCCGTGGCCGAGCGGCTGTGGTCGCCTCAGGCGGCCACCCGGAGCGTGGCCGATATGTACCGCCGGCTGAACGTGCTTTCGCCCCAACTCGAAACCCTGGGCTTGCGCCACCGCCGCGTACCGGAGCTGCTGCTCACGCAAATGGCCGGCACCGGCAGCGTAGCCCCGCTCCGCACATTAACCGAAGTAATCGAGCCGGTGAAGGAGTATAAGCGCCATTTCCAGGGCTACGACTACACCACCGCCAGCGTGCTGAACCGCCTGGTGGATGCCGCTCCGGCCGAGTCGGAAGTGGCCCGCCGCTTCGCCGGGCTCGTGGACAGCGTAGTGACGTTCCGCCCCGGCGCTCCCGGCTTCCTGCCGCCGGTTCCGCGCCAAGTGGCGGCCTTGCGCGCCCAGGCTATCCGCTGGCAGGCCAACGACGTGCTGCTACAGCCCCTGCTGGCCGCCAACCCCAGCCTGACGGAATACGCGCCGCTCTCGGCCCGGCTGGCGGCCGTGGCGGCCGTCGTACTCGAGCGCCTCACGCAGCTGCAAGCCAGCCAGACGCCCGGCCCCGCGTGGCTGGCCGCCGCCCGCGCCACCCTCGATGCCGCGCAGGCCCCCGCCGGCCAGGCCGAATTGGCCGTGGTGAAAGCGGCCCGCAAGCTGGCCGGGCTGTAGCGGCGCATATTTGCGGCTTCTTGTTGGGCGGCGACGGCTGAATCCCGGCCTGATTGTTTAACGACGCGGCGCAAATATGCGCCGCTACACCGTTTCTGCTTTGCCCACCACTTCTTCGCTGCGCCTGCTGCTGCCGCGCCTGGGCATCGTCCTGGCGCTGGCCCCGTTCCTGCTGCTCTGCGCTTTCAATCAGCCGTTTTTTGATGATTTTCGCAACGGCACCTGGCTGCGGGAACACGGCACCTGGGGCGTGCAGGTGTGGCTGTTTCAGACCTGGACGGGCCGCTTCACCACTACATTTCTGATGACGGTGCTGAACCCCGTGGCCTACGGTTGGCTGGGCGGCGTGAAGGTGGCGGCGGCTGGTTTTTTTCTGGCGATGTGGGCCAGTCTGGCGCACCTGCTGCGGGCGCTGCGGTGGCCGCCGCTGGGGTTTAGCTGCTCGCGCAGTCGGGCCGGGTGGGCGGCCGGACTGCTGCTGGCCCTGTTCTGCAACGCCGCCCCCGCGCCGTTTTCGTTTTTGTACTGGTTTGCCGGCGCGCTGGTGTATCAGCTCACACTCATCAGCTTGCTAAATTTTACAGCCCTGGCGCTGCGCGTGGGCTGGGGGCCAGTCGCTGGTCGCCGGCGCGCGGCGATGTGGGCCAGCCTGCCGCTGGCACTGGCCCTGACGGGCAATGAGCTGACGCTGGTGCAGGCCCTGCCAGTGCTGGCGCTGCTGGCCATGGCCCTGCCCCGAAGGACGCGGCCGGCGCTGCTGGGCTGGCTGCTCATCGGCGCGCTGGCCACGGCCGTGGCGGCAGCCGCACCCGGCAACTGGGCCCGCGCCGCCGCCATGGCCCCACCCTCCGACCCGTACTACGCCTACCGCTGGCTGGTGCTCATTCCCCGGTCGGTTTTGTCGATGGTGCTGTTTCTAATCCGGCCCATGAATGGCCTGAGCGTACTGGCGGCGGCGGCCGTGGGCTGGTGGGCCGGGCGGCAGGCCCATGCGACCGGCCCAGCTCCGCGCCTGCTCGTGCGGCGGCAGTGGCTGGCGCTGCTGCTGGCCTACGCGACGCTGAATTTCCTCGGGTTTCTGCTCTTCCGCTACCTGATTGTGGGCACGCCGCTGCTGCGGGCGCAGAACGAAATGCTGCTGGTGCTGCTGGGCTCGACGGCCGGGCTGGGCTGGCTGACAGGGCGGCATTGGGGCCGGGCCACAACCGCGTGGCCGGCAGCAACGCCACCGCCGTGGTTGGTCAAGCATCGCCCGGCTCGTGCGCTATTTTTGCTGCTGCCGCTACTGGGCCTCTTTGCCGCCGGGCACGTGCCCGAGGCCTGGCGCGAACTGGCTACCAGCGCGGCCCCCTTTGATACCCAGATGCAGGCCCGCTTTGCCGCGCTGCGGGCCGCCCACCGCGCCGCGAAGCCCCAGGTAACCTTGCCGCCCCTACGCCTGCCCTACGGCCGCGTGCTGATTCCACTGCGGCAATTCAGCACTGATATTGAGTTCGACATTGACCTGACCAAAGGTTGCGAGGGCAACATCAATGGTGTAATGGAACGCTATTTCGGGGTGCCCGACGTGTGCTGCGACCCGAACGCTACACTTGTTGAAGAATGAAGCACAAAAACAGCAGGAGCGAAATTGCTCACTGCTCATTCTTCGTTCCGCATTGAGCGCAACGCCCTAACTTGCGGGTTATGCAAGCAGAAATTTCCCGCGCCCTAGCCAGTCTCGACTTCTCGGCTATCGACTTTGAGACGGCCAACGAGCAACGGGCCAGCGCCTGCGCCGTGGGCGTGGTGCGGGTGCGTGGCGGCCAGATTGTGGAAACCTACGCGACCCTGCTGCGCCCCCGCGTGCTGCGCGTGGACTGGCGCAACCAGCAGGTGCACGGCATTTCGGCAGCCGAGCTGCACAACGCGCCCACCCTGGCCGACGTGTGGCCCCAGCTGCTGCCCTACCTGCACCACCAGCCCGTAGTGGCTCACAACTCGGCCTTCGATGTGAGCGTGCTCGAATACAGCTGCCGCGATTTCGGCGTTCCCATTCCGGCCTTTCACGCCCTGTGCTCGGTAAAGCTGGCCAAACTGTGCTGGCCCCACTTCGAGCGCCACAAGCTCGACCACGTAGCCGGGCAGTTTGGCATCCCGCTCAGCCACCACGATGCGCTGAGCGACGCCCGGGCTTGTGCCGAAATTACGGTGCGCGCTTTTCGCTCGGGTACGGCCCTGCCGCTGTGCTACAAGCAGCGCGAACTCACGGCCGGGCTGGCGGCCCGGGCCGCCCGGCAGGCCGCCAAGGCCCGCCTCGCATAGCATCGGCGTTGCCTCATCGCCTGGGTACTAAAAGCAAGAGCCTGCGCCATAATTGGCGCAGGCTCTTATACCTTTTTGTCCGATAAGCGCGGATAGACGCTTGTTTCGCCGCAGGTGGGGGCCGCTGAGCGGACCCATCGTTTGCTGGCTATTGGTAGATGGACAAGGCAGGCGGCGGACTGGAGTAGCAGTCCGCCGCCCTCATGCGGAAGAGAAGGACAAACGAACGGAAAGGCAGAAAAAAGGTAGGTACTGGGGGTAGCGGCCAAATCGTTGGGCCGCTGTTGCCGGCATTGGCTGGGGTAAGCCTGCTAATCGACGACTATTCTGAGCAATAAGAAATTATATTGAATACAAGAAACAGCAGTACACTAAGCTAGTTAATTAACTGACTATCAGAATATTTTTACAAATTTAGACCTCCTTACGCCAAATAAAAAGGAAGTTTTGGCTATTTTGAGGACAGCAGCTGAAGCACATTTAATGGCTCTAAAATCAGTGATTAGTCTCCATCAACGGCGTTTACTAGCGATATTCGGCCTTTATTCGCCTTTTACAGGAATGAATAAAGGCTTTTTTGAGGACATTCCTTCTCCGTAGCTGTACTGCCGGCGGCTACCTAACCCAAGTCACTTGGACGCGGCCGCTTTACGTACGGCCCGATAATGATACAACCGGCTTTTCGGCATGAATGACATATTAACGCTGGCACAAATTGTGACCTCGCGGCGGCAGACGGCGCTCCCGATTATCGATTTGGACCAAGCTCCCGATAGTCGGGAAAGCCAGTTGGTAGGCCTGTTGCTAACGGGAACGGCCCTCACGCCGTTGCAAACTGCCAAGGCCCTGTACGGCCAAGCCACCAGCGCCAACCTCGTGGCCCTGAAGCGTCTGAAAAGCCGCGTGCAGGCCAAGCTGCTCAACCACCTCTACTTTCTCGACCACAGCGACCCGCTCAGCCTGGTATCGCGCCGCTACCAGATGGCGTGCCTGGATTTGTTACACAAGGGCATCGCTCTGTACACCGAGGGCGACTACGTGCTAAGCCAACGCCTGCTGCGCCGCTGCCTAACGGAAGCCCAGGCCGGCGAGTTCACGGCCTACGCCGTGCAGAGCGCCCGCCAGCTCTGCACCATTTACGCGCACTTGAACAAGCCCGCGGCTTACCAGCAAATGGACCGACTGCTGCAACAGCAACTAGCCGTGCAGCAGTTGGAGGACGAAGCGGAGCGCCTTTACACCAGTAGTTCGCTTGCGTTGGCCGGGACGGTGAAGGCCCGCCGCACCCTGCTACCGCAGATACCCGAGATTTTGAAGCAGCTGGAGGTCCTGCATCGGCGGGCCAACTCATACAATACCTTTTCTTTCCAGTACCGGCTACGAATTGCCCACGAAGAGTTGCTGGGCAACTTCACCGAGCTAATGCGCCTGACGGGGGCCGCCGCCCGGCAAATGAGCCAAGGCAAGCTCAATGCCCGGCGTTTCGACCTGCGCTACAACACCTTCATGAGCATTGTGGCCTATCTGCGGGGCCGGCAGCCCGAGAAAGGCCTGCGCTTGGCCCAGACGGGCATTCAACACTTTGCCTGCACATCGAGCAACTGGTTTTTGTTTCAGGAGTATCACCTGCTGCTAGCTCTCCACGGCAAAAAATACAGCTATGCGCAGCAGCTGCTACTGCTGGTGGCGCAAAACCCCGCCGGAGCCAAGCTGCGCCCGGCGGCCCTGGAGCACTGGGACTTGTATCGGGGCTACGTCGATTTTGTGGCCCTGCCCACCGCGCCGGGGGCTCCGCCGTCGGCCGCCAGATGGGCGCTGCTACTGCCGGAGCACAGCCGCGACAAAAGCGGCCAGAATGTGGCCATCCTGGTGTTGCAACTGCTGCATCACCTACGCCAACAAAACTTCGACGAAGCCCTGGTGCGGCTGGAGCGCCTGCGCAAGTACCAGCAACGGCACCTGCTCGGCGACCAAGCCAAGCGCAGCCGGCTGTTTCTGCGCCTGCTGCGCGGCCTGGCCGACACGGGCTTCGACCCCGCGAAGGCCCGCAAGCGCGGCCAGCCAACGTTGGAAATGCTGACCAGCACCCCCCTGCCCGGCAATGCCTTTGCCGAGGTTGAAATCATACCCTACGAGCACCTGTGGGAGCTGGTACTGCTGCAGTTGCAGCTACGCCCGGTAAAGGGGTGAGTGGTGGGCGTTTAGCCCGGAGAATCAGAAAACGTATGAACGTCCTGCTCATCTAGCGTCCGCGCAGGCGAAGCATCTCGCGGGTGGCCGTACTCCAATCGAAAGGATTACTTGCGCGGGAGAGATGCTTGGACTGCGCGGACGCAAGATGAGCAGGACGTTCTACTGATAGAATTGCACAGCTAAAACAGCACGGCCACCTGCATGCGGCCGGTGTGCACGGTGTTGAGGCCGCTGGCCTTGCGGCCATCGTAGGCCAGCGTGATGTTGAGGCCGTTGCTCAGGCGCTGCTCCACGTTCAGGTTCCAGGTGAAGTTGCTGCCGGGGCGCAGGGCATTGAGGATTTCGATGGCGACGACCGAGTTGAGGGCGGCGGGCTCCACGTCGAACTGCACCCGGGTGTAGTGCGTGGCGGCCGACACAGTGCGTTTGCTCACCTGGCTCAGGCGGGCTTCGAGGCCGAGGTCATCGAAAATGCCGGGGGTGGTTTCGGCGGGCGTGGGCGTGGGCCGCGTGGGCAGGGTGGCAAGGGTATTTTGCTTCTGGGTGTGGGCGTAGGTGCCCGTCAGGCGCAGGGCGGGCGTGGGTTGATAGCTGATTTCGGGCTGCACGGTGTAAATCAGCAGGCGGTAGTTGCGCGAGGCGAGGTAGCTGCTAGTGGCCTCGCGGATGTCGCGCGCGGCCGTGAGACGACCCGTGAACGTGGTGGCCAGCGTGCGGCGCAGCAGCAGGCTCTGGGTGCTGAGGTTGCGCAGGTCGAAACCCTGCACGAGCTGGGTTTTCTGCTGGGTTTGCTGGAAGGTGAGCTCCGCCCCAAAAATGGGATTCGAGCGGTTGAAATACAGCGTGTTGCGGAACAGCTGGTTGAAAGCCAGCAGCTGGGCATCCTCCTTGTCGAAGCTCAACGGGCTGAGGCGCTTGAGCACGGCCGGGTCCGTCGTGCGGCGGTCGACGGTAATACTGGTGAGCGTAGCGAAGCGCGAGGCCACCGCGCGCCAGCCGCCAGCGTCGCGCCAGCCCCGCGGGGCCGCCGTGGTAAGGCGGTAGGCCAGCCGGTTGGTGTAGGCCGTGATGTAGTCGTTGGTGGGCAGGTATACTTTGATGAAAGTGCGAAACTGCGCGTCGGGCGTTTGGGCCTCGAAGAATTCGTCTTTTTCCTGTAGCTTGTTGCCATTGAGGTCGTTCCAATAGTGGGTGCCCTGGCCAGCGGGCACGGCCAGAAAAGAGTAGTCGCGCTTGAGCTCGCGGCCGGTGGCGATGCTGTAGTTCAGCTCCGAGCGCACCTGGTTTTGCAGCAGCCCCACGTTGTAGAATAGCTGCCCGAGCACGGTGCGGTTGCGGGCCAGACCCAGCGAGTCGAGGTCGCGGTAGGTGCCCAGCACGCGCACGTCCTGGTTTTTGCCCAGCCGCGAGGCCAACGTACCCTGCCAGGTTTGGGCAGTGCCGCGCCGTTGCAGGGCGGTTTGCTCGCGGTTGGGGGTCTGGTCGCGCCGGTAGGTATAGTCGAGGCGAAACTGGGTGCGGGCCGAGTCGCGGCTTTGGATGAACACGTCGTGCTCATCAAAGTAGTTGGCCGAGCGGATGGTGTCGGTGCGGGTCGAGCTCACCAGGTTTTTATCGAAGCGGTAGGCGTAGCCGGGCACGATGCGACCACCCACGTAGCGCCCCGTGGCCTCGCCCCGCGCCCAGCTGGAGGTGAAGCGCCCGGCCTGCGAGTTCAGCAGAAACAGCGAGCCGCGCATCTGCAAATTGCCCACCTGCTGGGCCGCGTCGAGCCAGTGCTGCACGCCGTTCACCTCGCCGGGCCGGAAGCGGCGGCTCAGGCGGTAATTCACATTGTTGTTCAGGTCGCGGCTGGCCCCCACGCTGAAGTTGAAAATATTGTCCTCCCGGGCCACGGCGGCCGCGCCCACGTTGGCCGTGTTGCTCACGTTGCTCCAGTTGCGGTCGAATTCGATGTCGCGGTAGCGGTCAATCGGCGCGAAGCGCTTGCCGGTGTACTCGTAGTCCATGGTCGAGCGCAGGCGGTAGCCGCGCAGCACCCCGGCGGCCAGCGCGGCGGGCAGGCGGCGGTCCTGCACCACGTAGCCCACCCGGAAAGCCCCGTCCTGGTCGCTCACCGGCGAAAAGCGGTTGCGGTCGAGCCGCGAACGGGCCGCGTCCACAAACACCGTTGTGCTGCTGTCAACCTGCAAACTCACGCCCACGGTGGCCAGCTGCTTCAGCAGCGGCGTCGGGATGCGGCGCACGGGCAGGTAGCGGCCCAGGCGCACGCCGGCCACCGGGGCCACGTACTTATACACCCGGCCGTTGCTGGTCTGGTCGGCCACGTCGGTCGAGAGAATATAGTCGCCGTTGCCCTGCCCCACGTCCGTAAAGCGCACCGAATACACGCCGCCCAGCGTATCGGCCCCCACGGCCCGACTAAACTGGCCCGTGGCCGGGTCGCGGCGGTACAGCAC
Organism: Hymenobacter sp. UYCo722; assembly: GCF_040547115.1. Taxonomy (NCBI): domain Bacteria; kingdom Pseudomonadati; phylum Bacteroidota; class Cytophagia; order Cytophagales; family Hymenobacteraceae; genus Hymenobacter; species Hymenobacter sp. UYCo722. The sequence goes on along the minus strand of NZ_JBEPPC010000003.1, from coordinate 350,904 downwards.
CTGGGTGCGCGCGTAGGCTACCGAGTCGCCGCCCGCCACCTGGGCCACGGCCACGTTGCCGGCGCGGCGCAGCTGCCGCAGCACCGTGGTATCGTTCAGGTTCAGGTTGAGGGCGTTGTTGGGATTGTCGGCTTCCTGGTAGAAGTTGCCGTGCACACTCAGGCGGCCCAGCTGCTGGTAATGGCTGGCGGCCACCAGCGAACGCGAATAGTTGAGGTCAGAATACTCAAAATCAATTTTGATGCGCGAATTGCGCGTGATGAGGTGGCGCGGCGTAAACGTGACCTCGGCCAGGTTGTAGTCGATGGTGTAGTCGGCATCGAAGCCCCGGGTTTGCAGGCGGCCGTCGAGGTACACCTTTTCCGAATTGGCCAGCACGATGATGAACTGCTCACCATTGGGCCCGCTGAGGCGGTACGGCCCCTGTACGTTCTCAATCGGCGGCACGTCGAGGCTAGCGAACTTGCCCTTGGCCACCCCGCCCGCCACGGCCGTCGAGGAGCGCCAAACCAAGCCCTTGCGCACGCCGCTGCTCGTCACGGTACTGCCGGCCAGCGGGGCCTGGTCGCCCAGCGGCAGCGGCGGGGCCACGCCGGGCACCTGCCGGTTGGGGTCCGTGAGCTGGGGCTGGCTGATGGCAGGCGGGTTGAGCGTGGCCGGCGAGGGACCGGCAATGCCGCCGCCCGGCACCTGCCCGGCCACGCCGTTTAGGAAAGTGGCGTTGGCCACGCCCTGAGTCGCGCCGTAGCCCGCCAAGCCCACGATGGGCGGCCCGAAATTGGCCTCAGCGGCCGCGCCCTGGATGTTTTTGTAATAGCGCAGGAAGTAGTCGGGCTTGTTGCGCAACACCACGTCGCCGGCCGTCAGGTTCCAGATGGGGTTGGTGAGGGTGAGGTAGATTTTGTCGAACTGCTGGAGCTGCTGGGTGTTGCCCTCGGGCTGAAACGGCACGTTCTGGTCCGAAATCGCGGCCGTGAGGTGAATGTTCTCGGCCAGCTGGCCTTCCAGCTGCAGGTTCAGGGCCGAGTTCACGAACACGTTCTGGGTGTTGCCAAAGCTCAGCCCGCGCGACAGATTACCCGTTTTGCTGATACCCGGTGTGTTGAGAATCTGCTCCTTCACCGAGAAATCCTCCATCCGCATCGAACTCTGCCGAAATCCAATGCTGTCCATCAGGCTGCGCGGCCGCCGGAACCGGGCCGCCGTGAGGCGCAGCGGCAGCACCCGGTAGCACACCAGCAGCGAATCGGGCCGCCCGGCGCTGCTGCTGTCGCGCGGGGCCGTACCCGGTAGGGCGGGCCGCACGTAGCGGTAGCGCTCGGTGCGGCCGTCGTAGTCCAGCCCACGCCCGTTGGCCCTACCGGGTACGACCCGCACCGACGACGGCACGATGGTCAGCGAATCCGTCAGCACGAAGCTGGTAGTATCGCGCCCCGGAGCCAGCTGTACCCAGCGGCAGCGGCGGGTACTGGGCGGCGGCGCTTCGCCGGTTTTTGCCGGGCGTACCTGCGCCCGCACTTCTCCCCTCTCCAACAACAACGCCACCACGAGCAGGCCCACGAGGGGGAAGCACAGACGTAAGCGACGAATCATGCGGTAAAGGTCGGGTTTGGCGGGTAACGCCGGGGGCAGGTAGTTTCGTGCCGTGGCCAAGGCCCGGCCGCGACATTATCCGGCCAGCGGCAGCTCGATAAAAAAGTCGGTTCCCTCCCCCACCCGCGTCTCGAACCAGATTTTGCCGCCGGCGCTCTCGATGCCACGCTTGGCTACGGCCAGCCCGATGCCCGAGCCGGTTTCCTTGGTGGTGAAGTTGGGCACGAATACTTTTTCGCGCACGTCGTCCGATATGCCCGCGCCGTTGTCGCGGATGGCCACGCGCACGCTGCCCGCGCCCACATACCCCAGCGAAATGTCGATGTGCGGGGCGCGGCCTTCGGGCACGGCTTGGCGGGCGTTTATCAGCAGGTTGTTGAAGGTGCGCACCAGCAGGTTTTCGTCGGCGTACACGATGTAGCGACCGGTTTCGGCATCGGCCGGCAGGTGCAGGTCGAGCGCGCCATCGTCGGTATCGGGCTGGTGCAGGCCGGCGCAGCGCCGCAGAATCTCGGCCACGTCGAGCCGCTCGGGGCGCATGGCCGGCAGGTTGGTGAACGTGCTGAAGCTGGTGGCGATGTCGCTCAGCACGTCAATCTGGGTGATGAGCGTTTGGGAGATGCGGCCAATCAGCTCTTCCGAGTTGGGCCGGCGCTCGGCAATGGCTTTCTGCAGAAACTGCAGGCTCAGCTTCATCGGCGTGAGCGGGTTCTTGATTTCGTGGGCTACCTGCCGGGCCATCTCGCGCCAGGCCGCCTCTTTTTCCTGGGCGGCCAGCTCGCGCTTGCTGGCCTCCAGCTTGGTGAGCATGGCGTTGTACTCGCGCACCAGCAGACCAATCTCGTCGTCGGAGCTGCGGTAGTCGAGCAGCTCGTTTTCGCCCGTCAGCGTGGTTCGCGTCAACTTTTCGGTGATGAGCGTGAGCGGGGCCGTGAGCTGCCGCGCCGCCACGTAAGCCAGCCCCAGGAAAATCAAAAACATCAGCGTGAAGATGTTCAGTATTGTCGTGAACAGCTCCGTCAGCTTGGTATTCAGGGCTTTTTCCGAGTCAAAAAACGGAATTCCCACATAGCCTAATATAGGGCCGGTGGGCATGGCCATTTCGTCGGCCGACGACCCGTCGTCATCATCAAATGGCGAGTTCACCTTGTATTTGGCCTCCTTTTTCTTGTTCGTGCCCGGCCGGCCCAGCGAGTGGCCTGCCAGGTCGGCCACTACGGTTTCGCCCGCGCCGGCCCGCACCGGAAGGTACAGCGAGTTGAACGAGAGCGAGCCGGCCCGCTCCGTGAGCAGGGCACGGGGCCGGTTTTGCTCGCGCAGGGCCACCATAGCATGCGGGTTCAGCAGGGGCCCGAGCAGCCCGGCATCAAAAATCAGCGGCTGGCTGCTGGAGAGCAGCTCGCCGTGGGCATCGTACAGGTTGAGGTCGGTTTCGGTGAGGGCCGCCACGTTCTTCGCCAGCGCCGCCAGCGTGGGCCGGGCCGTGCTGTCGGACAGCAGGTGGCGCTGCCGGCGCAGGCTTTCCAGCGCCAGTTGCCCGCGCCGCTCGTAGGTACGGGCCAGGTCGCGCTTGTACGAGGAAATAAGCTGGCTGGCCGTGGCCAGGCTCACCACCAGCAGCGGCACCACAATGCCCACGTTCAATAGCAGCTGAATACGGGTGCTGAAGTTGAGGCGTGGCAGGGCCCGGTCGCGCACCAGTACGCCGGCCGCGCCCAGCAGCAGCCAAAAACCCGCCGACAGCAAAAACTGAAACGAGAAGTTGGCCAGCCAGTCGCCCACCGAGTAGGTAGCCGTGGTCACTACCACCGTGCGGTCGAGCGAGCCACGCAGCGCGAAGTGCTGGTAGCCCTTGCGGGCAAGGCCGGTGGCGTAAAGGCGCGGGTCGGTGAGCAGGTCGGCAGGCAAGCGGTTGGCATAGTCGAAATCACCCTCGCTGTACACCAACTGCCCGTGGTTGTAGCCGGCGTAGCTCAGCTCGGTGGCCAAGCCGGGCTCGAAGAATTTCTGGTCGACCAGCAATTCGGGCAGCACACTGTACGAAGTCAGCTTTTTCAGGGTCAATTCCACGCGCACCGCGCCCAGCGGCAGGCCAATGCCGTTCACCCGCTGCCCGGGCACGGTGATATAAGCCACGTAGCGCCGCGAGCCAAACGGGTTGTCCGACTGCACCAGAAACACCCCCGCCTGGCCGGTAGCCGTGGCCGTGCGCGCCGTGAAAACGCGCGCCAACAGCAGGTTAGGCGTGCCCGAAGCTGCGCCCACGGCATCGCCGGGCGCATCGTAGAGCGTGATGTTGCTCTCGTATTTGTCGAAATAGTCGCTCAGGTACTGCCGGGCAATACGCTCGCGCACCGCGTCGGGGTTAACGAAAGCCGCCGTTAGCGCCCGTCGCACGAAGGGGTCGGTCGCAATTTTGCGCATCTGCTCACTCAACAGATATTCCCCCTGAAAATCGTTGTCGATGAGCAGGTTGCCGGCCAGGCGCTGCTTGTCTACCAGCAGCTGCTTCTCGAAGTGGGCATAGAGCGCCAGTGCGCCCGTGGCCGAGGTGAGGGCCAGCAGCAACACCACCAGCACCGCCGCTTGGTAGCTGCCCGGCCCGGGCGTTGCCCGCAGGTTCACGGCCCGCACCAGCGCCGCAAATAATAGCAGCACGCCTGGCAGCAGCAGCCACGGCTCGCCCAGCACCAACCCCAGCCCCAGCACCGGCAGCGCTACCGCCAGCGGACCCCACAGCAGCACCTGGCGCGGTACGTGGCGCAGTACCCGGCCAGCCACCTGCGTCAGACCAAATAAGCCCGTCAGCCACGCGGCGGTGTGCAGCAGCACGGCTAGCCCCAGCACTACCCAAAAGCCGCTGGGCTGCACGTTGCGGCTCACATCGAGGCTCAGCTGCGCACTGCCAAAGGCGGTAGTGTAGTAGCCGAACAAGAGTCCCAGCCAGCCGGCGAAAGCAGTGCTTATCACTGCCGCCGCAATCAGCTGCCCGCGCGTTTCGGCCGAGGCTGGCAACCGGTCTGGCACATTGTAGCGCCGCCACAGAGCCACGGCCCCCACCGCTACCAGCAGCGCCAGCAGCGCATTCAGCAGCAGGTCGCCGAGCGAGGGGGCCCACCAGGCCGCCGCATACACGCGTGGGTCGAACAGCGGTAACTCAATGAAAGAGTATGGCAGCCCCAGAAATAGCAGCACCGCCCGCAGCAGCAGCAGCGGCAGCACCAGCGCGGCCATTGCCCGGCCGGCGCGGCCACCACGCCACCAGCGCCGCGCCAGCACCAGCCAGGCCGCCGCATATAGTATGCTACCCAGGGCCAGCAGCGCCAGCGGCACGTATTGGCCCGTGAGCGGGTTGGGCTGCAGCCGCCGGATGGAGAACAGATAATGCCCATCGGCCGCCTCAAACTGCGCCAGTCCCTTGGCGGCGTTATCCGCCACAACTTCCAGTTCGAGCCCTCGAAATAATGCCTGCTCGCCGCCCTCCCGCAAATAGCGGTTGCTGATGCCGTAATGGCGTTCCAGCGGCAGATACATTAATATCAGAAACCGGCCGGCCGACCGCCTCAACTGCACAAAATGGCCCACCGGCGTTTCAATCAGCCGCTCCGATATGGTCGGGGCCGTTTCCGTTTCGGGCCGCAGCGTGGCGTCGGACCAGTAGCGGAGCACACCGTTTTCCAGCACGCAGGTTGGGTAGGTGGTCTCGCTAATTAGCGCCTGAAAGCTGTAGGGGCCGCGCTGCAGCTGCGTGGCAACGGTATTGGCCTCGCGGCGGGCGGTGGCTTCGGCCAGGTGCACCAACTCCTGCAGGTGGGCCACATCGGTGCGCTGCACCACGCCGGGGGCTTGCCCGTAGCGACTGGCCAAGTAGCCACCCCCAAAGCACAGTGCCGCCGCCAGCAGCAGCAGCCACGGCAGGCGCTGCCGCGTGGGTGCCGAAAGTAGAGCCGACGATAGGCGAAAGGGAGCGCGCAAGAAAGCGGTTGTCAGGTCAGAAATAGGGCGAAACCATAGAGCCCACCCAAAGAAAGCCAGTAAGCACGACAACCACGCTACCATACACTTGGCAGCCGCGCGCTTGTAGCCTCGCAAAATCCAAGCCCAATAAAAAATGCTGCCCGAGAGCAGCATTTCAAAATAAGGCAACCAGCTACGGGCTAGCGTCATAAATACCGGGCATTCGGCCGGCAAGTGGATACTTAAAGCTCCAAGCCAAATGCGTAGACACCTTACCATTGTGGCAACGCGAGCAACGCAGTTCCAATAACGCCAGCGCCGTGGAGGGCACGGCCACTAAGCGGTGGCCTTCTTCGGGTGCGTACGGCGGTACCAAAAATAGCCTACTGCTCCCATCAGGATATAAGGCACGGTCATGATGTAGATGATGCCCTTGTTCAGGCCGGCCACATCGTAGTCGTCACGTTCTTGCCGGGCGGCTTCCACCTGCGACTTACACATCGAGCATTGGGCCTGCGCGGCCAATGGCGCGAGACTCAGCAGCAGGCCAAATAGCAGGGCGAAAACGGCAGTAAAAAAGGTCTTTTTCATAATTAGAATAACACCACTAGGATGGCAAAGTTTCTCAACATCAGGTGTAATACGGCGAAATCATAAAATATACGATTACGCCCGTTACCGAAACATAAAGCCACACCGGAAACGTCCAGCGTGCAATAGCCTTGTGCTTGGTGTATTGCCCGGTAAGGGCAAAATACAGCGTGAACAGTACCAGCCCAACCGTGACTACGGCCAGACTGATGTGCGTGAGCAACAGGAAGAAGTATATCCCCCGTACTGCCCCAACTCCGCCAAAATGCGTGCTGTCTACCTGTGAGTGGTAGGCGACGTAAGAAATCAGAAACAGACCGCCGAGCGCGAAAGCGGTACCCATGGACGCACGGTGAGCCAGCACGTTTTTTTGCCGGATAAAATAGAAGCCTACCAGCAGCGCTACCGCCGTCAGCGAGTTCAACACCGCGTTGAGAGCTGGCAGCGACTTGAGGTAAGAATCAGCACCCGGAATTTTGAAAACGCCTTTGTAGTAAAACAGCACGGCCACCAGCAGCGGCACTACCGCTCCCAGCGTACCGAGAATGACTTTGTAACGCGTGTAGTCGCCGGGGGCTAGTACCGGCGGGTGCAGTTGTTCAGTGGGGGTGTTCATAGTCGTAGAGCTGCACGGTTACCTCCGTGAGTAAGCGGTCGATTTCACGCCCGTCGGCACCGTCATAGATACCGCGCACGCGGCGCTGATTGTCGACCAATAACAGCCGGCCGGCCGGGATGTTAGCCGTGTATACGGCTCCAGGCAGGCGCTTGGGGTCGGCGGGGAGCCGGAACTCGCGCTGGGTGAGTCGTTGCAGCGTATCGGCGGAACCGGCGAGGAAAAACCACTTGCCGGCAATCGTGCCGTACTGCTCGGCTAGCTCCGCAAGACTCCTGGTATTGCCGGCGTCGCGGTTGAGCACGAACGTTACCAGCTTTACGCGGGGCTCGTGCCGGAATTTTTCCTGTACGCGTAGCAGCTGGCGAGCTACTTTGGGGCTAGCTGCGTCGTCGGCAAAAAACTGCGCGATGTACATACCCTGCCCTAGTTCCTGGCTGCTCACTATCCGCCCGGTTGAGGCAGACAGTTGGAACGGCGCAAGTTGGTGGAAAACAGTATCGCGCTGCCACTCCCCGCCAACCTGAGTGGAATCCACACGGTCGGGCAGGTAAGTAGGCAGCGCGTAACGGTTGGCACCGAAGCGAAACAGGAATAAAAAGGCCAGTACCGGCAACAATAGCAGCAGCCCCAGCAAAAGAGTTTGGCGGGGCCGCATTCGCTATTTGAACATGTTTTGCAAGACTTCGCCCATAAACGAGCCCTCCGTAATAAGGGCTACCAGCAGCCAGACCAGCAGCGTCACCGGCACCATAATGGTCCAGATAAGGCCTTTGGTTTCGTGCTTCAGGTGCATAAACTCGGCTACGATGAAGAACGCCTTGAGAATGGTGAGGCCGATAAAAATGCTGTTGCGCAGCGTGCTCGGATGCATCAAGAACACGAACACGAACTCAATAGCCGTGATGGCCACCAGAATGCCGAAAACGCGCCAAATCCAGGCGGTATTGGGTTTGGCGATTTCGCCGGGGGCGAGCGTGTGCTCGGTGGTTGCGTGAGAATCCATTTTTTAATTTTTGAGTGTTGAGAGTTGAGGGTCGAATGTTGGCCAGCTTAAAATCTCAGCACTCAACATTCAGCATTCAACACTTTTTTAAACGAGGTAGAAGAAGGTGAACACGAACACCCACACCAGGTCTACGAAGTGCCAGTAAAGGCCGATTTTCTCAATCATCTCGTAGTGGCCCCGCTTTTGGAAGGTGCCGTTGGTGGTGGCAATAAAGCACCACACCAGTAGGCATACGCCCGAGAATACGTGCGTGCCGTGGAAACCGGTGATGAAGAAAAACAGGTCGGCGAAGAGCACGGGGCCGTACTGGTTCATGTGCAGGTTGGCACCGAAGAATTTGGTACCGTCAGCCATGATGGTCGGCTCGGCGTGGCCGTTGATGAAGTGGCCCCACTCCCAGGCCTGGCTGGCGAGGAAGGTCGAACCAAACAGGATGGTCCAGAGCAACCATTTCTGCACGTCGGCTTTGTCCATGCGGTGGCCGGCCTCTACGGCCAGCACCATGGTTACCGAGCTCAGAATCAGAATCATGGTCATCAAAGCCACAAATCCCAGGGGAACGTTGGTTTCGCCCATGCCGGGGAAGGCATTAAATACGTGGTCCGGAATGGGCCACCAACGCGTGCTAAAGACAAAATCTTTGGCTTCACCGGTAAATACCTCGTGCTTATGGCGAATCATGCCATAAGTGGTGAGGAAGGCGGCGAAGGTGAAGGCGTCAGAAAGCAGGAAAAACCACATCATCAGCTTGCCGTAGCTCGCTTTGAAAGGTTCGTTGCCACCATCCCAGTTGCCGGTGCGAGGAGCGTCGAGGGTAGTGGCAGCAGCAGGCGGCTGCAAAGTGGTCGGTTGGGACATAGCGGACAGCGTAACGTCTAATTAATGATTCAAAAGTAAGAACAAATACAGGTACAGCCAAAGGCCGCCCAAGAAGTGCCAGTACAGCGTGGCGTTGCCAATAGAGAGCAAAGCACGCGAATGCACCTGATAATTAAGCGTCCTCTTCAACACTACGGCCAGAAAAACAAGGCCGGTAATGAGGTGAAAAGCGTGCACCCCCATGAGCACGTATACGAACGAGCCGGAGGGATTGGCATCGGCACCACCGAAATACGTGTTGCCGGCTACCAAATCGCCAAAGCTGTAGTACTGCCCCACCAAAAAGGCCAAGCCCAGCACCAGCGTGATAATCATCCCGGTTTTCACGCGGTTGATTTCGTCTTTGCGGGCCGAGAAATAGGCCCACTGCATGCTGGCACTGCTGAGGGCAATGAGAATGGAGTTGATAAGCAGCGAAGCCGGCAGGTCGAATTCGCGCCAGTTACCCTCGTCGCGGCGTACGATGTAGCCGCTGGTGAAGGCCGCAAACATCATTACGATACTGAAGATGAGCAGAATGAGTAGCACGCGCTTCGGGTGCCAGCCCAACCCGGTTTCCTTGCCGGCTAAAATATCAGGAGTCATACTGTTTATTATTAATGGTCAGTGGTTAATGGTCAACGGACGGTCAAATGAAGCACCAATCATTCCCCGCTACTTATTAACAATTAACTACTGGATTTTGTCCAGTACCAAAGCAATTTGTACGATGGGCAAGTACAGAAACGAAGCAAACATGATGCGAAGCGCCGCCTTGCGCGACTGGGTGCGCATGAGCTGCACCGTAAGCAGCAGAAACAGAATACCCGCTACCACAGCTACCAGCGCCGAGATACGCCCAGAAATGTTGAACTCCAGTGGCAACAGGCTAAGCGGAATCAACAGGAGCGTATAGGTCATTATCTGAAAGGCAGTGCGCAGGTCGCGGTTGCCCGGCGAAGGCAGCATTTTGAACCCAGCCCGTTTGTAGTCGTCGTCGGCCACCCAGGCAATGGCCCAGAAGTGCGGAAACTGCCACATGAACTGAATACCGAACAGTACCCACGCCTCGACACCAATATAGCCCGTGGCGGCGACCCAGCCAATGAGGGGCGGTAGCCCGCCGGGAATGGCCCCCACAGCTACGCAGATGGGCGATATCGTCTTCAGCGGGGTGTAGATAAAACCGTAGAGAATCAGCGATAGCAGCGACAGCCCAGCTGTGAGAGGGTTGAAACCATACCAGAGTAAGCTCAGCCCGGCCACGCCCAGCAGCACGCAGAATACCCAGGCTTCGGTCGGCGACAATACGCCCGTAGGTAGCGGGCGCTTAGCCGTGCGGGTCATCAGCTTGTCGAGTTCCCGCTCGTGCACCTGATTGATGATGTTGGCCGAGCCCGTTACGAGCAGGCCACCCAGCATCACCAGTAGCGCACGGCTCCAGCTGAACTCGTGGGCTCCAAGCATATAGCCAATGGCACTGGAAAACGCCACGGTGAGCGAAAGCCGGAACTTGAGCAGTTGAAAATAGGCGCGGGCCTTCACCATCAATACCTGAGTTTTATGCACCGCGAGCGCTGGCCCCAAGAGCCAATTCCCAACGGGGCCGCAAAGTTACGCAACAACCCGCCGGGCAGCATCCGACGACACAATTGTTTCTGGGCCTTTTCGGGCGCGCGCAACTGCCAGCAGCAGCAGAAACTGCACGCCAAACAGTACGGTCGCCAGCGTGAGGTGGACCGGCTGCGCGGCCGGTGGCAGCGCAAACGAGGCCAAGACAACACCTACGGCAATCTCGAGGCCAATAATAGCCAGCGTGGCCGTTACCAGCCGGCGCAGGCGTTCCCGGCCCAGCTGCCACAACTCGTACCCTACGTACACGTTCAGCAGCAGCACGGCGGCCGACATGGTGCGGTGCACACTAAATGTGCTGCCCAGTTGGCTCACCCAATTATCGCGCCCCAGATAGTCGGCTGCAGCCGATACAATATCAACCTGCTCGCGCACCTGTGTGCCCAGCATAATCTGCCAAAAGGTAAGCAGTAGCGCTGCCCACAGCCAACCGACCAATGTCCTTTGCGGTCGGATTCCATCAGCTACAGTCTCAAGGGTCGCGGCGGCATCGGCATAAGTCTCAGTAGTCCTCCCCCACCGCGCCCGGTCAACAGCATAGAGCAGCAAGGCTACAATCACCAGCGCCAGGGCCATGTGAATGGTAACCATTACCGGCAGTAAGTTGGTCGATACCACCAAAGAGCCAAGATATCCCTGCACCCCCGTGAGCAGAAAAGAAGCCAGCGCCAGCCAGAAAATGGCCCGGTCGCCTCGCCAGTACGGCAAAGCAAATACCACCGTCAGGAATACGAACACCCCGATGAGCGCTCCCAATAAGCGGTTTATGTACTCAATCCAGGTTTTCACCGGGTTGAAATCAGTCTCAATGTACTGCGTAGGGTGAGCGAAAATGCTGCCTGCTACTTGAGCAAAGCCCATTTTTTGCAGCGTTCGGGCCAGTTTTTGGTTTTTGGCCACGCGCTGGGCAGTATATACCTCCTTGTAGTTTGCCGGAAGCTGGCTTGCTTCGGTGGGCGGCACCCATTGGCCAAAGCACTTAGGCCAATCGGGGCAACCCATCCCGCTCCCAGTGCTGCGTACTACGCCACCTACTAGTATCAACAAGTAAACGGCAATTACCGTGAGAATGCCGAACGAGCGAAAGCGGCGCAGGGCGGCACTATTGAAATTTTTCTCCATTCTAACTATAGGAAGCAGTTACTTGCCCCACTTCTTTAACCAATAACCCCAGTGGTTTGTGACTAATCAGGAGACTAAAAAAAACGGGCCGCCGATAAGGCGGCCCGTTAGAGGACTTGGTTGGTCTGTATTACTTAGTCGGCTAATTCCTGCTCGTACGGCAGGTTTGACGACTGCGTTTGCGAATAAGGCACGTTCTGGGGTATAAAGTCTACCTCCGAACCGGGCTTACTGTAGTCATAAGGCCAACGGTACACAGCCGGAATCTCGCCGGGCCAGTTGCCGTGGCCGGGATTGATGGGTGTGGTCCACTCCAGCGTAGTCGAATTCCAAGGATTCTGAGTGGCACGACGACCACGGAAAATGCTGTAGAAGAAGTTGAAGATGAAGATGAACTGGCCCAAGAAGGCAATAATAGCTGCAATTGAAATGAACTTGTTCAAGTCAGCGAACTGCGAGAAGGCATCGAAGCCAGTCCAAGCATAGTAGCGACGGGGGAATCCAGCGATACCGACGTAGTGCATGGGCATAAACACTAGGTACACGCCCACGAAGGTCAGCCAGAAGTGGATATAACCCAGCTTCTCGTCCATCATGCGGCCAAACATCTTCGGGAACCAGTGGTACACGCCGGCAAACAAGCCGAAGAAAGCCGAGCTACCCATTACCAAGTGGAAGTGAGCCACCACGAAGTACGTGTTGTGCATCTGAATGTCAAGCGTAGCGTTACCGAGGATAATACCCGTCAGACCACCCGAGATGAACAGCGACACGAAGCCAATGGCAAACAGCATGGCGGCAGTGAAGCGGATGTTACCGCGCCACAGTGTAGCCAGCCAGTTGAACACCTTCACGCCCGAAGGCACGGCGATAATCAACGTCAAAAACATGAAAACCGAACCAAGGAACGGATTCATACCCGTCACGAACATGTGGTGGGCCCATACGACGAATGACAGCAAGGAAATACCAATCAGTGAGCCAATCATTGCACGGTAGCCGAAGATAGGCTTACGGGCGTTGGTAGCCAGTACTTCCGACACCATACCCATCGCAGGCATGATTACGATATACACCTCGGGGTGGCCCAGGAACCAGAACAAGTGCTGAAAGAGAACCGGCGAACCGCCCTGATTACTCAACGCCTGCCCAGCAATATAAATATCGGACAGGAAGAACGATGTGCCGAATGAGCGGTCAAACACCAGCAACAGCGCTGCCGAGAACAATACCGGGAACGACAGGATACCGAGAATAGCCGTGAGGAAGAACGCCCAGATAGTCAGGGGCAGCTTGCTCATGCTCATGCCCCGAGTACGGAGGTTGATTACCGTCGTCACATAGTTCACACCGCCCAAAAGCTGCGAAACGATGAAGAATACCATGCTCACCAGCCACAGCGTCATGCCAGCGCCAGAACCCGGAATAGCTTGCGGCAATGCGCTCAATGGCGGGTAAATAGTCCAGCCAGCCGCAGCCGGGCCGGTTTCAATGAACAGCGAGGAAAACATAATCACACTGGAAATAAAGAAGAACCAGTACGAAAGCATGTTCATGAAGCCCGAAGCCATATCGCGGGCACCCACTTGCAGCGGAATAAGGTAATTTGAGAACGTTCCCGACAAGCCCGCCGTGAGCACGAAGAACACCATGATGGTGCCGTGCATGGTCACCAGCGCCAAGTAAAACTCAGGGTTTAGCTTGCCAGCTTCAATCCAATGGCCGAGCACAGGTTTCAGCCACTCCATGGTGCCAGCGGGCCAGCCAAGCTGCAAACGGAACAAGCTCGACAGCGTGCCACCGACAATTGCCCACAGCATACCCGTAATCAGGAACTGCTTGCCAATAACCTTGTGGTCCTGGCTGAAAACATACTTCCACAACCAATGCTGGTCATGGTCGTCGTGCTCGTGGTCTTCGTGGTGCAGGAGGTGGTCACCATGCTCCGCGGTTGGCACCGGAGCGGAGCCAACGCCGCCTTGCGTTTGCACGCTTGGCGATAAATTGGGTTTAGGTGTCAGGTCTGACATTACAGGGTAGCGTTTATAGTAATTAGTTCGAAGCGGCCAAAGGCATGGGAGCAGCTTCCACTTCTGGCGTGGCAGCTACAGGAGTAACCATCGTTTTGCCTTTCTGTTTGAGCGCAGCCATTACTTCAGGGTTCTTTTGCGAGAAAGATTGCTGCGCGGCGTACCAGTTCTGGTAATCATCTGGCTCATCCACAATCACCGTAGCTTTCATCGCGTAGTGGCTACCCCCGCACACCTGGTTGCAAGCCAACTCATAGTTGAATTTAGGGTTACCCAAACGTGCGCGCATCTCGTCGGTAGTGGTGGTCGGCGTAAACCAGAAGCGGGTTGGCATGCCCGGCACTGCGTACATCTGCACGCGGAACTGTGGCATGTAGACGGCGTGCAGAACATCGCGCGAGCGAATTTTAATCAGCACCGGAACACCCTTAGGAATGTGAATTTCATTGGTCGTGAAGTCATCAAGCCCAGCCTTGTCGCTCAGGTCAAAGCCCCACTCGTTCACAGCGTCAATCATGCGGTAATTGATTACCCCTAGCTTCATATCGCGACCGGGGTAACGTACCAGCCAGTTGAACTGCTTACCCATCAGCTCCACCACAACCGAGTTTTTCGGCGCGGGACCGGTAATGCGCGTCCAAGCTTTCCAGCCAGCGAAAATCAGCGAGGCCATTACAATAGCCGGGATGATTGTCCAGATTACTTCAATTTTATTATTGTGAGCGAAGAAGTATGCCCGGCGACCTTCCTTGTGCTGATACTTATAGGCATACCAAAACAGCAAAATCTGCGTGATGGCAAAGGCTACACCAATCACAGCCATTGTGGTCCAGAACATGGTTTCCATTTTGTGGCCATGCACTGAGGCAATGGGCGGATTCATTTTGCTGAAGTTTTCAACAAAAGAATATGCAAACCAAGCACCACCTACAATCAGGAACACCATCATTAAAATAGCATTCACGCTGTTGCTTACGCCAATATCGCGGGTAAAAGAACCCGAGAAAATAGAAGTAAAAATCTGCAAGCGAAACAGCAGGCCGAATACAACCAGCAGCAGCACCAGCACCAGTAAAATGGTTAGAGCAGTCATTGAATTTATAAGTAGTAAGTACTGAGTATTGAGTATTAAGGATTAAAAAGTGGTTTAGGCCAGTTCTTTTGCTCAATACTGTCTACTTGAAGCTGAACCTTAAGTAGTATGGTGCAGGCTCTCGTCAAAGAAGGGATGATTCACGGGTACCAGCGAGGCCGAAGCCAGACGACGAGTGAACAGAATCAGGAATGCGCCGAGGAAAATGGCAGCAATGCCAATCTCAATTAAGAACCCGTTTTCACCGCGCAAAGTGCCCGGCATCAGCATCAAATAGAAGTCCGACCAGTGACCACACAGAATGGCAATAGCCACGATTTTCATCATAATCATCTGGCGCTTGGCATCCCGCGTCATCAGACCGAGGAATGGGAAGACAAAGTTGATAACGATGTTGAAAAAGAACATAAAGGTGTAGCGACCTTCAAATCCGCCAAGGCGCTGATTGAAGTACACCGCTTCTTCGGGCAAGTTGGCATACCAGATAAGCATGAACTGGGAGAACCATACGTAAGTCCAGAATATGCTGAAGCCGAACATCAGCTTGCCCAAATCGTGGATGTGACTGGCATTTAAAGCTCGTAGATAGCCATTTTGTTTCAGAAAAATAGCGGTGAGAGCGATGGCGGCAATGCCCGATACCCACCACGAGGCGAATACGTACCAGCCAAACATGGTGCTGAACCAATGCGGGTCAACCGACATTACCCAGTCCCAGGCCGACATCGATGAGGTAACGGCATACAGCACCAGAAACAACGCTGAAGCGGTGATGCTCTTGTGAAACCAATAGGTACCACCATTCAAGTCTTCCGCCAGCGATAACTGCCGTAGCTTCCAACTGAATGCACCCCAAATGATGAGGTAGCTAGCCATGCGAATCACATAAAATGGCAGGTTCAGGAATCCCTCTTTGCCCTTAATGACAGCATCAAAATGTTCCGACTTAGGGTCCATGATGCCCTCGTGGGTCCAGTGAAATATATCCTGACGGCCCACAAGAAACACGATAAGCATTATTACACCACCGGGAATTACCCAGGCGCTGAGGGCTTCGGCAATGCGCTTCACCATTACCGACCATCCGGCGTAGGCTACGTAGTTGATAGCTACGAATACAGTACCAACCGTGGAAACACCGAGGAAAAACAAATTGCTGTGCCAAAGGCTCACCAGCACGCGCTTAATCAGGACTGAGTGTCCTTCTTCATGCGCCACGCTGTGAGCGGCGGTAGCGTGGCCGGCCGCCTCGCTGTGCTCAGCGGCCCCCCAACCCATTACCTGCGCGATAATACCCACAATGAGCAATACCACGCCGGCAACGATGATAGTAATAAAAGTTTTACGGGCGCCATCCGTAACGACGAGCTGTTCAGCCGTGGCGCTTTCTTGGTGCGTCAGAGTTGCCATAGTGCGTTATTGAGGAGTTGCGGTGCCGTTTTTTGCCTTGGTTCCGCCCTGTCCGGGTGTTTCGGAGCCTTTACCTGCTTGTGCCTGCCCCACGGGGAGTTGGTTGCTGCTATCAGTCATTTGGGTCGAGTCGCTGGCCATACTGGTCGGGCCTTTCGCAATCAGTTTGCTCAGGGCATCGGGGCCTTCGCCAAGTTCCAGGACGCGCACATACATGGCAATTTTCCAACGTTCTTCCGGGTTCACGATGGAGCCGTGGGGCATCATGCGGTTGCGCCCCCACTGGATGACGTGGTAGATATGCCCGTCGTTCATGTTCTTGTAGTAGCCCGTGGCGTAGTTTGGTACGCCCTTGTACTTAATGCCTACAAGCCCCTGGCCATTGCCCTGCTCACCATGACAATGTGAGCAGATGCGCGTGTACAGCACCTTGCCCTCTTCCAGGTTAGCCTTGGTGTAGGCATAAGGGTTACGAAGCGTGCGCTCCGCAATGCCCACACTATCCTTCGGGATGTGGTCAAAATAGTTGAGCTTACCACGGGGGACAGTGCCGTTAGCCGGAGTACGCTCATTTATGCCGAACGCATTAACCGGGTTGAAGTGCGTCTGGCTCAGGGGTTCGTACGGGATGGACTGGTACATCTCCGGTGCGTATTCCACGCCGGGGTCGTTTCCGTCGTTAGTACAGGCCGTAGTGGCCAGTCCCAAGGACAGTAGCAGCGCGGAAACGCGCAGGCTCAAGGTCAGCGGATGCGTCATTACTAGTTGGTCATTTCTTTTTGGTTGACTTCCGAAGCGCCGTTTTCGCGGAGCAGCTGAGTCAGCCGGGGAAACTGCGAGCTGGTTTCATCCAGTTCGATGGCCACAACAAACTTGTCGTCGGTGGCACGCACGTCCATCACCGGCACTTTGAAACGTGGGTAAAGGCCCGTGATGGTGAAGAACGTAATAGCCATGCCGTGGCAGGTGAAAAACACGGTGAGCTCAAAAGCGACCGGCACAAAGGCAGGCAGACCAATGTGAGGCTTACCACCAATAATCATCGGCCAGTCGAAGCCCAGCATATAAATCTGCATCCACAGTGCGAAGGCTAAGCCCGTCATTCCGAAGAAGAAGGCTGCAATAGGCAAACGCGAACGCTCGATACCTAACGCATCATCGATGCCGTGCACCGGGTAGGGCGAGAAGACATCGTAGATTTTCACGCCGGCGGCGCGTACATTTTCTACCGCGTGCAGCAGCACGTCTTCGTCTTCGAAGATGCCGAGGGCGAATTGCTTAGTCATGCTGGTTATAATTTACGGGAGCCGAAGCGGGAACACCGGGAGTGACAGTTTGGGCGGGAGCGTGGTGAGCTTTGTTGGGGTTGTAAGTCGGACCGTTGTCGACGGTATACTTCAGGATGGTCTTAATTTCAGCCATGTTAATCACGGGAAAGAACTTGGCGAAGAGCAGGAACAGCGTGAAGAAAAGGCCGAGGGTACCTACATACAAACCGATGTCGATAATCGAGGGCGAGAACATGGCCCAGCTCGATGGCAGGTAATCGCGGTGCAGCGAGGTCACTATGATTACAAAGCGCTCGAACCACATACCAATGTTAACCACAATAGAGAGTGCGAAGGTGAGCGGGATGCTATACCGTACGCGGCGGAACCACACTAGCTGCGGTGTAATCACGTTGCAGGTCATCATCGAAGCGTAAGCCCACCAGTAGGGTCCGGTAGCCCGGTTGATGAAGGCATACTGCTCAAACTCCACCTGCGAATACCAGGCGATGAAGAATTCCGTGATGTACGCCACGCCCACGATGGAGCCGGTTACCATCATGATTTTATTCATCAGTGCGATGTGCTCCAAGGTGATGTAGTCTTCAAGGCGGAACACCACGCGAGTAATCAACATCAGGGTAAGCACCATAGCGAAGCCCGAGAAAATAGCACCAGCCACGAAGTAGGGCGGGAAGATAGTGGTGTGCCAGCCCGGAACCACTGAGGTGGCAAAGTCCATTGATACAATAGTGTGTACCGAGAGCACCAGCGGAGTCGAAACACCAGCCAGAATCAGCGAAACCGTTTCGTAACGCGACCAGGCTTTGGCCGAGCCTTTCCAGCCGAAGCTCAGCATCGAGTAGCTGAACTTAGCGATAGGACCCTTCGCACGGTCCCGAATCGAGGCGAAGTCCGGAATCAGACCGATATACCAGAACACCAGCGACACGGTAAAGTAGGTCGAGATGGCGAACACGTCCCACAGCAGGGGCGAGTTGAAGTTAGCCCAGAGCGAACCCAGCGTGTTCTGGAACGGAAAAACGTAGAAGGCCAGCCACGGACGCCCCATGTGCAGTACCGGGAACATAGCGGCGCAGATTACGGCGAAGATGGTCATGGCTTCGGCCGCGCGGTTGATGGAGCTACGCCACTTCTGACGGAACAGCAGCAGTACCGCCGAAATCAGCGTACCGGCGTGGCCAATGCCTACCCACCACACAAAGTTGGTGATGTCCCAGGCCCAGTTCACGGTCTTGTTCAGTCCCCACTCGCCGATGCCGTACCAAACGGTGCGGTAAACGGAGTAGAAAAAAACCCCCAGAAAAAACAGGGCTACGCTTAGGGCGGCCATCCAACGCAGGTTGGGCTTGGCTTCGACCTGGTAGCAGATGTCTTGCGTGACGTCGTGTAACGTCTTGCCGCTGGTTACGAGCGGTTCGCGTATGGCTGATACGTGCTGCATAAGAGGATAATTAGGCTTAAGCTTCTACTTCGGGGGCAAAAAACTCCGACTCGGCATTACGAATCTTAGTTAGATAAGTCACGTTCGGCTGCACGTTAATGGATTCGAGCGAGTGGAAGGCACGCTCGCCATCTTCGCGGCGCAGCAACTGGCTGATACGGCTTGCTGGGTCTTTCATGTCACCAAACACAATGGCTTCGGTGGGGCACGACTGAGCGCAGGCCGTTACAATTTCGCCATCTCTGGGACGACGCTTCTGCTTCTTAGCTTCGAGTTTGCCAAGCTGAATGCGCTGCACGCAGAACGAGCACTTTTCCATCACGCCACGGGCGCGAACCGTTACATCCGGGTTCAGCACCATGCGGCCGAGGTCGGTGAACATGTGGCCGTTCACTACTTCAAACTTCTCGTTCGAGTAGTACGAGAACCAGTTAAAGCGACGCACTTTATACGGGCAGTTGTTGGCGCAATAACGGGTACCGATGCAACGGTTGTAGGTCATTTGGTTGAGACCTTCCGAGCTGTGGGTAGTAGCCAGTACCGGGCATACCGTTTCGCAGGGCGCGTGGTTGCACTGCTGGCACATCATCGGCTGGAAAATAACCTGCGGGTTTTCCGAGGGGTCCTCCATCGCGGCGTAGGTCGCCACTTTGCCTTTGGTATCAAATGAGTCTTTATGGGTATCCGAGCTATAATAGCGGTCGATGCGCATCCAGTGCATCTCGCGGCGATTAATCACCTGCTGCTTGCCTACCACGGCGGTATTGTTTTCGGTCTGGCAACCTACCACGCACGAGCCGCAGCCAATGCACGAATTCAGGTCGATGGCCATGCCCCAATGGTGGTTGTTATACTGGTAATCCTGCCACAACGACACCTTATTGGGGGACTGCAGCCCATCGGGCGTAGACACCTTCTCGTATTCGGTTACCTTCTTGGGGTCTTTTACATAGAGTGCCAGCGTGCTCTCCTGCACCACCGGGCGGCGGTCCATCAGCGTCTGGTGCGTCTGGGTCTGGGCAATGGGCGAGGTGGCACCGGTTTTTTCCAGCGTCACCACGTTCTGGTACTGAATGCCGCCACTGGCCGTCATGGCCAGCGGAGCGGCGTTCTCCCCTACTTTATCACCGGCTTTGCCCGCCAGCGTGCGGCCGTAGCCGAGGGCGATGCTCACCGTACCATTGGCCTGACCGGGCTGGATTAGTACTGGCAATTCAATGCTGTAGCCGTTGGCGGTTACCTTCAGCACGTCGCCCTGCTCCCATTTCTGCTCGATGGCCATCTTGCGCGGCACGGCTATGTAGTTGCCCCAAGTAGCTTTCGAGATTGCGTCTGGCAACTCCTGCAGGAAAGGGTTGTTGGCTTCGGTGCCAGAAGCGCTCAAGCCCCCTTTTTCGTACAGGGCCAACTCCACGCCCGAAGCTTTGGCACCTCCACTCAGCTGCGAGGCAGCCGCAGCGGCGCTCATGCCGGTCATGGCCGGGTTGGCGGGCATAGCCGAACCCATCATCACACCGTCGTGCACGGCCTTGTCCCAGGCAGCGTCATTCGGAGTGATGCCCCGCCAGTTGGCGCGCAGGAATTTGTAGTAGGTAGTATTGTTTCCGGCCCAGTGCAGCAAACTCTCCTGTGCCTGGCGGGTAGCAAACAGCGGCGTAATGGCCGGCTGCGCGATGCTCAGGTAGCCACGCTTGGGCTCAAAGTCATTCCACGATTCCAACCAATGGTTGTCGGGTGCGGCGTACTGGCAGAGAATACCCGTTTCGTCGAGGCGGTCATTGAGTGAAATGGTGAGGGGTACTTTGGCAATACCGCTTTTCACCTTGGCACCCAGTGGATGGTTGAAAACCGGGTTGGCATTGTAGAAAACCACTGCGCCTACCGCTCCGTTGTTCATGTCATTCACCAGCGCGGCCATGCGGGCATCGTCGCCTTGGCACACGTTGCTCGGCGCACCGCCGGTAGTAGTAGCGCCGTTGCCTAACGCTTGGTTGATAGCCGTTACCAACGTCTGCACGG
Organism: Hymenobacter sp. UYCo722; assembly: GCF_040547115.1. NCBI lineage: Bacteria > Pseudomonadati > Bacteroidota > Cytophagia > Cytophagales > Hymenobacteraceae > Hymenobacter > Hymenobacter sp. UYCo722. Next base: position 330,241 of record NZ_JBEPPC010000003.1, on the reverse strand, counting down.
CCAAGTCGTTCGAACCCGACACGACAAGGCCAGCGCTACCGGCGGCTTTCAGTTCGGCCGCGGCCTTACCCAGCGGGGTTTTGGCATCGGCCCCACCATTGCCAGTCACAGCATTGTAAAGCGCCAGCGCCGTAGCGCCCATTTCCGAAGGCTTGATGGGCACGCGCACGTCGGCGTTGGAGCCAGAGAGTGAGAGGGCCGTTTCGAATTGGAAGTGGCGCGACATGCTACGCTTAGCGCTGCTTACCTTACGGGTAGCCACGTATTGGCGGGCATATTCCACCGGCGAAATCCAGCTACCGAGGAAATCGGCACCCAGGCTCACGATAACGCTGGCCTTGCTGAAATCGTAGCCGGGTACCACGCCACCATTGGCCTGCAACAGGGCCGAAGCCGAGTGCGCGTCGTACATGACGTGGGAGGTGTTGGGATAGCGAGCGGCGAATTCAGCAATAGCCTTCTTCGTGCTTGGGCTAATAATAGTGGGCGATACGATGGCAATACGGCCCGTGGTACCCGCCAGTTTGGTGCGAATTTCCTGGTCGACCTGCTTCATCTCGGCTGGCTTGCCCTTAATGGCAAACTGCTGGAGACGGCCGCCGTCGTAAAGGCTCAGTACAGCTGCTTGGGCGCGGGGCGAGAGACCACCTTTGGTGATGGGCGACTCGGGATTACCTTCTAGCTTAATTGGCCGACCGTCGCGGGTTTTCACCAGCACGGCATTGTAATCGGCTCCAATGAAGTAGGTGGAAGCGTAGAAGTTTGCGATAGCCGGGTCTACTTCCTCGGGCTTGTTCAGGTACGGAATAGCCTTTTTTACCGGCGTTTCGCACGAGGCCAACACCGCAGCGCCAACGCCGAAACCCATCAGTTTGAGGAAGTCGCGGCGGGGAGCCGACGTAGCATCGCTGCTCTCATGGCTTTCCTTTACCGGCATAAACTCGGCAAAGGCCGATTGCATGAACTCCGGGGCGCTTTCCAGTTCCTCAATTCCTTTCCAGTACTTCATTTTTGGGGACTTAGAGACTCGGGGACTTGGGAACTTAGCCACAGCCGCGAGGTACTTGAATTTATAAGCGAAGTCGTTTTTTGTTGCAGTCGGAGCAAAAGGCTGAGTCCAAGAAAAATGATTTTCCTCAGACGCTAAGCCCTTATTATCCGATTAGTAGTGGCACTTCGAGCACTCGGTACCGCCATTCGACGATACGGTGAAGGGAGCACCACCATTTTTGGTGTCGTGTAATTTCACGAGGTTGTCGTAATACTTGTTATCCTTGGTGTTGAGGGGCATCTCGCGGTGGCAGTTGATGCACCAGCCCATCGTAAGCGCTGAGTACTGGTATACCACTTCCATGTTCTGGATGGGGCCGTGGCAAGTCTGGCACTGCAGGCCAGCCACCTGCGTGTGCTGGGAGTGGTTGAAGTAAGCCAGGTCAGGCAGATTGTGGATACGCACCCACTGAATGGGCTGCTTGCGCTCGATGGCGCGGTAGATTTTCTTGATTTCGGGCGATTCCGTCTTAATCTGCGAGTGGCAGTTCATACAGATGTTGGCCGAAGGAATGTTGGCCGACTTGCTCTTGTACACCGACGTGTGGCAGTAGGCACAGTTAATTTGGTGCTCGCCGGCGTGCAGTTTGTGCGAGAAAGCAATGGGCTGGGTAGGCTGGTAGCCTTGGGTAAGGCCCACGGCCATTACGCTTTGAACGCCTTCATAGAGTAAGACGAGGGCGAAAACCGCTCCTACGATACCACGCAACACGGGCGAGCGGTAGAACTTGCTCCAGTCGAAGCGCTGCTCCAACACTTCTACGTCGCGGCCGTCGAGGCCCTTGCGGCCGCGAAGCACATCACGCATCAGGTTACCAATAATAACCAGTGTCACCACCAGCACAATCAGCACTACGACCAATACGATGAGGAGCATGTCGACATATTTGCCGGAGCCGGCATCAGCGCCAGCATCGGCGGCAGCGCCGTCTTTACCGTCAGCGCTGGCAGCGTTCTGGACGGTAACGCCACCGGCAACTTTACCTTCTTCCGACGTGATGTAGGCCACAATCGAAGTAATCTCCTTGTCCGACAGGGCGAAGGAGGGCATTTGCTGCTTGTTGTATTTGTTGTAGAGGGCCACGGCGTAATCATCGCCGCTGGCTACTACCTTGCTCGAGTTCTTAATCCAAGGAATAATCCAGGAGATAGGGCGGCGCTTGGTAATACCGCCAAGAGCCGGGCCAACAACCTGCTCGTTCACGGCGTGGCATTGGGCGCAATTGCCTTTGAAAAGGGCATCACCAGCGGCGATGGCGGCAGCATCGCCCCCACCAGCGGCGGGTGCGGTAGCAGTGGCGGGAGTAGCGGCAGCAGTAGCGCCGGGAACTACCCCTTCCTTTTTCACCGTGGCAGCATCCTGGGCGGTGGCCTGCTGAACACCAGCAAACGTGAGCACCAGCGCCAGCAACAGATGAGGTAACGAGCGGAATCGAAGGCTCTTCATAGAAAAATAAAGGATAAAGCGAAACGCTAGGGGCATTTCAAGGCCACAAATGTAGGTCAGGATTCGCAGGCGGCAAAAAACGAGGTGCAATTTCCAGCGGATACTGTCTATTGCGCGCGGCCTCATTCACGGGCTCCCATCCACTTCCCGACACTCCCTTTCTTAACCGCAACAACCCGAATAAAGTTGGTCAGACCAGCGGTTATTCTGGTGATTTTGAAAGTGCCGTATTGGAACTACCGATACCAGCATTTGTTGGCGACGGCCCCCCTTTTAAACCGGCTTTTTTAGCAATCACCCTTCGTTCCGAACAGCTTATCTAGGGAGTGGGCGATTTCTAATGAGGAATCTGGCTGGGCGGTTGGCTGGGCTGGGCGGGGCCGCAGCTTAACACCAGCCGATTGGCAGTATTAAGAGTTCAGGGCTTGGCAATGTGCCCGAAAGTCAGTACCTTTGCGCCCCAATCAATTTTTTTCACCCCCAATTCACCCCCATCGTAATGGAACAAAGAAATTACGAGACGGTCTTCATCGTGACTCCCGTTTTGAACGAGAGCCAGGTGCAAGAAACGGTCGAGAAGTTCACTCAGGTGCTTAAGGAAAATAGCGCCGCCCTTTTATCCACCGAAGCCTGGGGCCTGCGCAAGCTGGCTTACCCGATTCAAAAGAAGAGCACAGGCTACTATTTCTGCCTGTCCTACACTGGCGAAGGCAACATCGTGGACGTGCTCGAACTGGCTTTCCGCCGCGACGAGCGTGTTATCCGCTTCCTCACGACCGTGCTCGATAAGCACGCCGTGGAGTACAACAACCGCCGCCGCAACGGCGAAATGAACCAGCAGAAGGCTGCCAAGGAAACCGAAGCCGTAGCCCAATAATCCAGCATCGACAATGGCATCTCCCGCATTCAACCGCAACAACGACCGGTCGGCTAATAACAAGCCCCAGGACAACCGCAAGAAATACTGCCGCTTCAAGAAGAACGGCATTAAGTACGTGGACTACAAAGACCCGAACTTCCTGCTGAAGTTTGTGAACGAGCAGGGCCGCGTGCTGCCCCGTCGCCTCACCGGCACCAGCCTGAAATTCCAGCGCAAAGTGACTCAGGCCATCGCCAAGGCCCGCCACCTCGCCCTGATGCCATACGTAGCCGACGCTCTGAAATAAGTAGCTAGTAGAGAGTAATAAGTAGTAAGATTCCTTTTAAGGCGACCATCTCACTACTCAATACTTGATACTTAATACCATAAAAACGACATGGAAATTATCCTCAAAGACGACGTTAAGGGCCTCGGGTACAAGAACGATATCGTAACCGTGAAATCGGGTTACGGCCGTAACTTCCTGCTGCCGCAGGGTCTGGCCATGCTGGCCGACAAGACGAACAAAAAAATCACGGCTGAGAACGTGCGCCAGGCCGCACACAAAGCCGACAAAGTTAAAGGTGACGCTCAGGCCATTGCCGACCAGATTGGTGGCATGGTGCTGGATATCCTCGCCAAGGTGGGCGAGAGCGGCAAAATCTTTGGTCGCGTAACTACCCTGCAATTAGCCGAAGCGCTGAAAGCCAAGGGTGTGGACATCGACCGCAAGCGTTTGTCGTTCGACCAGGAGCCGGCTGCGGCTGGCGACTACACCGCTACGGCCAACCTGCACAAGGAGGTAAAGCACACGATTAACTTCCGTGTAGTAGCCGAATAGTCTCGGTTTCAATGCTCCGTTGAGAAAGCCCTGCCTGCTGGCGGGGCTTTTTTTATTCCGGTTTTCGGGCCCGTGCCCGGTTACGGGCTATTTTTGCTTTAATGTTTAGAACTGAATTGACAATTGCCCCGGCCGCCGGGCAGCTGCCGCGCACGGCGCGGGTGATGACGATAGGCTCGTGCTTTGCCGACAGCATCGGTACGCGGTTGGCGGCCCATAAGGTAGAAACGCGGGTAAACCCGTTTGGCACCGTGTTTCAGCCGCTGGCGCTGGCCCGACTGCTGCGCGCGGCCGCCGGCGAAGAAGTGGATTGGCAGCAGCACCTGGTGCAGGCCCGCGGCCGCTGGCAGAGCTACGACCTGCACGGCAGCGTGGGGGCCGACTCGCCGGTGGAACTGCTCCAGTACATCCAGGAAGTGGTGCGGCAGACGGGCGAATTCCTGCGCAACACCGACCTGGTGCTGCTGACGCTGGGCACCGCCTGGGCCTACCGCCTGCGCGAAACCGGCGAGCTGGTGAGCAACTGCCATAAGCAGTCGGCCGACTTGTTCGTGCGCGAGCTGCTGACCCCCGACGAAATTATTAATGCGCTGGCCGAAACGCACGCCTACCTGCGCCGCATCAACCCCGAGCTGCGCTTCGTGTTGACGGTGAGCCCAGTGCGTCATTTAAAGGACACGCTGCCGCTGAACTCGGTGAGTAAGTCGGTGCTGCGCGTGGCCACGCACATTGTGAGCGACCTGTTGCCGGGTGTGGCCTACTTCCCGGCGTTTGAGCTGCTGACGGATGATTTGCGCGATTACCGCTTTTACGCGGCCGACATGCTGCACCCGTCGGAAGTAGCCGAGGATTACATCTGGGACAAGTTTGCCCGCACGTATTTCGATGCCGATTTCGGCCGTTTCCGCAAAGAGTGGACAGCGGTGCGGCAGTCGCTGGGCCACCGCCCGCTGCACGAAGGCGCACCCGAGCACCGGCAGTTTCTGGAAAGCACCCGCGAGAAGCTGGAGCAGCTGAGCCTGCGCCAGGTAGATGTAGCCGACGAACTGCGCAGCGTGCGCAGCCGTTTGGCAGCTTTGCCCCTCCCCATTCAGCCCATGGCCTTGGCCGAGACGGAGGACGACGAGGAACGAATTGATATTGGTGAAGGCGCTCGTACCGCAGCTGCTACGCCTGCGGACGCGATTGCCGACAGCGAAACGCCCCGCCCCGAGCAGCCTACGGGCAACTCCGGCCGTCCCCCGCGCCTGTCGCCCGAAGAATTCCGGGCGCAGCGAGCGGCGCGCCCCGAGCGCGGCCGGCGCGATGGCCGGGGTAAGGGCCAGCCGATGCAGCCCTCCGAAATCGAGCAGTTCCAGGCGGCCAGCTTTGCGCAAGCGGATGAATTTGCCCAGCAGCCTTTCCTGTCAGAATCAACTGCTGGTGAATTGGTGGCCGTGGATTCGACTTCGGAAGCTACCGCCGGTGCCCCTGACGCAACTGCGGACGCGGCAGAATTGGAAGCCGGCCGCAAAAAGAAGCGTCGCTCGCGGGGCGGAGCCAAGCGCACGGCGCGCAAACACGCGTTGCGCGCCGCCGAAATGAGCCTGGACGAAAGCCAACTGCCTGCTTCGGAAATCGCCTTGGAGAATGCCGCCGAAGCTTTTATCACGGGCAATAATGCTTCGGCAGTATCGGTTCAGGCAGAAAGTGAATCGGCTCCTGAAGCCCGGGAACCACGCCATGACCAGCGGAACGGAAGGAACCGTGGCGGCGTGGCACGGGTGCCCCTGTTCGCAGCCGCAACTTCGGCGGCGGATGCTTCTGATGAAGCTTCCGAAAATTTGACTGCGCCAACCGAAACTGAGGCTAATTTGGAGCAGAATGATGCAGTTTCATCGTCGCGTAAAAGCCGCAATCGCAAGAAGAAAAAGGGTAACCGCCCGGTGACGGATGAAAGCGCTGATGTGGGGCAAAATACTGCCCCGGTACAAGTGCCACGCGGCGCGGTTGAGGCGATTGTGGACCCGGAAACGATAGCAGCCCGCGATAACAACCGCCGGGATAACCGGGACAGTAACCGACGCGACAATCGTCGGCAGGACCAGCTGGTGGCCACGCTACCAGTAGATGGCGCGACGGTAGCCGTGGCGGCAACACCAGTGGTGTTGGTGGCGGCTCCTCAGCCAGCGGAAGCGCAGGCCGCTACTCCAGCTGCGGCGAAACCTTCGAAGCGCAAAGCCCGGGCGATGATAGGTGGGCGCACCGTAAAACCGGAATTTGATTCGCCGATTATCCCAGTGGTTGATGCCTTGGTGGTACGCTCGCAGGTAGCCGCAGGGCGACTGACGGGTAGTTCTGCTTCGTTGGTTGAGCCTGCAGCGCCGGCCAAGGCCAGCAAGGCGGCTTCGTCGGCCAAGCTGGTCGCGGCCAAAGCGCGCGGGGCAAAAGCACCTGCGCCCAAGGCAGCAGCCACAACAAGCAGCCTCCCCACGCCAGCTGAGCCGCAAGCGCCGGCTGCTTCGACCGCAATCCCGGCCGCGGTGTCGGGACCTTTGCCCCAGCGTACGGCGGCTAAGCCTGCCAAATCCGCTAAAAGGGGTAACGCTGCTCCTAAAGCGGCTGAAGCACCTGCGGCTCCGGCTACTGCGGTGGCGGCTCCGACTCCGGCCCCAAGCAAGCCGGCGACCAATAAGGGCGCGGCTAAAGCTCCTGCGGCTGCTGAGGCAATGCCAGTTGCGCCCGTGCAACCGACAGCCAGCGTCCAACTGGCCGCTACGAAACCCACGAAGAAGACCCCGGCAAAAACCAAAGCTCCGACAGTATCGCCGGAGCCCGTAGTGAAGGCCGTGGCCAAATCGGAGGCGAAACCAGCGGTAGCAGCGGCTCCAAAAACAGTCGCCGTCGCCAAAGCTTCTTTGAAAGCACCTGCCAAAGTGGCTAAACCCGCAGTAGCAGCCGCTGATAAGCCAGCAGCAGCAAAAAAAGCTAATCCGAAAGCAGCACCTAAGGCGGCAACCACAGCGGCGGCACCGGCCAAAGCCAGCGGCGCTAAAGTAAAATCTTCGAAAAAGTCGGCTTCGTAGGCTGGCAGAATTTGTGGCTGATATTCGGCCTCTTGCGTTAATTCCCTCCCAAGCCCGGCCTTTTTCGCCGGGTTTGGTGTTTCAATGCCTCCCCTACCCCATTCCGTTATGGCTCACGCTGCTCCGCACACCAACCGCCTCGCCCAGGAAACCAGCCCCTACCTGCAACAGCACGCCCACAATCCCGTGGACTGGTACCCGTGGGGCCCCGAGGCGTTGAACCGCGCCCAGGCCGAGCAGAAGCCTATTCTGGTGAGCATTGGCTACGCGGCCTGCCACTGGTGCCACGTGATGGAGCGCGAGTCGTTTGAGAATGAGGCCGTGGCGGCGGTAATGAACGCGCATTTTGTGTGCATTAAGGTCGACCGCGAGGAACGGCCCGACGTGGACCAGATTTACATGGATGCCCTGCACGCCATGGGCCTGCAGGGCGGCTGGCCGCTGAACGTGTTTCTGACGGCCGATGCCAAGCCGTTTTACGGCGGCACCTATTTCCCGCAGGGCAACTGGACCAAGCTGCTCACCAACATTGGCCAGGCCTACGCCGGCGAGCACCGCGCCGAGTTGGAGCAGTCGGCCGAGCGGTTTATGGAGGTGATTGGCCGAAGCGAGCTGGCCAAATACGGCGGGCAAAACCACAACGCGGCCCAGGAAGCCGATTACACCGCGTTGGAAGCCATTGGCGTAGCACCGGAAACCGGCCCGGCCGGCGTTTCCGATGAGGAGTTTAAGCTATTGGTGTATAACCTAAGCACAAATTTCGACCGCGAACGCGGCGGCATGAACCGCGCCCCGAAGTTTCCGATGCCCAGCATCTGGCGGTTTCTGCTGCGGGCCCATGCCATCAGCGGCAGCCGGGCGGTACTCGACCAGGCCGTGCTCACGCTGCGCGAAATGGCCTGGGGCGGCATCTACGACCAAGTGCACGGCGGCTTCGCCCGCTACTCGGTGGATGGCGAGTGGCTGGCCCCGCACTTCGAGAAAATGCTGTACGACAACGGCCAATTGGTGAGCTTATACAGCGAAGCCTTCCAGCTGACGCAGGACGAGCTTTTCCGGGAAACGGTGTACGATACCATCGAATTTGTCCGGCTGGAGCTGACGAATGACGAAGGCGGCTTCTATTCCTCGCTCGATGCCGACAGCGAGGGCGAGGAAGGCAAGTTTTACGTGTTCACGAAGGAGGAGCTACGCGGGATTCTGGGCGAAGAGGAGCCCCTGTTTTCCGCGTACTACCACTGCACCGCCGCCGGCAACTGGGAGCACGGCCGCAACATCCTGCACCGCCGCGAAACCGACGGAGCCTTTGCCGCCGCCCACCAGTTGGCCCCCGGCGCACTGCCCGAAATGGTAGCGGGCTGGAAGCAGAAAATAATGGCCGTGCGGGCCACCCGCGTGCGCCCCGGCCTCGATGATAAAGTCCTGACCGGCTGGAATGCGCTGATGCTGCAGGGCCTGACCGATGCCTACCGGGCCTTTGGCGAACCCGAGTTTCTGGCGATGGCCGAACACAATGCCCGGTTCATCGAAGCCAACCTGCGCGACGGCGCGCGCCTGTTCCGAACCTGCAAAAACGGCCGCGCCAGCATCAGTGCCTTTCTCGAGGATTATTCGCTGGTCATTCAGGCCTACATCAGCCTCTACGAAGTCACCTTCGCCGAAAAGTGGCTGCGCGAGGCTGAAACCCTAACGGAATACGTGCTGGCCAACTTCTTCGACCCCAGCGAAACGCTGTTTTTCTACACCGATAGCCGAGCCGAGCCGCTCATCGCCCGCAAAAAAGAGTTGTTCGACAACGTGATTCCGGCCTCCAACTCCATTATGGCGCACAACCTGCGCCGGCTGGGCCGCCATCTCGAAAAAGCGCAGTACACCGATTTGGCGGTTAAGATGCTGCTCCAGCTGCGCCACCTCGTAGTGAAAGAGCCGCAGCACCTCACCAACTGGGCCTCGCTGTACGCGGCCTTGCTGCGGCCGGGAGCCGAAATTGCCATTCAGGGTCCGGAAACTGAAACTTTCCGTGAAGAGCTCAGCCGACGTTTCCTGTTTGATACCGTGCTGGCTGGCACCGAAGCCGCGTCGGAGCTGCCGCTGCTGCAGCTGCTGCCCACGCCCACGGATGGCCGCACGGCGGTGCACGTGTGCCGCAACTACACCTGCCAGGCCCCGGCTTATGGCGTGGCCGAGGCGCTGGCGGCGCTGTAGTGACACCTCCTCCCAGCCCCCGCGCCAGCCCTCAACAGGGAGCCCGACGATACGCCTCACCCCCTGCTTATCTTTACTATCCGCCCCCTACGCTATACCCGTTTTGAGTCTTACGCTTGATTTTATTTCCCCCGCCGCCGTGCCCGCGCCCGACCGGGTGACGCTGTTTGCCGACGTTATTCTGCCCTTGCCCCTGCCCCGGCTCTACACCTACCGGGTGCCGTACGAGCTGAACGATAACGTGGTAATTGGCGGGCGCGTCATCGTGCAGTTTGGGGCCAAAAAGACGCTCAGCTGCATTGTGGCGGCCGTGCACGAAACTGCGCCCAAGGACTACCAAGCCAAGTACATCCTCGAATTCATCGACGATGCGCCCGTTGTGACCCAGCCCCAGCTCAAGCTTTTCCGCTGGATGGCCGATTACTACCTCTGCACCATTGGCGAGGTGATTAACGCGGCGCTGCCTTCGGCGCTCAAGCTTAGCTCGGAGTCGCGTATTCAGCTGCACCCGGGCTTTGCGCGGGAAGACAATGAATACCCGCTTTCCACGCAGGAAGAATTGATTGTGGACGCGCTGGGCGTGGTGGAAGATGGCAAGGCGCTGACCTTTACCGAAGTGGGCGACCTGCTAGGCATCACGTCCTTCCACAAGGTTATCAAATCGCTGATGCACAAGGAGGTAATTTTCCTGTTTGAGCATACCGCCGATAAGTACGCGCCCAAGGTGGTGAAGAAGGTGCGGCTGGCGCATCATTTCATCATGGAAGCTTCGTTGGAGCGGCTGTTTGAACAGCTCACTAGTAAGCCCAAGCAGCTCGATGTGCTGATGAAGTACATGCAGCGCGTGCCGGTGTACCAGAATGAGCACGCCAACCAGGCCGGCATCGAGAAAGCCTACCTCAGCAGCAACCCCCACCTGTCGGCCTCGGCCGTGAACACGCTCATTAAGAACGGCGTGCTCGAGCAGTTCGACCAGATTGTGTCGCGCTTCCCGCTCGAAAACGAAGGGGCCATTCAAATGCACTTCTCGCTCACCGAGGCTCAGACCACGGCGCGCGATGAAATCATGGCCCACTTCGGCGAAAAGGAAATTGTGCTGCTGCACGGCGTAACCGGCGCGGGCAAAACCGAAATCTATATCGACCTCATCCGCAAGGCGATGGACGGCGGCGGGCAGGTGTTGTATCTGCTGCCCGAAATCGCCCTTACTGCCCAGATTGTGACGCGCCTGATGCGCGTGTTTGGCTCGCGGCTGGGCGTGTACCACTCCAAATTCTCCGACAACGAGCGGGTGGAAGTATGGAACGGCGTGCTTTCGGGCCGCTTCCAAGTGGTGGTGGGGGTGCGCTCGGCGGTGTTTCTGCCCTTCGACAACCTCGCGCTCATCATCGTGGACGAAGAGCACGAATCGAGCTACAAGCAGTACGACCCCGCCCCGCGCTACAACGCCCGCGAAGTAGCCCTGATGATAGCCAGCTTCCAGGGGGCCAAAACGCTGCTGGGCTCGGCCACGCCGGCCGTGGAGACTTACTACCAGGCCAAGCAGGGCCGCTACGGGCTAGTTAGCCTCACCAAGCGCTTCGGCGAGGCCGGCATGCCGGAAATTGAGCTGGTGGACACCCGCAAAGCCCGCGAGCAGAAAACCATGCACAACCACTTCACCGCCGACCTGCTGGGCGAAGTGGAACGCACCCTAGGCCGCCAGGAGCAGGTGATTCTGTTCCAGAACCGCCGCGGCTACGCGCCCGTGGTGGCCTGCCAGGACTGCGGCTGGATACCCAAATGCACCAACTGCGCCGTGAGCCTGAGCTACCACAAGCACAGCCACGAGCTGCGCTGCCATTACTGCGGCTACCACGACCCCATGGTGAGCAAGTGCCCCGCCTGCGGCTCGCGGGCCGTGAAAACCCAGGGCTTCGGCACCGAAAAGATTGAGGACGACCTCAAAATCATGTTGCCCCAGGCCAATATCCAGCGCATGGATTTGGACACCACCCGCGCCAAAAACAGCTACCAGCAAATCATCGGCGACTTCGAGAAGCAGACCACCAACGTGCTCGTCGGCACCCAGATGGTGACCAAAGGCCTCGATTTCGCCAACGTGAGCTTAGTGGGCATCATCAACGCCGACAGCATTATTCACTACCCCGATTTCCGGGCCCACGAGCGGGCCTACCAAATGTTTGTGCAGGTGAGCGGCCGGGCCGGGCGTAAGGGCAAAAAGGGCAAGGTCATCATCCAGACCGCCGACCCCACGCAGGTGATTTTCGACAAGGTGATTCGCAACGATTACCTCGAGTTCTACAACTACGAAATAGTGCAGCGCCACGAACACGGCTACCCGCCCTTCATGCGCATCGTCAAGATGACGGTGAAACACATCGACCAGGGGGTGGGCGAGGCCGCCGCCATTCTGCTCACCCAGGAGCTGGTGGAGCGCCTGGGCCGCGCCGCCGTGCTGGGGCCGGAAGCACCCTATATTTTCCGTATCCGCAACTTCTACCTGCAGGAAATCACCATCAAGCTCGACCGCGCCCACACGGTACTCAAACAAGCCAAACAGCTGATTTGCGCGGCCATGGACGTGGTGAAGGACCAGAAAGAGTTTAAGCAGGTGCGGCTGGTGGCCGACGTGGACCCGATGTAACGAACCGGCCGCGTAGCAACGAAAAAGGTCCGCTCAGTGATTGAGCGGACCTTTTTTTGACAAAATTTCAGCGCCGGAGCTATACCTGGTCGAGCAGCCAGAGGACGATGAAGATGAGGCCGATAATGGCGATGATGGCACCGATGTAGCCATTGATGATTCCGACCAGCAAACCAATCAGCAGCAGGATAATACCGATGCGCAGGTTGCCGCTAATGCTGCCCCGGGCCGTCGAAGCCGTGTTGTCGTGCTGACGCACGGCCCCGGACTTCTGTATGAGCTTATCCATTTTATGCGTGAGCTTGCTCATGGCCATGCGTTGCACGAGGTTCAGCTTGGGGGCCGGAGCCGTTGTGGCTGCTGCAGCCGGAGCAGTGGCGCTGGCAGCCGGAGCTACGGCCACGGTGGCGGCTTTGGCGGCTGGGGCCATTACCGCAGCTGGCTGAGCCGGCACGGTGGCCACGACCGGCGCAGAAGTAGTTTCGGCTGGCGTAGCAGCCACGTTGCTAACGACTTCTGAAGCCGGTGCAGCTGCGGGCACGGGGGTAGCCGCGCGGGCCACACCGTGGTAGGAAGCCCCCTTGGGGAGCATGGCGTATTCGGCACGGCTACAGCTGCCGAGCGACAGGGCGCAGGCAGCTACAGCTACTAGCTTGGCAACGGAAGAGAAATGGTTTTTCATGGGTGTTGGGGTAAAAAAATCAATAATGCCGGTTCTACGGGCGAATGCGCAATATTGGCGATAAACCAGCAATTTTTCTCCGGAAGGTATTCCCCCTATACCCGTCCCGGAATCTAGCTCCGCAACTTAGCCCCTGGCTGAACGCACCATAGCCCTTCGCTGTTGACCCAGGCAAATGTGCTTACTTGCACCCCCTATGAGGTATTATTTTTCGGCTCGACAGCGGGCAAATGGCATCGTGAGCACCGGATTGAGCGTGGGCCTGCTGGCGGTGGGCTGCACCCAGATGCCCACCGAAACCCGCGCTCCAACCAATAGCGCACGGCTAGTATCGGTGGCCGCCGCCGCCGACACTACTGGCTACGAAACCGCCCCCCCGCGCGACCCCAACGGCATTGGCACCTATTACCTGGGCCGCCAGATTGCCCACGTAATGGGCCACGAAGGTGCCAGCTGGCTCGAGCGCAGCGGCCGCCGCCAGGAAGAAGGCACCGATATTCTGCTGCGCGAGTTGCAGCTGAAGCCCACCGACGTGGTGGCCGACATTGGCGCGGGCACGGGCTTCTTCTCCTTCCAGCTGGCCAAGCGGGTGCCGCGCGGCGAAGTATTGGCCGTCGATATTCAGCCCGAAATGATTGCCGCGCTTCAGGCGAACAAGCAGAAGCTCAAAATTCGTAATGTGCGTTCCTTGCTGGGCACCACCACCAACCCCGCCCTGCCGGCCGACAGCGTCGATGTGGTGCTCATCGTGGATGCTTACCACGAGTTCGACCACCCACGCGAGATGGGCCGCGCCATCCGGCGGGCACTGCGGCCCGGCACCGGCCGCCTGGCGCTGGTCGAGTACCGGGCCGAAGACCCCAACGTGCCCATCAAGCGCATTCATAAAATGAGCATCGGGCAGGCCCGCAAGGAAATGGCCGCCGTGGGGCTGGTCCTCACCGACTCCATCGAAACCTTGCCACAGCAGCATTTGCTGCTATTCCGCCGCAAGTAAGCGTCAGCGGAGAGGTAAAAGTGGAGAGTTAAAAGTTAAAAAGCCTGCTTGAATTGTTAAGCGGGTTTTTTTAACTTTTAACTCTCCACTTTTAACTACTCCCAATCCGACCTTTGCGGCATGAACCCCGACCCGCGCCAGCTCTCTATTCACGATTTCACTTACCCACTACCGGCCTCCCGTATTGCGCCCGAACCCCTGCCCGACCGCGCCGCCAGCCGCCTGCTGGTGAGCCACAGTGGGGTGATTACCGACCACATTTTCCGCGACCTGCCCAGCCAGCTGCCCCCGGGCGCACTGCTCGTTTTCAACGATACCCGCGTGGTGCGGGCGCGGCTGCTGGCCCGGCGGCCCACCGGCGGGCAGGTCGAGCTGTTTTGCCTGGAACCCGTGGCCCCGCACCGGAGTCTGGAGCTGGCCTTGCAGCAAACCGGCTCCTGCACCTGGCGCTGCCTGGTAGGCAATGGCCGCCGCTGGAAAGACGGGCCCGTACGCCTCGAATTTGAAACCGCCGACGGCCAGCCAGCCACCCTGCACGCCGAGCGCCAAACGCAGGAAGCCGGCACGGCCCTGATTGACTTTCGCTGGAACCTGGCCGAGCTGCCCTTTGCCGAGGTGTTGCGCGCGGCCGGCCACCTGCCGCTGCCGCCCTACATCGACCGGCCCGATACCGCCGCCGATGCCGTACGCTACCAAACCGTGTACGCCGCCGCCGAAGGGGCCGTGGCCGCCCCCACGGCCGGCCTGCACTTCACCCCCAAAATACTGACTGAGCTACGGAGCCGGGGCTTTGCCATCGGCCACGTGACGCTGCACGTGGGCGCGGGCACTTTCCAGCCGGTGAAAGCCGCCCGCATGGCCGACCACCCCATGCACACCGAGCCGATTATCGTGACGGCTGCCCTGCTGCGCCAATTGCTGTCCCAGCAGCCCAGACCGGTTATCGCGGTGGGCACCACCAGCCTGCGAACGCTGGAAACGCTGTATTGGCTGGGCGTTGGCCTGTTGCTGGCTGCTGCCGAGCCCGCCGCCCTGCTCGTAACGCAGTGGCAGCCTTACGAGCAAGCCGAAGCAGCGGCCGGCATCAGCTCAGGGGAAGCGCTTACGGCCCTGCTACGCTACCTCGAAGCCCGGGGCACCGATACGCTGGAAGCCAGTACGCGTCTGCTCATCGCGCCGGGCTACCGCTTCCGTTTAGTGAACGGGCTAATTACTAATTTTCATCAGCCTGAGAGTACGCTGCTGCTGCTGGTAGCCGCGTTGCTGGGCCCGGGTTGGCGGGCAGTATATGACCACGCCCTGGCCCACGACTACCGCTTTCTGAGCTATGGCGACAGCTCGCTGCTGCTGCCGTAGTCCGCCCGCAGGCAGCGGGTAGCAGGCCCCGGGCAACATGGCACGATACTGGTAATAACCTTTGCCGAAGGGGCGCGTACAAGCCACCAAAAGCCCTTTTTCTTTCTGAAAAATCCATGAAAAAAGCAACTCTTTTCCTCGCCCTGTCGGCTTTCGCCACCACTGCTTTCGCCCAGACTACGCCTTCGACCGAAGTGAAAACGCGTGACAACGGCACCACCAAAGTGGTAACCAAAACCGGCAAGACCAACGTGGGCCAGGCCCTCGACAACACCAAGGATGCCGCCGGCAACGTAGCCCACAAAACGGGCCACGCGATGAAGCGCGGTGCCATGAAAACCAAGCGTGCCGTGAAGCGTGGTGCCAATAAAGTGAGCACCAAAACCAAAGAAGGTACCGCTAAAATGGAAGCTAAAACCGAATAGTCCTTTCCAAGAACTGTTCCTTTCCGTATTTCCAGAAAGACCCCGGCTTCGGCTGGGGTCTTTTTTTTGTTGGTGCTATTCCAGTTGAGCCGTTCGGAAGTATTCAAGCAAAATAACTGCCACGCAGCGCGCGGCGAAGTGCCTTGCCCGAATCATTAAACACATGATTTGTTGGCACAAGCAGGATAATTCGCCGCGCGCTGCCTGGCGTTCTTCACTCGTTTACTTTCCTTGAGTACTCAAAACATCCTGCCGGGCATGTTCGCGGCACAACCTCTACCTCTGGTCGTGGTGCGGCGCGGACTTTTCGCGCACTTCGTGCAGCACTTTTTCAACCACGCTGCGCCCAAAAAGGCTGATGCCGGTATTGAATACGACCAGCGCGGCCGTGCCGGCGGCCAGCCATTTGGCGGTGGGGGCGTGCTGGTCTTTCAGGCTGCCGGCCCAATGTATCATACTGGCACCCGCTCCGATTACACTCAGTCCTAAGGGAGCAAACAGGAGCCATTTTTTCTTATGGGTCATCGGAATAAATTACGGGTAAGGGTGAATGTAATGCCGCGACCGCACCAACGATAAATGCCGGAGGCTAGGGCTAGCGCGTACCTTGCGCCCTTTCGCCTACGCACCCCCGCCGTCCCGGTTGCGGCTCCAACCACTGGTTTTTATCATGACACCCTACGAACAACTGCTGCATCTAGCCTTCACTGCTCCCAACGACGTGAAGTATTACCTCACGCCCACCGCCCTGCGCGCCTACGACCAGCTGCGTGCGGCATCCCCGGCGCAGCTGCCCTTTCGCTTCGAGCAGGTGCGCCTGGGGGTGGCCATGGGGCTGCTTAAACTGGTGTCGGAGCTCGGCGACCACGACGAGAGCCGCCAGGTGCTCGACGTGCTGCACCGCGCCCTGAGCGAAGCCCGCTCGCCGGAGGATATCGACCGCATCGTGGGCCGTGAAACCCGGCTGTTCGACCGCCTCTACGAAAACCTGTACGTGAACGAGCAGGGCGAGGAATTGCTCAACCTTTTCGGCCGCACCCTCGATGCCGATGCCCCCGCGCTGCTCGAAGAAATTGCCCAAGAAGGCGTGGATTTGGCCCGCACCCTGGATTTTGAAACCGACGAAGACTAACTCCCCCACTCTTTCAACTGCTAACTTTTTACTGTCATGACCCTCACCATTCTTGGTTTTATCATTCTGGTACTGGGCCTGAATGCCTCGCGGTTTTCGGACCGGCTGGAACGCCTGCGCGGCGGGCTTATTTTTCTGGGCGGTGCCTTTCTGGTGCTGGGCCTGGTACTAAGCACGGTGGTGCAGATTGGCGTGGGCCAGGTAGGCGTGCAAACGCTGTTTGGGCAAGTGCAGCAGCGCGTGCTGCTTCCCGGCCTGAGCGTGGTGAACCCCCTGGTAGACGTAACCCGCTTCGATACCCGCACCCAGAACTACACCATGTCGGCGGTGCGCGGCGAGGGAGCCCAGACGGGCGACGATGCCATTCGGGTGCTCTCGGCCGACGGCCTTGAAGTTGTCATCGACCTCACCGTTCTCTACCACGTGGTGCCGGGCCAGGCACCCAAAATTCTGTCCACCATCGGCGAAGACTACCAGGATAAAATTGTGCGCTCCATTTCGCGCACCCGCATCCGCGACGGGGCCGTGTTCTACGACGCCGTGGCCCTGTACTCGACCCGGCGCGAAGAATTCCAGACCCGCATTCTGGCCGCCATTGAAAAGGATTTCCGCAACAACGGCCTGCAACTCGACCAGCTGCTCATCCGCAATATTCAGCTGCCGCAGTCGGTAAAAGCCAGCATCGAAAGCAAGATTTCGGCCGAGCAGGATGCGCAGAAAATGCAGTTTGTGCTGCAAAAGGAAAAGCAGGAAGCCGAGCGCAAGCGCGTGGAGGCCCAGGGCATTGCCGACTACCAGCGCATCGTCAATACCGAGCTCAGCGACAAGCTGCTGCAATACGAAACCATCAAGGCCAACCAGGCCATTGCTACTTCGCCCAACGCAAAGGTCATCATCATGGGCGGCGGACGCGGGGCAGTGCCGCAGCTGTTGCTAGGCGATAAGTAGCGCTAATTGCTGCCCACAAAAAAAGCCCGTAACAGCTGTTACGGGCTTTTTTTGTGGGCAGCAATTAGGCTAGTAGCCCGAGTTCTGCGTCAGCTTCGGATTCACGCTGATTTCACGTAGCGGAATCGGAAAGACGAGGCGGGGCGAGTTCCAAGGCAGTAACGTGCCGCTGGCGTCGTGTACCGACTCGCGATTGCGCTTCACATCGCCCAGCCGGAAGCCTTCAAAGGCAAGCTCCAGCTTTCGCTCTGCTAGGATGATACTCAAGGTTAGATTGGCCAGCGATGGCAGGCCTACGCGGTTCCGGATACGGTTGACGTCAGCTAAAGGTGTAGCGCCCAATACGCCGCCAGTGCGGAAATTGCCTTCGGCGCGCGTTAGGTACATTTCGGCCAGACGAATCAGCTTGATGTTGCCGTATTGTGAATCATATTTATCGCTGTACGACTGCTGGCCACCCGTGCCGATGGTGAACAGGTTGAGACGGTCGTCGGCCGAGTTGTAAAGGTTAAGGTGCTTATCTTCGATGGCAACATCACCGCGCTGAAAGGGCGAGTAGAAGTTGTTGAGCTGATTGCTACCGCTCTGAGCCGAATTCTGAATAGCGAAAATGTCTTCGCTGGAGTTGGCCAGCAAGTCAGCGCCCGAGTAGAACTCATCTATATAGCTGGAATTTAGGCTGTAGCGCGGCATACCCGTCGACGTTACAGCCGCAATGACGCGGTTGGCAGCGGCTGTGGCTTCAGTAAAACGGGCCTGCTGCAGGTAAACGCGCGAGAGCATGGCGGCGGCGGCCGACGTACCGGCGAAGAAGTTGCCTGCGCTTGAGACGGCCGTCATCTTGCTTTCAGCGGTGGTGAGGTCTGAAATTACTTGCGCGTAAACTTCGGCTACCGAGTTGCGCGCCACTTGGGATGAGGCATCGACCACCTTGGTAGGCGTGAGCACCAGCGGCACGCCGGGGTTCGAAGAGGGCGTACCATCGGCCCAGTCGCGGGCATACAGGCGCACCAGCTCGAAGTACATAGCACCGCGGATGAAGCGGGCCTCGCCCTCCACACGCGCCACTTTGGCCGGCGTATCGAGCTTGTCGAGGTTAGCCAGCACATTGTTGGTGCGGTTAATCACATTGTAGGCATTCGTCCAGATACTCTGCACAAAGCCATTATCCCGCAAGATAGACTTCCGGTTGATTTGGTTGGGTGGAACAAATGTGCCCACAAACGAAATCTCGCCGTCATCGGCCAGCAAATCAGACATCAGCTGAATGTAGCCACCGTAAGCCTCGGCATTCTGCATGCCAGTGTAAGAACCCACCAAAGCGGCTTCTACGTCCGAAGAAGTCAGCAGGGCTTGGTCGGCAGCTACGTTATCGACGGGTTTAATATCAAGCTTCTTATCGCAGCTTGTGAGCGTACCGGTCAACAGCAGAGCAGTGGCCAGCGCATAAACTATTTTTTTCATATCAGAAAGAAGTCAAAGGGAGGAAAAAGCCAGACGCTAGAAGCCGACGTTGATACCGAACGTGATGGTACGCGGCTGCGGGGCCGAGTAGAAATCGATGCCCTGGTTGATGTTGCCCTGGGTCGCCGTGACGGTGCCCAGACTGCCCGACGAAGCGAGGTAGTCGGCGTTCACTTCAGGGTCCCAACCTTTGTATTTTGTGAAAGTGGCCAAGTTTAGTGCTTGGGCGTACACGCGCACCGATTGCAGGTAACCCTTCTTCACAAGCGAGGCAGGCAGGTTGTAGCCTAGCGTTACGGTGCGCAGGCGGCCGTAAGAGCCGTCGCGCACGAAGCGCGAAGAGTTAGCAGTGCCGTTACCGCTCAGGTAGTCGGCTTTGGGCACATCGGTGATATCGCCGGGCTTGCGCCAGCGGTTAAGCTGGTCGCGGGTTTGGTTATCGGGCCCGTTGTTGAACGCCACCGAATAAAACTGCCCACCAGCATCAAATATTTTGTTGCCGAACACGCCGGTAAGCGTAGCACTCAGGTCAAAGCCTTTGTAGGTAAAGGTGTTGGTGAAGCCCAGCGTCCAGCGGGGGTTAGGGTCACCCACGGGCACCAATTGCGCCGAGTCGACCACGCTGGTCTTGCCGGCGTTGTGGTCGATGTATCCCGTGCTGGTGCCATCATTGCTGGCACGGTTTCGATAGTAGAGTGCATTACCGTTGGCGGGGTCAACCCCGGCATACTCGGCACCAAAGAAAGTCCCAAGCGGGTAGCCTTCCTGTGCACGGCTGAGGAAGCTTCCCAGCACCGGCTGCCCCTGCAGAAAAGTTACCTTGTTGGCATTACGGCTCGCGTTAGCAGTCGTGGTCCAAGTGAAATCACCTACGAAATTACGGGTAGTCAGGGCAAATTCAATGCCCTTGTTTTCCAGATTACCCACGTTCTGAAACTGCGTGAGGAAACCCGAAGTACCTGGTACCGGTGCGTTCAGAGCCAAGTCGGTGGTGCGCTTCAAGTACACATCGACCTCCCCGCTGACGCGGCTATCGAACAAACCAAATTCGATACCGGCATCGGTCTGGGTAGTCGATTCCCACTTCAGGTTGGGGTTGGCCAGCTGCAGCGGACGCTGACCCGGTACGCCGACGTAGCCCGATGTGCCCGAGTACAGACCCAACGAGGCAAAGTCGGGAAAGCCCTGGTTGCCGGTTCGGCCAATGCTCACGCGCGGCTTCAGGAAACTGAGCACCTTCTGGTCTTTCAGAAAGGCTTCCTCCGTCACGACCCAGCCCAGTGAAGCGGCTGGGAAAAAGCCGTAGCGCTTGTTCGCTCCGAAGCGCGATGAACCGTCGATGCGAGCACTCAGGCCCAGCAGGTACTTGCTGGCAAACGCGTAGTTAACACGAGCGAAGTATGAAAGCAGTGCATTGCTGGTGCTGTTGGAACTGCCGGCCGTGTAGGTAGCGGCATTCCCAAGAGTGCGATAAGCATCGCTGGCGAACTGCGTACCCTGCACGCTATTCGCCGTAGCACGGCGCTGCTCAAACGAAGTACCCAACGTGGCTTCAATGCTGTGTACCTCGTTCAGCACCTTACGGTAGGAGAAGTAGTTGTTTGTGGTGAAGCGGGCGCTGGTAGTGTGAGCGCTGAAGCCAAACCCGTTGGTGGGGTTAGAGTTGCGCGACGTCACTCGGGCCAGGTACTGGTCTTCGTCCTGGTTCAGCAGGTCGAGGCCCAATTCGCTGCGGAATGACAAGCCGGGCAGAAACTCGTATTGTGCATACACGTTGCCGAGGGCTCGGTAGCCATAGGTCGTATACGTTGCCGCGTTGTTCTGAATGCCCAACAGCGGATTATAGTAGAAGGGGAAGTTAGTGTTAGGGTTTCCGGTGGCCACATCAAGCGCACCGCTGGTCAGGCCCGTGCGGGGGTCAATCAGGGGAGTAATAGGAGCCAAAGCCACGATTTGAACGGGGTTACTGAAGGCGTTGTCGTTGGGCAGACGGTTGTTCTGCGTGCGCGATAGGCCCACATTGGCACCCAGTGTCAACTTTTCGGTTGCCTGGTGGTCAACATTAAAGCGACCAGCAATACGCTGCAGCTTATTGCCGAGCAAAATACCCTCCTGGGTGTTGTACTGGCCCGAGATAAAGAACTTGGTTTTTTCGGTACCACCGCTGGCGTTCAGGTCATACTGGCTGAAGTTGCCTTTGCGGAACGCCTGGTCCTGCCAGTTAGTGTCCACGTTGTAGTTCGCATCTACGGTTACACCAGCGGCATAGCCCCGGAAGCGGTTGACAATGCTGGCGTCGGAACGTCCGGCGTTTTTCAATGCTTCCGTAAACAACTCCACATACTCTTTGGCATTCAAGAACTCGCGCAAGTGAGTAGCCTTGCTGCTACCCGTCTGGAAGCCTAGGTTGAAGCGCGTGGCACCCGCTTTACCTCGCTTAGTGGTGATGAGCACCACACCGTTGGTACCGCGCGAACCATAGATGGCCGACGCGGCGGCGTCTTTCAGGACAGTGATGTTCTCGATATCGTTGGGATTGATATCAGCAATGGGGTTAGTCGGAGCACTGGTCGACGACAGGTTATCCGTCTGGACTGGAATACCATCAATTACGTACAGTGGCTGCGTGTCGCCGCTTACTGAAGAAGTACCGCGCACCCGCACCTTAATGCCCTGGCCTAGCTTACCACTGCTGTTTTCGATGACTACGCCCGCAGCTTTACCCTGAATGGCCTGCTCAAACGTCGTCACCGGGGCATTGTTGATATCCTTGGTGGTAAGCGTTACAATAGAGCCCGTTACGTCGGCCTTTGTTTGCGTGCCGTAACCCACCACAATGGCTTCGCTCAACTGCGTGGTCGAGGCGGCCAGCGTGACGTTAATTACACTTTGGCTGCCTACTGCAACGGTCTGCGCCGTGTAACCTACTGAGCTAATGACCAGCGTGGCGTTGGGCTGCACACTGAGCGAAAAAGCACCGTCGGCATTAGTACTTACACCGTTGGTGGTACCGCGTTCGAGAACGGTAGCGCCGGGCAGGGCACCTCCGTCCGAAGCCGTGACCCGACCACTGATGGCACTGGACTGCGCCCAGGCCGATGCCGAACACAAGCAAGCTGTCAGCAAAAGCAGCAGCCTGAAATGAGAGAATAAGCGTTTTTTCATGAGAGAAAAGATAGTTGGTGAGTGATAAGACGGGAACAACTTTCGGTACAAATGTTTCGAAAGCAGAAAAACATAACATGGAAAAAATGGTCAATTCATCATTCCTGACTCCACGATGCTAGGGCGAATATAATTGCACACGCTCAACTACCCTACTACTTCCCTATTCGGCGCAATAGTTTCGCCAAGCCTGCCTACCGTACCTACCTTTACCGCTCTTACATTCGGGTCCGTCTCCGGGCGGCTCTCTTCGTTCTGCATTCCGCTTCAATGCCCACCATTCATTACCTGACCACCGCCGAGGCCGTGGCCACCGCCGCCGCGCATTTTGCCACCCTGCCCCGCATTGGTATCGACCTGGAATTCGACGATATGCGCCACCGCTATGGCCGTCATCTGGCTCTAATACAGGTTTTTGATGGCCAACAGGCGTATCTGATTGACCCCCTGCCCCTGCCTAACATGGCTGCCGATTTGGAGCCGCTGTTCGCCGTGCTGCGCGACCCGACGGTGGCCAAGGTGTTTCATTCCTGCAAGTCCGACATCCTGCTGCTCGACGAGGTGTTCAGCGTGAATTGCCTCAATATCGTCGATACCAGCGTGCAGTTTACCCTGCTGGCCGCCGAGGATAATAATATTTCGCTCGGCCGCCTCATTCAGGCCGAACTGGGCTTGGAAGTGGACAAGGGCGAGCAGAAATCGAACTGGCTGAAGCGCCCGCTCACCGAAGCACAGAAGGAATACGCGGCCAACGACGTGCTCTACCTCTTCGAGCTCACCGACCGCCTCAGCGCCCGGCTCGAAGAGCTGGGCCGGGCCGATTGGGCCGCTCAGGAAAACCTGGCCCTCGAAGCCGTCCGCTACGGCCGCGACGACCCGCGCCCGTGGTCGCGCAATGCTGCCAAATACAAGATTTCCAGCCAGGAAATGCCCATATTCCGCGAACTGTTCATGCTGCGCGATACCGTGGCCCGGCAGCTCGACCGCCCGCCGTACCATGTTCTCAGCAACGACCGGCTGGCTGAGCTCGCCCGTAACCCGCTCGAAACGGCCCTGCAGCTACGCACCGCCAATGGCCTGCACCCCGAGCTGAAACGCTCGCCCTACGCCGAGCAGCTCCTCGCCATCGGCACGACCGATTTGGAACCCGATGCCCCGCTGCCAGCCGAGCAGCGCAAGTTCCCTTTCCGCCGCCGTCTTGGCGGTCCCGCTGCCGCCCGCGCCGATGCCCGCGAAGCCCTGCTCATGGCCCTTAAAGGGCACCTCGCCACCGACCACGGCAGCACCATGGCCAACATGGTACTCAGCAACCGCCTCATCGCCGACATCATCGAGCTGGGTACCGAAGCTGCCTTACGTCCCTGGCAGCAGCAGCTGCTAAAAGGTACGGCCGAGAAGCACGGCGAGGATTACGCCTCGATTGAGCAGCCGTTTTAGGTTTTGGCTGAATAATAAAGTACGTCATGCTGAGCGAAGTCGAAGCATCTCGCGTGTGGTAGTAATCCAATCGAGAGGATTTACTATTGCACGCGAGATGCTTCGACTTCGCTCAGCATGACGTACTTTATTATTCAGCTAATGCTTAAAACTGTGCCTCCTCGGTGCTGCCCACCAGGGCGGCGGTGCTGGTCTGGTTGCTGGTCACCACGTTCTGCACGGCGTCGAAGTAGCCGGTGCCCACGAACGACTGGTGCTTCACGGCCTGGTAGCCATCCTTGGCTAGCGCAAACTCGCGCTCCTGTAGCTCGGAATAGCCGGCCATGCCGCGCTGGCGGTAGGCCTGGGCCAGTTCGAACATGCTGGTGTTGAGGGCGTGGAAGCCTGCCAGCGTGATGAACTGGAACTTGTAGCCCATCGCGGCCAGCTCCTCGCGGAAGGTTTCCATCTGCTCCACGCTCAGCTTGGAGGCCCAGTTGAAGGACGGTGAACAATTGTAAGCCAGCAGCTTACCCGGGTATTTGGCATGAATGGCCTCGGCAAATTTGCGGGCGTCACCCAGGTCGGGATGTGAGGTTTCCATCCAGATGAGGTCGGCGTAGGGCGCGTAGGCCAGGCCACGGGCAATGCCGGCCTCAATGCCGCAGCGGATGCGGTAGAAGCCTTCGTTGGTGCGCTCAGCTTCCTGCAGGATGAAGGGCTGGTCGCGCGGGTCTACGTCGGCGGTGAGCAGGTCGGCGGCATCGGCATCGGTGCGGGCCACAATCAGGGTGGGCACGCCCAGCACGTCGGCGGCCAGGCGGGCGGCCACCAGCTTGTTGATGGCTTCCTGCGTGGGCACCAGCACTTTGCCGCCCAGGTGTCCGCACTTCTTGGCCGACGACAGCTGGTCTTCAAAGTGTACGCCGGCCGCTCCGGCCTCAATCATCATTTTCATCAGCTCGAAGGCATTTAGGTTGCCACCAAAACCGGCTTCGGCATCGGCCACGATGGGCGCGAGGTAATGAATGTCGCTGCGGCCGTCGAGGTGCTGAATCTGGTCGGCCCGCAGCAGGGCGTTGTTGATGCGGCGCACCACGGCCGGCACGCTGTCCACGGGGTACAGGCTTTGGTCGGGGTACATGTGGCCCGCGCCATTGGCATCGGCCGCCACCTGCCAGCCGCTGAGGTAGATGGCCAGCAAGCCGGCCTGCACTTCCTGCACGGCCTGGTTGCCGGTGAGCGCGCCCAGCCCGGCCACATACTCACGGGTGTGCAACAGCTCCCAGAGCCGCTCAGCACCTTGGCGGGCCAGCGAATACTCGATGTGCACGGAGCCCTGCAGCTTCACCACATCCTCGGGCGAGTAGGGACGCTCAATGCCAATCCAGCGGGGATTGTGGGCCCAGTCGAGGGCAATTTCGGCGGCGCGTTGGGGGGTGGTTTTCATGGGAAACAGATTGAATGGTGAAGGATTGGGTTTGGGCAAAGCGGTGCCGGGCAGCCCGGCAGGCCGCTTTTTAACTATCGGAATTTGGGGGGGGAGTAGCGCAGCCGCTACCTGCTGGCTACGCCAGTTGCTCGTAGGCTGGCACAGTCAGGAATTCGATGAACTGCTCGCTCATCACCAGCTTATCAAACAGGCGGGCCGCATCCATGAAATGGCCTTTTTCATAGGCGTCATCCCCCACCTGAGCCTTAATTTTCTCCAGCTGGCCGGGCACCAGCCCACGGTACAGCTCGGTCGTGACGGCGCGGCCATCGGCCAGTACCGTGCCCGGCGTGTGCAGCCACTGCCACACCTGCGCCCGGCTGATTTCGGCCGTGGCGGCGTCTTCCATCAGGTTGTAAATCGGCACGCAGCCATTGCCGCCCAGCCAGGAGGCCAGGTACTGAACGGCCACGTCGATGTTCAGCTTCAGGCCGTCCTCGGTGATGTTGCCGGTGGGCGCTTTCACCAGGTCGGCGGCTGTCACATGCACGTCGGGGCGCTTGTTCTCGATTTGGTTGGGGCCGGGCATAAGGCGGTTGAAGACTTCCAGCGCCACCGGCACCAGGCCGGGGTGGGCCACCCAGGTACCGTCGTGGCCGTTGGTGGCTTCCCGGATTTTATCCTGCCGCACTTTCTCCAGGGCCGCGTCGTTGGCGGTGGGGTCGTTCTTGATGGGAATCTGGGCGGCCATACCGCCGATGGCGTGCACACCCCGGCGGTGGCAGGTTTGCACCACCAGGGCCGAGTAGGCAGCCATAAAGGGCACCGTCATGGTCACCTCGGCGCGGTTGGGCAGGCGGAAGTCGGGGTTAAGGCCCAAGCGCTTGATGTAGCTGAAAATGTAGTCCCAGCGCCCGCAGTTGAGGCCCGCGCTGTGCTCGCGCAGCTCGTACAGGATTTCATTCAGCTCGAAGGCCGCCGGCAGGGTTTCGATGAGTACGGTAGCCTTGATTTGACACTTGGGCAGCTCCAGGGCCAGCTGCGCGAAGTTGAACACGTCGTTCCAGAGGCGCGCTTCGAGGTGGCTTTCGAGCTTGGGCAGGTAGAAATAGGGCGCGGTGCCCTGCGCGCACCGCTCGTGGGCGTTGTGAAAATAGTAGAGGCCAAAGTCGAGCAGCGCGGCGCTGATGGGCTCGCCATCGACCAAAATGTGCTTCTCGACCAGATGCCAGCCGCGCGGGCGCACCATGAGCACGGCGGTTTTCTCGTTCAGCTTGTACTCTTTGGTAGGCGTGCTAAGCGAGATGGTGCGACGCACAGCATCACGCAGGTTAATCTGACCCTGGATGACGTTGTCCCAGGTCGGAGCGTTCGAGTCCTCCAAATCGGCCATGAACACGCTGGCTCCGGAGTTGAGGGCGTTAATAATCATCTTGCGCTCCACGGGGCCGGTGATTTCCACGCGGCGGTCGAGCAGGTCGGCCGGCAGCGGGGCCACGGTCCAGTCCTGCTCGCGGATGCGGATGGTTTCGGGCAAAAAGTTCGGCAGGATGCCGGCCTCAAAATCGGCCTGCCGCTCGGCCCGGCGGGCCAGCAGGGCCTGGCGGGTGGGGTCGAAGTGGCGGTGCAGCTCAGCCACGAAGGCCAGGGCCGAGGGCGTGAGGATTTCGGCAAAGGCCGGCGAATACGCGCCGATGACCTTTACCCGCTCGGGGGTGAGGTAAGTGGGCGCTGGGGCGGGAGCAACGTCGGTGAAGGTCATTTAGGAAATGTGAGAAGGTGAGAAGGGGAAATGAGAAAATGACTTCGTTCAGTCTTCATCTCTCGGCTTATACATGACAACCGATACAAACATAGCGAAGCGAATTTAAATATCCAGCGAATATTCGCTAAAAGTAAGAAATTTGCTTTTGCGACTACCTTTGTTATTCCAACTGAGACCTTTTTAAAGTCGCCATATTCGACTCAAAATGGCTTTTCACGGTGGTAGGCCTCTGCCAATTCAGGCAAAAGAAATTTATCGGATTTCCACATTTTCCACGCTCTCACATCGAAAATGCTCAATCACGGCCAGGTCGTTCGCCTCATTTTTGGTCTGAAGCTGCGCGAGCTGCGGCAGGAGCGCAGCCTGAGC
Organism: Hymenobacter sp. UYCo722; assembly: GCF_040547115.1. Lineage (NCBI taxonomy): Bacteria > Pseudomonadati > Bacteroidota > Cytophagia > Cytophagales > Hymenobacteraceae > Hymenobacter > Hymenobacter sp. UYCo722. The sequence continues at coordinate 302,976 of NZ_JBEPPC010000003.1, read as the reverse complement.
CCGGCCGAGCTGGCGCGGGTATGCGACGTGTCGGTGAGCTACCTGAATGAGATTGAAAAGGGCAAGAAGTACCCCAAAGCCGACAAGATTCTGAGCCTGAGCAAGGCCTTGGATGTGCGCTACGACCAGCTGACCTCGCTGGAGCTGCCGCGCCGGCTGGAGCCCATTGGCGAGCTGCTGAACTCGAAGATGCTCAAGGAGTTTCCGCTGGAGATGTACGGGCTGGAGCCGGCCCGCATCATCGAGCTGATTGCCAACGCCCCGGCCCGGATGAATGCCTTCATCAGCACCATATTTGAGATTGCGCGCAACTACGAGATGCGCCAGGAACACCTGTTTCTGGCCGCGCTACGCTCGTTTCAGGAGATGCACGACAACTACTTCGAAGAGCTGGAGCAGGATGTGCGCGCCTTCGTGGGGAGCCACCAGTTGAGCACCGTCGCGCCCTTCGACCTCGGCCAGCTGGAGCGTGTGCTGACCGGGGAATACGGCTACACGCTGGACCGCGAAACGCTGGGCCGGCACGCCGTGGCCACCCAGGCGCGGCTGCGGAGCGTGTTTCAGCCCAAAACCAAGCGACTGCTGCTGCGGCCGGGCCTGAGCCGGGGCCAGCAGGCGTTCGTGCTGGGCCGCGAGGTGGCCTTCAACTACCTGAAGCTGACGGAGCGGCCCTACGTGAGCAGCAGCCTGCAGGTGAGCTCCTTTGATGAGGTATTGAACAACTTCAAGGCCTCTTACTTCGCCGGCGCGCTGCTGATGGAGGAGGAAAGCCTGCTGCGCGACGTGAAGAAGTTTTTCGGGGCCAAAAAGTGGCAGCCCGAGCTGCTGCTGAACCTGATGACGCAGTACGACGTGAGCCCCGAGATGTTTATGCAGCGCCTCACCACGCTGCTGCCGCGCCATTTCGGGCTGCAAAGCCTGTTCTTCCTGCGCTTCGACCAGGCCGATTCATTAGCTCCCTACGAGCTGACCAAGGAGCTGCACCTGGCCCGCCTGCACAACCCCCACGGCAACGAGCTGAACGAGCACTACTGCCGCCGCTGGGTGAGCCTGCGCTTGCTGGACGAGGCCCGCGCCCTGCCCCTGCCCGATACCGCCGACGCCCCCGTGACGGTAGCCGGCGCGCAAAAGTCCCGCTACTTCGGCACCGACGATGAATACCTCTGCTTCACGCTGGCTCGCGCCGGCACCCCCACCCAAATGGCCCTGAGCGTGACCGTGGGCCTGCGCTGCGACGACAACCTGAAACAGCACGTCCGCTTCCTGGCCGACCCGGCGCTGCCCTTCCGCATTGTGAACGAAACCTGCGAGCGCTGCCCGATTGCCGACTGCGAGTCGCGCGCCGCGGCCCCGACGGAAATCGTGCGGCTGGCCGAGCGGGCGGCGTTTGAGGCGGCCGTAGCGGAGCTGGTGGCGGGGTAGGGCGGGGTGAGGGTAGGAAGGCAGGAATTGTTGGTGAATTAAGAACGGGGTTTCGCCAAATAATGAAACCAGGCAACTCCCACCCTACTACCCTTCCAAAACTGCCCTAACTTTACCCTTCATCCTGCCCCAACGCATTTGCCCCGCCGCTCCCGCCGCCTGCTCCCCTACTTCCTGCTCGTGCTGGGCCTGTCCGCTGCAGCTGGCTACGCCGTGTGGCGCGTGGCCTACCGCCCCAATGTCGCGGCCGACGCCGAAGGGCCGGCCTACCTCTACATCCGCACCGGCACGGGCTACGCAGCGGTGCTCGATTCGCTCCAAAAACATGAGCTGCTGCAAGAGCCGACCACCTTCCGCTGGGTGGCCGAACACCACGACTACCCGGCCCACGTGCGAGCCGGCCGCTACCGCCTGGACCCCGGGATGGGTAACATCGACTTAGTAAGCATGCTGCTATTTGGGCTGCAAGACACGGTGAAGTTCGAATTGAAGCCTTTTCACTACCTCGACCAGCTGCCGCGCAAAGTGTGCGGCCGGCTCGAAACCGACTCCTTTAAGCTGGAGCTGCTGCTGGGCGATAACGAAGGCTTGCAGCGGCGCTACCACCTCGATACCTGTACGATTCGCACCATGTTCATCCCCGGGCAGTACCGGCTGCTGTGGAACACCAGCGCCCCGGTTTTTCTCGACTCGGTGGCGGCCCGCTACCGCCGGTTCTGGCGGCCCGAGCGCCAGGCCCGGGCCGATTCGCTGCGCATGACCCGCGTGCAGGTGAGCGTGCTGGCCAGCATCGTGCAGCGCGAAACGGCCCAGCCGACCGACAAGCCGCTCATCGCCGCCGTGTACCTCAACCGCCTGCGCCTTGGCCAGCCCCTGCAGGCCGACCCCACCCTGCTCTGGCCCCTGCACGGCCTGGGCACCCGCAAGCGCGTACTCAACGTGGACAAGAAAGTCGATTCGCCCTACAACACCTACCGGCACAAAGGGCTGCCGCCCGGCCCCATCACCACGCCCCTGCCCGGCTCGCTGCTGGCCGTGCTCCGCCCCGCGCACAACCAAAATCTGTTCTTCTGCGCCCGGCCTGACGGCAGCGGATTTTCCGATTTTGCCGAAACCTATGCCGCGCACAAACGCAACGCCCGTCGCTACCAGCACCGCCTGGATAGCCTGGGCGTGAAGCGCTGAAAAATGATAGTAGCCAGCAGTTAACACTGCCCGTGGCGATGTACATTTGTTTGCAATTTTCCGCCAAACCGCCCGTATGCGTCAACCTCTCCTTTTTCTGATTCCTGTCTTCTGTGGACTTACGGCTTCGGCCGGCGGGTTTGATACCGGCCCGCAGGGGGCGCGGGTACTGGGCCTGGGTGGGGCCAGCACGGCCTACATCAACAGCATCGCGGGCCTGAGCATGAACCCCGGCCTGCTGAGCCAGTGGGGCGATTCGCTCACGCGCCTGAGCTTCGGCGGCATCGGCCAGGTACGGCGCGCCTCCTTCGTAGGCCAGGACACCTACCTGCGCACCGACCAGGAGCTGACCGTGCAGCCCGGCGGCTACTTCTACGCCACGCGCGCCCTCAACAAGCGGGTAAGCCTGGGCCTGAGCCTGACCACGCCCTACGGCTACCACACCAAATGGCCCGACAACTGGGAAGGCCGCGCCGTGATTCAGGAAAGCCGCCTCAACACATATTTCGTGCAGCCTACGGTAGCCTTCAAACTGAATGAGAACTTCGGGGCCGGGGTGGGTTTCATCTACGCTTACGGCAAATACGCGCAGCGCCGCGCCTTAGGCCAGTACGACGACCCGGCCGCCAATGCCCAGCTTAGCGCCAGCGGCTCGGGCTACGGCGTGAGCGTGGGTTTGTACGGCCGCACCGGCGACAATCTTTCGTTCGGTATCAGCTACCGCACCGGCGTCAACCTCAAGCTCAAAAACGGCACCAGCACTTACACCGGCGTGCCCACTCGCGACGCGGCCCTGCTACCGGCCAGCACCGGCCTGGGCACCCAGCTTAACCTGCCCAACGTGGTGTCGGTGGGCATTGCCGACCGCATCAACAAGCAGCTGCTGCTCACGTTCGACTTCACCCTCACCGGCTGGAGCAACCTCGATTCGCTGAAGCTCGACCTGGCCGCCAACGGCACCCAGCCCGCCCGCCGCGTGAACCAGCCGCGCCGCTACGAAGACGCCATGACCTTTCGCATCGGGGCCGAATACCAGGTGAACCCGGCGCTGACGCTGCTGGCCGGCGTGCGCTACGACGAAACGCCCATCCGCGACGAATACATCAATCCCGAGTTCATCGATGCCAACCGCCTTGGCGTATCGGCCGGCTTGTGCTACCAACTCACCAAGCGCCTCAATCTCGAAGCCGCTTACTCCTTCGAATACGGCCAACAGCGTGTGGCCCGCACCAACCCGCTCAGCGCGCAGGTGGCCAACATCGGCGGCAGCTACCGCATGGCTGTGCAAACCGCTTCGGTGGGCTTGGCGGTAGCCTTCTAGTCAATCTTCTTCCTCGGTTCTTTTTTGCTTTTTTATCATGATGAAGATGTATTCGCTGTCGGTTGGTGCCTGGGCCCGCCTGGGTGCGGCCAGCGCCCTGCTACTCGCGGCCTGCGCCCCAAGCCAGGACACGCCTACGCCCAGCACCGGCTTCGATGCCAGCCGGTACGTGGCCGTGGGCGACAGCTACACCGCCGGCCTGAGCAATGGGGGCCTCACCCACGCCAGCCAGGACTATTCCTTTCCCAACCTGCTGGCCCAGCAGTTCAGCCGCGCCAGTGCCAGCGCCATGTTCAGCCAGCCCTACCTGGATGGCTCGGGCTCGGGCTACCTCATGCTAGTCGACCTGCCGGCCACCGGCCTGCCCCGCGTGCGGCGCGTAGCCGGCCAGGCCGTGCTGCGTACCGTTATCAGCCCGGCGGCCTGCGGCGGGCCCGACACCGTGCGCCTGCTCACGCGCAGTGCCACCGCCGGTACTCTGCCCCAGAACCTGGGCGTGCCCGGCCTGCAGCTCACCCAAATTGAAACCGTCGGCCTGGGCAATGCCGCCAATGCTACGCCGGGCGGCGCGTTCAACCCCTACTTCGAGCGCCTGCTACCGGCGGCCGACAGCCGCACCTACCTGCAAGCCGTGAGCACGGGCAGCGCGTCGGCCACGTTCTTCACCTACTTCATGGGGCTTGATGACCTGCTGCCCTTCGTGCGCAGCGGCGGCGAGTGCAACCTGCCAAGCACCGCCTTGCTGAATGCTAACGCCAAAAAAATCCTAGATGTGCTGACTGCCGGTGGTCGTCAAGGCATGATTGCCCGCCTGCCCGCCCTGAGAAACCTGCCGCTGCTGCGCTTGGGCCAGGGCCTGGCCCTGCAGAGCAGCCTGCAAGCGACTTTCGGCGATGCTGCCTTGGTGTACATCGAAGAATCGAATAACCTCGGCGCGGCCCAGGTCATCACCAACGACGATTACGTGCTAGCCACGGCCGTGCCACGCCTAGGGCAGCGCACCCCCGTGGTGGTGAACGGTACAACCCTGCAACTGCCCTACGGCCGCGACAGCCGCAACCCCGTGCGCAATGCCGATGTGATTGACAAGACCGAGCTGGCCCGCGCCAACCGGGTAGTGACGGACCACAATAAGTACCTCGACGAAACACTAGCCGCCATCTACAAACTGCCCATCGGCCTAGATAGCAAGCGCACGCTCGATTCCAACGCGGCCTTCCCCAATTTCTTGGGCGAGAGCATTCTGGTGAATGGCGTGACCTATTCGGCCGAGCCCGTGCGCGGCAACTTCTTCTCGCTCGATTACTACAGCCTGACGCCGCGCGGCAGCGCCTTGTTGGCCAATACGTTCATTCTGGCCATCAACACTGCTTACCGCGCCAATATTCCGGCTATCGAAGTTAATAAGCTGCCCACGTCGGTGCAGTAAGGTCTGCGCTCAACGTTTATTTCGCTTCCGGGTCCCGGCGGTGGGCGGCGCCATAGGCAGTAGCCCACCGCCGGGACTTTTACGTTGCCGGTTTCGTGACTGCACCACTCGCCCGGTTCTAGCGCAGGCGGTACAGGAGCAGTGCCAGCGAGTCGGCCGCCGCGGCCCGGCTGGCGGCCAGGGTTTCTTCAAAATTCAGCCCGGTGAACTCGGAATGCTCCAGAAACAGCAGCGGCTGGTGCAGTGGCGCGGCGGCCCAGGCGGCCACCGGCACCTGCCGTCGCAGCGAATCGAACCGGGCCACGCCGGCCACGCGCCAGTACCCATCGAGGAGCACGTACTGCACGCCCTGGCGGCGCAGCGCGGCCAGCTCGCGCTCATCGGTGATGACCGTTAACGACTGGCTGGGGCTCAGGTAGGGCGCGAGGCCGTTGCCCACGGTGCTGGCCACGCGCGTGGCCCCGTGCTGCCGTAGCCAGGCCGCCACGGCCGGGTAGCGCCCGGGCAGCGGCGCGTAAAGCTGCATTTGGATGCGGTGAACATTGAGGCCCACCGCCGCCAGCAGCCCCACCAGCAGCACCCGGCGGGGCAGCAGCTGGCGGCCACTCAGCACGGCCAGCGCAGCCAGGGGCAGGTAGGCCAGCAGCAGCCCGCGCGGGGCCTTTATCAGCAACGACATGCCAGCCAGCAGGCAGCCCGCCCACACCAACAGGTAGGGCAGCAGCGGCAACGGCTGGCCCCGCCGCAGGTCGCCGCGCCGCCATTGGCGGGCCACCAGCCCCAGGGCCGCCGCCAGCCCCAGCAGCAGCAGCGGCGACTCGAACACGGCCAGATAGCGGAAGTAGTACAGCACATCGAAATGCAGCGTTCCCTGCCGGCCGGCGGTGTTGGCGGTAGCGGGTACCACCGTGCGCCAGTAAAAGCCCAGCCAGCGGTACCACGGCAGGCCCACGGCCATGCCCAGCAGCCCCAGCAGCCCATAGGGCGCGGCCAGCACAAACAGCGCCCGGGCCCCGGCGCGCCGCCACAAACCATCGGCCCGCCACCACTCCAGCACGGCCAGAATGGGCACGGCGAACAGAAATTTGTAGTTGATGCACAAGCCCAAAGCCAGCCAGGCCGCCCCCGCCACCAGCCGCCGCGGTACGGGCTTGTGCAGCCGCGCGTAGTGGCTCCGCAACAGCCCGGCCGCCACCAGCAGGCTGGCTGAGCTCATGTTGAAGTCGCGCCCCGAAAAGGTGAGCAGCAGCCCGGTACCGCCCAGCAGCACCAGGCCGGCCGCTTCGGGCCCCGGCAGCCGGTCCTGCCGGGCCACCCAACCGGCAAACATGCCCAGCCCCGCCACCCCAAGCAGGGCATTGATAAGCTGGAAAACCAGAAAGCTCCGCGTGAGGGCGGCCACGGGCGCAAAAAGCAGCATAAACCCCGGGCTGCCGTGATGAAACAAGTGCGCAAAATTGCCTTGCGCCAACTCATGCACCACCTGCCAGTTGCGCACTGAGTCGAAATCGGGCGGGCCGGCCTCGGGCAGCCGCCACAGCCGCAGGACCGCCACGGCCAGCAACGCACCCAGCAGCCACGCGGTGGGGCGTGGACGTTCGGGGGCGTTATTTGTGGAAGCAACGGTGGGCATAGGGCGGCGCGAAGGTCGGCAGCCGTCCCCCACATTTCCTCGTTCCATTTTCTCCTCTCCCCTATGCGCCTTGTTATTCAGCGCGTCCGCGAAGCCTCCGTTACCGTCGGGGAACAGGTTACGGGCCAGATTGGCCCCGGCCTGCTCGTGCTGGCCGGCTTCGCGCCCACCGACAATACTACTTCTCTCGCCTGGATGTGCCGCAAGCTGGTGCAGCTGCGCATTTTCGGCGACGACAATGGCCAGATGAACCGCAGCGTGCAGGACCTCGACGGCCAGATTCTGGTGGTGAGCCAGTTCACCCTGCTGGCCGATGCCCGCAAGGGCAACCGCCCCAGCTACATCGGGGCCGCCCCGCCCGCCGTGGCCGAACCGCTGTACGAGCAGTTTGTGGCCATGGTGGCCGCTGAGCTGGCCCGGCCCGTGCCCACCGGTATTTTCGGGGCCGATATGCAGGTGCGCCTCCTCAACGATGGCCCGGTAACCATTGTGCTCGATTCGCCGGCTTAGCGCCTTTTCTTACTCCCTTATGACAATCGAAGAAGCCCAAAAAACCGTCGACACCTGGATTACGACCACCGGCGTGCGCTATTTCAACGAGCTCACCAACATGGCTATGCTCACGGAAGAGGTCGGCGAAGTAGCACGCATCATCGCCCGCCAGTACGGCGAGCAGTCCTTCAAAGAATCGGACAAAGGCCGTGAGCTTGGTGATGAGCTGGCCGACGTGCTATTCGTCGTCATCTGCCTGGCCAACCAAACCGGCGTCGACCTCACCGAAGCCATGACCCGCAACCTGGCCAAAAAAACCCAGCGCGACAGCCAGCGCCACAAGGAAAACGAGAAGCTGAAGTAGCCGTCCGCCTTGTGTCATCCTGAGCTTGCGAAGGACCTTATCAGATTTGCGCCGATTGCGTTTCGGCAAACCGCTCTAGCGTGATAAGGTCCTTCGCAAGCTCAGGATGACAAAAGTTTTACTCCAATACCAACCTATCTTCCCGCCACACGGGCAGCACTTGGGCATACGCATCCATCCGCAGGCAGAACTCAAAGTCCTTGCTCGCCTCCAGCGAGTTGAGCCGCCGGACGTGGGCTGATTGCAGCAGGTACGCCGATAAATCAGCCTTGCCCTGTTCCCACAGATGCAGCGCGGCCAGCGCGGCATCGGAGCTGCGCACGTCAAAATCCGCGCTCAGCCGCTCGGCCAGCGCCCCACCAAACACCGTGTCTTCGAGGCAAAACTGACCTTTCCAGCCAGCGCATACCACCAGCACATCACGCTGCTGCTGCCGGGCAAAATTGGCCACCGCCGCCAGGTTCAGGAAAGACCCTACCACGACTTCGGCCGCCGCCAGCGAGCGGCGCAGGGCCGCCGTGCCGTTGGTGGTGCTGATGACGAGGGCCTCGCCGCGCACCGGACGCGCCGCGTCCAGGAAGCCGAAGGGCGAATTGCCCAGGTCGAAGCCCGGGGCGGGCAGGCCGTCGCGCTCGGCGGCGGTCAGGCAGCCGTGCTGTTGGCCGTAGGCGGTACATTCCGCCAGCGAAGCCACCGGAAAAACGTGCGTAACGCCCTCGCCCAACGCCGTAACGATGGTGCTGGAAGCCCGCAGAATGTCCACGATAACCGCTACCTGGCCGCGCAAGTTATACAGCGGCAGCAGCTCGGGGGAAAAGCAAATATCTAGTTTGGGCACTGTTTAACGGTTAGTGGTTAACGGTTAGTGGTTAATGACTAACCGTTAACCACTAACCGTTAATCACTAACCACTTAACGCCTACTCCTCGGTTCCCTTGGTCAGCGGGAGTTTGCTCACGGTAGCGGGCAGGTTTTTGCCGCGAATCTGCACGAAAATGGGCGTACCGGGGGCCGCCAACTCGCTCTTCACGTAGCCCATGCCAATGCCTTTGCTGAGCGAGGGCGACTGCGTGCCACTCGTCACGTCGCCGATTTTCGCGCCATCGGCATCCACCAACTCGTAGTGGCCGCGCGGAATCCCCGCACCGTCCATCACGAAGCCGACCAGCTTTTTGCTCACGCCGGCTTCTTTCTGCTTTTTGAGGCTGTCCGAGTTGGTGAACTCCTTCGCAAACTTGGTAATCCAACCCAGGCCGGCTTCGAGGGGCGACGTCGTGTCATCAATATCATTGCCGTAGAGGCAGTAGCCCATTTCGAGGCGCAGGGTGTCGCGCGCGCCCAGCCCGATGGGCTTGATGCCATAAGGCTGACCGGCGAGCATGATTTTATCCCAGACCATGGCCGCGCTTTCGTTCGGAATGTACAGCTCGAAGCCGCCCGCGCCGGTGTAGCCGGTGGCCGAAATAATGACGTCGGGCGCGCCGGCAAAGGTGCCCTGCACGAACGAGTAGTATGGAATGCTGCTCAAGTCCACGTCCGTCAGCCCTTGCAGGGCCGCCTGCGCCTTGGGTCCCTGCACGGCCAGCAGGCTGGTGCGGTCCGAAATATCCTCCATTTCCACGCCCTGCGTGTTGTGCTCCTTAATCCAGTTCCAGTCTTTTTCGATGTTGGAGGCGTTGACTACCAACAGGTAATCCTCATCGGCCAGCTTGTACACCAGCAGGTCGTCCACGATGCCGCCGTCGCGGTTGGGCAGGCACGAATACTGCGCCTTGCCATCGGCGAGCTTGCTGGCGTCGTTGCTGGTTACGCGCTGAATGAGGTCGAGGGCCTGGGGGCCGCGCAGGCGAAATTCGCCCATGTGCGACACGTCGAACATGCCCACCGCGCGGCGCACGGTGTGGTGCTCGTCGAGGTCAGAAGAATAGCGCACCGGCATGTCGTAGCCGGCAAAGGGCACCATTTTGGCACCCAGCTCGCGGTGCTTGCTATCGAGGGTAACGGTTTTCAGGGAAACGGTCATGTAACTGGTGGGTTGGCGGATGGGTGGGTTGGCGTATTACGCTGCAAAGGTGGGGCAAAAAAGAAAAGCCGCTTCGGTTGAAGCGGCTTTTCTATCCAGACCGTCATGCTGAACTGGTCGAAACATGACGGTCCAATCCATTACACGGCCACCATCCAGTTGTGCACGTCGGCCCCTTCGCCGGTGCGGATGGCATCCAGGGCCGCGCCCACGCGCTTCGAAAAGCTATCGGGGCGCGTGGCGGGCAGCTCGTAGTCGTGGCCCTCGTAGCCAATAACGGCCATGGGGGCGATAGTTGCGGCCGTGCCCACCCCGAAGGCTTCCTCCAGCTTGCCGGCTTGCAGGGCTTCGATAATTTCGCGGCTGCTCACCTTGCGCTCTTCCACGGGCAGGCCCATGTCGCGGGCCAGTTGCAGCACGCTGCGGCGCGTCACGCCATCAAGAATGCTGGTGCTGAGGGCGGGCGTAATCACGCGGCCATCAATCACGAAAACGGCGTTCATCGTGCCCGACTCTTCCACGTAGCGGTGCTCCGAGGCATCGGTCCAAATGAGTTGGTTGTAGCCTTCCTGCTGGGCCAGCTTGGTGGGGTACATGGCCGCGCCGTAGTTACCGGCGTTTTTGGCGAACCCCGCGCCGCCCTCGGCCGAGCGCACGTACTTCTGCTCGAAGCGCACGCGCAGCGGCTTGTTGTAGTACAGGCCCACGGGGCAGGTAAAAATCACGAAGCGGTACTCCTCCGACGGCCGCACGCCGATGAAGCCATCGGTGGCAAACATGAAGGGCCGTATGTAGAGCGAGCTGCCCGCGAAGGTGGGCACCCAGCCGGCATCGAGCTTGATAAGCTCGCGCAGGCCCTGCATAAATAGTTCTTCCGGCATGGTGGGCATGCACATACGCTCGGCCGAAGCGTTGAGGCGCGCCCAGTTGTCGAGGGGTCGGAACAGAGCCACACCGCCGTCGGCCTGGTGGTAGGCCTTCATGCCCTCAAAAATGGCCTGGCCGTAATGAAGGGCCGAGTTGGCCGGGCTCACCGGGATATCGCCGTAGGGCAAAATCTGGGCATCCTGCCACTCGCCGTCCCGGTAATCGACCACGAACATGTGGTCCGAGAAGGCCTTGCCGAATTCGAGGTGGTCGAAATCCTGCGTGGCCAGCCGCGACTCCGTCGTCGGCTGCGTGTGAATGGTGAGGGTGTCAATCATAAGAAAGGCAATTAGAAGTACGCGTGGGTGGGATTTTCCGAGTACGGAGATGGAGGGGAGAACGGTTAAAACGAAGAGGATTTCGCCGCAAATGACTAAATGATGTAGTGCCCGGGGCCAGCTCCCGGCCCCGCCGGCTTACATACGTGCCTGCCAGGTTACTTCTTCCACGCCCAGCTCGTGGGCCATGGCTCGGCTCAGCACAAAAAGGAAGTCGGAAAGCCGATTCAGGTATACGGCTACCAGCTCGGCTACAAACGATTCTTCGCTGAGGTGGATGACTAGGCGCTCGGCACGGCGGCACACGCAGCGGGCAACATGCGTGTGGCTCACGGCCGGATGCCCGCCGGGCAGGATGAAGGCCCGTAGCTCAGGCAGGTCGAGATTGAGGCGGTCCATCTCGTCTTCCAGTAGCGTGATGTCGGCCTCGTGCAAGTCGGGCAGCTTCATTTTCGACTTCTCCGGGTCGGCGGCCAGGGCCGAGCCGATGGTGAACAGGCGGTCCTGAATTTCCTTCAGCAGCGGCCGGCGACCGGCGTTCACGTCCTGGTCGCGCACCAGCCCGATGTAGGAATTCAGCTCATCCACCGTGCCGTAGCACTCGATGCGGAGGCTGCTCTTGGGCACGCGCGTGCCGCCAATGAGGGAGGTGAGGCCTTTATCGCCGGTTTTGGTGTAGATTTTCATGGGTTGCTTGGTTTCTGAACGTCATGCGGAGCGTAGCCGAAGCATCTCCCCTGCGCAACGCAATTCAATCGATTGGTTTACTAGGCGGTAGAGATGCTGCGCCAGGCTCAGCATGACGTTCTATCCCACTACGGCATGGGTATGCACGTTTTGGTTCACTTCATCGGACTCCACCAGCCCATCGCGCAAGCGCACGATGCGGTGGGCGTAGCGGGCAATGTCCTCCTCGTGCGTTACCATGATGATGGTATTGCCCCTGGAGTACAGCGCCTCGAACAAGTCCATAATTTCGTGGCTGGTCTTCGAGTCGAGCGCGCCGGTGGGTTCGTCGGCCAGTAGCACGCTGGGGTTATTGACGAGGGCGCGGGCAATGGCCACGCGCTGGCGCTGGCCGCCGCTCAACTCGTTGGGGCGGTGCGAGGCGCGGTCGGCCAGGCCCACGGCGCGGAGGCTTTCGAGTGCCCGCTCGGTGCGCTCGCGTTTGCTTAGGCCGGCATAGATGAGGGGCAGGGCCACATTATCCAGGGCCGAAGCCCGAGGCAGCAGGTTGAAGCTCTGGAAAACAAAGCCGATTTCTTTGTTGCGCACCTCAGCCAGCTGGTTGTCGCTCATGCGGCTCACATCCTGTCCGTTCAGGATGTACTCGCCCTTGCTGGGCGTATCGAGACAGCCGACAATGTTCATCAGCGTTGACTTACCCGAGCCCGATGGCCCCATGAACGCCACGTACTCGCCGCGCTTAATCTGAATACTCACCGATACCAGTGCGTTGATGACCTCATGGCCCATCACATAGGTTTTGGCGATGTCGGTGGTTTCGATGACGTTCGGATTCATAGGGAAAAAGGCTTATTGCAGCGGCGCAAACGTGGCCGCGCCGGAGAAAGACGCCGCCGCCGCCGCGCGGGCTGCCTGATGCGCGGCGTATTCGGCTGCTAAAGTAGCGGCTGCCGCCGGTGGCAGCCGGCGGCGCAGCTGGGCCAGCGCCTCAGCCGCGTATTCCGTGAGGCCGGCATCGGCCGCCGCCAGCACGTAGGCCCGTAACAGCGGCAGCGACGCAGGGTTTTCGTTGAGGCCGGCCCGCAGCGCGGCATAGGCTGCCTGGGCCTGGTGCTGCCGGGTGTAGAACATCGCCGCCGCCAGCACCCCCGCCTCGTTGAAAGGAGCCTCGCGCACGATGCGCTGGTAAGCAGCGACGGCGGCTTTCACCTTGCCTTTCGCCGCGGCGGCCTGGGCAGCGGCCAGCCAGTCGGCCCCGATATGCGCTGGCGCTTTCTGTGCCAGCACCGGCGCGGCCAGCCTTTGCCGCGCCCGTTGGCCCTGCCGCTGCTGCGCCGTATCGGCCGAGGCCAGCAGGCGCGCCGTGGCCGCTTGCACCGAGTCGGCTTCCCCGCTCAGAGCCAGGGCATACACGCGCATCTCAGCCGCCGGCGGCGCGCCGTGCGAGGCGGCAAAGCCCAGCTGGTCGGCGGCCGTAGCGTATTGGCCCTGTTGCAGCTGCCACAGGCCCAGCAGCTGTTGGTAATAAGCGGCCGTGGCCGAAGTACCGGTAGCCAGCGGCAGCAGTAGCTGGCGGGCCAGCAGCTCCTGGCCGCGCGCGTGGCGGCCCAGCGCCTGCAGAAACAGCAGTTGCTCGTAGTAGTCGGCATTGGCTGGCTGGCTGGCCAGCCGGCTCAAGTACTGAAACAGGACGGGCGTGAGTTGGGCCGGGTGCCGCGACACGGCCAACAGCACACCGTGGTACAGCTGCGCGAAGCTGGCAGCGTTCAGCTGCAGCGGTCCGGTTTCGGGGCTCGGCAGGCCAACGGCCAACGGCGCGGCCGTGCGCAGCTGCAACAGCGCGAGGTTGCTGAGCAGCGCGGGCTCGGCCGTGCCGGCCGCCAGTTTCGCAGCTTGCGCCCGAGCCTCGGCCAGCAGGTTCTGGCTCAGCAGAAAAGCCAGCTGGTTGGTGCGGCTGGCGTAGCTTCCCGGGGCCAGCTGCTCGGCTTTGTCCAGGTAATGAGCAACCGAGTCGGTGAGGGCCGTTTGGGTGAAAAGCTGGGCCAGGTCGCCGGCCAGGGCCGCGCTGCGGGGCTGGGCCTTGAGGCCGCGGCGCAAGATATCGAGCCCCTCAAATAAGTCGTCGGGTTGGTCGTAGAGCGAAGCCAGCCGCACGGAAACCTTCTCGTTGGGGCCACGCAACAGGGCCCGGCGCAGCGAGTTGATTTCGTTCTGGCGCTGCTGGCGGAAGCGGTAGAGCGCCGCCCGGCCCAGCTCGGCATGCAGGTTGGCGCGGTAGCGCACGTCGCCGCTTTCGGCGTAGTAGCGTTCGGCCAGGCCGGCCAAGGCCAGGTCATCGGGGGCGGCTTCGCTCTGCTGGCGCGTGAGGTCGCCCAGCAGAATGAACTGCCCGGCCAGCACCTGGTCGAGCAGTGGGAAGCCCTGGCGCGACTGCAGGAAAATAATACCCCCGATGCCCAACACGTACACCGCGTAGAACGGCAGCCGGCGGGGCTCGAACACCACCCGGTACACCCGTAGCCGCTGCCTAATCAGCGGCCCGAAATTTATCAGTACATACAGCAAAAAAGCCGCTCCCAGCAGCCCGAGCGCCGCCCCCGTGAAGCTGCGGGCCGCCACCAGCAACGGAGTGTTGGCGGTAGCAAAGGCGTAGCCCAGCGCGCCTGCTGCTCCCAGTACCGCCAGTGGGTACAGTTGCGCCGCCCCCAAGCGGTAGGGCACCCAGTCGCCGTAGCTCGGCGCGCGCAGCCGCAGGCCCAACCAGCCGGCCACCACGGCCGGCAGCAGCAGCACCAGCGGGTCCAGCGCCAGGCCGGGCCACAGTTCCAGGCTGCCGTTGTTCCAGAGGTAGAGCAGCAGCGCACCCACATAAAAGCCCGCCGCCAGCACAAAGGGCACGAGCCCGAAGCGGCCGCCCGGCTGCTCCGCCTGGGTGTTGAGCCACAGCAGCGCCCGCACGTTCTCCACGCCCACCCACAGCACCACCAGCGCCAGCAGCACCGCGCCGCCGGTAGTGGCGTAGGCGGCTAGCTGCAAGGTGGTTTCCTCGGCCGGCAGCAGGCTTTGCGCATACATTACTGCGCTCAACCCCGCCACGATAATGCCCACAATAAGCACCCGCCAAGGAAGCTTCAGGCCTTCGGCAAAGGCGTGTAGCCCGAAAGCCGTGCCCCCAATCGAGCCCAGCATCAGGTACAGGAAATACCGCTCGCTGGTGCCAAACAAGCCTAGCGACTCGGTATTGAGCGACAGCAGCAGAAATATCAACGGCACCATGCCGGCCACGAAGGGCCCGCGCGCCAGTGTGCTCACTACCGCCACCCAGCCCACCAGCGCCCCGGCCAGCAGCAGCAGAAACAGCGCCGCCGCCACCGGCTGCGAGTAGGGCCCCGCCACGTCGTGCGTGAGCGTGGTGATGAAGCCGCTGGCCTGCACCGGCAGGTACACCGGGCCGGCCGCCACGCTGTCGAGCGTTAGCACCAAGGGTTGCAGGTGCGGCACCGTGCGCAGCGGTAGCGTGCCGGTTTCACCCGTGAAATAGTAATAGCCGGCCAGCCCCACGGCCAGCGCCGCCAGCCAGACCAGCCAGCCGGGCCACGCGGGCCGGCTGGCAACTTGCGCCTTCATCAACTAGTCCAGCACTTTGGGCACCCGGAAATAGTCGGAGTCTTTGCGCGGGGCATTGCGCAGGCCCTCCTGGTGGCTCACGGTGTTGCGGGCCTCGTCGTCGCGCAGCACGTTGATTTCCTGCGACAAGTGCACCAACGGCTCCACGCCGGTCGTGTCCAGGCCTTCGAGCTGGGCCACAAAATCGAGAATGTTGTTCAGGTCGCCGAGCATTTGCTGCTCGCGGGTTTCGTCAAATTCGAGGCGGGCCAGATGGGCCAGGCCGCGCAGGGTACCAAGGTCGGTGCTCACGTTAGGTATGCGTTAAAAGGTATGCGTTATGAGTTGGTGGTTGCGCGCTGCTGCTCGATTGGCGCAACGGCCGCCGGGGCGCGCCAGGTGCTGGGACCGGGCTTCACGGCCCCTTCGGGCAGGAAATCGCCGGTGAGCTGGGCCGCCACCCGTTCCTTCAGGGCCGGTATATCGGCCAGCGTGAGGCCAATAGTGGCAATGGGCGGATGAAACACGATTTTAAGCCGGTGGTAGCGCACGCGCAAGCTCTTTTCCACGTCGGGCATAAACATGTGGTTGAGCGGCATGCCCACCGGCACCAGCGGTACGCCGGCCTCCAGGGCCATTTGGAACGCACCATCGAGCAGCGGCAGCAGCTCTTTGCCAGGGCTGAGCGAAATGCGACCTTCGGCGAAAATAGCAATGCTTTTGCCCGCTGCCAGCCCGCGCCGGGCCGCCACCATGGCCCGGCCCCGGCTCACGGCACTGTTGCGGTCGACGGTGATGTAGACATTGCCAAAGAGCGGCCCCCACACCGGCACCCGGGCCAGCGAAGCCTTGCCCATCATGTTCAGAAAACCCGGGATGTATTTGAACAGCATCATGATGTCGATGTACGAGCCGTGGTTGGCCACGTACACGCAGGGCTGCGGATTGGGCCCGGCACTTTCGCGCACCACTTCCACCGGCACCCCCCACATCGTAATCGAGAGCCACGACCAGAAGCGGTTCAGCGCGTGCACCACTCCTCCCCCATCGGGCCGCCGGCTGTAGTACCACTGCAAGGGATAGATGAGCACGAACGGAATGATAAACCAGACCACTGCCCATGTGGTGTAAAGGCGCTGGCCGATGTAACGAAGCAAGTGGCGCATACCGGCAAAGGTAGTTTCTGGTTTCTGGTTACCGTTTTGCGACTGCCCGCCTACCGCCCACGGCCTACTTCCCGCGCGCTGCCAGTACCTTCTCGGCTTTCAGCAGGCCGGCCACGCTCACACCGTCGGTAATGCGGTCATCCATCACCATTTGAATAGCTTCGACCAGGGGCAGCTTCCAGAGGCGCAGGTCTTCGGTTTCCTCGGGCTCCACCTCGCCCATGGTCAGGCCCTCGGCCAGAAACACGAAGCCTTCCTCGTCCGTCACCGAGTTAGAAGTATGCAGCCGGGCAATGCGCGTCCAGTGAGCAGCCATCAGGCCGGTTTCCTCGCGCAGCTCGCGCCGGGCCGACTCCAAGACATCCAGCTCGACCGGCCCGCCGCCCATCGGGATTTCCCAGCTGTACTCATTTAGTGGGTAGCGGTATTGCCCCACCAGCCAGGTGTTGCCCTCGGCATCGACCGGCACGATACCTAGCGCCTTGTTCTTCATCGTCACCACCCCATAGATGCCCTGCCCGCCGCCGGGGTTGAGCACGGCATCTTCGCGCACCGAAATCCACGGGTTGTGGTATTTGACTTCGGAAGCCAGGGTTTGCCAGGGATTGTGGCTGGTATCGACAGCAGGCGGTAGGAAATGGCTCATGGCAACATAAAACGAAGTCGGGTTGGTCAAAAGTACGGCAGCCTATCCTAAAGCCTATTCCGCTCGCCGCCCCCCTAGGTTCATCCACCGGCTAAAGGGGTCAATTGGTCGGCATAAACTCGGCTTTTATCAAAAAACACTTGCGCTCCCCTACCTCAATAGTGTACCTTTGAATCATAAGTACCCCCGCACGGGCTGGAAATGTGGAAAGGAAGGACCTCTCGTGCGGCGGCGCTCTGGCCAAAAAGGTGGGGTAGACACCTTCCGGCCGGACCCGCCACTTTAAGGTCATCGCACTTGTGCGATGACCTTTTTTTGTGCCTTTAGGGGACCGGGCGGCCATCCGGGCCAATCGTTGCGTGCGTAGCAGGACGGCTACTAACCCCGCCTGGGTTCCCTGCGTATGCAAGTAAAGGCAGCCGCATACATTCCGGCTGCATCTTTCTTACCTATGGCTACTAACTCCAAAAAGCCCACCGATAAAACTCCCACCGTCGGCGACCCGCTCTTTACCCTCCATCACGCCCAGGCGGAAGCCGAACTGGCCAAAACCACTGGCGGCCTCGGCCCCACCACCAACGAGTATGTTTCGAGCGACGAGGAAGCTAATATTGATGAAGCTATGGCCCCGCGCGACAGCCAGGGCTTCGTACGCGGCGAAAACGACCCCGACATAATCGGTAGCAACGCCGGCGACCACAACTAGCCGCACGTTCAGCGCCCTGCTGACCTTATTTTTTGCCGGCCCGGCCGGGGCCGCCCAGTGGGTGGCTCCAGCCGGGCTTTTTTCTGAAGGTGCCCGGCCGCAAGTGAGCAACGTATTTTTGCGCTCATGCCAGTCCGTACCTCCCTGCTCGTTTCCTGCACTGCTCAGCCTTTTGAAGCCGGCCTCGATGAAGCCGGGCGCGGCTGCCTGGCGGGCCCGGTATTTGCCGCCGCCGTTATCCTGCCCGCCGACTTCACTTCGCCCCTGCTCAACGATTCCAAGCAGCTTAGTGCCCGCCAGCGCGCCGTGCTCCGCCCCCAAATTTGCGCTGTAGCAGTGGCGTCGGCCGTGGGCCAGGCATCGGTCGAAGAAATCACCCATCTTAACATTGCGCAGGCCAGCTACCTGGCCATGCACCGGGCCGTGGCGGCGCTGGCAGTGTCGCCTACGCACCTGGCGGTCGATGGCAACCGATTCAAGCCGCTGGCAGGCTTTCCGCATACCTGCGTAGTGGGCGGCGATGGCCTGTACCGCCACATCGCGGCCGCGTCGGTACTGGCCAAAACCTTTCGCGACGAGCATATGGAGGAGTTGGCAGCCGCGTTCCCCGCCTACGGCTGGCAGCAAAACGCGGGCTACCCGACGGCCAGCCACCGGGCGGCCATCCGGGCGCACGGACCCAGCCCGCACCACCGCATGAGCTTCCGGCTGCTGTAACCAACTGTTCCGGCAATGCCCTGCTGTTCTGCCAAAGATGGTTTTGGAAGGCCACATTTCCGCTCCGTTATAACAACGGCTTTCGGCAAGGCCTTTGGCCTACTCCTTGAGCTTCAAGAGGTCCAAAAACAGGCTGAACCCATCGATGCTGGTACCGCCTTCGCCAAAAGTGTCGAAGCTCAGAGGCTTGATGATGTAGCCGCTCACGGCCAGTTGCTGCGCCTTCAGGCGGTCGGTATCAAGGTCCGAAGTGGTCATGATAAACACGTTCAGGTCAGCAAACTCGGGGTCGGCGCGCAGGGCTTCCAGCAGTTCAAGCCCATTCATGCGGGGCATGTTGATGTCGAGCATCGCCAGGCTGGGCTTGGCAATCTTGGGCTCGTCGCCTTCACCGCGCAGCATTTTCAGCGCTTCACGACCATTGCGGGCGTGAACGATGGGAACGTTGATGTTCTGCCGCCGAAGCTCACGCTGCACGTTCATAACGTCCATTTGGTCGTCTTCTACAAGCAGGATACTGGGGGCAGGATGGTCGGGTGACATAGGCAAAAAATTGGCTGCTGCGGGAATATGCCCGGGGCCGGTGGCCAGATTAGCTTACGCAAGGCACGGCAATTATGATACTGTAGCGGGCACCGTTTTGACTTTAGGCGGCAGCTTAGGCCAGGTAAACGTGAATTTCGCCCCTTGGCCCTCAGCCGACTCAACGCTGATACGGCCACCCTGCCGCTCCACTGTCTTCTTCACGATGGCCAGGCCCACGCCAGTGCTTTCGAGGGTATCGCGCTCGGTCAGGGTCTGGAAAATGACAAAAATCCGCTCGTGATACTCCGCATCGATGCCCGGCCCATCATCCGTTACCGAAAAGGAGTAGAAATTACCCGCATCATCGCAACCAATGTTGATGTGGCCCGTGGCAGGATGGTCGTGGTATTTAACGGCGTTGCTGATGAGGTTGGTGAAGACCTGCTGCAACTGCACGGCATCGGTGGTGAGGGTGGGCAGAAAAAAGGGCAGCTCCACGGCAAGCCCCTCGGGGAGCCCCAGCGAGTCGATGATGTCGCGCAGCAGCGTGCGTACAAACACGGTTTCCTGCTCGCGGGCCATGCGCCCGACACGTGCCAAATCCAGAATACCGGTAATGAGCTTCTCCATGCGGTGCACCCGCTGCCGCATCATCCCCAGAAACTCTTGGATATGAGCGGGCAACTGCTCCTTGCCCATGTCCTCCTCAATCCAGCGCGAGGCGCTTTCGATGCCTCGCAGCGGGGCCTTCAGGTCGTGCGATACTACGTAGGCAAACTGGTCGAGCTCCTGGTTGCGGCTCTCGAGCTGCGTGATATTGGTTCCCACGGTACGTGCCATGGCATTCAAGGCGCTGGTTAGCTCACTCACCTCATCGCGCGCGGTATCGACAATCTGAGTCGAATAATCGCCGTCGGCCATGCGCTGGGCCAAGTCTACCATATTGCGCAGGCGGCGCGAAAAGGTTCGTACCAGATAGGCCGCACCCAACATCCCCAGCACCAGTGCCGCAATGGCCAGGCCTGCCGACAGCCATTCGGCTCGTACGATGCTGCTATCGAGGCGTTGGCGCAGCTGGCGGCGGGCGGCAGCTTCCTGGCGCTCAAACTCGGCCATCTGCGCCCGCATATTATCCATAATTTGCTTGCCGGTCAGGGTTTCGGCTAGGCGGCGGTGGGCCAGGTCGTCGAGGCCCCGCTGCTGTGGGTTGCGCAGGCGGGCTTCCCGCTTTTCGGCAATCAGCAGGTGCGAATACCCGGTCCATTGCTGGAACAGCCGCTGGGTTTGGTTGAGGCGCTGAACCTGACCCGGAAAATCCTGCACCAAGTCGCGTAGGCTCGAAAAGCGGCCCACCATTTCGCGCTCCCCATAGTAATAAGGAGCCAGCGTTAGCTCATTGCCGATAAGTAGGTAGCCCCGGAAACCAGTCTCCATGTCCACAATATTGCGCAGCAGCGTCACCCCTTCGTTCGACACGCGTTGCGAGGCTTCCACCTGCTGCGCGTTGTGCAGCACCTGGCCCGCCAGCCGATAAGAAAATATCACCACCACGGCAAACAGCGCCATCAGCAGCGTAATGCCCGCGAAGAATTTGGTTGTGAGGGTTGTTTTCATGCCAGGGCCGAAGCGAACGTACTGTTCAGGCCTCGGTACGCAGCTTGGCTTCCATGGTTTGCAGCAGCACGACCATTTCATCGGCCAGCTGCTGCAGCGGGGTGTAGCGGGAGCTCACTTCATCATCTTTGCCGGCATCGTGCAAGTCCATCAACCGGTTGGCTTCCAGATGGATACGAATATGCTTCTGGTCGAACTGCCGGGCTTCGGGCAAATGCGCGTACGCTCCCTGGCCGCGCAGGCGCTCGGCAATCCACCGGCCCAGGCCGCACTGTTCGGGGTCGCGCAAGGGCCCCGTTTCGCCGCCATTACCAAACAGATAAGAGCGTAGCTTACTCTTGAAATGCACATGCTTGATGCGCGCGGATTCAAAATCCTGCTTCAACTCTTCTGTACTCATAGAAAATAGTTACCGCTCCCGTGGCCAGGTGCTGCTACTGCCATAGCGCCCGCAATGGCTCGCCGCAATTGCATCAAAGGTACGACGCCGATGCCGGGCACCGTTTCGACCAATAATGCGGTACTTTTGCGCTTTGCTCCGGCCCTCGCTGGGCAGGCAGCTGCTTGCCGGGTGGGGCCGGGGCCCCACTCCCCATTTTTCCACTAATGACCCAAGACCAGATTAAGGACTTGAAGGGCCGCGCCGAGGCCCTGAGGAGGTATCTTTGACTACGATGCCCGCAAAGAACAACTAGCCGCCTACGAGGCTAGAACAACCGCTCCCGGCTTTTGGGACGACTCCAAAGCCGCCGAAGCCACACTCCGCGAAATCAAGCCAATTAAGACCTGGACCGACGATTTTGAGGCCGTGCAGCAAACCCTGGCCGACACCGAAGTCCTTTATGACTTCTACAGGGAAGGCGATGTTTCCGAACCCGAAATGCAGGCTGACTTCGACGTTACCCTAAAAAAAGTGGAAGCGCTGGAATTTAAACGCATGCTTTCCGATGAGGAAGACCAGCTTTCGGCCGTCATCGACATCAACCCCGGGGCCGGCGGCACCGAAAGCCAGGACTGGGCCGAAATGCTCATGCGCATGTACATCATGTGGGCCGAAAGCCACGGCTTTGGCGTGAAGCAGCTCAGCTACCAGCCCGGCGAAGGCGCCGGCATTAAATCAGCCTCGCTCGAAATCGATGGCGACTTTGCTTACGGTTACCTCAAAAGCGAAATTGGCGTGCACCGCCTCGTGCGCATGTCGCCTTTCGACAGCAGTGGCCGGCGGCATACCTCATTCGCATCCGTGTTCGCCTACCCGGTAATTGATGATACGATTACCATCGACATCAATCCCGCCGATATCTCCTGGGATACCTTCCGGGCCGGCGGCGCGGGCGGCCAGAACGTGAACAAGGTGGAAACCGCCGTGCGCCTCACGCACGCGCCGTCGGGCATCATCATCGCCGTCCAGATTGAGCGCTCGCAGCTCATGAACAAGGAGCATGCCCTGCGCATGCTCAAGTCACGCCTCTATCAGATTGAGATGGACAAGCGCCACGCCGAGCGCGACAAAGTGGAAGCCACCAAAAAGCGCATCGACTTCGGCTCTCAGATTCGCAACTACGTGCTCCACCCCTACAAGCTCATCAAAGACCTGCGCACCGGTATCGAGCGGACCGATGTGCAGAATGTGCTGGATGGGGATTTGGACGAGTATATCAAAGGGTTTCTGATGCAGAGCTAAACCGGGTGGCGAGTTACTCCTTCTGGTACCGCTTGCCGCACTACCCAAAAAAAGGGCTGCCCGATTGGGCAGCCCTTTTTGGTGCTGGGATGAAGCAAGCAGCTTACAGCTGCACCCAGAAGATGCGGTCGTACTGCGTAGTGGTGAGCGGTACGTTAGCCTTGTTGGTGTTGATTTCCGACTGCGGATAGAGCAAGCGCTTGGCAAACTGACCCGTTACTGATGCCTGGATGGAAACTGGAACCTTCGGCAACAACGTGCGACGGAAGTCATCCCAGGCTTCCGTACCAGCGAAGGTGTTTTCGGCCAGGTACTTCTGCGTCAGGATTTTCTCCAGTTTACTAACGGCACGGGTACCAGAGGTAACGGTGCCGTAGGTATCGGTATTGGGCGTGGTGGCGGCATCCCAATCTACCAAGCCATTACCTACGTTAGCAGCGATGTACTTGTCATAGTTGCTCGCCGGGTCGATGTCGCCACCGTTTACGAGCCGGTTTGCGGGCGTGGGGCTAGGTGAATTGCGGAAAGTCGTGTTGAACGAAGCGCGAATGCCAGCCAGGAAATCTGCCTTAGCGTCGCCCGTCAACAAGCTCCGGCTTTCGGCCTCAGCCTTCGAGAACAGGTGCTCGGCCAGTAGCATGAGCGGTACTGGCTGGTTGGGGCTCCTGATGAAGGTACCCGCAAAGGTGCCCGTCGGGCTGTTGAGTAGCGCCGCCTGGAATGTCGAGCCCGTAGTAGGCGACGGTATCACCGCCTCGCCCAAGTTGCTGCCCACATACTTACCAACAGAAGTTTGGTTACCGTTAGCATCCTTGGTAGCACCAACTGGGCGGTACTCCTGCGTAATGCGGGGGTCGCTGTTGTTGACAAACAAGTTGACGAGGTATGTCGTCGGCAGGATGAAACGGTAAGTTGGCGTCGTGTTAGGCGAACCTACTGGAAACCCATAGAAGTTGTAGAACGGGTTCTGCTGGCCAGCGCTAGCCGCGAAGCCAGGCTGCGCGTTCACGTCGGACGTAATGTAACCGCCGTTGGCGGCAGCATCCGTCTGCAATACCCCCATTTCCGTGGCTACGTAGCCATTCAGCGCCGCCACATTGGACTGGCGCAACAGGATGCGCAGTCGCAGGCTGTTGGCAAAACGCTTCCATTGAGCCATACCCGTAGCGCCACCACCGAAAACAACGTCTTCAGGCCCTGGCTTCAGAGCAGTAGAAGCGGCATTGATGTCGCTAACTGCACCCTTAAGCTGCACGATGAAGTCTTTGTAGATATCCTCAGCCTTATCGTACTTGGGCGTAATGTTTGCCTTGCCTTTCAGGGCATCGGTGTACGGAATGTCACCATACTCATCGACCAACAGCAGAAAGTTGTAAACTTTCATGATGCGGGCAATGGCCGCGTGGTTCGGGTGCGAAGTCACGCCCAACGTTTGAATGAGGTTGTAGTCATTCAGGTTGTCGTAGGTGCCATTGAACAATCCCTGCTGGTAAGTGCTGGAGTAGTTGTAGTTGCGCTCCTCGTTGAAACCGCTTACCGCGTTCGACTTGGTGAAGTAGCCCACCATGAAGTTGGTGTAGCTGTTGAAATTCGTGTAGTTAGCACCCGTTACCGTCAGGGCATTGCCCAGCAGCTGGTCGGGGGTTACTACCGTGGCTTGGTTAGGGTTGACGTTGACGTCGAGAAACGAGTCACAGCTGGTCGCTCCAGTGGTAAGAGCGGCTGCAAATAGCAGTTTAGCTAATTTATTCATCTCAGTGGAGGATTAAAGAGTTGCGGTGAGGGTAACGCCGTAGAATTTGGTAGGAGGCGTCTGCAGGAAGGTGTTGATGCCAATGGCATTGCTACCGGCTTGCGTACCGCTGAACTCCGGGTCGGTGTAGATATTCTCTTTTGGAACCCAGGTAAAGATGTTCCGGCCAAAGAAGTTCACGGAAGCACCTTTAACTACGCCAAAGCGCGAAGTCAGCGATGCTGGAATGGCGTAGCTCAACGATACTTCCCGGATTTTAAAGAATTTACCCGAGGTCACGTAGTTTTCAGCGATACCACGGTTCCAGGTGGGGTTGTTGGCCCAGAACTCCGAACCGCCGGGCGTCAGCACGGCGTTGCCTTCGTTGTTAGCGACGTAGGTCGTAACGCCGTTGGTAACCACGGGGATAGCCGAGTTGGGGTACACAAAGTCCTGACGACCGTACTGAACGCTGCGGGCACCGCCGCCAGTGAAGTCGAGGTCGGCACCAATGGCGTGGAACACCGAGTAGCCCGTGCGCAGTTCGCCCTGGCCGGCCAGCGTCAAGCCTTTGTACGTTACGCTGCTGTTGAAGCCATACTTGTATTTGGGCTGCGTGTTGCCGAAGATTTTGGTACCGGGGTCTTTCAGCGGTACGTAGCGCACCAGTCCATTGTCGTCATTAATCCGGGTCATGATAACCTTACCGGCCTGTGGGCCTTCGGCCACGCGCTTGTAAAAAGTACCCTGAATAACGGGGAAAGGCTGGCCAACTACGGCCACCAGGTCGGCACCGTTGCGGGTATCCGTGTTACCCGAGCCACCCAGGCTCAGCTGGCTCAGGCCGGGGGGCAGCGAAATCACTTCGTTGTTGTTGTAGTTGAAGTTGCCACCTACCGTTATTTTCAGGCCATTATCCGTACGTACGGGCGTAATGTTCAGGTCGGCTTCCATGCCATAGTTACGCACTTCGCCGGCGTTCAGCAGCAGCGACTGGTAACCCGTCGAGAACGGAATGGTCGTGCCGATGGTCTGGTTGGTGCTGCGCTGGTTGTAGTAAGTAGCACCGGCCGTTACCCGGCTTTTCAAAAAGCTCAGCTCGATGCCGGTTTCGGCGGAGCGGGTGTTCTCGGGCAACAGGTTGTCCTGAACCAGGCCGCCATTGGCCGTGAACGAAGGGTTCGACCCGAAAGGGAAGCCGGTGCCGTTGGTGTAGGTAGGGTTCAAAGAGTAAGCACCGCCGGTTTCGGCTACGCCAACACCCGTTGCGCTGGCCAGGTTAATCTGGCTAACCAGGGTGTAGCCTCCGCGCAGCTTACCGTAATCGAGGAAGGAAACATCCTTCAGGGCCGGAATGGCATTGCTGAATACGAATGAGGCGTCTACGCCTGGGTAGAAGAAGCTCCGGTTGCCTTTCGCCAGCACCGAGGTGTTGTCGTAGCGGCCCGAGCCGTGCACAAACAGGAAGTCTTTGTAGCCCAGCGTGAGGTCGGCGTAGAAAGCGTACAGGCGCGTCTGGAACCGGCCGCTAAAGCCAGCCAGGTTGCCGATGCGGTTGTCCAGGTTGATTTGCTCGGTCGCAGCTGGTACGGCCAGGGCAGTAGAAGCAACTTGGTTGTAGCGGCTGTCCAACAGCTGTACGTTGTTACCAACGATAGCCTTCACGTTGATGTCGCCGAACGTTTTGTCGGCGGTGATGAAGAAGTCCGAGTTAACGCGGGTCAGGCTGGAGTTCCGGTCGCGGAAGAAGCCCGAGTAGGGCGAAATCTGCTTGGGGCTATCGCCGGCGAGCGTGAACTTGTTCTGAGTCGTCAGGCTCTGCTGCTGAGTAGTGGTGGTACCAATGCGGTACTGAAGGCGCAACCAGTCATACACCTTGAACGAGGCGTTGATGTCGCCTTGCAGCGTGTTGCGCTTGTCGCGCAGCCGGTTGTAGTCAAGAACGAAGTAGGGGTTGTAGTAATAGGCATTGTAGTAGCCGTAGTTGGAGTCCGAGTACTTATCGTTCGCGTAGTCACTGTACTGGGTGAGCGGAGCCATTACCGACGTGTTGAACACGTTCCAGTAAATCGAAGTGTTCTGGTCAAGGTTCGACGTCACATTCGACTGACGGTTGATGTAGGCAACGTTGAAGCCCACGTTCAGGCGGCCGAAGTCGCGCGAAGCGTTGAAGCGAAAGTTGTTACGGTCGAATTTATCCTTCGGCACGATGCCGTTGTTGTGGATATTCTGGTACGAGGCGAAAAACTTGGTTTTATCGTCGCCGCCCGAAAAGCTAACGCCGTTCTGGGTCTGGTAGCCGGTGTTGAAGAATTTATTGCGCTCATTCGGACGTGCCTCGTAGGTGAGCATCTGCGTCGTTCCGTCGGGCAAGGTGTAGCCGAAAGGCCGAATCGACCCATCGAAGCGAGGACCGTACTGCTGGTTTTCGAAGCCTTGGTACTGATGCTCGTAGCCTTCATCGACCGAGTTATCCGAGGTGAACGGAGTAGCACCGGAATTGGTGAAAAAGTCGGGCGAGCCTGGGCCGAATTCCGTCTGGAACTTGGGCAGGAACGAAATGGATTCGAATTGCGAGGTATGCGAGAACGTTACCTGCGAGGAGCCGGCACTGCCTTTCTTGGTCGTGATAATCAGAGCGCCGTTCGAAGCCTGCGAACCGTAGAGTGCCGCAGCGTTGGCACCTTTCAGCACCGAGGTAGAAGCAATGTCATCCGGGTTCAGGGCACCTAGTACCTCGTTGGTCGTAATCACACCGTCGATTACAATCAGGGCTTCGTTGTTGCCCAGCAGCGAGCGGCTGCCGCGCAGGGTCACTCGGGGAGTGGAGTTCACGCCGTTGTCGAGCGTCTGAATCTGCAAGCCCGATACCTTGCCGGCCAGGCCGTTTACAAAGTTCGTAGGCCGGGCCTGAGTCAACTCCTTGGAGTCGAGCGTAGCCGTAGCGTAGCCCACTTCACGAGCCTGACGCTGGATGCCGAGAGCACCCGTTACCACTACTTCGCCCAATTGCTTGGCATCGGGCACGAGCGATATGTTGAACGTGGCGTTGCTGCCAATTGGCTGCTCTACCGTCACAAAGCCAATCGAACTAACCGAGAGCGTTGTGGCCGAAGCCGGTACGTCCAGCGAGAAACCGCCGTCGACGTTGGTTGAAACGCCCACCGTGGTGCCTTTTACCAAGACAGTCACCCCGGGCAGGCCCTGGCCGTTGGTACGGTCAGTCACCTTCCCGGAAAGGGAGCGGTTCTGAGCATGAACCTGCTGCAACAGGCCGGTCATCAGTAAGAGGACCATGAAAAAAAAGTGTTTCATGTAAAATTGGAAGTGGTGAGTGAAATGTGTAAAGGTGAAAAAAAGAAATCGCGGGCTCTGGAAAGAGTAATCCGTTGGCAAGGTATTACAAGTTTTTTTGTTACACCAATATTAAATATTGATTTCAGCCCCTATCCATGCTGGTCGACAGCTCAAATAATTGATTTAATGATTAATGTACTCGCTCAGACTTAATGAGTACGCTTGTAGAAAGGCGCTGAAGTGGGCTTATGACACTCACTTGCAAGCGCCTGCCCCATTATCTATTTCTTTCCTAAGATTTATCATAAACTCAATGGTAAATATATCAAATAAACCCGCATTCTCAAGCCCTAACGAATGCGCTTACCCCTGAAATAAAGCATTGTAAATGCTTTCCTGTGGAGCTAACAGTGCAACACGGCCTACTCTTATTGCCAGTGGCTAATAAGCTCATCAGTAATATTGTTGGGTCAGCACCGAGCGCAACCCCTGCTGCCCTGACCCCGTTAAGCACCTCAACCAGCCACTGAGCTGGCTTTTGCTTACACCTTCCATACCCACCCTTATGAATACCAACGATTCGAACAACCCGCAAAACTCTGGTACCGGCGCTGGCGCCAACTATGGCACCAGCAACACCGGCACTGGCATGGGCAACAGCTCGGGGCTCAGCAACGAAGGTACCAGCTACAATGCAGGTACTGGCTCGACGTCCGGCACGGGCGTTAATTCGGCCTCGGGTGCTTCGGCGGCCAACCCAACGAACAATGTAGATGGCGACGACTTCAGCGCAACTGCTAAAGGAGCTGCAATGGCCGGTACCGCCGGTGCTGTAGTAGGCCGCGCAGTTGATGGCGTTCAGAATACGGCCGATAGCGCCGCCCATGCCGTAACCGGCGAGCCTTACCGCGACGGCAGCTCCATGTCTGGCATGTTCCGCGACCGCAACAGCGCTGAGAAAGCCTACCAGTCGATGCATTCGCGCGGCTACGGCAAGGACGATGTGAACCTGATGATGTCGGATGAAACCCGCAAGACGCACTTTGGCGATGACACGGCACACACTGAACTGGGCGATAAGGCCATGGAAGGTGCTGGCGTAGGTTCGGCCATCGGCGGTACGGCTGGTGCTATCATTGGGGCTATTGCCGCCATTGGTACTTCGGTAGCGCTGCCAGGTCTGGGCCTCATCATCGCAGGTCCGTTGGCCGCTGCGCTGGCTGGTGCCGGTGCCGGTGGCCTCACGGGCGGCCTGGTGGGCGCGCTGGTGGGCTCGGGTATTCCCGAGGAGCACGCTGCTGAGTACGAAAGCGGTATCAAGGACGGTGGCATCGTGATGGGCGTAAAGCCCCGCAACGCCGATGATGCTAAGTATTTCGAAGAGGAGTTCCGTCGCCACAACGGCGATAAAATCTACAAGTACTAGTCTGGTCGCAGGTTCCGACCTGTTAGTCATCAAAAAAGCCTTTCCCGTCTGGGAAAGGCTTTTTTATTGCAACCTTCGTCAAGTTTAGGGAGTTTGTGAAAGATACTGGCAGCCATTTGCCAGTTGGGGCACTTATTACCCCGGCAAAGGCGTTTTTGCAGCATCGATTCGGCACTCACGGTGCTTGGCAATCTTCGTATATTTGATTTTCATACCGTTTTTTATTTTTTGCTAATGTCATCTCCCCGCTTGAAGGTCGGGCTGTACGCCTTTTTGGTGGCAGCCGTATTTGTTCTGGCATCGTACCGCCTGCTCCGCCGGTCCGATTCGGCGGTACCAACGAAGGACCAGGTGCTGATTGGCACCATGCTTCAGGGTTTGTCGGCAGCCCACTACCAACCTGAAAAAGTCGACGACAACTTTTCAAAGCGGGTTTTCGACCTTTATCTGAAGCACCTGGATTACCGCAAGCAGTTTCTGCTGGCCACCGATGTGGAGCAGTTGCGCCGCTACCAGACGCAGATTGATGACGAGGTAAAAAACGGCACGCACGAATTTCTCGACCTCGGCACCAAGCTGATGACTGACCGCACCAAGGAAATGCAGGGCCTGTACCGCGAAATTTTAGCTAAGCCCTTCGATTTCACGACTGATGAGTCGTTTCAGACTGATTTCGAAAAAGCTTCCTTCCCAGCGGACAAGGCGGCCCAGCGCGAGCTGTGGCGCAAGCTGCTGAAGTATGAAACCCTGAGCCGGGTGTCGGAGATGCTGGAAGCGCAGGAGAAGGCCAAAGAAGCCAAGCCCACTGCTGCGACCGTTGCGCCGGCCGCCGCCAACTCGGCAGCACCCACTGCCGCCGAACCCGTGCGCACCCCAGCCCAGATGGAAGCGGAAGCGCGCAAACGCGTGCTGAAGTATTATGACGAGCAATTTACCGAAATGAACGAAGTGGATGCCAACGAGCGGCTGGCAACTTACGCCAACACCATCGCCAACACCTACGACCCGCATACTGAATACTTCGCGCCCAAAGCCAAGGAGGATTTCGACTACGAGATGACGGGCCGCTTCGAGGGCATTGGCGCTACGCTGAAGGAAAAGGACGGTCTTATTTACATTGAAGA
Source organism: Hymenobacter sp. UYCo722 (assembly GCF_040547115.1). Taxonomy (NCBI): domain Bacteria; kingdom Pseudomonadati; phylum Bacteroidota; class Cytophagia; order Cytophagales; family Hymenobacteraceae; genus Hymenobacter; species Hymenobacter sp. UYCo722. The sequence continues at coordinate 272,972 of NZ_JBEPPC010000003.1, read as the reverse complement.
GATTATGCCGGGCTCGGCCTCGGCGCGCCAAGGCGATTTGAAAAAGGGCGATGCCATTTTGCGCGTGGCGCAAGGTGCCGCCGAGCCGGTGAGCGTGGAAGGCTGGCACACGGCCAAGGCGGTGACGCTGATTCGCGGCAAAAAAGGCTCAGAAGTGCGCCTCACGGTGAAGAAACCGGATGGCAGCACCAAGATTATTCCCATCATTCGCGATGTTGTAGTAGTTGATGATAAGTACGCGCAGTCGTCGGTTATTACCGATAAAGGCCAGAAAATTGGCTACCTGCGCCTGCCGGGCTTCTATGCTGACTTCAACGACAACGGCGGCCGTAGCTCGGCCGATGATGTAAAGAAGGAGCTGGCCAAGCTGAACGCCGAAGGCGTGAAGGGCGTGGTAATGGACCTGCGCTTTAACGGCGGGGGCTCGCTGAGCGACGCCGTGACGATGGCTGGCTTGTTTATGCCCAGCGGCCCGATGGTGCAAGTGCGCGACGGCCAGGGCCATACCCAGGTACTGACTGATAACGACCCCCGCGTGCAATACAGTGGCCCGCTGGTAATATTGGTGAACAAGTACAGCGCATCGGCTTCGGAGATTCTGGCGGCGGCTATTCAGGACTATCGTCGTGGCGTGATTATGGGTTCGACCAGTACCTATGGCAAGGGCACGGTGCAGCGCATTTTCGACCTCGATGAGGCCCTGCCGTCGGAATTGAACAGCATTAAGCCCATTGGCTCGCTGAAGCTGACCACCCAGAAGTTTTACCGGGTAAATGGCGGCTCTACCCAGTTCAAAGGCGTGGTTTCGGATATTGTGGTGCCCGACCTGTACTCGTATTTGGATGAGGGTGAAAAGGAGTCGGACTACCCGCTGAAGTGGGACGAGATTCAGCCGGCCCGCTACCGGGCCTGGGATGCTCCGCCGGCTCTTGATAAGCTGCGGGCTAACAGCAAGACTCGCATTGCCACCAACCCCAGCTTTAACGTGATGGATGAAATGGTGAAGAGCATGCGCAAGCGCAAGAACGAGACGGTGGTTTCGCTGAAGCTAAGCGCCTACCGCGCCGAGCAACAGCAGGCCAAAGCCATTTCGGACCGCTACGAGGCCGCCCAGAAAACCACTACCGCCCTCGCATTTTCGCCCCTGGCGGCCGACGTGCGCGCCGTAGATGGCGACACGGTGAAAGTGAACCGCGCTGCGCGCTTCACGCGCGGCCTGAAGAAGGATATTACGATTGGCGAGGCGGTGGCCGTAATTCAGGACGAACTGAAATAGGTGATAGCCGGGTGGCAGTGGTGCCGCTACCAAGTGCAGATTTGTCTGAAAAAGCCCCCGCCTCAGTTGAAGCGGGGGTTTCTTTTTGGCATTGGAAAGCGCGTTAATCCTGTTAGTAAATCACCTTTAATATTTCAGCGGAATAAGGACAGTAATTTATACCACAATAGTCTGATAATCAATGCTTATTTGATTAGTAAAAATTGTCAATAAATTTAGTATTCGTGCAACTAAAAACGGGCGGCATACTGTTTACTTAGCATGACGACTCAAGAGGAAACCCGCATCATCCCGTTCCACCCGTCGGTAGCCGCTATCGCCGAGGAGCCCAACCAGAAACTTGCTGATGAAACCTGGCGCAAATCCATCCCGGCGCAGGTTTTCCTCAACTATTTCTTCGCCATCAACTACCATATTCAGGAAAACGATGATGCCTTAGGTGGCTTGCAGAATCTGCCGTTCTTCCGCAGCCATTCGGCCGAGTTGGGCGAGGCTGATGTGACGGCACTGACGAAGCTGCTGCACACCAGCTGGAGCACCGAGTACGCCCTGCGTGCCACGGCTGAGCTGGGCGACGAGAACTTTCTGCGTAATGCCCTGCACTGGACGTTTCCGCAGGCTTACCACGCCATCTGGTCGGGGCTGCAAGCGTTTCTTTACACTACCGGAGTGCGCTCGAACAATGGCCAGTTGATTCGCCGCGAGGTGGGGCGGCTGGTCGTGAAGAATGCCTACCCGCGGCCGGTGTCGTTTTACGCGGCCGGGGCCTACGGCGACTTCAGCATTCACCGCTTACCGCTGGCGGGCTACAAGGCCGGGCTGCACATTGCCAGCAAAGAGATTGATGCCCAGGCCCAGGTAGGCCAGTTCCTGCGCACCACGCGCAAGCTGAAAGCGCAGTGGACCCGCGCACAGGTGCAGGCGAACCCCAACACGGCCATCCGCAGCCAGAAGACCGGCCGGCCGCTGGATAAGTGGACCGCCGCGCACTGGCAGCAGCTCACCTGGCGGCTGGGCTACACCACCATCTTCGACCTGCTGGGCCGCCTGCGCATTTCGCAGACCAGCCGGGAGATTGAGCGCTACGTAGAAGCCGACATTGACTTCCGCCTGTTTCACGGCTCGCTGCTCAATATTGTGAGTTACCTCAATGGCGTGCACGAAACCTACGTGGCCAAGGCCCTGGGCCTGGAGCGCTACCGCCAGCTGGTGGCCGAGCTGCCCGCGCACCTGCAGGCGGGCTTTGTACAGGAGCGCCTGCGCACCCGCGTCGAGCCGGTGCTGGCCCCTACCCCACCCTCGGCTCCGGCCATCAATGCCGAGGCTCCGCAGTATCGCCTGGCCGCATAATGTCTGAACCGCGGATTCAACGGATTTATCGGATTTTGTGAATGGAAAGCCGCTTCGGTTTCGGAGCGGCTTTTTCGTGCCGTACTTTTGCGGTTTACATTTTCATTTGCTATTCAACTCTTGCCTTTGCAAGCGAATTGGTTGTTGAAGTAGTCGGCCACAAAATCCGATAAATCCGACCAATCCGATAAATCCGCGGTTCAGACAACCATGCAACACTTAAGCGAACAGGAACAGCTACGCCGCAACAAGCTCGAGGAGCTGGAAAAGCTGGGCATTGAAGCATACCCGTCGGAGCTGTTCGACGTGACGTTCTACGCCAAGGAAATTCAGGACAACTACCACCCCGAGCTTAATAACTTCCAGGAAGTGACGCTGGCCGGCCGGCTGATGTCGTCGCGCGTGATGGGCAAGGCCTCGTTCGCGGAGCTGATGGACACCTCGGGCCGCATTCAGCTCTACATCAACCGCGACGAAATCTGCCCCGGCGAAGACAAGACGCTCTACAATGTGGTATTTAAGAAGTTGCTCGATTTGGGCGACTTCATCGGCGTGAAAGGCCGCGTGTTCAAAACCCAGGTGGGCGAAACCTCGGTGCACGTCACGGAGATGAAGTTGCTTGCGAAAGCCCTGCGCCCGCTGCCCGTGGTGAAAACCCACAAGGACGAAACCACCGGCGAGGTAACCACCTACGACGCCTTCACCGACCCCGAGCAGCGCTACCGCCAGCGCTACGTGGACCTGGTGGTGAACCCCAGCGTGCGCGACACCTTCATCAAGCGCACGCAGCTGGTGCAGTCGATGCGCAATTTCCTGAACGACAAGGGCTACCTGGAGGTGGAAACCCCGATTCTGCAGCCGCTGTACGGCGGCGCGGCGGCGCGGCCTTTCACCACGCACCACAACACGCTGGATATGACGCTGTACCTGCGCATTGCCAACGAACTGTACCTCAAGCGCCTGATTGTGGGCGGCTTCGATGGCGTGTACGAGTTCAGCAAGGACTTCCGCAACGAGGGCATGTCGCGCTTCCACAACCCCGAGTTCACCCAAATGGAGCTGTACGTAGCCTACAAGGACTACGCCTGGATGATGGACCTGGTGGAGGAAATGGTAGAGCGCGTGGCCATGGCCCTGCACGGCCAGACCGAAGTGCAGGTGGGTGCCAACCTCATCAACTTCCAGCGGCCCTGGCAGCGCTACACCATGTTCGAGGCCATTGAGAAGTATACTGGCATCGCCATCGGCGAGATGGACGAAGCCAGCCTGCGCGAAGCCGCCACCAAGCTCAACGTGCACCTGGACCCGAGCATGGGCAAGGCGAAAATCATCGACGAAATTTTTGGCGAGCACGTCGAAGGCAAGCTCATCCAGCCCACCTTCATCACCGATTACCCGGTGGAGATGTCGCCGCTGGCCAAGAAGCACCGCGACCGCCCTGGCATGGTCGAGCGCTTCGAGGCTATCTGCAACGGCAAGGAAATCTGCAACGCCTTCTCCGAGCTCAACGACCCCATCGACCAGCGCCAGCGCTTTGAGGACCAGTTGGAGCTGGGCAAGCGCGGCGACACCGAAGCCATGGTGCTCGACGAAGACTTCCTACGCGCCCTGGAGTATGGCATGCCACCCACGGCCGGCCTGGGCATCGGCATCGACCGCCTGAGCATGATTATGACCAACTCGCACTCCATTCAGGATGTGCTGTTCTTCCCGCAGATGAAGCCGGAGAACGTGCAGAAAGAAAAGCAGGAGGAAAAATAGCCTGTTAGCTTAAAAATCGAAAAGCCCCGTACGAAAATCGTACGGGGCTTTTCTTTTATAATCTCCTCACCCTTCAAACCGTTGGTTAATGCCTGCAATCTTCGCTGGTCCTGGCCGAATCAAGCTCAAATGGCACTGCCATTGTCCTTTGAAACAGCCGACTGGCAAGGTTGCGGGCAGTAAGTACGGCCTTCTTTCAAGGCGATTATAGAGGCACTTACGCAATCGGTTGAACCGGGGTTTCGCCGAGCGGCATAAAATTCGGGCGGCCTTATATGGTTAAAGCTTGGGCTGATGGCGGGTATCATCGCCAAAACCGTCATAGTCGGGGTTGTCGGCACTGTGCGTGTGAGCGGTGGAAGGCGTACCATTGCCCAAACCCTGCAGGAGGCGGTCGGCGGCCTGTTTATCGTCGCTGGTAGCGGCATCGGGGTTGGTGTGAGGAGCGGCGGCCTGGCTCTGCACTTTAGCCAGCGTATCGGTGGCCAGCTTGCTGAGGTCGCCGGCCCACTTGGCAGCCGACTTGCGCAGGTTGGAGCGGGTGTCGTCGCCGGTTTCGGGGGCCAGCAGCAGGCCAGCCACGATGCCCGCGGTAGCGCCGGCGATGAGCGAGAAAATAACTTTGCCTTTGTCGTCTTTCATAAGAGTGTTTCGCGGGGAAATAGAAATGATGCGATAATTGAATAACGGAAAAACCGGCCGGCTGGTTGGGACAGCAAAAAACCCCGCACCTTGCGGCGCGGGGCTTGCTAGCAAGTGGCCTTCGGCCAACTTACATGTCATTCAGCATTTTGGTGATTTCGGACTTGCCTTTGCCGAGCTTGTCCTGCAGCTTGCCAACCAGCTCGTCGCCTTTGCCGTCGGCATAGGTCAGGTCCTCATCGGTCAGCTGCGCGTACTGCTGCTTCAGCTTGCCTTTGATTTCGTCCCAGCTGCCTTTCATTTTCAGGCTGGCACCGGGCAGGGTTACGCCGAGGTCTTCGAGCTTGCCGGCGTATTCTTTGAATTTGGTTTCGAGGTCGGAACCCAGCTTCGAGGCCTGCTCGCCGAGCTGGCCGCTGTACTTGGTAGCAGCACCTTTCCAGTTTTCGCGGGTGGCCGAACCTTTATCGGGAGCCAGCAGCATGCCAGCAATGATGCCAGCGCCAGCACCGGCGAGAGCAGCTAAAAGGATTTTACCGGCGTTGTTGTCTTCTTCGTGGTACGACATGGTGTAGGGTAATGAAGGGTGAAAGTGTTTTGGTATGTACTAGGAAGGAAGCGAAGGCCAATTAGAAACCAATGGGTTTGTTTGGCGACGGCGCTTGTTCTGGCAAGCTATACGAATGGCACCGCCCGGGGTTCAGCTTACGGGTAAATTTTCGCGGGCTTTGACCCAAGCAGCGGGCTAAATCGGAAATCGAGGCAGCCGGCGTAGATTCGCCCCGTTCCTATCCTGGCCTTATGAAAACGTTTTGGGTACTAAGCGCCGCGGCGCTGTTGCTGGCCGGGTGCCAGCGCCCGGCCGCGCCACAGGTGGCCGACGATTGCCTCGACCCCACTAAAACCAACCCGCAGGGGATTTGCACCATGGAATATAACCCCGTGTGCGGCTGCGATGGCAAAACCTACCCGAACCCCTGCACGGCGGCCAACGCGGGTGTGCGCCGTACGATGCCCGGCCCTTGCCCCACTGCCCCAACCAAATAGCTGTCCGCGTTAATGCTTCCCAAAGCCCGCTACCTCGACTTCTGCCGCACTGCGCCCGACGTGCCGGTGTTTGCCCAGCCGTGGTACCTGGATGCCTGCGCCGAAGGCGGCACTTGGGACGTGGTGCTGGCGGAGAAGCAAGGCCGGGTGGTTGCGGCGCTGCCGTTCTTTCAGAAGCAGAAAGGCCCTTTCCGGTACGTAACCATGCCGCCCTTTGTGAAGTGGCTGGGGCCGTACCTGCTGCCCGAATTCCGGGGCCGGCTCCCGATAGAGCATGAGTTGATGCAGGCGCTGATTGCGCAGCTGCCGCCGGTGGCTTCTTTCAAGCAAAACTTTTATCCCACCATTACCAACTGGCTGCCCTTCTACTGGCAGCAATTCCGGCAAACAACCTACTACACGTACCGGCTGCACCAGTTGCGCGACCTGGCGCGGGTAGCGGCGGGCGTGGGTACGGGTATCCGGCGCGATATCCGGCTGGCGCGGCAGCAGGTGCGCGTAGTGCACGACCGGTCGCTGAACGAGTTTTACCGCGTCAATACGCTTAGCTTCCAGCGCCAGGGCCTGCCCGCGCCGTACTCGCTGCCTCAGTTTCAGCGGCTCGATGCGGCGCTGGCAGCGGCGGGCAGCCGGCAGCTGTTTTTCGCGGTAGATGAACAGGACCGGGTGCATTCAGTGGCTTACCTGATTTGGGATAGCACCACCGCTTATTTTTTGCTGGCCGGCGATGACCCGGGCCTGCGCGCCAGCGGCGCGGGCGTGCTGCTGGCCTGGGAGGCTATTCGCTACGCCAGCGAGGTGCTGGGGCTCGATTGCTTCGACTTCGAGGGCAGCATGCTGCCGGGCGTGGAGCGCATCCGGGTGCGCTTCGGGGCAGTACAGACGCCGTATTTCTACGTCTGGAAACACAATTCGCGGCTTTTCGAGTTACTGGAAAAGCTGAAACGCTGACCAGATTGAACGCCGTGCTGCTTTTTCGTTTGCACCTTATTCTCATTTCTCCCATTCAACCAAACCAATGTCCGACAAACGCTACGTCCTCAACCCTGCCCCTTTTGTAGTACCCACCACCGACGGCAAACTCATTGAGGAGCACGTGGGCGGAGCCAGCACCGGCACTTCGGCCTACAGCCTGGCCCACATGGTAGCCCCGCCAAACTGGAGCGAGCCCCACCAGACGCCCTCCTTTGATGAAATCACGATTGTGGTGCGCGGCCGCAAGCGGTTCGAAATCGACGGCGACGTGGTGGAGCTACAGGCTGGCCAAGCCCTGCTGATTAAGGGCGGCGCGCGGGTGCGCTACTCCAATCCATTTGCCGAAGAGTGCGAATACTGGTCAATTTGCGTGCCCGCGTTCAGCCCCGATACCGTGAACCGCGAGGAAGACTAACCTCTCATTTCCAGCTATATTCAGCCCATGGACCAGCGCATCATCAACCTCTTCGACGAGTACACCCACGCCCCCCTCACCCGCAAGGAGTTTATGGAGCGGCTTATTAAGCTGGCGGGCGGCACAGCCTTGGCATTCACGGCGCTATCGGTGCTGGAGCCGGGCTACGCGGCGGCAGCCACCGTTACGCCCGAAGCCGACGACCTGCAGGCCGAGGAAGTAAGCTGGATTGGCGACGGCGCGCCCGTGCGCGGCTACCTGGTGCACCCCAAGGGCCGCCGGAAGCGCGGCGCGGTGGTCGTCATTCACGAAAACCGGGGGCTGACGCCGCACATCAAGGACGTGACGCGGCGGGTGGCGCTGGCCGGCTACCTGGCGCTGGGCGTAGACGCGCTGTCGGTAGTGGGGGGCACGCCCGCCGATGAGGACAAGGGCCGCGAGCTCATCGGCCAGCTCGACCCGGTGAAAAACCTCTATAACTACCTGAAAGCGCTGGACTACCTGCGCGCCCGACCCGACTGCAACGGCCGCACCGGCGCGGTGGGCTTCTACTGGGGCGGTGGGCTGGTGAATCAGCTGGCCGTGCACGACCCGAAGCTGGATGCGGCCGTGGCCTACTACGGCCAGCAGCCCAAGGTGGAGGATGTACCTAGCATTAAAGCGGCCGTGATGCTGCACTACGGTGGCCTCGACCAACGCATCAACGCCGGTATTCCGGCCTACGAAGCGGCGCTGAAGGCGGCGGGTACCCGGTACGAGCTTTTCGTGTATGAGGGCGTGAACCATGCCTTCAACAACGACACTTCGCCGGCGCGCTACAATGCCGAGGCCGCTAAGCTGGCCTGGGACCGTACGTTGCGCTTATTCAAGGAAAAACTGGGATAGCCGGGCAACCGCGTCGAATTCTGCGGCATCTTTGCGGTACCTATCCGCTTCCTTTCCATGGTGCCCCAAAAACTACTTTCCTTTCTTACCGTCTTCTTGCTTAAAGCCGGTAGCAGCATAGCCCAGACGGCACCGCCGCCACCCACCCCACCGCCACCCGCCGCCAATGTGCAGCAAGTAAGCGTGGCCGTACCCCGGGCCGTATCGCTGCTGGCCGATGTGGTGGGAGTACTGGTATCGCGCAACCAAGGCCAGGATAAAGTGCAGACCCTGATGGAACGTCGGCGGGAACGAAGCAGGAAAGGGGCGCAAACCATCGATTTCAGCGTGCCGAAGAATGCGCTGACCCGCGTGCTAGGGCTGGCCGATTAATTATTGGGAATGCCGGCGGGGACGAATAAGGGTAGTAAGTCTGCGAAGTGGACGGATTGGTCGGGGTTTCCGGCCCGTCCGTCCACCTTTTGCATAAGGGGGCGGGTTGTGGCCGGCGGTTTGCAATTACTCTGGCAGACAAAGCCGGTGCGCTGCCCCGGGGCCGCCGTGCCGACTCCCGCTCAGCCCGCGCATTAATCCTGCGGAGTACTGTTCGGTCCAAGCCAAACGGGCTGTTCCTGAACAAGCGTCGCCACTACATTTTCCCACCAATTTCGCTTTCGTTTTCCAATGAAAAAGCTCCTATTTCCCTTGCTGGCTGTTTTAGCCCTCACCGTCGGCACCGCCGCCGCCCAAACTACCATGCCCGATACCGACGCCATGCAAGGCCGCGGCGGCCGCATGCAGGGCTCGCCCGATGAGATGGCCAAGCGCCAAGCCGAGCGCCTCAGCAAAGAGCTGGGCCTAACTACCGACCAAGCGACCAAAGTGCAGGCCATTCTGCTGGCCCGCACCCAGGAAATGCAGGCTATGCGCGGCCAGGCCCGCGACGGCGGCAACCGCGGCCAGCTGCGCGAGCAAATGCAGGCCGGGCGCGCCAAGTACGATGCCCAGTTCAAGGAAGCCCTCACCCCTGACCAGTACATCAAGTTCACCGCCCTGCAGGCCGACCGCATGGAGAATGACCGCGACATGCGCGCGGGCAATACTTCCGACGTGAAGAAGATGAAGACCAAAACCGCCGATGGCGATAAGGTGAAGGTAAAAACCGATAACTAGGCGCTTGCGCCTCGCTGAGAAACACAACGCCCCGGCCGGTTTGGTCGGGGCGTTGTGTTTGAGCAGGTTTTTAGGCTGCTAAACCTGCGAATTGTGGAATGTCCTCAATATCTGAACCACCGATTAATTACTCAGCTTCAACATCGTAATCATCCTGCAAGCCCAGCCAGAACTTGGGTGAGTTACCGAAGTAACGCCCCAGCCGCAAAGCTGTGTCGGCGGTGATGCGACGCTTGCCTTTCAGGATGGCCGCCACGCGGGTTTGGGGGATGCGCAAGTCCTGGGCCAAGCGGTAGGCGGTGACAGGAAACTCGCTGAGAAATTCTTCTTGCAAGATTTCGCCGGGGTGGATGTTGGGCAGGCGCAGCATGAAAGCAGTTTTCACAGATAAAGCATTAGTCTCGCCCCGGTAACTAAGCGGGCAGCCCCATTTGAATAGGTGTCAAACGCAAGCGGTGCGTCAGTTCAACCACCAGCCGGTCAAATGCTATTAGGTAGCGCCCTGCCTTGATACAGGCCTGCGGCGTAGAGATTTTCAACTCATGCGTGAGCAAGTTGTAGCGCACGGCAGTGATGTCGTGCCACAATAAAAACGTGTGCTGCCCTCGCGGCCCGTTGCTGGCCACTCCCAGGGGAGTTAGCGTTAGGGCTGTGGCGCTAGCCTGTAATATAGGAACACTCAACCCACAGAATAGGAGTGCCCCGAGCATGGCTCCCCCAAATCCCATTTGTTCGTGCGCGTCGTAGCGCATTCGCTCCCAATTAATGCTCAACAAGGTGCCGAATAGCATAATTACACCTATGGCAGCCGATATTAACCCCATCGCTCGGTAAAGTGGCGGCTGCCGCAGCACCAAATTACCCGCCGCATCCTGCGCGGGCACCCGTTTTGCCTGTCGCAGCAGCGCGTACGTCACCGCCGATGTAACGACCGCCGTCAGGATGTGGCGGAGAGTTTCGCTGTACCAGTGCTCCATGATGGCAGCGCAGTAATGAATTACAGAACAATCAATTAATCACACCTGAATCACCCCCACGTTATACGCCTTCTCAATCGGCGCGTGGTTGGCAGCCGCGATGCCTTCGGAAAGGACTTTGCGGGTTTCCAGCGGGTCAATCACGGCATCGACCCAGAGGCGGGCCGCCGCGTAATAGGGCGAAAGCTGCTCCTCGTAGCGGGCCTTGATGCGGTCAAGCAGCTCCTTCTCGGCTTCGGGGGTAATGACCTCGCCCTTGGCTTTGAGGGAGGCCACCTGGATTTGCAGCAGCGTATTGGCGGCCGCCGCACCGCTCATTACCGCGAGCTGGGCGGTGGGCCAGGCCACGATAAGGCGCGGGTCGTAGGCCTTGCCGCACATGGCGTAGTTGCCGGCTCCGTAGCTGTTGCCCACGATGACCGTGAACTTGGGCACCACCGAGTTGGCCATCGCATTCACCATTTTCGCGCCGTCCTTGATAATGCCGCCCTGCTCGGAAGCCGAGCCCACCATGAAGCCCGAAACGTCGTGTAAAAACACCAGCGGAATGCGCTTCTGGTTGCAGTTCATGATGAAGCGCGCCGCCTTATCGGCCGAGTCAGAGTAGATGACGCCGCCCATCTGCATGCCGGTTTTCTTGCTCTTTACGATTTTGCGCTGGTTGGCCACGATGCCCACCGCCCAGCCATCAATCCGGGCCAGCCCGCAGATGAGCGTCTGGCCATACAGGTCCTTGTAGGGCTCAAATTCGGAGTTGTCGACGAGGCGATTGATGATTTCCATCATATCGTAGGGCTTCACGCGGTCGGCGGGCAGCGTGCCGTACAGCTCCTGCTCATCGAGCTTCGGCTTAGCCGGGGTGGCACGGCTGAAACCAGCCGTGGCCTGCCCGCCCATCTTATCGAAGATGTTGCGGATGTGGGTGAGGCATTCCTCGTCGGTGTCGAACTTGTAGTCCGTCACGCCCGAGATTTCCGAGTGCATGCTCGCGCCGCCCAGTGCCTCGTTGTCAATAGTTTCGCCGATGGCAGACTTCACCAGGTAGGAACCGGCCAAGAACACTGAGCCGGTGCCGTTTACAATCATGGCCTCGTCGCTCATGATGGGCAAATAGGCCCCACCGGCCACGCAGGGCCCCATGATGGCCGAAATCTGCACGATGCCCATCGACGACATCACCGCGTTGTTGCGGAAGATGCGGCCGAAATGCTCCTTGTCGGGGAAAATCTCGTCCTGCATCGGCAAGTACACGCCCGCCGAATCCACGAGATAGATAATCGGCAGCTTGTTTTCAATGCTGATTTCCTGGGCCCGCAGGTTCTTTTTAGCGGTGATGGGAAACCACGCGCCGGCCTTGACGGTGGCATCGTTGGCCACTACCACGCACTGCCGCCCGGCCACGTAACCGATAATGACCACCACGCCACCACCGGGGCAGCCGCCTTCCTCCTTGTACATGCCTTCGCCGGCAAATGCGCCGATTTCGACCTGGGCCGCGCCCTTGTCGAGGAGGTATTCAATCCGCTCGCGGGCGGTGAGCTTGCCCTTGGCCTTGTGGGCGGCAATGCGCTTCTCGCCGCCGCCGAGGGCTACTTTCTGAAACTTCTGGCTGAGGTTGAAGCTAAGTTGCTTGAGTTGGTCTTCGTTGCGGTTGAACTCGACGTTCATAAAATGAGCGGGGTGGGATTGGGAGGGAATGGGCACAAAAAAATCCGCCCGAAAGCGGATTTCAAAGGTACGGGTCTGAATGTTGAGTCGCGCGTTTCCGCATCATCCTAAGCTGGCAATTGGCCGGCTCAGGATGATGCGGGCCCTATTTTACCGTTGTTTTCTTCTCGGTTTCCACGACAGTTCCGTTGGGCTTGGTCATTTTGGTTTCCACCTCGGTTTTCTTCTTGTCACCACCGCCGAATACCGAAAAGTGCACGTAGCGCTTGGGGTTAGCTTTGAAGTCGACCAGCAGGTCGTTGGAAGCGGCCGTGGTGGCGGCCAAGTTATTATAGAGCGTCGAGTCGTGCAGCAGCTTACCCATCGAGCCCGATTGGTCGTTGAGGGCGGTGTTCAGGGTTTTCACGGTGGTTTGGGCATCGGCCAGCGTGGCATTTAGGCGGCGCAGGGCCGGGCCAACGGGTGCGTTTTTCAGCGAGTCGGACAACTGGGAGAAGTTGACGGCAATTTTATCGAGCTTGCCGGTGGTGCGGTTAAGCGCGGTACTCATCTGGGCAAAGTTGCGGGTAATGACGGCAATGTTGGCCTGATTAGCCACCAGAAGCTTTTGCAGTGCCTCGGCGCTGCCACGAGCCCCCAGCAGCGTGCCCTGAATATTGGTCTGGGCATCTTTATTCAGAAAAGCGTTGATGTTGGCCAGCGTGGCCCCCACGGTGTCGAGCACGGGCAGCGCCTTGGCCTGAAAGGCATCGGCAATGCTGGAAGGCGTGACGGTGCGAATTTCCTCGCCCCCGGTATACACCTTCGAGTTTTGGCCCAGCGTGAGGGTAATAGCCTTCGAGCCCAGCAGGGAGCCACCCAAGCTGGCCGTTGTGGAGTCGCCTACCACAATGCCCTTGTCCAGTTCGATGGCGACGCGCACCGAGTTACTCTTGTCGGGCTGAAGCTCAAGGCTTTTTACCTGGCCTACTTTATAGCCGTTCAGCAGAACCTGCGCCCCGGCATTCAGCGCGTCGACCTTGGGATAGACCGCGTAATAGGTGTGGTTGGAGGAAAGAATGTTGCTACCGCGCAGAAAGTTGTAGCCGATAACGAGGGCCGCAATAGCTACAATGGCAAGCAGGCCGACTTTTATTTCTTTAGACACGGGAAAAAGATATGATTGTGATGAACGGGTGAGGGCGGGTTGAGCGCAACAACGTACGGGGCTGCAGTCGTTTCCGCTTTCCTAGTCAATTATTTAGTTAGGTAGCCGTTGGGTTAGCCGCCTTCGAGCTCGCGTTTGTATTCGCGGAACGCCCGGTAGATGCCCGCGGCCATATACGTTTGGTTGGCTTTATCGTTGAGGTACCGCTCCTCGGCGGGGTTGGTGAGAAAGCCGGACTCGATGAGCACCGACGGCATAGTCGACTTCCAGAGCACGATGAAGCCCGCCTGCTTCACGCCCCGACTGGGGCGGCTGACACTGGTGCGCAGCTGCCGCTCGATGCGCTGAGCGAAGCGCAGGCTGTTGGTGATGTAGGCCGACTGAAACAGCGAGAATAAGATGTGCGACTGCGGCGAGCTGGGGTCGAAGCCGTTGTAGCGACTCTTGTAGTCTTTTTCCTGCAGAATTACCGCGTTTTCGCGCTGGGCCACGCCCAGGTTCGCATCGGTCTTGTGCAGGCCCATCGTCCAGACTTCGGTGCCGTGGCTTTGGCTGGGGCCGGCGTTGCAATGGATGGAAATAAAGAGGTCGGCGTGGTTGCGGTTGGCGATGGCGGCGCGCTCATCGAGCTCGATGAACACGTTGGTTTTGCGGGTATAAATCACCTTCACGTCGGGCATATTCTCCTGAATCTGCTTGCCCAAGGCCAGAATCAGGCTCAGGGCTACGTCGGCTTCGCGGGCGCTGGCTCCGGCGCAGCCCCGGTCTTTGCCCCCGTGGCCGGCATCGAGCACTACCGTGCGCAGGCGGTAGCGGTATGGCGCGTTGGGCAGGTCGGCGGGGGCGCGGGCCGAGTCGGCCGGTACGGCAGTACGGCTGGAATCGGGCGTGGTCTGGGCTTCGGCTTTCCACTCGCCGGTGGCAGCACCCAGCAGCAGCAGGGCCACACTGGCCCAGATAACAATAATCCGCACGGTGTTCGTTGAAGGGGCGGTAGCGACCTGCTACCTTTGTACAAGCCCCAAAAGTAACGAATTTAACTGCTGCTATACTTTGCCTCTCTGGTTTAGTCTTTTTGCCGAAGCCGGATTTCGGCATTTCTACTCCCCGCAGCTTCGCTGGCTAGTGGGCCAGTGGCTGGCGGCGCTGCTGCTCATCGGGTTACTGCTGTCGTTGGCCGGCCCGGCCAGGGGCCAGACTACGCCCACACCCAAATCCGGGCACAAGGCCAAGGTACAGGCCCGCAAGGCCCGCGTGAAAGCCATTCTGGCCCAGCCCGCGCTGCCCGCTAAGGACACAATAACCACCGCACGCCCCCGACCCATTCCGCGTGCCCTACCCGGCCAGCGGGCCGGCAGTGCCCCTACCCCCCCGGTGCGCAACATTTCCGTCGACCCGCGCGACCCCGAGGGGCCGCCGCCGCCCGGCGTGCGCAATGCTGGCCAGTCGCGGGTACCCGGTGCGTCGCACCAGCCCGTGCCCGACACTTTGTCTCGCCCGCTCCTTATTGGCACCGCTATCCTGCCTGCCGACACCACCCGCCGCGCCGATTCGCTGCGCGTGGCGGCCCGCCCCAAAGGCCAGGTGGCTACCACTATTAAGTACACCGCCAAGGACTCGATGCAGTTCGACGTGACGCAGAAGGTGGCCCGCCTCTACAACAAGGCCAGCGTGGACTACGGCGACACCGACCTCAAGGCCGCCCTCATCACCGTCAACTACGGCGAGAACACCATGCAGGCCGAAGGCCGAATGGACTCGGTGAAGAACCGGCTCATCGACCGCCCCGTGCTGAAGGACGGCGGCGGCCTTTACACGGCCAGCAACATTGCCTACAATTTCAAGAGCAAAAAAGCCCGCGTGACGGACGCCGTGACCACCCAGGGCGAGGGCTTTGTGAGCGCGGCCACCATCAAGCGCCTGCCCAACGGCAATATCAACGGGCTGAACGGCCGCTACACCACCTGCAACCTCGAGCACCCGCACTTCTACATCCAGGCCAGGAAGATGAAAGTGATTCCGGGCGAGAAAGTGGTGACCGGGCCGTTCAATCTCGTAATTGGTGATGTGCCCACGCCGCTGGGCTTCCTGTTCGGCTTCTTTCCGATGCCCAACAAAAGCCGGGGCTCGGGCGTGCTCATCCCCACCTTCGGGCAGGCCGCCGACCGGGGCTACTACCTCACCAACGGCGGCTATTATTTCGCACCCAACGACTACATCGGCGTGCGCCTGACGGGCGACATTTATGCCGGTAACAACCAGAAATTCGGCGGTTTCGGAGCCACGGCCGACATTTCCTACCTGAAGCGCTACACCTTTCAGGGCAACTTCAACCTGCGCTTTTCGAACCGCCCGACCAACCCCATTATTCTGGGCAACGACGGCTCGGCCAACGTGGGGCAGACCTACATTCAGCCGCCGTCCAGCAACTCGTTCTGGGTTACCTGGAACCACTCGCCCGTGCCCAAGCCCGGTGGCGGCCGCTTCACGGCCAGCGTGAACGCGGGCACCAGCAGCTTCAACCGCATCAACAGCCTCGACGCGCGCCGCTACCTGGCTACTCAGTACAGCTCCAGCATCGGCTACGCGAAGCAGCTGCGCTACCTGCCCATCAACTTCGATGTGAAAATGAGCCAGGCCCAGGGCACCGACGGCACCATGACCTTCACGCTGCCCGACGTGAGCGTGGGCGTGGCCCGGCAGTACCCCTATCAGTGGTTTGGCATCAAGCCCGGCGCGGGCGGCAAGCTCGGAGCCATGTTCTACGAGCAGTTCACCGTCAGCTACAACCTCACGGCCCGCAACGAGTTCAGCAACGCGGTGCAGCCGCGCGCGCTCACCAGCGGCTTCCCGCTGCTGGGCGGCGGGGCCGAGCTCACGCGCATTCCCTTCAATTTCAATAACCTGGGGCGCCTGCTCAGCAATGGCCGCAACGGCATACAGCACCAGTTCAACATTGGGGTGGGTTCCTTTTCGTTGGGGCCGCACCTCAAGCTGAACCCTTCGGTGGGCTACGGCGAGGTGTGGTACGGCCAGCGCCTGAAGTATTCCTACGTGCCCCTGGCCCAGGCCGTGCGCATCGATACCGTGCGGGGCTTCAACCGCATTGGAGCCTATTCGCTGGGGGCCAGCCTCAATACGACCATCTACGGCACGGTGGTGCGGCGCGGCACCCACAAAATCCAGGCCCTGCGCATTAAGCATACGCCCAGCGTCAACTACAGCTTCTCGCCCGATGCCTACACGGCCGGCAGCTACTACCCACAGTCGCAGCCGGTGTACCAGCGCGGCAGTGAATTTTACCAGGGCGTAACCGGTCTCAACCAACTGCTCCTCACCGATGCCGTGCGCAACGGCTACCTCAACAGCTACGAGGGCTTTCTCTACGGCGTGCCCGGCGGAGCCCCCCAGAGCCAGATTTCCTTCGGCCTGCAAAACAACGTGGAGCTGAAGGTGCGCGACGACAAGGACACCACCGGCACCAACCCCTTCCGCAAGGTGAGCGTGATTGACGGCCTCGATTTCAACATGGGCTATAACTTCGCCGCGGTTGAACGCAAGCTGTCGAACCTGAACGTGCAGTTCCGCACCCAGATTGCCAAGAAGCTCAACCTAAACAGTGGGGCCAGTTTCTCGCCCTACCAGCGCAACAGCCAGGGCGTGGAAATTGACCGGTATCTGTTTCAGGCCGACAACCGCAAGGTGCTGCGCCTGTCGTCGGCCACGCTCGGTGCCACTTACGCCTTCAACCCCTCCACGGGCAAGAAAAAAAGCGTAGTGCGCCGGGTAGTGGCCCCCAGCAACGACCCCACCCTCGGCACGGTGGGCCCCACCAACTTCTACGCCGATTACATTGATTTTGAGATTCCGTGGGAATTGAATCTGACCTACGCCGCCGGCTACACCACCAATACGATTCCCCTCACTTCGGCCTTTCTGAACCAAAACCCAAACAATCGCCCGCCCATTCTGGCCCTGAACACGGTGGGCGTGACGGGCTCCGTGAAGCTCACGCCCAACCTGCGCCTGACCTACAACCTCGGCTACGACATCACGCACCAGACCATTACCTACCCCAACGTCAGCTTCTTCCGCGACCTGCACTGCTGGCAGATTAATGGCACCTGGATTCCGTTCGGCGTCACCAAGGGCTACAACTTCACCATTGCGGCCAAGAGCAGCCTGTTGCAGGACCTCAAGCTGAACCGCAATCGCTACGCCCAGTACCAGTAGTGTGCAGGCTACTAACCGGCCGCCGTGTGCCACTGACCGGGCGTTTTGGCCCATTGGTAGAGAAAAGCAGTCCCTCCGCGAAACGCCGGTAACTTATCCCATTAAATAGCAGTTTATTTGGTTAACTTATAACCTTTTCCCTGCTATGAACTCAACAAACACGCATTCCCTGCTCACGGCTGCGCCCGTTAGCCGAACCATATTTTTCACTCAGCTGCTGACTGAGTCCCGGCCGCAAAGTGAAGTATTTCTAGATGACCTTGCTACCGACGGCGTTGCCGAACCTGCTACTCCGGCAGCGGTTCCTGGCCAGCCCTCGGCCAGCGGGTTCTCGGCATAAGCATTTCGTCAGCGAATCAGGCTTTCTGCATTTAGCCCCTGCGCTTCGGCCAGGGGCTTTTTGCTGCCCGTACCGCGTCGGGTAACGAAATTGTTACCAGCTTTGCCCCGCCAAACGGCTACCCATTACGTTCTCTCGCCCCGCGCGCCCATTCCCATGTCCCAGCACAAGGAAATCAAACTCGTTACCACCCACCAGATGCTCGCCATGAAGGAGCGGGGGGAAAAAATCTCCATGCTCACGGCCTACGATTATTCGATGGCTCAGATTCTCGACGGAGCCGGCATCGATGTGCTGCTCGTCGGCGACTCGGCCTCCAACGTCATGGCCGGCCACGAAACCACCCTGCCCATCACCCTCGACCAGATGATATACCACGCCCAGAGCGTGGTACGCGCCGTGAAGCGCGCCTTTGTGGTGGTTGATATGCCCTTCGGCTCCTACCAGGGCAACTCCTCCGAAGCCCTGCGCTCGGCTATCCGCATCATGAAGGAATCGGGTGGCCACGGCATCAAGCTCGAAGGTGGGTCCGAGATTAAAGACAGCATTACACGCATTCTCACGGCCGGCATCCCCGTGATGGGCCATCTCGGCCTCACGCCGCAGTCCATCTACAAATTCGGCACCTACAGCGTGCGCGCCAAGGAAGAAGCCGAGGCCCAGAAGCTGCTCGAAGATGCCCGCCTGCTCCAGGAAATCGGCTGCTTTGGGCTGGTACTGGAGAAAATCCCCGCCTCGCTGGCCAAGCAGGTAGCCGAAGAACTCACCATCCCCGTCATCGGCATCGGGGCCGGCCCCGACGTAGACGGCCAGGTGCTGGTGGTGCACGACCTGCTGGGCATCACCAAGGAGTTCAAACCGCGTTTTCTACGCCGCTACGCCGAGCTGCACGACATCATGACCGAAGCTGTGCAGCACTACGTGGCCGACGTGAAAAGCCGCGAGTTTCCGAGCAAGGAAGAGGGCTACTAGGATGGTCAACGTCTGTCATCCTGAGCGGAGCGAAGGACCTTGTCACGGTGCAACGTACCGTGACAAGGTCCTTCGCTCCGCTCAGGATGACAGGCGCTAACCAGTTGACAAACCTGAACCGGGGCACTCCCGCCTCACTTCGTATCTTCGCCGCATCAACAGCAAGAGCGGAGCGCCCGGTGAGTGTGGTCTGACGACGTGCGGTAGCCCCCGAGGGGCCCCGGCCCGCCCCTGCTATTAGTCCAATATCCCGCCCGTTCCCGCCGCGTGAATCGTCCCAACCTCTGGTCCGAAGGCAGAGAAATTCTGTTCGAAGACAACCACCTGCTCGTTATCAACAAGCCCGCCGGCATCCTCGTGCAGGGCGACGCCACCGGCGACGAGCCCCTCTCCAAAAAAGCCGCCGAGTACCTGCGCTTCAAGTACAAGAAGCCTGGCGAAGCCTTTGTTGGCGTATGCCATCGCATCGACCGGCCGGTATCGGGCATCGTTATCCTGGCCAAAACCAGTAAGGCCCTGAGCCGTCTGAACGAGATGTTTCGGGACGATAAGATGCACAAAACTTACTGGGCCCTCACCGGCCGGCCGCCCGTGCCCGAAACCGGCACGCTGGTGCACTGGCTGGTAAAGGATACCATTCGCAACGTTACCAAAGCCTACCCCTCAACCCACAGTCAGGGCCTTCGTTCCGAGCTGAACTACGAGCTATTGGGCATGGCCGGCAACCGCTACCTGCTCCAGATAAATCCCATTACCGGTCGCCCTCACCAGATTCGGACCCAGCTGGCCACCGGCCTCGGCACGCCCATTATCGGCGATGTGAAGTATGGCTTTATCGCCCCGCTGCCCGACGTGAGCATTGCCCTGCACGCCCGCCAGCTGCAATTGCAGCACCCCGTTACGAAAGACGCCCTCACCATCGTAGCCCCCCTGCCCGACGCCCCGCACTGGGACGCCGCCCGCGAGTACTATAAGTAGCCCGCCGCCCTTGGCGGGGTAGCCGGGCCGAGAACTTGCGGTGAGCTACCCGGCACAGTCATTGCGCTAGAGGCTGCGCTACGTGCAAGATTTTGGCCTTTCCAGCCCAAAAACCCTGCTGAGCTCTCCACGGCCGTAATTTTGTATTGTCGGAGCTGAACCTATGCAGGGCTCTTTTACTTGTACGGTCAGCTTCATTATTCCAGCTTTATATGGCTATTCTGATTTTTTTCGTTTCCCATTATTACTTATCCCTGTTCACGCAGACATTCTACCTGCACCGGTACGCGGCGCACAAGATGTTTACGATGAACAATTTTTGGGAAAAGTTTTTCTTCCTGTTCACCTACATCTGCCAGGGCAGTAGCTTTCTCTCGCCCCGGGCCTACGCGCTGCTGCACCGCATGCACCATGCCTACTCCGATACCGAGCTGGACCCGCACTCGCCCCACTTCTCGAATAATGCGTTCGATATGATGTGGAAGACCAAGGTGATTTACAACGACGTCGTGAATAACGAACACGAAGGTGCCAAGCGCTTCGAAGGCGACATTCCGGAGTGGAACTGGCTCGATAAATTCGGTGGCACGGTGTATTCGCGCCTCGGGTGGGGCACGGCCTACGTGCTGTTCTACATCAACTTTGCCACCGCTTGGTGGCAGTATTTACTGCTGCCTGTTCATTTCCTGATGGGTCCTATTCACGGAGCAATCGTGAACTGGGGTGGCCACAAATACGGCTATCAGAACTTCGACAACCGCGATAAGTCGAAGAACACGCTGGCGCTCGATTTCCTGGCCTTCGGCGAGTTGTTCCAGAACAATCACCACAAGCTGCCCATGCGCGTCAACTTCGGCGTTAAGTGGTGGGAATTCGACCCCACTTATGTAGCTATCTGGGGCTTGGATAAGGTCGGCGTGATTAAGATTAAGCGCAAAAACATGAACTTAAACACGATGTCGAAACTGGCTAAGCCCAAGCGCGAAGCCATGGCAGCATAGGTAATAACGACTGTCATCCACGATTGAACGTCATGCTGAGCTTGTCGAAGCATGACGTTCTAAAGCCCTGGCCCCGCGCCAGGGCTTTTTTTGTGCTCGAACCTAGCTAATGCCCTGAACAAACGCTACCTTTGCACTCCCAATTTCGGGAAACCCTAACCCGACGGACGAGCTCCGTCACACAACCCCACCGGTTTATGGCAGTTAAAATCCGCCTCGCCCGCCGTGGCCGCAAAAAGGCCGCGACTTACGACATCGTAGTAGCTGACGCCCGCGCTCCCCGCGATGGCCGTTTCATCGAGAAGCTTGGCACCTACAACCCCCAAACCAACCCAGCCACCATCAACTACGACGCTGACCGTGCGTTTTATTGGATGATGACCGGTGCTCAGCCCACCGACACTGTTCGGGCCATGCTTAGCTACCGCGGCGTACTCTACCGTCGTCACCTGCAGTTGGGTGTCGACAAGGGTGCCATCACCCAGGAAGTTGCCGACCAGCGTTTCGGTGCCTGGAAAGACGAGAAAGACGCTAAAATCGAAGGCAAGCGCACTGGCCTCGATGATGCCAAGGCAACCGCCAAGAAAGCCGCTTTCGACGCCGAAACCAAGGTAAAGGACAGCCGCGCCGAGGCTCAGCGCCAGAAGGCTGCTGCCTTGCTGGCCGCCAACGCGCCCGCTCCGGCCGCTGAAGAAGCGACTGAGGCTCCGGCCGAAGAAGCGACCGAAGCTGCTGCCGAGTAGTTCTTAGGTACCTGAAAACCGAAAGCGTTTGGGAGTTGTGAGCCGGACCGGCTGGCAACCCTCAAACGCTTTTTCGTTATCCCCTCCCCCACCACTTATGACGCTCGACGAAACCTATCAGCTCGGCTACCTCATCAAAACCCACGGCCTGCGTGGCCAACTGGTGGCGCACTTCGATGTGGACGATGCTTCGGCCTACACCAAGCTCAAAACGGTGTACCTTACCTTGGCCGGTGCCCCCACCAAGCTCGTGGAGCACCACATCGAAAAGGTGCAGCTTCAGTCGGGCAACAAAGTACTCATCAAGCTGCGCGGTATAGACCGCATTGAGGAAGCTGAGCCCCTGCGCGGCTCCCAGCTGCATTTACCCCTGGCTGCCCTGCCCGAGCTGGAAGAAGACCAATTCTACTTCCACGATGTCATCGGCTTCACCGTGGTAGATGAAAATTTGGGCCCGCTGGGTACCGTGGAAAACTTTTACGAGCTGCCCCAGCAGGATATGCTGGCCATGAGCTACCAGGGCCAGGAAGTACTGATTCCGGTAGTCGATGAGCTGATTAGCCACGCTGACCACGCCAAAAAGGAGATTTACGTGAACCTGCCCGACGGCCTGCTCGACGTGTACCTCAAGCCCAGTACCCGCCAGCAGGATGAAGCCGAATAACTGGCTTTCAGCTGCCAGCCGTTAGCTTCTAGCTCCCAAAGTCTTCCCAAAAACAGGAGTAAGCTAACAGCTGACAGCAATTGGCTAACAGCTTAAAAAATGAGAATCGACATCCTTACCTGCCTGCCGGAGCTGCTCGTCAGCCCCTTCGCCCACTCCATCGTGAAGCGGGCGCAGGATAAGGGACTGGCCGAAATCCACGTCCATCAGCTGCGCGACAAAGCCATCAACAAGCACGGCCAGATTGACGATTTCGTGTTTGGCGGTGGGGCCGGCATGGTACTCCGCGTCGAGCCCATCGCCGCGTGGATGGATGAGTTGATAGCTCAGCGCGGTTACGACGCCATCATCTATCTCACGCCCGATGGCGAAACCCTGCGCCAGCCGCTGGCTAACCGGCTGTCGCTGATGCAAAATATCATCCTGCTCTGCGGCCACTACAAGGGCATCGACGAGCGTGTCCGCCAAACTTACATCACCCATGAAATCAGCGTGGGCGACTACGTGCTGAGCGGCGGTGAGCTCGGCGCGGCCATCTTGGTTGATGCCGTGGTGCGGCTGCTGCCGGGCGTGCTGGGCAACGAAGAATCGGCTTTATCCGACTCTTTCCAGGATGATTTGCTGGCCCCGCCCATTTATACCCGTCCCGCCGAGTGGCGCGGGCAGGCCGTGCCGGAAATCCTGCTTTCGGGTAACACCCCCAAAATTGAAGAGTGGCGGCACGAGCAGGCGCTGGCCCGCACGCAGGCTCGCCGCCCCGATTTGCTTCAATAGCGCCTGCTTTAGCTTGCGCAGTCGTTGAATTGACAGCAAATCAGCGAACAAGCGGAAGCATGTTCTACAAAATGCTTGCTAACCTCACCGGAAAGCGCTATCTTTGCGCTCCGTTTCGATAAAATACTAATTCCCGACGGCGGCGCCGTCTTTCGCAATTTTCTCAGCCATGAGCGTACTACTTGACTTTATCCAGGCCGAATCGCAGGAGCGCCGCGCCAGCTTCCCACTCTTCGCTGCCGGCGACACGATTAACGTGCATGTGAAAATCCGTGAAGGTGCCAAGGAGCGCATTCAGCAGTTTCAGGGGGTGGTGCTTCAGCGCCGCAACCCGAGCTCGAATGGCGAAACCTTCACCGTTCGCAAGATTTCGAACCAAATCGGCACCGAGCGTATCTTCCCCCTGCTGTCGCCTAACATCGAGAAAATCGAGGTTATCCGTCGCGGTAAAGTACGTCGCGCCCGTCTGTTCTACCTGCGTGGCCTGTCGGGCAAGCAGGCTCGTATCAAAGAGCGTCGCTTGAACCCAGTAGCCAAGGCTACCGCAGCCTAAGCATATCGCAGCTACTCAGCTGCAGTGCAATAAAAAAGCCGGCCCCATTCGTGGGGCCGGCTTTTTTGGGTTTGCAGCAGCGCCATTTGGCACTGCCTGGCTAACCGTTTAGTCGTGCGACGACATGTCCTGCGGCACAATGCCATCCGGAGTAGCCGAGCCGCCTTTCAGCTGCTGCGCCACGGCTGACAACGTTTCGCCGAGCTTGGCCACGCGTGGAGCAGTGTTGCCTTCCGCAAAATTGGCGGCCTGGGTCGTGTTGGTACCCAAGCGGGCCAGCAGTGGGGCAATCACGCTAACGTCGAGCGAGCCACTGCCAAAGTGCGCCTTTAGGGCCTGCAGGTCGACTACCAGTTGATGGAAGGCCGGATTGTTGGCAGCTTTCAGGTCTTCAATCCAGCGCTGAAATTGATTGTCGAGGCCGGCGCGGTCGGTTAATTCGGAGAGGTCGCCGGCGAGGAGGTGAATAGCGCTATCGAGGTGTACCTGGTTTTGAACTTCGGTCTTTTCCATGGGGAAGGTGATTGGGTTGGATGAGTGGAGCAGCATGGGGCTGCTATCTGTGCCAACGTAGTTTTCCCGACAGGGTTGGCGCTGCCCCAAAAACAAACAGGCCCCGCCGGTATCCGACGGGGCCTGTAAGTGCTACTCGTGATGTTGAGACTACTCAATCTTGTTGATGCGCTCCTTCACGGACTCCAGCGCGATGCGCATGTTCACAATGTCGGCACGGGCAGCCTCCTGCTCTTTCAGATTAAGGTCGATAAGGTTATTGAGCTGTTGCAATTCGGCGGCATTTGAGGCCAGCATCTGCTGGATTTCGAGCTTGCGGGCTTTGTTCTTATCAATGTCTTTTTTGATGGTTTCCTGCTTTGCAATCACGGCCGTGTGGTTGTTCTGCGAGTTCACCAGCGATTTCTCAGCATCGGTAATCTGCGAGGCCAGGTCTTCGCGGTACATCATGCGAGCGAAATCCTTGAGATATTTTTCGGCTGACTTCCACTGCACGGGCGTGGCTTCTTTGCCAAGGTAAGCGTTGCCCAAGTCGATGCTCCACCATACTGTGGTGCCCGTGGGCGAGGCGTCGACCTTGCTGATAACCCGAATCGGGTTAGGTGCAATTTCATCAATCACCACCCCATCGAGGGTAAGTACCCCTTTGTTGTTCTTCAGCTTGCTGCCGAACTTATCGCCTAGCTGCTTAACCCAGGCCGTTTCGACACGGCGGCTGTCGAGCTGCATGCTTACCTGCTGGCCTTTGCGGGGGATACTATTTATCGACTTATCAGCTTCATCTACAGGAGATTTCTGAGCATAACTGCTCAGTGCTGCCACGCATACGAGAAGTAGGATGAGTAAACTACGTTTCATGGGGATAACAACTAAAGAAAGCATTAAAGAAAAGAGAGTCGGCTAATTGATTAGATGGATACCGTTATCCGGCTTTTCAAATTTAGGACCTTTATTCGATGCAAATTCGGATACCCTCCTATTTTTTTACATTTTCAGGTTTTTTATTTATTTAGTCAAACTTAAAGTTTATTGGGTTCAATTTTTGAGGATATTTATCGTTTTCTCCACCCTAGCCCATGCGAGGTCCGAACAAAGGACCGATTGCTGGGTTAAGTTCGCCTATGCAAGTTACTGTTTGCCGCACCGAGCACTTCAACGCCGCCCATCGCCTGTACAACCCAGCCTGGAGCGACGACCAAAACCAACGTGTTTTTGGCAAGTGCAACAACCCGAACTACCACGGCCACAACTACAATCTGACCGTGCGTCTGACCGGCCCCATCGACCCCGACACGGGCTACGTGTATGACCTCAAGCGCCTGAGCGACCTCATTAAGCAGGAAGTGCTCGACCGCTACGACCACCGGAACCTGAACCTGGACACGGAAGAATTCCGCACCCTTAACCCCACGGCTGAAAACATTGCCGTGGTTATCTGGCAGCGCCTGCGACCACACCTGGCCGCTGGGCTGACCCTTTCGGTCACGCTCTACGAGACGGACCGTAACTTTGTCGAATATCATGGATAACGCTTCCGGGCAACGCCCGGCCCCCGACTCGCAGTTGCCCGCCAGCCTGCGCACTCCCCTCCGCCCCGACGCTTTTGCGCGAAGCGAGGAAGAGAAAATTACGGCCATCAGCGGCCACTTCGAGGCCATTATGCGCGAGTTGGGCCTCGACCTGACCGACGACAGCCTGGCCGGAACGCCGCGCCGCGTAGCCAAAATGTACGTGCAGGAGTGGTTTAAAGGACTCGACCCTAAGAACCGGCCCGATGTGCGGCTATTTGAAAACCGTTACGACTACCACCAGCTATTAGTAGAACGTGACATTACGCTGTTTTCGTGCTGTGAACACCATTTTGTGCCCATCATTGGCAAGGCACACGTAGCCTACCTGCCCGCTGACAACGTAGTGGGTTTGAGTAAGCTGAACCGCGTGGTGCAGTATTACGCGCGCCGCCCCCAGGTGCAGGAGCGCCTAACGCGCCAGATTTCGGAGGAGCTGAAGCAAAGCCTGGGCACCGACGACGTGGCCGTGCTCATCGAGGCCGACCACCTATGCGTAATGAGCCGCGGCGTGAACGATACCAGTAGCAGCACCCTTACGAGCGAGTACAGCGGCCGGTTTGCGACCGACGAATCGTTGCGGCAGGAGTTTCTGCGGCAAATTGGCAAGTAGTAAGTAGCAAGTAATAGTGAATGGTTAGCGATTAATGTTTTGGCTTTAGCCTGTGCTATTCCTGCACCCGTTCCCAATTAACTGTTAATCATTCACCATTAACCATCGAAAATGAAGGTTCTCATCACCGGCGGCACTGGCTTGATTGGTACGCGGCTGGCCGAAATGCTGATTGATAGTGGCTACGAGGTGGCCCTGTTGAGCCGCTCACCGGCCAAGAGCAACCATTTCCGCAGCTTTCGCTGGGACCCTAGTGCCGGAACGATTGACGAGGCAGCTGTGCCTTATGCCGACTACGTGGTGAGCCTGGCCGGGGCTAGTGTGGCCGACGGCAAATGGACCGACGAGCGCAAGCGCGAGATTATGACTAGCCGGCTGGACGGCCTGGCCCTATTGGCCCGCGAGCTGGCCCGGCCCGGCCACCACGTGCGGGGCGTTATTTCGGCCTCAGCTATTGGCATTTACGGCGATGCCGGCGACGAGCTGGTGACCGAAGACACCCCACCCGCTCTGCCGACGCACGATTTTCTGGCCGATGTGTCGCACCAGTGGGAGTTGGCGGCTGCGCCCATCGTGGCACTGGGCATCCGGACGGTTATTACGCGTATTGGCGTGGTGCTGAGCACCAAAGGTGGGGCTTTGCCTCAGATTGCGAAGCCTATGAAGCTGGGTGCGGGTGCGGCCCTGGGCAGCGGGCGGCAGTACATGTCCTGGATTCATATCGACGACTTATGCCGCCTGTTCATCGCCATGCTGGATGATTCGAACTGGCAGGGCACCTACAACGCGGTAGCCCCCTACCCCGCCACCAACCAGGCCTTCACCGAAGTGCTGGCCGAGGTGCTGCACCGGCCGCTGCTGCTGCCCAAGGTGCCGGCTTTCGGCCTGAAGCTGGCCATGGGCGAGATGAGCGAAATCGTGCTGGCCTCGCAGAACGTGAGCGCGGCCAAGGTGCTGGGCCAAGGCTTCCGGTACGAGTATCCGGAGCTACGCGGGGCACTGCGGGCGCTGTACGGGGGAGAGTAGAGTAGAGCAGAGTAGAGTAAATGCGCAGCTGGTATATCCTCAAGCCGTAATATGGCTTCTGGTGAGCATCCAATCAGGTTGGCTGAGAATAATATTCTCACTTTAGCTACCTTGTCAATATGGCTTCCAATGTGCATTTTGTTATTCTTCAAGTGCCCCTTTCAAGAGAAGTTTTCCTCCTATTGCTAGCAAAGGAAGTACTTGATGAGAATTACGCTGGGTTAATTCACTTACAGATAAGTCCAATGGCTAGGTATGCCAACGAACTTATTCAAACAGGACAGTTCGATTTACTAAAAAAAGCTATTCGACTTTTTCCATTACGTAGTGGCAAAAGTGGACGGCGTTACAGAAAATGCGCTGTACGTTTTCTTCTTAGAGCATGTAGACATGGCCGGCAAATCCGAGAAAGCGAGACACTCCCAGAGTTTATTACCTTCTGAATACCTTCCCGTTTGGCAGGCCTTATGGGAGGGCCGAGCTGATTAATTTTTAATCAGGACTAGCGGACGCCCTTCACGCTATCGGGCACGGTGCCACCGTTGTTCATCTGCTCCAGCAGGTTGTCGGCGGCGATGGTGTCGACAGCTTCGGCGCGGCGGCGGGTGGGCTCTGATTCGGACACGCAGGTGTACTTCTTGCTGATTTTGACGGAGGACTTGGGAAATTGACCGGGGGTGTAGTCCAACTCTTTGTCCTTGTAAATCATTTCCATGAACTTGCCAAAGATGGGCAGCGCGGTGCGGCCGCCCTCACCCTGCTGCGAGCCCACGAAGTGGATGCTGCGGTCCTCGCCGCCTACCCACACGCCGGTCATCAGGTCCTTGGTCATACCCATGTACCAGCCGTCGGAATAGTTACTGGTGGTGCCTGTTTTACCGCCAATCTGGTTGTCGTTTTTCCAAAGGTCATAGTCCCACAGGGCCTGGGAGGTGCCGCCGGGCTCCTCCATGCCGCCGCGCAGCATGTAGGTCATCAGCCAGGCAGTTTCGGCCGAGATGGCGCGCTTCTGGGCAGGGTCGAACTGCTTGATGACGTTGCCGTTGCGGTCTTCGATGCGCGTAACGAGGCGGGGCTCGGAGCGGAAGCCGGTGTTCATGAACGTGCTGTAGGCGTCCACCATTTCGTATACGCTCACGTCGCCGCCCGAGCCCAGGCCGATGCTGGGCACCGAAAGCAGCGGCGAGGTGATGCCGACTTTGTGGGCGTATTTGGCCACGTTGTCCCAGCCCACTTTCTCGGTTAGCTGGGCCGTCACGGAGTTCACTGAGCGGGCCATGGCATGGCGTAGCGTCATGTTGATGCCGGTGTATTCGCGGGTCACGTTGTCGGGCTGCCACTCCATGGGCTGGCCGTTTTCGGTGTACTTAATGGTGACGCGCTGGTCGCGGATGCGGTCGCAGGGCGTGTAGCCGTTGTCGAGGGCTGTCAGGTACACAAAGGGCTTGAACGTGGAGCCGGCCTGGCGCTTGCCCTGGCGCACGTGGTCATATTGAAAAAAGCGGTAGTCGAGCCCGCCCACCCAGGCCTTAACCTGGCCGGTGAAGGGGTCCATGCACATCATACCCGACTGCAGGAAGTGTTTGTAGTAGGCCAGCGAATCGAGGGGCGACATCACCAGCGTGGTGTCGTTGTCGTCGTGCTTCCAGGTAAACACCTTCATGGGTCGCTTGGCATTCAGGGCCGAATCGAGGCGCTGGGGCTGGTTCTTGAAGTGGTTGGCGAGGGTTTTGTAGCTTTCGGTGCGCTTCATCTGGGTGAGGATGAAGTCGGGGATTTCGTGGCCTTCGTCATCAACCCAGGGGTTGGAGCCGCGATTGCGCCAGAAGTTGTCGAACTGGCGTTGCAGGGCTTTCATGCGCTCGTGCAGGGCCATTTCGGCGTGGGCCTGCATGCGCGAATCGATGCTGAGGTAGATTTTCAGACCGTCGCGGTACATGTCGTGGCCGGTGCTGTCGCACCAGGTATCCACAAACTGGCTCACTGCGCTGCGGAAGTAAGTGTCGGGGCCATCGATATGGCGCTCGACGTGGTAGTCGAGTTCGACGGGGGTTGCCTTCAAAGCCGTAATCTGGTCTTCGGGCAGCACGCCGGCCTGGCCCATTCGGTCGAGTACCACGTTGCGGCGGCGGCGGGCGGCGGCCGGATGGAAGCGCGGGTTGTAGGCCGTGGGGTTGTTGAGCACGCCCACCAGCATGGCCGCCTCCTGGGGCTTGAGGCTGTCGGGCGAGGTATTGAAGAAGGTTTTGGCCGCCACTTTAATGCCGAACGCGCTGGAGCCGTACTCCACCGTGTTCAGGTACATGCGTAGGATTTCCTCCTTGGTGTAGCGCTGTTCGAGGTCGACGGCCGTGAGCCACTCCTTGGTTTTAGCCACGATGGTGCTCACCACCGGAATATAGCCCAAACCGCCCCGGCTTTGCTGGCGGCGGATTTTGTAGAGGTTTTTGGCCAGTTGCTGGGTGATGGTGGAGCCCCCGCGCTTCTCGCCGCGCAACGAGGCAAACACCCCACCGAGCACGGCCTCCAGGTCGATACCCGAATGCTTGTAGAAGCGCACGTCCTCGGTAGCAATGAGGGCTTTGATGAGCAGCGGCGACATTTGGCTGAGCGGCACCGGCGAACGATTCTCACGGAAGTACTTGCCGATGAGCACGCCGTCGGAAGTATATACTTCGGAAGCTTGCTCGACTTTGGGATTTTCGAGGTCGGAAAGGCTGGGCGACTTGCCGAACAGGAACAGAAAGTTGGTGCTCACCAGAAACGGATACACCAAAAACAGAATCACAATCAGCCCAAATCCGACCCAGGCCCAACTGGCCAGCCGCACGGGCCAACGCCGGCGCGGCTTGGTTTTCTTGGGGCCGGATGAGGGAGCGGAAGGGGACGTTTTGAGGTCGGCCATAGGAGGCAGCAGGTGGGAAGCGGGACCGGAACCCCGCCGCGAAGAACGGCAAATATACCCGTTGCCCCGCCCTAACCGGAAAATTCACCCTGCCGGTAAGCGTCGTTTGGCACCATTGCTCCGAAATTTTATTTCGCTCTGCGCACTCAGCATTCAATCATCGGAAACGAGAGCCCGCCACCCAAACGCGCTGCGCGAGTCGCGGAATCAAATTTTGCGGTACTCCGCCGGTTAGCGCCGCTGCCGGGCCGTGAGTAGCGCCTGATGGTACACGTTGCGACGGGCGCGGCTACGGTTGCGTTGCCAGCTCCAGGCTAACTCGCCCAGGGCCAGCAGAATAATGCCCAGGCCCAGAAAGTAGCTCCAATGCAGCATGCGAATCTGAGCGCGCGTGGGCGAGTCGAGTTCCTGAAACAGAAATAGCCCCCACAGCTCATCAAGCAGCGTGAAGCCCCAGATGGCCGCCGCAAAAATGCGGCCCGCCCGGCCCAGTGCCAGGTGCCAGTGCATGAGGTAGAGCACCACGCCCGGCAACGCCGAAAGCAGAACCAACGGCGCGGCTTTTACCAGCGGCAAACCCAGAAAAATAATGCTCAGCGTTTCTTTCAGTATCTGTACGCTGGCCAAAAATCGGCCCATACGCGAAAGCTTGGGAATTGCGGACGGCAGATGCAGATGTGAAGCGGGCATTGGCGCAAACCCGGGCGGACAAACCCAGATGCCGCTAAGATACTGATTCCGCGCTAGTAGCGGCGGGCCATGAGGCGGGCAGCCTGGCAGCGCCAGGTGAGCACGACGATAAGCAGGCCTTTCACCGAATCGAGCAGCAGGTTATCGGGCTTGCCAAAGGCGAAATAGATGCCAATGCCGATGCCAATCCACCACAAACCCAGCAGGTAGCACCAGGTGGCAAAGCCCGGCCGCCGCCGCTGCACCTGCACCAAAGCCACCGCCGCTACCAGCGACACGAACAGCAACAGCCAGCCTACGATATAGGCCAGAAACTTAGTATCCGGCACGTAGGGCACGCCAAACTGCTTCAGCGTGAAGGCTGGGGCGAAGAAAGCGCCGCCCGTGAGGGCCAGTTCCAGCAGCAAAGCAACAAGGAGCACGAGCAGCAGCAGCGTACGGGGCATATCGACGAAAGCTTGCGAGGAGGCGTGACAAGCAATTCCCGGAGTGGGATGCTTAACGGGCCGCCAAGCTAAGCAATAAACTTGAATTAATGCTTATTCGATTTGTTAGAAGTCGCTATCAACAGCTATACTACCTATTGACTTCTTGACTCTTAGCTACTCAATTTATTATCACCGCAAACGCCATTGGCCTTTGTAGGAGTCAATTTAGAAGGGATTGAATGCGACGATGGGGAACGGAGTAACCCTATCCCTAAATGAGCAGGTCACGCCAATGGCTCCATTTTCAGGATAGGATTGCCAACGCAATAAGGCTTCCCAATAATACCGCCCCTATTAACAACGCCACGTGAACCTGGACTATTACCACCCCAACCCGGACCAAAAGGCGCAGCCACCCCGGGCCGGCAATGGTTGCCGGCCAACAGCCTAAGGCACCTAACAGCTGCAACAGGCCCACCACCACCAGCAACGGCAGCAGCGCCAGACTCCACCCCCCGGCGGCCGGATGGCCCGGCCAGAGCTCAGCCCGAAACCCATAGCTGAGCAGCGCCAGCAGCAGCGCGCCCCCCGTAAGCCACAGTGCGCGCGGTAGCGCCGGCGCGGGCGGTAGGTATTTGCACCAGGGCATGGTCATCGTGGGCGGCGGGTGGAAACCAGTGCGAATGGCGCGGGCGCTACTGCCGCGACCACAGCAGCATGAGTTGCGTGAAGGCCAGCAGCAGCAGCCCCAGCAGCACGGCCGTACCGGGCAGCACACCGCGCACTAGGCGCCGCCAGCGCAGGTCGGGCGAGGGGGCCCGCTCCTGCCAGGTTAGCAGCAAGCCGAGCGCGGCCACGTCGCCGATGCAGAACAGGACGCCAAGGAAGGTGAGGGCAAATTGAGGGAGCGTGGTCATGTTAAATCAGGGATGAGTTAGCGGACAATCAAGATTATTCGTGGTGACCTAACTGTTGGGCCGCTTGATAATCGGCCCAGGTGAAGCCTTGCCAATGGTCGTATTCGGTGTAGCGGGCGCGGGCGGCGGCTACGGCCAGGTCGAGGCGGCGCTGAGCTTCGGAAGCGTCGATGACGGCGGAGGTACCGTACTCGGCGTTCACGGTGAGATGGGTGGTGCGGTCGAGGACGGCACGATGGGCCAGCAGCGTGGGCAGGGTGCGGTCGGGCATATCGAGGAGGAAGCCGATATCGACGCTGCGGAAGCGCGGTTGGAGGTTATATTCCGTCATCCACACTTCCCAGTTGCCGGCGGCCAGTAGCAGCAGCACCGCGTACAAGGCCAGCGAATTCAGCCGCACGAGGCTATAAGCCGAGCGTTGCTGCCAGATTTTACCCAGCACCGTCGCCAACCCGAAGAACACCAGCAGCAAGAAGAAACACACGCCGATGCGCTTGTAGGCCACGCCGCTGTTCAGGATGTAATAGTAGTTGCGCAGGCCCACCGAAACGGCCAGCACCGCGTTTTGCAGCACCCACACCGTGGCCCCCCAGCGCAGCACCCGCAGCCCGGGTGCGTAAAAATTAAGGTTGCGCCGGAAAAACCACAGCACAATTCCCATTGCCAGCAGAATACTGAAAATGAGCACGTAGGTCCCTTCGTGCACGAACTGCGCCAGGTCGAACCCCGGCCCGGGCTCGAAGCCAAACCACAGCCAGCGCACATCGATGGCATTCACGACGAGCAGCAGCGCGTTCACCAGCCCGAACACGGCCACGGCCACCAGGTACTCCTTGCGCAAATCGAGCGCCTTGGTGGTTTTCAGGCGGAAATCGGGCCGGCGCACAGCCAACGAGGCCACCCGGTCGCGCTGCCGCCGCACAAACTCCCCGAAACCCGACTCCTGGTCGGCAAAAAAGTACACGGGCACCGCTACGACCACGGCCGCCGCCACCACGAAGCCCAGCCCCAGAAACAGTAGGTGGCCCAACGAAATATCGGGCAGCAGCCGTAGCAGCCATTCCTCCAGCACGTCCAGCACCCGGCTGCTCAGCCGCGCATACACCGGGTTGGCCACCGCGAACAGCCCGTGAAACGCGCCCAGAATGCCCAGCGGCACCAGCAGCAGCCGGCCGTAGAACCAGCTCCGACGCACGCCCGCGCCGGCCGTTTGCGGGGGCCGCACGCCGCGCAATACCCGCAGCCAGGCTTCGGCCGCGCTACCCAAACCAGTCAGGCCAGCATAAAGCAGCAGTTTCAGCGAGGGCTGATTGACGTAACCCAGCAGCAATAGCACCGACACCGAGCAGGCCAGCGCCGCCACCGCCGAGCCGTATACGGCCATCATTCCGCCGCTCAGCAGACTGCCAACCACCATCAGCCAGAAGTAGCCCGAGCGCCGGGCCGCCGCGTGGCGCGGCAGCTGCACCAGCTGCGCCCCCACGATAAATACATTAAATACCAGCATGTTCAGGCCGCCCCGCTCGCGCCAGAACAACCAGTCGAATAAAAACACGCCCAGCGGCAGCAGCAGCTTTTGAACGGCGGTGAGCGGCGGGCGCGCGGCGGCAACGACTTGGGCCGGCACAGACCATTCGCCGCCAGGTTGTAGGGAAGGATTCATTTTTAAAGAACTTTGTGATTCAAAGTAAATAAGCAAAAAAGAGAGCGCCGAAACGCTGAATTGCAAAAATTATGGTCGCAGGAGCTTTTCTAAAGTCGCGAGGTGCTGTTGAAAAGCGGTTTTGCCGGCGGCGGTAGCAGTGTAAGTAGTATTGGGTTTTTTGCCAATGAATTGCTTGCTCACAAGCACGTATTCGGCCTTTTCGAGGGCCGCAACGTGGCTGGCGAGGTTGCCGTCGGTAAGGTCGAGGACTTCCTTCAGGTCGTTGAAGCTCACCGAATCGTTGGCCATGAGCACGGCCATTACGCCGAGGCGCACGCGGTGGTCGAAGGCTTTGTTGAGAGTGTGGATGAGGTGCTTCACGCGGATACCGGAGGGTGGGCCGCCGGCGTGCCGGCCGCATCCGGCCGCTCGTAGCGGTTGTACATCAGCAGGCCGTAGCCGATGTGGCCCAGGCCAAAGCCGAGCGCAAAGTAAATCAAGCCCCAGCCGGGTTGCAGCATGGCCAGCAACCCCAGGCCAATCTGAGTGAGGCCCAGCCAGCGAATTTCGTCCAGCGTGTACTTACTGGCATTGAGCAGGGCTAGGCCGTAGAACAGCAGCAGGCCAGGCACCACCATGCCAGCGTCGCCGCCCAGGTACAGGCGCAGGCAGAATAGCCCGCCCGCCACCAGCGGCACGGCCAGGGCCACCGCGAGTCGGCGCGCCGGGCCGCTCCACAGCGAGAGGCCGCTGCGGTGGGTGCGTCGCCGCGTGAAGAAGAATGCCAGCAGCAACGCAGCCCCAATCATGCCGCCGGCCAGCAGCAGCAGCGCCGGCAGCGCCGCCTGCCGCTCCGTAGCCGAGGCGCTAAGCAGGCGCAGGTAGCCGTCCGGAAACTGGCGTTGCAGGTAGAAGTGGCTGGCGGCCGCGCCCAGCAGTGCCACCACGCCCGCCCCTACCCCGCTCAGGCCCGAGAGCGACAGAAAGCGCGAGCTGCGCTCCATGATGGCGCGGATTTCAGACAGTTGAGCGAGTGGGTCGGAGGTGGCGGCGGGCTTCATAATTATCGAAGTGCTTTGTGATGCAAAGTTGAATAAAAGAGTTGATACTTTTGCATGGCAGCTCGATAAATTTTTATCAGTCAGTGAAAGCATTTGCTAATCAGCCATTGCATAGCGCAATGCTGTGGCTGTATTCAAACACCTTGGGCACCCTTTTACTGGGTGCGTACGCCATCACGAAGGGTGACTTGAGTTTTGTGATAGCCCCTGTAATCGGCTTTTTGCCGCCGGTATATCACTTCTAGTAGCTCCCGAAATCGGAATAGCGGCCAGGCCACCGGAGAAATCAACCTCGGCAGAGTTAACTCAGGCCTGATAATCAGCGGCCTTGAGCAATAATTCCGGCTGATTGGAGCAAGCCATTTTGGGAATCGAAATTCCCAAAAATATTATTATTATTTACACAATCCGCTCATTATCAGTAGCCCGTAGCTGCACCAACTCCCCAAAAGGCTAAACCGGAATAGCGTTGCAGTCGCTTCCGCCACACCCCCAGGATGGGAGCAAACGCACGCCAACACTTTTCCTTATGCCTACTTCTGCTCACCTCCCTATTTCACTCACAGCCACCCGGCGCACCCTTATTGTTTGGCTGTTCAGCAACCTGGGCGGCACCGCTTGGCTGCTAGTGGATTTTTGCCGCTACTCACCCGAAGACTTTGTGATTCCGCTGGTGGTGGGCCTGATGGCGGCGGTGCTATCGCTGGCCACGGTTCCGCTGGCCATCCCGGTTTTCGCGCTGGCGCAGCGGCAATGCACAAACTGGCGCTGCCGCTTGCTGGCGCTGGCGGCCGTGCTGCTGGTGTTTGCACTGGGTAATTTCGCGCTATTGCACCTGCTACCCATTGGCCCGGCCGGCAGCTTGTTGCGTTTCTCGTGGCCCTACCTGGGCACGGCACTGGTAGCGGCGCTGTGGGTGTTTCGGCCCCGGCCCGTTCGGCGGCCGCAGGCGGCCCACCTGCTACTGGCGTGGCAGCCCCGGCCTACTCGCTGGCCTGTGCTGGCTTAGCCGCCTCCCGATAAGGCTGCTTAGCCGGAAACTTCAGCGTGAATTCGGTGCCCCCGCCCAGCTCGCTGGCTACTGAAGTCGTGACGCCAAGCAGGCCGCAGGCTTTGGCCACGATGGACAGGCCCAGACCAGTGCCTCGCACATCCTTGTGAGCCAGGGCGTCGGAGCGGTAGAGGGGGGCAAAAATTTGTTCCAAGTCATCGGCCCTGATGCCGATGCCCTGGTCGCGAATGGTACAGGTTTGCCAGCCGCCCTCCTGCCCAGGGCCACGCTGATGGTGGAACCAGCCGGCGAGTACTTAATGGCGTTGGCCAGCACATTATCCAGAATCAAGTCGACCAGAAAAGGGTCGGAGGTGATAGCGGGCAGGTCGCCGTCGGCTACGTCGACGCGCATCCGGCGGGCACTGAGGTCGGCCCGGTGGCGGTGCAGCACGTCGTGCACGCCGCTCAATACCGCCAGTGGCTGCTGCTCAATGGCTTTCGCGTGGTTTTCGAAGCGGGCCAACAGCAGCAACTGGTCGACGAGGTGGGTGAGGCGGTCGATTTCGACAATGCCCAGGTTGATATTTTCAACGTATTCGGCCTCGGTACGCGGTTTGCGCACCAGCACTTCGAGCGTGCCTTTGAGCACGGCCAGCGGAGTGCGCAGCTCGTGCGAGGCATCGGCGGTGAATTGTTTTTCGCGGACTACGGCCTGCTCGATGCGCCCCAGCAGGCCGTTGATGGCGCTGGCCAGTGTGTGCAGCTCATCGGGGCGCGGCGGCAGCGCAATGCGCTCGGCCAGGTTGCTCCGCGTGATGCGATTGGTAGTGGTCGTGATGGCCGCGATGGGTGCGATGCTGCGCCCGGCAAGCGCCCGCGCCATGCCAAATACCACCAGCAGCACCACCGGAAACGTACCCAGCAGCACCATCCCCAGGCTATGGAGCACATGTTGCGCGGCTTCGGACGACACCCCCGCCACCAGGTAGCCCACCGTGCGCCCCGCCCGCCCGATGGGTTCCTGCACCTGCCGGACGGCCCGCCCGCGCAGCATCGAGTTCAACGGCTGCAGCGCGTGGGCAGCATCAAACGCCAGCCGGTCGGCCTTGAGGTTAGGCGAGCGGTCGAGCACGTGCCCCCGCGCATCGGTGAGTTGAATGAAAACCGGGGCCACCTGCACCTCGCGGTGCTCGCGCTCGCGCCACTCATCCTTGCCCCGGAAACGCACCACGTCATCTCTCAGGTCCACTTCCTTGAGGTGTTTGACGGCCTCAAAGCGCAGGGTGTAGTCAAGGTCGGCATACACCTGCTGGCGCACCACGCCAAACACCATCACGTACATGGCCGCCACCAACGCGGCCGTGGCCAGCATGTAGTGCAGCGCAATGCGGTTCTTGAAGGTGAGGGCCATGAATGGATAAATAATAAAAGCTGCTTCAAAAGGACAGGCCGGACGTGGCGAAACATCTTGCCAACCAACAGTTTAGTTAGTTTAAGTCTCCGAAACACTTTGTCGCGCCCGGCCTGTCGTTCTGCATCCTACATTTCTACTCCCGCGCCACGTAACCCACGCCGCGCACGGTTTGCAGGTACTCGTCGTCCTTGCTCATACCCAGCTTTTTACGCAGCGCGTTCATGTACACATCGAGCACGCCGGTGTTGTATTCGAAATGAATATCCCACACGTTTTCGATAATGCTTTGGCGGCGGCACACCGTGCCTTTGTTGCGCAGTAGGTATTCGAGCAGGGCAAATTCCTTGTGGGTGAGGCTCACTTCCTCACCGTTTTTGTGCACCTGGTGGGCAGCCACATCCAGCACCACGGGGCCAACCGAAAACCGCTCAGGCACGGCCGCCGCCGGCCGCAGCTGCACCCGGATGCGCTCCAGCAGCTCCTCAAAATGGAAGGGCTTTTTAATGTAGTCGTTGGCCCCGGCCTGCAAGCCCTGCACGGTATCGTGCACGGTGTCTTTGGCCGTGAGGAAAATAAGGGGCGTGAAGTTGGCCTGGGTGCGCAGCTGGCGGCACACCTCCAGCCCGGTCAGGCCGGGCAGCATCCAGTCCACGAGCAGCAGGTCGTAGGGTTGCTGCCTGGCCAGCACCAGGCCGGCGGGGCCGGTGTCGGCTACGTCCACGGCAAATCCTTCCTCTTCCAGGCCCTGCTTGAGGAAGCGGGAAATGCCAGGTTCGTCTTCAATAAGCAGTAAGTGCATGAGCAGGGAAATGAGGCGCGCAGACTACCCGCGCTCGGCCGGATGGCGTAATCTGGCCGGATAACTACCCATCGGTAATGCAGCTGGTAACGGCCCAGGCCAGCATTTAGATACCGGCTACCCCATACTGGCCATTATTTTAAGCTGATTTTAACCTTTCTCTAAGTAAAATCTAAGGTAGGCAGGCGTAAGGTAGAATATATACACCAATTCAGCGGGCCAGCTTATGGCTGGTATTTCTTCCCTCCTCTTTTTTTACCTATGAAATTCTATATGCTGGCTGCTTCGGTGGCACTTCTCTCGCTGGCTGCGCCCCAGGCCCAGGCTCAAAACCGCCGCAGCGCCCCTCAAACCACGCCACCGGTAGGTAGTGCCGTGCCCAACAACACGCCCAACGCGCCCTCCTCCGACGGCGGCAAGCTCGACTACCGCAACCCGGCCGCCGACCAGCTCATTCCGGTGGAGGCCGATAAGCGACAGCCCATTACCCAGGAGCTGCAAGCCACTGTTGTGGAGCTGCTTGAGCTGTACCACGACTCCAAGCAAAGCCACTGGAACCTGCGCGGCCCCATCTACCTCTCGCTGCACGAAAAGCTTTAGGAAAACGCCGACGAATACCGCAAATACGCCGATGTTATGGCCGAGCGAGTGCTGCAGGTGGGCAACCCCATCGACGGACGGGTGCCCGTAGTGGCCGCCACGGCCAACTTGGGCGATTTCCCCGGTGGCTATCTGTCCGACAAACAAGTGCTGATTTTGATGACCGAGCGCATCAACACCACCGCTAAGCGGGTGCGCCAGCGCATTGAAAGCATGAGCAAAGTTGACGAAACTACTTCCAACCTGCTGCAGGAACTCAGCCATGCACTCGACAAACAGGTGTGGCAATTCCGGGTGATGATGCAATAATTCGCGCATCTTTCACCTAAAACCACCCGCTCGGTCGGCTGAAAAGCTGGCGGAGCGGGTGGTTTTTGCGTATCCTCCGTACTATGCGTCTACGACTTCGTCTGTTTGAATTTGAGGATTTGCCGTGGTTTCCGGCCGTCATCCGGACCGGAATGATGGACTACCTGCGGTTTATGATTTCGGCGCTGGGCACCTATCGGCCCATTGCCCCGCTGCTAGCCGAGGGCCTCGCCCGCACCGGCCAGCAGCGCCTGCTGGAGCTAGGTGCCGGGGCCGGCGGGGGCACCGAAACCGTGCTGGCCGCCCTGGGGGCCCTGGGCCAGGCCGGCACCACCATCACCCTCACCGACCTCTACCCCCAGCCTATTGCCTGGGCCGATATTGCCCAGCGCACCCAGGGCCGCATCGGCTTCGAACCCGCGTCGGTGAACGCGCTGGCCGTGCCGGCGCATCTGCCGGGCTTCCGCACCATTTTTTCGGCTTTCCATCATTTTCCACCCGAGGCAGCCACCGCAATGCTCCGCGATGCCGTGCGGGCCAATACCGGCATCGGCGTGTTCGAAGGCGCGGGCAAGCACTGGGCCGAACTGCTGCTGGCCGTGACGGTGCTCCCGGTGGCGCAGCTGCTGCTCACGCCGTTTTTCCGGCCATTCCGGCTCAGCCGGCTGGTGTTCACGTATTTAATTCCGCTTATTCCGCTCTGTACCATCTGGGATGGCGCGGTGTCGCTGTTGCGCATGTACTCGACGGCCGAGCTGCTGGCGCTGGCTCACGCGGCCGACCCGGCTGGTGCTTTTGCCTGGCAGGCTGGCCGCAAGCGCCACTGGTGGGGCCCGCAGGTGACGTACCTGGTGGGCTGGCCGGTAGCCAATGAACAGTTAGCAGTGAACAGTTAGTACTAAGCCATTCAGTGCTCAATCTGCTGTTTATCGACACCTTTGCCCATTCTCAACTGCTAACTGTTCATTGCTACTTGTTAACTGACTACAAAAAAGCCCTGCCGCTGCTGCGGATTCCCTTTTCGGTGTACCTCATGCCCGTATTCTGGTTTGGGCTGAGCGCGCTGCGCGGGCCCTGGAGCAGCGGGCGGGCCGTGGGCGTATTCGTGGTGCTGCACCTGCTGGCCTACCCGGCCTCTAACGGCTACAACTCCTACTACGACCGCGACGAAGGCAGCATCGGCGGCTTAAAAGCGCCACCCAAAGTCACGCCCGAGCTGCTGCACCTGGTGTGGCTGTTCGATGCGCTGGCCGTGGCGGGCGCGGCGCTGCTCTCGTGGCCGTTTGCCGCGCTGGTGGTGGTGTATCTGCTGATTTCAAAAGCGTACAGCTACGAAGGAATCCGACTAAAAAAATACCCGCTGCTGAGCACGCTGGTTGTCGTCGTGTTCCAGGGCGCGTTCACGCTGCTGATGACGCAGGTGGGCGTGGGGGCCAGTTCAGTTCAGCTTTTCGAAAAAACCAACCTGCTGCTGGCCCTGGTGAGCACACTGTTTTTGTGCGGCTCCTACCCACTCACGCAAGTATACCAGCACGAGGAAGATGCCCGGCGCGGCGACCGCACCCTAAGCCTGCGGCTGGGTATCCGGGGCACGTTCATCTTCGCGGCCATTGGGCTGCTGGCGGG
This sequence comes from Hymenobacter sp. UYCo722, assembly GCF_040547115.1. Lineage (NCBI taxonomy): Bacteria > Pseudomonadati > Bacteroidota > Cytophagia > Cytophagales > Hymenobacteraceae > Hymenobacter > Hymenobacter sp. UYCo722. The sequence goes on along the minus strand of NZ_JBEPPC010000003.1, from coordinate 232,312 downwards.
GGCGGCCACGCTGGGGCTGGCCTACTGGCTGCGCCAGGAAATGCGCCCGCTGCTGATTTTTCTGGTGGCGACCGGGCCGGTGGTAGCGCTGTTCGGCCGCTGGGCCTGGGCCGTGTGGCACGACGAGGCCGCCGCCGACTTCGAGCACACCATGCGCATGAACCAGGTATCGTCGCTGTGCCTGAGCGCGGCGTTCGTGGCTATGCTGCTGTGGCGGTAGCCAGCACCGGCGGCGGGGCTTCGGCTACTTTACCGGGTGGTAGCTACTACCACGCCAGCCGCCGCACGCGAGCCGTAGAGGGCCTGCGCGGTCATACCAGTCAGGAAATGCAGTGGCCGGATGGCGCGGATGGGCACGGTAGCCAGGGCTGTGGCGGCTTCCAGCCCCTGCAGGGGGCGGCCGTTCAGCACGAATAGTATCCGGGCATCGTGCACCACGGTGTCGGGGGCACTGCGACGGGCAGCTTCCCAGGCAGCTCGCGAAGCAGCTGACACGAAGGTCAGGCACACGGGCATCTGCGAGGGGTCGTTGCGGAACGTCCGGTGAGCATCGGCCCGCAGCCGCTCGCGCAGGGCGGCTACCTGGCCGGGGTGCGGCAGGTGCTGCACCCGCGCCAGCCAGGTGGCAGAAGTTTCGCGGGAGCTATCGGCGGCGGCGGGCAGACTTTGGGCGTAGCTGGCCGGCGCTACGGCCAGCAGCACCAGCAGCCGCCAGGGATTCAGCAATTTTGTAAGTAGGCGCACAGATTGGTAAAAAGCTACGGCACACATCGCACGTCATTTAGCAGGTTGAAAGTAGCTGATTGATGCGTAGGCCGGGCTTTTTGCATACAACTGCCTGAAAAATACGGGCCCTCCTATTTGGCACGGCGGCTTCCCAGCTATCACCTTCCGGGCAGCACGGCCGTACCATATAAACTTCACCACCCTATTTCTGTACCAATGCGCATTTCCTGGCTCCTCCTGCTGCCGCTGCTGGCAGCCTGTAACTCCACTCCCTCGGCCGTGAACGAAGGTACGGTTTCGCGCGCGGCCGACCGGCAGGGGCCTGATACCACCCAAACATTGCCCGCGCCCGATACTGCCGCCGCCAAAGCCGTTTCGGCCGTGAGCGATACGCTGCGGCAGGTGAGCGCGCAACACAATTTCAGTAATTCCAAAGGCCCGGCCGACTTATTCCGGCTGGTTTTTCGTGGCCCGTCTATCCTGGAAGGCACCGGCGAGCTCACCATTACCGACCCCACCGGCCAGGTCATCTTCCGCGAAATGCTGACCGAGCCCGACCTCGAAGCGGCCCTGGTGTATGAGATGAAAGGCCCCAGCGCCACCCGCGCCGCGCGCGAAACCTTCGTGCTTCGCCGCATCGACCGGTTTTTCCTACCCGCGCAGTTTCATTCGCCCGCCGTGGCGGCCAAAGCACCGTTTCCGAGCGGCATCGAAAACCTCGCCCGCGCCGCTTGGAGCGACCTGCAGAAGCGCCCCAATGCCATCGGTTTCGAATACCTGAAGGGCAAGGAAGACCGGCGCGTAATCGCCTGGTCGCCGCTGAAAAAACAGACGGTGCGCGTACGCTAAATCGTAGCTGGTGACCCTTGCTCCGCATTAAAATGGCCGAGCGAGCCGCTAGGAAGCCTGGCAAACACTCCGCAATACGTCATATCGTTTCCCGCAGCAGTTGCTCCAGGCCCGCACGCAGCTGCTCGTAGGGCTGGTAGCCGCGGGCCAGCACGTAGCCCTGCTCCCCTATCCGCACCACGGTCGTTGGGAAGCCCTGCACCCCGATTCGGGCCACGGCCGCAAATTCCTGCCGGGCCGCCTGCGCCGTTTCGGGCGCGGCCCAGCGGCGCGCGAATTCGCCTGCATTCACTCCGAAGCGGGCCAGCAGGGGTTCGTAAGTGGCCGCTTCGTTCAGGTCGTGGCCATCCCGGAACAGGGCTTGCTGCACGGCGTGAGCAAAGGCCACAGTCTGGGCGGGGTCCTGCGTGATATGGCGAAAAGCCACAATGGCCCGGCTCGGCGGCTCCGAATCGTAGCGATAAGTGCCGGTCTCGCCCAGTGTCCGGAAGGCATCGCCAAACTGCACGCCCGTCACGGTTTCTACCTCGGCCAAGGCTTGGCGGATGTAGTCCCAGCTATTGGCAATGGGGCCGGCATCGGAGCCCACGACCATGCCACCGCAGAGCACCGACACATCGAGCCGGCCGGCAAAATCGGCCTGCATCTGGCTGATTGCGGGGCTCAGGCCGTAACACCAGCCGCACAGTGGGTCGTGGAGGTAAAGCAGTTCGGGGCAATTGGCGGCGGGTTCGGGAGGCATACGCGACTATTTTTCCCCAAAAATAGCGCCCTATCGCTCGCCCAAAGGCTTTGATAGGGCGAGCTGAAATCATTTTTCGCCAAGATGAATTTATTCCTTCGGCTCGCAGTTTGCCCCGTGATATCTAGCTTTATTAGAGTGACCGATTATTATCCGCTCAGCTATTATTATCGACGATTATTATTCTAGCAAAAGCTCGTTACAGCAATGTAGCGGGCTTTTTTTGTGCTTTTTTCGTTGGTTTAATCAATTAATTGGCTGAATACGTGAAACAGCCCCACCCTACTCTATCTAAACAAGAAAGAGCCCACTACCGAGTGGCAGGGGCTCTTTGCTGGCTGCTGAAAGCGGCGGAATTTAGCCGTTCATGGCGAGCAGGAATTCTTCGTTGTCCTTGGTGCCTTTGATGCGGTCCTTGAGGAATTCCATGGCTTCGGTGGCGCTCATGTCGTTCATGAAGCGGCGCAGCACCCACACGCGGTTCAGTTCGTCCTTGCTCATTAGCAGGTCTTCGCGGCGGGTGCCGGAAGCCGGGATGTCGATGGCCGGGAACACGCGCTTGTTGGCCAGCTTGCGGTCGAGCTGCAATTCCATGTTGCCGGTGCCCTTGAATTCCTCGAAGATTACCTCGTCCATTTTGGAGCCGGTTTCGATGAGAGCCGTGGCCACGATGGTGAGCGAGCCGCCGCCTTCCACGTTGCGGGCCGCGCCAAAGAAACGCTTGGGCTTTTGCAGCGCGCCCGCGTCGATACCACCCGAGAGGATGCGCGACGAACTGGGCTGCACCGTGTTATAAGCCCGCGCCAGGCGGGTAATGGAATCGAGCAGAATCACCACGTCGTGGCCGCACTCCACGAGGCGGCGGGCCTTGTCAAGGGCCATTTCGGCGATTTTCACGTGGCGGTCGGCCGTTTCGTCGAAGGTCGAGCTGAGCACTTCAGCCTTCACGGTGCGGGCCATGTCGGTCACTTCTTCGGGGCGCTCGTCGATGAGCAGCACCATGAGGTAGACTTCGGGGTGGTTTTCGGCGATGGCGTTGGCGATTTCCTGCAGCAGCACCGTTTTGCCGGTTTTGGGCTGGGCCACAATCAAACCACGCTGCCCCTTACCAATCGGCGCAAACAAATCGAGCACGCGGGTACTGATTTGGGTGGACTTGGTGGTGAGTTTCAGGCGATGGTCGGCAAAGAGCGGCGTGAGGTGGCTGAACGGCACCCGGTCGCGGACTTCCTCCACGGTGCGGCCGTTCATGCTCTCCACGCCCACCAGGGCGAAGTATTTCTCGCCCTCGCGCGGCGGCCGGATGGTGGCCACCACCGTATCGCCGGGCTTCATGGCAAACTGCTTCACCTGCTGCGGCGACACGTACACGTCGTCGGGTGAGCTGAGGTAGTTGTAGTAGGGCGAGCGCAGGAAGCCGTAGCCACCGTCGGGCATCAGCTCGAACGTGCCGCCGCCGGGCACCACCAAATCCAGCTCCTGGCGTTGCGGGCGCTGCTGCTGGTTCTGCGGCTGATTTTGGCCTTGACCCTGGGGCTGGTTCTGGCCTTGGTCGGCACGGGGCGAACCGTCGGGATTCTGGCGGCGCTGCTGGCGCTGGAGCTCGCGCTGGGCGTAGCGCTCCTCGCGGGTCAGGTTCTGATTGTTGCTGCCATCGCCACGCGGCTGGTCGTTGCGGGGCTGGCCCACTTGGTCCTGCTGGCGGGGTTGGTCCTGCTGGCGGGGCTGGTCGTTGCGGTTTTCGCGGGGCTGCTGGTCCTGGCGCGGGGCGCGGGGCTGGTTATCGCCGCGGTTGTCGCGCACGTCGCGGTTATCGCGCTCAAACCGGTCGGCGCGGTTTTCGCGGCGGTCAGAGAAGCCATTGCCACCGGACTCGCGACGGCCGCCGAAATTTCCTTCGCGGGCATCGGTGCTGGGCTCGGGGGCAGGGTTGGCGGCGGCATAAGCTTCAGCGGCGGCTTTTTCGGCAGCCATTTCGGCGGCGCGCTGCTCGGTGATGGGGCGGCCGGCGCGGTCCACGCGCTCGCGGCGGGGGCGGTCGGTACGGGCAGAGTTGCCGGCGGCCATCTCCGAAGCAGAATCAACCGGGGCAGTGCTGTTTTCAGGAGCGGCAGCTGCTACTTCCGCTGTTTCAGCAACGCCCGGTGCCGGGGCGGCGGTTTCGGGGCCTTGCGCCAGCATGGCACCGGCAGCGTGCGAAGGCGCTACCAAGGCTAACCCCTCAATAGAATCCAAAATTTCAGTAGTGGGGGTCTCGGTAGCAACCGGGGCGGCGAGCACAGCCGAAGCGGCCGCGGCCGCGCCGCGCAAAGGGCGGACCGCGGCCGCTTTGGCGACGGGCGGCGCTACATCGGAGAAGGGTTGTTCGGCGGTAGTGGGAGCCGGCCGGCGGGCAGGGGTGCGAACGGGGCGGGCGGCGGCAGGGGCTGCGGCCGGAGCGGGAGTCGCCGCCGCCGGGGCGGGCGCTGCTTCGGCGGCACCGGGGCTAAGGGCCTGTTGGTCGAGGATTTTATATATCAAATCCTGCTTGCTGAGGCGCTTGAAGTTGCCGACGTTCAGTTGCTCAGCAATCTCTTTTAAGTCGGACAGCAGCCGGTCCTTCAACTCGTTAATGGTGTGCATAAAGGGAATAAGGGGAGTACATCGGCGGAGAAGCACGGGGGCTGGCGGCCCGGAATGGCCCATGGGAGGCGCATAATGGCCAGCTAAGGCACGGCGGCTAAGCCGCAGGAACAGAACATTCGCAGAGTCCGGACGAGCTACGGGATAGCAACGCGCGACGCGAGAGGAATAAACAGGAAATGAGGTGCAGAACGGGACCGCTGGAAATTCAGCAAAAAGACGGGCCGAAGACGAGCCCGGTGGCCCGCTGACCCGACCACGGCGGCCGGTTGCTCCCGCAATGTTAGCGCATTACGGGCAAACGGCCAAATCGACGGCCCTACTGTCCAGCCCTCAACACGCAGGTGGCGAAAATAAGTTGCGTCCTGTTTCGCGGCGGGGCCAGCGGGGCAGTGGCGGGGTCGGGTTTTCCGTGCGACCTTTGCCCCGTTACCCAACCTGCTCCCATGCTGCAACTTTCCGTTCTCCGCGACCAGACCGACTTCGTGTTGGCCGGCCTCGCCAAAAAGCGCTACGCCACCGGTCCCGCCGACGTGGCCGCCATTCTCGACCTCGACCAGCGCCGCCGCCAGCTCCAGACCAGCCACGACTCGGCCCAGGCCGAAGCCAACAAGCTCGCCCAGCAAATCGGTGGCCTGATGAAAGCCGGCGACAAGGCCGGGGCCGAAACCCTCAAGGCCCGCACCGCCGAGCTCAAACAGCACACCCAGGCCGCCGCCGCCGAACTGGCCCAGGTCGAGAAAGAGCAGCAGCAGCTCCTCTATAAGCTGCCCAACCTGCCCCACGCCAGCGTGCCCGAAGGCCGCGCCGCCCAGGACAACGAAATCGTGCGCGAGCACGGCACCAAACCCGAGCTCGGCCCCGACGCCGTGCCTCACTGGGACCTGATTAAGAAGTACGACATCATCGACTTCGAGCTGGGCGTGAAAATTACCGGCGCGGGCTTCCCCGTATATAAGGGCCAGGGGGCCCGTTTACAGCGCGCGCTCATCAACTTTTTCCTCGATGAAGCCCGCAATGCCGGCTACACCGAGATGCAGCCGCCCATTCTGGTGAACGAGGCCAGCGGCTACGGCACCGGCCAGCTGCCCGATAAGGAGGGCCAGATGTACCACGACGCCAAGGACGACCTCTACCTCATCCCGACGGCTGAGGTGCCACTGACCAATATTTACCGCGACGAGATTATTCCGGTCGAAAAGCTGCCCGTGCGCATTGCCGGGCACACGCCCTGCTTCCGCCGCGAGGCCGGCTCGTGGGGTGCCGATGTGCGCGGCCTCAACCGCCTGCACCAGTTCGACAAGGTGGAAATCGTGCAGATTACGGAGTCCGAAAAAAGCTACGCCGCCCTCGACACTATGGTGGCCCACATCGAAGGCCTGCTGCAAAAACTGCAGCTCCCCTACCGCGTGCTGCGCCTCTGCGGCGGCGACATGGGCTTCACCAGCGCCCTGACGTATGATTTGGAAGTGTGGAGCGCCGCCCAGGGCCGCTGGCTCGAAGTGAGCTCGGCGTCGAACTTTGAAACCTACCAGGCCAACCGCCTCAAGTGCCGCTACAAAGTGGAGGGTAAAACCCAGCTGCTGCACACGCTGAATGGCTCGGCGCTGGCGCTGCCCCGCATCGTGGCCGCGCTGCTGGAGAATAACCAGACGGCGGAGGGCATCAAGCTGCCGGCAGTGCTGCATAGCTACTGCGGGTTTGGGATGATTGTCTGAACCGCGGATTTACCGGATTCCTGGGTTCAGACACCTAATACTCCGCCATTTCCTCATGCACGTAGCACCAGAGCCATTGTTCGCCGGGCTCGGCGGATGATACAACCGGGTGTTGGCTGGCGTGAAAGTGCCGGGTGGCGTGCTTGTTTTTGGACGAGTCGCAGCAGCCGACGTGGCCACACTGCTGGCACACGCGCAGGTGCACCCAGTCGTCGCCGAGGGCTACGCACTCGGAGCAAGCGTATTCGGAAGCCGTTTTGAGCTTGGTGAGGGCCGTGAGGTGCTGGCAGGGTTCGGTTTCGGACATGGCGGCGGGGGCTGGCGTTGACGCCTCAAGTTAGCGCCCGTCGCGGGGCGGAGGCAGGTCCAAGCTCAGGCTTTGCTCGCGCATGCACTTAAAATGGCCCTGGGGGCACTTATCGAAGCCGATTTTTGAGCAGGGCCGGCAGCTGAGGCCCGGTACTTCCAGCACCCTAAACTCGGTGCGGAACGGGTACATGCCAAAAGCGGGCACGGTGTTGCCCCACACGCTGAAAATCTCCTTGCCGAAGGCGGCCGCGATGTGCATCAGACCGGTGTCGTGGCTCACCACTAAATCGGCCTGCCGCAGCAGCGAGGCCGACTGGTGCAGCGAGTAGCGCCCGCAGCCATTGATAATGAGGGGCGGAGCGGCGGCCTGGATGGGTGAATTTTTGGGGAAATAATACGGGCTGTCGGGCACGACAGCCGTGGGCTGGGCCGCGGCAGCCTGCGTCGCGAAGGCCTCTTCGATGACGTGGCCAATGCTTTCGTCCTCGGGACCACCGAGCAACACGATGGGGCGCGGGGCGAGCTTGGCACACAGCTCAATAAGTTTCTCAACGGGCAGGCGCTTGGTGGCGTGCTGCGCCCCGATGGCCACGGCCACGTAGCCGCGCCGGAACGGCACGGGCAGCGTATCCAGGGCTACTTCCTGCCCGGCTGGGATAAAATAGTCGAGGCCGAGGCCGTCGTCTGTCACGCCGAGCGCGGCGGCGGCGGCCAGGTAGCGCTGCACGATGTGCACGCGCGGCAGGCGGTCAATTTTGAAGTTCACCAGCAGCCATTTCGGCCAGTTCAACTTGTCGAAGCTGCCGGATTTCACGCCCAATTGCAGCTTGATAAGCCGCGTGCGCAGGTTGTGGTGCAGGTCGACGATGTAGTCGTACTTCTCGGCCCGCAGCTCCCGCACCAGCTCGCCCAGGCTACCCGTGAGGCAGTGCACTTTGGCCACATAGGGGTTGGCATCGAGCAGGCCACGGTAGCCGGGCTTGGTGGCAAAATGTACTTCCGCGCCCGGCACCTGCTGCGCCAGCGCCCGCACCACCGGCGTGGTGAGGACAATGTCGCCAATAGAAGAAAAGCGGAGAACGAGGATTTTCATTTGTAGCCAATGGCCAACAATCAAAAGGAACGGCATGCAGAGCGAAGTCGAAGCATCCCTGCTGCGCAATGCAATGAATTACTCTTGCGGTCGAGATGCTTCGACTTCGCTCAGCATGACGTTCTGGGTTGCACCTGATTTATCGTGATTCCTACTCAAACAACGACTTCTTGAATTCGAGCGGCGGGATGATGTTGGCTTTGCGGGCTTCGAAATAAGCCGCCACTTTCTCCACCGACTTCGCGTTGAAGGTCATCTCCTTCGTCAAATGGCCTTTGCGGCCCATCATCACGCCGTAGCGCATGTCCTCGTAGCCATTGGTGTGGTGGGCGTCGGGGTTGATGCTGAGGGGCACGCCCTGGTCGAGGGCGTAGCGCACCCAGCGCCAGTCGAGGTCGAGCCGCCAGGGGTTGGCGTTGATTTCGATGATGACGTTGTGCTGGGCGCAGGCGTCAATCACTGCTTTGTAGTCGATGGGGTAGCCCTGGCGGCGCAGCAGCAGGCGGCCCGTTGGGTGGCCCAGCATGGTGGTATACGGGTTTTCGATGGCGCGCAGCAGGCGGTTGGTGGCCTTGGCTTCATCCATCTTCAGGTTGGAGTGCACCGAGGCCACGATGAAGTCGAAGCTGGCCAGCACCTCGCTGGGGTAATCGAGCGAGCCATCGCTGAGGATGTCGCTTTCGATGCCCTTGAAGATGCGGAACGGGGCCAGCTCGGCGTTCAGCTTATCGATTTCCTGGTGCTGCTGGCGCACGCGCTCTACGCTCAGGCCGTTGGCGTAGTGAGCGGCTTGGCTATGGTCGCACAGGCCGAGGTACTGGTAACCGTGGTCACGCAGCCAGGTGGCCATTTCGCGGATGCTGTGGTTGCCGTCGGAGTACGTGCTGTGGTTGTGCAGCGACCCGCGCAGGTCGCCGTCTTCGAGCAGGTGGGGCAGCTTTTGGTCGGCGGCGAGGGCAATTTCACCCAGGCCTTCGCGCAGTTCGGGCACGATGAATTGCAGGCCGGCTTTCTCGTACAACGCTTCTTCCAGCTGGAATTTCTCGCGTCGCGCCAGCTGCCGCAGCGTGAGAGCCGAAGCAGCGAGCGGCTCGCTCAAATGCGCTTCGGCGGCCGAATTCAGAAAGACTTCGGTGGTGAAATATTCCGGCTTCACCAGCAGCACCTCCACCCGCGTGCCCGACTCGGTAGCCGCGCCGCGCCAGGCAAACGGGCCCGAACGGCGCGGGTCGGGCGTGAGGCCGGCCGTGGTGTTCAGCAGCTCGTGGGCCCGGGCCGGCTGGTCGGTGGCGGCCACGAGGCGCACGGTTTCCACGGTTTCGAGGCGGCGGCGAATTTCGCCGGCCACGGCTATCTGCTCGGTTTTGAGGCCGGCGCGCAGCAGCTGGGCCAGCTCGTCGCCCAGCTTTTCGGCCTGCGGGTAAAGGAGCTTGCCCTTGCTCTGGCCCGCAAATTCGAGGGCTTCCAGGATGCTGTCCTGGGTCTTTTTGCCGAAGCCTTTGAGCTGGCTCACCTGGTCGGTTTCGGCGGCTTCGCGCAGCTGCTCGATGGTTTCGAGGTTCAGCTCGCGCCACAGGCTGCGGATTTTCTTGGGGCCAATGCCTTTGATGCTCAGCATCTCGACCACCCCGGGGGGCGTCACGTCCAGCAGGCGCTGCAGGTCGGAGAAGGTGCCGGTGTCGAGCAGCTCGGCCACTTTGGCGGCGGCGGTTTTGCTCAGGCCGGTGCGGTCGGGCAGGCCGGCGCGTTCCACCTCGGCCACCGGAAAGCTCAGGGCGTCGAGGGCGCTGGCCGTGCCTTCGATGGCGCGGATTTTAAAGGGGTTTTCGTCGTGCAGCTCCATCAGCTGGGCGGCCAGCTTGAAGGCGCGGGTCAGGGCGCGGTTATCCACGGGGTAGGGTCGTTTGGGAGGCGCGAAGGTAGCTTGCGCGGGGGTTGCGCGGCGTTGGGCGAGGTGCCGGGAGCAAGGCGGGCAGGGCAACGGAACATTATCAGCCCGTCGGGCCGGGCGCAGCCTGCGGTTCTCAACCGCCCCATTACCCCAGCCGTACCTTGGCAACCATCCCGCCCTCACTCGCTATGCGCAACCCAACCATTCTGGCCCGTCGGCTGCTGCTGCCCCCGTTGCTGCTGGTCGCCGCCTGCCATCCCAACAAGCCGGCCGTCATCAGCACCTCGCCCACTACCATGAAGCAGCTGGAGGGCACCTGGCTGGCCTCGCACGAAGAAAACCGGGGCGATACGCTGGTGTACCGGCCCAACACCTACCCGTTTCCGCCGGCCCGGGGTCGCACCGGCTTCGCCCTGAAATCCTACGGTCGCTTCGAGCAGTTCGACATCGCCCCCACCGATGGCCTGAACGGTCGCCCCGGTACCTGGACGGCTGCCGGCGACGCCCGCCTGCGCATCCACCTCACCGATGGGCAGAGCCCGGATTATACCCTCAAAATCATCTCCCTCGATAAAAATAAAAAGGTGCTGAAGCTGCGGCAGCTACCGTAAGCATGGCTCGTTAGGTCGGGGCCCAAAGGGAGCGATACCCCCGCCCGATTCGGCTGTACCTCGATGAAGTTCATTTAGCTTTCATGAAGTGGCCGGACTTTTGGTGAGGCAAGGGGTGTAAGGCTGCCCGGGCATTTTCAACCTCTGTCGGGCGGGCTCGTATCCATTTTCAAGCTTCCGTAGTCAGGCGGCGGCCATTCCTCCAATCTATTCGCCATGAAATTCACTTCCGCTTTCGGTGTTAGTCGCACCCTGGCTTTGGGCCTGGCCCTGTTGAGCGCCGGCTCCGTGCTGGCCCAGAAAACCACCATCAAGGTCAAAAACGATAAAATCAAGACGAAAACCACCAGCGCCACTGGTGCCGTGGCCAAGAGTAATATGACGGTGATGCCCACCCCGCTGGCAGCTCCGCAACCCACCTCGCCCGTGGCTTCCGCGCCGCAGGTAGTGGTAGACGCCGTTCCGGTCACCGCGCCGATACCAGCCGTAGCCCCAGCCGCCGAAATGCCGACCGGCTGGCTCACCGACCTCGAGGCGGCCAAGGCGGCTGCCAAAGCCGCCAACCGCCCAATTCTGGCCGTTTTTTCGGGCTCCGACTGGTGCAAGCCCTGCATTATGTACGAGCAGGAGGTTTTTGCTAAACCCGAGTTCATGGCCTACGCCAAGGACAAGCTGGTGCTGGCTCACTTCGATTTTCCGAGAATGAAGAAGAACCAGCCCGCCGCGGCCCAGCTGAAGCTGAACGAGACCGCTGCCGCCCAGCTCAACCGCGAGGGCGACTTCCCGCTGGCCGTCATCATCTCGCCCGAGGGCAAGGTGCTGGCCAAGACCGGCTACATTGCCGGGGGGCCCGCCGCCTTCGAGGCTTACCTGAAAAAGGTAGTGCCCTCGCTTTAATAAATGTAAATGATTGAGAGCCGGCCCGAACCAATGCCCGCTCCCGGGGTTTCTGCTAGCAGTATGCAAATAAGTCTGAAACCTGGATTAGCCTTTTGGGCGCTGCTGGTCGTGCTGTTTGCAGCGGGGTCGGGCAGCGCCCAAACCGTTTCGGGTCCGCGTCATACGTTCACCCAGAGCGCCCACCTCATGGGCTCGCATTTCACCTTCACGGTGGTCGCCGAGAATGACTCGGCCGGGCAGCGGGCCCTGCGCGCCGGCCTGGGCGAGGTGCGGCGCATCGACCGGCTGATGTCGTTTTGGGACTCGACTTCCGAGGTCGTGCGCATCAACCGGGCGGCGGGACTGCGGCCGGTGGCCGTATCGGCCGAAACCTTCGACCTGATAACCCGCACCCTAAACTTGTCGCGCCTCAGCGACGGCGCATTCGACATCACCTTCGCCAGCGCCGACAAGTTATATAAGTTCGACCGACAGGCCCACCCTACCCTGCCCGATTCGGCGGCTATCCGGGCTTCGGTGCGGCGCATTGGCTGGCAAAAAATCAAGATGGACGCCGCGGCGCACACGGTTTTTTTACCCGAAAAAGGCATGCGCATCAACCTGGCGGGCATTCTGCAGGGCTACGGACTGCGCCGGGCCAAGCAGGTGCTCGACAAAATGGGCATCCAGGGCGGGCTGATGAACGGCTCGGGCGACATTTACTGCTGGGGGCGGCAGGCCGATGGCTCGCTCTGGCGCGTGGCCATCGGCAACCCCGACCACCCGAACAGCGTGGCCGCTTTCGTCGACGTGACGGACATGGCCGTGGTGACGGCCGGCAACTACGAGCAGTATTTCACGGTGGGCGGGCAGGTGTACGGGCACATCATCAACCCGCACACCGGCTACCCGTCCATCGGGCTGCGCTCGGTCACCATCCTCTGCCCCGACGTGGAGCTCGCCGATGGATTGGACGAAGTCGTATTCGTGAAAGGCCCAACCGCCGGTTTGGCATTTATCAACAAGCTGAAGGGCGTTGATTGCACGCTGATAACCGACGACAACCGCACGCTGGCCTCGCGGGGCATGACGCTTAATTTTTATCACGGTACCAACCCGGCGGCCCACCCCTGATTTTCTGTATCATATGATTATGAAAAGAACATTTCTTTCGGCCCACCCGCGCCTGGCGCTGGGGCTGCTGCTGCTTCCGCTCGGGGCCGCCCTGCCCAGCTGTGTGACAGTGGCAGCCTATCAGAAAGTGTACCTCAACGACGAGGACATGAAGCTGGCCGGTAAAACTGTCGAAGCCCCCGAAACCAACTTCGAGAGCTACCGCGAAGGAGCTGGCGGGGCCAACGGTGGCAAAGTAGGCGGCGGCTGCGGCTGCAACTGAGCAATGAGCAATGCGCATGACGTGCTACTAAAAATCAGTTTCTTGAAAAATATACTCCTTCTCCCGCTGCTGGCCCTGGGCACCCTGGCCATTCCGGCCCGGGCCCAAACCGGCACCACGCAAAACCCGAACCGCATCGACGGCTACGGTGCGCCCGTGGGGCCGGCGGTACCGGTGAGCCGCGCGGCCGACGAAACGACCATCGACATCATCGGCGGCTACTACCAGCAAACCGGCAGCCACGGCGCGGTAGAGGGCGGCCGCGGCACCCAGCAGCTCACCGACGTGTCGCCGGCCATCATCGTGAACGTGCCGCTGGACACCGTGAGCCGGCTGAGCGTGAACGTGGGGGCCGACTTCTACGCCTCGGCCTCGACCGACCGCATCGACTTCGCGCTGAGCACCCCTTCGGCCAACGACGTGCGCGTGCACGGCGACTTTGGCTACAGCCGCGAGCAAAAAGCCAAGGGCACCATCTGGGGCGCGGGCGTGGGCGTATCGAAAGAATACGACTACCTCTCGTTCAATGCGACCGCCTCGTTTGCCAAAACCTCGCAGAACGGCAACCGTCAGCTGAGCATGGCCGGGCAGGTGTTTCTGGACCAGGTGACGCTGATTACGCCCCTTGAGCTGCGCACCTACTCGGGGGCCGCCAATGGCAAAAGCCAGTACGGCACCGATACCCGCCAGACCTACAACTTTTCGGTGACGTACTCGCAGGTGCTCAGCAAACGCCTGCAGGCGGCCATCAGCACCGAGCTGGTGTCGCAGAACGGGCTGCTGAGCACGCCATTCCACCGGGTGTATTTCCGCGATAACTCCGCCCCGAATACCATCCCCACCCTGAATGACAACTTTATTCCGCGCTTTCCCACGGCGGCCCGCATCGAAAACCTGCCCCGCGCCCGCTTCAAGTACCCCGTCAGCCTGCGCCTGAACTACTACGCCTCCGACTTGGTGCAGGTGCGCGGCTTCTACCGCTTCTACAACGACAACTTTGGCATCACGGCCCACACCCTGGAGCTGGAGCTACCGGTGAAGGTGACGCCCTTTTTCGTGGTCTACCCCTTCTACCGCTACCATACCCAGACGGCGACCACTTATTTCGCGCCCTTCGCCCAGCATTCCGTGGCCGACCAGTACTACACTTCCGACTACGACCTGGCGGCCCTCACGGCCCACAAGGCGGGCCTGGGCCTGCGCTACTCGCCGGTGTACGGCATCGGCCGTTTCCACGTTCCGGGTAAAAATGCCCAGGGACTGCCCCGCGTGATGCGCCTGAAGTCGCTCGATTTGCGCTACGCCCACTACCAGCAGCTTGGCTCGACGATTTATGCCGCCGGCGACCGCGCCGACCTCATTGCCAACGTCATTGGCTTCGATTTGGGCTTCGCGCTGTAATTGGTGAGCGGGGGAAATAGTTAGTTTGGTGTTTGGCATGTGCAAATTGCGCAGCTAAAGCATCAGCCTCACCAACTCCCCCTTTCATTACTGTGAAACACTGGCTCGTTAAATCGGAACCCGAAGCCTACTCCTGGACCACGTTCGTGCAGGAAGATGGCACCGCCTGGACCGGCGTACGCAACTACCAGGCCCGCAACAACCTCAACCTGATGCGGCCCGGCGACCTCGTGCTCTACTACCACAGCGTGAGCGAAAAGGCTGTGGTGGGCGTGGCCGAAGTGGCCGCCGTAGCCCACCCCGACGCCACCGCCGAGGCCGGCTCGCCCTGGGTGGCCGTGCCGCTGCGCCCGGTGCAGCCCCTGCCGCAACCCGTGAGCCTGGCCCAGCTGAAGGCCGACGCGCGGCTGGGCGAGCTGGCCCTGATTCGGCAGTCGCGGCTATCGGTGCTGCCGGTGCGGCCCGAAGAATTCGACGCCATTCTGGAGCTGGGCGCGAAATAACCCGCCGGGAGCGCACGAAACGGCCGGAACCACTGTATCTTTAAAGGAGCATCTGCGTTGAAAACAAACGCTAATCGGTTGCTAATTTTCACGGTTTTGGGTATGAAACACCGCTACTTTGCCCTGCTGCTGGCCTGCTGCGGAACCCTGGCGCTGCCGGTGTGCGCGTGGGCCCAAAAACCGCTTGCACTCCCGGCCAACGCTCCGGTGCAAACGGCGCGCACCGAGCTGCCCCTCACCGACCGCGACAGCGAGGTACACGTGCAGGCCCTGGCCGCCGATAGCACCGTGGTGCTGCTGGTGGGCCGCGAGCACCCCCTCTCCAGCCACACCGACTACAGCTTCCAGCAGTACGGCCACGATTTGCACCTGCGCCGGGAAACCCCGCTCAAAGTGGCCGACGAGTTCAGCTTCGTGCGGATGTGCGCCGAGGGCACTACCGTATATGCCCTTTTTGCCTCGCGCAACACGGCGGGCCGCCTGCTGGTAGCCGCCTACAACGGCCCGCTGGGCCAGACGCGCAGCCAGCAGTTCGACACCAAGCTGAGCCGCGAAGTAGTGGAATTGAAAGCGCTCGACGGCCGCCTGTTTGCTACCGTACTGCTGCAGGACCAGCTCCACGTCACGGCCCTGCTGCTCGATGTGGCTACCGGCCAGATGCAGTACCTGCCTTCGGTCTACGAAAACGTGCCCACCCAGCTCACCTTCGTGGCCGATGCCGCTACCCGCCGCGCCGAGTATGTACTAAGCCAGACAAACGGCCGCAAAAGCCGCCTGCTCCTCAAGCAGCTCACCGACAAAGGCCAGCTCGTGAGCTCCGAGTTTGTGCAGGCCGAGAGCGAGCGCAGCCTCATCACGGCCCAGATAACGCCCCCGCAGGACACCACCGCCCGCCTGCTGATGGGCACCTACTCGCTGCGCGACCCCAACTACGCCCAGGGTGTATTTGCCACCGACCTTCGCCGGCCCGCACCGGGCGGAACCGGGGCCGCCAAAGCACCGCTGCGCTTCTACGATTTCCTGCACCTCAAGCACTTTTTCGACTACCTCAAGCCCAGCAAGCAGGCCCACCTGCGGCAGCGCGTGGCGCGCCGGCTGGCACGCTCGGTCTCGCCCATGCGCTGGCGCTATCGCCTGCTGCTGCACGAGTTGCTGCCGCAGCCCGACGGCGGCTATGTGCTGGTAGCGGAAGTGTATTTGCCCCACTACCGCTACAATAATTACGGCTCTTACTATGGGAGCCCTTTCAGCTCTTTCGGCAACCAGTATTATTCGTCGGCCTATGGCTACGGCAGCCCGGGCTCGGCGTATTCGCCCGGCGGCTACTCGCCCTACGGCAATAACCGGGCTTTCGACGGCTACCAGACCACCCATGCGCTGGTCTGCGGCTTCGACCGCAAGGGCAACCTAATCTGGGACAATATTTTCGTGGTGGAAAACCTGCGCCGCACCGACCTCGAAGAAGCCGTGCGCCTGCAGTCGCTGCCCGATGGCCGCCTCGTGCTGGCTTATCTAGACGAGAATAAGCTGCGCTACAAAGTAGTGAACCGCGGCGAAACGGCCCCCAATGACCTGCATGTTCCCATCAGCACTGGCACCGGCCCGGCCGAGCAAGGCCTGGAGCGGGCCACCGACACCGACCAGTATGACCTGCTGCCCTGGTATGGCGGCCGCTTCGTGGCCCTGGGCTACCAGCATGTGCGCGTGAGCCACGGCCCCGACCGCGAAGTGTTTTTCATGAATACGGTAATGTTTCAGTAGGTTGAAAAAAGGCCCGGCGGCCAACAACCGGCGCTCGGCCTCGTAGTATTGGCGGGCCAGCGCCGAACATCCGAGGCTGCTTTTCCCGGCCCAGGCCGCACCTTTGCCGCATGATGACCAAAATTCGTTTCCCCGCGCTATTTCTGTTTTTGCTCTTGGTGGGCTGCCGCGCCGGCGGCCCCGGCACGCCGGCCCGCACCGTGGCCTCGTTCTTCTCGAAGTATGAGAGCCGCGAAGGTTTCAAAACCACCGAGTGGTCGGCCGACCTGCTCCAGCGCCTGGCCCTGGTGAAAGCCGCCAAGCTGCTTGGCGGCTCCGACCTGACCAACGCCATTACCGGCATCCGGTCGGCCAAAGTCATCAGTTTCGCGCCCACCACGGCCACGGCCCGCGAGCTGGCCAACCAAGGCCTACGCCAGGAAGCCGAAGGCATTCTTAAGGGCAATAAGTATGAGCCCATTTCGGTGGGCGGCGCGGCCGGCAGCGACTACCAGGTTTCGGTGCGCGCCTCGGGCGACCGGGTTTCGGAGTTTGCCGCCCTCGGCAAGCTGCCCGACGCAGCCGACTCGTTCGTGCTGGTAGCCGTTGATGGCAATTTCACCCGCGGGCAGGTACAGGCCCTGGCCAAGTACCTGCCGCAGCTCGTGCAGGCCACCAGCAAGTAGCCTTCGGATAGCCAAAAAAAAGAACGTCATGCTGAGCTTGCCGAAGCATCTCTACCGCAATAGTAACTAATTACTTGTGCGGTAGAGATGCTTCGGCAAGCTCAGCATGACGTTCTGCCTTTTGGAAGAGTACTCCTACCGAGCCTTTGTCATCAGCGCCTCAATTTCGTCGGCTTGCAACGGAATATTGGCCATTAAATCCTCGTTGCCGCTGGCGGTGAGGAGAATGTCATTTTCCAGGCGAATACCCAGGCTCTCTTCGGGAATGTAGATACCTGGCTCCACCGTGTACACCATGCCCGCCTCGAAGGTGCGGTACTTGTAGCCCACGTCGTGCACGTCGAGGCCCAGGTAGTGGCTGGTGCCGTGCATGAAATACTTTTTATAGAGCGGCGCGGCGGGGTCCTGGTTCTGCACGTCGTTGGCGTTCAGCAGGTCGAGTTTGATGAGCTGCTGCTCCATGGCTTCGCCCACCTGGCGGTGGTATTCCTCAATTTCGGTACCCGGCACGAGGCGCGTTTTGGCGAAATCCATTACGGCCAGCACCGCGTCATACACCTGGCGCTGGCGGGGGCTGAACTTGCCGTTCACCGGAATTGAGCGCGAGAGGTCGGCCGCGTAGTTGGCGTATTCGGCCCCGAAGTCGAGCAGAATCACGTCGCCATTCTGGCACTGGTTATCGTTGGTGGTGTAGTGCAGCACGGTGGCGTTTTTGCCGCTGGCCACAATGCTGCCGTAGGCCGGCCCCCGGCTGCGGTTACGCATGAACTCGTGCACGATTTCGGCCTCAATCTCGAACTCCCACACGCCGGGCTGCACAAAACCCAGCAGCCGCCGTAATGCCTTGCCCGTAATGTCGCAGGCCTGGCGCATCACCCGGATTTCCTCGGGGCTCTTGATGGCGCGCAGCTGGTGCAGCAGGCGGGCAGCGCGGCGGTAGGTATGCAGCGGGTACTGAGCCTGCAGCTTTTTGATAAAGCGCACGTCGCGGGTTTCTACCTCTACCACGGCCCGAATGTGCTCGTTCGAGTTCAGATACACGTTTTCGGCCTCGTTCATCAGCGCGGGCAGCACCGCGTTAAAGCTATCGAGCCACATGATGGTCGGGATGCCCGAGTTCTGGCGGGCCTCGTCCTTGGTCAGCTTGTAGCCTTCCCAGATGAGAATATGGTCGGAAGTTTCCTTCAGAAATAGAATTTCGCGGTGCTGGGGCAGGCGCGCATCCGGAAAAATGACGAGGATGCTCTCCTCCTGGTCGACGCCGCTTAGGTAGAACAAATCATTATTCTGCCGGAATGCCAGGGTGCCGTCGGCATTGGTTGGCATCACGTCGTTGCTTTGGAAAATGGCCAGCGAGGCCGGTGGCAGCAGCTCGCGAAAGCGGCGGCGGTTTTCAACAAAAAGCTCGGGAGCGAGGGGGGCGTAGCGCATGGGTGGAAGCTTGGTTGGATTGGTTGCCGCAAGTTAGGCAGCCGCTACCCGTAGGCAGCAAAAAGCCCTGGCTCGGGGCGAGCCAGGGCTTTGCAAAACGGCGGAATTGACACCGGTTACATTCTGGTTTTGGTGGTTTTTACGCTCGTCTTGTTGGTTTTGTAGCGCATGTCGGGCGTGCCGTCGGCCTTCATGGGGCCGGTGGTTTTGGTCATTTTGCTCGCCTTATAGCGCATGTCGGGCGTGCCGTCGGCCTTCATCCTGGTGCTGGTCGAGGTCGAGGATGACATCTTCGTGTTGCCAGCGGGCGTGGTCATCGTGCTCGATTTGGTCATCGTGCCCGAACTCTTGGTCATTGTGCTCGACTTGCTCATGCCTGCCGGATTGGTCATCGTG
Organism: Hymenobacter sp. UYCo722; assembly: GCF_040547115.1. Classification (NCBI taxonomy): domain Bacteria; kingdom Pseudomonadati; phylum Bacteroidota; class Cytophagia; order Cytophagales; family Hymenobacteraceae; genus Hymenobacter; species Hymenobacter sp. UYCo722. Next base: position 213,319 of record NZ_JBEPPC010000003.1, on the reverse strand, counting down.
CTCGACTTGGTGGTCGTGCGCGTAGCCGGGGTCTGGGCCGTGGTAGTCATCTTGGTCGTTTTCGACGAGCTGCTGCTCATCGTGCCAGTGGCCGGCATGGGGGTTTGGGCCTGTGCCGCAGCACCGCCGAGCAAGCTCAGGGAAACGAGGAAACCAATAATGCGCTTCATGATGAAAAAGTGAGAGGGTGAGAAAGATTGGCCGTCTACGGCACTCAGGACGTGGCGGATGAAAAGCAATGTAGCTCTTTTTCACAGGTCGTCGCGATGCTGCGGCTCCCGGGTTTTAGCAGGCCGTTAAACCCTGGTGGCCTTGTGCCTTCCAACCGGCATCATCCACCCCAATATTTCTTCCCATCCAATGAAAAAGACGTTGTTTTCCGCCCTCGCCGCTTTGGCCCTGTTTAGCATTTCCTACTCGGCTTCGGCCCAAACTGCTACCCCCGGCATCACGGCCCGCCAGCACAACGAGCAGGCCCGCATTCACCAGGGGGTGCGCTCGGGCGAACTCACCCGCGCCGAAGCCGCTCGCCTGAAGGCCCGCGAAGCCGATATTCGCCAGGATAAGCGCGTGGCTAAAGCCGATGGCGTGGTAACGCGCGACGAGCGCCAGGATATCCGCAAGGATGAGCGCCAGACCAGCCGCGCCATCTATCGCCAGAAGCACGACGGCCAGGTGCGCCGTTAGTACCCGCAGGTGATAGCCAACGCTTTTAACTAATCTCCACATCTACCAAGATGTGGAGATTTTTTTTGTAAATTCTTTGCCGCAGTAAAATTATATATTACTTTAGTACCGAAAAAAGACAACAAACTGCTTTCCCACGTTGCCTACCAAAACCATCCAAAACCCTTACCATCCTTACTCTGCGAGTTATGAAAACATTGTACGCTCTGTTTGCCGTTGCCAGCCTGACGCTACTACCTCCTACTGCCCGGGCCGCTGCACCTAGCAACGACGACCCCACGGAAATGGCCCGCAAAGCCACCGCTCGCGAAAAAGTTGCCACTGCAGCCAAAGCGGCAAAGGAAGCCAAAGCCGTCAAAAAATCATCCGCACGCCATTCTCGCAAGTCCAAAAACAACCTCAGCCACACTTTTCTGGTACTGATGGGCCTCGAAGAAAGCAAGGCCATCACCTCGCCAGCTAAACGCGACCGTCAGCTTCACATTCTCCAGAAACACCTCAAAACCAAAGCCAAGCTGGAAGCGAAGGCGCGCCGCCGCCGCACTACCCACCTGCTTAGCTAGTAGTAAGCGTAGTTACCGCAGTACACAAAAAGCCCCTTGCCGTGACCGGCAAGGGGCTTTTTGTGTACTGCGGTAACTACGCTTAAGCGTTTACCTGCGCTTCGAGTTTCTGGGCGAGCACGTGCTTGGGCACGGCACCTACTTGTTTATCAACAATTTGGCCATTTTTGAAGACCAGCAGAGTCGGAATGCTCCGGATACCAAACTTCATCGAGGTCTGGGGGTTAGCATCCACATCAACCTTGCCTACGATAACCTTGCCTTCGTATTCGCCGGCCAGTTCCTCTACCACGGGGCCTACCATGCGGCAGGGGCCACACCATTCAGCCCAGAAATCGACCAGTACGGGCTTGTCGCCGCTGATGATTTCGTCAAAGTTGGCGTCGGTTATTTCAATTGCTTTGTGTCCCATTTCAATTTGGGTTGGGGGTTAAAATTATTCTGGCGTATACGGCCAACGGGGTCGCAAGGTAGCAGATTGGATGGTAAAACAGCGGGGCCGGGGGAAAGTTCAGTCCGGCAGTAAAGACCAGCCCTACTCCGCCGCGACCACCAATTGCGTGGTGACCAGCCGCCGATTGTCGGCGTCCAGCATCAGGAAATACAGGCCGGCCGCCAGGCGGGGCATATTGCTCAGCACAAACGTAGTAGTACCGGCCGGATATGGCGTGGGAGCCAGCGGCACGGCCACCAGCCGGCCCAGGCCGTCGTAGAGGCGCAGGCGAACGCACTGCGGTTCGGGCAAGGTAAGCCGGACCGATACCGGCTCGGTAGTTGGGTTCGGAAATACGTTCAGGACCACTGCGGCAGCCGCAGCTGGCGTGGTGGTGGACGCGGCCGTTGAGGGCCGGCCCAGGCGCATAGCCTCGGCATAGGCCGGGCTCAGGCACAGGGCTGCTACCACGTGGCTGGGTTGGGGCGCGAGCAGCCCTGTGCAGGGCCCCGCAGCCGGGGCCGGCCCCAGTGCTGACACTTCCACTAGCTTAGCCGGATAGCGGGCCACCAGCAGCACCAACTGGGCGGCGGGCACGCCGGGCCGCCGCAGCTGCACCCATATTTTCACACTCACGGCGCTGTCGGGCAGAAACCCCGCCCCGCAGCCCGCCGGGCCGTCGAGCGTGAACACCCGCCCACTGAGGCAGCTGGCCCCGACGTAGCTGGTGCGCAGCAGGTGCTGCACGGGGCCGGCCGGGTCGTCGGTGAGTGGCACGGGGGCCTCGTAGGTGCCAAAGTCGCCGGGCGCGGGCGTGCTGGGGTAGGCACTGCCCCCCACCACCAGAGCCGCCCGGAAATCGGTTACCTCCAGGCCGGCGGCCGGGTTCAGGGCGTACTCCAGGTCGGCGGGCAGGCGGAAGCGGTAGCGCAGGCGGGGCTGCCCGGCCGCGTCGCGGATGGGCTCGACGCTGCGCTCCACCACGGGGCGGCGCAGCAGGCTCAGCACCCCCAGCACTTCGTTGTAGTAAGGATAGCGGCTCGAATCGGGGGCCGCTACTGCTCCCGGGGTGGCCAGGCGAATAATGCCCATCGAATGGGTAGGCGCGGAATATCCGCGCAGGCGGCTACCCGTTTGGGCGAAGGCACTGGGCGGCGAAACCGACGTCACCCCCGGCCCGGGCAGGTTGGCGCTGAAACCGCCGAGCGTCAGAAAATCGAGCCCATTGGTGAGGCGCTCGGTGCGCGGATTTTGCAGAAAGTCGGGGCTGAGGAAGCGATGGCTGCCGGTGCTGGCAGCGGCATCGCGGGCTTTGAACCAGTACCATGCGGCCGAATCGAGGGCCACGGCCAGGGCCGCATCATGGGTGCGGGCCTGCAGCCAGCCGCGGCTGTTGCGCTGCTGGCTAGCTACCGAGGTGCTGGAGTAACCCGTTGTCAGGAATGCGCCCGGAACCTGCCCCGCGTACCCGAGAACCGGTATACCGGATAAGTTGACCTCATCGTCTCCGTAAGGCGATGACACTATCCCGCTCACGGGCCCGGCAACGGTTATGCTGGGCAGGCCCGGCATAACCAGGCCGCTGCTTGGTATGCGGGGGTCGAGGCCGCCCATTGCCACCTCCAGCTCCGAGCGAAACAAGCAGGTGCAGGGGTCGTAATCGAGCGGAAAATCAGCAAAAAACCACTTGCCCCCGTAGTTTAGGTGCGAGCCCACTCCGTGCAGTACTGCCGCCACGCCGGCCGGGGCGTCGAGCAGCGCCGTGGCCGGGGCTGCCACCCGGTTCAACAGGCCCGATTTGAAAGCCAATCCTGTTCCCGAGGCAAAGCGCAGCGTGATGAAGTGAGTGGTGTAGGAGCGTATCGGGTTGGCCTCGGTGGCAAAAACCCGCATAATACCCGTGAACCGGTGATACAAGACCACATAGAGCAAGTCTGCGCCGCCGGGCCGCGGCTGCCCTTTATCGGTGTAGCCCAGGTTGTAAGCCAGCAACTCCCAGCCGTTGGCGGGCAGGTCGCCGGCCCCAAGCAGTGCTGTCAGCCTCGCGTTATCGGGCTGCTGGTAGGGCGAGTACTGGTCGTAGGCCACCCCCCGGCCGGTGCGGGGGTCGAGGCTGTACGCGGAGTAGAACAGGTTAGCGTTAGGGCCGGTGCCGCCGGGCGCGAACCAGTTGAAAAACGTGTTGCGGCGGTCGGGCCGGAGCGGGTTGGTGGACTGGCCGGGGTCGGTGCTGATGCCGGTGGCCGGGCAGGGACTGGCGGGCTGGGCCCGGACGGTCAGCACCTCCCCCAGCAACAGCAGGGCCAGCAGGCTCAGCTGTTTCAATAAGTTGTGTCGCATTCGCTGATTAGGTAGAATCAGGCGGCAAGTTACTGTCTCGCGGCCGTGCTCCTACTTAAATCAGCGTGCAAACCTCCATATCCAACTCCTTCATCTTTTCGATGAAGGTTTTGGGCTCAATCTGGAAGCGGCGCGAGAACATATCCACCGCCAAATGCTCGTGCGGCTCCACAAACTGGATTTCGAGCCGCTTGCTGCCGGGCGCGTGCTCGATGGCTTCTTCAAGGCGGTCGAGCATGGGGGCGGTAATGGTGCGCAGGTCGAGGCGCACACGCACGCCTTTGCTGCGCTTTTCAGCCACGTCGGCCAAGGGTTCCATGGTCAGGATGCGCAGGTCCCACTGGTCCTGGGTGTGGCGGCGCAGCTCCTGCTTGAGCTTGACGTACATGGGCGGCACCTGCTCGTTGGGGTAGTTGCGCGGGTTGATAAGGGGCGCGAATTTGGTGTAATCGTCGCGAAACAGGGCCGGGTTGATGCTCGTCTCGTAGTCCTCCAGCGTGAAAGTGCAGAAGGGCTGGCCGGTTTTCGTGGTCTTGAACAATACGTTGGTAATGAGCCCCGCCACGGCCATTTCCTTGTTTTTGATTTCCTCGACTTTTTCCAATCCGCAGGTGCAGTAGGCGTCCAGCTCCAGCTTGTACACGTCCAGCGGGTGGCCCGAGAGGTAGAAGCCCACCACTTCCTTTTCGCGGCGCAGCTGCTCGGTTTTGCTCCACGGCTCCATCTCGTGGATTTTGGGCATGGGCGCGGCCACCGCCCCAAACGCACCCGCGCCAAACAGACTATGCTGGGCCGATTCCTTGGCGGCCGCGTGCTGCTGGCCCACGCGCATCGATTTCTCGATGAGGTTCTGGTCGCCGGCCGGGGCATCGAGGTAGAGGCGACGGTGCTTGCCGAAGCCGTCGAAGGCCCCGGCCTGGGCCAGGCTTTCGAAGGTTTTCTTGTTCACGGTGCGCAGGTTCACGCGCTTGGCAAAGTCGAACACATCGGAGTAGTTGCCGCTGCTTTCGCGCTCCTGCACCATGCTTTCCACGGCCAGCTCGCCCGCGCCTTTCACCGCGCCCATGCCGAAACGGATAGCCCCTTCCTGGTTCACGTTGAACTTCAGCAGGCTTTCGTTCACGTCGGGGCCAAGTACGGGCACGCCCTGCTTGCGGGCTTCCTCAATAAAGAATGTCACCTTCTTGATGTCGCCCATGTTGTTGGTGAGCACGGCGGCCATGTACTCGGCCGGGTAGTTCGCCTTCAGGTAACCCGTCTGGTAGGCTACCACCGAGTAGGCGGCCGAGTGCGAGCGGTTGAAGCCGTACTCCGCGAACTTCTCCATCACGTCGAACACGTCGTTGGCCTTTTTCGCCGGAATTGCATGAAGGTTTTTGGCACCTTCGATGAACTTCTCGCGCTCCAGGGCCATCTTTTTCATGTCCTTTTTGCCCATGGCGCGGCGCAGCAGGTCGGCCCCGCCGAGCGAGTAGCCGGCCAGAATCTGGGCCGTCTGCATAATCTGCTCCTGGTACACCATAATGCCCTGGCTGTACTCCAGGATGGGTTTCAGCAGCTCGTGCGGGTACACCACTTCCTCGCGGCCGTGCTTGCGGTTGATGAAGTTCGGGATGAACTGCATCGGGCCCGGGCGATACAGGGCGTTCATGGCAATCAAATCCTCGATGTTGGTCGGCTTCAGGTCCTTGAGGTATTGGCGCATGCCTTCCGACTCGAACTGGAACGTACCGATGGTGTCGCCGCGCTGATACAAGGCGTAGGTCTTCTCATCATCGAGCGGAATTTCGTCGATATCGATTTTCACGCCGTGGTTGCGCTCAATAAGGCGCATGGCATCCACAATTACCGTCAGGGTTTTGAGGCCCAGAAAGTCCATTTTCAGCATCCCTGCCGATTCAATCACCTTGCCATCGAACTGCGTGATGAGCAGGTCCGAATCCTTGGAAGTGGAGACGGGAATGTACTTGGTGATGTCGTCCGGGGCGATAATCACGCCGGCGGCGTGGATACCGGTGTTGCGCACCGAGCCTTCGAGCTGCACCGCGAGGCGCAGAATCTGGCCCTTGAGGTTGTCCGGCGAGGTATCACGCAGGATGTATTCCAGCTCCTGATTCTCGGCGAACGCGCCGGCCAGCGTCGTGCCCGGTTTTTCGGGCACCATCTTGGTGAGGTCGTTGGTCTGCGGCAGGGGCAGCTCCATGGCCCGGGCCACATCCTTGATGCTGGACTTGGCGGCCATCGTACCGAAGGTGATAATCTGGGCCACCTGCGTTTTACCGTACTTATTCACCACGTAGTCGATGACTTTCTGGCGGTTCACGTCGTCAAAGTCAATGTCGATATCGGGCATCGACACGCGCTCGGGGTTCAGGAAACGCTCGAACAGCAGCGAGTACTTGATGGGGTCGATGTTGGTGATTCCCACGCAGTAGGCCACCGCCGAGCCCGCCGCCGAGCCCCGGCCCGGCCCCACGGCCACGCCGATGTTGCGGCCGTGGTTGATGAAGTCCTGGGTGATGAGGAAGTAGCCCGCGAAACCCATCGTCTGGATGATGCGCAGCTCGTAGTCAAGCCGTTCCTCGACCTCGGGGGTGCGGTCGGAATAGCGCGGCGGCTTGGTCATCGTCACGGTGCCGTTGCCGGCGCTGGGGCCGAAAGCGCCCACGTAGGTCAGCTCGCGCAGGAACTCGTCGGCATTGGCGAAGGGCGCGGGAATGGGGAAGTTGGGCAACAGAATGTCGCGCGCCAGCTTCGGAGGCGTGATTTTGTCGACAATCTCATTGGTGTTGTCCACGCTCTCGGGCACGTCGATGAACAGCTCGTTCATCTGGGCCTGCGTTTTGAAGAAGAACTGGTCGTTGGCGAAGCCGAAACGGGTGTGCGGCTTGGGTTTCTGCAGTTCCTCATCGATGCGGCGCAGCTGCTTCTGGGCGCGCTCGTCGCGGCCGTGGTCGCGGCGCAGGTTATCGAGCAGGTCGTATTTCACCTCGCCCCCGCTGGTCATCAGGGTGTAATAGTTGGTGCGCATGTCGCCGACGGGGATGCTGTGCTCCTCGCCGGTGTTCACGCACAGCAGCAGGTCGTGAGCGGCGTAGTCAGTCTGGTCGACATAATGCGAGTCGTTGGTGCAGATGACTTTGACGTTGTGCTTCTGGGCAAAGCCGAGCAGCACCTGGTTCACGTCTTCCTGGCTTTTGCCGGTGCCGTCGAAATTCATCAGGCCGTGGCGCTGGATTTCAATGTAGTAATCGTCGCCGAACAAGTCGAGCCACCATTTCAGCTTCTCCTCGGCCTCGGCCTCGGAGCGGAACAGGATGGTTTGGGGAATCTCGGCACCGATGCAGCAGCTGGTGGCAATCAGGCCCTCGTGGTACTTCACCAAAAGCTCCCGGTCGATGCGCGGGAACTTGGAGTACACGCCCTCGATGAAGCTCATCGAGCAGAGTTTGCTCAGGTTATGGTAGCCGGCCTGGTCCTTAGCCAGCAGTAGCTGGTGGTGGCGCACGTCGCGCTCCCCTTTCTCGCGGCTAAAGGCTTTTTTGTGGCGGTCCTCCACCAAGTAGAACTCGCAGCCCACAATGGGCTTCACGTTGTACTTGTTGGCCTCGGCCACGAAGTTGAACGCGCCAAACATGTTGCCGTGGTCGGTGAGGGCCACGGCGGGCATGCCGTCCTTCTGCGCCTTCTTCATCAGGGCCGAAATGCTGGCCTGGCCGTCGAGCAGCGAGTATTGAGTGTGCGAGTGAAGGTGCGAGAAAACAGGCATTTCTTATCAGTTAACAACTACCAATTAGCAATGAGCAATTGATAGCCGGGCGGACAGGTTTTAGTAAAGATACCCCCGATGGAGGGGCTTTGCCAAAGCATTTTTCCCGCCTGCCTGATTCCCTGATAGCTGCGTTTTCAAACCGCCCAACGGGGTCCGTGCTCCTACTTGCTGCCGCCCGGCAGCTGCAGCACCTCCCCTATTTTCACACCGGTATCAGCAGCGGCGCGGCCGTTGAGGGATTGCAGCTCGGCCACTTTGGTGTGGTAGCGCACCGAAATGCTGTAGAGCGTTTCGCCCGGCTCCACGGTATGGGTGGGCGGCGTGAGGTCGGCCGGATTGCGGACGGGGGCGGGCATGGGGCGGGCGGGCTTGGGCTTGAGGGCCGCGGCTACTTCACCGGAAGGCTGGAGCAGCAGCATCTGGCCGGCCACAAGCTTGTAGGGCGCTTCGAGCTGGTTGATGGCAATGAGCGTGGCGGGCGGCACGCGGAAGCGGCGGCTTACGGCAAATACCGTTTCGCCGGGCTCGACGCGATGCGAGGCTTCGGAGGGCGCGGGCAGGGCGGGCAGCGGCGCGGCCACGGCGGGGTGGGCAGTTGCGTTAGCAGCAGGGGCCGGACGGTACACCGCCATCGGCGCGGCGGCCGACGGATTCTCGGTAACGTTTCGCGGCGCGGCGGCCACCGGACGAGGTGCGGGCATTTCGATAGGCTTCGGCGCGGGCGTTACTACCGCTGCGGGAGCCGCTGGGCGCAGAACCGGCGCGGCTGTCACGACCGGGCGTGGAGCCGGCACGGCTGTCGGCGTGGCGGTTTCCGACAGCTGGCTCGCCTCCGTCGCCAACTGCTCGTCGGCCAGTGGGGCGGGCGCGGGCGCGGGAGCTGGCGGCGGCAACTGCGGCCGCTCAGCCGCCGGAACCGGGCGCTTGCCCGGCGCGGCAGCAGAAGCTGGTGCAGCTACTGGTTCGGCTGGTGCAGCGGCTGCCGTTTCTTCGGCAATGGTTGTGGCGGGCGCTGTAGCAGTGGCGGCTGGCGCGGGAGCGCGGCGCGGCGCGGGCACCGATGGCGTAGCCGCCATAACCTGGGCCGTTGCCAGTACTTCACCCCAGCCGTCGGCGGCCTCGGTGGTGGGTGGCCCGGGGCGCGCCGGAACGGCATTTTCGCCCGCTGCCGTGGTAATAACGCGCTTGCTTTCGCTACCGTCGGCGTTTTTCACTTTCACCTTGATTTTGGTACGGCCGCTTTCGGTGGCGGTGCCGGGCGGCAGGGCGATGGCCTCGTTGGCCTGCACTACCAACTCATCCATTTTGGTGGGTGCGGCGGATGGGCGCTCCAGGCCCACGCTTTCAGCGAGCGGACGGTATTCGGGGCCCACTTCGCGGGGCCGCACGTGCTGGAGCCACAGCAAGCGGCCCGGACGCAACTCGTCGGTGCGGGCCAAGCGGTTTTTGGCGTAAATAGCCTTCTGGCGCATCCCGTATTTCTGGGCCACGTCGAACAGCGTTTCGCCGGGTTGCAGCACGTGGTACTCCACGGCCCCCGCGTCGTGCTTGGCCTCTAAGAAATACGGCCGGCCAGCAATGGCGGCATCGAACCCCGTGAGCTCGTTGTGCTTCAGAAACTCGCCCAGGGGCTGGTCGGCGCGGCGGGCAAGGTCCTGGGTAGTTTCGCCGGGCAGGGCCACCAGGGCGCGCAGGTTGTTGATGCGCACCTCGGCCGAGTTGGCCGCTACCGGGGGCAGGCTCAGCAGCTCGCCCTGGCTTTGCAGACGCTGGTTGGCTACTATGCCGGCGGCCTGCGTGATGTCGCCCACCGGCACGATGAGCGTGTAGGGCTTGTCGGCGGGCACCGTGGGGGCCAGCAGCCAGTGGTTGTGGGCCGCCAGCGCGGCCGAATCGACGTGCAGCGTCAGGGCCTGGGCATAGAGCGTTTGCCCGGCCACCGCCGGAAACTCCTGGAGCCGTAACGCCGGCTGCGGGTTCTGACCGCAGTAGGGCTCGAAAGCCAGCTTCTGGGCCAGAAACATCAGCACGTAGGGCGAAGTGGCTTCCGTGATGGCCATTTGGGTGGCGTCGGGGTCAGTGGGGAGCGTGTAGGCGCGTACGCCGGCTGGGCCGAGGTTGTAGCTCAGCAGGGCATTCAGCCAGTTGTGCAGCACGGCGTTGTTGCGCAGCAGATAGCGGGCGGCGGCGCGGGTGCTGACGGCCAAGTGCTGGCGCTCGTCCACGGCGGCGTTCACGGCCAGGCCGAGGGCGGTGGCAGTTTCCTGCTTCAGCTGCCAGTAGCCCACGGCCTCGTGAATGCTGCGGGCATCGCCCTGCAAGGCGCTTTCCTGTAGGGCCAGGTAGCGAAAATCGAGCGGCACGCCTTCCTCCTGCAAAATGCGGTCGATGATGGGAAAGGAGGCATCGGCCAAATCGACACGGGCTTGGAACGAGGGCTGGTGCCGGCGCAGGCCGTCGGCCTTTTGCTGCACCAGCCGCCGGGCTTCGTCGGTGAGCACGAGGTGCAGGCCGGCCACGTTGAAGGCGGCGGGCACCGCGCTGGTGGGCTGGGCCGGGCTGGCATTTTGGGCCGCCGCCGGGCCGGCCAGGGCTACCATAAACAGCAAAAGGGCAACGGAATTTCGCATGAGCTACGCACGGGCGGGACCACCAACGCGGCGGCTTCCAACCCGGAAGCTACAAAGAACCTTATTTCTGGGGGAATTGCGGCGGGCGGGCGGCCCCTCATCCCCCGCCGGGCGGCCGGCCACCACCTCCACCGGGCCGGCCGCCGCCATCGGGCCGGCCAAAACCGCGCCCTTCGCGCCCGCCGCCTTCGCCCGCCTCGGGGGCCACCACGTTGCCGCTGCGGATGTTATAGGTGAACATCAGCATGAGGTAGCGCTGCAAAATGGTGGTCTGCACGTCCTCGTAGTAGGCATCGGTCACGTTGCGCTGGATGGAGCGGTTCTGGCCCAGGATGTCGAAGGCGTAAAGCTTGATTTCGCCGCGCTGGCCGGGAAAGAGCTTCTTGCCGATGCTGGCATTCCAGAGCACGTACTGCTGGTTGTAGCCCGCCGCCAAGCCCGAATAGGCCTGGTGCACGAGGTCGGTAGCCAGGTTGATGCCGGGGCCCACAATCCAGTTCAGCCGGAAGCGCGTGACCTGCGAAAAGTAGTTCGAGTTCAGCCGCGTTTGCAGGGTATTGCGCACGTAGTTCTGGCTCGAAGTGGTGGAGGCCGTGAAATCGAGCTGCGAGCTGATGTTGGAGCTGAGCGTGAGGCCGGCCCCGAAGGTGGGCACGCGGGCGTAGTTCAGGCCGCCGTTCACCAGGCCGGGGGTTTGGGTGAAGCCGGCATTGGCGCTGAAGTTGACGTTGGTTTTGAGAGCCTTGATGGGCCGGCCGTAGCTCAGCAGCGAGCGCACGTTGTACTGCTGGCTCAGGTTGGTGGGCTGCACCAGCTGGCCACCGGCGGGCAGGCGCACGGAGGGCGCACCCTCGGGCGTCACGGTGGTATCGCGGGCCGCCACGAGGGTGAGGTTTGAAATGTTATTCTGGGTGAATGAGCCCGAGAGCAGCGCGAAGAAGTTGCTCGACACCTCGGGGCTGGAGGCCGAGTAGCGGATATTGAGCGAGTGCTGGTATTCCTGGCGCAGCGCCGGGTTGCCAATGGTGAGCTGCAGCGGATTCGAGTTGTTCACTACCGCCTGCAGCTGGCCCACGCTGGGCGGGTTGGTGTTGGTGCGGTAGAACAGGCGCAGGTTTTTCTGCCGCGTGAACCGGTAGTTCAGCATGGCCTGGGGCAGCACGTTCACAAACGTGTAGCGCCCGATTTCAGGGCGCGGGTACTGCGCGTCGCGGTACAGCTCCGAATACTGCCCGGCCAGCCCGAAACTGGCCTGATACTGGCGCGTGATGTGCCGGTACGTCAGCCCGCCCGACTGCGTGAGGTAGTAGTTCTGGAACACGTTGCTTAGCCCCTCGTTCAGTTGGCGGGTGTCGCCGGTGAGCACGTCGTAGGTGTACTTACTGGAGTTGTTGGGCGCGTAATTGATGGCGTAATTCCCCTGCAGCACGTCGGTTTTGCTCAGCGCCTCGGTGAGCGACAAGTTGGCGTTGAGGCTACCGCCCTGCTGTTCAAGGTTATTCACCTGGTTGAGGTTGCTGCGGGGCGAAGCATCGTTCACGGTCAGCAGCGCGGCGTCGCTGGTGCGCTGGCTGTAGCTGCCCCCGATGCTGAGGCTCGCCGTGCGGCCGGCCTTGGCGAAGCGGTGGCGCAGCAGCAGGTCGCCGCCGGTGTTCAGCCCTTTGTTGTTGGAGGCGTAATTACTGGTAATGTTGCTGGCCGGAGCATTGCCCGTAAACGTGCGCCCATCCACGCGGCTCGTGGCGTCGTTCTGCTGGTAGCTGAACCGGGGCCGAAACAGGATGGAGTTGGCCGAGTCCAGCTTGTGCTCCAGCCGCAAGTTGAAGCGCTGGTTGGTGTTCACGCTATTGCTCAGGGCATCCTGGGTGTAGCGCGTGCCGGTCACGTACTGCCGGTTGGTGTTGCTGAGCAGCGTGTTATCGGCCCGATTGAAGAAGTAGCTGGCGGCGAGGTCCGTTTTCTTGTTCCACGAGTTCGAATAGTTCAGGCCCACGGCGTTGGTTTTGGTGATGCCGCCACTCTGGTTCACCAGGAAGTCGCCGGCGTTGCCGCCATTGCCCTGGCCACCCGGGCCTCCTCCCCCGCCGCCGCGCTGGCCGCCGCGTCCGCCACCGCCTTGGTTCGAGTTGCCCACCACACCCAGCAGGTCCTCGGTACCGAAGTTCTGCTCGTTCACGTTGTTGCTCTGGGCCAGCACCGACATTCGCTCGGCCCCCTTAAACTTATTCACGTTGCCGCTGGCCTTGTAGCGCTCGGGCCCCGCGCCGGCCACTACCCGCCCAAACGTGCCATTGCGGAATTCCACCTTGGTCACGATGTTGATGGTCTTGGTGGTGTTGCCGTCATCGAAGCCCGAAAACCGGCTTTGTTCGCTACGCTGGTCGAACACCTCAATCTTATCCACCATCTCGGCGGGCAGGTTTTTGAGCACCGCATCGGGGTCGTTGCCGAAGAACGGCTTGCCATCTACGAGCACCTGCTGCACGTTTTCGCCCTGGGCCTGCACCTTGCCGTCGGCCCCGCGGCTCACGCCGGGCAGCTTGTCGATGAGGTCGCCGGTAGTCGCGTCGGGGTTGGTTTTGAAGGCGCGGGCGTTGAACTGGGTCGTGTCGCCCTTCTGCACCGATTGGGCCGCTGCGCCGGTTACCACCACCCCGCGCAGCTGCACACCACCGGCTGGCAGAACCAGCGTGCCCAGTTGCACGGGCGTACCAGCCACGGTAACGACCTGCCGCACCGTCTGGTAGCCCACGAAGGAAGCATCGAGCAAGTAGCGCCCAGGGGCAACATTATCGAACTGAAACCGCCCCTCGGCATCGGCCGCCGCGCCGGTTTTCACCGAGTCGGGCAAATGAACCAGCAGCACGTTGGCCCCAATAAGAGCCGACTGGTCCTTGCCGTCGGCCACGCGGCCGCTCACCGTGGTGGGAGCCTTGGCGCGGGCGGCCGTCAGGCCCAGCACTACCAAAATCAACGTAAGAATGGGCCGCATAGAAAAGGAAAAGGCTTCGGAAACTCGTCTGACGGCAATGCGCCGCGCAGGGTTGGCCGGCCCTACCCGGCCGCTATGTTTTGCGGAGCAGCAGCAGGCCGTCGCGCAGGGGCAGAAACACCGGCTCTACGCGCGCATCATGGGCCACCTTGTCGTTGAAGGCGCGCACCAGCGGCGTGTCTTTGTCGCCGGCTTTCAACTCATATCCGGGCAGCACCTTGCCGCCCCACAGCACGTTGTCGACGATGAGCAGCCCGCCCGGCCGCACTTGGTCAACTACTGCTTCAAAGTACGCGGCGTTATTCCGCTTGTCGGCATCAATAAAGACGAGGTCCCACACTTCATCGACCAGGCCCGGCAAAACGTCGAGCGCCGCGCCAATGTGTAGCCGTACCCGGTCGGTAATGCCGGCCGCCGCCACGTAGCGTCGGATGCGCGCCTCCTTCTCCGGGTCGATTTCGATGGTGTGCAGCAAGCCGTCGGCGGCCAGCCCTTCAGCCAGGCACAGCGCGGCATACCCGCAAAACGTACCGATTTCGAGGATACGCTGCGGCCTGATGAGGTGGCTGAGCAGGCTCAAAAAACGACCCTGGACGTGGCCGCTGCTCATGCGCGGCATCAGCAGCTGCAGGTGCGTTTCGCGGGTGAGCCGGGCCAGCAGCGGCGGCTCGGGCGTGGTGTGCAGGGCGGCGTAGAGGTCGAGGGGCTCAGTGGTCATGGTAAGTATTGCGCCAATCAGGCAGGCAAATCGGTTTCCGACAAGTCAGTATTTGGCAGATAGAAATGCTCCCGGTGATAGGCTAGAAACTCCTTACCGATTTGGTGCTGCTTGTGAATCTTGAGTTTCCCTGGCAGCCCGAGTAGCTGGCCGTCATCAGCAATGCTAAACGCACTCATATCGAAAAGCACATGGTGATTCGGACACAAACACAGCACATTCGCCAGGATATCGGGGCCGTGGTGCGGGGCCCCAAGCGGACGAATATGCGCCGCCTCGGCGTAAGGCCCAGCGGCACCCTCCAAGCGTGTATCGCATACCTGGCAGTGGTATTTATAAACGGCTTTGACATGGCACGTTACGACAGTGTCGCGCACAATGCGGAGCGTGGTTGTCGCTCGCCGTGGCGCGGGACCATAACTCCCCTCTGCCTCCTGGATGTTAGGCTGGCTGAATAAGTCGATTGTCGGGTTATTCGACGCCGCAGTTTCTCTTAAAGCGCTGGCTGCTTCGGCTATGTCTTCCGATAGCAGCTCCAGTCGGAAGCGCCACACGCGGTGGCCCGACTTGCCCCTCTCCGCCCAGTGGCTGGCTACCCGATACAAGCCGGCATAACGATAGAAGCTGGCGTAGCCCGTGGTGATTTTGCGCGTGACGCGCACGGGCAGCCCCAATTGTTCGTTGCGCACCAGTTCCAGGTTTGCGCCGGTCAGGGTTTGGTCGGCTACTTGCTGCGTAGTCTCAGCACTGCGCCCGCCACGCCCGGTGTAGATAATGATGGTTCCGTAATCTTCGTCGTCTTCGTAACCGCCCGATAGCACGATGGATTCCGCCCCGCCACCTTGCCGGGCACTAATACCCGCCTGCGTTTGCCGGTGCACGCCCGCCCCCCACAGTTCCATCCGACTGGTAAATTCATGCCCCGGCGCAATGCCTGGAATCGAACCAAAGATGGGAGGAGTCGACTTTGGCACAGCTGGCTACTTCCCCTCCGGCACGTATTGCAGCACGCTCAGGTGCTCGTCGGTCAGCACTTCATTGGCCATTTCCTGCAGTTCAGCCGCCGAAATCTGCTCGATTTTGCCAAAAATCTCGCTTAGCGGCTCCACGCGGCCCAGGTCCAAGGTGCTTTTGCCAAGGAGCTGCATCAGGCCGCCGTTGCTTTCCTCGCTCATGGCGAGCTGGCCCATCAGCTGGTGCTTGGCAATGTGCAGCTGGTTGGTGGTGAGGCTTTTTTCGCGCAGCAGCTTCAGCTCCTTCTGCACCAGGCCCAGCGTGCGCTTCACCTGCTTGCCCTCGGTACCGAAGTAGATGCCGAACAATCCCGTATCGGTGTAGGGCGAGTAGGTGCTGTCGATGGTGTACACGAGGCCGTACTTCTCGCGCACGGCCAAATTCAGGCGCGAGTTCATGCCCGGGCCGCCCAGAATGTTGTTCAGCATGAAGAACGGAATGCGGCGGGCATCGTTCAGCGAGTAGGCCGGGCCGCCCACCAGGCAGTGCGCCTGCGAGATGGGGCGGGTTTCCGACTGGCTTTTGCGCTCGTAGCCACCCACCGGGCGGCGCACGCGCGGCCCCAGCCGGGCCGGCAGCGGAGCCAGAAACTTGTCGGCCAGCCGCTTCACCTCGGCAAACGGCAGGTTGCTGACGGAGCTGAACACCAACCGGTCGGTGCGCATCTGCTCCTGCAAAAAGGCGTGGAAATCGGCCGTCTGGAAGCGGCTTACGCTCTCGCGGGTGCCCAGAATGTTCACGCCCAGTGGGTGGTCGCCGAACACCACGGTATCAAAATCATCGATGATGGCATCTTCCGGGGCATCCTGGTACATGCTCATCTCCTCCAGAATCACGCCCCGCTCCTTCTCCACCTCGCGGCCGGGAAACACGGAGTTGAACGTGAGGTCGGTGAGCAGCTCAAACGCCCGCTCGAAGTGGGTGCTGAGCAGCGCGGCGTAGAAGCAGATTTTTTCCTTGGTGGTATAGGCGTTCAGCTCGCCGCCCACGGTTTCGAGGCGGTTGAGAATGTGGAAGCTCTTGCGCTTCTCGGTGCCCTTAAAAGCCATGTGCTCCCAGAAGTGCGCCAGGCCCTGCTGGTGCGGAGCTTCGTCGCGTGAGCCGATATCGAGCAAAAACCCGCAGTGCGCGATTTTAGTGTGCAGTACCTGCTTGTGCAACAGGCGGATACCGTTAGGATATTCGTGAATGTGATAATCGAGCATAAGTAACTACAAAGGTACAATAGGCAGTGAGCAGTTATCTGGAAACAGTGAACAATGCAGAATATCTTACACTGATAACTGCTCACTGATAACTGCTCACTGATAACTGCTCACTGAATTGAGGAGTTGCCCCACCTCAATGCCATAGGCGCAGCGAAAGTGCCCGCGCGGGCAGGCCGCGTGCCCATGCAACCCACAGGGCCGGCAATCGAGCTTCTCCCGCGTCTCCACTACGAACGAAACTGACGATAGCGGCCCGAACCCAAACGCCGGAACCGTGCTACAGAATACCGCCGTCACCGGTGCATCCACCGCCGAGCATAGGTGCATGGGAGCCGAGTCGTTCACGTAGCTCATCACCGCTCCGCGCATCAGCGCCGCCGAGGCCAGCAGCCCAATTTTACCCGCGAGGCTGATGACGTTCGCGCGGCCACTGGCGGCGGCTAGGCGCTCGCAGGCGGCCACATCGGGCGGGCCGCCCAGCAGGTACACGCGCAGGCCGGCGGGCAGCGCCGCCAGCAGCTCCAGCCACTTGGCTTCCGGGTACTGCTTTGTGAACCAGACTGAAGTCGGAGCCAGGCAGACGTAAGGGCCGGCGGCAGCGTATGGCGCTACGGTGGCCTCATCGGCGGCAGAAGGATAGAGCCGGGGCGGCACCAACGGCGTAGGCGTCGCATCCGTCAGCAGGCGCAGGTTGCGCTCCACCTCGTGGGTGCCATCGCCGATGACATGCGGCACGCGGCGCGTAAAAAACCGGCTCAATGGGTTTTTGGCGAAGCCAATACGCGCCGGTGCGCCCGAAAAAGCGGTGAGGAAGCCGGTGCTGGCAAACCGCTGCAACGTAACGACGCGGCCGTATCGGGCGGCCCGAATCTGGCTCAACAAGTCCCACAGTGCAGCGTACTTGCGGTGCTTTTTATCCCAGATGAGCACGCGGCGCACGTGGGGGTGGCCGGCCAGCAGGCCCTCGTTGCCGCGCCGCACCAGCACATCGACGGGCGTAGCCGGCGCGGTCTGGTGCAGGTATTCGAGCAGGGCCGTCATCAGAATCACGTCGCCGATGAAGGCAGTCTGGATGAGCAGTGTGGCGGGCGGGATGGGAGTCGTGGGCACGGGGCGAAATTACGCTCCCGCCCGCCGGCCCGATAACGAGACGGCGGGCGGGAGCGCAGTTACCGGCCTGATAAACCTATTGGTGGCTAGGTCAGCTCGGCCGAACGGCTGAGGACTTCCTCCAGCGAAATGAGGGTTTCGGTGCGCAGAATGCCTTCGATGGGCTGAATGCGGTCGTGCAGCACATCGCGCAGGTGCTGGGTATCGCGGCATTGCAAACGAGCAAATATGCCATAGGTACCGGTGGTGAAGTTTATATTCACCACTTCCGGAATTTCGCGCAGCTGGTTTACGACAGCCGTGTATTCTGAGCTCTGGCGCAGGTAGATACCCAGGAAGGCGCTCACCCCATAGCCCAGCTTCTGGTAGTCGATGCGCAGGGTAGCGCCCTGCACAATGCCAATCTCTTCGAGGCGGGCCATCCGCACGTGTACGGTACCACCCGACACATTCACTTTTCGGGCAATTTCGGTGTAGGGCATCTTTGCATCCTGAATGAGTAGGTTCAGGATGTGGCGGTCGGTGTCATCAAGTTCGTAGTTGCGGGCCATTTTTTGCAGGAAAGGGTTGATAAGTTTGGTAAGTTAACGGCGAAAAATTAAATTAATTGCAATTATTTATTTACAGGTAACAACTATTTGCATCAGTTGTTGCGGCCCATTACATTTGTCACAATCCTATGCAGCCCATTACGGCAGCAACGTAGTCGAACATGTCAGCCTCTTTGGCTACCCGCTTCGTGCGGAGCCAAGCGGCGGATAGCTCCCTAAAAGTGCTTGCACTTTTGCTACGGCTGTGGTTGGCTACGCAGGAGAAGAGGGGAAAACGGGGCTGCGCATCTGGGTGGGTGCGCACCTCAACACTGGTAAGGGGCGGCCTCTGGGTGGGGGCCGCCCTTTTGTGCTTTCGCCGGAATCGCAGGTTCATTGCCATCATCACTACCATGCCCGGGCCGAGTTACTTAACGGGCGGCCACTGGTGCCCCTTTGCGAAACTGCTCGGAACCAGCCCGCAAAAAGGCACTGAACTGCGCCACATCGGGCTCGTAGGCAATAGGCGCAACCAGCGGCTTATTGGTTGCATCGTCGGGGTCGAGCAGGATGTAAAAAGGCTGGGCATTGACGCCGTAACGGGTTATTTGCAAGTCGGCGTTTTGCTTGCCGAGCGTCGTTTTCACCTGGTTATCGTGGGTCGAAGTGTACCACTCCTTCTGGGGCAGCTCGGTTTTATCGTCCACGTACAGGGCCACTACCACGTAGTCGTTGCGGAGCTGGTTCAGCACCTGCGGGTCGCTCCACACGGTGGCTTCCATCTTGCGGCAGTTCACGCAGGCGTGGCCGGTGAAGTCGATAAAAATAGGCTTGTGCTGCTGGCGGGCCACGCGCTTGGCCTGCTCCAGGTCGAAGTAGCCGTCGAGGTTATGCGGCAATTCGAGAAAATCGCCGAAGCGCGGCACTTCGCGGGCAGTGGTGGCGCTGGCAGCAACTACGGGCGTACCTCCTTCGGCCGTAGCCAACGAGAAATCGCGCTTGCTCTGGGGCGGCAGGTAGCCGGCCAGCAGCGGCAGCGGCGCGCCAAACAGGCCCGGCACCAGGTACACCGTGAAGGCGAAGGCCAGTATGGCCATCAGCAGGCGGCCCACGCTGAGGTGGTCGAGGGGCGAGTCGTGCGAGAGGCGGTACTTGCCCAGCAGGTAGAAGCCCAGCAGGGCCGAGAGCACAATCCAGAGCACAATGTACACGTCGCGGTTGAGCAGGTGCCAGTGGTAGGCCAGGTCGGCGGTGCTCAGGAACTTGAGGGCCAGCATCAGCTCGATGAAGCCGAGCACGACTTTTACCGTATTCAGCCAGCCACCCGAGCGGGGGAGGCTTTTCAGCCACGAGGGGAAGATGGCAAACAGCGTGAACGGCAGCGCAAACGCGAGCGAAAAGCCCAGCATGCCCACGATGGGCTGAATGCGCTCGCCGCGGGCGGCCATGCTCAGGATGCTGCCCACGATGGGCGCGGTGCACGAAAACGACACCACCACCAGCGTGAGGGCCATGAAGAAGATGCCAGCCCAGCCACCCTTATCGGCCTGCGCATCCACCGAATTCACAATCTGGTGGGGCAGCGTAATTTCAAAGAGACCCAGAAACGAGAGGCCAAACACCACGAAAACCACGAAGAAAATTACGTTCGGCAGCCAGTGCGTGGCAATGAGGTTGGGGCCGTCCTCGCCCAGCAGCACCGATACGAGCACGCCCATCAGCACATAGATGCCGATGATGCTGGCCCCGTACACCAGCGCCTTAAAGATGCCGCGCTGGCGGCTGTCGTTGCCGCTGGTGAAGAGCGAAACCGTCATCGGCACCATCGGGAATACGCAGGGGGTGATGAGAGCAGCCAGCCCGAAGGTGAAGGCCAGCAGCGCGAAAGCCCACAGGCCACCGGCTTTGTTCACGGGGTCGGGGGCGAGGGCCACGCTGGCCACGGCGGGCGCGGGGGCAACTGCAGCCGGGCTCGTTTCGACCGGAGCTACGGCCACGGGTGCGGCGGTAGCAGCGGGCGTAGCTTCAGCGACGGCAGCTGGAGCGGCAGGCGGAGCCACGGTAGCGGTAGCGGCAGGTGTAGCGGTTGCGGGAACTGTGGCCGCGGTAGCCGGCATGGCGGCCGGCGGCGCTTTGGCGGCCGCCACGGCCACGTTCAGCGGACCGAATTTCAGGGTTTCGCTGCCGGGCACGCACTTGCCATCGACGGTGGTGCAACTCTGATAGTCGGCATCGGCCACTACACTAAGCGGGCCAGGCTGGAGCACTTTGATGCGCTGGCGCATCTGCCCGGTCTTTTCCCAGAAGGCCACTTCGCCCTTGAACACCTCGTCCTGCTCGTGGTGCGACTTGATGGATTGCAGCTTGCCCACCAGCGCGTAGGCCGGGCTGGGCCTGAACTTGAGCGTGAATACCACCGGCCCCACCTCATCGCTGAAATCGGCGGCGTAGAGGTGCCACTTGTCGTCGATGCGGGCATTAATAATCAACTCTACTTCTTCGCCCACTTTGGCGGTGGGCTTGCTAAGCGCCGTGCTCAGGTGAGTAGGCGTGAGTATCTGGGCCGTAGCCGAGGCTGCCAGGCCCAGCCAGAGCAGCAGCACGGACAGTATCCGGAAATTTTTCATGAGGGATTCGATTGTCGCGTTGTCACTTACCACAGCTGGCTGTCTGATACCGGAAAAGGCCGGCTTCTGTTCACAGATGGCCCACCGGACAGACGCACGGCAACCCCGGTCATTACATCTTACGCGCGTTTCGGAAGACAAAATTACACCCAGCCAAGTGAGAAATGCATCAGCCTGAAACTCCGGCGGCCAACTACCTGCGCCAAACTGCGTACTTTTGAGCAACAATGGCCTCCAGACCGACCGCGTCGCGGGGGCCGCCAACATGGGTTTAAAAATACTGTTCACCATTCTGCTGGTTCTGCTGAATGGCTTTTTCGTCGCCGCCGAATTCTCCCTCATCCGGGTTCGAATGTCGGCCATTGAGATTAAAGCGAAGGAGGGCAGCCGTTTGGCCAAGCTCGTTCTGAGCATTCTGCACAACCTCTACGGCTACCTGTCGGCCACGCAGCTCGGCGTCACCATCGCCTCGCTGCTGCTGGGTGCCGTGGGCGAGGAAGTAACGACGGAATTAATTAAGGGAATCGTCGAAAAATCGGGCTTCACTATTGCTCCCGCCACGGCGCACACCCTGGCCGTGGTGGTTGGCCTGATAATTATTACCATCCTGCACGTGCTTTTCGGCGAGCTGTTCCCGAAGGCGCTGGCCATTCAGCGCTCCGAACCGGTGAGCATGGCCCTGGCCCTGCCGCTGCGGGTATTTTATTACCTCACGCTGCCCCTGACGTGGTTTTTGTCGAAAGCGTCCAACTTCATGCTCGGGCTCATTGGCATCACCAACCTGCACGGCACCGAGGCCCACACCTCCGACGAGCTGCGCCTGCTACTCGACCAAAGCAAGGAGAGCGGCGAGATTCAGGACTCCGAGCACGAGCTGATTGAGAACGTGTTCCAGTTCAACGACCGCATGGTGAAGCAGATTATGGTGCCCCGCACCAAGCTCTCAGCCCTCGACCTGAACGCCTCCGCCGAACAGATTCTTGACCTTGTGTTCGCCGAAGGCTTCTCGCGGATGCCAGTGTACGAGGGCAACATCGACAACATCGTGGGCGTGCTCAACGTGAAGGACCTGCTGCCCATCATCCGCCGGCAGGAGCCCGTGGAGTTGGCCCGCATCATGCGCCCGCCCTACTTCGTACCCGAAACCAAAAAAATCAACCGCCTGCTGCGCCAGTTTCAGCGCAAGCACATTGTGATGGCCATCGTGAGCGACGAATTCGGCGGCGTGTCGGGCATCGTCACCATCGAGGACATCATGGAGGAATTGGTGGGTGAAATCCAGGACGAGTACGACAACGAGGTGCCCGTAGTGGAGAAAGTGGCCGAAGACGAATACCGCGTGAACCCGGCCACGCCCATCTCCGATGCTAACGAATACCTCCCCTTCCCCCTGCCCGAGGGCGACGACTACGAAACCGTGGGCGGCCTGCTCAACGTCATCTACGGCAGCATTCCGGAAGTAGGCGACGTGGCCGTGCTCGACCCCTACGAATTCCGGGTGCTGCAACGCTCCCGCCGCGCCGTGGAACTCGTGCAACTGCGCGTGACAACGACTGCCGAGCGCGAAGCGCCGCGCGGCGAGCTCAGTGACGAAATGTAACAGGCTGTTTGCCAGATTATTGGCAAACATTTGCACACCTGAGAATTATGCTCCAAGGCCGGTCCGGACTTAGTAGGGCAACGAGTCGGTCAGAATTCGAACGCCGTCGACCAGTGCTTTCAGGTACGTGAAGGCAATACCGCCGAACCCTAGCAGGAGGAGGAAAATCCCCACGAATGCCCCACCAATTCCACTACCAAAGGCCGCCGAATTGGCAACGGGGATTGCAATGAGGACTAACCCAATGCACACCAGCGTGGTGATTAAGTAGGTAGAGGCGCGGCGAGCGTTGCCCAGGTAGAATAAGTGGGCTCCAAACATCCCCAGCAGCCCCGCCAACAGTACGGCAACACCCTTGCTGCGGGGCTGCTCCGGGGTAAGCTGAGGCATTATTTTGGCTGGGCCGGCAATGGAAATATGCTCAGCGCCAGCCGTTCGCAGCATCTGAACTACCTGTTGAGCCGGCCGGAAAAGTGTAGCTTGGCTTGTAGTGCGGGGAGCCGATTTTCGGTAGCCCCTGGGGCTGGCACTCCATTTCGCGGCTGGTTTTGCAGCCCCTGCCGGTACCCAGCGTGGCGTGGCCGGTGCCACTGCCGCGCCAATCGCCGCGGCCGCTTCGGTTGGCGCGGCAGTGGCACCGGTCACGGGCTGGAACTGATAGCTGGCCCGTTGGCAGCTATTGAGCCCCACAACGAGCAGCAAAGCAATACGCTGAGCAAACAGGCAGCAAGAGAAGTAGCGGTTATTCATCAGGCGTTGAGTTGAAAAGGGTTGAAGCACTGCGAAGGACCCGCTCCAAACACCTTTTCACAAACCTAAAACTTCATTTATCAGACGCTGGCTGGAAATAATTGCTTGAAGTTTGATTCGTCAAATCACTTAATCACAGGCAAATACCAGAGGATATCATTCTATAGAAAGGACTTTTCATTTCTCAGTCCGGAGCCAGCTGGCGTAGAGCTGGTAGTTGGCGGCCGTGCGCTGGAGGCCTTCGCGCTGGGCCACAGTCACGGGTTTGATTTTTTTGGCCGGCACTCCAGCGTAAAGAAATCCCGGCTCGCACACGAAATTTTCCAATACCACGGCCCCGGCCGCGACAATGCAGCCGGTGCCTACCACGGCATGGTCCATCACGATGGCCCCCATGCCGATGAGCACGTCGTCCTCCACGGTGCAACCGTGCACGAGCGCCCGGTGCCCGATGCTCACGCGGCTGCCGATGCTGAGCGGTGCTTGCTGGTAGGTACAGTGCAGCACCGCGCCGTCCTGAATATTGGTTTCGTCACCGATGCGGATGCGATGCACGTCGCCGCGAATCACGGCCGTGAACCAGACCGTGCATTTGCTGCCGAGCACGACGTCGCCGATGATGGTAGCGTTGTCGGCGATGAAGCAGTCGGCGGGAATAGTAGGGGATATCCCGTGAACGGGGAGTATGAGGGCGGGCATATTTTACAGTGAGCAGTGAGCAGTGAGCAGTGAGCAATAGAACGTCATGTTGAGCTTGTCGAAGCATCTCTACCGCGCAAGTAATTCATTTACTATTGCACGCGAGATGCTTCGGCTGCGCTCAGCATGACGTTCTAGTTATTTCCATGACGTTCTTGTTATTTCTAAACGCGCTACGCCACCCCAAGCAGCCGTTTCCACGTGCCCTTCTCCCAGTTATACTTCAATGTACTGGGCAGGGCTTGCCAAAAGTACTTGCTCGTCTCCACCGCGAAGCTGGGCTGCATGTAGCAGTTGATGGTGCAGCCTTCGCAGGCGGGCAAGCGGCCTTCGAGGGCGGCGAGGCGCTGGGTTTCGGGCGCGTTGTATACGTCAAATAGCTTCCCGTCGATGGGGAATTTCTGCTCGCCGAGGTGGTAGCAGGGCAGCACCAGCTCGTTGCTGGGTGAGATAACCAGCGTGGTGCTGGCGGCCCGGCACACGGGGGCGGCTACGTGGTTGCCGCCATCGCGCCGCAGTTCGATAAAGGCTTCGTTCAGGTACACGCCCTTGCGCTTGCCGAAGGCCGACAGGTAATCCAGCTCCTCGGGCGTGAGCTGCTCGCCAGTTTCCACGTCGCCATACTCAAAAGCAGGGTTCAGGATGAGTACAAGGCCGTTGGGCTGGGTGATGTCGCGGTACACGGCCTCCAAATCCGGCAGGTTTTTCCGGAAAACGGTGAAGAGAATATCCGGCCGCTCGCCCAGTTCTTTAGCTACGCGAATGCTTTCGAGCACAAAATCGTAGCAGGCCACGCCCCGGCCCAGGTCGTGGGTGTCGCGGTCGGCCGAGTCGAGTGAAAAGTGCAGCATGTCGACCTTGCCGCGCAGCTTTTCGGCGTTTTTGGGGTAGAGCAGGCCGTTGGTTGTCACGGTGGTAATAAAGCCCATTTCGCGGGCCAGCCCCAGAAAATCGGGCAGCTGCCGGTGCAGTAGCGGCTCGCCCCCGGTGAAATCGATGACCGACACGCCCAGCCGCTTGAGGTCGCGCAGGTTCTGCGTCACGTCCTCCAGCGTAATGTAGGGCGAGGGCTTTTCCCAGATGTCGCAAAACGCACACTTCGCATTGCAGCGGTACGTGACGTAGTAATTGCAGAGAACAGGGTGCTTGACGAGACGCATAGTTTCAGCTATCAGCTGTTAGCCATTAGCCATTAGCTTTTTATATTCCGGACAGTATTTGCCACCACAACGAAGCTAACAGCTAAAAGCTAAGGGCTAGTCGCTAACTCAGTGGCTAGTCGCTAACTCAGTGCGGCAGCTTCCCCCAGGCGGCGGCGTCCCACTTATCGGGCGTGGCCGCCAGTGCCTCGGTTGTGGGCGACCCAAAATGCTCCTTATAATGATTACAGAAGCCTTTGAGCGGGCAGCGGGCGCAATTTGGCTTCAGGAAAAAGCAAATTTGCTGCCCATGCCAGTAGTTGTGCTTGTGGAAGTTGAACAGCGTTTCCGCATCGGCCGGCAGCAGGGCCAGCAGTACGGCGTGGGCCTTCTCGACCGACACCTTCGTCCCCAGAAATCCCACCCGCTGCGCTACCCGGTGCACGTGGGTATCAACGGGTAGCACCGGTTTATGGTAGTTGAACAGCAGCAGCAGCGAGGCCGTTTTCAGCCCGATGCCGGGCATATCCGTGAGCCAGGCCATGCCCTTATCCGTGGGCCAGTCGGCCAGAAAGTCCAGCGCGAACGGCCCACCCGTTTCGGCCCGGATGCGGCGGAGGATTTCCTGAATGCGCGGGGCCTGCGTATCGGGCCAGCGCGTGGTTCGGATGGCGTGGGCCAGGTCGGCCGTAGGCGCGGCCTCCACCGCGGCCCAGTCGCCGAAGGCTTCGAGCATTCGGTCGTAGGCCAGTTCCTCGTCGGCGTGGGTGGTGCGGTGCGAGAGGATGGTGGAAATCAACTCGCGCATGGGGGTGCGGCGCGGCTTGGGCGGCAGGTGGCCGTAGAAATGGTCGAGTATCTGGTGGTCGGCCCGGGCTTTTTCGGCGGCGGACGAGGCGTAGGTAGCGTCGGGTGCAGGCATATTCGGGTGTACCGGCCGGCCGCATCCAGGGTTGCCGCAAAGCTGATTGACCAGCCACAATGGGCACAAAAAAACCGGCGACCACTGCTGGCCGCCGGTTTTTCGAAACTTCGGCCGCACTTGCTGCGGTCGGCATTGGTCTTACAGCTGGCCTTTCTTGGCGGCCTTCTGCATTTTATCGTTGGCGAAGATGGCTACTTCTACGCGGCGGTTGGCGGCTTTGCCGCTGGCAGTCGCGTTATCGCCCACGGGCTGGGTCGAACCGTAACCGGTGGCCGTGATGCGGCCCGAGTCCACGCCCTGGCCCTGGATTTCATTCGACACGGCCTGCGCGCGACGCTCCGACAGGGGCTGGTTGATAGCATCCGAGCCCGAGCTGTCGGTGTGGCCTTCCACTACCACGCTGGTGTCAGCATATTTTTTGAGGGTGGCGGCCAACTGGTCGATGTTGCCGGCCGCTTCCGGGGTCAGGCTCGACGAATTGGTGCCGAACAGGATGCCCGAAGCAAAGGTGATTTTGATGCCTTCACCCACGCGCTCTACTTTAGCACCTTCGAGGTCGCGGCGCAGCTCGGCAGCGGCCTTATCCATTTTGCGGCCAATGAGGGCACCCGCCGTACCGCCTACTACGGCTCCGATGATGGCCCCTTTAGCGGTACCCGACTTGCCACCAATCAGGCGGCCGGCAACGCCACCAGCCACGGCACCGCCCAGGCCGCCAATCAGGCCGCCTTTCAGCGTTTTGCTCATGCCTTTCGGCTTACTAGTCGAGACAGTAGAAGATTGGGCCTGCGCGAAGCTGTTTACCAACAGCACCAGCGCCAGGAAAAAAGCGAGGGACGAACGAAAGAATTTCATGGGTTAAAAAGAGATTTGGATAAAATACGCCGCTGCTTGTGCAATGGAGCGGCAAGTACGCCATTTGCAACCACCTTGCCAAACTCGCGCCGACGAGTCTACCCCATTGCTCGCCCAACCCAAGGCAGCGCACCATCAACAACAAAAAACGGCCTTGCTCACTGAGCAAGACCGTTTTTAGAGTATCCGGGCGAACCCGCTGCTCATTATTTCTTTTTGTGGTAGGCGTTGTAGCGGGCGGGGTCCTGCTTTTTATCCTTTTTGCGGCCAATCAGGCCGCCGCCAACTACGCCAGCGGCGGCACCTATTACGGCACCTTTGCCACCGCCCAGCAGGCCACCGGCCACCGCCCCCGCGCCGCCGCCGATAACCGCGCCCTTAGCTTTATTGCTCCAGCCTTTTTTAGGCGTCTGGCCCTGAGCGTTGCCCAAGAGCATAAAAAACGCGAGAATAACCAGGAAATAAACTTTGAATATCTTCATGACGATAGGGCTAAGTGAGAAATAAATGACTCGATTTTAACGCGGTACCGGTAAGGCGGGTTGTGCTTTATCCGCTTTTTATTTCTGCTGGAAAAAGTAAAAAGGCCGCCCGAAACGGACGGCCTTTTTCATTGAGCTCCTGGGAAGGAAAACAGGGCCCGGTGCTACTACAAGCGGCCGTCCTCGGCAGCTTTTTTCATCTTTTCGTTAGCATAGATGGCAATTTCTACGCGGCGGTTTGCCTGTTTGCCTTCAGCAGTGGTGTTGTCGCCCACGGGCTGAGTCGAGCCGTAGCCCTGCGTGGTAACGCGGCTCGACGATACGCCTTTGGCGATGGTTGAGCTAGCCACGGCCTGTGCCCGGCGCTCCGACAGGGGCTGGTTGATGGCATCCGAACCCGAATTATCGGTGTGGCCTTCTACCAGTACGTTGGTATCGGGGTATTTCTGTAGAATGGCCGCCATCTTGGAAATGTCGGACTCCGAAGCCGAACGCAGCGTAGCCGAGTTGGTATCAAACAGAATACCCGAGTCGAAGGTGATTTTGATGCCTTCGCCTACGCGCTCCACGCGGGCACCTTTCATGTCGGCCTGCAGCTCAGCGGCCTGCTTGTCCATTTTGCGACCGATGATGGCACCCGTAGTACCACCTGCGGCAGCACCCACGATAGCGCCAATGGCCGTGCCCTTGCCGCCGCCCAACAGGCCGCCTACTACGCCGCCGAGGATGGCTCCGCCGCCAGCGCCCAGCAGGCCGCCCTTAGCGGTTTTGCTCATGCCGGTTTTCCGGGCTCCGGTACCGTTGTTGTTCGAAAGGTCGGGCTGGGTGCTGCTGGCTTGCTGCGAAGTGGCGCAGGAGCTGAACAGAAGCACAAAGGCCATCAGCACAGAAAGCAGAGATTTGGAGGTGTTCATGTGAAAATGAAAGAATGGTGAGTTAGTTTGGCCCGTATACGGAAAAAACCCGTTTCGGTACCGAAATCGGGTTTCCCAACAAGTGTGCCGAAACAGCAAAAAGTAGCTGCCTAGGGTACTACTGCACTTTTACAGCCGTACGTTTTGGCGTCGCCACGGCTACTGGGGCCGGCCGAAGCATGCCCAACAGGTCGGCCAGGCGTTGCTTGAGCTCGCGCCGGTCCACGATAAAATCCAAGAATCCGTGCTCCAGCACGAACTCGGCACTCTGGAAGCCCTTGGGCAGGTCTTTTCCAATGGTTTCTTTGATGACGCGCGGGCCGGCAAAGCCGATGAGCGCACCGGGCTCCGCAATATTAAAGTCGCCCAACATGGCAAACGAGGCCGTGACGCCGCCCGTGGTAGGGTCCGTCAGCAGGCTCACGTAGGGCACGCCGGCTTCGGAGAGCAGGGCCAGCTTGGCCGAGGTTTTGGCCATCTGCATCAGCGAATAGCCGGCTTCCATCATGCGGGCCCCGCCCGAGCGCGAAATCATCAGGAAAGGCGTGCGGGTTTGGCGGGCATAGTCGATGGCGCGCGCGATTTTCTCGCCCACCACCGAGCCCATCGAGCCTCCGATGAACTTAAAATCCATCGCCGCCACTACCAGCGGCTGGCCGGCACTAAGGCCGTGGGCAGTGCGCACGGCGTCCTTCAGGCCGGTGTTGCGCTCGGTAGCGGCCACACGCTTGGGGTATTCCTTGGTATCGACGAAGTGCAGTGGGTCGCCGGAGGTGAGGTCAGCATCGAGCTCCGTGAACTCGCCCTGGTCGAAGAGGAATTCGAAATAGTCGACGGCGTCGATGCGGTCGTGGTGGTTGCAGTTGCCGCACACATGCAGCAGGCGCTTGTGCTCGGCCATGGTAGCCACCGTTTTGCATTCGGGGCACTTGTACCAGAGCCCGTCGGGGGTTTCCTTTTTTTGGTCGGTGGGGGTAACGATGCCCTTTTCTACGCGCTTGAACCAGGCCATATTAGTAGCTTTAAGCTGTTAGCGAATGGCTAGTAGCTTTATTTTGAAGAGAGAGCTACCCGTCTCGAACGGGCGGCGAAGAGTAAAAACCGGGCCCCAAAGATAAGCGACAAGCAATAGCATACCGCTTCAGCCACCCGGCAACGAACGAAATGCCCGCTGGGATGCCCATCCGGCGGCAAACTGGCGGCAGCCGGCCGCTTGGGGCTACCTTGCCGGCCCAACGCGGCCGGGCAGTCCGGCCGCCGATGGCCCTGCTGCCTTGTCATGTTCTTCTCTGTTCGTACCCTCCCCCCTGCCCTACTGGGACTGGCCCTGCTGGCCACCCCGGCCCTCACCAGCTGCGTCACGGCCCGCAAATATGATGACCTGAGCGCCCGGCAGAAAGCCGATGCCGATGGCAAGGCCGCCGCCGAGCGCCAGCTACAGGGCACCACGGCGCAGCTGCAGAAAGCCACCGATGAGCTGGCCCAGCTGCGCCTGACGCAAAAGCGCCTCGTGACGGACTCGGCCGAAACCGGCGCGGCCTATCGCAAAACCCGCATGCTCTACAACGAGCTGAACAGCAGCTATGATAAGCTGCTAAAAAACAGTGACCGCGAGCTAGCCAACAAGTCATCGGACTACAACAAAGTGGCCAAGGACCTGGCCCGCCGCGAAGCCGAGCTGGGCACGCTCGACCAGAACCTGCAGAAAAGCAAAGCCGATAACGACCGCCTCGCCGCCGACCTCCAGACCCGCGAAGCCCGCCTCACCGAGCTCACCAAAGCCCTGGCCGAAAAGGACAAAGCCGTGGACGACCTGAAGGCCCGCGTGAGCAAGGCCCTGCTCAGCTTTAACAGCAGCGACCTGCAGGTGAAGCTGAAGGACGGCAAGGTGTACGTGTCGCTCTCGGAGCAATTGCTGTTCAAATCGGGCTCAACCAGGGTCGACCCCAAGGGCCAGGAGGCGCTGAAGCAGCTGGCCACCGTGCTCCAGGAGCAAAAGGACGTGAACGTGGTGGTAGAAGGCCACACCGACAACGTGCCCATCCGGTCGGGCACGGCCGGCATGACCGACAACTGGGACCTGAGCGCGCTGCGCGCCACCGAGATTGCGCGCCTGCTCACCACGGCCGGCGTGGCCCCGGAGCGCGTCACGGCCTCGGGCCGCAGCCAGTACGTACCCGTGGCACCCAACGACTCGCCCCAGAACAAGGCGATGAACCGCCGCACAGAGATTATTCTCACGCCCAAGCTCAACGAGCTGTTTAAGATTCTGGACGGTAATTCGGCGGCGGGGAAATAAGCTGACAAACTGCTCATAAGCAGCTTGTTTCTTTATATATTTATCCTCTCGGCACACGTTGTCGAGGGGGTTTTTCACCCGCCATTTATCCTGGCTGTTCCATGAAAACACTTTTCCGCTTCCGCTGCCTGGCGGCGCTTTTGTTCTGCCTGAGCGGCCCTTTGATTGCCAACGCCTCACACCTGCTAGGGGGCGACCTGCGTTATGAATACGCAGGCACGGCCGCCAATCCCAATCAGTACCACATCACAGCCGTGCTATTCGGGGATAACTCGCCTGGAGTACCTGTTGTTGATAACGCTATCGAGTTGAGCTGCGGCAAGAACGAGTGCGGCATAATGCTGTCGGGAAGCTTCACGACCATGCTGTCCCTTACCCGGCGCGAGGTTGTCAGCACCAGTTGCAGTGGCAATGGGGCGATTACGTACCTGGTGAACACGCTGGAAGGGAATGTTCAGCTCCCACCCGCCCAGTGGACGCTCAGCATTAATGGCAGCAACCGCAGTTCCGACATCCTCAATATTGCGCAAGCTATAGCGCAAACCCAATATGTGAAGGCCGAGCTGGACAATTCAACGGGTTTGGTAAATTCTTCGCCCCGCTTCAACCTGGACCGTCTCATTCAGCTTTCCGGTGTGCAGAGCAACCAGCGCTACAGCCTGAGTGCTTTCGACAGCGAAGGCGACTCGCTGGCTTACCACTTGATACAGCCCCTGGCAGCCCCCAGCGCCACCTCGGCCTGTGGTACGCCTACGGTGGGAGCTTTGGCCCCTCACTTCCAGCTCGATGCCGCCACCGGCACCCTGCTTACGACCAACGGCCCCGCGCAGCAGGGACGCTACAGCCTGGCCGCCCGCGTGGACGAATACCGGCAGGTAGGCAGCCGCTGGCAGCGCATCGGGAGCATTGCCCGCGACATGACATACTTCCTGCGGTTGGGTGCCAGCAACCAGGTGCCGGTTTTCACCCGGGTGGCGCTGGCCAGCGCGCCCACGGGGCAGCTCCTGGGCCAAACTATTCGGGTGAACCCCGGCCAGACGCTGGCCCTTACCCTCACCGCCGCCGACGCCGATGCCGGCCAGGTACTCACCCTAAGCAGTACCGCTGCAGGCATCGTGCCCGGAGCTACTTTCCAGAACCTGGGCAATGGTCAAGGGCTGCTTACCTGGCAGGTGCCTACCAACCAGCATTCTGGCCGCTATTTTCTCGCGGCGACGGCCTCGGATGATGCCTGCCCAACTGCCGGTACCGAGGTACTGACGCTGCAAGTGCAGGTGACACCTCAGGCCCTGGCTACCCGCCAGCGGCAGCCATTGGCGCAACTCCCCTACCCCACACCGTTTCAGGACGAGGTACAGCTCCGGTTAGCCGGTCCGGGGCATCAGCTCGTTACCATCACCGATGGGCTGGGCCGCACGGTAGCCCAGCTGCAAACCGCCGCCGACGGCAGCCTGACGTGGCGGCCGGCCCCGGCCCTGACCGCTGGCCTGTACTTTGCCCGCACGCCCGATGGCACCCAGGTGGCCCGGCTGTCATACGCTGGCCGTTAGCCCCGCGCTACCAAACACAAAGGCCCGCTCTGTTGCAGAGCGGGCCTTTTTGCTTTTGAAACGCAGCGAGCGCCGGGCTAGAAACTCACATTCACGCGACCGAAGTAGAAGGCGCCCTGGAAGCCGAACTGGCTGGCGTTGTACACGAAGCGGCCCCGGTTGGTGTTGTCGAGCGAAGAGTTGTAGCTCTGGGCCGGGTCGACGGAGAAGTTGTTGGGGTCGTTACGCGGGTTCTGATTGATGCGGTCGGGGTACACATCGAACAGGTTATTGATGCCCACGGCTACCCCAACCTGCTTGATAATCTGCGCGCTGAGGGTGAGGTCGGTAATCCATTTGGCCGCGTAGGTCTGGTCGAGGAACGAGCGCGCCGGGTCGGCGTCCTTGGTCTGTACCTCGCCGAAGCGGACGGTGCGGGCTTCGAGGCCGAAGATGCCGTAGGTGTAGTTGGCCGAGAGCAGGATTTTGCTGCGCGGGTTGCCGTTTTCGAGGCGGGCGCGCTGCTGGCGGTCGAACAGCGTGTTTTGCAGGTTGCTGGTGCCCACAGTGGCGTCGTTGTTGATGGTAGTGGACGTGCTGTTAAAGCTTCGCACCGTGGTTTCGTTGAAGTTGGCGGCGGCCGTCAGGCCCAGGCGGCTTTTGTCGCCCAGCGTGAGGCGGCTGTTGGCCACAATGTCGATGCCCTGCGTGCGGGTATTCACGGCATTGGCGAAGAACTGCACCCGGCTCACCGGCTGCGTGCCCAGAATGGTGTTCACAATGGTATTGGTGCGGGTGAAGGCCGACGACAACACAATGCGGTCATCAATGTCAATCTGATAGGCATCCACGGTCAGCGTCACCACCTGCGCCACGCGGGCCGTGAGGCCCAGGCTGTAGTTGCGCGAGTTTTCCTGCTTCAGTGGGGCCACCCCAAAGCCCTGCTGGCCAGTGCCGCCCACCGTGTAGCTGTTGCGCACGATGGAATTTTCGTTGTTCACGGTCAGAATCTGGTTGGGCACGCCGCTCACAAACTGGGTACTCACGTTGGTGAAGTAGCGCTGCTGGAGCGAGGGTGCCCGGAAGCCATTGCCCAGCGAGCCGCGCAGGGCCAGCCCATCGATGATGCTGAAGCGGGCGGCCAGCTGGCCGCTGGCGCTGCTGCCGAAATCGGAGTAGCGCTCCACGCGGCCGGCGGCGTGCACCAGCAGCTTCTCGGTCAGGTCACTTTCCAAATCGAGGAAACCGGCCAGGTTATTACGCGACTTATTTACTTCATCCGTCGGCTGGTAGCCCGGAAATACCTGCGAGCCCGAAGCGGTGGGCGCGGTCCCAATTTTCCGGCCGCCGTTGATGTAAGAATTAGGTTCGCCGGCGGCAATCTGGAAGTTGTCGACGCGGAACTCGCCGCCCACGGCCACGTTCAGCGTGGCCAGGGGGCCCAGGTCCACAAACTTGCGGGTAAGCGTCAGGTTAGACGTGTTCTGGGTGAACTTGAGCGTGCCGGCGTAGAACTCAGTCTGGTTGCGGATACCCGGGCCCTGCGGCAGCGAAGCATTCACCGAGTTGGTAATGTCGTAGCGCACCTGGTTGCTGCCGTAGGTATTGCTCAGGTCGAAGCCGAAGCCGCCGATGGTTTTGCGCAGCCCCGCGATGGTCGACACGTCGTTGATTGTCGTGTTGATGAAGGGCAGGAAGCCGTTTGGAAAGATGGTGAGGTCGCTCTGGGTGGGCTGGTTGGGCAGGCGGGCAAAGCCGGCCGACTTGCCCGTGCGGTGCGTGTAGCCGGCCATAACGTAGGCCTCCAGGCCGCCGCCGAGGCGGTAGCCCGCGTTCAGGAAACCGCCCACGTTGCGGGTGTCGGCGCTGCCCACGCGCAAGTTGCTGCGGTCGTAGCCATTGTCAGCCACCAGTTTATCGTCCTGGGTCTTCAGGTCGCGGCGCAGCTGCTCGGTGTTAGCGCTACTGGGGTATTGGCCCGAGTTGCCGCCCAGGTAAATCAGGGGGGCCGTGTCGGGCAGGCCGCGGTTGAAGTAGCTGTGGTTCTGGTACTGGCCGCTCAGGTCGAGGTAGCCTTTGCCGCCCAGCCCGATGCCAATGTTAGTATCGACCTGAAATACGCCGCCGTCGCTTTTGGTGGTCTGGCCCACGAAGCTGCTGGCCGTCACGCCGGTGGTGTCGTTCTTCAGCTGCAGATTGATAACGCCGGCAATGGCATCGGAGCCGTAGAGGGCCGCCGCGCCGTCGCGCAACACTTCGATGCGCTTGAGGCTGGCCGTTGGAATCACGTTCAAATCGGTGCCCACCGAGCCGCGGCCCACCGTACCGTTGATGTTGACCAGGGCCGAGTTGTGGAAGCGCTTGCCGTTCACGAGCACCAGCACCTGGTCGGGGCCGAGGCCGCGCAGGCTGGCCGGGTCGATGTGGTCGGTGCCGTCCGAAATGGTCTGGCGCGTGCTCTGGAACGAGGGCGCGGCGTAGGCCAGCACCTGGGCCACATCGGTTTGGGCGAAGGCTTTGATTTCGCGGGCCGAAATCACGTCGACCGGGGCCGTGGTGAGGATGTTGGAGCGGCCCTCAGTGGCGCGCGAACCGGTTACCACCACTTCGTTCAAATCCTGGGCGGCGGCGGCCAGGCGCACGTCGAGCGTGGTGCGGCCGTTGAGCGGAATCTGCTGGGTGGCGTAGCCAATGGCCTGCACCGTGATGGTGGCCCCGGGATTGACGGAAAGGGAAAATTCGCCGTTGGTGCCGGTGCTGGTGCCGTTGGTGGTGCCGCGTTCCAGCACCGTCGAGCCGGGCAAGGCCTCGCCCTGGCCGCCCATCACCCGCCCGGTCACGGTCGTTTTCTGGGCCTGAGCCATCAGCCCGCACAGTAAAAACAGGAGAAGAAGTAAACTGTGTTTCATTATAGGAGAATGGTTGGTGAGGAATTAAAGGGGAAAATCAAATAAAAAGTACGACAAAAGCCAGCGCTCATCAACGCAATGGTCCACTTACTCAGTTTATGTCCGGGTTTGGGCCAGCCAAAAGGTTAAGTAAAGTGGGTGGGAAGGCGGGTGCGGGAGGACAAGGCAACCAGAACGAATCGGGCCCGGAGACGGATTTGGATGATTCCGGGCACCTTCAGCAGCTACGGTTAATGGCAGTGGCGCACCATCCGGCAACTGGTATTTCACAAGCTTACGAACCAGCAGCGGAATTTCAAGCCCTCCAGCTTGCCAGCGGTGGCAGCAATTGGGTTAGGCTCGCACTTATGCTACCGTTCCCACCACCGCGAATTCAGCGGGCCGGCGGATACGTCCACCCGCTGGCCGGGGGCGGGCAGCAGCAGCGGCACCTCTGGGCCGGCCGCGGCGAGCAGGCGCTGCACCGGCTGCCGCCAGGCGTGGAATGCCAGGTTGAACGTGCCCCAGTGCAGCGGCAGCAGCGGCCCGCCGCCCAGCAGCTGGTGGGCCGTGAGGGCATGGTCGGGGCCCAGGTGAATGTCGGCCCACTCGGGGTCGGAAGCCCCGATTTCCAGCATCACCAAATCGAACGGCCCGTGGGCCGCTCCTATCTGCCGAAACCCTTCTTCGAACGGACCCGAGTCGCCACCAAAAAACACTTTGTGCGTCGGTCCCAGAAGGCACCACGAGGCCCACAGCGTATTATTTTGGGTAAGGCCCCGGCCCGAAAAATGCCGGGCCGGCGTGGCCACCAGCGCAAAATCCTCGCTCAGCTGAGCCGGCTCCCACCAATTCAGCTCGGTGATGCAGGCAGCGGGCACGCCCCAGCGGCGCAGATACGCACCCACCCCCAACGGGCAGAAAAACGGTACGCCCGCGCGGCCCAGCGTCCGAATGGCTACCGGGTCGAGATGGTCGTAATGGTCGTGCGAGAGCACCACGGCATCCAGCTCCGGCAGCCTATCAAGCGGCAGCGGCGGCGCGAAAAACCGCTTTGGCCCCATTAGCTGCGAGGGCGACACCCGTTTGCTCCAAACCGGGTCGGTGAGGATGCGGCGGCCGTCGATTTCGAGCAGCACGGTGCTGTGGCCCAGCCAGGTGGCGCGCAGCGCATCGGCCGGCACGGGCAGGGCCAGAGCAGCCGCATCGGCCCGAAAGGGGCCCAGCGGCTTTTTGGGCTCCCGCTCGGCTTTCTCAAACAGCCAGCGTTTTATTAGCGCGCCGTAGCCCGAGGGCGGGCTGAGGGCTGTGGGCAAGGCATTTTGGTACGTTTTACCATCGTAGGTGGCTTGCAGGCGCGGGGTGGTGGCAGTTCCAGGGTTCATTCCTGCCGAAGACGCAGCACCTGCCCATATATTTTGCCGCGCCTAGCGCAGGCGGTAGGCCAGCCCCAGGCGCAGGATGCGGGCATATACTTCCCGACTGCCTCCCGTCAAATGGCCCTGGTAATTGATAAAGCCGTGGGAATAGCTAACCGTAGCGCCCACGCGGTGAAACCACGCCGTGGCATCGGCCCGCAGGCGGGCATCGGCTCCCACCGAGGAGCTGCGGTCCCCGCTGGTAGCCCAGGCATGGCTACCATCGAAGGTGCCGCTCCCGTTCTCGCGAAAGCCAAAAACCCAGGCTATTTCCGGCCCGGCCAGCACGTCCAGGCTGAAGGCCGGTAGCTCGAACCGATGACCCAGGCCCAAAAAAGCCGCCAGGTTTTGGGTTTGCAGGTACGTGGTGCCTTGGGCCGCCCGGGGCGTGTTCGAAGCACCATCGTAATAATTGACCACAACTACTTTAGTCCGGCTATGCATCCATTCGTACCCTAAATCAAAGGCCAGCAAGCCTTTGCGCTGCCCCACCCGCTGCGCCCGAACACCCAGCGCGACGCCAGCTCCCAGCCGGCTGCCGTAGGGACTATTGGTATACCCGCTTTCGTGGCCGTTGTAGACTGAATAGTTGACGGAAGCATTGCCAACGGCATCCTGACCGCCATAGCACATGAGCCCCAGGCCGGCCCAGCCAATGATTTCGGTATGTTGGGCCGCGACGGGGGCAGCCAGCGCCAGCAGCGGCCCAAAGAGTAGCAGTTTTTTCATCAGCAGTGGCCGGCGCAGGGGTTGTGTGGAGCAAAGAAGGTCCGGGCGAACTGATGAGTGGCTAAACGACGATAAAGTTGCACCGCCATTTCCGCTCTGCCTTTTTTCTGTCCAGCTGCTAAAAATCAGCCTTCAGGCCCAGCGCCAGCGTTGCGGTTGTTGAGGTAGCTGGCCAGGTACAGGTCGTTGCTGCCCAGCTCGTAGTAGAGCGATATTTTGCGCGGCTGGCCGGTGGCCGCAACGGCCGGGGCCAGGAACGTGAGGCGGCTGCCCAGCAGCGGCCCGTAGCGGGTATCGGTCGAAAACCAGTAGTAGTCGCTCGAATACTGGCCTTTCAGCTCGTCGTTGAGGGTGCCGTGGGTGTAGCTGAAATACGCCCCCACCGTGAGCGGCACCACCTGAAGCTTATTGCCTACCGGCAGCCGGAAAGGCGAATACATGAACTTGAGCGAAGCCAGGCTAAGCGTGGAGCCCGCGTAGTACTTGGGCACGTAGCCGATGAGCACATCGGTTTCGAGGCGGTTCTTGCCAAACTCGTAGCCGGCCCCGGCGGCCACCATGCCCAGGCCGCCACCGGTTTGCAGGGCCAGGTGGGTGGGGCGGTACCAGGGGCGCTCGGGGCGGCCAGCGGCGCGGGGCGCGGGCTTATCAGCAGCTACCGCGACGGTATCGGGAGGGGTGCCGGCCACGGCGTGCAGGCCAGCCAGCAAGAGGGCGGAAAGCAACAGCATCTTCATTAGAATTTGACCCGTTTGATGCGAAACTGCTTGTCGCCCCACACGGTGACGACCATGTAGTGGCGCTCCGAAAAAGCATCGGAGTTGACGTAAGTCACGCCATCATTATAGGGCTGCGTGATGCTATAGGAGTGGTTATGCCCGTTCATTTCGAAGACCAGGTCCGGCGTTTCGCGTAGCGCCCGCACGTAGGTGTCGCGCAGGCCTGGGTCGAAATCGTCGTTGGTGGGCGGCACGTGCGAGATAACCACCTTGCGCCGCGCGCCGTCGAAGCTGACCAACTGGGGCCGCAGCCAACTCATGTCGGGGGCCGTGCCGTCGAAGTTGTATTCGCGGCCGTTGGTATCCAGCAGGATAAACTTCGTGTTGCCGTACACGAACGAGTAATTGAAAGCCCCGAAAATGTGCTGGTAAGTGGGCCGGCCGTTGCCCACCAGGTCGTGGTTGCCGATAACCGTGACGTAGGGCACCGTGAGGCGACGCAGCTTCTCGTCCACCCACTGCATCTCGCGGGCCAGGCCGAAGTCGGAAATATCGCCGGCCACCACCAGAAAGGCGATGCCGGGCTGCTGGTTCACGCTGGCTACCAGCGCTTCGGCTTCATCGTAGAACTGCTGCGAGTCGCCGGTGAAAATGAAGCGAAGAGTGTCGCCGGCCGGCAGCGGCCGGGCGGCCAGCTTAGCCAGGTTTTTTTCGGTAAGGTTGGTGAACTTTTCGGGGACGCGGTGGTCGTTGGGGCTGAATTCGAGCATCTCGCAGCCCGCCAGCGCCAGGCCCACGGCCGCGCCGGGCAGCACCCGCGCCCATTGGCGCAAATTGGTAACGGAAAACATATACAGTGTGCCGGCCCAAAACCGGCTGCTAAAAACAGTATTAAAACAGAATTGCTCCTTAAACCACATCTGCAATTGCAGAGTTGGAAGTTAATCTGCTTTTAATCTGGCTGGAAGCAGTTGGCCAAGGCAATACGATTGACTTACAACCCGCTGCTACGCAGCCGCGCGCCAGCACCCTAGTGCGCAACACCAGTTACAACATTACAGCTGGGCCAGCAGGCAGCTTCAGGCCATCACCGCCACCAGCCGGAGGGCGGCCTCGGCAAGGACTGCGTGGCCCGACACCCGAACCAGGGGCCGGGCCTCCATTGGGCTCAGCCCTTTCGTAAAAAGCCGCCATGCCACCTCCGGCGGCAGCGCGACTTCGGCGGCGGGCGTAGCACCGGGCTCGGGCGGGCCAAGCTGCCAGGCATTCGCGGTTTTCACCAGCTGCCACGCGCCACCGCTTTCCGTTTCAATCCGCACCTGCACTACGGTGCCGGCCGGCGCGTCTACGGCGCGGTAAGCGTGCGGCAGGCCACGCAGCATCGTTTCAACAAAGGGCCGAAATAAGTGCGGCTCCAGCAGCGGCGCGGTCTGGCCCACGGCGGCCCGAATTTGCTGCTGGTGGTGCCACTTCTCGGTATAGTCGCGGGCCACGTGAAACCAGTTCAGCGACTCGCGCTCGCCGGCCCAGGCCACCGAAAAAGTGGCCGGAGCCCACAGGTCCAGCGTGTGCAGGTAGGCGATGTATTCGGCCCCCGATTGCGCCAGCCAGTCGATGAGCACGGCTGGGCTGAGGCGGCGGGCGGCCCGCACCCAGTCGGCATTCAGCCGGTTGAGGTAGGCCACGAGCCCGGAGTAGCTGGGGTCGTGCGGGGCTTCGCCAAAATGGCCGTCGCGCAGCATCGAGAGGGTGCGCAGGCTGCCGTCGAGCAGATGGGCGGCTACGTCGTGCACCGTCCACTGCCGGGCCAGGGTGGGGCGCTGCCAGTCGGCGGGGCTCAGGGTGTGCAGCAGGTCCAGCAGCAGGCGGTCGAGCTCGGCAAAGAGCGGCAGCGTGATGATGGGGATTGATTGGGTGGTCGGCATGTTATCAATGGAACGACAAACAGGAACGTCAGGCTGAGCATAGCTCAGCCTGACGTTCCTGTTTGTCGTCTTTGGAGGATGACCCAAATGCCCTACCCGATGGCCTGGGCCAGGTCGGCAATCAAATCTTCAGCATCCTCGATGCCCACGCTCAGACGAATGAGCGAGTCGCTCAGGCCCGACTTGCGGCGCTGCTCGGCCGGAATGCTGGCGTGCGTCATGGTGGCGGGGTGGCCGCTCAGGCTTTCCACGCCGCCCAGGCTTTCGGCCAGGGTGAAATACTGGAATTTTTCCAGCACGGCGATGGCATCTTCCTGCTTATCGCCCTTCAGGATGAAGGAGAGCATGCCGCCGAAGTCGCGCATCTGCTTCGCGGCCACGGCGTAGTTGGGGTGGTTTTCGAAACCGGGCCAGTACACCTTTTCCACCTTAGGATGCTGGCGCAGGTACTCGGCCACGGCGCGGCCGTTTTCGCAGTGCCGCTGCATGCGGATGTGCAGCGTTTTGAGGCCGCGCAGCACCAGGAAGCAGTCCTGGGGACCGGGCGTACCGCCGCAGGCGTTCTGGTAGAAGCTCAGGCGCTCGTGCAGCTCGTCGTCGTTCACCACCAGCGCACCCATCACGGTATCGGAGTGGCCGGCCATGTATTTGGTGAGCGAGTACATCACGATGTCGGCCCCCAAATCCATCGGGGTTTGCAGGTATGGCGTGCTGAAGGTGTTGTCGACGGCCAGCAAGGCCCCGCACTCCTTCGCCACGGCCGCCGCGGCGGCAATGTCGATGATGTTGAGCAACGGGTTGGTAGGCGTTTCGACCCAGATGAGCTTGGTTTTCTCGCTCACCACGGCGCGCACGGCCTCCATGTCGTGCATCGGCACGAAGTGGAATTTGATGCCGTACACCTCGTACACTTTCGTGAAGAGGCGGTAGCTGCCGCCATACAGGTCGTTGGTCGAAATAACCTCGTCGCCGGGCTTGAGCAGCTTCATCACGCAGTCGATGGCGGCCATCCCCGAAGCGAAGGCGATGCCGTGCTTGCCGTTGTCGAGGGCGGCGACGGCGGCCTGCAACTGCGAGCGGGTGGGGTTGTGCGTGCGCGAGTATTCGAAGCCCATGTTTTTGCCGGGCGAGGACTGCACGTAGGTCGAAGTCTGGTAGATGGGCGTCATGATGGCCCCGGTGGCGGGGTCCGGGAACACACCGGCGTGAATGGCTTTGGTCGCGAATTTCATGGATGGGCAGTTGGGGTTGAGGGGCCGCGTGGGCCGGTGGCAAAGGTCGGGGATTAATTGGAAACGGCCCGGCGAGCCCGCGCTTGGCACAGGCTTTCGCAGTCGGATACCGGCCCCAGCCAGCATTTCTGCGTACTTGCAGCACGAAACCCCGCCGCCGGATGGCAGGTTTTCGCCCCAAGCCTATGTTTCGATTGCTGCGCGAGCTTTTCCAGAAAAACTTCTCCACGCTGCTCACCATGTTCCTACTGGTGGCCGTGCCGCTGCTGGGCTCGGCCTCCCTGCTGGGGCTGCTGGCCACGCACCAGGAATTGCTGCACCACCTTAGCACCGGGCAAGTGCTGCTTTACTTCGTGGTCATTGCCTTCACCATGGCGTTTGCCCTAACCCCTACCACGCTCGTGGCCATCGTGACGGGCTATTATTTTGGCTGGGCGGGGCTACCGGGCATGGTACTAGCCTACGCGCTGGCCGCCGCCATCGGCTACGAGCTGGCCAAGCGCCTCGACCACGGCAAGCTGCGCCACTTCCTGCATATTTTCCCCAAGGCTGAGGCCGTGCTAAGCGAATTGCAGAGCCAAAGCTGGCAGCTCATCCTCCTCACGCGCCTCTCGCCAGTGCTCCCCTTCGCGCTCATGACGTTTGTGCTGGCCATTGTGGGCGTGCCGCGCAAGCGGTTCCTGGCGGCTTCGGTGCTGGGCATGCTGCCGCGCAGCCTGTTCTTCTATTGGCTGGGTACGAAAGCCTCCGACGTATTAGCCCTGTTGAAAGACCCCGACGAGGGCACCCTCAGCAAGCTGGTACTGGTGGGGCTGGTGGCGGCCTCGCTATTCGGGCTATATTTTGTGTTCAACCAAGCCTTGCAGCGGGTACTACGCCAGGGCAGCTCCGAAAATGAGCAAAGAATCTCCAGCTGATTATTAGCTACTTGCTACTACCGGCGCATTTTTCTTACGGCAAAATGTGTGTGCAGTTTGCACAGGCGGTTTTTATCCTCTTACCTTTGTGCTCCCAACAGGGAAAAATGGTTGTGTAGCTCAATTGGATAGAGCATCTGACTACGAATCAGAAGGTTTAAGGTTCGACTCCTTACACGACCACAGAAAACCCCATTCACAGCTCGTGAATGGGGTTTTTGCTTTTCCTTAGAACAGGATATCGGACAGTCAAGCATGACCGGGGCTAAAAAGGGAAAGTTTTTTCAGGCTTATCCCACGCAGATTATACTTTTCTTTTGCCCTGGGAAATTAGTTGCCAACCCGTTTTTTCGGCATTCCGGGCCACTTCCAGATTGGGATGCCCCTTTTTCGTGGTATTGGCCGCTAGCGCTTTTGCTAGTGGGCGGCGGGTGCTGCCGCGCTCTCAACAGGCTTCGGCTACGATTGCGCCCTGGTGCAGCGGCGGATTAGCGGGCGCTCAAGGCGGCGTAAACTTCCTGCCTAGGCAGGTGGGAGTAGGCGAAGAATTCCCGGATGGAAACCAGGACGCGGCCGGCCTAACCGAGTTGCACCCAGCTGTGCTGCTACAGCCGCTGCTGTTTTCGGGCCGATGCAAACCCGGCACACAGTGGGTACTCCTGGGATATGGTTGGCTAGGTGAATATGCAACCCGTCAAACAGCGCAGCAGGCTCAGGTGCTAAAATTTTACAACTGATTCGGAAATTCTCTGGGTGCTTTTATTCCAAGCAGGCAGGGGTGCAGCGGTGATGGGTGTGATTCCACTTCGCCACGGGGGTGCTCGGCAACAGCGCGTGAGTTGCCAGCCAAGATGCTGGCGGCAAACGCTACCGATGCTACAGTTGCTCCATTGGCGCGGATGAGACATGTCGTGATGGCGACCGGCGGCCCCCTGGCTTTTGCCCGCTCCCACGAGCCGGTTTTTATGGGCCACCCGCCTGGAGCACCCGAGGGGCCAGTTTTGGACGGGCGGAACCCGCCCCAGTCAGGCATTAGGCTATAATGGGTGATGCATGTGGGCATTGCACATGGTGCTACCGCGCTCAGGGAATAGGCCTGTCTTCAGCCAGTGTACCGGCCCGAATGTGGCGCTTGCGCAGGCGTAGCCTACAATCTTGTCTTTAGTGATTAAATTCTTTGACAGCATAGCCATATGAGTCATTCTGCCGCCTTTGGTCATTTTGCTGTCGTGGCTCGTTTTGTCCGACTTCCTCATGCCGGTGGCCTACGCGGCCCGGCGGCTGGTGCAGCTCATCCCTCGCCGGTG
The DNA here is from genome assembly GCF_040547115.1 of Hymenobacter sp. UYCo722. NCBI lineage: Bacteria > Pseudomonadati > Bacteroidota > Cytophagia > Cytophagales > Hymenobacteraceae > Hymenobacter > Hymenobacter sp. UYCo722. The sequence goes on along the minus strand of NZ_JBEPPC010000003.1, from coordinate 170,368 downwards.
CGCCCACACGATGCCGGCCAGTGCCAGCGCTGCACCAAGCAGGGGCAGCGCCGGCATGTGGCCCCCCAGCAGCAAATACCCGGCCGGCACGCCCACGATTTGGGCCAGCTTCAGGGCCTGAGATACTACGCAGGCCCGGTCCGGTCCCACCCCAAGCGCGCCCACCCAATAGCCGAGCGAGTTGCCCAGCAAACCAGTCAGCACGCCCAAGCCCAGATTCAGCACCCCCGGCATCATGGTCGCCAACGACTCGGCCCGGACCCAGGTGAGGCCAATGAACGCGGCAACGCAGGCCACGGCCAGCGCCGTACGCAGCCCGGTCCGCCACCCGCGCTGAACCGGCCCGCTGGGTTGGGCGGAAACGGGCAACCGAAACAAGCGAAGGCGGATAAGAGCAAATGCGGGAGGTAAGGCGAAGGGAGACATGGCGCAGCATCGTTTGGTTGAGCAGTTCGACGGCGGTCATCCCCTTTTCTTACAGTACTTTTTGACAAGAAAGCCAACTTTTTAAAATAGTGATAAGTAGATGTAAGCAGTTGGTTTATCAAACGTCTGGCGGGGTACCAACAAGGCATTATTCACTGGTTCAGGTACCCGGCCGGGTGCGCCAACCGTTTCGTTTAGTCCTACTGAAAACGCTGTTTGCTTATCGCTCATCGAAAACATGACCGCCGAACACCAACGCCTCGCCGAAGCCAATGCCAACCAGACGCGCTGGCGCCAGTTTGGCCCCTACCTCTCGGAGCGGCAGTGGGGCACGGTGCGCGAGGACTACTCGACCCATGGCCACGCCTGGGACTACGTCACCCACGACATGGCCCGCTCCTACGCCTACCGTTGGGGCGAGGACGGACTGGCCGGCGTGAGCGACGACCAGCAGCTGCTGTGCCTGGCCCTGGGCCTGTGGAATGGCCAGGACCCCATCCTGAAAGAGCGTCTTTTCGGCTTGAGCGGCCCCGAGGGCAACCACGGCGAGGACGTAAAGGAGCTGTACTACTACCTCGACAACGTGCCCACGCACGCCTACATGTGCATGCTCTACAAGTACCCGCAGCACGCGTTTCCCTACGAGTGGCTGGTGCGGGAAAATGCCCACCGGGGCCGCGAAAAACCTGAATTTGAGCTGCTCGACACGGCCATTTTCCACGACAACCGCTACTTCGACGTGTGCGTGGAATACGCCAAAGCCAGCCCCGACGACCTGCTGATGCAGATAACCGTGAGCAACCGCGGCCCCGAAGCGGCCACCCTGCACGTGCTACCGCAGCTGTGGTTCCGCAACACCTGGGCCTGGGGCCTCGACGACAGCCGCCGGCCCCAGCTCGAGGCCACCCAGGATGGCGGCGCCATTGCTGCCCAGCACGCCCGGCTGGGCTACCGCCACCTGTATTGCGACCAGGACCCCGCCCTGCTGTTTTGCAACAACGAAACCAATGCCGCCCGGCTGTTTGGGGCCGCCCCCGCCCCGGCCACCGGCCAATACTACAAAGACGGCATCAACGATTACGTGGTGCATGGGAAGCACGCCGCCATCAACCCCGCCCAGACGGGCACCAAGGCGGCGGCGCATTACGTGCTGACCATTGCTGCCGGCGCGAGCCAGGTGGTGCGCGTGCGCCTGGGCGCGGCCGACCTGGCCCAGCCGTTTGCCGATTTCGACCAGCTGCTGCTGCTGCGGCATCGGGAAGCCGACGACTACTACGCCGCCGTGCAAGCCCGCCTAGCCGACGCCGACGCCCGCCGGGTGCAGCGCCAGGCCTTCGCCGGGATGCTCTGGAGCAAACAGTTCTATTATTACGACGTGCCCCAGTGGCTGGCCGGCGACCCGGCCCTGCCGCCCCCGCCGGACGGGCGCCACCACGGCCGCAACGCCGCCTGGAAGCACCTCAACAACGCCGACATCATCTCAATGCCCGACAAGTGGGAATACCCCTGGTATGCGGCCTGGGACCTGGCATTTCACTGCGTGCCACTGGCCCAGCTCGACCCCGGCTTTGCCAAAAACCAGCTGCGGCTGCTGTGCCAGGACTGGTACATGCACCCCAACGGCCAGCTGCCGGCCTACGAGTGGAACCTGGGCGACGTGAACCCGCCGGTGCACGCCTGGGCCACCTGGCGGGTGTACAAGATGTGCCAGAAGCAGAACGAGGGCATCGGCGACCTTGAGTTTCTGGGCACCGTGTTCCACCGGCTGCTGCTGAATTTTACCTGGTGGGTGAACCGCAAGGACCGCGAGGGCCGCAACATCTTCGAGGGCGGGTTTCTGGGGCTCGACAATATTGGGCTGTTCGACCGCTCGGCCCCGCTGCCGGCGGGCTCCTACATCGAACAGGCCGACGGCACCAGCTGGATGGCCATGTACGCCCTGAACATGATGCGCATTGCCCTGGAGCTGGCCCAGACCCAGCCCATCTACCAGGATTTGGCCAGCAAATTTTTCGAGCATTTCCTCTACATCGCCGGGGCCATGACCAACATGGGCAACGAGGAAATGGACCTCTGGGACGACGAGGACGAGTTTTACTACGACGTGCTGCACACGCCCGACCGGGGCCGCCAGTTCCTGAAAACCCGCTCGCTGGTGGGGCTCATTCCACTCTTTGCCGTGGAGGTGCTCGACGATGAGGTGCTGGCCGCCGTGCCCCAGTTCGCGGCCCGGCTGCAGTGGTTTCTGAAAAACCGACCCCTTTTGGCCGAGCAGGTGAGCCGCTGGCAGGAGCCCGGCATGGGCCAGACCCACCTGCTGAGCCTGCTACGCGGCCACCGCGTGAAACGCCTGCTGGCCCGCGCCTTGGACGAAGCCGAATTCCTCTCCGACTACGGCATCCGCTCGCTGAGCAAATACCACCAGGACCATCCCGTGTGCCTGCACCTCGCCGGCCGCGACTTCACGCTGCACTACGAGCCGGGCGAATCGGAAACCGACCTGTTTGGCGGCAACTCCAACTGGCGCGGGCCCATCTGGTTTCCCACCAATTTCCTGCTTATTGAGTCGCTCCAGCGGTTTCACCACTACTACGGCGACGATTTCAAGGTAGAATACCCCACCCGCTCCGGTCGGTTCTGCACCCTGCTCGAAATCGCCGATGCGCTGAGCGGCCGCCTCACCAAGCTGTTTTTGCGCAACGAGGCCGGCGTGCGCCCCGCCCTGGGCCCCCACAAGCAGCTGCAAAACGACCCGCACTTCCGCGACTACCTGCTCTTCCACGAATACTTCCACGGCGACACCGGCCGGGGCCTCGGGGCCAGCCACCAAACCGGCTGGACCGGCCTCATCGCCAAACTACTGCAGCCCCGCGCCTAAGGCCGCCCTGATGCGCAAAATCAGGCGATTATTCCGGACAAAACCTTGTCCAGCAGTTGGTTGAGCACCTGCACTTCGTCGGTAGTGATGCACTTGAGAATATCGTTGAGAGCCGTCATTTTAGTACCAATCTCGCTCAGGGATGTTGGTTCGTAAGTGATGCTAGTTATTTAGGCAAGGCTGGATTGGACGAAAAACCCATCAGAATTGATGATGTACCCGGTGCGGGCCTTGGTTAAACGCCGGGTTCAGAAGTCAATTGGCCCATTTGCAAACACGGTATGCGCCTTCCCAGCTGCTACTCACAATCACCGGTATCGGTAGAGCAGCACCCCGGCAGCCAGGAAACTGCCGAGGGCCAGCAGACCGGTCAGCGCAAATAAGTTGGCCAGGAGCATGAAAAGAAACAGGCCGACTACGAGGCGCAGGTAGAACGTCATGTGCTGGCCCGTCCAGTAGAGCACCGCGCGCAGGAGCAGGGTGACGCCCAGTAGCAAACCAGCCGCCGTCAGGCCGGTACCGAGTTCGTTCGCCGTTAGCAGCCACGCGAGCTCGGGAAGTAACAGGACGCCGTACAGCAGCACTTGCTGGCCGTAGGCCTGCCCCCGTCCATACGGCAGGTTGCGCACGAAGGGCAGGTAAAACAACTCGAAATCGGCCGCTTGGAAGACCAGCACGACGTGCCCGAACGCACAGCAAAGCGCAATCAGGCCCGCTAACCTCCCATCGGTGCGGGCGTCCGAAAAGGCCAGGAGCAGCAACGTACTACTCGCTGCGGATATTAGTTTGGTGATGAGATAGGTGAGGCGCTTGGTCGCGATGATTTCGTACAGAAACAGGCTGAACAGCGGTTTGGGCCAGTTGCGGGCCCAGGTGAGCCCCGCGCGCTTATCCGGTTTTCCCACCGGGTAGTTGAGCCGGTGCGTGTAGTAGCACGCCCCGGCCACCGTGAGCCCCAACAGGTACCCGGGCAGGAGCACGGGCACTAGCCGGTGCTGGAAAACAACCCCAACGACCATGGCATACAGGCACAGGACCACCACCGGCAACAGGATAACTCCCTGGACTACCGACCAGGACGCTACCTGCCGGGACCACGGCAGGGCCGTGCTGCTGTAGGCGAGAAACTGCACATCGGCACTTTTCAACCGCCCCGCCACGTAGTGCCAACTCTTGAGGCTGTAGAGCAAGCAGACGCCGAGCAGCACGGCCACCCCGATGGGGTCGCTCACCGAGAGAATAACCAGCCGAAAGCCGTTCTCGAGAATCTGCGCCTCCGTGAGGTGGTTCTGGTTGGGCACCCGGGTCCAGAAGAAATTCACGAACACCACCAGAAACAGGGAAATCAGCCAGCCCGTGTGCTCCTGGTAAAAACCGCGGGCCACGACGTTGAGCAAAACGCGCGTCAGAGGTTTTCTCATCCGACGTGACGCAGGGTCGCGTGTTCGAGGAGCAGGTGCTGCACGTTCGGCAGCGCTTCTGCCGCGAAGGCCTGGTGAGAGGAAAGCAGGAAGCTCGTGCCCTGCTGGGCGTGCTGGCGGACTATCCACGCACACAGCACTGGAATGGCTGCCGCGTCCAGAGTGGTCAGCGGCTCGTCGAGCACGATGCAGGCCGGTTGGCCGAGAAACGCCAGAACCAGGGACAGTTTCTTGAGCATCCCACTCGAATAGGTGCCGACTGGTTCGTTCACGTAGGACGTCATGTGCAGGCCTTCCAGGTAAAAATCCTCTTGGTTAGGCGGGCCATTCTTGGCTGCCCGGAATAGGTAAATCAGTTCGATTCCGGTTAGAAACTCGGGAAACACGGGTTCGGCTTCGGCAAAATTGACGAGGCGGCGGTAGGCCACCGCCTGCTTTTTGACGCTCAACTGCCCCGCCAGTAGGATATCGCCCTCAAACGGCGTGATGCCGGCAATGGCCTTGAGCAGGGTACTCTTGCCCGAACCATTGGCTCCCTGAATCCAATAAGTACCACAGGAAAAGGCGAAGGAATTGATGCGCAGCACCGCCCGCCCGCGATAGGACTTGCTAAAATTAGTGAGTTGCAACATTCATTAGCAGGAAAAAAGATAGTAACCGCAAGCTGGTCATCCCCGCTCACAATAAACCAGTGGGAGGCCAGCCGAGTGCTCAACGCTCGGACCGAACCTTTAATTTTAAACAAGGCAATTACGAACCGCACGCCACGATGACTGGTCGGGGGCCTGACCACGGCGGATAACCCCTTTTCTTTACCGCCATGTTGCTAACCATCGCGGCCGTGCAGGCTGCCCCCGTTTACCTCGACCTGCCCGCTTCGCTGGCCAAGGCCGAAACCCTCATTGCCCAAGCTGCCGCGCAAGGCGCGAAACTGGTGGTATTTCCCGAAACCTGGCTGCCCGGCTACCCGGCCTGGCTCGACTGCTGCCGCGACGTGAACCTCTGGGACTCGCCGGCCGTGAAGCAGGTGTACCGGCGCTTGTTCGAGAATAGCGTGGTAGTGCCCGGCCCCGTGACGGAAGCCCTCGGCGCGGCGGCCCGCGCCCACGGCGTGGTACTCAATATCAGTGTACACGAGCGGGTGCTGGCCGGTCCCGGCCGGGGCACGCTCTACAACACCATGCTCACCTTCGATGCCGACGGCACGCTGGCCCTGGCCCACCGCAAGCTGATGCCCACCTACACCGAGCGCCTGCTCTGGGGCCAGGGCGACGGCCGCAGCCTGCACGCCGTGAACACCGCCGTGGGCCGGCTGGGCGGCCTCATCTGCTGGGAGCACTGGATGCCGCCGGCCCGCCAGCGCCTACACGAGTCGGGCGAGGACATCCACGTCGCGGCCTGGCCCCAGCTCAAAGAAATGAACCTGGTGGCCAGCCGCCACTACGCCTTTGAGGGCCGCTGCTTCGTGGTGGCTGCCGGCGCGATTATGCAGGTGCGCGACCTGCCCGCCGAGTTGGAGCCCACGCCCGACCTGGCCGCCGACCCCGCTGCCTTCGTGTTGCGCGGCGGCAGCGTCATCATCGGCCCCGATGGCACCGTTCTGGCCGGCCCGGTGTATGATGAGGAACTGATTCTGACCGCCGAAATCGACCTGGCTCGCCTGCCAGAGGAGCGCATGACGCTGGACGTGGCCGGGCATTATTCGCGGCCCGACGTGTTTGGACCAGGGGCCACGAGCTAAGCATAGCCGCCGAACTGCCGTTTCAGCGAGGCGGGCAGGTACGGCAGGGACAACAGTTTGGCCAGCAAATCGGGTGAAGCGGTGCGGGTGAGAATGACTTGCCCCACCTCGTGGATGGTGATGGCCGTGGCCGCCGCTTCGAGCAGCTCGATGGTATCGCCGGCCTGCACGGTGCCGGCCGCTTCCACCCGAAAGTAGATGCCGGTGCGGCCTTCGCGGGCGAAGCGGGCGGCCATGTGGGGGTCGTCGAAGCGGGCATTGAGCTTGAAGCAGGGCTGGCGGGGCTGCACGGCCCGCAGCCGGGCGGTACCCACCCGGAACAGGTCGCCGACGCGCACCCCGGTTTCGGGCAGGCCCTCGGTGGTTAGGTTTTCGCCGAACAGGCCCGGCGTCCAGTCGGTGCGGGCGGGCAGCAGCGCCCGCCAGGCGGCGTAGTGGGCGGCATCGTAGGCGTACACCGCTTTGTCGGGACCACCGTGCACTGTCAGGTCGGCCTGCTCGTCGCCGGCCAGATTGTCGGGCTCAATGGCCACCGGGCCAGCCGTGGGCGTTTTGAAGATGGCGGTGGTGAAGGCGCGGCCGCCCCACTCCACAATGCGCGGCCGGCCGACGTTGATGGAAGTAAGCTGCATGAATAAAGCAGGACTGATGAAAGAGCAAAAGAACGGGTTGGCGGCTCAGCGCAGTTGCCGCTCGTCTTCCCGAATGGCCAAGTCGTTGATGCTGGCGAAGCGGCGCTGCATGAGGCCGTTGGGGGCAAACTCCCACAGCTCGTTGCCGTAGGCGCGCCACCACTGCCCAGCCGCATCATGGTATTCGTATTCGAAACGCACGGCCATGTGGTTTTCGCGGAAACCCCACAGCTCTTTTTTGAGCTTGTAGTCCACCTCCTGCAATTGCATGTCGGCGCACTTCCCGCCGATGACAATCGTGGGGACGTTGCTGTTGATGATGATAGCCATGATGGAGGCATCGGCGACGCGCAGCCCGGCGATGCCGCGCACCCGGAGGGCGTCATCGACCACGGCCAGCGCATCGTGGCTCATTTTGCAGGTGCCCACGGGGTGGTAAATGGTCATCGTGTAGTCGCGGATGAAGTTTTCGAGGGCTTCGGGCGTCGTCACGTCGGGGCCGGGGAGGTGGCGCTCGCCACGGTAGGGGGAGAAGGCGGGCTGCTCGGCGATGGCGGCAGCTACGCTTGAACTGGCGGGCAACCCGGCTTGTTTCTGAATTGAAAATCAGGAACGAGCCGGATTACTTTTCCACTTCCCTCCCACTCCACTCATGCACTTCCTCCGTCCCCTTGCTGCCAAAGCCGCCCTGCTGCTTGTGCCTGCCGCCAGTCTACTCGCCGGTAGCTGGAACCTCGACCCTGGCTACACCATTAAGTTTGCGGGCGGCCGGGCCGAGGGTACTTTCTCGGGCCTCACCGGCACCGTCGCCTACGACCCCGCCAACCTGAGCAGCGCCACGATGCGCGTGGCCGTGGACGCGACGACCATCAAAACCGGCAACTCCCTGAAAGACAAGCACGCTCGCGGCGACAGCTGGTTCGACGTAGCGAAGTACCCTAAAATCTATTTCCAGTCCACGGCGTTTGACCGCGCCGGCAGCGGCTACGTGGTGCGCGGCGACCTGACCCTGCACGGCGTGAAGAAACCGGTGGCCATCCCGTTTCAATTTAGCCAGCAGGGCGACAAGGGCGTGTTCACCGGCGAGTTTAAGGTAAACCGCAAGGACTTTGGCATCAACGGCAATGCGCTGGGCTTCACCGTCGGGGAAGAGTTTGACGTGGCGCTGCGGGTACCGGTCAAGCGCTAGCGCCGCATTGAGGGCTTTTTGGAGCTGGCCGGGCGGGGCGAGCATGGGCAAAAACTTGCACCCGCTGGCCGCTCATGTCAAAGCCGGCAGCCGCAAAAGTGTCGGGCGGTGGTGTAAACGTAGAACCGTCGTTCGCCGCCGCTGAAGTAATCAAACAGGTGATTTCCGAGCCTTATACGACCATCAAAAAAGACCTCCGCATCGCGCGAAGGGCCTTTTTATTTTCCATTGACCCCAGATTTCAGCTGACTCCGGCAGGGTTTGCTGAAAACGGATGGAGCCGTCAGAATGGGATGGCTGTTTTTCATCAACAGCATTTCGCTACCCACCTAAAGCTCCAATGGGCAAGAACTTACCAGAATCGGTTAGTGCACACCACCTGGGCTTTTTTCTTGAGCCGCAACCCCAGCAGCACCTCGTGGCTGCCCCCGTTGTAGCCGGCCAGTTTAGAGAAGCCGGCATCGTAGGAATAGCCCAGCGTGAACTGCTCGTAGCTGACGCCCGCCATCCCCACCACCGAGTCGAAGGCCCGCCAGGAAGCGCCCACCCACAGCAGGTCCTGGTACTTGAGCTTGGCGTTGAGGTCGACCGAGAGCGGGGCCGGGTTTACGGCTTTAACCAGTACCGACGGCACCAGCGACCAGTCATCGTCGAGCGGCAGGCGCACCCCGGCCGTGGCGAAATAGTGTCGTTTCAGGGTGTTGCCCGTGCCGGCGTCTACCGAGTTGGGCCCGTAGGAGAAGTTGAGCTTGTTGCCCAGCAGTTGCGCCCCCGACAGGCCCGCGTAGAATTTAGAGCTGTACAGCCACACGCCCACCGTCCCGTCCAATACCCGCGACGCGGCACTGGCCGCTACGGTGGTGGGGTCGAAAAAGCGCAGCTGCTGCCCATCGACGGCAAACTGCTGCATGCCGGCCGACACGCCCAAGGCCAGCCGAAGGTCGGGGGTTAACAGCAGATTATAGGCGTAGGAAACGTAGGCCCCAGTGCGGCTCGTAGGCCCGGTCACGTCGTTATACACGAGCCCCCCCACGGCATGAAACGGCCGGCGGCGGTCGTTGATGGTGCGCTTGGGGGTACTGCGCCACTTGCCCAGCGAGGAGCTGATGCTGGCGTAGTAGGTTTTGGGTGCCCCCTCCAACCCCGTCCACTGGGTACGGTAGCTGAATTTAACGTCAATGTAATCCTCCACCCCGGTGGCCCCCGGGTTCAGGATGTAGTTATTGTTCATGTACTGGCTGTACTGCGCCTGCTGCTGGGCCTGGGCGGGCGCGTTGGCCAGCAGCATCAGCAGGGGGAGCAGCAGTAGCGGTAAGGCTTTTTTCATGGCAGCAGTTAGCTTATTGACTATCTGAGAAGCAAGGAATACGGCTTCGGCAAACAAACCCCGGATTAGCCGGGCGCATGGTTGTTAGTACAAAACCGTAATCGACCCGCTGTAGGACTTGCCCAGCGGCCCCTTCGTGACGACGACGTAGTAGTAGGTACCCACCGGCGCGGGTTGGCCGTTAATATCTCCGCGCCACTCATTGGCCCGGCTGTAATTATCGACCGAGAAAATCCGGTTGCCCCAGCGGTTGAACACGGTCACCGTGTTGTCGGGAAATTGCTCGATGAACTCAATCTGCCAGGTGTCGTCGCGCCCGTCGCCGTTGGGCGTGAAGGCGTTGGGAATGCGAATGGGCGGGCGCACAGTCACTGTTACTTCGTCGGAATCGGCGCAGCCCCCGGCTCCGGCCGATAGCGTGTAGGTCGTGGTCACCGTTGGGGAGGCCAAGGGCTGCAGCCGGTCGCTGCCCAAAAAGGTCAGCCCCGTGGTCGGCGTCCACGTCACAGGGTAGGTGCCATCGGCGCGGCCATCGAGCTTCACGGACGTGCCGGCCAGTATCTCCTTGTCGGGGCCGGCATCCACGTCAACCGGCGGACTGATGCGCACCGCCACGCCATTGGAAACGGCCGTCACCGGCTGTCCGCACCCGTTAGTGGTGTTTATCCGCAGCGTCACAATCTGGCCCTGGCGCAGGGTCGTGCTCGTGAAAACCGGGGTCGTGGCACCCGCTACGGCGCTGCCGTCCACCAGCCACTGATAGGTGGGAGCCGGGCCGACGTTGGTCACACTGCCGAGGCTGAACGTGAGCGGCGCGCCCGGACAAACGGGCCCGCCCGGCTGCACGTCAATGGCCAGCGTGGGCAACGGCGTCGACGTCTGAACTACCGTAACGGTGGCCGTGGCTACGCCCGTGCTGCACAGCCCCACCGTGGGCGTCACCTCCACCCGAACCTGGTCGCCGGTAACCAGCGTGCTGCTGGTGAACGTAGGCCCGCTGGCCACCGCCACGTTGTTGACGAACCAGCGGAACGTGGGCGCGGTGCCCGCGTTGGTGGGCACGGCCGTGAAGGCCAAGGGGGTGCCGGGGCACTGCACGGGCGGGGCCGCCAGGGTCACGCCGGTCGTTACCAAAGGCGTCACGGTGATGGTGACCACGTTGGAAACATCGGTGGCACAGGTGCCGGTGCCCGACGTTACCCGCCGCCGGTAATAAGTAGTGGCCGGGAGCGGGCCGGGCGCATACGTCGGGCTGGTAGCCCCACCAATGGCCGTCCAGTTTACATTATCGGCCGAGGATTCCCACTGGTAGGCAAACGTGCCCGTGCCCCCCGAGGCCGCGCCGCCGCTACTGAGCGGAGCCGGCGTAGCGCCAGCACAGATGCCCTGGTCGGCGGCAATACTTCCGGCAACGAGGGCCGGCAGCACCGTCAGCACAACGGAAGGCGAGTATTCCGGACCGCAAGGCCCCGACGTCACGCGGCGGCGGAAGTAAGTAGTGGCCGTGAGCGGGCCGGGCGCGTAGTCGGCACTGGTGGCCCCGGCAACGGCCGTCCAGGTGGCATTATCCGCGGAGGATTCCCACTGGTAGCTGTAGCTGCCCGTGCCCCCACCCGGGCCCGCCGTGCCGGTGAGGGCAACGGGGGTAGCACCCGGGCACAGCGTCTGGTTGATGCCAATGGTACCGGCTGTCAGCGCCGGAGCCACGGTGATGGTCACCACGTTGGAAAAAGCCGGGGCACAGCCGCTGCCCGCGTTGGCCCGGCGGCGGTAGTAGGTAGTCACGCTCAGCTGGCCCGGTGCATACGTCAACCCGGTAGCTCCACCTATCGCCGTCCAGGTCACGTTATCCGTCGATGCCTCCCATTGGTAGTCAATGGGGCCCGCACCACCCGTGGCGGGGGCTCCACTGGTAAGGGGCACCGGGGTGCCGCCCGCGCACAGGGCCTGGTTAGTGCCAATAGTACCGGCCGTCAGGGCGGGGGCCACAATCAGGGTCACCACATTGGAGGGCGCAGTAGTGCAGGCCCCGGAACGGACCTGGCGGCGGAAGTACGTGGTGGCCGCGAGCGCGCCGGGCACGTAGTCGGCACTGGTGGCCCCGGCAATGGCCGTCCAGTTGGTATTATCCACCGAAGATTCCCACTGGTAGGCAAACGTGCCCGTGCCGCCGCCCGCCGGGCCGGCGCTGGTGAGCGGGGCCGGCGTGGTGCCGGCACAAACCGTCTGGTTGGCGGCAATGCTGCCGGCCGTTAGCGCGGGCAGCACCGTCAGCACCACGGAGAGCGAGTAGTACGGGCCGCAAGGCCCCGATGTAACCCGGCGTCGGAAGTAGGTGGTGGCCGCGAGCACGCCCGGCGCGTAGCCGGCGTTGGTGGCTCCGGCAATGGCCGTCCAAGTGGCATTATCCACCGACGACTCCCACTGGTAGACAAACGTACCCGTGCCGCCACTAGTCGCCACCGTGCTAGTGAGGGCAGCCGGGGTGGCCCCCGGGCACAGCGTCTGGTCGGGGCCGATGGTGCCGGTTACCAGCGCCGGCGTCACGGTAATGGTGACGACATTGGAGATGGCCGGGGCGCAGGCACTGCCCGCGCTGGCCCGACGCCGGAAATAGGTGGTGGTGTTTAGGGCACCCGGCGCATATGTCGGCCCGGTGGCCCCGCCAATAGCGGCCCAGGTCACATTATCCGCCGACGATTCCCACTGGTAAGCAATAGCGCCGCTGCCACCGCCGGCATCGCTGACGCTGGTGAGAGGCACCGGCGTAGCGCCAGCGCAGAGGGCTTGGTTGGCGGCGATACTACCGGCTACCAGAGCGGACGTCACCGTAATGGTGACAGTGTTGGTCGGGGCAGTGGTGCAGGTACCGGAGCGCACCTGACGGCGGAAATACGTGGTGGCCGCCAGCGAACCGGGCGCGTAGGCCTCGGCCGTCGCGCCGGCAATGGGCGTCCAGGCAATATTGTCCGGCGAGGATTCCCACTGGTAGGCAAACGTGCCGCTGCCGCCCGTGGCCGGAGCGGTGCTCGTGAGTGGTGCTGGCGCGCTGCCGGCACATACGGTTTGGTCGGCGGCGATGGTGCCGGCCGTTAGGGCCGGTAGCACGGTAATGGCTACCGAGGCGGTAAAGGTGGGGGTACAGTAAGGGCCTGCGCCGCTGGGTAGCAGCAGCTGCACGCGCCGCCGGAAATAAGTCGTGCCAACCGGCAGATTTGTCGGCTGATAGCTGGCACTGGTAGCCCCAGCGATAGGGCTGAAAGCAACATTATCCGTTGATGATTCCCACTGGTAAACGAGCGGCAAGCCGGCATCGCCCGAAGCACTGATGGTGCTGGTGAGCGCGGCCGGCGCGGTTCCGGCGCACAGCGTCTGAGGGGCAGCAATACTACCGGGTACCGGCAAATCTGGCACCTGGATGGAGCCTGAGCTTTGGCGGCAAAAACACGCGGTCGTGATGCGTAGCGTCACGATGTAGTTGCCGGGCGTAGCATAGATATGGACGGGATTCTCATTGGTCGACGTAGCGCCGTCGCCAAACGTCCAAGCGTAGGTTTTCCCGTCGAAGTCAATGGGCGGGGCCTTAAAAGAGATTTGCCGGCAACCCGTTATCTCCGCCGAAGGGCCCACGCGCAGCAGGGAGCTTTGGTTGAAATTCACCAAACCCAAGCCACTCAGGCGACTGCCCCCCAGCTTCAGGCTATCATCGGCGTAGCGGGCCTTGGCCCCCAGCGAGTCGGGATAGGCAATGAAGCCCAGCGCGGGCTGGTTGTCGCGGGCCACGTAAATCTTGCCATCGGGCGCGGCCTGCATCGAGCCCAGGTCGGCGGGGGGGACCTTCTGCTTGAGGGGAATGACCTGCCTGGTAACCGGTCCATTGCCGCCAATATTGAATTGCAGCAGCTTGGACGGGTTGCGCACCGTGGCGTAGAGGTAGCTGCCAGCCGAAAACCCGACTCCATAATATTTCCCTTCGCCACGGTCCACGATGTACGGAACCTGCGGGTTGGCGCTCACCTGACCCGTGCTGGTGTTGAATCCAAACAGCTCGACCGTGCTGCTGCCGTCACCCAGTACTTCGCTGTAGCGGGCCAGGGCCAGCCGCTGGCCATCGGGAGTTACCTTCATCTGGCCTTTATAGCCCACGGGCGACTCGCTCGGCGCGTGCAGACTGCCGATGACCGAACGAATGGCGATGGTGTCTACGCCGGTACCCAGGCGCACTCGGTAGGCCAGAAAAGCATCGCCCCGGTTATTATTGCCAGTCTTAGCATCGCCCCAGCCGTGCGTGATAACCCATATATCGCAGCCGTTTTTATGGAATACACCCGTTAGCTTCTCCGCCGTACCGCGGGCCAAAGGCTTGTTTTTAGCTATGACGGTGCCCTTTCTATTACCCGCAAGAAACTCTATTTCCGAGTAGCTCAGGCCCACGGTGCTATTCAGGGTGAATATTAGGTAGCGCATCGGTTGGCCCTTTGTAACTACTCCCGGCATCTTGAGGGGCAGGGGGCCGTCAGTGGTAGTGCTGTCGCCAGCCAGCCCCCTACCATTGGTCATCACGGTGCCGTCGCCGTTCCAAACGGTTTTGCCGTTGCTGTAGAAAAGGATGTTGCCAGTGCTATCCGACATCACCCCCGAGCCGGCAGGGGCATCCATCGCCCCATTCGTGAGCACCTTGGGCAGCGAGTTGGCAGAGGCCTGGTTGAAGTCCAGCCCCGCCTTAAAGCCGAAATACCAGGTGTTGGCAAACTTCTCATCGGCCGCGCACTCCGGGGGCGGCGTGCCCTGCGCCAGCGCCGTCATGCCCGCGCTGCTTAGCAGCAGGAGCAGCAGCGTCAGCAGCCAACTCATTGCCGGGCGCACCCGGCGGCCGCAATACTCACCGCCGGCGCGGGCCATTGGGCCAGGCGTAGCGCTAAGCGAGGAGAAAGTATTAGCAGTAAAAGGGGCAGTGTGCGATAGCTCTGCGGGCATAGTGAGGCAGGTAAGGAAGCAGACAGGCGAGCGGATACCCCGAAAGTGAAGCACGGTTCGCCGTACTCAGGAACGAAACCTGATGACCAGTTACTACTAAAGAAAGCGCTACCAACCGGTTTTAGTAAAACTACGCACTGCCAGCCAGTATTGTGCAAGCCAGTACCTGGAAAGTGCTGATGCCCGACGAAATACCCGGGGTAATATGCTCGTAGGAAAGAGCTTGGCCCGGCTCGGTTGGCTCAGCGGCTCGGTTCCAGCGTGCGCCGGGTTGGGTATCGCCTAGCACGGGGGCCACGCTAAATACGGCGTAGCCGCGGGAACACGTTTGATGCCCCTGCAACCGGTCGGCCCGGGGCCCGCATCAGCGGGCCGGGAAGTAGACCGTGAACGTGGAGCCCTGGTCCAGCTCCGACTGCACCGTGATGCGGCCGCCGACGTTTTCCACCATCTTTTTCACCATATAAAGCCCAATTCCCGAGCCCTCTACATGGTCGTGAAAGCGCTGAAACATCCCAAACAGCCGCTGCTCGTTGGCCGCGTTCAGCCCCAGGCCGTTGTCCTGCACTTCGAACACAGTGGCATCGGCTTCGGGCCAGGCGCGCAGGCGCACCCGCGGGGGCCGGTCGGGCGCATGGTACTTGAGGGCATTGCTGAGCAGATTGAACACCACGCTGCGCAGGTTTTTCTCCGAAAACGACACCGTCGGTACGGCTTGCACATCAATTTCCAGCTGCGCCTGAGTAGCGCGAATAAGCGGCTCCAAATCGAGCTGCACGTCGCGGATAACGGCGGCCAAATCCACGACTTCGTTGGGGTGGCCGTGTTCCTTTTGCAGCTTGCTCACGTCGGTGAGGTGGTCGATGGTGCGTTTGAAGCGGTTCACCGATTCCTGCATCAGGCCCAGCACGGGCTGCACTTCGGGGCTTTCGGGCAGGCCGGCGGGCAGCTCCTGACGCAGCACATCCAGCAGGCCCTCGATGTTGCTGATGGGCGCTTTAAGGTCGTGCGAAGCAGTGTAGATGAAGTTGTCGAGGTCGACGTTGGCGCGGGTGAGCTGCTCGTTGTTGTGGCGCAGCTCGCGCTGGGCCTCGTCGATGCGCTCCAGGGCCAGCTTCTGCTCGTGGATGTCGGTGCAGGTGCCAATCCACTGGATAATCTCGCCCTGCGCATTGCGCGAGGGCAGGGCCCGGCCCAGCATCCAGCGGTAGTCGCCGGCGGCGTTGCGGAAGCGGTATTCCACTTCATAGGGCTCGCCAGTGGCCAGGCACTCGCGCCACCGCTGCGCCGAGGCTACGTAGTCGAGGGGGTGCAGGTGTGCCGTCCAGCCATGGTCGAGCCCCACGGCATTTTCCTGGCCGATGTAGTCGAACCAGCGGCGATTGAGATAGGAGTTGATGCCCTGTGAAGTGGCCGTCCAGGCAATCTGCGGAATGCTTTCCAGCACCCGGGTGGCTTCGGCGGCGGCCTGCTCGCCGGCCCGGCGGGCGGCTTCTTTGCGCTTCAGCTCCTCATTCTGCTGGTCGAGTTGGGCGTTCTGCTCGGCCACGCGGGCCCGGATGGCGGTAATTTCGCGCCGGGCCGACAGGTCCGTCACAATCACGGCCAGCGCGGGCGTGTCGTTGAATTCGAGTACGTTCATGGCCACCGAAAACGGCACCAGGGCCCCGGCGGCGGTTTGCAGCGGCAATTCGCCCCGGCTGCGCGCCAGCCAGCTCTGGTGCAGCAGGCCGGCCCAGTAGGTGCGGTAGGTGGGCGGCACGAAGTCCTCGAACGCGCTGCCCATCACCTCGGCCAGTGGGCGGCCCAGCAGGCCAGCTAGGCAGGCATTGCAGTAGAGCACGAGGCCGGTTTCGCTCAGCAGCAGAGCCCCCTCATTCATCTGCTCGATGAGGGCCCGGTAGCTCTGGTCGGCCCCTTGCAGCGTGAAAATGCGCGGGCCTTCGGGGCTCTGCACGGCCAGCGCGTCCACCGCGCCGGTGCGGATGGCGTGAATCAGGTCCTGCGCTTCCTCCAGTTGCGCACGCAGCTCCTCGTTGGTGCGGGCCAGCTCAGCGGCGGTGGGTTGCGGCTCACTCATGGCGCGCAGTCCCATCGGCCGGCGGCTCAATTCCCAGGGCTCTCAGTACCCGCTCGCGGTCGGAGAGGTCGCCCACCAGCCGGCGCACCAGCCCGGGGCTGCGCTTAATGAGCGTGGGCACACCGATGAGGTCCTCCTGCTGGGCCAGCTCGGGCTGTTGGTACATGTCCACAATCAGCAGCTCGTAGCGCCCCTTCAGGTGCTCTTCGCAAAGGGCTTTGATGTTGCGCACGGCGCGTGTCGAGTTGGGCGTGGCCCCCGTGATGAACAGGTGCAGCACGTATTCGGGTGGGGTGGGTTCGGGCCGGGCCGAAGAGTCCGTGAGTGGGTCCATGGGCGGGGCTTATTTGCGAAGGGCTGGGCGTACGTCGAGGCCCACCAGCACCCGCTCCTCGTTCGAGAGGTCGCCGATGATTTTACGGATGGGCTCGGGCACTTTGCGCACCAGCGTGGGAATGGCGAGAATCTGGTCGCCCTCGGCCAGCTGCGGGTTCAGGAGCAGGTCAACTACTTCGAGCTTGTAGCGGCCTTTCAGGTGCTCTTCGCAGTAGCGCCGCAGGTTGGTGAGGGCCGCCACCGACTTGGGGGTCTGGCCGGCTACGTACAGGCGCAGTTCCCAGGTTTCTTCTTCGATGCTTTCTACCATTGCTGGGGCGATTAGGGCGAGTGCGCGGGCGCAGCCCGGCGATACAAATTATTGGCCGCTTTCGGTGGTGGGAGCGCTGCCGGGCCGGCCGGCCTTGGGCGGGTTAGCCGCCGTGATGCGCTGGTTGCCGCTGAGCAGCGTATCACGGCGGCTGTGCTCGTTGGAGCTGATTTGACGCAGCTCCTCCTCCACGCTTTCGAACTCGGTGCGCAGATTGGCGATGTTGGCTTCCAGCGTGCGGCGGCGGCGTTCCAGCTCGCGGTCGCGGCGGTCGGCTTCCTGATGGGCGGCCAGAATTTCGGCGTGCTCCTGCATCTGCTGGGTGAGGCGGCTGGCCCCGGTAACGATGCCGGTGGGCCCGAGCACCACATCCAGCAGCTCGACGCCGTGGCTGGTCACGATGAACTCACGCACTTGGTTGGAGTGCGCCATGCCGCGCGATTTCAAGATGCTCAGCCCGCGGTTGCGCTCGCCGATGCCCTCCAAATCGCGCACCGAAATCCAGGTATCGACCAGCGAGGACACGCCTTCCTCGGCCAATTCGGTGCGGCTTAGGCCGGTATTTACCAAAGCCGTGAACAGGGCGGTGATGTTGTTCACCTTTAGGAAGTCAATCAACCGGGTGAGCATGCTGCGCACCTCGCTCATGTTGCCCACCGAAATGAGGTTGGTGATGGGGTCGATGACCACGGCGTAAGGGTCGAATTCCTTCACCAGCTTGTGGATGGTGACGAGGTGGCGCTCCAGGCCATTGAGGGTGGGCCGCGAGGCTTCGATGCGCAACAGGCCCTGCGCCACAAACGGAGCCAGGTCGAGGCCCACCGAGCGCATGTTGCGAATCAGCTGCTGGGGCGATTCTTCGAACACGAACATCAGGCAGCGGTGGCCTTCGAGGCAAGTTTTGTGGACGAATGAGGCCGCCAGCGTGGTTTTGGCGGTGCCGGCCGTGCCGGTTACCAGCACGCTGCTGCCCCGGTAAAAACCACGCCGGCCAAACATCTCGTCCAGCGCCGGAATACCGCTCGAATCAATGTCGTCCGACACCCCGTAGTCGAGCTGCAGGGAAGTCACGGGCAGCACCGAAATGCCGTCTTCGGTGATGAGGTACGGGTATTCGTTGGTGCCGTGGGTGCTGCCCCGGTATTTCACGATGCGCAGCCGCCGGGTGGTAATCTGGTCGATTACCCGGTTATCAAGCAAAATCACGCAGTCCGACACATACTCTTCCAGGCCCTGGCGGGTGAGGGTGCCGTCGCCGCGCTCGGCGGTGATGACGGTGGTCACGCCCTTGTCCTTGAGCCAGCGAAACAGCCGGCGGATTTCCGAGCGCAGCACGCCCTGGTTGGGGAAGCCCGAAAACAGCGCCTCAATCGTATCGAGCACTACGCGCTTGGCCCCGATGCTGTCGATGGCATAGCCGAGCCGGATGAACAGGCCATCCAAATCGTACTCGCCGGTTTCCTCAATCTCAGAGCGGTCGACGTGCACGTGGTCGAGGCGCAGCAGCTTGCGGGCCTGTAGGTCCTTCAAATCGAAACCCAGCGACGCCACGTTGGCGGCCAGCTCGTCGGCGGTTTCCTCAAATGCCATGAGCACACCCGGCTCATTGAAATCGGTAATGCCCCGCACCAGAAACTCGATACCAAACAGGGTTTTGCCGCAGCCCGCGCTGCCGCAGACAAGCGTGGGCCGGCCCAGCGGCAGGCCGCCTTCGGTTATTTCATCGAGGCCGTCGATGCCCGTGGGGGTCTTGGGCAGCTGAGGTAGTGCAGGAGTGGCATCGGGCTGGAGTCTGGACATGAACAGAGGCAATGAGCCGCTAAAATAAGAGTCAAAAAAAGCCCGGCCGTGCTAGGCGCACAGCCGGGCATTCAGACGCAATACGTGGGCTAATGATTCCGGTTACCCCGGCTCAGTGCTCTTTTCAGCGGCGGCCGGCTTCAAACTCGCGCCAGTCGGCGCGGTGCGCTTCCAGCTCGGCGGGCGAGACGTGGTAGGCGGCGCAGGCTTCGTCGGCATTCAGCAGGCCCTGGTCCACGGCATTGAGCACGGCCCAGACTTTGAGCTTGCGCTCGGCCAGCTGCTCGGCGGTACCAGCGGACTGCGGGTGGCCGTCGGTATCGAAGAATTCGGGCGTGGCAAGGTTACTCATAGCGCTGGCAAGGTAGTCCGGCTACTATTAACGTAGCATGAATATTCATCGGATTGGCAATCGGGCCCGGAAGTTTATTTGCAGCGGCTGAAAAGCGGGCCGCAGGCAGCGCGGGCCGGGCCTTGAAAAAAGAGGTATATTCCCGACAGTAATTCCCCGCCCTACCCGCGGCTTTCGCCGCGCCATGCCCCTACCTGCTACTATCCACTTCCTTCTCAGTATCTTACTACCTATGAGCCGTGTAATATTCCGAGTACCGGGCCTGGGGCCGCTGCTGACGCTGTTGCTGCTGTTGCTGTTGCCGCAAATGGCTTCGGCCACGCACATTGTGGGCGGCGAGCTCGATTTGCATCATACTACCGGCAACAACTATACGCTCACGCTCAACCTGTACTTCGATGCCATAAACGGCCAACCGGGTGCAATTCGGCCCATGATGGTGGCGGTCATCTATGCAAAGAGCAGCAACAAGTACATTGCCACCGTGCGGATGGGCAAGCTGAGCGACACCTTCGTGCAGTACACCAGCCCCGCCTGCTCCATCGGCTCGCTCAGTACCCGCAAGCTGGTGTATTCCAGCACCGTCATCATTGATGCTTCGCAGTTTAGCGACCCCGAAGGCTACTACATTGCCGTTGAGAACTGCTGCCGCAACTCCAGCATCAGCAACATTGTGGCTCCCGGCAATGCGGGCCAGGCCTACTACCTCGAGTTTCCGGCGGTGGTGCGCAACGGCCTGCCCTTCATCGACTCGACGCCCCAGATTTTTCCGCCCCTGAGCGACTATGCCTGCCGGGGCGAGATGTTCTATTACGACTTTGGCGGCCAGGACCCCGACGGCGACTCGCTGGCCTACGACATGGTGACGCCCCTAAACGGCCACGCCACCCCAAGCAACCCCGACCCCGGCTTTGCCGTGCCGGCCCCTTACTCGCCGATAACCTGGGGAGCCGGCCTCAGCGCGCAGAACCAGATGCCCGGCGCGCCCACCTTGCAGGTTGATGCCCACACCGGCCGCCTCACGGTGCGGCCCACCGACCTGGGGCTGTTCGTGTTCGGGGTGCGCTGCGCGGAATACCGCAACCACGTGAAGATTGGCGAAACCCGCCGCGATTTCCAACTGCTGGTGGTGAACTGCGCCACCAACCAGCCCCCCCGGTTGCAGGTAACTGTACCCGGCCGCACTACGCCCTACCGCTTTGGGCGCGACACGCTGCGCCTGGTGCCCGGCGGCAACCGCTGCCTCAACATCCGCTACACCGACCCCGACCCCAACTCGGTGCTCACGATGAGCACCCGGGCCGTGAATTTTACGGGCCAGCTGCCCACTTTCACTACCCGCACCAGCGGCACGGTGCACGCCGCCGGCCAGCCCGATACGCTCACGGCCACGCTCTGCTTTCCGGACTGTGCCGATACCAAGGGCAAGGTATTTCTGCTCGATGTAATTGTGGCCGATAACGGGTGCAGCCTGCCCAAGCACGACACGCTGCGGGTGGCCTTCATTGCCACGCAGCCGCCCAATGCGGCACCGGTGCTCACCAGCACGCTTCCGGCCGCGCCCCTGCCCGCGTCGGATGCCAACCCGGCAGTGGTGCACATCGTGCTCGGCCAATCGTACGCGGCTACCCTACTGGGCCTCGATGCCGACAACAATGCCCTGGCGCTCACGGCCGTGGGCGAGGGCTTCGACCTGGCAGGAGCCGGCATGCGCTTCACGCCCCGCAACGGCGCGGGCCGGGCCACGGCCGACTTTGTGTGGAATCCCGACTGTGGGGCCGTGGCCGCCACCGGTGCCGGCTCCGGCCTGCTGGTGCGCTTCCGGCTGACCGAGGCCGGCCCCTGCCTGCCGCTGCCGCAGGAGCGCGCGGTACGTTTTATAGTCGACCCCATACCCGACCCCAAGCCCTTTCAACCGTCAAACGTCATCACGCCCAACGGCGACAACTACAACGATTACCTCTACATGCCCGACCTGCCGCTCGATTTTTGCGACCGCAAGTTTGCCAGCATTGCCATCTTCTCGCGCTGGGGCCAGCCGGTGTTCAAGTCCGCCGAACGGGGGTTCAGGTGGGGCGGGCAGGGCTCGGGCGGGCTGTATTATTACCTCGTAACGTACACCGACGGCCGTCGCTTCAAGGGCTGGGTGGAGGTAATTATGTAGATGGATGGTGGATTTTCCAGCCCGTCAGGCCGAGTGTGGCAGATTTCCGCACTCGTTCCAGCTGCCCCACCTTCCCGCTCTGTTTTCTGTGAAGCTTAAGCATTCACGCATCCGTAAGCGTATTGAATGGTACGTCATGCTGAGCGTAGTCGAAGCATCTCTATCTCGTGAGTAAATGAATTACTAATGCGGTAGAGATGCTTCGACTACGCTCAGCATGACCGCCTTTTTGCTACGGTTACTTGTGTGCGACTGCTTAACGAGCGTGCTTGAACAGGCACAGCCATAATAGCAGGTATTAAAGCTCCTCTGGTCGCGTCGTCGAACGAAAACTGCTGATGTCACTCAACGACGAGACGCAAGGATGCGTCGATACGCCGTTTTGACGACTTTCTAAACAGCTCCATTAGCGCGGGTGGAAGCCACAACACGTCGGCCCAGTCCCTGGTAATTGGGAGCAGCTTCTGCCGTTGGGGCGGGCCAGGCTGGTATTCGCCGAGCCGAGCCCTTAGTCTGCCGATTTTTGGAGCCGCATCGCCGGAAACGTCATTTTATTTATATCGAAATAGCTTCTCCCATCATTTTTGGTTGCTTATCGCCTACACCTACCCTCTCCCCGCATGGATTTAACGTTTCCACAAGCCAACTTGCCGCAACCGGCGAGTGGCTCCGGGCCGCTTTCACGCCTCTCCAACCTTCCCCCGCACCGGTATCTCGACCGCGAAATCGCGCCCTTGATTCTTGGCCAGAATGCGCCCAATCCGCATCAGGGTGAAACCTACGTCCCCTTCACCCTGCTGTATCCGGCCGACGTGCGCCTCGAAATCTACGATTTGCTGGGCCGCAAGATGGCGGCAGTAGTCCGCAAGGGCCTCAGCAGCGGCGAGCATCGTATTCAGCTTAACCTGCGTGGGCTGCACTTGCCCCTGGGCGACTATCCGTACCAACTGCTGGCGAGCTCCGGCTACGGCCAGCACTGCCTGAGCCGTGTGATGACCCTCACGCTGGAAGACGCGGAATAACCAGCTTTTTTGCGGGCCGGCATTGTGCCTTCGCCAGCCTGGCCTATATTGCCTGTTGAAAATCAAGTAGAAGTGTGCGTGTGAAATAGTGCCGAGAGGCTGGCCGCTGCAACGGCCAGCCTCTATTTTTTTACCCGCTGGCGGCGGTGCCGGGGCCTGTACCCTGCGCAAACGGCCGCGTTTGGCCCGGGGCTTTCAGGTTCGGCGGGGCGGCCCGTACTTTGCACGCGCGGCCCGGCCCGGGTTCGCACGCTTGCCTTTGCCTCCCTCATACCACCGCGGCCTAGCCGCACAACCTCTTTTTATGGCTGACCAAACCCTTTCCGGCCTGCGCGCCGGCGTGCTGCACGGCGACGAAGTGCAGGCCCTCTTCCGCCACGCCAAAGCCCACGGCTACGCCCTGCCCGCCGTGAACGTAACCGGCACCAACACCGTGAACGGCGTGCTCGAAACCGCCAAAGCGCTGAACTCGCCCGTAATGGTGCAGTTCTCGAACGGCGGCGCGCAGTTCTACGCCGGCAAGTCGGTGCCCAACGACAAGCAGCAGGCCAGCATCGCGGGCGGCATTTCGGGCGCGCACCACGTGCACCAGATGGCCGCCCTCTACGACGTGCCCGTGGTGCTGCACACCGACCACGCCGCCAAAAAGCTCCTGCCCTGGATTGACGGCCTGCTCGATGCCGGTGAGAAGTACTTCCAGTCGCACGGCCAGCCCCTGTTCAGCTCGCACATGCTGGATTTGTCGGAAGAGCCGATTGAGGAGAACATCGAAATCTGCAAGCGTTATCTCGAGCGCATGGCCAAAATTGGCATGACGCTGGAGATTGAGCTCGGCGTGACCGGCGGCGAGGAAGACGGCGTGGACAACTCCGACGTGGACAGTTCCAAGCTCTACACCCAGCCCGAGGAAGTGGCCTACGCCTACGAGCAGCTGAGCGAAATCAGTTCACGCTTCACCATCGCGGCCGCTTTTGGCAACGTGCACGGCGTGTACAAGCCCGGCAACGTGAAGCTGCAGCCCAAAATTCTGCACAACTCGCAGGAATTTCTGCGCCAGAAGCACAACATCGCCGAGGCGCTGCCCATCGACTTCGTATTCCACGGCGGCTCGGGCTCGACGCAGGAAGAAATCCGCGAGGCCATCAGCTACGGGGCCATCAAGATGAACATTGACACTGACCTGCAGTGGGCGTTCTGGGAAGGAATCAAGGACTACTACGTGAAAAACGAAGGCTTCCTGCAGGGCCAGATTGGCAACCCGACCGGGGCCGACTCGCCCAACAAGAAATACTACGACCCGCGCGTGTGGCTGCGCAAAGGCGAAGAAACCTTCGTGACGCGCCTCAAGCAGGCGTTTGAGGATTTGAACTGCGTGAACCGCCGGTACTAACGCTTAGCGTTTATTGACAAGGAAAGTAACGTCATGCTGAGCGCAGCCGAAGCATCTCTACTGCGAGAGTAATCCCGGTAGAGATGCTTCGGCTGCGCTCAGCATGACGTTCTGTTAGTATCCCATACCTCATCATTCACCCCATGCCCTATCAGCCCAGCCCCGCCCGCTACCAGGAAATGACCTACCGCCGCTGTGGCCGCAGCGGCCTCAAGCTCCCAGCCCTCTCGCTGGGCCTGTGGCACAACTTCGGCGGGGTCGATACGTTCGAAAACGGCCGCGCCATCCTGCACCGCGCCTTCGACCGCGGCATCACGCACTTCGACCTGGCCAACAACTACGGCCCGCCCCCCGGCTCGGCCGAGGAGAATTTTGGTCGCATTCTGCGCGAAGATTTTCAGGGCCACCGCGACGAGCTCATCATCTCGACCAAAGCCGGCTACCACATGTGGGAAGGCCCCTATGGCGAGTGGGGCTCCAAGAAGTACCTGGTTTCCAGCCTCGACCAAAGCCTAAAGCGCATGGGCCTGGAGTACGTCGACATCTTCTACCACCACCGCCCCGACCCCGACACGCCCCTGGCCGAAACCATGGCCGCTCTCGACCTCATCGTGCGCCAGGGCAAAGCCCTGTACGTGGGCATCTCCAACTACCAGCCCGCCGAAGCCGCCGAGGCCTTTCGCCTGCTGCGCGAGATGGGTACGCCCTGCCTCATTCACCAGCCCAAGTACTCGCTGTTTGAGCGCTGGGTCGAAGACGGCCTGCTCGACTTGCTGGACACCGAAGGCGTAGGCTGCATCCCCTTCTCTCCCCTGGCCCAGGGCCTGCTCACCAACAAGTACCTGCACGGCATCCCCGACGACTCCCGGGTGGCCAAAGGCGTCGGCTTCCTCACCGAAACCAATCTCACGCCCGAGCGTCTCTCGCAGGTCAGCCGCCTTAACGACCTGGCGAAAACCCGCAACCAAGGCCTGGCCCAAATGGCTCTCTCCTGGCTACTGAAGGACGAGCGGGTAACGTCCGTCCTCATCGGCGCCAGCAAGCCCGAGCAACTGGACGACTCATTGAAGTGCCTGGAGAATCTGGTGTTTAGTAAGGAAGAATTGGCGGTGATTGAGGGGGTTTTGCACAATTGAACCGTGCAGTGAGGCTATACTCAGGCCGGCTTCCAGTGTTATCGGCCAGCAGAAACGTCATTAATATTATACTTAGTTATTATATTTCATCCTTATTGGGTAGTTAAGCAATTGAGTAACTGCTGTTCGGCCCGCAATGGGGGCAGGCTTATTAGCAGGTAATAAATGTGAACGGCCATGGACCTTGCCCTACTGCAAACCCTCCTTCCGCAGGCCAACTTGCTGCCGTTTGTGCGGGCTTACCAGGTATTCCGGTTTGTGTTCGAAGGCGATGTGCCGCCCCCGCCGAAATTTCATGCGCCGCGGCCGGAGCATTGCCTCACGTTTTACCTGCGTGACTGCCAGAAGTTCAGCGGGCTCGATTTAATGGCCCTTACGGCCTATCCAAGGTGCATTGTCAGCGGCATCTACAACCGGCCGATTTACCGGCACGGCGGGAAAGATTTCTGGGCCATCAAAGTGGTATTGCAGCCCGGGGCCTTCTACCGGTTCCTGCGCATTCCCACGACCTACATCACCAACTCTTTTTTGGATGCCGAGGCCCTGTGGGGTCCCGTCATTGGCCGCGTTTGCGACCAACTGGCCAACTGCGCCACCCTGGACGGTATGATTGCCACCATCGAGCAATTTCTGCTGGCCAGGGCGCGCGACAGCCGGGAACCGTTGCTGCCCATCGACCGGGCCGTGCAAAGCCTGCTGAGCTCAGGTGCCTCGCACCACTCCCTAACCGCCATTGCCAGTCAATCCTGCCTCAGCACGCGGCAGTTTATTCGCAAGTTTGAGGAGCGGGTGGGCGTGAGCGCCACGATGTTCCACCGCATTGCGCGGTTCGATAAAGCCTACCGGCTCAAAAATAACCGCCCCGACCTCGATTGGCTGTCCATTGCCATCGCCACGGGCTACACCGACTACCAGCACCTGGCTAAGGATTTCAAGGAATTCACCACCCTGACGCCCCGCGCCTTCTATGAAATCGAAAAGACTTCGCCCGAGCGCCGCTTCGGCCTGCACGAAGGCTAGCAGGTTGGCAGTTTTTTACCACCAGCCCCAGACGTAGCCGCCCTAAGTTTGCCTCCATACAATCGCCCTTTAGCCCCGCTCGTATGGAACGCCGAAATTTTCTCTCCACCAGCCTGATAGGGGGCATGAGCATCTGCCATTTCTCTGCCGATGCCGCTGCCCTGGCAGCCGAGTATGGCGCGCCCACCCCGGCTTTCTACATCCCGCCTACTGCGCCGCTCGCGCCCGGCCCGGGGCATGTCGATGTGCGCACCATCGTGCACAGCCGCCAGACCGGTATGCAGTTCTCGAACGTAGAAGTGGCCGTGGCCCCCCGGCAAATGGGTCCGGCCCCTCACCTGCACAAGAATTTGGATGAGCTGATGTACGTGCTGGAAGGCACCGCCACCGTCATGATTGGGACGGAGATTTATGAAGTGCACGCCGGTGGCTGGAATTTCCGCCCCCGGGGCGTGCCGCACACCTTTTGGAACGCCTCCGATGCGCCCCTACGGTTTGTAGACTGCTTTTTCAACCAAAGCTTCGAGGATTATCTGGAGGAGTTATTTCACCAGATTATCCCCGATATGGTGAAGCAGAACCTCACCCCGGCCGCCCCGCCGATAGCCAACAGAATTGCCGAGCTGGACCAGAAATTTGGCGTGACCTGGTTTCACGAGCAGCGCCCCGCCCTCATTGCCCGCTACGGCCTCAAGGCCTGACCGGCCCCAGCCGGCTGCCTCGCTCAGCCGGCCACAACCCGCCCGTTACGACTCCCCCACCGAGCCCCAACAGACGCTCGAAGGGCTTGCCTATGTCCACCATTTACCCCCGGTACCATGAAAAAGTGCTTGTTTGCCTCGCTCCTCGCCGTGCTTTCCCTGGCCGGATGCACAAAAACTGACCCCCTAGAAGGCACCCCGGCTGCTACGCCCCTGCGGGCCAATGGCCAGGGCCATACGTCCGGAAATACGGTGCCCTTAAAGGGGTCATTCACAACCGTTGCTACGCCGCTTCCCAGCAGCCCCGGGGAGCTACGGCTTCAGATTAATGGCGCGGGCAATGTTTCGCACCTGGGGAAAGCCCGGTTTCTCGACTATGCAACCGTTGATTTCACCAGCGGCCCGCCCTTCCACGCCACGGGCACATCTACGGTGACGGCCGCCAATGGCGACCAGTACTTTACCACCTTCACGGTTAGCATTACGCCCCGTCCAAACACCACCCAATCGGACGTTCTGCTACTCCACACAATTATCGGCGGCACCGGTCGGTTCAGTAGAGCCACGGGTTTCTATACCGGGCACGATGTGCTTGACACTACCACTCCGGTTGGCTTGCTGACCATTGAAGGCGAAATCTCTTATTAGCAGCCCCATGGCACGAAAGAATTAACCTTCTACGCTTGCTCTACTTCCCAATCGAGCCAATCTTGGGCTGAATCTGGATAATAAACCGCTTATTCAGCGCCTCCTGGCTGCCGGTGTAGCGGCCCGCGCCGCGAAAGCCGCTGCCGGCCGCCACCACTTCCAGGTTCCCTGGGAAGCGTAGCCCCGCCTGCTCCCAGAGGCGAATTACGGCCAGGGCACGGCTGTAGCTGAGCTGGCGCACGGCCGGGCCATCGAGGTTGTGCGGGTCGTTGGCGGGATAGCGCAGGTCTTTGGCAGCGCGCCCCTCTACCACGATGAGATACTGCACGTTGTCGTCGTTTTTTATCGACTGCATCTCCCTTAGCAGGAAGCGGCCGGCTTTCACGAGCGGGGTTTGGGCTTCGTAGGGCAGCACGTCGCTCTTGGGCGCGAAGGTGACCGGGAATTTCAGCTCGTAGCGCTTATAAGTGGGGTTATACTCGAAGTAATTGCTTTCGAGGCGCTTGAGTGCCGCTTTGATTTCGTCGAGCTTGCGCTTTTCCTGCACCTGCACTTTCAGCTCCGAAATCAGGCGCTCGTTGTCGCGCTGCTTGTCGTTGGAGCGCTTGAAACCCAGCACGAACAGCACGAGCATAATGAGGAACAAGGCCGTCATAAGGTCCACGTAACTGGGCCAGAAGAAGTCTCGGCTCTCTTTCATGTTGCTGGTTTTATTCGATTAAAGTTAATTGAACGTCATGCTGAGCGCAGCCGAAGCATCTCTACTGCGCAAGTAATCATTTACTATTGCGGTAGAGATGCTTCGGCTGCGCTCAGCATGACGCGCTGAGGCAGTTGTCGCTACGTTACTTCTTCCCCAGCACGGTGCGCTGAAACCAGTTCGGTTTCGTCAGCTCTTCCAGCACTTTATTCGTGCGGTCCACCTGCTGCAAAAGCTGCTGCTGGAGCTGCGCATCGGCCAGCAGCCTTGCCTCCATGCGCTGCATGGCTTGGGCAGACAGCGACGCTTGCCGCTCCTGCAACACGTTCAGGTCCTTTTGCTGGGCCGGGAGCTGGGTGAAAGGATTCAGATACTCCGTGATTTTCTGGTAGATATTATCCTGATTCAGGCGGCGGAAATGCTGCTGCCACTGCTCGTGGGCAGCGCTGGCTTCCTGCTGCAATTCCTGCAGGCGGCCGTCGAGCTCAGCATCCATGCGGTGCACACCCTCGCTCACGCCCTGGCGGATTTGCGCGCCGAGGTCGACCAGCAGCTTGCCGTGCTGGCTGAAGAAGGCAACCTGCTGGCGCAGCGCATCGTCGTGCTGCTGCAGGTACTGCGGCACGCTGGCGAGGCCCTGTTCCAGTGCCGTGAGGCGGTTGAGGAGCGCGCCGATGGTCTGAGCGGCCTCATTGCTGTGCACTACGGTGGTATTCAGAGCGTGCTGGTAGCCGAGGAATTTCTCGAAAGTCTGGGCACTTTCGTCCACTCGGTCAAATACCTTAATGGTGGCGTTGGCCAGCTCCGAGTAGCCAATTTTTTCGAGCTGCTCCAGGAAGCGCTTCTGCACGCTCACATTCTCGGTAATGCTGGCGATAAGCGGCGTGAACTCGTGAATCTTGCTAAAAAAGTCGTTCTGAATCTGGCTAAAAAACTCGGCGTTGAAGGTATCCAGCACCGATTTGAGGTTACTCATGCCGGCCTGCATGTCGGAATTCAGCTTGGGCAGCAGGGCTTTTTGCAGAAAGGTGTAGTAAGCGTTTTTGTGACGGTCGCGGGCGGCGCGGGCTTTTTTGAGCAACTGGTTGCCAGCCAGCGTGAAGGCCAGGCCAAACAGGCTGCCAATCATGGCAATGAGCACCCCGCCGAGGAAGTGCTGCACATCGGTATTACTGAACGAGGTATCCTTGGCCGGGTCCACCACCGCCTCGGCAAACGGGTTGCCCACCAGCGCCAGCAAGCCCAGAATAGCGCCCGTGAAGGTGCCCAGCAAGCCCAGATACAGCGGCGTAGCAATCTGGGCCTGAATCTCCTCGTCCAACGCTTCGGCGTGGCGCTCGGAAATGTCTTTCAGAATACCAAAATCGGCCGCCGCGCCGCGGTTATTAAGCAGGTACTCGTTGGTATCGGTGATGATTTGGCCGAACTCCAGAGAGGCATCGCGGGTGATGAGGGCATCATACTGAATGGCAAAGTTCTTGTCCGGGTCGGCGGCGGTGTAGGCGATGGGCTGCACCGCCACCGCGCCCGCCGGCGGGTACATGGCCTGCACCCGGGCCGTGAGCTGGCGGTTGTGCAGGAACACATATGCCTGCCAGGCCACCAAGGCCATGATGAGAAGAATTTCAATTAGGAGCATAGCGGGGATTTACGGCGAATGTAGAGACGCCTACTTGCGTCTACTCTTTGAACGAACAAGACCGTCGTAGTAAACGTCATGCCGAGCGCAGCCGAGACATCTCGCGTGTGGTAGTAATCAAAACAACTAAACGATTGATTTACTGCCACCCGCGAGATGCCTCGGCTGCGCTCGGCATGACGTTCTTTTACGTCGCTCTAGCTCAGCGCGATTTCGGCCTTCTGCACCACATGCCAAGCATCGTCGCGCTTTTCCAGCTTGCCGGGCGTCAGGTTTTTGATGGTGGTGAACTGCTCCGTAGGAGGCAGCTCAAACTGAAAAAATTCTTTGAGCTCCCGCACGCCGTTGCCGATGATGCGCGACTGGTCGGCCTGCGGGCTAAACGAGAATTGCGCCGTTTCGGCCGCCGCGTGGGGCAGCGTAATGAGCAGCGGCATCTGCGGCAGCGGGTTGGGGCTGAGCTTGCGGTGCTCGATGCTGGGCACGTCGGGGGCCGGGGCGTAGTAATGTACTGGTCCACTTGGCACAGGTGCAGCCACTTCCCCTGAAGCCCCTGCAGCGGTGGAATCAATTAATTCTTGAATAGGCGGTGGCGTAGAAACCTGCGCATTCAATTCGATGGTTTGGCCAAGCTTGAAAGTTTCTTCTTCTTGTTTCATAGGTTTAGAGTAGCGTGCTGGGTCCAACTCTGCTCGACGGTGAGGCACCGTCCAATCATATTCGGGTTCTTTATTCTGGTGTTTTATTTGATGCTTCTTCATGAGAGTATGGTTTTGTGGGTGGTACAGACCACCCTTCCCGACCAACCTGGACAATGGGCTTTTCTTCGGATGGTGGTTCGGGTAATAATGCAAAATTGACATCAGCATAAGGGCTGGAATCAATTAATTTCTGAATGGCAGGTGGTGTTAATGTAGGAGCATCCAATTTAATATTTTGGCCGCGCTCCAGGGGCTGGTTCTCGTCGGCAGGCAGCACGGGGGGCGTGGTGGGGTTCATCGCAGCAGGACGATGTGGTACTTGCGACCACGTCTCGGGCGAATTGGCAGCAGGGCCACGGGAATTAAAATTCGGCTTATTTTTCCTTTTCGCTTCCGCTGATTTGTCAGCGGGCTTCGGCGTACCCTGAACTTCACGCAATGACCGGATTGTTACGTTTTTAGCTTGGACATCGCCTGCTGTCGCAGGAGGAACGGCGGGAGCCGAGTCTATGGGCGCGGCCAGCGCACTCGCCGCATCGGAAGCAGCGTCTAGACGGCCAGGCAATCTCCACACGTTCTGGAAGGGAACTTTTCGTACGGGCTGAATCGAGGATTCCGGCGCGGCATCTCTTAGCAGGCGCGCCGCTTCAACAGGCCGCGCCGAGCGTCGCGTCCACAGCCACGCGCCTAATGCCCCGATAGCCACACCACCCAGCACCGCCCAGATTGTCGTCAAATTGGAAGTAGTTGTGGCTGCTGATGCGGCAGTAGATTCCACAGAGGAGTCAACTGTGCGGGGAAGAGGCTGCGCCCATCCTGCTGGCACGCCGCCCAACCCCCACAGCAGCGCGAGCAACAGCAGCGGCCGGCAGCTCCCAAAGGAATCGCCGGCCGGCTGTGAAAAGCGCGCCGCGCCAGGGCCGCTAATTGAACGGCTGCGCGTCATGAAGCACCTTGGATAGCTCATACAGGGCGTTTTTGAACGGCAGGAAGAACAAGGTCTCGGGTACGGTATCGCCATCGCGCAGCACGTCGGCGTACTGCTGGCGGTAGAGGTTGAACGAGTCGCCGAGGCTGCGCTCCAGCGTGCTCATCACCAGGCCCTGGTCGTTTTTCACGCCCAGGTCGGCCTGCACGCGCTTCAGTTCGGGGTCTTCGAGCAGCAGCTTGAGGCAGGCGCGGGCGTTACTAAGCACTGATTGCTTGATTTCGTCGGTCACGGCCGAGGCTTCGAGGTGGTGTTCGCCTTGGTCAGCCAGCGGATTTTCCGGGTCGGGCAGCCCGCCCACGGGGCGCACCAGGGGCGGGTCCTGCGGAATCTGGCCGGTGGCGAGCACGCCGCCGTTGGCGGTGGTCTGCTTGGGGTCGTCGGCCAGCTTGATGCGGAAATCGGCCGGCACGGTTTGCCCGGTGGCTTTTTCCATGATGAGGCGGGCCAGCTTCTCCACCGGCTGCAGGTTGGAACCGGCGGCCAGCAGGCGCACGTAGAGGCTGCCGCGCCCGGTGAAGCATAGGTAGCGCGGCAGCTGCTGGCCGTTGGCCACCGTCACCTGCGCCACGTGGTAAATGAGCGCGCCGAAGTGCAAGTAGAACAGCACCCGCAGGTGCTCGGCCCGCAGCAGCCGCTCGCTGAAACCCAGCAATTGGTCGTAGCTGAACAGGAAGCTGGCCACGTCTTCGGAGCCGAAATTATCGGTTCCTTCGGCCACCAGCACGTATTCGCGGGCCCGGCGGGCGGCGGGGCTCAGCACTGCGCTCTGCACGCCGGCCACGCCGAAACGTACGAGGCCGTTGTCTTTCGCACCGCGCACTTCGGCCCCGCCATCGCCCCAGAGGTCATTGCCAGCGAAGCGGAACGAGGTACTGAGCACTGGCTTGCGGTCGGCGTAGAGCAGCACGTCGGTGGTGCCGCCGCCGATATCGATAAAGGCCGCGTTTTCGCCCGGCCCCAGCGTCACGATGTTGCGGCGGGTGAGGTAGTAGTACGGCGCAGTGCTCTCTACCATGCAGGGCATGGAGTTGGTGGTGTGGAAAATGCGGTGAAACAGCGTATCCCACTCGCGCTGGTAGAGGTTGCGCTGATACGTCGAGAAGCTCAGCGGGGCAAACCAGGTGATTTGTGTGGCCGCCAGGTTACCACCATTCAGCGCCACTTTAGAGCGGCACAACAGCAGGATTTCGGCGAAAAATGCCCGTACGCGGTTGGTGTTGGCGATGTTCAGCGAGTTATCCCACTTCAGGTTGGTGTGGTAGTTGGGCCGCCGCTGCTCCTCGGTGATGATGCCGAAAGCCACGTTGATGTTGCCGAGCACGCTCAACTCCTGGGTAGCATAGTTGGCGGCCTCATAAGTAGCGGTGCGGGCCGGGAAAGCGTAGGGCGAATTATCAGCGCCAATAATCGGCGGCACGAATTCGCGCTCCTGATACTGCTGCCAGCGCTTAATCTGCACGAAGTTGGCCGGGTCATCGTCGATGCCGCGGTACAGGCGCTCGTAGGGAGTGCGGTCGGGCTCAGCCGTCGATTTTTTCAGCAGCGCCACCGGCGTATCACTGAGGCCGAAACTGAACGGCTTGGGCTCCTGGCCGGGGCTATCCTGCATGGCCACGTGGGTGTTCGTGGTGCCGAAGTCGATGGCAAAACGGTACTCCTTGGTACCCTGGCGCTGCTCAGGCCAGCGCGGGATGATGAGCGCGCGGCCTTCGGCCGGGGCCGGGTTCAGCACTTCGAGGTAGTCGAAATGGGTGCCTCGCACCTCGAAATAGGTGCTGCCTTCGTCCTGGCTGGTCTTGGGGGTGCGGTCGTAGCGGGTGGCGCTCTGGTCGGTGCCGGTTTCGCTGAGCTGGTGGCCGTTGGCCCAGAATTTCAGGTCGACTTTCTTGGTCACCATGCTCGGGTCGATGTTGTTGGCATCGACCAGCATGACTTTGTAGAAGTCGTTGAACTGCGGCGCATCGGCCACTTTCACAAACGGAAACACCGATAGCGCCATATTGGTCACGCGCAGACGGCCCATGCCCTCCCCTTGCGGGTTGTCGTAGTAAGCGCGCTCGTAGTCCACGTAGTCGCCGCCGCTAACCGGAACGCGCAGCTTCACCCGGATGCAGGCCGATTCCAGCTCCAGCGTGAGGTGCTCGGCCAAATCCGCCTGCGTGAAGTAGTCGAAATACATCGGCTTGATGGGCAGCAGCGGCCAGCTGCTGGGCCGGTAGCCGGGCGCGACTTTGAGGTTGCCGCAAAAGAACCGTTCGGCGTCTACCTCGTAGGGTACGGCCAGCAGGGTCTCTTCCAGCAGGTCATTCACCGTCAGATACGGGTAGGGCAGCTCCGGGCCAGGCAGCGTGCGCTCCTTCAGCGGCCGGGTATCGGCGGCGGGCACGGTAGCCCCGCTGTCGGCAAACAGGGTTTCGTTGTAGTACTTCTTGCCCACGGCCTTCAAACCAGGGCGCAACACGATGGGCAGCGGGCCGCCCACCCCCGCCCGCGTGGGCCGGATGAACAGGTCGGAGCCGCGCACGGTGCCCTCGTCGGGGCGCACGCGCAACAGCACGCCGGCCACGTCAATCTGGTTGTTCGAGGCGTCGGTAAGGATGGGGAAGTTGCTCAGGCTGGCGGTGCCATCCATGGCCCACTTCTGCAGCAGGCCGCGGTCGAGGGTATCGCGCACCAGCGGCGCGAGGGCCGTCAGGGCCGGGTCGCCCACGAACTCCTGGTACACGTAGTCGCGGAAGGCAGCTTCGCGATTGGCCAGCGGCACGTATTGGTTATCAAAATAGTAGCCTCCACCTTGCGGGCGCTGCACGGGCAGTGGCTTCACATTAGGAGCCGGGAAAAACAGCGTGAGCGGCGAGGTGCCGCCAATGAGCTGCGGCACGCCATTCGCGCCGGGGAAGTAAATGAGGTGCATCTCCGTCAGCTTGGCAAAGCGGCCGTCGAGGTACAGGGCCAGCACGTCGGCCAGCGGACGGGTGGCGGGGTTGGCGCGCAGCTTGGCCAGCTCCTCATCCTTGCGCCAAGCCCGGATTTGCAGGCGCTGGCTGGCCAGCTTGCGCTGGTGGAAGTTGAAGACCATTTCCCACACGTCCCAGAAGTGGCTGACGAGCTGGTGGTACACCGAGTCCTGTATGGTGCCGCCCTGGGTGACGAAGCGCAGTGCGGTTTCGACCAGGTGCATGCGGGCGAAGGGCGAAGGGATGGACACGGCCACCTTGGCGGCGCGGCCGCCCTGCGGGTCGAGCAGGCGCTCGACTTCGTGAGGGCCGATTTTACCAGTCGGCCCCCAGCCCTCGTGGGTGCTGGAGCCGGTGTCGTGTAGTCGCAGGATTTTAGCCATATTGTGATTTATAGTCGAAATCAGCACGTCATGCTGAGCGCAGCCGAAGCATCTCTACCTCAGTACTAAATAATTGCTTACGCAGTAGAGATGCTTCGGCTGCGCTCAGCATGACGTGCTTTTTATGCCAGAAATAAATTGATTGGGCGCTTAGGAATACTGCAGCTTCTTGTCCAGAATCTCGCCCGTAGCGTCCTCAAACGCCTTCACCACCCAGCGTAGCGCCTCATTCTCCGTCGGATTAGAAAGCGTGGCTTTGCCCACGGCCTTGGTCAGCTCATCGCGGAAAAAGCCGGGCGTAATGCCTTTGCTGAAGATGCCGGTTTCCACCGTTTTATCGGTCACCATTTTATTGAAGTCCTCCTCGTCGGCGCGGATGGCGGTGTAGCGGCGCTGGTTCACGCCCAACTCCCGAATCCATTCGTTGTATTCACCGAAAAAGTCGGTCAGCTCGCGCAGGGCGCGGTTGTTGCGCAACTGAGCAGCCAAGTCGCCGGCCTCGTAGTAAGGCGCTTTGGCATCTTCAGGAGTGTGCTTGAGGAAGTAGCGGGCGAAATAATGCAGCTGAATGAGCGGGCGGGCTACCTCCTGGCGCATATCGGCCGGCAGCTGGCCGAAATCGATGTCGGTGGCGTCCGATTTCAGGCCGTATTCGTGGTGAATCGGCTGGTTGCTGTCGAGCTGGTTGTCGGGCACTTCCATGAAGTGCTGCACCGACAAGGCCCCCAGCATTTCGAGCAGGTGGGCCTGGTTGCGCTGTTCGGCGCGGCCAGGGTGGTTGGCCAGTGGCTGGCCCGGCTGGTCGCCGAGGTAGTACATGGCTTCCAGCCCCTTCAGGTTGTCGGCATAGTACGAAAGCGCCGTTTTGGTCTTCGTAATGAAGGTGTTAGAGTCGATAAAATCCTGCCCGGCAGCCTTTTCATCGGCCGAAGGCTCCTGCAGCTTGAAGTAGGGCAGCATCACCAGCGCGCCGGCTTTGAGGCGGCGGCGCACTTCGGGGTGGGCCAGGGCTGAGTTGGGGTCGCGCAGGTTTTTCACCAGCAGCGGGAAGCCGGCCGCGCCCGTACCGCCAAAAATCGAGCTGATGAAGAAGGCCCGGTCGCCGTCCTGCAAGCTCTGGGCGAGGTAGCGCATTTCCTTGGACTGCACCACCGCATTCAGCACTACCGAGCCCACGTTGGGCGAGCCGCGGAAGCCGACGTCGAGGTTGGCCGCAAGGCTGTCCTGGGTAAACAGCAAATCGACCAGCCCCTGCGTTTCCACCGAGAGGTCGTTGTATTTGAGGTAGTCGCGGAAGGGCTGGCTGATGCCGCCGAAGTCGTAGACGAATGAGTCGCGCAGCTCCTCGCCGCCGCCGCTGGTATTCAGGTGGGCCAGCGTGTTCATGGGCTGGCTGAAGAAACCGGTTTTCTCCTTCTGGCCGTCGCCGTACAAGGCTTCATGGATGCGGGCGTAGCGCTTAAGCAGGGCCACCGTGCGCGTCACGTCGCCGTTCTGGGTGTCGGGGTCGATGAGGACGGGCACCAGCTGGTCGCAGTTCGGAATTCTAACTCCTGACGCCAGTAGCATGGTGAGGGAGCGCAGCACGCGGGCCCCGGTGCCGCCCACGGCGAAGATGAATAGTTTGGACATAGCTTGACTGTAATCAAAATTAAATCGCCTGTCAGCCTGAGCTTGCGAAGGACCTTATCACGGCTAAACTATTTGCAGTAAATCAGTCGGCTTAAACGAGATAAGGTCCTTCGCAAGCTCAGGATGACAGATGGAAAAAGTTAAAACGGCCCCACAAACGGCGTGGTGCGCGCATATGTGCTCCACCGCTTCAGCAACACCGAAAAAAGGAGGAACCACAGCGCGGCCACCAGCATGTTCACCACCATGAAATAGCCGAGGTAGCTACTCACTTCCGCGCCATGGCTTTTGCTGAGGCTATTGGCCAGAAACACGCCCAGGCCAGCGGCCAGCGCCAGCGTGAGCGCCCAGTGCGGCGTGCGGAACATCCCAGTACGTATGGCCGAGTTGAACACATAGTAAAACGCCAATACCAGCAGCAGGCTCACGCCCAGCGTGCTCCAGCCCACAAGCGAGAACAAATCCGTTTTATACAAGCCATAATCGGCGGGGCGCTGGCTTTGGAAAATGGAAATAAGCGCCGAGTACAGGCTGGTGAAGAAGGTTTGCATTTTGTTGGTGCTTGGTTATTAGTGCTTGGTGCTTGGTATTAAGCGCTTGGGGCTTGACATTTATAATCCAGGCACCAAGCACCAACAACCAAGCACCATTTTACTTGTCGTTTTTGAGTGGCAGCTGAACCGTAAATACGGGCGGTAGCGCGG
This sequence comes from Hymenobacter sp. UYCo722, assembly GCF_040547115.1. Lineage (NCBI taxonomy): Bacteria > Pseudomonadati > Bacteroidota > Cytophagia > Cytophagales > Hymenobacteraceae > Hymenobacter > Hymenobacter sp. UYCo722. Next base: position 133,111 of record NZ_JBEPPC010000003.1, on the reverse strand, counting down.
TTGGATACGATTGCCGGACGCCCGCCAGGATTTGGTCGAGGCCAAACGTGCGGGGCGCGGGCGTATTGTCGTTGGTGGTGCTCCAGGCCGAAACCCAATCCGGCGTTTCCGGAGCAGGCAGCGAAACGGTGAGCGTGGCGGTGGGTGCCGCCAGCTTGCTCACCCGCAGGCGCACCACGTGGGTGTAGGGCGCGAGCACCGGCTGGCCGCTCTGCTCCTCATCGGTGAGCGGACGCACCGAGTTGGGCAACAGGCTAGCCTGGCCGTTGGGCAGGCGCACCTGCAGATGTTGGGCCAAAAATGCCGGCTGCTGCCACGCGGCGGGCAAACCAGCTAAGTTTAAGCCCAAAGAAAATTCAACCGGGTCGGAAGACGCATCCAGATTGACCACTTGGTTTTGCTCGTACACGGTACCACCGCTCGATTTCAGCTTTGGGTCGGTGAGCTTGGTGAGCAGCGGGGCGAAGGCCGGCGTATTCGTTTTCAACCCAAAAAATGCCTGCTGGGCCGGCGCGTTCCGGAACACCTCGGCCGCATAGCGCGCCACCTGCGCGGGCGGGCCAATCACCCACACGTAATACGGTACCTTTTCGCCGTTGAGCGTGCGTTTCTGCACCGGCGTTTTCACGGCGGGGAAGTAGCTGCCATAGAAACGCGAGGTTTCGCCGAACACGGCCACGGCCAGCTGCTGCCGGCTCACGGGCGCGATGGCCGTGCGAATGAGGTTGGGCAGCTGCGAGAAATCAGATTTGCGGGCCGGGCCATAGATGAAGTCCGAAATTACCACGCTCACGCCCTGCGTGGCCTGCGGCATGCTCAGAATGCCTTCCAGCATCTGGGGCAGCTCGGTGCCAAGGGCTGCCTGGCTCACCTCGCCCTGCACCACGTCGCGCAGCTGCTCGAACTTCACGGGCCGGGGCGCGGCGTTTTCGCAGAGGTAATATTTGCGCTCGGCCACAGCCCCGCTCACCTGCGTTTCGGTGATGAGCGCCCCGATGCGTTTTTGAAATTCGGTAGCCGGCTTATCGGCCCCGCCGCGCGGCACAAAGCCTTTCATTCCGCCGGAATACTCCAGAAAAACGCTGACGTGCAGCGGCGCAACTTCGGCAGCAGCGGGCGTTTCAGTCGCGGCTTTCGCGCCTTTGGCGGGCTTGCTGGTGGTGGTTTCGGCCGGTTCCGAGTTGCAGGCGGCTAGTAATGAAAGCGACCCCAAAAGCACTCCAGCAGTCCGGAAACAACGAGACAAACGCGGCGTGAGCAGGCCCACGGAAACAAAAATCGGCATAGAAGAAACGCTAGACAAGGTTTTGAGGCGAAGTATAGGCATTACGCAACGAATTGCCCGCCGGCCGAAAACCACAGCCACTAAACGCCCAACCGGTGCTGGTGGTACGTGCTGGGTCGTCAGTGGCCCGGTTTTTGGCCGGCTGGTGCAAACGTACCTTTGCATCAACCGGCCGGCCCGGCAACCAACCCGCCAGTTACCTCGACCAGAAGGGGCGCGTAATTTATTCAGAACATGCGCCTTATTGCCCTTCGTCCCGAATACCAGCTGATGGTGGAAACAGGCCGCAACCGTGTTTTTTACCAGAATTTTGCGGCCATGCAAACCGCCGAAAGCCTCCCTCACTACCTGGCCGACTGGACCGCCGCTCTCGCCGAAGTGGGCCCCGGCTTTCACATTCTCAGCGACATGCAGGTCGTGAACCAGACCAGTAGCGCCCTGCGGGCCGATTTCCAAGCCGTTGAACAACTCATTGTGGCCCGCGGCGTACGCATAGTGGCCGAAGTACACGTACCCGGCCTGCCCACCCGCCGCCACACCGATGAAGTGACCACCGCCCAGGCCATGCCCGTGCGCCAGTTCCTGAGCATCTGGGAAGCCGCGCATTTTCTGGATTATCTGTAGGTTTCGGCCAACGTTTTCGCCTAGCTTGCTGTTATAAATCCGGCCGTCGTTGGCGGCCCCGGCCCCGGGGCTTACCTTTGCGGCCGCTTTTCTTCAGGCACCCATTGCTCTTATGCCCAACACGATTTCAACCGATATTTGCATCATCGGAGCCGGCCCAGTCGGTCTGTTTGCCGTTTTTGAAGCCGGTTTGCTCAAGCTCCGCTGCCACGTGGTGGATGCCCTGCCCCAACCCGGCGGCCAGCTTTCCGAGATTTATCCCAAGAAGCCGATTTACGACATTCCGGGTTTCCCCGAAATTCTGGCCGGCGATTTGGTCGACAATCTGATGAAGCAGATTGAGCCCTTCCACCCCACGTTTACGCTGGGCGAACGGGTTGAGCAGTTCCAGAAGCTCGACGACGGCTCTTTCCAGCTTTTCACCACCGACGGCACCGAGATTCATTGCAAGGCCGTGGCCATTGCCGGCGGCCTGGGCTCGTTCGAGCCGCGCAAGCCGGCCGTCGAAAACCTCGAAAACTTCGAAGGCGGCAAGGGCGTGCATTACATGGTGCGCGACCCCGAAAACTTTCGCGACAAGAAAATTGTGATTGCCGGCGGCGGCGACTCGGCCCTCGACTGGACCAACTTCCTCGCCAACGTGGCTTCGGACGTGACGCTTGTGCACCGCGGCACCACCTTCCGCGGGGCCGCCGACTCGGCCGAAAAAGTGCAGAAACTGCACGAAGCCGGCAAAATCAAGCTCGTCCTCAGCTCCAACGTTACGCACCTGCACGGCAATGGCACGCTGAAGGAAGTGACCATCACCGGCAATAACGGCGAGGCCGAAACCGTCCCGCTCGACTGCTTCATTCCGCTCTTCGGCCTCACGCCCAAGCTTGGCCCCATCGGCGAGTGGGGGCTGGAAATTGAGAACGATGCTGTGAAAGTTGACACTCTCGACTACAGCACCTCACTGCCCGGCGTGTTCGCCATCGGCGATATCAACACCTACCCCGGCAAGTTGAAGCTGATTTTATGCGGCTTCCACGAGGCCGCGCTGATGTGCCAGGGCGCGTTCAAATACATTTTCCCCGATAAAAAATACACCCTGAAATACACGACGGTCAACGGAGCTCCCAGCCTGTAATCTGTTCGCGCAGAACGTCATGCCGAGCTTGCCGAAGTATCACTACTGCTCAAGTAATTATTTACTATTGTAGTAGAAATGCTTCAGCAAGCTCGGCATGACGTTCTTTTGTGCTGCCCACCCAATAATCTCATGGAAGACGACATTCGCATCTACGTTGAAGATGCCCCCGGCCAGCGCACCGAGCTTATCGGCCCCACCGACATGGGCCTCAGCCTCATGGAGCTGCTCAAAGCCAGCGGTTACGACATTCAGGCCACTTGCGGCGGCATGGCTCTGTGCGCCACCTGCCACGTCGAAGTACTGGCCGGCCCCGCCCTGCCCGAGCCCGAAGATGCCGAACTCGACATGCTCGAAACGCTGCCCGTGGTGCTCGAAGGCTCGCGTCTGAGCTGTCAGATTCGCCTCACGCCCCGTACCGATGGCCTGGTAGTGCGCCTGGCCCCAACGGGGGCGTAGGTCCTAGCCCCAGTGGAAGGGCGTATCGGCAGGATGCGTTAAGCTTGCGCAAGCCCTTTCGGGGCGACACTCGTTCATCGACTGTCGCCCCGAAAGGGTTTTTTTTGATGGCTGACATGGCTTTGCTACCGATATGTCGCCCCGCCAAGGTGGAACAATGGCATTACCCGGCCGCAATCAGCCGCTCCCGCATCCGCTCCTTGGCTACCACCGACAACCCCGGCCCAGCCTGCGCGCGGCCGGTAGCCGAGCCCCGCGCCCACTCGGCAATCAGAACGGTTTGCTTGGAGTAGCGCTTGCAGTTGGGGCACAGGTGCAGGTGCAGCCACAAGCTGGCGCGCTCGCGGCGCGGCATTGCGGGGTCTTCGCGCTGCTCGATGAGCAGGGTGGCGTGCTGGCAGGTAATAAGTCGTAGCATAGCGAATAAATTAGGACTGGCCGAGGCCGTGTTTTTCGAGGCAGCGGCGCAGTTGAAGCTTGGCCCGATGCACGATAACCCAATAGTTGGCCGAAGTCAGTCCCAGCTCCTGACAAATTTCTTCGGCCGATAATTCCTCCACGAAGCGCATGGCGAACACCGCGCCCTGCTGGGTGGAAAGCCGCTCCTGGCACCGCCCCAGAATGTCGTGCAACTCCTGCTGCTCGAGCGCGGCATCAGCCCGGAGCCAGCTGCTGGGGGCCTGCGGCCCATTCCAGTGGCCATTGGCGGGGTTGAAGTAGTCGGATTCGGGGGTCCCGCCCCCGTCTCCCAGTTCATCGAGACCAATGTGCGGGGCGCGGGCCTGACGACGGTAGTGGTCGATGATTTTGCGACGGATAATAACGAACAGCCAGGTACGCTCCGAGGCTTCGGCCCGGAAGGCAGCCAGGTTGGCCAGCGCGCTGAGGAAGGTTTCCTGCACCAGCTCTTCGGCTGTTTCAGAGTCGGAAACACGGCTCAGCGCAAAGCGGTAGAGCTCATCGCCGAAGCGAGCGGGCCACTCGGCCGGAACGGGAGTTGCTGAATTCATGCGGGGCGACAACTAAACGGGTTGGGTCGCGCCGCAATATTACGCCTCGCTCAATGAGCAAGTGTCGATGAGCAACGAACAGCCTACTGTTTGTCACTGCTCAATGCTAATTGCTGAAGTGGCGGCGCCCACGATGCGGCGCGAGGCGATTTCCTGCACCAGCGCCACTACCCGCAGGTTAGGACGCTTCCAGGCCGAGGCCAGGTTAAGGGCTGATGAAGCGGTGAAGGAGCCGGCAGCCCCTACTTTGCCCAGCGGCAGCAGCTGGCGCACCACGGCGGCGTGGTGTAGCAGCAGGCCCGAGTTTTCGCCCCGTCCAATCTGGGAAGCCAGGTCGCTTTCGGTGATGGCTAGTAGTACTTCGGTGGCGGGTGTGCCAGGGGGCACGCTGCTAACCCGTACTTGCGCCGTGCCACCCGAAACAACCACCGAAACCACTGCCTGCGGGGCTTTGGCGGCTTTGGCGATGGTGGCGGCCAGTTCGGTACCACGGCTACCCACTAGTTCGTAACGGCCGTTCACCACGGCCTGGGGCGTGTAGGAGCCCGAGCCGAAACCTGCGGCGTACTGCCGCTGCCGCTCGGTGTAGGCCGGAGCCGAGAAGCCGTCCTTCCAGCCCAGCCGGTTCCAGTAGTCGACGTGCTCGCCGAGGGCAATAACCTCGACGCCAGGCACCGATTGGGCTCGGGCCAGCTCGCGCAAAGCCGCATCGGCCGCCGGGCAGCTGGAACAGCCTTCGGAGGTAAACAGCTCGACGACTACCGGCACCCGGGCGGGCGGGGACAATGTGCCGCCCCCCGGGGCCCGGCCAATGCTGGCAACCAGCGGCAACAATAGCAGCAACGTTTTCATGACGGAAATAAAAAAGGTCAGTGGGTTCGAAGCCCCGGTCGGAGCAGCAGTGAGTCAGACGCTGCCACAAGGCCTTCCTTACAACGACCTGAAATCGTCGAGCTTAAAAATGTTCAATATATTAAATACTTGAATATATAGTTGTATTTTAATAAATTTGGCTTATACTCTTCTAATTCTCTGCTATGAAATCCAGTACCCTCCGAGTACCGGCAGCCTGGAAGCTGCGGGCCCACCTCCCCTGCCCTTTTCTGTACCCGGACGGCTGGCTACCGAACAAAATTATCCGACTGGTTGCCGCGCTGGTGGTAGTCTTGCTAACCCATCTGGCACAGGCGCAGCAGCGGGATGGCATCGACCTGTTTCGGGAAGATGGCGCGGCGCGCCTGGCCGCCAACACCTCACCGGTAGCCGCCCAGCTGCGCCATTCGCGCGCCCTGAGCCTGGAGGTGCGGGCCCTGGATGCGGCCCTGGCACCCGCCCGCCGGGGTGCCGAAGTAGTACTGGTACTGCCCCTGCCCGATGGGCGCAGCGCCCGCTTCGGGGTGCGCGAAGCATCGGTGATGGACGCTGCCACGGCAGCCCGGTTTCCGGAGCTGCGCACCTACGCTGGTCGCGGCCTGGACGACCCCGACGCGTCGGCGCGGCTCGATATTACGCCCTACGGCTTTCATGGGCAGATTTTGTCGGGCGCGCTGGGAGCCGTGTATCTGGAGCCGGCCCGGCCGGGCGATGTAGCGCACTACCTGAGCTTTTTCCGGGCCGATGTGGACCGCAGCGCCAGCCTGACGGCGGCCCCGGCCTGCGTGTGGCAACCGGGCCTCGATGCGGGCGCGCCGGCGCGGACCGGCGGCGCGGCCGGCCCCGTGCGGCGCACCCTGCTGGCCATCGGCACCAACCTGCGCACCTACCGCCTGGCCGTGGCCGCTACGGCTGAATACACGGCCAACCGTGGCGGCACGGTGGCCAGCGCCCAGGCCGCTATTCTGACCACGGTGAACCGCGTAACCGGCGTGTACGAGCGAGAGCTGGCCGTGCGCCTGCTGCTGGTGGCCAACAATGGCAGCCTCATCTACACCAACGCCGGCACCGACCCCTACACCAACAACAGCCCCAGTAGCCTGGTGAGCCAGAACCAGAGCAACCTCACGAGCGTGCTGGGTACGGCGGGCTTCGATATCGGCCACGTGTTCAGCACGGCCGGGGGGGGGCTGGCTTACGTGGGCGTGGTGTGTAATGCCTCGCTGAAGGCGGCGGGCGAAACCGGGATTTCAAATCCCGTGGGCGACGCGTTTGACATCGACTACGTAGCCCATGAGATAGGGCACCAGTTTGGCGGCAACCACACTTTTAGTAGCAGCCAGGGCAGCTGCGGCGGCAACGGCAACCCCAACACGGCCTACGAACCGGGCTCGGGCTCGACGATAATGGCCTACGCCGGCATTTGCAGCGGCGACAACCTGCAGGCGCGCTCCGACCCCTACTTCCACGTGGTGAGCTACGAGGAGATTGAGAACTACCTGGCCACTACTTCGTGCGGGGCCGTGGCCAGCACCGGCAACAGCGTGCCCAGCGTGAGCCTGCCGCCGGGCGGCAAAACCCTGCCCATCAGCACGCCCTTTAAGCTGACGGCCACCGGCACCGATGCCGACGGCGACGCCCTCACGTTTTGCTGGGAGGAGTGGGACTTGGCCCAAAATGGCACGCCGCCGCTGTTCCGCTCGTTTCTGCCCGCGGCCAGCCCCACGCGCTACTTCCCTCGCCTGAGCGACCTGCTAGCCGGCACCACCACCATTGGCGAAACGCTGCCCACCACTACCCGGCCCCTGAACTTTCGGGTAACGGTGCGCGACGCGCATAGCGGCTTGCAGGGCGTGGTGGGGGGCATCAACAGCAGCCCCGTGCTGGGACTAAGCGCCAGCGTCGCCGCCGGGCCCTTTGTGGTCACGGCCCCGAACACGGCCGTGACCTGGGCCGCCGGCTCGTCGCAGACCGTGACCTGGAACGTGGCCAACACCACCGCCGCCCCGGTCAGCTCGGCCATCGTCAACATCCGGCTGAGCACCGATGGGGGCCTCACCTACCCCACCGTGCTGGCCACCAGCACGCCCAACGACGGCTCCGAGAACGTGACCGTGCCCAGCCTGGCCACCACGCAGGCCCGCATTATGGTGGAAGCGGCCGACAACTACTTCTTTGACATTTCAAATACCAACTTCACCATTTCGGGCGCGGTGGCGGGCCCCACGCTCAGCAGCCTGAGCCCGGCCACGGGGCCGGTGGGCACGAGCGTCACCATTACCGGCACCAACCTGACCGGGGCCACGGCGGTGAGTTTCAATGGCACGGCGGCTACGTTCACCGTGAACTCGGGCACCCAGGTTACGGCCACCGTGCCGGCTGGGGCCACCACCGGCAACGTGACCGTGGCTGCGCCCGGCGGTACCAGCAACGGCCTGCTCTTCACCCTGACCGTGCCCGTGCCCACGCTCAGCAGCCTGAGCCCGGCTACCGGCACGGCGGGCACCACGGTGATGATAACCGGGACCAACCTGACGGGAGCCACCAGCGTGACCTTTAATGGCATCACGGCCACGTTCACGGTGACTTCTAATACCCAGATAATGACCAGCGTGCCACCAGGCGCGAGCACCGGCAACGTGGTGGTAACCACGCCCGGCGGCCCCAGCAATGGCCTGGCCTTCACCGTGACGGCCCCGCTGCCCACGCTCAGCAGCCTGAGCCCGGCCAGCGGGCCGGCCGGCACCGCGGTTGCCATCACGGGCACCAACCTGGCGGGCGCGACGAGCGTGAGCTTCAATGGCATGGCGGCGGCGTTTACCGTGAACTCGGCCACTCAAATAACCGCCACCGTGCCGGCCGGGGCCACCACCGGCAACGTGACCGTGACCACGCCGGCCGGGGCCAGCAACGGCCTGCTCTTCACGGTAACCATTCCGGCCCCGGTTATTTCCGGGCTGAGCCCGACCAGCGGCCCGGTGGGCACCGCGGTGGTGATAACGGGCACCAGCTTTACGGGGGCCACGGCGGTGAGCTTCAACGGCACGGCGGCCACGTTTACCGTGAACTCGGGCACCCAGGTTACGGCCACCGTGCCGGCCGGAGCCACTACCGGCAACGTGACCGTGACCACGCCGGGCGGCACCAGCAACACGGCCGCGTTCACGGTACTGCCAGGCGCGCCGGCCATCAGCAGCCTGAGCCCAACCAGCGGCACGCCAGGCACGAGCGTCACCATCACGGGCACCAACCTGGCAGGCGCGACGAGCGTGAGCTTCAATGGCACGGCGGCGGCGTTCACCGTGAACTCGGCCACGCAGCTGACGGCCACCGTGCCCACCGGGGCCACCAGCGGCAACGTGACCGTGACTACGCCCGGCGGCACCAGCAACGGCCTGGCCTTCACGGTCACCGTTCCGGCCTCCACCATCAGCAGCCTGAGCCCGGCCAGCGGCCCGGTGGGCACTTCGGTGGTGATAACGGGCCTCAATTTTACGGGGGCCACGGCGGTGAGCTTTAACGGCACGGTGGCCACGTTCACTGTCAACTCGGGTACTCAGATTACGGCCACCGTACCGGCCGGAGCCACCACCGGCAGCGTGGTGGTAACCGCGCCCGGTGGCACCAGCAACGGCGTGGCCTTCACGGTAATTCCGCCCGCGCCGGTGCTCAGCAGCCTGAGCCCGGCCACGGGGCCGGTGGGTACGAGCGTCACCATTGCGGGCACCAACCTGGCGGGCGCGACGAGCGTGAGCTTTAACGGCACGGCGGCCACGTTCACCGTGAACTCCGGCACCCAGCTTACGGCCACCGTACCGGCCGGCGCGAGTACTGGTAGCGTGACCGTGACTACGCCCGGCGGCACCAGCAACGGCCTCGCCTTCACGGTGGCGGCCCCGGCTCCGTCGCTCAGCAGCCTGAGCCCGGCCACGGGGCCGGTAGGCACTTCGGTGGTGATAACGGGCACCGGTTTTACCGGCGCGACCAGTGTGAGTTTTAACGGTACGGCGGCGGCGTTTACGGTGAACTCGGCCACGCAGCTAACCGCCACCGTGCCAGCCGGCGCGACTACCGGCAACGTGACCGTGGCCGCGCCCGGCGGCACCAGCAACGGCCTGCCGTTCGCGGTGCTGCCCCCGGCCCCAACGCTTACTAACCTGAGCCCGAGCAGCGGCCCCCTCGGCACGAGCGTCACCCTTACCGGCACCAGCCTGACGGGCACGACCAGCGTGAGCTTCAACGGCAGCAGCGCCTCGTTCGTGGTGAACTCGGCCACGCAGCTGACGGCCACCGTGCCCGCCGGCGCGAGTACCGGCCTGGTGACTGTGACTACGCCCGGCGGCAGCAGCAACGGCATCACCTTCTCGGTAACGGCCCCGGTGCCGGTGCTCAGCAGCCTGAGCCCGACCAGCGGGCCAGCGGGCACGAGCGTTACCATCATCGGCACGGGCCTGACGGGGACCACGGCCGTTAGCTTCAATGGCTTGGCCGCTCCGTTTGCGGTGGTGAATGCTGGTACGATAACGGCCACCGTGCCAGCCGGCGCGACTACCGGCCTGGTGACCGTGACCACGCCCGGTGGCACGAGCAACGGCCTCGCCTTCAGCGTCACCATTCCGGCCTCTACCATCACCGCCCTGAGCCCGACCAGCGGCCCGGTGGGCACTACGGTCATCATCACCGGCACCAACTTGACGGGGGCTACGGGCGTGACGTTTAACGGTGTGAGCGCGGCTTTGGTCGTGAATTCGGCCACCCAGCTCACCACCACCGTGCCCGGCGGGGCCACCACGGGCAGCGTGGTGGTGCACACGCCCGGCGGGCCCAGCAACGGCATCCTGTTTACGGTGGTGCCGGCCGCGCCCACGCTCACCGGCATTTCGCCCAACAGCTCGCCGGTGGGCACTACGGTCATCATCACCGGCACCAACCTGACGGGGACCACGGCCGTGAGCTTCAACGGCACAGGGGCCACCTTCACGGTGAACTCGGCCACGCAACTCACGGCCCTGGTGCCCACCGGGGCCACCAGCGGCCCCGTAACGGTGGCCACGCTGGGCGGCCTGAGTAACGCCGTCGGCTTCACGGTGGCCGTGCCCACTTCCACCATCACCACGCTCAGCCCCAGCAGCGGCGGCATTGGCACCACGGTGGTGATTACGGGCACCAACTTCACGGGGGCCGGCTCGGTGACATTTAACGGCGTGAGCGCACCATTCACGCTGAACTCGCCCACCCAGATAACCACCGTGGTGCCATTTGGTGCCACCTTCGGCCCGGTAGTCGTGACGGTGAGCGGCAGCAGCAACGGCCTGATTTTTACGGTAATTCCGCCGCTGCCGCTCATCCTCAGCTTCGCGCCCATGGGTGGGCCGGTAGGCGTGGTGGTCACCATCACGGGCACTGATTTCGTGGGGACCACGGCGGTGGCCTTCAACGGGGTTTCGGCGGTGTTCACGTTCGTGTCGGGCACCGTGCTCACGGCCACGGTACCGGCCGGAGCCACCTCGGGGCCCATCACCGTAACCACGGCGGGCGGCACGGGCACCAGCAGCACCAGCTTTTCGGTGTTCACGCCCATTCTGCCCAGCCTCACGGTCAGCACCGTGCAAGTTATTCCGCCCGGGGCCTACAACGACATCACCATTACCGGCACGGGCGAGGGCACGCTGGGCGGGGCGGTGTCGGTGGTCGGCACCTTTACGGTACAGGCCGATGGCATTTTCGACGATGGCTGCCAGCTGCTGACTGGCTCGGGCAGCTTCACGCTGGCGGCCGGGGCCACGCTGCGCACCTGCAGTCCCGGCGGCATTAGCGCCAGTGGGGCCACGGGCAGCATTCAGGTAACGGGTATCCGCACCTTCAGCCCCGATGCCAGCTACGTGTACGACGGCACCGTGGCCCAGCTCACCGGCTCGGGCCTACCCGCCAACGTGCGCAACCTGACGGTGAACAACGCCCCCGGCGTGAGCCTGACGCAGGACCTGGCCCTGGCCCGGGTGCTCACCCTGCAGGCCGGCAACCTGAGCCTGGGGGCCAGCAACCTGCTGCTGCTGTCCAACGCCGCCGGCACGGCTATGGTCGTGAACCGGGGCAGCGGCCGTGTGCAGCCCACCGGCACCGGCACCGGCCGCGCCACCATGCAGCGCTTCATCACCCTCGACCCCGCCCAGCCCTACACCGGCCCCGGGTACCGCCACTACAGCCCGCCGGTGGCCAACACTACCGTGGCCGACCTGGCCGTACCGGGCCTCTATGCGCCGCTGGCCAACCCGGCCTACAACGCCCTGCCCACGCCCGCCCTGCCGCTGGCGCAATTCCCAAACGTGTTCGACTACCAGGAAAGCCGCATTACCCCGGCCTTCCCGGACTTTGTCACGGGCTTCCGCTCGCCCACTAGCCCCTCCGATGCGCTGGTGCCCACGGCCGGCTACACCGTGAACATCGCGCCCGCCGCCACCGTCGACCTCAGCGGCCTGCTGAACACCGGGCCGCTGACTACCGGGCCGCTCACGCGCGGGGCCACGGCCAATTCGGGCTGGCAGTTCCTGGGCAACCCCTACCCCGCCCCCCTCGACTGGGCCGTGGTGGAAGCCACGCCCGGCGCGCTGCCCACCGGCCTGGGCGCGGCCATTTACGTGTTTGAGCCCACCAGCCAATACGGCGGCTTCTACCGCAGCTACGTGGGTGGCGTGGGCACCGGCGGCTTTGCGGGCGTGCTGCCGGCCATGCAGGGCTTCTTCGTCCGGGCCACGCAGGCGGTGCCGGGTGGCTTCACCTTTCAGGATTTGTTCCGCGTCACGACGTACCAGAACCCGCCTTTCCGCCGCCAGACGGCCGGTGCCGACCCGCGCCCCCGCCTGCGCCTCACGCTGAGCCCCACCGCTGGCCCGGTGGGCTTGCTCGATGAGACGCTGGTGTACTTCGACCCCGCTGCCACCGCCACCGGTACCGATGCGGCCTTCGATGCGCCCAAGCTGCCCAACTCCAACCAGCTCGGCCTGGCCAGCCGCATGCCCGGCCCGCCGGCCAGCGAGGTGTTGGCCATCAACGGGCTGCCGCCCGCGCTGCTGGCGGCGGGCACCCGCCTTCCGCTGGAGTTGGCGCTGCCCGCCGCCGGCCCCTACCAGCTGCACACCACCGAGCTGGCCAACTTCGACCCGGCCCTGCCGCTGGCCCTGCTTGACCTGGCCACCGGCACCCGCACCGACTTGCGCCTGGTCCCCACCTACGCCTTCACGGCCGCCCAGGCGGGCGCGCTGGTGGGCCGCTTCGAGCTGCTGCTCGGCCGCACGGCCACGGCCACTACCGGCCGGGTGCCGGCCTCCGCCTTCCGCGTGTGGCCCAACCCGGTAGCCAGCGGCGAAGCCCGGCTGCACATCGCGCTGGCATCCAATGCCCCGGCCGCCACGGCCGTGCTGCGCACCATCCTGGGCCAGCCGGTGCGCACCCAGGCCCTGCACAACGGCACCACCGAGCTACCCACCAACGGCCTGGCCACCGGCACCTACCTGCTCACGGTGCAGGTGCCCGGCGAGCCCGGCGTTACGCAGCGCGTGCTGGTGGAGTAAGCGCCGAAGCCACCCCAGCAAAAAGCCCTCGCCAATGCATTGGCGAGGGCTTTTTTACGTTAAAGCAAAAACTGCAGTCTACTTTGGCTACTGAGCCCGGCGGGCGGGCGCGGCCGCCGGGGCAGCCCCAGCTCCTTCGGCCACGGGCGCGGCCGCGACTGGCGCGACAGCCGGAACGGGCGAGTTGAACATTTCGAGGGCCAGCCGCCAGCCGGCTTCGGCCTCACGACGCCAGATGCGCAGGTAGCTGCCCGATTCCTCCGGATGCTTGGCATCGCCGAGGTGGCGGTAGGTGCCTACCACGTAGCCCAGGTCGCCACCCGCCGACAGGTAGCCGGTAGTGGGGGCGAAAATGTAGCCTTTTTCCAGGTTTTTCATATTGGCCACGGCCGCCAGCCCCTGCATCATCGACAGGCCCGGGCGGTACAGCCGCGCCTCGTTGCTTAGGTATTGCTGGTAGGTGGCACCTGGTTTCAGCAGCTCGGCGGCCGCGAATTTAGCATCGAGGTCGAGCAGCACGCTCGTGGGGGCCATGCTGGGCGTGGCCATGGCCAGGGCCTGGCGCGGGGCCGGCACGGTGGCCGGGGCGGCCGGGGCCACGCCAATGCGCTCAATGCTCATGTCGACCACGTATTTCCATTGCCCATCGCCCTGTTTGCGCCACAGCGTCACGTACTCGCCCGCTGCCTGGGCGCGGTCGTTTTGCAGCATGGTCCAGGGGCCGGTGGTGTAGCCCAGGTCGCCGGTCTGGGCCACATCGGCCAGCAGCGGGTACCAGGTCAGGCGGGTATTAGCCTTTGCCGGCCGGCCGTTCCAGAAAGCCTGGGCTTCAACCAGCTTACCATTTTCCACCACCATACCGGTGGGGGCTGCGTTAGCCAAAAATGCCGTTTTCATCCCATTCTTCGTCACTTGTTCAGCAAACGAAGATTCGGCTGCCAATACTGCCTGTCGGGGCGTTTGGGCATAAACTGTGCCCGAAAGCAGCAAAGCAGCCAGTGAGGCAAGAGTCAAATTTGTCTTCATAAAATGCAAGTGCAAGTGAAACTTATTACCAAGGTAGTCACTACGGGATAATTATACTTTCTACGCCACCCAAAAGTTTTTAAGCCGGGTATTGATTTCAATAGTGCACGGCTCGTTTGGGAGCATACCGCCGGACGCCGCCTACTTTTGCAGCCTCCCTTACCCAGCATTTCCCCACTGTATGAACCTTGCCGACCTGACCGCCCGCGCCCGCCGCATTCGCCTCGTGCTCACCGATTGCGACGGCGTGCTCACCGATGGCGGGGTGTACTACTCCGAGCGCGGCGAGGAAATGAAGCGCTTCAGCATTCGCGATGGCATGGGCGTGGAACGCCTGCGCGCCCAAGGCATCATCAGTGGCATCATGACCGGCGAAGTTTCGCCCTCGGTGCGCACCCGTGCTGCCAAACTCAAAATTGAAGAGCTGCACCTCGGCATCAAAGACAAGCCGGCGTGCCTGCGCGAGATAATGGCCCGCACCGGCTTCGCGGCCGAGGAGATTGCCTTCATCGGCGACGATACCAACGACGTGGAAATTCTCGGTATGGTGGGCCTGGCCGCCTGCCCCGGCGATGCCACCTCCTTCGCCCGCGCCGTGGCCGACTTCCACTGCCACACGCCCGGCGGCCACGGCTGCTTCCGCGAGCTGGCCGAGTTTATTATTGCCGCGCAGAGCGGGGAATAGGCACTAGCAAGCACGTCGTGCCCATCTGGTGGCCACGCAGTGAAGCATTTTTACCGCGCCAGCAATTGATTTGCGACGGCGGCAACGATGCTTCGACAAGCTCAGCATGACGCTCTTGGGCTTTCCTATTTTACCCTCGCTCACGCTACCCCCCTACTCCGGCAGCAGCCCCTGGCGCACGGCCAGCTTAATGAGGGCCGCCGTGTTGCGGGTCTGGGTCTTGTCCATGATGTTCTGGCGGTGGGTTTCGACGGTGCGCTTGCTGGTGAAGAGGCGTTCGGCAATTTCGGCGTTGGTGAGGCCACTGGCCACTAGGGCCAGCACCTCCATTTCGCGCTTGCTTAGGCGCAGGGCGGCGCGGGCCAAATCGCCCTGCGCGGGGCTGCCGGCGTAGAGGCGCGCCAGCAGCGAGAGGCCAATGGCCGAGCACAGGAACGGCCGGCCCGCCGCCACCGTACCCAGCGCGTGCACCAGCTCCGAAGGCAGCGAGGTTTTGAGCAGGTAGCCGTGCGCCCCCAGGTCGAAAGCCCGGGCCACGTATTGCTCGTTGGAAAGCTCGCCCCGGGCCAGCAGTCGCAGCTGCGGCTGCTCTTCGCGCAGGGTGGCCAGCAGGCCAAAGGCATCGGCCCCGGGCAGGGTCAGGTCGAGGAGCAGCACGCTGGGCGCGGCAGTAGCGAGCACGGCCAGTAGCTCGGCGCAGGTGCCGGCTTGGGCTACTACGTCGAGGCCTGCCGCTGCTGCCAGCCCGAGCCGCAGCTCCTGGCGAGCCGTGGGGTTGCCTTCGGTGAGGAGCAGTCGAATCATAGGGGGGCAGAGGAGTGGCGGAGACTGGAAAGGTATTACTTTTTTGCGGCGTAATGCCACTTTATTGCTTTTAGCAACTCGAAGCTACGGCCTGCAAAAGCTCAACTATTATGCAGGGAACAAAAGCCGTATAAATCCCTTGAAAAAATGCCGGCCCGTCGGGCGCACTTCGTACAAATACGGAGCTCGTTATTGAACCCATTGCCACGGGCCAACCTTGTGCGCTGGAACTCGTTTCGACAACCTTATCCTTGTGCCTGTCATGACCCGAATTATTCTCGCCGACGACCACACCATCCTGCGCGACGGGATTCGTGCGCTGCTTTCGGCCGAAACGGACCTGGAAGTAGTGGGCGAAGCCAGCAACGGGGCCGAAGTCCTCGCCATTCTGGAAAATACCCCCGCCGACGTAGTATTGATGGACGTACAGATGCCCGTGCTCGACGGCTTTGCCACCATGCCCGAGCTGCGCCAGCGCTTTCCCGAAGTGCGTGTGCTGGTACTCACCATGCTCGACCACGAGAACTACGTGGCCCGCATGCTCGAAGCCGGGGCCCTGGGCTACGTGCTGAAAAACGCGGCCATCAGCGAGATTACGCACGCCATTCGTACGGTAGCGGCCAGCAACCCGTTTTTATGCACCGAAATCGGCCTGAACATGCTGTATAAAGCAGTGGCGCAGTCGACCAGCTCGCTCCCCGAGGAGGGTGGCGCATCGGGGGCCGACCTCACGGCCCGCGAGCTGGAAGTGCTGAAGCTGATTGCCGAAGGCCTGACCAACGGCGAAATTGCCGAGAAGCTCTTCACCAGCAAGCGCACCATCGAAACTCACCGCCAGAACATTATCGCCAAAACCCAGGTTAAGAACACGGCCGCCCTCATCAAGCTGGCCGTAAGCCGGGGACTGATTTCATAGGTCCGGGCCTTTTTTCCGGGCCGGGGTAGCCCGTATAAGTACTTATTTAGCCCCGGTCGCTAATTCAGCATGCCGCCAATGGTGCCGATGGTGAGGGCCACGATGACGGTATTGAACACGAAAGCAATGAGGCTGTGCAGCAACGACACGCGCCGTAGCGCGCGGCTGCCGATGCCAATGTCGGCGGTTTGGGCCGTCATGCCGATGATGAAGGAGAAGTAGGCGAAATCGAGGTAGTTGGGGGTGATTTTAGGGCCGTCGCCGCTACCCTGGTCGTCGGGGAATACCAGGCCGCCGGTATCCTGGCCGGTTTCCTCATCGGCGCTGTAGTAGGTATGGGCGTAGCGGAGGGTAAATACGAGGTGCACCAGCGTCCAGGCCAGCACCACGGCGGCCACGCTCAGCACGACGTGCAGCGCACGCAGGTCTTTCGAAATACCCTTTAGCGAGCCCAACAAGCCTACTACGGCCCCTAGGCTGGCCATGGCCGCGCCCACTACCAGCACAAACGCCTGCGTACGGGGCAGGTCTTCGGAGGCAGCCACGCGGCGGATGTCGTCGGTATCGGCCTGCCACATGCCCAGTAGTATCAGGGCCAGGTCGGTGGCGGCAAAGCCTACCCAACCTACCACTACGCGGGCCAGCGTACCCAGCAGCACCGGGGCCAACAGGCCGGCACCGAGGCCCGCCGCCAGCGCCAGCGCCAGCCGCCAGCGCACGTCCACGGCCCGTGCCCAAAATCTGGGCTGGCTATTTTTTTCCTTCTTTTTTGGCATAATTGAGTTGGTTGCGCAAGGTAGTGTGGGCCGGCCGAGGCCGCGCTTGCTCGCCCAGGCGAGGACCGGGCCGCCAGCAAAAGCCCCGACCGGCTGTTACTTCGTGGTATGAACGCAGCTCCCCTTTCCGGCCTCTACGCGCCTTCGCTCGCCCTCGTTACCGACCTCTACCAACTCACCATGGCCTACGGCTACTGGCAGCAGGGCTTGCAGGACCGCGAGGCGGTGTTTCACCTCTATTTCCGCAAGGCCCCGTTTCAGGGCGGCTACGCGGTAGCGGCGGGCCTGGCCCTGGCCGTGGACTGGATGGAAAACCTGAAGTTTTCGGAAGACGACCTGGAATACCTCGGCAGCCTGAGCGGCAGCAAGGGCGGGGTGATGTTCCCGGTCGAATTCCTGAACTACCTGCGCCACCTGAAATTCAGCTGCAACGTCGACGCCGTGCCCGAGGGCACGGTGGTGTTTGGCAACGAGCCCATCCTGCGCATTCAGGGACCGCTGCTGCAGGCGCAGTTGCTAGAGACGGCCCTGCTCACGCTCATTAATTTCCAGACCCTGATTGCCACCAAAGCCGCCCGTATCCGCGAAGCGGCCGGCCCTTCCGACCAGATTCTGGAATTTGGCCTGCGCCGCGCCCAGGGCTTCGATGGCGGCCTGGGGGCCAGCCGAGCGGCTTTTTTGGGTGGGGCCGATGCGACCAGCAACGTGCTGGCCGGGCAGCGCTACGGTATTCCGGTGCGCGGCACGCACGCGCACAGCTGGGTGATGGCGTTTGCCAATGAAGTGGACGCCTTTAGGGCCTACGCCCAGGCGTTTCCCGACGATTCGGTGTTTCTGGTCGATACTTACGACACGATTGAGGGCGTGCGCCAGGCCATTAAAGTGGCCCGCGAGATGCGCGCCAACGGCCACGAGCTAGCCGGCATCCGGCTCGATTCAGGCGATTTAGCCTACCTGAGCCGCGAAGCCCGGGCGGTGCTGGACGAAGCCGGCTTCACCAAAACGCGCATCGTGGCCAGCAACGATTTGGAGGAAAATCTCATCACCAGCCTCAAGCAGCAGGGCGCGCGTATCGACACCTGGGGGGTGGGCACGCAGCTCGTGACGGCCTACAACCAGGCGGCGCTGGGGGGCGTGTACAAGCTGGCCGCCCTGCGCAAAGCCGACGACTCGAGCTGGGATTTCACCATCAAGCTCTCCGAGCAAGTGGCCAAAACCAGCATCCCAGGCATTCTGCAAGTGCGCCGCTACCTGAACGAGTACGGCAAGCCCCGCGCCGACATGCTCTACAACACGGCCGAAGACCTGCCCCCGCACCTCATGCTCGTCGACCCCGCCGACAGCACCCGCCGCCTGCCCATCCGGCCCGATACGCAGTTCCGCGAGCTGCTGGAGCCCGTGTTCCGGCGCGGCCAGCGCGTACTCGACCTGCCCACCCTGGCCGAGAGCCGCGCCCTGGCCCAACGCGAAGTGCAAAGCCTCGACCCCGGCGTGCGCCGCTTCCTCAACCCCCACATCTTCCCCGTGGGCCTCGAAATGGGCCTCTACGAGTACCGCACGAGCCTGATTCTGGAGAAGCGGCCGATGCGTTCGGCGTAGGCTTTTTCACACTTGCTTTCTCTTCCACTTCCCGCCGATAGCAGTTCGTGTTGCTATATAGTCAGTTGGCAGGTCAAATAACCCGTTTATGGATGGGTCGTGCATTGCAACCTCATTCAGGCCAACAACAATCATTTCATCGCTTGAACGATTAGCAAATGACCAAGAACCATCTTCGCTATCGTGCCACACCCAACGAATTAGTTTTCCCTTACTCAAAACCGTTTTTGCTATGAATGTGGCCGCATTTTTCGGCTCAAAGAATTTGAAATCAAGCTTGCGGTCAAGCAAAGGCTGGTCGAATTCATAGCTCTTGTCAAATTCCGTTTCCCAAGGAAATCTCCCGGCTTTGTCCGTCCAGAATAATTGCAGCGCTGGAAAGGCTTCATAATCATAAAACCATTGGGCATAACCAAAATAATCAGTGGTATTGTCAGCATCAACTTGGCGAAATTGAACTGGGTGCAGCTCCAGTATCTCGAAGTTATCAACAGCTAATTCCAATGGATTTCCAGCCTTGATTATGTCACCGGCATCGTTCAAAATGGCATGCATAGTATTGAGCGGAAGACCAAAGGCGATTATTTCAGGATGGTTGAAATTTTTCCAGAGGCCAATGGTGTAAGCGAACGCAGGAGTAGCAGTATCTGCTTCAAATAAGCAGACAGTCCATCCGTGTTTTTCAACATCATTTTTGATGTTGATTTCGGCTTGGGTATCAGGTTTCTCGTGCGACATAGCGGCAAAAGTAGCTTGAGCTTTATCACAAAAAAGCCCTGTCGTCAATCAGGACGACAGGGCTTTTAATACGATTAATTGAATTTACGCATACCGCAGTTCGCCCGCGCCCACGCGCAGCGTCACGCCGGGCTCGGCCGTTAGGTGGCCGGCTACCTGCGCCGAGTAGCCACTAGCTTGCAGCGAGGCCACCACGGCAGCGGCCGAAGCTTCTTCAGTAACGATGAGCATGCCGGTGCCCATGTTCCAATAGAGGTAGGCGGTTTCGGGGCTGATGTCGCCGATTTCCATCAGGCGCTGCATGGCGGGCAGGGGCTCAAATAAGTTGTCCAGCACCGCGCCGAGGCCGTTTTTGAGCACCCGCTGGAAGTTATCGGCCACGCCGCCGCCTGTTATATGGGCAATGCCGTGCAGTGGCAGGCCGGCATCGAGCAGGGCCGCCACGCCGGGCGAGTAGATGAGCGAGGGCGCGAGCATGGCCTCGCCCCAGTTGGCGAACTGGTCGGGGCCGTCGTAGGGGGCCTCGTGCCAGTTATCACCGAAAAGCTTTTGAAGCGTCTTGCGGGCCAGCGAGTAGCCGTTAGAGCGGAACGAGGGCGAGCGCAGAGCCACCACCACGTGGCCGGCCTGGGCCGTTTTGCCGCTCAGGGGCTGGGCCAGGCTGGGGTGCAATACGCCAATGGCTGTGGAGCACCAGTTGAAGTTCATTTTCGCGCCGGGCCAGCCGCCGATGCGGTTGCCAAGCTCCGCGATTTCGCCGCCGGTGATGGCCACCTGGGCGAAGTTGGCGGCATCGTGTAGGCCGCGCATCATCTGGTCCACCACGTCGTAGTCGAGGTGGTTCACGTCGATGATGTTGGACAGGTTGGTGGGCACAAAACCGGCGGCAATGAGGTCGTCGGCCGTCATGGCGATGAGGTCGTAACCGAGGGAGTCGTACTTATTCAGGCGCTCGGCCACTTCAATCTTGGTCCCGATGCCGTCGGAGCTGATGCCGAGGCGCTCGCTGCCGAAGCGAATTTCATTGGAGAAGCCGCCGTCGAGGTCCTGGGCGGGCTCGCCGGGCTTGCCGCTGCGGTTGGCGAAGGTTTTTTTCGACCAGTTGTAGGCGTTGCGCGAGGCGGCGTTGCCTTCTTCGATGGAGTAGCCGGCGGGGTTTTTAGAGGAAGTGGACATGAGGGGAATCGTCAGTATTTAGTAGGCTAAATAGAACGTCATGCTGAGCGTAGTCGAAGCATCTCTACCGCAGTAGTAATTATTTACTTTTGCGGTAGAGATGCTTCGACTACGCTCAGCATGACGTTCTTCATTCGTTGTTTTGGCAAATAATTAGTGCTCCGTCGGCTCGGGGGCTTTGGCGCTCACCGACTTCTTGTCTTTCTTTTCGCCGCGGTGGCTGGCGCGCTCCTCCTGCACGTGGCGCAGGTAGTGGGTCACGTCGCCGGTGGGGTACTTGCCCGAGAAGCAGGCGAAACAGCTGCCGCCGTGGCCTTTTTCTTCGGAGAACAGCTCTTCCAAATCCGACAAATCCTGGTAAATAACCTTGTCGGCTTCGATGTAGCGGCAGATTTCGTCCTCCGTGTAGTTGGCGGCAATCAGTTCGGTGCTCATGGCCATGTCGATGCCGTAAATGCAGGGCGACACGATGGGCGGCGCGCTGGAAATGAAGTAGACCTCGGTGGCCCCGGCCTCGCGTAGCAGGCGCACGATGCGGCGCGAGGTGGTGCCGCGCACGATGCTGTCATCCACGACGGCCACTTTCTTGCCCTCCACAAATTCGCGGATGGGGTTGAGCTTCTTCTTCACCACGTCTTCGCGCCCGGCCTGGGTGGGCACGATGAACGAGCGGCCCATGTGGTTGTTTTTCACCAGCGCCCGGCGGTAGGGCACGCCAATTGCCTCGGCCAAACCAGAGGCGGCGAAGTAGCCCGAGCTGGGCACGTCGATAACCATATCGGGCTTCAAACCCGCATCGGCCACCTTGCGGGCCAGGCGCTTACCGAGGCGCACCCGCTCGCGGGCCACCAGCCGGCCATGAATCACGGAGTCTTCGCGGGCGAAGTAAATCTGCTCGAAAGCGCAGAAGTTTTTCGGCAGCGCGTAAGGATTTTTGCGGTGAACCTGGTAGTTGTTGTCAATGAAAATGGCCTGGCCGGGACCGACATTCTCCACGAACTCAAAGTCCAAGTAGTCGAAACAGGTGCTTTCCGATACGAAGGCGTACACCGGGCCGTTGGGCGTGTCGCGCCGTCCCAGCGCCAGCGGCCGGATACCCAGCGGGTCGGTAAAGGCCAGCAGGCCGTGCCCGGCTATCATGGTGATGGTGGCGTAGGCACCCTTCACCAGCTCCTGGGTCGTTTCCACGGCATCGAAAATATCGACTACCGAGATGTGGTCGAGGTCCTTCACGCGCAGCTCCGAGGCGAAGGTGTACATGATGAGTTCCAGGTCGTTGGTGGTTTTGGGCAGCACGTGGTACTTTTCGTGCAGGCGCTTGGCCACCTCGCGGAAGTTGATGACGTTGCCGTTGTGCACCATGGCCAGACCAAACGGGTAGCTGGTGGTGAAGGGCTGGGCGAGGTCCGAATCGTTGGCCCCCTGCGTGGTGTAGCGCACGTGTCCGATGCCGGTGTGGCCCTTCAGCTTCTTCACGTGCTTGGGCTTGAACACGTCGTTGACGAGGCCCTGGCCCTTATGCAGGTGGAAAGAATCGTCGAACGTGGCGATACCGGCCGCATCCTGCCCCCGGTGCTGGAGGGCGGTGAGGCCGACAATCATATCTGCCACGACGTTGTCGGGACCGTGAAAACCTACTATTCCGCACATGGGATGGGGTTGTTAATTGGGTATCTAAGGGTAATCCAGCACGTCATGCTGAGCTTGTCGAAGCATCTCTACCGCTTCGTTGAGTCGATTGAATTACTACTGCGGTAGAGATGCTTCGACAAGCTCAGCATGACGTTCTTTTTTGTTGTTTTTGTATCAGTTCAACCAACGCTTGGGCATATAAATGATGCTCCACGGCTAGGCCGCGCCGCTCGACTTCGGCCAGCGTTTCGGCCCCGCGCAAATCCACCGTTTGCTGGGCGAGGATGGGACCGGTATCGAGGCCCTCGTCCACCAGATGCACGGTGATTTTGGTTTCGGGCAGCTGGTTGTCAAAGGCCCACTCGTAGGCGTGCAGGCCCTGGTGCTGGTGCGTATCGGCGGGGTGAATATTGATGATGCGGCCCGCGAACGGCTGAATGAAGGCCGGCGACAGGATGCGCATGTACCCCGCCAGCACCACCAAATCGGGCTGATACTGCTGAAGCAGCTGGGCGGCTTCGGCATCAAATGTCTCGCGCTTGCGGCCCTGGCTGGGCAGCGAGGCCACTGGGCAGCCAAGGGCAGCCGCCGCTTCAAGGCCAAAAGCATCGGGCTTGTTGCTGAATACGACCACGACCTCGGCCAAGCCTTGCAGGACACCGGTTTTAGTAGCTTCCAGCAGCGCCAGCATATTGGAGCCCCGGCCCGAAAGCAGGATGGCTAGGCGGACCGGCTTCCCGGGCCCACTCAGCGATATTTCCTCTCCGGGAGAGAGCGAAAGCCGAACTTGCTCAAAGGAGGTGAGGAGCTTCATGAGTTTGAGTTGCGCTTCTGGTCTCAATTTACGACGGCGGAAGTGAGCACCGGCTCGGGGCGCTGGGCGATGTCGGGCCGCACGTACATATCCTGGAAGCTGACGATACTGCACGCTTCGTAGGTGCGAGCGGTGGCATCGGCCAAGTCAGTGCCGTGGGCGGTGAGCACGAGCACCCGGCCGCCGTTGGTCACCAACTCGCCAGCCTCGTTGCGCCTGGTCGCGCCGTGGTAGGCATGCACGTGAGCCGGCAGATTATCCAAGCCAGTGATGGGGAAACCAATGGGGAATTTCGGGGCCGGGTAGCCACCCGAGGCCAGCACCACCCCCACGAATGCGCCGGGCCGCTGCACCACCCCTTGCTTGGAGAGGGTGCCGTTGAGAGTGGCTTCTATAAGGGTCAGCAGGCTGCTGTCGAGGGCGGGGAGCAGGACTTCCGCTTCGGGGTCGCCGAGGCGCACATTGTATTCGAGCAGCTTGGGGCCGGTGGGCGTGAGCATGATGCCGAAGTAGAGGAAGCCCCGGAAGTCGAACTGCTCATTCTGGATGCCGCCGAGGGTGGGGTCCACGATGTCGCGCCGGATGGCGGCGAGCACGTTGTCGTCGGCGAAGGGCACGGGGCAGTAGGCACCCATGCCGCCGGTGTTGGGGCCAAGGTCGCCGGCAAGCAGCTGCTTGTGGTCCTGCGAAGTGGCCAGCAGGCGAATGGTATGGCCATCGGTGAGACCGATAATGCTGATTTCGGGACCAGTCAGCTTTTCTTCCAGCAGGAAGGAGAACCAGCCCGAATAGCTCGTTTGCAGGTCATCGAAAGCCGCTTCTGCTTCTTCCGGCGACGAGCACACATATACGCCCTTGCCGGCGGCCAGCCCATCGTACTTCACTACCACGTGCCCGCCCAGCTCGGCCGCTTTCATCCGGGCTTCGGCAATGTTGTCGCTGCGGAAAGCCCAAGCCTGCGCCGTCGCCACGCCGTGACGGCGCATGAACTCCTTGCTCCACACCTTCGAGCTTTCCAGCCGCGCCGCCGAGCGCGTCGGACCGAAAACCTGAATATCGGACCCGGCGAAAAAGTCGGTGATGCCGGCCGCCAGCGGCGCTTCGGGTCCTACCACAATCAGCCGGGCCTCGTGGGCCTGGGCGAAAGCTTTCACCGCCTCAAAATCGAGCGGGTCGATTTCGGGGTGGCTGTTGGGAATGCCGGCGTTGCCGGGCAGCACAAGTACCGTGGCCCCGTCGCGGGTCAGCTTTTCGGCCAGGGCATGTTCGCGCGCGCCGGAGCCGAGGAGGAGAAGGGTTTTATTCGATGCGTTCATACTGGATAAGACAAGCACTTAGCTTATGTCTTGGATAGAGGCAATAAGACCGTCGCGGAAGGTGAATACGGATTGGCCGGTGAGTTGCAGGATAGCACCTGCTTTCAATCCATTAGGCCAGTCGATAGCACTAATGGCAAAATACTTTATGTCAACCCTCGCGCAGTCGGCATTCAAGCAAATTGCTAGTATGCTCTGGTTGCGCTCCATAAATAACGCTAACGCTTTTGTCGCTTGTGCTTCAAAAGCATCTTTTCCATTGGTTCGGAGTGTCACACTGCCATCAGTGACATTCTCAAACACCACCGCTGGATGTAAACACGAGAGCATACCAGCTACATCGAACAGATTATATCCTTCGAGGTAATTTTCGATAATCTCTCGTGCTTGCGGTTCCGTCATGATATTTCTTACAGCGTCCGCAGCTCCTCATCGGTGGCTTTCAGCAGGCCAGCAGCAACAAGGTTGGACAACAAGCGGGCGCGGACGTCAGGGTCTTCGGTTTTGGCGGTGGGCAGGGCCTCGCCCACAACGCGCTCGTAGATGTCGAGGTAGCGGCGGCTGGCTTCCTTGGCTACCTCCGGCGTGAGGGCGCGGGGGTACTGGCCGTCCTGCTTATTGGCAATGAGCCACTGGCGCACGTACTCCTTGTCCATCTGCTCGGCCGTTTCGGGGTTGCGGGCGTAGTCCTCGGCACTCCAGAAACGGGAGGAGTCCGGCGTGTGCATCTCGTCGATGAGAATCAGCTGGCCGTTCAGCAGGCCGAACTCATACTTGGTGTCAACCAGAATAATGCCTTTCTCCTTCAGCAGTTCGGAACCGACTTTGAACAGGGCCAACGACTTTTCCTTCATCTGGTCGTAGAGTTCCTTGCTCACCCAACCCTCGCTCACGAGGTTTTCGGGGGTGATTTCGCGGTCCGACTCCTCCTTGGTGGTCGGGGTCACAATGGGCTCCGGGAATTTCTGGTGCTTGGTCAGGCCGTCGGGTACGGTCACGCCCGAGAACGTGCGCTGGCCTTTCTGGTAGCCCCGCAGCATCGAGCCGGTGATGTAGTTCCGCACAACCATCTCCACCTTAATGGGCTCGGCCTCCTTCACCAGCATGGCGTTGGCATCGATGAGCTTGATGACGTGGTTGGGGATGATGTGCGCGGTTTTGGCAAACCAGAAGTTGGCCAGGCCGTTCAGCACCGCGCCTTTGTGCGGGATGGCCGTTTCGAGTACGCTGTCGAACGCGGAGAGGCGGTCGGTCACAATGATGAGGCGGTCGCCGCTGGGCGCACGCAGGCTGTCGCGGACTTTCCCACGGTGGAGGAGCGGGAGTTGGGGCGGAGCGAAGTGGGTGAGCGTGTTCATCAGCTACGTTTCTGAAAGAGGCTAGTGTTGGTCAGCGAGTTGCGCGGCTGGGGCTGTCGAAGTATTTTTCTGGGCAATGTGCGCCACGATATTCTTAAAAATCCGCAGCCCCTCCCCTTCCTCAGAAGCGTCAGGGTTCTGGCGGCGGCGGCGGGCCCAGTCCGGGTGGTTATAGGCCGACAAAAAGGCCTCCGGGTGCGGCATCAACCCAAACACCTGGCCCGTAGGGTCGGTGAGAGCGGCGCAGTTCAGGGCCGCGCCGTTGGGGTTGAAGGGGTACACATCGGTGGCGCCGCCGTCAAAATCGGCATAGGTAAGGCAGTTCAGGCTCGCGGCTTCGATGGCAGCCTGCGTGGCCGCATCCGGAATCACGAGCCGGCCTTCGCCGTGGCGCACGGGCACCTCCAGTTTGTCCATGCCATGCAGGAAGGGCGTGTTCGATAAGGGGTTCACACGGAGTGTTACCCACCGGTCTTCGTAGCGCCCGCTAGCATTATGGGTCAGGGTTACTTCGGGCGTTACGTTGCCACCCAGGTTGGGCAGCAGCCCCAGCTTCACCAGCACCTGAAAGCCGTTGCAAATACCGAACACGAACTTGCCATTGGCGATGAACTGCTTGATATCATCGAGCAGCGTGCGGCCATCGGGGCCGTTCTGGCGGTAGCGCAGCTTGTTAGCCAGCACCACCCCCGAGCCCAAATCGTCGCCGAAGGAGAAGCCGCCGGGGAAGTTCAGAATGTCGAAATCGTGGATGCTCACCTGCCCGTGCAGCACCTGGTTGAGGTGCACGATGGTGGCCTCCGCGCCAGCCAGGCGGTAGGCGGCCGCGAATTCTTCTTCGCAGTTAATACCAAAACCGGTCAGGATGAGCGCCCGCACGACACCCACCGAAGCGGCCGCGCCGGCTTGTGCCTCCGATTGAACTTTATGTGCTCCTTGAGCCGCTTCTTGTACCATTTCAAAAGTCTTTTGGGCCAATGGAAAAGAGTCTTGTGCTTTTAGAGCGAGTTGGAGTGACTTAGGTTGTCCTTTGAAACAACCCCAAGTAATTTGTTGACTGGACCATTGGTCCAGGCGGCGCGCAGCGTGGCGGTGTTGGCCGAAATAACCGGCTGGCCGGCGTGGCGCACGGTCAGCTGGCCATCCAGCGTCACGCGGCCCAGCCGGGTCGCGCGGTCGCCGAGCAGCTGCTCAAACGCCACCACGTCTTCCGGCGCTACTGTCGCCAGGAAGCGGGAGTGCGACTCCGAAAACAGCTGCGTCGCCAGCGGCAGGCCGGCGGCGGGCAGGTCGATGTCGGCCCCGTAGCCATAGCCGAAGGTGGTTTCGGCCAGCGCCACGGCGAGGCCGCCGTCGCTCAGGTCGTGGCAGGATTGGATAAGGCGCTGGTCGTTGGCCTGACCAATGAGGATGTACAGCGCCTTGGCTTTGGCAAAGTCAACCTTCGGCACGTTGGCTCCCAGCTGGCCGTGCAGGGCGTAGAACTCGGAGCCACCCAACTCGTCGTGGGTTTCGCCAAGCAGGTACACCACATCATCAGCCTGCTTGAAATCGGAGGTGATGGCGCGGCGCACGTCTTCCATCTTGGCCGTCATCGAGTAGAGCACCGTGGGGGGCACCGAAATCTTCACGCCATCGGCTTTGAAGTCGTTTTTCATCGAATCCTTGCCGCTGGTGAGTGGGATGCAGTAGGCGGCCGTGGCGTCGCGCAGGGCTTCGCACATGCGCACCAGCTTGGCCAGCTTCTGCTTGCCATCGGGGTTTGAGGCGGGGTCGTACACCGAATCGGGCACGCAGAAATTGTCGTTCACCGACCAGAAAATGCTGTCGCCGGGCGTCAGGTTCGGCAGCTTTCCTCCTACTGCGATAATCTGCCGCACGGCCTCGTCAAACGAGCCGGCCGACATATCATACGCGTCCAAATCGCCGTAGCGCGGGATGATGCCGTTGCTCACGGCCACGCCTTCCCAGCTCTCGAAGTTGAAGCGCACCACGGCCGCGTCCTGCGGAGCCTGACCGGTTGCGCCCATCAAAGGCTTCACAATCGTGCGGCCTTTCACCTCGTGGTCGTACTGGCGAATAACGGACTCGCGCGAGCAGATATTGAGCGAGCCCAACAGTTGCGTCAGCGTCTCGGTGTAGTCCGTAGCCGCCGGAATCTCCGGCTCGGCAGCGGCGGGCTTGGTCCACTCCGCTTCCAAGATTTTGCGCGGCACGCCCTCGTGCAGAAACTCCATATTCAGCCGCGCCACCGGCGCGCCGTCGAAGCGCACATCCAGGAAACCATCGGCGGTGAAGTGGCCGATATCGGTCAGCTCAACTTCCATTTCCTGGCCCAGCGCCGTGATTTCGTCCATTTTGCCGGGCTCTACAACCAACGTAAACCGCTCCTGCGACTCACTCACGAAAATCTCCCAGGGCCGCAGGCCGGGGTATTTCAGCGGCACGCGCTCCAGCTCCACCACGGCGCCGCCGCTGATGCCGGCCAGCTCGCCCACGGAGGACGACAGGCCACCCGCGCCGTTGTCGGTGCTACATTTTAGCAGGCCGCGCCGGGCGGCAAGCAGCAGGAAATCCATCGCCAGCTTTTGGGTGATGGGCGAGCCGATTTGCACGGCCGTGGCGGGCGCGGTTTCATCCAGCTCGATGCTCGAAAACGTCGCGCCGTGGATACCGTCCTTGCCCACCCGGCCCCCGGCCATGATGATGCGGTCACCAGCATCAATGTTTTTCTCCCACGAGTCTTTGCCCGCGAATTGCATGGGCATCACCGCGCCGGTACCGCAGTACACCAGTGGCTTCCCGGCGTACCGGTCATCGAACACAATGGCGCCGTTCACCGTGGGCACGCCCGACTTATTCCCGCCGTCCTCAATGCCCTTGCGCACCCCTTCCAGAATGCGGCGCGGGTGCAGCTGCCCGGTCAGCAGCGGCCCGTCGTACTCCGGGTTGCCGAAGCACAGCACATTGGTATTGAACAGCAACCGCGCCCCGCCAATGCCAGTAGCCAGCGGGTCGCGGTTGTTGCCCAGAATACCCGTTATGGCCCCGCCGTACGGGTCGATGGCCGAGGGGGAGTTATGCGTTTCCACCTTCCACACAAACAGCGAATCGGCGTTAATGCGCACCGCACCGGCGTTATCTGAAAACACCTTCACCAGCCAGTCGTTGCCATTGGCGCGCAGCTGGCGGTCCACTTCCGAAGTAGCGTCCTTGATGTAGGTTTTGAAGAGGGAATCGACCTGCTTCGTCTCGCCTGTTGCCAGGTCTTTGTAGTTGATGAGCGCCGAGAATTCCTTGTGCTTGCAATGCTCCGACCACGTTTGGGCAATGATTTCCAACTCGCAATCCGTCGGGTCGGCAGGCAGGCCGGCAGCTTTCCGCTCAGTCTGCGTGTCAGCGGCGGCGAAGTAGTCGCGCACGGCCCGCATCTCCTCCAGGTTCAGCGCGTAGATGTTCTTCTTCGAGAGCTGCACTAACGCTGCATCACTCAGGCCGGTCAGTGAAACAACTTCGGTAATGGCTTCGGCCCCACCGCCGGGGCGCGGCGTATAGTCGCGGATGCCATCGGCCACGCGGCCCACTTCCAGCCAGTTGATGAGCTTGTTGCCGAGCAGTTCCTCCGCGATGCGGCGCAGGTCAGTTTCGGGCAGGTCGTTTTCGAGCAGGTAGAGCTTCTTGCTGAAAATATGCTGGGTGTGCACGTCCAGCGGCTCATTCAGAATATCGGCGAGGGCATTTTGGGCGGAGGTGCCTTCGTCGTCGGTCACGCCGGGGCGGCGGGCGACTAGGATATACGTGGCGAAGCCTTCGGCACCGGTCAGCTCATTCAGTTGCACATCGTGCAGCACCGGGTCGGCGAGGCAGCGGGTGGCAAAATCGTGCAGCTGGGTTTCGCTTAGCGGGTAGCGCACTGTGTAGAGGGCAGCGCTGCGCACGCGGCCGGTGGCCAGGCCGAGGTGGCGGGCGGCGGCCTCGGCCACGCGCTGGCCGTCGCCGTCGTGCTGGCCGGATTTCAGCGTGAGCTGAATGGTGTGGGTGGCATTGGGGGTGTTATCGGACATTATCAAATTGACAACGGAACAATCCAGCACGTCATGCTGAGCTTGTTGAAGCAGCTCTACCGCTTCGTTGAATCGATTGGATTACTTTGGAGGTAGAGATGCTTCGACAAGCTCAGCATGATTCCCCTTTTTCCTCTTCTAAACAAACGCTACTGCACTCTCCTCTAAAACGCTTTCTCCGGCCGGCTGCCGGGCTTCACCACCGGCACCCCAGCGGCGCACATTGGGCAGTTCTCGGGAGCAAAGGTCGCCGCCTGAACTTGCAGAAGCGCAAAATGCGGGAAATCTAGCCCGCCTTTTCCGCCCGTGCGGTCAATCAGCGAAGCCACGGCCAGCACTTCTGCCCCCATTTCGCGCAGCAATTTCGCTACTTCCAAGGTGCTTTTTCCGGTCGTTACTACGTCTTCGGCGATGACTACTTTTTCGCCCGGCTCGATGGTGAAACCACGTCGCAGAATCATCTTTCCGTCGGCGTCGCGCTCGGTGAAGATGCCGGGTACGCGCAGCTGCCGGGCCAGCTCGTAGCCAATCACCACGCCGCCCATGGCCGGGCCCACTACCACATCGGGCTTCAAGCCCGCGGCTTCCAGCTGAACCGCGAGGGCAGCCGCGGCGGGGGCCGCCAAATCGGGTCGGCGCAGGAAGCGGGCGCATTGCACGTACGTATCCGAGTGCAGGCCCGACGATAGCCGGAAGTGCCCACTCAACAGGGCATCTTCCTGCCGCAGCAGGTACTCCAGCGTAGCCGCATCGAAAGCGGTGATGGCGGAGGTATAGAATTGGTCGGTCATCTGTTGCAAAAAAGCAAAAAGCCGCGGTGAAGCGGCTTTTTGGGTCAGGCGTGTGCCGGGCTTGCTACGGCCCGAAATTCGTTGATTTGTTCCTGCAGCTCCCGGGCGGCGGTTCCGGCGTCGGGAGCCTGCCAAATTCCCCGCGAGGAGTTGATGAGCAAGCCGCTGCCGTCTTTGCGCAGGCCGGCTCGCAGCGTGGCCGAGAGGTCGCCGCCCTGCACCCCGATGCCCGGCACCAGGAACCATTGCTCGGGGCAGGCGGCGCGCAGCTTAGCCACAGTGGCCGGTTCGGTCGCGCCCACGACCAGGCCCACGGTCGAGTCGGTTATTTCCTCGTCCATCAGCTTGGCCAGGCGGGCGGCCCAGTCGCTGATGGAGCCGCCGCGCGTCATGGCTGCATCCTGCAGGCCGTGCTGGGGCTTATTCGAGGTTTTGGCGAGGGAGAAAACGACTTTGCCGGGTCGGGCGAAGGGCCGGATGGTGTCGTCGCCCATGTAGGGGTTCACGGTTACGCCGTCGGCCCCCACGATGTCGTAGGAGAAGCGGGCGTACTGTTCGGCCGTGTTGGCGATGTCGCCAAACTTCCCGTCCAGAATTACCGGAATGTCCTTCGGGATATCGCGCACGGTTTGCTGAAGCAGGGCCACCCCATTTTCACGGCTCAAAAAGAAAGCCAGGTTGGGTTTGAAAGCGGCCGCAAAGGGCGCGGCTTCGGCAATGACTTCGCGCAGGCGGCGGGCCACGGTGGCGTCGTCGCCGGTCGGGTCGAGGCCGACGCAGAGCAGGGAATTAGCCGCTTGAACGCGGGCAATGAGCTTTTGCATAAGAGCGGGTTGGGTGGGATTGTGAGTTAAAAGTTAAGAGTTAAAAGCAGACATCCAATTTTAACTCCTCACTTTTAACTATTTTCAACAACAGCAACGCGCCTGGGCTATCGGGCCAACGAGGCGCTGTGCGTTACCTCGGCCGCCAGCCGCGCCGCGAGGCCCGGCGACAGCCATTCGCCACTGGCCACCTGCACGGCCTGCGCCCCCACGCGCAAATAGTCCTGCACGTCGCGCAGTGTAAAAATACCGCCCGTGCCGAAGATGGGCAGCGTCAGTTTCTCGTCATTGGCCAGCTCCCACACGCAGCGCTGGGCCAGCGGCCGTAGCGCCTCACCCGAGAGGCCGCCCACCAGTGGCGGGGCAGCGCGGTCGGTGGGCAAATGCAGCACTTTCAGCGTGTTGGTGGCAGCCAGGGCGGTCGCGCCACCTTCCTGCGCACCCAGGGCCAGGCCCCGGATGTGGTCGGGCCATGGCGGCAACTTCACAATCACGGCCGCGTCGTCGCGCAGCTCGTTGCGCACGGCCTCGGTGGCTTCACGCACGAAACGGGCCGTTATATCTCCCCCCGAGCCGCCGGCCGGTACGGTAATATATACCTCTACCCCGGCCAGCTGCTCGCCTACTTCCCGTTGCAGGTAGCGCGCAATTTTGCGAAAGCCCGGCACGCCCGGCGCGGTAATGCTCACGAACACCGGCACGCCGAAGCGGCGCAGACGCGGCAGGTGCTCGTGCACCAGTAGTTCGGCCCCTTCAATGTGCAGGTCGGTACGGTTGAGCAGGGTCTGGTCGGCCACCTGCAGAATGCCTTCGTCGCCGGGCAGGCCGGCGCGGGGCTCCATGGTTACGGTTTTCGTAAAAATTGCGCCCAACTGCTCGTACCCTTCGCCGTCGAGCTCCCACGGGGCCGCCGCCAGGCACACCGCATTCTGTAACGTTATGGCTCCGAATTTCATAAGTATAGCGTCAGTAATGGAAACGAATTATCACCCGCACCTAAAGTTGCCTCATTGCGGGTGACGGTCAGCCGGTGTTGGTGTCCATCGGTGAATGAGTAAGAGAGCAAATGAGTGATTTAAACAGCGCCATAGCCCAGGAATGACTTATCTATTCGAACCAACCGCGCATAAAAAAGCCGTTTCGAAATCCGAAACGGTGGCGGGGCAACAACCAGAAAAAACAGCGGAAATACCGGAGGCAAAATCGGAAAAACCGGCGGCGGCGAAGACCTTCCGGTCCTCTCGCGGGTCGCTGCTGAGCAGAGTCCCGCGCTTCATCAACGAGTTTTTGGGTTGAAGCACGATGCAAAATTACGGAATGTTTACGCCGGGCAAAGGTTGGTAATGTTACCTTTTTATTGCGCGGTTTTTTTCGGTTTTATTTAATCCCCTAACTGACTAGCAAACGCACTTTTCGCCTGCTTTTTTTACGCTGAAAAAAATTCGGGCGTTTATAACCAATTGCTTTGCAAGCACAACCCACCGTAACTTTGACGCTTTATTCCGTAAATGCCGGCCCTGGCTACATTTAGCGGCAAGCAAAAAGCCCTGAAATACGATGTATTTCAGGGCTTTTTTGATTTTTCCTCGGCTTACCTGTTAAAAGCGCAACAAGTCGGGCCGAAATCAAGCAACGAGCACAATATCAACTCGTGGGCCCGGCATCTACTTTCGACTCGATGGTGGCCTGCACGGTGCTGCTCACGGCCGAGAGGATGTTGTAGCCCGTAGCGGCTTCGATAGCGTCTACGCTGGTGCGGTAGCTGCCCCAAGCCGTGCCGATAGAATTGGTGTTGGGCATGTTTACGGCGATAACGCGGGTGCTAGTGGTTACGCGGCTGGCGTCGGAACTGCCCTCGGGCAGCACCACCATCACCTTCCAGCAGTTGCTGGGCACGGTGATGCGGCCACTGCTGATAGTAGTGGCGTAACCATTGGAGCCGGTGCCGCCACTGCCGTAGCTACCGGCAATGATGTACACCTCGTAGCCCTGGCCCACGAGGGTGCGCGCGTAGTTTTCGAGGCCGGCCCAGGTTTGCTGGTTGTTGGTGGGGGCCTGGGGCATCATGTTGGTCATCAGAAAGGTGGCCGTGTTGTCGGCTACCGAGCCAGTGCGGTCGGCCGAAGGGCAGTTGTGGCCACGGTCGAAGCCCGAGCCCGAGTAGCTGGTGCTACCTACGTGGTACCACGAAGAAGGCAGGGCTGCGTCGGACGCGAAGTTGTCCTGGCGGGCGGTGCTGCCCAGCCAGGCGCTGCTTAGGTGCCAGCTCACCCAGTTCGGCTTGCCCTTGTCGCGGCTATACGACAGGGTGTACTGGGTTTTAGTCATCAGGTAGTTGTTGGGCGAGTTCGTGGCGTCAGTCACGGCCCCGCTGGGGTTGCCCATCGCCAGGTTACTGTCGCGGGTGGCATTTTGATTGACCGTGGTGGCGGTGGGGTTTTGGCTGGGAGCAACCGGCTCGACGCGCGAACAGGAAACGGCCAAAGCAGTAAGCAGCGCCAAGCTGCTGATTCGGGTGAGCGTAACCTTCATGTAAAAGTGGATTTGATAAAAGGTTAAAATGATGACCGCAAAATTCCCGCGCTGGAATTACGCCACCACGTCCACAATGTTACGCCTATGTTATCATCCGACCAATTCACTGATTTGCACATCATGTCATCACTATATACTTCAGTTTAAGATGCTGCTTTAACGCCCGGTTTTAGACCAAGCCCCCATGCAAATGGCCCCGCCGGCAATGCCAGCGGAGCCACTCGGGTAGATGAGCCACTATTCCAACCAATGTTTTTCTCCCGGCCAGATGCCGGCGCGGTCTGCTGCCCTATTGGCCGCTCACCACGAGGCGCTCGGTGGCCAGCTTACGGCCGGCCGCATCGCGCAGCACCACGTAGTAGAGGCCGGCTTTGAGCGCGGGGAGGGCTACCCGGCCCGCATTTTCGGTCAGCAGCACCTGGCTCACCAGCTGGCCGGTTTCGGCATAGGTGGTGAGCTGGCCGCCGCCGGGCAGGTTGCGGAAGTCGAGGTGCGCTTCCTGGGCCGTACCGGCGGGGTTGGGATACACGTCGAGCTGAGCCAGGCCCGCCTGTTTGCCCACCGCCACGGCTACTACCGCCGAAAACGACTCGCGCCCGTCGACATCGACCTGACGCAGGCGATAATAGAGCGCGTTGGCACCCAGCGTGCCGGCCTCCGCATCGCGCAACTGGTAGCTGCGGTGGCTGGTGCTGCTGCCGGCGGCAGCTACGCGGCCCACGGCCTGGTAGCCGCTTTCGCCGTTGAGGGAGCGCTCGACCACAAAGTGGCTGCTGTTTTTCTCCGAAGCCGTGGCCCAGCGCAGCTCAGTAGCACCGCCGGTCCACTTAGCCTCGAAGCTGATGAGCTCGACGGGCAGCGGGTATTGCAGCGAAATCAGTGGTACGTCTTCGGCAAAGGCGTAATACACGCGGGTGTTGGAAAGTACGCTTACGGCGCTGGTTACCGTTATTTCGGCATACGTGAAATCGCGCGACGCCAGGAAGGAAATACGACTGATGTCGGTGGAACCCAGGAGCGTTACGCCCAGCAAGGAAGAGCCGGTTTTGGTTTCGATAAGCTTATTATTTGCGTCATACGTCGCGATTGTCAGCCGCTGTAGAGCCGTCAGGTCTAACAGGCCACCGCCCTGGCTCACCGCAAAGCCGACCCGGTTGCCGGCTCTACCCGTACCGTTCAGTTTCAGCTTCAAGCTGGCCGTAGCCGGAGTGGCAAGGGGCGTAATAAGCGTGACGGTGCCCACCAAGTTAAGTGAGCTCAGGTTTATCCCCAATGTGTTGAGCTCAGCATAGTTGCCACTAGTAGAACTGGTAGGAATTATATTATCAGCGGCTAATTGTGGATTGACAACCTGTGAAATAGTCAAAGGCAATGCGTTTACTCTAGTGGTTACAGGAACAGTAATACCTGTTAATGGGTCCCTAACGCTCACCGTAAGGTTAACATCAACGACCACTTGCTGTGTAGGACTGGCACTAAAGGCATCCGCGGGTAATGTGCCCGAGAAATTAGACAGCACAGGGTTCATTCCTTCAAATGCCAGCGGGTCCAGCCCAAATGCGTAGTATACATCAAGGTCGTCGAGCACTGTAAGGTCGATAGATTTAAGAAGTCCTACGCGCGCGATTCTTACTCCGTCGAAAGGCTTATTTGCGGCCGTTTTGAACGATACCTGGGCTTTGTTGCCGGACAGCAAGCTCAGATTAAGAAGATTAAGGCCCGAACGGGTTTCGACCAGCGTGCCGCCGAGATAAGTACTAATTTCCAAGCCACTCAGCACGCTCACGTCTATTAGGCTACTCTGCCCAATCACAAACCCGGCGTAGTAGCCACCCGCCGCGCCGCCCACGGGCACTCCTGCCAGTTTAGCATATATGGCCGGATTGCAGGCTACCGTGGCGGTACTGCGCAGGGTTGCAAAATTGGTCAGACTAACATCAGCCACCTGTTCGGGGGAGGTTACATCGGCGTTAACGCAAAGTGCTAAAAGCGGGCCGCCAGCAACTGATGTGCGGTATTCAGTGCCAGCCGTGGGGGTTGCAAAGCGCGACAGGTAACCAATGGCCCGGGTCTGAATACCCGGCCGCACACCGTAGGCATAAAACACATTAAAGCTGCGGTTGAGACTCGCCACGGAAAGCACTTCGAATTCGACGGCATCGAACGACAGCGTACTGGTAAATTCCAACTGCGTAGGCTGGCTGTTACCTCCTAGTGAGGCTTCCAACACATCTACTCTCACCAGCCGGGTTTCGCGCTCAGCTCCATTGAGGTAGGTACGGAGCTTGACTGCGCCAAGCGCCGTTAAGCTCAGGGCACTGCTGGTATTAGCCAGCACCA
The DNA here is from genome assembly GCF_040547115.1 of Hymenobacter sp. UYCo722. Taxonomy (NCBI): domain Bacteria; kingdom Pseudomonadati; phylum Bacteroidota; class Cytophagia; order Cytophagales; family Hymenobacteraceae; genus Hymenobacter; species Hymenobacter sp. UYCo722. Next base: position 96,766 of record NZ_JBEPPC010000003.1, on the reverse strand, counting down.
CGCCCGCACGGTAGCCCGCCGGCGCTTCGCCGGTCAGGTTGAAGCGTAGCGATACGGGCGAGCCTGCCACCGATGCACCGCTCACTTGAACCGTAGTAAATGCGCTAAGTGCTCCGGCCGAGGCATTCACGCCGGCCGTGATGGTGCCACCAGTCGTCACCAGGTTAGTAGGCCCACTTGTGGAATAATAGGCGGGCAGCGTAGCCTGCGCCCAAGCCCCGGGCACCAACCCGATGATTAACAGGCCAATTTGAAGAATAAGGCCCGCGAAGCGGGTCGGAACGGGCTTGCCATTGGAAGTAGTAAAGAATTGCATGGCCGGAAATAAAAAATTGAAGGGATAGTGCGTTGTGTCTGCACCTTCCTTGCAATTCCGCCGCCATTACACTTTGCAATGGCGGGCCGGCTGGCAGTCAATTATATACTATTTTAGCTATGAAGATTATTATTCCCATTCGCGGAAAAAAGTCTATTAATGAGAATTTTCTAATATTATCCACTAAATCCGCTTTTGAATACACTTCGTATGTCCGGTGTTTAGCCCAATAATTTGCCCGCTGCGCGATTTGCAGCGTATTTTTGCAATATAATTTTTCCAATGCGTCTACGTTTCTCACCTGCCGGTTAGGGCCTAATTGCGGGAATTTTAACGCTGTGTTAAATACTTTGCCTGGAAATCCTTCGTCATTTTCCACTACTTGTTCATGGTATCAGTTCTACCCTTCAAAATATTTGTTGTTGAGGACAACGAATGGTACGGTGAGCTGCTGGCGCACCGCCTGGGGCAAAATCCCAATCACAGCGTCCATCGGTTCACCACGGCCAAAGCGTGCCTGGAGCAGCTGGGCGAACAGCCCGACTTTATTACCCTCGATTACTCCTTGCCCGATGCCAAGGGCGAGCAGCTGCTAAGTCAGATTCGGGAGCGCCTACCTGGCACCGAAGTACTGGTGATTTCGGGCCAGGAAGACGTGAGCACCGCTGTGAGCATGCTGCGCCAGGGGGCCTACGACTACCTGGTGAAGGACGACAATACCCTCGACCGCCTCTGGAATATTGTGGGCAAGGTAGAGCAGCAGGCCCGCCTGCGCCGCGAAAACACCCAGCTGCGCCAGCAGGTGGGCGCGCGCTACGGGGCGGCCCAGGCCCTTCTGGGCGAGCACACCACCATGCAGCAGGTGCGTACGCTTATAACCAAGGCGGCCCGCACCACCATCACGGTGAGTGTAAACGGCGAAACCGGCACGGGCAAGGAGGTGGTGGCCAAGGCCATTCACTTTCAGTCGGAACGCGCGGCCCAACCTTTCGTGGCCGTGAACATGGCCGCCATTCCGCGCGAGCTGGTGGAGAGCGAGTTGTTTGGCCACGAGAAAGGCGCTTTTACGGGGGCAGTTGCGCGGCGCGTGGGTCGGCTGGAAGAAGCCAACGGCGGAACCCTGTTTCTGGACGAAATCGCCGACCTCGACCTCGGCCTGCAGGCCAAGCTGCTGCGCGTGCTGCAAGAGCGCGAGGTGACGCGCGTAGGTGGCAACCAGGCCGTGGCCTTCGACGTGCGCCTGATGGTGGCCACGCACCGCGACCTGCTGGATGAGGTGCAGACCGGCCGCTTCCGCGAAGATTTATATTACCGCCTGCTGGGCTTGCCCATTACGCTACCGCCGCTGCGCCAGCGCGGCGATGACACTTTACTGCTGGCCGAGGTGTTTGTGCGCGATTTTTGCCGCCTGAACAACCTGCCGCCGCGATATTTGTCGGAAAGCGCCCGCGAGCGGCTACTCGACCATCCATTCCCCGGCAATGTGCGCGAGTTGAAAGCGGTGGTGGAGCTGGCTACCGTGCTGGCCGACGGCGAGCAGATTCTGGGCGACGACCTGCCGCTGCGGGCCGGCCGGATTTTGGTGGGCGTGGGCAGCGTGCTCTCGCTGCGCGAACAGACGACGGCCATCGTGCAGCAATGCCTCGACGAGATGGACGGCGACGTGCTGGCGGCGGCGGCCCGGCTGCGCATCGGTAAATCAACCATTTATCGGATGATTCAGCAGCAGGAGCTCCGGGTGGGCTAGGCTGATGCCTGCCGATGCTACCGCCTACGCCCATAACTTGCCAGGCGGCGGGCCGATGTGGGTTTGTTGAATTACTTTTCCCAATATGCGCCGTTTTCAACATCCGCGTTTGGCCCGGCGGGCCGCTGTTCCGGCCGTACGCCGGACGGCGGGCCAGCCACCTGCCCAAGCTACCCTGGGGTCGCCCACGTTTGGCCAGGGCCTGGCCGACCAAGTGCCACTCCTACTCTTTACCTACGACCTGCGGCATCAGCGCCTAAAGCACTGCAACCGCCACTGCCACACCGTGCTGGGCTACGACAGCGCGGAGATGCTGGCTTTCGGCAACCGGCTGGCCGATGAGCTGATGCACCCGGAGTCGCGGGCGCAGCTACAGCGGCAAGACGTGCTGGGCCGCCTCGCCTCGGGCCAGCCCCTGAGCTGGGACTGCCGCATACGCCATCGCGACGGCAACTGGCGCTGGCTGCGCATCCGGCTGCTGGCCAGTGCAGTGGATACCACCGGTGCTCCTACCGAGGTAATGGGCAGCGCTGAAGACGTAACGCGGCATCGTACGGCCATTGCCGAGCTGCGCCACAACCGCCACCTGCTACGCCGCATCGTGGACCTGGTACCCAACCTGCTCACGATTTATGACCTGAGCCAAGGCCGCAACACCTACGCCAACCGCCACGTCGAGCAGCTGCTGGGGTATACCAGCGACGAGCTGGCGGCCTTCGGCGAAGGCGAGCTGCTCAAAACCGTGCTCCCTCCGCAGTCGCACCAGCTCATTACCGAGCACATCGCCGAGATGACGAACCTGGCCGACGGCGAAACGCGCAGCCTGGAGTACAGTCTGCGCCACCGCGACGGCTCAACGCGCTGGCTCCGCACGACGCATATTTCGTTCATGCGCGACGCGCAGGGCCGGGTGCTGAACCTGCTCGGAGTATCGGAAGACATTACCGAACGCCGGGCCACCGACGAGCAGCACGAGCAGGCCGCCGCTCACCTGGCCGAGCAGCACCGCTTGTTCCGCCAGGTCATCGACGCCCTGCCCCACCCCGTGTATCTGAAAGACTCCACCGGCCGCTACCTACTGGCCAACGAGGCCATGGCTGCTGTGTTTGGCATGACCCCCGACGAGCTCGGCCAGGCAATTCCACCGCCCCATGTGGTAGCGCCCAACGACTGGGCCCGCTATCAGCGGCAGGACAACCAGGTACTGCGCACCGGCCAGGACCTGACCATGGAAGAATCAGTACGCACGCCAGACGGTAATACGCTGTGGTTTAGCAGTGTGAAGCGTTTGTTTTTGGGAGCCGACGGCCAGGGCCAGGTCCTGGGCGTGGACAGCAACATTACCGAGCTGAAACGCACGCAGCAGGCCCTGGAAGCGGCCATTGCGGCGGCCCAGGTCGATGCCCAGGCCAAAGAGGACTTTCTGGCCAACATGAGCCACGAAATCCGCACGCCGCTGCACGGCATTCTGGGCCTGACGGGCGTGCTGGCCAAAACCGCGCTCAGCCGCAGCCAGCACGATTACCTGCGCCTACTGGGCGAGTCGGCTGAGCACCTGCTCACCGTTCTCAACGACGTGCTGACCACCGCCCGGCTGGGGGCCGGCAAGCTGCAGGCCGAGTCCACCTCGTTCAGCCCCGACGAACTGCTGCGTGGCTGCGCGGCCCTGCTGCGCCCCCGGGCCCGCGAAAAAGAATTGCGCCTGCGCGTGGACAAGCCGACGGCGCTCCCGCCGGTGCTTGGCGACCCGCACCGCCTGCGCCAGGTGCTGCTGAACCTGGTGAGCAACGCCATCAAGTTCACCGAAACCGGGCAGGTGCGGCTCAGCTGCCATCTGGTGGCAGGCCCCACCAGCACAACGGAGCCTGCGGGCACGGTCTGGTTGCGCTTCACGGTGAGCGACACCGGCGTGGGCATGGCCCCGGAAGTGATGGACCAGGTTTTTGAGCCCTTCGCCCAGGCCGCCGCCAGCACCGACCGCGAGTATGGCGGCTCGGGCCTGGGCCTAAGTATTTCGGAAGGCCTGGTACAGCTCATGGGCGGCACCCTGCGCGTGAGCAGCGAGCGGGGCACCGGCAGCACGTTTTCATTCACGCTGCCCCTGCCGATGGCCGCATCGGAAGCGGCCCCGGCCAACCTACCCGCTGCCCCCGATGCGCTGGCTCCGGCGGCCGGCAGCCTACTGCTGGTTGAGGACAACCTCGTGAACAGCCTGCTGGCCGAAACCGTGCTGCGCAACTGGGGCTGGCAGGTAACCACGGCCGCCAGCGGCCCGGCCGCCATCCTGCTGTTCGAACACCGCCCGTTCGACCTGGTACTGATGGACATTCAGATGCCCGGCATGGACGGCGAAACCGCCGCCCGGGCCCTGCAGGCCCACCCCGATGCCGCCCGCGCGACCACCCCCATTATCGCCCTCACGGCCCGTGCGCAGGCGGGCGAGGCCGAGCGCCTGCAAGCGGCCGGGTTTGCCGGCTACCTGGCCAAGCCCTACCGCGAAGAGCAGCTCCTCGAAGTCATTCGCACCGTGCTGGCCCGCGCCAACCAGGCCGCCGAGCCCGTTATTGCATACCACAATTCCACTGCCATGCCTTCCGAAACACCTCTCTACGACCTTAGCAACGTGCGCCAGCTGGTGCGCAACGATGAAGCCATTGTGCGCCGGCTGGCCTGGGCCTTCATCGAAACCACGCCCGCCATTCTCACCGCCCTCGACGAAGCCCTGACGGCCGCCAACTGGGAAGCCGTGGGCGACGCCGCCCACCACCTCAAAAGCTCGCTCGATGGCCTCGGAGTAGAAAGCCTGCGCCACGTCATCCGCGAGATTGAGGCCTACGGGGAGGCGCCGCCCGCGCCGACCCAGGCCGCCCAACAGGTGACGCTGGTGCGCAGCACCACCGAGCAGGTGATGGCCGACCTGCGCCACGAGTTTCCGGAGCAGCACTAGGCACCCGCATGAGTTTTACATTGCCCGGCAATTCGCCCCTGGCACCCATCGTGCTCGATGCGGTGGTGATTGGCGCGGGCCAGGCCGGGCTGGCCGCAGCTTATTATCTGCGGAAGCGCGGCGTGGCTTTTCGGGTGCTGGAGGGAGCGGCAACCGCAGGGGCGGCCTGGGCCGCGCGCTACGATTCGCTACGGCTGTTTTCGCCGGCCTGGGCCAGTGGGCTGCCCGGCCGCCCCTGGCCCGGCAACTCGTTGCGCTACCCTACCCGCGACGAAACCGTGGCCTACCTGCGCGATTATGCGGCCCACTTCAATTTTTCCGTCGATACCGGCCAGCGCGTAACCCGCCTGGCCCCGGCCAGCGGCCAGCCCGGCTACGCGGTGCACACCGCCGCCGGCCGTACTTATCTGGCCCGCTACGTCATCATTGCGACCGGGCCTTATGCGCAACCGCGCGTACCGGCCTGGGCCAACCAGCTGCCGCCCGCCGTGGCGCAGCGGCACAGCCGCGACTACCAGCGCCCCGCCCAGCTGCCCGGCACTGGCCCGGTGGCCGTGGTGGGCAGCGGCAACTCGGCCCTGCAAATTGCCGCCGACCTGGCCGCCACCGGCCGGCCCCTATTCGCGGCTTTCGACGAGCGCACCAGTGCCATTCCCAACAACCAGCTGATGTGGACCGGTTTAACCCTCACCGGCTTTATGAAGGTGCCGCGCCATACCGCGCCGGGCCGCTGGCTGCATCGCCAGCCCGAAGGCGTGGTGAGCGGCGACCTGCACCACCTGCGCCGCCTAGGCAACGTGGCTTTTATTGGCCGGGCCACGGGCGTGCAGTCCGGCGGTATCATTCAGGGCGCGAAAGCCCCCACGCCACCGCTGGAGGCCGTGGTATGGGCCACCGGCTACCGCCCCAACTACCCCTGGATTGAGCTGCCCATTCTCGCCCCCGATGGCTTCCCCCAACACCAGCGCGGCCTTACGGCTGCGCCCGGCGTGGCCTTCCTGGGCCTGCCCTGGCTCGACACCCGCAGCTCGGCCCTGCTGAATGGAGCCGGGGCCGATGCTCGGCGCGTGGTGGCGGCCCTGCTGGCCGGGCAGTAGGCTGCGCAGCCAGCCGCCGGAAGCCGGCCGGAATGCCCAAATCTTATTGAAACCTGCTGGCCATTTTTGGGGTTGAAGAACCAGAAGCCTGCCCCGATAAGGCGTGGCCCGTTATTCATCCGTCATTCCTATTCGCATCATGTTTATTTTCATGCTCGGCCTGTTGCTTGCCACGGCCATTCTCGCGCTCAAAACTGCTTCCAACGTAAAGGAAATGCTGGTACCCGTTCCCGTTAGGGCTCGCTAGTTTCCGATGCATTCGGACAATAAAAAAAGCAGCCATCGGGCTGCTTTTTTTATTGTCTATACCTGCTGAAAATTCGGTGGCTGATTAGCGGATAACCAGCTTGCACATCTGGCTGGTGTTTTCGGCTTCGAGGCGCACGTAGTACAAGCCGTTGGCAAATTTGCTCAGGTCGAGCATTTTGGTGTAGCGGTCGTTGAGTTCGGTGAGGGTCTCGCGGTACATCACCGTGCCAATAACATTAAGTACGCTCAACTCCACCTTTTTGCCCTGCAGGTTGTTGATGGTGAGGTGTACGATACCCGTGCTGGGGTTGGGGTAAACGAGCAGGGTTTTGTTGTTGTCGTCGCCCGGCTTGGCCTGCTGGCCGGGGCGGTGGCGCACCACGGCCGCCGCCGCCGGCGCGGCCGACTGAAGCGGAGCCAGGCCCAGGCCCAAACAAGCGCCGAAAAGTAAAGTTAATAAGTAGCGTTGCATCATAAATAGAATTAGTGCCCCTGAGATTAAGCGCAGTGCGCTTGAACTTAACGATATTTTTTTGTTTTGGTTAGCAAAGATACGAAATCGCTTCGGGTGCTCAAGAAAGAATATACGAAAACCTCGATAAACCGGGCTAATTTCGCCCTAGCTGCTCTCCCTTTGCCGACCAAATAAGTGGATATATTATTAATTGGCGGTGGCCTGGCTGGTCTGGCCGCCGCCCTGGACCTGAGTTCCCGCGGGCACGAAGTAACCTTGGTTGAGCGTAAGCAATATCCCTTTCATAAGGTATGCGGCGAGTATGTGAGCAACGAAGTGCTGCCCTACCTGCGCCGCCTCGGGGCCGACCCGGCCGAGCTGGCTCCGGCCGCCATTGCGCAATTCGTGCTGAGCTCGCCGGGCGGCCGCCTGCTCACGAGTGCGCTCGATTTGGGGGGCTTTGGCGTGAGCCGCTACTTGCTGGATAATTTTCTGTATCGGCTGGCCGTGGCCCGGGGCGTAACATTTCATCTGAAAAACACCGTGACCGATGTGGCCTTCGACGCGGTGGCCGACCGGCATACCGTAACGCTGGCCGATGGCCGCCAACTGGTAGCCCGCGTGGTGCTGGGCACCTACGGCAAGCGCGCCGCGCTGGACCGGCAGCTGCAACGCCCGTTTTTCGGGCAGCGCTCGCCCTACCTTGGCGTGAAATACCACCTGCGCCTGCCGGGTTTCGCGCGCGACGTGATTGCGCTGCACAACTTTGCCGATGGCTATGCCGGTATTTCGGCCATCGAAGAAGACAAGCTGTGCTTTTGCTACCTCACCACCCGCACCAATCTGAAACAGCACGGTACCATTCCGGCCATGGAGCGCGAGGTGCTGGCTCGCAACCCCCGCCTGCGCGAGATTCTGGACTCGGCCGAAGTGCTGTACCCGCAGCCGGAGGTTATTAATGAGATTTCCTTCGCCCCAAAGCAGCCCGTGGAGCAGCATGTGCTGATGGTGGGCGACGCGGCCGGGCTTATTACGCCGCTCTGTGGCAATGGCATGGCCATGGCCCTGCACGGTGCGGCGCTGGCGGCTACGGCTACGCACGCGTTTTTGGCGGGCCGCACCAGCCGGCCGCAGCTGGAGCATGGCTACACCCAAGCCTGGCAGGCCCAGTTTGGGGCACGCCTGCGGGTGGGCCGGGCCGTGCAGCAACTGTTTGGCGGGCCGGTGATGAGCGAGCTGGTGGTGGGCGGCCTGCGCCATTGGCCGGCCGCCGTGCGCGCGCTGATGCGGCGCACCCACGGGCAGCCATTCTGAGCTGACGGGCCGCACGCCAGAATGTTATTGGCACAATTTTGCCAGGACAACCGGTAAACGTGCTTCTTTTACCGTAGATACTGAAACCTGTGGCGCGAGCCGGCAGTTTCGCTCCACGAGCGTCCGAACTATCTGACTTTCTAATTTATTTCCGGCATGCCGAGTTATCTAGGTGCCATTGGCACTGCCAACCCTACCCATCGCATTGCCCAGCCGCAGATTGCCGAGTTTATGGCCCGGGCCCTGCAGTTTGGCGAGGGCGACACGCGCAAGCTGCGGGCCCTGTACCGGGTATCGGGTATCGAGTACCGGTATTCGGTACTGCCCGACTATGGCCGGGCACCGGGTGAGTACACTTTTTTCCCCAACACCCCTACCCTGGAGCCGTTCCCGAGCGTGGGACAGCGCATGGCCGCCTACCGCCGCGAGGCTCTGCCGCTGGCCGTGGAAGCCGTGCGCGCCAGCCTGGGCCAGGTGCCCGACGTAGACGCGGCCACCATCACCCACCTCGTGACGGTGAGCTGCACGGGCATGTACGCGCCGGGTCTCGACATTGAGCTGGTGCAAGCCCTGGGCCTGCGGCCCGACGTGCGCCGCACCTGCGTAAATTTCATGGGCTGCTATGCGGCCGTGAATGCCATTAAGCTGGCCGATGCTTTTTGCCGGTCCGAGGCCGACGCCCGCGTGTTGATTGTGAGCGTGGAGCTCTGTACGCTGCATTTCCAGAAGAGCCCGCAGGAGGACCACCTCATCAGCAACGCGCTGTTTGGCGACGGGGCGGCGGCCTGCCTGGTGCAGGCTAGTCAGCTGCCCAATGGCGCGCCCAGCCTTTCGCTCGACGGCTTTCATTGCGGCCTGGAGCCCGATGGGCACGACGACATGGCCTGGCACATCAACGATTTCGGCTTCGAGATGACGCTGAGCAGCTACGTGCCCAAGCTTATTCAGCGCGGCATCCGGAAACTGACGGACGGGCTACTGGCCAGCCTGCCGGTGCAGCTGAGCGACATCCATCATTTTGCCATTCACCCCGGCGGGCGCAAGATTCTGGAAACCATTGAGGCCGAGCTGGGGCTGACGCGCGAGGATAACCGCCACGCCTACCGGGTGCTGCGCGACTACGGCAACATGTCGTCGGCCACGGTACTGTTTGTATTGCGCGAGGTGCTGGCCGCCGCTACCCCGGCCGACAATGGCGCGCCGGTGCTCAGCTTCGCCTTTGGCCCGGGCCTGACGATGGAGGCCATGCTACTGCAATTATCAGTTAGCAGCGAACAGTTAATAGTTGACAGTGAGCGAAATGATGAGAAGGACCAGTTTCAAAAATCCGAAGCCATCCTGGCAACTGCTCACTGATAACTGTTAAATGTTAACTGAAAGAGCCCCCGGCCCCGAGCTGATGGACGACCTGACGCTGGCCACCGACGACCTGCGCCAGAATCTCGACGAGCTCGAAACCATCAATACCTGGCTGGGCGGCTATGCGCCGGTGCTGCACGCGCTGGCCCGGCTACGCCCGCGCTTTCCGGCCGGGCGGCCCCTGCGCGTGGCCGACCTCGGCAGCGGTGGCGGCGACACCCTGCGCCACGTAGCCCGTTGGGCGCGCAAAAAAGGAGTCTCCGCAGCATTGACGGGTATTGATGCCAATGCCTTCATGCTGGAATATGCTGCCGCCAAAAGCCGGGAATTCCCCGAAATCAGCTACCGGCAATTCGATATTTTCTCGCCCGAGTTTCAAACCGAGCCGTTTGATGTGCTCACGTGCAGCCTGTTCTGCCACCATTTCAGTGATGAGGAGCTGGTGACGCTGCTGCGGCAGTGGCGGGCGCAGGCCGGGCTGGCCGTAGTCATCAACGACTTGCACCGGCACTGGCTGGCCTACTACAGCATTAAGTGGCTGACGCGGCTGCTGGGCGGCTCGTACCTGGTGCGACACGATGCGCCGCTCTCGGTGGCCCGCGCCTTTCGGCGGCAGGATTGGGTGGCGCTGCTGGCACGGGCCGGCATCACGCACTACGAGCTGCGCTGGCGCTGGGCGTTCAGATGGCAGCTGATAATTAGTGAACAGTTAGCAGTTAACAATTAACAGTCGTTTCATTTACGCTGACAAGCTTATCTGAGAGGCTGTTAACTATTCACTACTAGCTGTTAACTGAAAAGCCCGGCGGCCACCCGGAAGGTGTTGGCGTGGGCTTCCACGATGTCGATTATGCCCTCGGAATAGCCGCCGCCCATGCACACCACCACCGGCAGTCGGTGCTGGTGGCAGAGGCCGAGCACCAGCTCGTCGCGCTGGCGGCAGCCGGCGCGGCTCAATCCCAGGTGGCCGAGCTTATCGGTGGCCAACACGTCGACCCCGGCGAGGTAGAACACGAAATCGGGCTGCACTTCGGCCAGGAGGCGCGGGAGCGTGGCGGCCAATAGCGGCAGATAGGCGGCATCGTCGGTGCCATCGGGCAGGGGCAGGTCGAGGTCGGACTGCTCTTTGCGGGCGGGGTAGTTGCGGCCACCGTGCATCGAGAAAGTGAACACGCGCGGCTCATCCCGAAAAATAGCGGCCGTGCCGTTGCCCTGGTGCACGTCGAGGTCTACTATCAGCACTTTTCGCGCGTGGCCGTAGGCCAGCAGCCAGGCGGCGGCGGCGGCCTGGTCGTTCAGCAGGCAAAACCCTTCGCCCCGGGCGCGAAAGGCGTGGTGTGTGCCGCCGGCGATGTTGAAGGCCACGCCATGCACCAGCGCCCGCCGCGCACATTCAATGGTGCCCCCCAAAATGGTGATTTCGCGCTCGAACAACTCGCGCGACCACGGGAAACCGGTGGTCCGCTCCTCCTGCCGGGTAAGCTGGCCGGCGCGCAGGCGGGCGTAGTAATCGGCATCGTGCACGCGCAGGATATCCGCGTCGGGCGGGGGCTGGGCCACAAAAAAATCGGCCGCCGTGGCCGTGCCCTCGTGCAAAAGCTGCTCGGGTAGCAGCTCGTATTTCAGCATGGGGAAGCGGTGGCCGGCCGGCAGCGGGTGGGCGTAGCAGGGCGCGTTGGCGATGGAAAGCATGGGGCAAAAGTCGGCCGCGCGGCCGGCAAAATCGGCTACGCAATTTTATAATATAAAACTTGCCGGTGGCGCTTGCCTTTGTGCCCGGCGGTGTGCTTCTTGCTGATGCGAATACGGCGACCAGCTGCTGGCCAAGCTGAGGAAACCCCAGAGACATCACCAAATACCCTGGCCCGGTGGCCGGGGTATTTTGCTTTCCGGCTTAGCGCCAATCCCAGTAAGGAATGACGTTCTTTTAATTCCCAATTCGAATAATTTCTTAGCCGACGAATTTGGCCCGGGTGCTGGCTGCCTTTTCAGGCGCGGGCGCGGGGCGCAGCGATGAGGCCCGCACCAGCAGCTCGGGCCGCAGGGACACCTGCCGGGGCGTGAAGGCCGCCCCCTTCGAGTCGATGACTTCGAGCAGCAGGCGCACGGCGGCCTGGCCCATTTCTTCGCAGCGCTGGTCGACGGTGGTGATGTTGGGCTCGGCTACGAGCGTGAACGACTCGTTGCTGAAGCCGGCAATGGCCACGTCCTCGGGCACGCGCAGGCCCTGGCGGCGGGCCTCCTGCTGGGCCCCGAGGGCACTGAAGTCGCCGGCGGCAAACACGGCATCGGGTGGGTTGGGCAGGGCCAGCAGCTGGCGCAGGCCGGCCGCGCCCTGCTCCTGCAGCATGTCGGTGTAGATGACAAGGTGCTCGTCTTCGGGCAGGCCGGCTTCGCGCAGGGCATCAAAATAGCCCAGGCGGCGGTTCTTATAGATACTCAAGTGCTGCGGGCCGGCCAGGTGGGCAATGCGGCGGCAGCCTTGGGCAATAAGGTGGCGCGTGGAGAGGTAGCCGCCCTCGCGGTCGTCGAGCACCACGGTATTCACGCTGTCGCCCTCCACCACGCGGTCGAAATACACCAGCGGCAGGCCGCGGCTGCGCAGCTGGTCGAAGTGCTGATAGTCGAGCGTAGTGCGCGAGAGCGATACCAGCACGCCGGCAACCTGGGCGCTCAGCAATGATTCGAGGTTGCGGCGCTCCTGGACCACGTCTTCGTTCGACTGGCAAATAATGACGTTGTAGCCGGCCTTGCTGGCCGCCGTTTCGATGCCGTGCACCACCGACGGAAAGAACCGCCCCTCGATGTAGGGCACCACGATGCCGAGCAGCTTGCTTCGGCCCTTGCGCAGGGCCGAGGCCAGGTGGTTGGGCTGGTAATTATACTTTTTGGCCAGCTTGAGCACTTTTTCCTTCATGGCCGGCCCGATGCTGAAATGGTCGCTGAGGGCGCGCGAGATGGTGGTCATCGACACATTCAGCTCGCGGGCCAGGTCGGCCATCGATACCGGACTGGAGGTAGCCGCGTCCGGAGCGTTTTTTTTTCGGGGAGCCATAGGAATGTGCCGAGCACAGCGGAATTTCCAACCAATAATCAGCCAAAAATAAGCGCGTTGCGCCCACTTCGGAGGTCCGGCCGAGGCGTGATTTTTAGCGGGAGACAACGCATATGCGGAAATTTTTGGCGGACTAAGCAGAATCATCCGCCGGGCCAACCCTATCTAGCCCACCGCAAGCGGCAACGCCCGCCACTACGCAGTGGCATTGCACCACAATAAAAAACCCTCACTACACCAGGTAATGAGGGTTTTCGTGAGGCGTATTGGGCTCGAACCAACGACCTCCACCGTGTCAGGGTGGCGCTCTAAACCAACTGAGCTAACACCCCGGGCTGGCAAACCGGCTGCGGGCCGGCACCGCCCCAAAGATAGTATGCCCAACCCACGAACCCGACAGCGACGCGCTTTTTTTTGTGCTACGGACCCCACGACGGCAACTTTCTGGCCCCGGCAAAGTATAGGGCAAAAAGGAAATATTCATCATCCCTTGTTCCAGTGGCACCAGGCCATACACTTCTTACCTCTTTTACTCATGAAAAAGTCTCTTCTATTTTTGCTTTTAGCGCTCACTTCTACCACCGCAGCTTTTGCCCAGGCCCGCCCGGGCGGCAGCCTCAGCTCGAAAGACTACACCGGCGGTAAGTCGACTGAGTCGGGCAATACCGGCTTCGGCGTGAAGGGCGGCTACAACTTCTCGCGGCCCTACGGCGAAGGCATCACCAACGTATCGGCTTACCACAATTTCCACGCGGGGGTGTACGGCCAGTTTGGCTTCAACAATTTCTCGTCGATGCAGGTCGAGCTGCTCTTCAACCGCAAGGGCTACAATTCCGATATCCGAGGTGCTAACGTGCCAACCACCAACAAAACGACGCGCCTGGACTACGTGGAGCTGCCCATTTTGTACGTAGCCAACCTTACCGATAATTTCAGCGTGCACGTAGGCCCGCAGGTATCGTTGCTGATACTGGCCAAGCAGGGCGATACCAATCTGGGCTTGGCCGAGAAAGGATTTAACACCTTCGACTACGGCGGAATTATAGGCGCTGCCTACCGGGTAGGCCCGGCCAAGATTGGGGCCCGCTACGACCTGTCGTTCGGCAAAATCTTCGATACGAGCAAGACTTACCCCGACGTAAATGGCGGCGGCACTTCCGCTACGCCTCCCGCAGTGCACAATCAGGTAGTGCAGTTGTATGTTTCGCTGGGCCTGCGGCAATAACCAAGTACCGCCGCCGATAGTATATGCAGGAGGCCCCCGGTGGGCCTCCTGTTTTTTTTGCCCGACGCGCTGGGCGGCACCTGCTTACTCCTATGAAAAATATATTTCTTCTCTCTGCCCTGGCGCTGGCCACTGGCCTCGAAGCCCGGGCGCAGGGCGGCCTCACGTCGAAAGACTACGACAATGGCGCTACCGGCACCGAGTCGCGCAATACGGGCTTTGGCATCAAGGGCGGCTACAACGTGTCGAATCTAAGAGGCAGCAATGTTGCCCTTTTCCCAAATGCCAACTCGTTGGCGGCCTTCAATGCGGGCGCGTATGGCCAGTTTGGCTTCACCAACTTCGCCTCGCTGCAGGTAGAGCTGCTGTACAGCCGCAAGGGCTACCACACCGATGCCAGCGCCACAACCGGCCCCGGGGCCTACCAGGCTTTCGATACGCGCCTCGATTATGTGCAGCTGCCCATTCTGTTCGTGGGCAATTTCACCGAAACCCTGAGTTTTCATTTTGGCCCGCAGGTGGGCATTCTGACCAAGGTGTTGCAGGGCGACCAGAACCTCGACCTGAAGGCCAATGGCTACAACAGCCTCGACTATGGCGCGGTGGGCGGCGTGGAAGCCCGCCTGGGCCTGGGGCGTCTGGGCGTGCGCTACGAGTTGGGCCTGGGCAATATCTATCAGGAGGGTACAGTTGTGCGGTACCAGGGCGCGCCGGTAACGCTGAGCGGCGCTGGTACCGACGGCAACATTCACAACCAAACGTTTCAGGTGTACCTGGGCATTGGCTTTCGCAAGTAGCGCATGGTGCTAGCCCTACCCGCCGCCGCCGTGGCGGCCCTGTTTATGCGCCGCGAAGTGCTGCTGGGCCGGGGCCTGACCCTGCTTGCCGCCTGGGTGCTGCTGAACCTGATTGGCAGCGGCTCGCGCCTGGCTCGGGCCGACCGCCGCCACGAAACTTACTACTTCCACAGCCTGAACGTGCTGTGGAACCTGGTGAATGCCGGGCTGGCCGCCTGGGGCATCCTACGGCTGCATTTCAGCCCGCCGGCGGGCCTCGACGCGAGCGCGCTATTGCGTGACCAGCACTTCTACGAAACGTTGTTTGCGGTGAACGCGGGGCTGGATGTGCTGTACGTGCTGGCTGGCAGCTACCTGCGGGCCCGGGCCGCGTGGCCCACCCAGGCCCGCCCCGAGCGCCTGTTGGGCTACGGCCGCGCGCTGTGGGTGCAGGGCGGCTTTTTGCTACTGTTTGATGGGGGCATGTGGATACTGCTGCACAGGATGGCGGCGGGTTGGCCGCTTTCACTGAGATGAGCAATTAATTCCCACTACGGGACAAAATGCCCATTTTGAGAAAAAGCCATTTTCGTTCGTTTGGATAAAGTGGACGTAAGGCGACGAAATACAGCTGTTCGGCGTAAATCAGGGTATCCGCACGGGCAGCGCCGGAGCTTTGCTTCGCATCCAGCCACCAACGACTTACCAGCCTTCTGGTGAGCGAGCCGGGCCGCTGCTCCTGCTTATGCGCCTCTTAATCGTTCTGTTGATTGTTTGCAGCATCCTACGGGTGCCCGCTGCCCTGGCCCGCCCCCTCGACCGCGTCGAGGTAGTGCAGCTGACTTCATCGGCCGGCGGCGTGCGCCTGAGCGGGCTGATGCGCCTGCCCACCGGCAAGGGTCCTTTTGCGGCGGCCGTGCTGCTTTCTGAGCGCGGCACCGATGAGCACAACCCGCTCTCGCCCGATAACCAGCTATTGACTACTATCGCCGACCGCCTCGTGGGCCAGGGCGTGATTGTGCTGCGCCTGCACGAGCGCGGCAACGGCGGCTCGGGAGGCTCGGCCTCGACCACCACGCTGGCCGAGCGCGCCGCCGACGCCATCGCCGCCCTCAATTACCTGCGTACCCAACCCCAGGTTGATGTGACGCGGCTGGGTATGATTGGGCACGGCGAAGGAGCCAACGTGGCCCTTCTGGCCGCTTCGCAGCCGCTAGCACCCACGTTTGTGATAGCCGTAGCCGCCGCGGGCCTCACCGGCCGCGAGCTGCTGGCCAACCAGCCCGTGATGTATGGCAAGGTGCTGGGCACTGACACCCTGGAAGCGCACCAGCAGCACGGCTATCGGCTGGCCGAAACCGCCGCTCAAACCGAAGCCGCCAGCCTGCGCGCCCACGGCTCAAATTCTGCCCAGGTGCAAACCTACCTCGACCAGCAGCACCTGCGCCTGAAGGCTCAGCAGCGCCGCGACCAGGAAGCCCGCGTGAAGCACCAGCGCGCCATGCTCGAAATCGTGCGTCAGACACCCGACAATGCGCAGGCTCAGGCCATCCTCAGCAATATGCTGCGCCAGCGCTACCCGGCTATTGCCTCGGCCGACGTACAAGCCAGCGTCCAGACCCTCACCACGCCCGCCTACCGCAGCTACCTGTCGTTCGACCCCCTGCTGACCTTGCCGCAGGTGCATTGCCCAGTGTTGCTGCTGCAGGGCGACAACGACCCGGAAGTGAACGCTACAGCCAACCTGAGCCTGCTGAAGAAAGGCCTGCGTGACAACCCGCGCATAACCGAGCTACGGCTGCCCGGCCTCAACCACGCCCTGCAAATAACGAAGGAGATAGCGAGCTTCGAAGCACCGCTCTCGCCCGAGGCGATGGACAATATTTACGGCTGGCTGAAAAACCAGAAGTAACACCCAAGCCGGGCCTCGGCAGCAGGTTGGGTGAAAAAGGCAAGGAGGCACCGTGGACTGCCGTCGGGCTTTATTGGATAAAAAAAGAACGTCATGCCCCGGTTGCGCCGGGCATGACGTTCTTTTTTGTATCAAGCTGGCCTTACCTGGTCCTGCCTGCAGAGTGCTGCTTAGTTATGCCCGCCGTGCTGGGGCTCCAGCATTTCTTCCACAATCTTCCTGTTGAAGGCCGGAATATCCTCCGGCTTACGGCTGGTGATGAAGCCGTGGTCAGTTACTACTTCCGAGTCTTCCCAGTGCGCGCCGGCATTGCGCAGGTCGGTTTGCAGGCTGGGCCAGCTGGTTACGCGCTTGCCGCGTACTACGTCGGCCTCAATCAGCGTCCAGGGCCCGTGGCAGATGGCAGCGACCACTTTGCCCGAACCGGCAAACTCCTTTACGAAGGCAACCACGTCCTTGTTGGTGCGCAGAATATCGGGGTTCATCTGGCCGCCGGGCAGCACCAGGGCGTCGTAGTCGGCCGGCCGGGCGTCGGTGATGACTTTGTCGACATTGACCTTGCTGCCCCAGTCCTTTTTGGGGCCGTCCCAGCCCTTGATGGAGCCGCTTTTGAGGGAAATGACGTGGGTTTCGGCCCCCTCGCCTTCGAGGTATTTTTTGGGTTCGTCGAGCTCGGCCTGCTCGAAGCCGTCGGTGGCGATGATGGCAATTTTTTTACCCTTGAGTTTGTCGCTGCTGAAGATGCTCATAGTACGTTAGGAAGTGAGAGTTGTGTAGCCGGAAGAATGCCCGGCTACTTTGGTTTACGCCTGAAAAAGCCACAGGTTGGATAAAATTCGGGCTTTCCAAACCGCCTCCGCGATAAGCAGAGCCGTAGCGCAGCCAGTTGGCGGCCCCGCTCCCACCGCCGCCCGGGCCCGACCCGGACGGCCCGGCGACTAGGCTTTTTTGGCTTTGGCCGGGGCTTTGGCTTTCGCCTCGCGCCAGCTGTATTCGGGCTCGTATCCCAGTTCACGGCGGGCTTTTTCGATGGAGAGCAGCGTTTCGTGCTTACCCAGCTTCTTGCGCACTTCCACACCCGGGAAAACCTTGGCCATCAGTTCCGTCGAGGATTTCGACATCACGGTATCGGCGTTGGCGATGATGAAGGCGTGCATGCCAGTGGCCTCCCACTCCACGGCTTTGCGAATGGCCTGGGCCCCATCGCGGGCGTCGATGTAGGCCCACATGTTCCACTTGCGCTCCTGGGGGTCGTCGTCGTAGGCCGGGAATTTGGCGTAGTCGGCGGGCTCCATCACGTTGCTGAAGCGCAGCCCCACGAGCTTCATATCCGGGGTCTGGTAGCAGAATTGGCGGGCCATGTCCTCCATCAGCACCTTGGCCAGGGCGTAGGCACTTTTGGCGCGCAGCGGGTAGTCCTCGTCCACGGGCGCGTAGGGGGCGGCTTCGTCGAAGGGCTCGCCCAGCGTGGTTTCGCTGCTGGCCCAGATAACGTTGCGGATGCCCAGCCGCCGCGCCGCCTCGAACACGTTGTAAGTGCTCATGATGTTGTTTTGGAAGATGTGGGCATCGGGAGCGATGCGCGGGGTGGGAATGGCCGCCAGGTGCACCACGGCATCAAATGCCTGCGGAGCCACGCCCGCGTAAATGTGCTCGCCCACCGACGAGAGCGCATCGAGCGCCTGGCCAAAATCGGCCAGGTCGGCCACCATGTGGGACACGCTTTCGTCGGCCGGCACGGTGTCGACCACGAATACATCGTAGCCGTGGGCCTGCAAATCGGCCACGCATACTTTGCCCAGTTTGCCGGTGCCGCCCGTCACGAGCACCCGCGGGCGGGGCTTTTGGTTGGTTGGTTTCATAAAAGTAGATGGAATGGGTTCGGGCCTGTTATACGGGCCCGGGGGCCACAGCGCCGGGCGGCTCAGCGGGTCCTTGCTCACCTCACCCCGTTCAGCCCCGCCACCAGCCGCTGCATCGCGTGCTGCCGAAACGGCGAGGGCGCTTCCAGCCCGGTGGCAAAATTGTAGCGCACCACCACCATATCCGCGTTTTTAGCGAAGCGGTTGAGATACACTGGCACGGCGCGAAACAGCGTGAGCACCTCGTAGCTCTCGTACACGAGGTAGGTGCGGCGCAGGTTGGACCGCCGCCGCTCTTCGAGCGTCAGGTCGAAGTAGCCCGTCAGGGGCGAGGAGTTGAAGGCAAATACCTTAGTGATGCGCGGGCATACCAGCGCCGCGTGCTGGGCCAGCCCGCCGCCCAGCGAGTGGCCGGCCGCGAAAATCCGCACCCGCCCGCCGTAGGCCGCGTCAAGTTGGGCCACCACGGCCGGCGCGAGGGCCCGGGCCTGTTCGTACTGGTCCCAGAGCCAGGGGTTGTTGGTGAGCGGGCGCGTGTTGGCCACCCAGTCGGCAAATTCCAGGTAGTTGGTACCCCGGAACACCAATACCGCCAGCGGCGGCGCATTGGCCGGCGTGCGCACCCACACGTCGTAGACCAGCCCGCCCGCCATCAGCTTGCCCTTCGCCGGAGCCAGCGGATAGTCGACGGCGAATGGCCGCCAGCCGCGTTTGGCCAGCTCGCGGCGCTCCACGGCATATTTCACGGTATCCTGCCGGTAGTCGGGCCGGTGGCCGGGGGCCAGTGCGCCCGAGTACACGATGGCGCTGAGCATGGCCAGGTCGGGGGCCAGCTGGTAGTCGGCATCGCGCAGCTGAGGGGTGAGCTTGCCCCGGGCCATTTCGGCCGGCGTGCGGTGGTACTGCCGGCCTTTGATGCCGACCACCACATCATCGGGTCGCTGGCAGGCGCTCAGCAACAGCAGCAGGCTGCAGCCCAACAGGCGTTTCACATTCATTCGCGGCAATGTACGCGCGGGAAATGCACTTTCCGGCAGCAGCCGAGCGTCCGTTACGGTAGGTGCAGCGGCATCGGCCGGCCGGCCCTTGCGCTGGAACCTCACCCCTGCTTTTCCGGGCCCGGGCTGGCATCCAGGCTCTTGTCGGCGGGCGGGGTGGTTTTTTTGGCCTCCACGGCCCGGCTGAAATAGTACCCAATAATGACTCCCACGATTCCACTCTGGGAGCTGACAATCTTTTCGTAAAATGGCATGTAAGTACCCGGGTCGACGCCGGCCTTCGTCAGCACCGGATACAGGGAAAGAATGCCCATAATCAGTAAAAAGCTGCCAACCACCAGCAGGGCCAAAAGACCCTGGATTCTCGAACTATCCATAATATGACGGGTTTGCGGGGTGAAAGAATTCGGTGGCGGGGCCGTTATCGGGGCATGGTGTCGAGCACTGATTTTAGCTGCCTGACTTTTTTATCGTACTCGCCGACGCCGGTTAGGGCCGGCGATTCCTGGTCCGCCGGCGTACCCCAGAAATGCATAAAGCTGCCGTATTGCACGAACACCTTTATCGCGGCGCTTTCGACGGCCAGGCTCGTGGCCGGCTCCAGCCACAGTAGGTACCGGTCCTTGCTCATCCCGTCGGTCGCCTTGCTGACGCGGCAGGACAGGCTATCGGGCCGGTAGGCATCCAGCGCGTAGCCATTGGCCGTCAGGGCCGTCTTTATTTTCCGCAGCAGCTTTGCCTTATTCTGGGCGGGCAGCACCACCACCGGGTTTGCGGGCGGATGCTGCCGGTTCAGCGGGTTGGTCGGGGCTTTGGCAATTAGCTGCTGCACGCTGGCAGCAACCACCACCTTACTGGCCGGACTCATTTTCAGCCGCCTGGGGGTGGCTCCTGCCGAATCGGCCGCCGGCTGCCCGGTATGCGAGCCCTGGGCGCAGGCCACCACCGGCCCCAGCCATAATAGCCCGGCAATAAGCAGCGGGCAGTATCGGAAAGCAGCAATCATGGCAGGCGTGGAATTGGTGGTGCGGGTAGTGGTTGCGCTGCTGCAGCGAGCAGTCTGCCAGCTGTTGCGGCTACGGCCACACATCAGGGCGGCAATCAATTTATCATAAATTTATATATTATTATTTTATCTTGTTATTAATCAACCCTCATTCTCTCCAGGCTGGCGGACGAATGCAGGCCGACGGGTACTCCGGAAGGGCATCAGCAGGCTTTGGGCCAGGAAGGCGCCAGCCCGTCGGAACTGGCCCCGGCCCAGCAGCCGTCCGCATTAATGGTTCACAACGGCGCGAAGCCTCACCCCGGCTTCTCAATTGTCCCCCCTTGGCCCCTTCCCCACCATCCAGACCCCGGCCGCATTTCGTATGGCCGACTAGCAGGCCTCGTTCGCCGACGCCCGCCCGCCAATGGCCGGTTTCAGTTGCGAATTAGCCGTTTATCAGACAGCTTTGATTACTACCCGCTATTTATTCCCTTTCGCCATGTCCTTGTCCGTTAGCACCCGCTCCACTACTCCTTCCACCCTGCTCCCGCGCCTGATGGGGCTCACGCTGCTGGCGCTACTCGGGCTGCTGGTAGCCATCGGGACCCACGCTTAGTCCGGCACCGATACCCCACCCGCGCCGGGCAGCTAGCTCAACAACAGCCCCTGTGCCGTGAAGCGCCGGTAAATGCCGGCCAGAATCTCGCTTTTGGTGAGCTGCTCCTGCCGGATGTTGGTTATCCAGAACAGCACTTTCAGCTCGTATACCTGCCCGTTGATGCTGCTGAGCAGGATTTCGGGCGGCAGGCTGTGCAGGGTGTAGGGGCTGGCGTTGATTTCCTCCTCAATCAGCTCGCGGGCCGTTCGCAGGTCGGTGGGCAGGTCGGTGCCGGGGGCTAGTTTGAGGACGAGGTCGACGCGAATGTGGTCGTTGGTGCGCGTCCAGTTGATGACGTGCTGCGAGAGCAAATCGCCGTTGGGCAGAATAATCTCGGAGCCCGTGAGTGAGGCCAGCTTACTGGAGCGGATGCCGATGTCGAGCACCCGGCCCGACTTGCCGGCCACCTCAATGAAGTCGCCGACGTGAAACGGCCGCTCGAAAATCAGGATAATGCCCGATACCAGGTTGTTCACGATGCTCTGCAGGCCCAGGCCAATGCCCACGCTGAGCGCCCCAAACACGATGGCAATTTTGCTGAGCGGCAGGCCCGTGGCGGCCGTGGCCAGCGCGAAGCCCACCACCACCAGCAGCAGCCGCAGCGCCACCAGCCACGAGCCCCGGTGCCGGGCCTCGGCGTTGGCATCTTCGCCCACCTCGCCAAAGAAGTAGCCGATGTAGCGCTGCAGCTGCGCCGAAACAAACAGAATGAAGAAGAACAACCCGATGTTGCCGAGCGTGAATACCGTGCTGCCCAGCGTGTGCGGGGCCGTGAGCACCTGCTCGAGCCCGGCGTAGAGGCTGGTGTACACGTTGAGATTGGAGGTGAACACCAGCAGCCACAGCAGCGCCGCCACGCCGGTCAGCAGGCGCAGCAGGTGCTTCTCAATCTGGTCGAAATCGAAGCTGGCGGCGCGGCCCTCGCCCGAGCGGCTGCCCAGCATCTGGAGGTGAAAGGCCTCGGTGAACAACTCGACGAACACCGCCAGCCCGATGCCCTGCGTGAGCCCGAAAATGGCCGCCGTGCTGAACAGCTTGGCCAGACTCAGCCGCCCGAACACGTTGCCGACCACCGCCAGCAGGTTCAACCCAATAAACAGCCACGTAACGGGGATGAGAAAGCGCAGCAGGGCCATGGTTTCGCGCAGCCGCCACAGCAGCAGCCCCCCCAGCCCGACTGCCAGCCCGTTGAGCAGTAACAGCCCCCAGCGCGCCCCCAGGCCACTATCGGCGCTGGCATTGGTGAGCGTGAGCACCACCACAAACGCCACCAGCACCAGCCAGTACCGAAACAGGGGCCGCGCCCAGCTGCGGGCAAACACCGCCGTGAGGGCCACCAGCAGCAGCGCCTGCAGCAGCGCCAGGTACACGGGCGGCGGGTGCAGCTCCAGGGCCGGGGCCAGGCTAAACATCACCACGCCGGTAGCCGCCAGCGGCCCCGGCCGCAGGTAACGAAAATCCTCCTCCAGCTCCAGCGTCCGCTGTTGTACCCGCCGGTAGTTGAAGCTGACCCAGCCGTAGAACACCAGCCCGATGAGCAGCATAAAGGCCCAGTTGTCCCAATTGTGAACGAAGTAGTAGCTGATAATTTCCTGCTTATACCGCTCATCATCCAACTCATCGTGGTCGAGCGGGGGCGGCGAAATGGCGCGCGCCGCCCACAACGGCGGAAAGGCGGCCTTGATGGTGGCGCGCCCGAAGCGCCGCAGCTGGTCGCCCACCTCGTCCTGCAATTCCAGGGTCTGAATGTAGTTGGCGGCCACTTGCGTTTGCAGCTGCCGGGTACGCGCAAACCGCTTGGCCAGCAGCCCGCCAATGCGCTGCTGCCGCACCTGCAGGGCCGAGTCGGCGTGCACCAAGGCCTGAGCCGCCGCATCGGTCGCCACAGCTCGCAGGGGCGGGTGCGCCAGGCCAGCCAGCCGGGCCTGCATGCCTTCGAGGGTTTCGTGGGCCCCGCCCAGGGCCGTGCGCCACTCGGCCAACTGCTCCTGCATGTTCACGAGCATGAGCTGGCACATCTGCAGCTGCTTGATGTCGACCACCTGCCCGGTTTCCTCCACGCTGTGCCGGATGGCGTGCAGGTTTTCGTCGATATCGGGCAGTCCCTCGGCCACTTCGCGCGAGTCGAACACGTTGCGCACCTGGCCCGAAATACTGCTTAGAGTGGTGTAGGCCACTTCGAGGCGGTGGGCATCATCGTGGGTCACGGTATCGGGCGCGGCGGAATGGGCGCGGGCCGGGGCGGGCTGGGCCGCCGCGCCGGCCGCCGCTAGCCCGGCCAGCAGCAGCAGGGCCAACCGGCGCAGCCAGGCCGGCTTCATGAAACAGGTAGCCAATGAATTATTCTGAACGAGCATGAATGGGCTTTATACCTGAAAAGTACGCGCAAACCCGGCAGCCCCGGATGCTTCCGGACACCTTGCCGCCAAACGAGGAAACTTATTGACCGGAGGCCGGGTGAGGTTGCGCTGGCCGCGCCATCTTTGTCCCGGCACCTTTGCAACGCCCCCATTCCTCCCACGTCTGTTTTCGCAATGAAACTGAAACGACTACTCCCCTTCCTGCTACTCACGGCCCTGGCCGGGTCCGCCGCCGCCCAAACCTCCCCGCTGTACCAACCGCGCGACATCAAAGCGGCCTTCGCCAAAGGCACCCGCAGCCCCGACGGCCGCCCCGGCCCCAACTACTGGCAGAACCGTGCCCGCTACGACATCACGGTGCAGGCCGCGCCGCCCGCCCGCGACATTCGCGGCCGCGAAACCATCACCTACTTCAACAACAGCCCCGACACGCTGAAGCAAGTACTACTGCGCCTCATCCAAAATATTCATCGGCCCGGCGTGTCGCGCGACGGCGATGCCTCGGCCGACTACCTCACCACCGGGCTCGTGATTGACACCTTCCGGGTGGCCGGCCAGACGCGGCCCGTTCAGGGCACCGGCACCATTGCGGGCGTGCGCCTGCCCAAGGCCTTGGCACCGCACGATTCGGTAAAATTCGCCGTGGCCTGGCACTTCCCCATTTCGGTGGAAAGCGGCCGCGAGGGCATGATTGACCCCACCACGTTCTTCCTGGCCTACTTCTACCCCCGCATCGCGGTGTATGACGACTACGCCGGCTGGGACCGGCTGCCCTTCGTCGACAGCAAGGAGTTCTACAACGATTTCAACGATTACACCCTGCGCGTGCAGGCCCCGGCCAACTACCTTGTGTGGGCCACCGGCACGCTGCAAAACCCCAAACAGGTGCTGCAACCCGCCGCCGCCAAGCGCCTGGATAAGTCGATGAGCAGCGACGCGGTGCTGCACATTGCCACCGCCGCCGATTTGGCCAAGAAGAGCATCACCGCCCAGCAGCCCATGAACACCTGGGTCTGGACCGCCAAAGACATTTCGGACGTCACCTTCGGCCTGAGCGACCATTACGTGTGGGACGCCGCCAGCGTCATCGTCGATGCCAAGGCCAAGCGCCGCGCCAGTGTGCAGGCCGCCTACGCCGATTCGACGGTCGATTTTCGGCAGTCGGTGAAGAACGCGCAGTACGCGCTGGGCTGGTTTTCGAACCCCGCCAACTGGCCCGGCGTGGCTTACCCCTTCCCTAAAATGACGGCCTTCCAGGGCTTTGCCGACATGGAATACCCGATGATGGTGAACGACAGCCCGCAGAAGGACCCCAAGTTCGCCGAGTTCGTGCAGGACCACGAAATCGCGCACACCTACTTCCCCTTCTACATGGGCATCAACGAAAGCCGCTATGCCTTTATGGACGAGGGCTGGGCCACCACGTTCGAGCTGCTCATCGGCCGAACCGAAAACGGCGTGGAGGCTGCCGACAAGCTCTACAAGCAGTTTCGCGTGAACCGCTGGATTCACGACGCCGCCACGGCCGAAGACCTGCCCATCATCACGCCCAGCAGCGAGCTGCGCGCCGGCTACGGCAACAACGCCTACGGCAAGCCCTCGCTCAGCTATTTTGCCTTGAAGGACATGCTTGGCGATGCCACCTTCAAGAAAGCCCTGCACGAGTACATGGACCGCTGGCACGGCAAGCACCCCATTCCGTGGGATTATTTCAACTCGATGAGCAGCGCCAGCGGCCAGGATTTGAATTGGTTTTTCAACAACTGGTTCTTCACCAACAACTACATCGACCTGGCCGTGACGGCCAGCGGCCCCACCATCACGGTGCAGAATATCGGCGGCTTCGCCGTGCCCTTCGATGTGAATGTGGAGTACGCCGACGGCACCAAAGAAACCCTGCACCAGTCGCCCGCCGTGTGGCAGGCCAACCAGAAGCAAGCTACTATCACGGTGAAAAAGGCGGTGAAATCGGTGAAGCTCGACGGCGGGATTTTCATGGATGCCAACGAGAAGGACAACGTGTTTGGAGGGTAATGGTCGTTGCGAGGGGAGCGTAGCAGCTGAGCGTGCAACTACTTCGGCAGCCCGACCCCAGAAAACAATTTGGTAACACTACCAATCTATTCGGCCCCGGCCCATCGTAGATTCGGCAGAAATTCCCGTTTTCGTAGCGCGAAGGCGGGAATTTTTATATCTACCCAAGCCGGTTTCTATGCTGCTACTTCTCCTCTTCCTAGCGGTGCTGCTGCTCACGTATTCCAACGGGGCCAACGACAATTTCAAGGGCGTGGCCACACTCTGGGGCAGTGGCACGCTGGCGTATCGGCCGGCGCTGGTGCTGGCTACAGTGGCCACGTTCGCCGGCTCGGTGTGCTCGTATTTCTTCGCGGAGGAGCTGATTAAGAACTTTTCGGGCAAGGGCTTGGTGCCGGATGATATTATCGGGTCGGTGGCCTTTGTGCTGGCGGTGGCGCTGGGCGCCGCGCTCACGGTGCTGCTGGCCACGCGCTACGGCTTCCCAGTGTCCACCACCCACGGGCTAGTGGGCGCGTTGGTGGGCGCGGGGCTAGTGGCAGTGGGCCCGGCCGTGAATTTTGCCAAGCTGGGCAGCACGTTTTTCCTGCCGCTGGTGGCCGGGCCGGTGCTGGCCGTGGGCCTGGGCAGCCTCGTGTACGTGCTGTTCCGGCAGGGCCGGCGGGCGGCGGGCATCACCGAGAAAAGCTGCGTGTGCGTGGGCGAAACGTGGGTGCCAGTGGCCAGCGCGCCCACGACGGCTTTCACCGCCTTACCCACCTTGCAGGGCAGCGTGGCCACCAACGCCGAGTGCCAGAACCTTTACCAGGGCCGGTTCCTGGGCCTCGATTTCCAGCCCCTCATCAACGGCCTGCACTACGCTAGCGCCGCCGCCATGAGTTTCGCCCGGGGCCTCAATGACACGCCCAAGCTGCTGGGCCTGCTGCTGGTGTGCAAGTTCTTTCAGATGCCCGTCAACGTGCTCATCCTGGCCGTGGCCATGGCCATTGGCGGCTGGCTGAACGCCCGCAAGGTGGCCGATACCATGAGCAAGAAGATTTCCAAACTCAACCACGGCCAAGGATTCACGGCCAACCTGGTGACGAGCGCGCTGGTGATTTTTGCCAGCAAGTTCGGCCTGCCGGTGTCCACGACCCACGTTTCGGTGGGCAGCATCTACGGCATCGGTCTGGTGAATGGCACGGCCAACTCGAAGGAAATCGCCAAAATCGGGCTTTCGTGGTTGCTCACGCTGCCGGTGGCGGCGCTGCTGAGCGCGGGGGTTTATGCGGGGATACGGGCGCTTGGGGTTTAATCGTCCCTTACCACAGAACAGCCAACAAAAACGGTCATGCTGAGCGCAGTCGAAGCATCTCTACTGCACAACTAATCAACCGGTCCAACGAAGCGGTAGAGATGCTTCGACAAGCTCAGCATGACGTTCCAAAATCAACTAGCATCACCACTCCAACTCTTTTGTGAAACACCTCTTCCTATTCCTCCTCCTCTCCCTCCCGCTCTGCTCCCGCGCCCAGGTCACCACCAGCGTGTTTGAGGGCAGCGTGACCAGCCAGAAGGGTGAGGGCATTCCCGGGGCCACAGTGGTGCTCACGCACGAGCCCACGGGCACGCGCAGCGGCACCCAGTCGGACTCCGACGGCAAGTTTTTGCTGAACAACCTCAAACCCGGCGGGCCTTACTCGGTGCAGGTGACCTACGTGGGCTATACCACCCAAAGCCGCGATGGCCTGAACCTGCCCCTGGGCAAGGTGACACGCCAGACGTTTGCGCTGGTTGAGTCATCCACGGAACTGGGCGAAGTGGCCGTAACCGGCCGCAAGGGCGACCCGTTTGCGGCCGACAAAAACGGCCAGAGCTACCACCTCAGCCGCGAGGCCATTCAGGGGGTGCCCACGGTGAACCGCAGCCTGAGCGACCTCACGAAGCTGATGCCGCAAGGCAACAAAAACTCGTTTGGCGGCACCAACTACCGATTCAATAACCTGAGCATCGACGGCATGGCCACCAACGACGTGCTGGGCTTTCAGGAGCCGGCGAGCGGGGCGGGTGGCACAGTTGCCTCGGGTACGCCGGGGGCGCTGGCGGGCACCCAGCCCATTTCCATCGATGCCATCGATGAGATGCAGATTGTGATTTCGCCCTTCAACGTGGCGCTGGGCAACTTCACGGGCGCTAACATCAACGCCGTGACCAAGAGCGGTACCAACCGCCTGGCCGGCACGGTGTACAGCTTCGCCCGCAACCAAATTATCACCGGCCGCAGCGTGGATGCCGACCGCAAGCCGATTGAGAACTATTACGACATTCAGTCGGGCGCCAGCCTGGGCGGGGCCATTATCAAAAACCGCCTGTTTTACTTCGCCAACTACGAAAACCAGCGCCGCGAAGAGCCCGTGCTCTTTGCCCCCGGCGAGCCCGGTGCCCTGGTGCCCATCGAGGTAGCCAAGCAAATCAGCGACAAGCTGAAAAACCAATACGGCTACGACCCCGGCACCTACGGCGCGGCCAACGTGCAGCGCAACAGCGACAAGTTTCTGCTGCGCCTCGACTACAACATCTCGGACAAGCACCGCCTGAGTTTGCGCGACAACTTCGTGGTAGGCCACGCTGACAACCTTGAACGCTCGGCCAACATCCTCAACTTCGGCAACCAGGGTTTCCGGCACAACAGCCGCACCAACAGCCTGGTGGCCGAGCTCAAGAGCACTTTCAACAACCACGTATCGAACCAGCTGATTGCGGGCCTGAACACTGTGACCGAAGACCGCACCTACGACGGCCGCATCTTCCCGCACCTCGAAATCAACTACAATACTTCGACCTCGATTTTTGCCGGCACCTACCGCGAGGCCGCCGTGTACGGCTCGGGCCTGAGCACCACACAAATCACGGATAACCTGACGATTTTCCGGAACCGCCACACCATTACGCTAGGCACCAGCAACGAACTGAACAGCATTAAGTACCGCTTCTTAACGGCCTTTAATGGCCGCTGGCAGTACTCGTCGGTCGATGCCTTTTTGCAGGACAAGCCCAACCGGGTGCGCGGCGTGTACAACATCCAGAACAACGACCCGGACTACAACCGCAGCATTCCATCGGCCGATTTCCGGGCCTTCCTGCTGAGCGCCTATGCCCAGGACGACTACCAGGTGAACAACCGCCTGAGCGTACAGCTGGGCCTGCGCATCGACATGCAGCTGCACCCCGACAAGGTGCCTAATAACCCCGAAGTGGCCAAAAACCCGCAGTTCGACCAGTACCAGAACAAATTTGGGGGCGTGCCGCAGTTTAATCCGCGCGCCAGCTTCAACTACACCCTCAACGAGGCCAACACCGTGCAGCTGCGCGGCGGCACGGGCTTGTTCACGGGCCGCATTCCGTTTGTGTGGTATGCCTACGCACACTACGTGTCGGGCGACCCCTACCATAATATCGACTACAAGCCCGCCAGCGGCAGCGTGCTGCCTATTTCTGAGAACCTCGCCAACCTGCAAAGCCTGCAGCCCGGCCTGGCCGAAGTGAACCTGATTGATAACAACTTCAAGCTGCCGCGCGACTGGAAGTCGTCGCTGGCCGTGGATGTGAAGCTGCCCTACGATTTCAGCTTCACGGCCGAAGGGCTGGTGTCGAAAGTCGTGTCGGGCGTGCTGTTTCAGTCCATCAATTTCAAAGACAACAAAGCCACGTTTGCGGGAGCTGATAACCGGCCGTACTACGCTACTACGGGCAACGCGGCTAAAATCGACCCGCTCTTCACCAACGTATTCGTGATGGGCAACACCTCGAAAGGCTATAACTACAACGCCACCTTCACGCTGGCCAAGCGCATCCCCAACCGGCTCGATGCCTCGCTGGGCTACAGCTACGGCGTGAGCCGCGACGTGGTGAACGGCGTGCGCGTGTCGCCAGCCGCCAACTACGAGTGGAACCAGTCGCTGGTAGCCAACGACCCCGGCCTGGCCTACTCCAATTTCGACCTGCGCCACAAGTTCATCGGAAATTTGGCCTATACCGTGCCGGTGAAGGACAAGTTCAGCCTCAGCGCCAACCTGATTTACATTGCCCGCTCGGGTAGCCCCTTCTCCTTCGTGTACGAAGGCGATGTGAACCGTGACGGCTCGGCCAAAAACGACTTGGTGTTTGTGCCCGCAGATGCCTCGCAAATCCAACTGGCCGACATCACCAACGCCCAGGGCGCGGTGCTGGTAACCGCCGCCCAGCAGTACGCGCAGCTCGACCAGTACGTCGCCAACGATGCCTACCTCTCGACCCGCCGCGGCACCTATGCCGAGCGCAACGCCGCCCGCACCCCCTGGACGCAGCAGCTCGACCTGCGCCTCATCGCTAAGGTGCCCCTCACCAAAACCGGCTCACAACGCCTTGAAGTCTCCTTCGATTTCATCAACCTCGGCAACCTGCTCAACCGCGAGTGGGGCCTGCAATACTTCGTACCCAACCTCAACAACTCGGGCTACGCCCTGATGGATTTCGTCCGCATCGACGCGGCCAAGAACCAGCCGGTGTTTCAATTCCGCAACCCCACCAGCACGCCCTGGCAGACGGACCCCATCAATTCGCGCTGGCAGGGGCAGGTGGGCGTGCGGTACGTGTTCAATTGACGTTCGCCTGGGTCACCTCACGGGCCCCTATGGAGCATGACTTCCTCTGCTGCGGAGAGGGGGGCACGTGTTCGAAGCAGTATTAAAGTGCAGAAGAGCCCAGCGTGATGCGCTGGGCTCTTCCCGCTTAGCACAAAACCACCATTTGAAGCAATGCTGGTATCCCCACTCCTGCGGCGAGGGGGTCATGCCCCATAGGGGTCCCGTGAGGTAACGTCTCAGGCCTCCCGTCGCTGCTTCTTCAGTTGCTGGCGCACCTCTTTCACGCGCTCATCAAACCCGTCCGGGTCGTAGCTCACGCCGTCCACGTCCAGCTCGTCGAGCAGGTCCATCAGGGCGTTGGAGTGGTCGGTGCGGGTGCCATCGGGCGTACTTACGAAAGCCATTTCCGACCACAGCAGGGCCAGCAGGCGCAAACCGTCGTCACTGCGCATCTGCATTTCGAGCACCAGGCGGGAATTGTCGAAGTGGATGAGCTGGCTGCAGATGCGTACTTCGGTACCTTGCCTTGCCGGCTTCAGGTAGCTGATGTGGTGCTTGGTGATGACCCAGGCCGCCTGCTGCTCGCGGGCCAGTTCGCCCATGTTCAGGCTGTAGTGGGTGGTGCTGTGGTCTTCGCGGGCGTTGAGGAAATAGTCGAAGTAGCGCGCATTGTTGAGGTGGCCCAGCATGTCGCAGTCCTGAAAGTAGATGCGGTGTTGGGTTTCGGGGCTTTGGATGAGGTTGGACATTACTTTAGGGCAAGAGGATGTGAGGGTAGGCGGGTGTGAGAGCAAAGGTCAGAAATCGTCCGTCATACCGAGCGCAGCCGAGGTATCTCGCGTGCTGCACTAATCCTTTTGCAACGATTGATTCACTACCACGGCCGAGATGCCTCAGCTGCGCGCGGCATGACGGATGATTCCCCCACACCCTCCTACCCTAAATATGCTCGGCACGCCTAACATTCTGCGGAAAAATCCCTACCTTTTACCACCCAAAATTCCAGCCGCATGTTCTCGCTCAATCCCGCCCGCTCCGCTGTCCTCCAGGCCCTAGCCGACACCTTCGTTCCCGCCCTCGCCGAGGGCATTCCGGCCGGCTCGGCTGGCCTCAACCTGGAGAAATTGCAGGACGCCATCCGCGAGCAGCCCGAGGGGGCGCAGAAGGAATTCTGCCAGCTGCTCGACCTGCTGGAGAAGCCCCTGCTGGGCCTCACGTGGTTCGGCCCCCTGAAACCCTTCCGCAAGCTCGACGCCACGCAGCGCGAGCAGCTGCTGCAAAGCTGGGCGTCGTCCAACCTACCGCAGCTGCGCAAGGGCTTCCATGCGCTGCGCAAGCTGTGCACGCTGCTCTACTATGGTGGCAGCATGGCCGAACTGCCCGCCGCCTGGGGCCACCTCGGCTACCCCGGCCCCGATGACCGGCCCGTGGACACGCCCAAGCCCATTCACACCCTGCAACCCGACGCCGATACCACTTACGAGTGCGACGTGCTGGTAATCGGCTCGGGCGCGGGCGGCGGCGTAGTGGCCGGCGAGCTGGCCGAGGCTGGCTACGATGTGCTGGTCATCGAAAAAGGCCCTTACTGCCACGGCTGCGACTTCACGCAGCGCGAAGTCGACATGCTCGGCACGCTCTACGATGCCAAAGGCACCCTCGCCACCCAGGATGGCAGCATCGGCATTCTGGCCGGGTCCTGCCTGGGCGGCGGCACCACCGTAAACTGGGCCGGGGCCTTCCGCACCCCCGACTACGTGCTGCAGGAATGGGCCCGCGAGCACCAGGCCTCCCACTTCACCACCCTCGAATTCAAGGAAAGCATCAACGCCGTGGCCCGCACCATCGGCGTGAATACCAACTACGCCCGCCACAACGGCCAAAATCAGGCCCTGTGGGACGGCTCGACCAAGCTGGGCCAGGAAGTGAAGCTGATTCCGCGCAACGAAAAGGGCCTCTCCGATTCGGATGAGCACTTCCGCAGCCTCGGCTACTCCTCGCTGGGCGACGCCCACGGCATTAAGCAGGGTACGCTGAACACCTACCTGCTCACCGCCTTCGAGCACGGGGCCCGCATTCTGGCCGATACCAAGGTCGACCGCGTGACCATTGCCAGCGGCCGCGCCACCGGCGCCGAGGCCGTGCACCGCACCGCCGATGGCCGCGAGGTCCGCATCAGTGTGAGAGCAAAGCGCGTGGTAGTGGCCGGCGGGGCCATCCAGACGCCGGCCCTGCTGCTGCGCTCGGGCCTGAAGCACCCGCACCTGGGCCAGCACCTGCACCTGCACCCGACCGTGATTGTGGCCGGCCGCTACCCCCAGGCCATGAACTCCTGGCACGGCCCGAGCATGAGCGTGGTCAACGACACCTACACGATGCTGCACGGCACCAACTTCGGAGCCAAGCTCGAAACGCCTCCCACCCACCCCGGCCTGCTGAGCATGGTGCTGCCCTGGCGCTCGGGCAAACAGCACCAAGAGATGATGCGCGACGCCGACCACCTGGGCTCGTTCATCGTCCTCACCCGCGACCGGGAGGGTGGCCGCGTGAGCATCGACAAGAACGGTGCGCCGCTGATTGACTACGTGCTGTCGGATTTCGACCGCGCCAACATGCTGGAGGGCGTGCGCGCCGCCGCCCAGATTCACGCGGCGGCGGGGGCGCACACCATTTATCTGCCCCACGGCACGCTGCCCACCCTGCAGGTTGAAAATGGCCAGATTACCAACCCCGCCCTGCTCGACCAGCTGCCGCACCTGAGCTGGAAGCCCAACCAGTTCGGCCTCTACAGCGCCCACCAAATGAGTACCTGTCGCATGGGCGGCGACGCGGCCACCCATCCGCTCAAGCTCAACGGCGAAACCGTAGAGGTACAAAACCTCTTCGTGGCCGACGGCTCGGCTTTTCCGGCGTGCAGCGGCGTGAACCCCATGCTCACCATCATGGCCCTGGCCCACTTCACGGCCCAGGGCCTGAAAGCCAGCCGGGCGGTAGAAAAGCAGGCGGTAACGGTGTAGAGACGCATCATGAAACGCCCGCCGTTCCCGTATCTGCTGTTGCTGCCGCTGCTGGCGGTGCTGCTGTTTGGCAATTGCGGCGGGGGCATCCGGGGGTTTCTGACCAGTATGGGCAGTGGCCGACGTGCCCGGTTTGTAGCTATCGTGGCCCACCGCCAAGTCGCCCGCCAGGGGGCCCGCCGACACTTGCGGGGCGATGCCCGGCGCGAAGCCTACCGGGGCATCGAGCAGGCCACCAATGCCCGCCTCGACAGCCTCTTGCCCAGCACCACCGAGCAGCGCAAGCTCCGCAACCGGCGCAATAAGATTGAGCGGCAGCTGCGCCGGTTGCCGCCTTCGGCTACGCCGCTCAAGTAGCGGGTACTTCAGGCTTTTGCCGCTGCGCCCGCCAGTATCAGCCGATGAATCAGGCCACCCGGTCATTTTCTGCGTAATGCTAGCAGTACCGACATTTCTGCATCGCATGCACTGCACCCGCTTCCTCACCCTGCTGACGTTTAGCCTGGCTACGGCCAGCTGCTCCATTTTTCATCACGACAAGCCCGCCCCGGTCGTTGAAACCGTGCGCACCGAAAGCTCGCCCGCGCCGCCCACCGCCGCCCGCGACCTGGCCGATGTGATGAGTACCGAGCTCAAGCTCAGCCCCGACCAGACAGGCCGCGTACGCAGCGTCCTCAACGGCACCCTTAAGGAATCGAACGCGGCCAAGGAGAAACTGCCCGCCCAGTCGCCCCAGCTTATGGCCGAGCTCAAGCGCATCAATATCAGCTCGCAAAAAGAGCTGCGCACGGTGATTGGGCCCGAAAAGTTCAAGCTGCTGCAAACCAAAGGCGTGCAGCAAAAAATTGCCGCCGACATGCAGCAGAAGCAATAGCGCCCACAAACCAAGGCGGCCAGACTCCGCATTTTCTTCTTAGCACGCCGGGCATGTGTACTTTTCGGGAGCCGCCCCCGGTATGCCTGAGCGCACCGGATGCGCCGCTCTCCGCTATTGTTCATGCCTACCGCCCGCTTTGCAACTTACCCGGCTTCCGTTCGACTATTATTCGGCATCTACTCCGTGTGCTTTCTGGCCGGCACCTACACGCACGTAGTCGGGCTGATGCGGCGCGGGTTTCTGGCGTTTCCTGTGCCGTTGGGCATCGGGGTTTTCTGGGATGCCCTGACGCTACTCGACCCGCTAACCGTGTTGCTGCTGTGGTGGCATCCAAAAGCGGGTATCCGGCTGGGCCTGGCCATTATGACGGCTGATATCTGCGTGAATACCTACGCCTACCTAGCCGGCTATTGGGGGCCGCCGGCGCCCAACATGGTGCCGCTCTACCTCTGCTACCAGGCGCTGTTCGGAGTTTTTCTTTTTGCCACGGCCCCGCTGGCCTTCCACCGCTTGGCAACCGCCAGAGGCCCGCAGTAGCGACCGCCGCTACCAGCGCGGGCTAGTTGCTTCTTCTACCACCGCCAGCGACGCAATGCTGGTATCCTCATGCGCGTCGGCCGCGATAAGCAGCAGGTTTTGGGAAGGCCGGGCACTCATGGCTATTCGTACTTCCGCACACCGGAGCGGAACCTGCTGCTACTGCGCTGCCACAACGGTGACTCCGCTCGCCTACCGCACCCGCGCCCGCCGCAGCACCCGCGCAAACAGGCCGGGAGCCAGCCGTTTCAGCAGCAGGCCCCAGGTTTCGCGGCCGCCAATGGCTACTTCGTCGCGCTCCTGCGCCACGGCGCGCACCGCCCGGCGGGCAAACTCGGCCGGGGCCAAGCCGGCGGCGGTAGCCTCGTCCATTTCGCCCAGAGCGCGGCCGTCGCCGGTCAGGGCATTCACCGAGACGCCGGTGCGGATAAAGCCCGGACAGATGATGCTGATGCCCACGCCGCTGCCGTACAGCTCGGCCCGCAGCGAGTCGAAAAAGCCGTGTAGCGCGTGCTTCGCGGCCGAATAGGCACTCCGGTAGGGCGTGCCGAACTTGCCCACCAGGCTACTGATGACCACCAGCCGGCCGCTGCCCTGGGCCAGCATTGCCGGCAGCACGGCCTTACTCAGGGCTACGGGGCCAAAATAGTCGACTTCCATCAGGCGGCGGTCCACTGCCAGCGAGGTTTCCAGAGCCAGGCTGCGCTGGCTGATACCGCCGTTGTTGATGAGTACATCGAGCCGGCCAAAATGGGCCTGCACGGCGGCGACGGCGGCCTCAAAAGTGTCGGGTGCGGCCAAATCCAGCGGCAGCACCAGCGTCTCGGCCGGGGCGCAGGCGGCGGCCACGCGGCGCAGCTCACCCTCGTTGCGGGCCGAGAGCACCAGCCGCGCACCCTGCCGGGCCAGCTCCCGCGCCAGCGCCTCCCCGATACCGGCCGAAGCCCCGGTTATCCAGACGACTTTGCCTCCAAACTCCACGCTACAAATACTTCACTAGCAGGCCCACCAGCTTCTGCACGCGGCCGGTGTAGGGCGGGTACATGGCCTTGATGCCGGTAAAGCCCACCCGCTGGCGCATCACACCTTTCTCATTGCTGAAAGCCAGGAAGCCCGCGTGGCCGTGGGCTTTGCCCAGGCCCGAATTGCCCACGCCGCCGGTGGGCAGCTCGGGGTGGGCGAAGTGCAGCACCGTTTCGTTCACGCCCGCGCCGCCGGCCGAGATGTTATCGAGCAAATAGCGGCGGTTTTCGGCGTTGGTCGTGAACACGTACTGCGCCAGCGGCTTGAGCCGGGCATTGACGTAGGCAGTGGTTTCGCTCAGGTTTTTGTAGGTGAGCACGGGCAACAGCGGGCCGAAGATTTCTTCTTCCAGCACGCGGGCATCGGCGGGCACGTTGGTGAGAATGGTGGGCTCGATGTAGTTCTGGCTGGCATCGACTACGCCGCCCACGGCCACGGTGGCCCCCTTGGTCTGGGCATCCTCCAGCAGGCCGGCGAGACGGGAAAAGTGGTGCTCGTTCACGATGCGGGCCAGCGAATCGGATGCTTCGATGCCCGCGCCGCCGGGGTTGTAGGCCCGCTCGATGGCGGCTTTCAGCTCCTGCACCAGCGCCGGCTGCACGCTTTCCTGCACCAGTAGGTAGTCGGGGGCCACGCAGGTCTGGCCGTTGTTGAGGAACTTGCCCCACACGATTTTTTCGGCCGCGTCGCGCAGGTTGGCAGTTTCATCCACCACGGTGGGGTTTTTGCCGCCCAGCTCCAGCGTGAGGCCGCAGAGGTGCTCGGCGGCGGCGCGCATCACAATCTTGCCCACCTCGGGGCTGCCGGTGAAGAAAATATGGTCCCAGGGCAGCTTCAGCAGGTCGGTGGCTACTTCCTTGCCGCCCTGCAGCAGCAGCACCTCGTCGGGCCGGAACAGGTCTTCGCACAGCTTCTGCAGCAATGACGAGGTGGCGGGCGTTTGCTCGGCGGGCTTGATGACCACGGCGTTGCCAGCCGCGATAGCTGAAATCAGCGGGCCCACGGCCAGGTAAAACGGGTAGTTCCAGGGCGAAATAATCAGCACCACGCCCTTGGGCTCGACCTGCACCCACGAGCGGGTGCCCAGCAGGGCCATGCTTGCACCCACCGAGCGTGGGGCCATCCACTTTTTGAGGTGCTTGCTGGTGTGCTTGAGCTCGACCAGCGAAGTCCAGATTTCGGTGAGGTCCGTTTCGGCCGTCGGCTTGCGGAAATCAGTTAGCAAGGCCTGCTGAATAGCCGTCCGGTGGGCGTGCAGCCAGTCCGAGAGCTTGCCCAGCCGGGCCCGGCGCGCATGCACGCCTGCGTTGCGCAGCTGCGGTGCCCGTTGCCGCAGGGCCTCAAACTGCACCTGAAATGGGTTGGGCGCGGGAGCGGAAATGGCCACGGCGGGCGCGGCAGCAGGCGTCAGAACAAGTGGTTGCATGGGTGGGAAGGCAGGGAAAGCAGGCACCGGGGCCGGGCCTGCCAGCAAGATACGCGGCTTGCACAACATTACGGCTACTTATCCGTCTGCGGGGTTGGCTTGTTACCTCAGCGTGTCCGCTACGCGAGGTTGGTAGTACCTTTGCGGCCTTGTTCGCCGATTCCGCCTTCCCTGGCTGATTCCACTGCTATCCCTGCTTGCCGAAAAAACTACCGCGGCAAGCTCATTATTAATTAGTTGATTAATTACGTGTCGTTTTTTACCCCTTGCCGCTCCTGGCGGCTGTTTGCCCCTCTATTTTTCAGTCTGGCGGTCGGCAGTGCTCACGCGGCTCCCACCGCACCGGTTTTTACGGATACCCTCTGCGTAGTCGCCGATACCACCCAGGCACCCCCAAAACCAGCTGCCCTGGCCGCAGCCCGCACTGCAACGCCGCCCCACATCCACCCGCGCGACGCCAGCGGCCGCATTACCGACTACACCGTGGCCCCGGGCGTGACCTGGCACTACGACAACACCAAGGCCTTCAGCTGGGCCTACCACATTCCGCGCGATTTGGGCCAGTTCCCAAAATTCGCGTTTCGGTCTGCGAACAAGGAGACGCTACTGGGCCTCGCGGCCAGCTCGGTGGCGCTGTGGGCCTTCGACCAGGTGCTGCTGGATGGCGCGCAGCAGTTTGGTCGTTTTATCAATCTGAAGGCGGCCAGCACCCAGAAAACACTGGTATACATCCCCTTCCGCGTGGGCTCGGCCAACCTGCCCTTCGAGTTTAACGTGCCCGACAACCTCAACAGCACTTTTTATTACCTCGGCGATGGCTGGACGCACCTGGCCGTGGCCAGCAGCTTCTGGATTTACGGCGGCGTGAAGAAGGATAACCGCGCCCTGCGCACCTCCAGCCAGCTCGGCGAGGCCATTTTCAGCACCGGCTTAGTGGTGCAAACCATGAAGCGCCTCACCGGCCGCCAAAGCCCCTACGTGGCCACCCAGCCCCGGGGCGAGTGGAACCCGTTTCCCGCCTACAGCACCTACCAAAGCTTCGTACCCAACTACGACGCCTTCCCCACCGGCCACCTGGCTACGGCGATGGCCACGGTTACGGTCATCGCCGAAAACTACCCCGAATACCGCTTCGTGCGCCCCGTGGGCTACTCGCTGATGGGCCTGCTCGGCTACGCCATGCTCAACAACGGCGTGCACTGGGCCAGCGACTACCCAGTGGGCATCGCGCTGGGCTACGCCTTCGCCAAAATTGCCGTGCGCAACGGCCGCACCCGCGTGCAGCTCCCGGCCGATAGCACCTCAGCGGCGCAAGGAACCGGCTTCCGAATGCTGCCGCACCCCAAGCCCTGGTACCGGCGTGGGCAGTTTGCGCCCTACACGTACGGGCCGTTCACGGGGGCCAGCTGGTCGATGCGGCTGTAAGGCAGCAAAATCCGCTGGCCAGCCGATTTCGTTGATGGTAAATCAGCTTCCGTACGTACTTTTAGTATTCCGGAATATGCGGCCCGCGCCGCCTTATCGTAACCGTTATGGCCGTCTACTACCCGACTGTTACCACCCCACCTCTGGCCGAAAGCCAGGCTCAGCTGCGCCAGCAGCTTATCCTGCTGACCGATTTTTGGGATACCTGCTCCGAGCTGGAACTCAGCGTCCACCCCGGTCCCGGCCGCTGGAGCCGCAAGGAAATTCTGGGCCACCTCATCGATTCGGCCCTGAACAACCACCGCCGCATCGTGGGTGCCTGCCTGGCCCCGCCACCCCACCAGCTGCGCCCCTACGACCAGGATGCCTGGGTGCGCGCGGCCGACTACCAGCACTTTCCTTGTGCCGACCTGCTCGCCCTCTGGACCAGCCTGAACAACCTCATCATACACCTCATCGACCGCCTGCCGCCCCACCTGCTCGCGCACGAGTACCTGACTCTGAACGGCAATCCAACCACCCTGCACTGGCTTATCAGCGACTATGCGCTGCACCTCGAGCACCACACGTGGCAGATTATCCACGGGGACTGAGCCGGCACCTGACGCACACAAAGAAGCCCGCTCCTGAGTCAGGAGCGGGCTTCTTTGTGATTGCGGCCGGGCTTACTTAAATAGGCCCTTTTTCACGGTACGATGCCCGTTTTCATCGATTTTCACTTTCGTGCCGTCGGCCATTTTGATTTTCACCGAGCCGTCGTCGTTGCGCTTGATTTTCGCGCCATTCTCGTACTTGGTTTTCTTATCACCGTCGTTCTGGTTTTCCATCTTCTTAATGCCCGAACCCTGGCCCACGCTGCCACGACGCACGGTAGTGGCCGATGAAGTGGTAGTTACCGTGCCGGGAGCCAGCGAATAGGGGCCGTCGCCGTAATTGGCACGGTTGGCCGAGTAGGAATTGTAGTAGCCGGGGTTATTGAGGTCGGTGCGGATTTCGTTGTCCGCGTCGTCGTTAATCTGACGCAGCGTAGTGTAGCGGCCTACCGTGTCGGTCACGTAGCGGTTGTTGGCTTCGCCCAGGCGCTGGCCGCGGGTGTAGTAAGTACGCTCGATGCGGGTAACCACGGCCGGGTCGGTCAGCTTGAGGTCTTCGGCCATCCGGGCGGCGAGACGGCGGGCTTCGTCGTGCACGGCCACGGTGTCTACGGTCGTGGTGGTCGTCGTCGTGGTAACGGTTTCGGGCGTAGTAGTTGTGGCGGTCTCAACCTTTTTGTCCTGCGTGCAGGAAGCGGTGGCCAGCGTGGCGGCGGCCAACAGGCCCAGGAGTTTGATGTTCATGTGAAGGGTACTAAAGAAGTGTAAAACGGCGGTGTAGCCATTTTTAGGGGCTGATACGGCGGGGCTTGCCACGGGGTTATGCAGCAGTTGCCCTAGGCATTCACCACCGAGCCACCGTTGGGGTGCAGCGTCTGGCCCGAGAAGTAAGAGGCGTCTTCCGAAGCCAGAAACACGTAGGACGGGGCTACTTCCGAAGGCTGGCCGGCGCGGCCCATCGGCACGTCGTGGCCGAACAGCGGCAGCTTCAGCAGCCCGATACCGGTGATGAACGGCGTCCAGATGGGCCCGGGGGCTACCGAGTTCACCCGAATACCCTTCTTGATGAGCTGCAGCGACAGCGCCCGCGTGAAGGCCGTGATGGCCCCTTTGGTCGACGTGTAGTCAAGAAGCATCTCATTGCCCTTGAAACCGTTCACCGAAGCGGTGTTGATGATGGAATCGCCCTCCTTGAGGTGCTTCACGGCGGCCCGCGCGATGCGGAACATGGCAATAATATTAAGGTTGAAGATGCTGTCGAGCTCCTCGTCCTTGATTTCTTCCAGCGAGTCGTGCCAGTTCTGCTCGGCCGCGTTGTTCACCAGAATATTGAGCCCGCCCAGCTCGGCTACGGTGCGGTCCACGATTTCCTGGCAGAAGGCCGGAGATTTCAGGTCGCCGGGTAGCAGCAAACAGCGGCGTCCGTGGGCCGTCACGAGGTCACGCACCTTTTCGGCATCCTGCTGCTCGGTGGGGAAGTAGCAGATGGCCACGTCGGCCCCTTCGACGGCAAAATGCACGGCCACGGCCCGGCCAATGCCCGAGTCGCCGCCCGTGATGAGGGCCACTTTGCCCTTCAGCTTGTCGGCGCCCTTGTAGCCGGGCCGGATGAACTCGGGCTCGGGCGTCATCTTAAATTCGAGGCCGGGGTGGCCGGCCCCCGCGTCCTGGCTCTGGGGCGGGAAAATGGTGGGTTTATCAGACATCGAAAGAAATGATAGTTGGATGGAATGCGTGTATGAGCTAACGAGCGGTAGCGGCGCGGGTTGCCCGGGGTTCGCAATGAAGTAGGGGCGGGGCTTGCCCCCGCCCGGGCGTTCGTAACCGTCGGGCGCAATCGGTGCAATGGTGCGAGCGCCCGGGCGGGGCAAGCCCCGCCCCTACCTCTAGGCGTACCTTTGCGGTGTTCGCTTCCCGCGTTGCTTGGGTTTCAGCGTTTCCTTTTTCTTCATTCGCCGCGCCTTATGCCGTCCAGCTCCTCCATTCGCCTCAATAAATTCATCAGCGAAAGCGGGCTGTGCTCGCGTCGCGAAGCTGACCGCTACATTGCCGAAGGGGCCGTGCTGCTGAATGGCAAGCCCGCCCAGATTGGCGACCAGGTGGGCCCGCGCGACCGCGTGAGCGTGAACGGCCACAAGCTGGAACCCCGCCAGGCCGAAGATGCCGTATACCTGGCCTTCAACAAGCCGGTGGGCATCACCAGCACTTCGGAGCCGGGCGTGCGCGGCAACATCGTCGATTACGTGAACCACGCCGCCCGCGTGTTCCCCATCGGCCGGCTGGATAAAGACTCGTCGGGCCTGATTTTTCTGACCAGCGACGGCGACATCGTGAACAAGATTCTGCGGGCCGGCAACCAGCACGAAAAGGAGTACGTGGTGACCGTCGACCGCATTCTAACGGACCGCATGCTGGACGAAATGGCCGCCGGCATTCCCATGCTGGGAGCAGTGACCAAGAAGTGCGTTATTCAGAAAGAAACGCCCTACATCTTCCGCATCACGCTAGTGCAGGGCCTGAATCGCCAGATTCGGCGCATGGTGGAGCATTTTGGCTACGAAGTCGTGAGACTGGAGCGCGTGCGCATCATGAACGTGAGCCTGAAGGGCCTGCCCGTGGGCGACTGGCGCGAGCTGACGCCCGAAGAGCTGGCCGGCATCATGAAGATGGTGGCCAAATCGAGCGGCACCGAAGAAGCCTCGGGCGGCCGGCGCGGCGGCAAGGCCCCGGCCGGCAAAGCGGCGGCCACTGCCACTGGCCCCGACAGCCAGCCCGGCAAGCCGCGCCCCCGCAAGCCGGGCCCACCCACCATGTTCAACCCCTCGGGCACCGGCTGGTGGGGCCCGCGCCCCGAAAAAGAAGCGGCCGGCGGCAAAACCACGCCCGGCAGCAAGCGCCCGGCCAAGGCCGGGCCGGGTGGCCCAAGCCGGTCGGGCAGCCTCGGCACGCGGCCGAAAGGCCCCGGGGCCGGGGGCCCGGCGCGCCCCAAAAGTGCGGGCACGGGTGGTTCGGCCAGGCCCAAAAGCACCGGTTCGGGCACGGGCAGCCGCCCGGCCGGGCGCGGCAAAGGCCCGGCCCCGCGCCGGTAGCTGGCATTAGATAGCTGCTACTGCTTTTTCAGCACCGCCAGCGCCACCTGCAAAACCGGGTCGGCGCTGGTTGAATTGTTTTTACTGCCCGGCCCTAAATCAACGTACACCTGCGGCCGGTACGCCTCGCGCGGCTGACCATTGACGTGGTACAGCCGCTCGACGGGAAAGCTAAAGCCAATGCCGGAGTGCGGCAGCTTGTAGGAGTAGATGGCCCCACGCAGCCGAGCCATTTCGGTGCCCACCACGGTGGCCCGGCCCAGCGCATCAAAACCGATAGCCAGGCCTTCGCCCATGCTGCCGGTCCAGCGGCCCACCAGTATGGCCACGGGCTTGGTGTAGCGCGGGCCGCGCGGGGCCACCAGCTCCAGCCAGCGGCGGGGCACGCCAGTTCGGGCTTCCTCGTTGGGCAACTCGTGGCGCTGGTAAGGGGCTTCGCGCCCGATGAAACGGCCCATGATGGCGCGGGCCACGGTGCTGTTGCCCCCGCTGGGCGTTTCGCGCAGGTCGAGCACCAGGCTTTGGGTGTTTTGCAGGCTCGTCAGGGCACTATCGAATTGCGCAATCAGGCGGTTATCGCCCAAGCTGTTGTTGATTTTCAGGTAGCCGATGTGGCCAGCCGCGTCTAGGCGGCGCACATCGAGGCGGGCCGCATACCGGGAGGTTTCGAGCAGCGGCGTGGGCACGTCGGGCTGCATCACGAACGAGCGGCCACCGGCCTGCCCGCGCCATTCGCGCGGGGTGCGATGGTCGCCGGCCAGCAGCTGGCCTAGGGCGAAATCGCGGGCGGCGGGTTCGGGAGCGCGTAGGCTTTGGGGCAAAAAGGGCCGCATAGCCGCGGCCACAGGCATGCCATTCACGGTGTCGATGACGGCCCCGGGGCGCAGGCCCGCGCGCTCGGCCCCATACCCCGCGCGCACCTGCTGCACCACCGCCTGGCCCTTGACGAAGGTGGCCCATACGTCGGTGCCGGTGGGCACGAGGCGGCGCGAATCGAGCCGGTTGGTACCAAGGCCGGCGTGGTTGTCGTAAAGTTCGGCCAGGGCATTTTCGAGCAGCCGTACAAAGGCCCGGCGGCTACTCAGGGTGTCGGCCTGGGCGCGGTAGCTGGTGCGCACGCGGGTCCAGTCGGTTTGCTTTTGAGCGAAGTAGCCGTAATTGTCCCGGATAGTTTGCCAGAAGAAATCGAAGTCTTCCACATACTGCTGGTGAGTGAGCGGCGGCGTGCTGGTGG
Source organism: Hymenobacter sp. UYCo722 (assembly GCF_040547115.1). Classification (NCBI taxonomy): domain Bacteria; kingdom Pseudomonadati; phylum Bacteroidota; class Cytophagia; order Cytophagales; family Hymenobacteraceae; genus Hymenobacter; species Hymenobacter sp. UYCo722. The sequence continues at coordinate 53,593 of NZ_JBEPPC010000003.1, read as the reverse complement.
CCAGCAGCGGGGCCGATAGCACTAGAATCAGAGCCCATTGCACATACCGGCGCTGTCGTTGATTCATGGGGCAAAGAAATAAGAAACGGACGCATATTGCGTCGCCTCCCGGAATTTAAGCCGGCTGTTTTGCCGTTAGCTTCCGGATGAAATACTTACTCGTGCTGCTTTTGCCGTGGCTCACCGGCGCTTTGTTGGCCCCGCCCACGCTCCCGCCCCTCCAAATTGCCGAGCAGTTTGTGGCCCCCACCGGCTGGCCCGAGATGCAGGACTACCTGTGCTGCGAAGTAGCCGGGCAAGCCAAAAAGCAGACCTTGGGCCAGCAGATTCCGCAGCAGCAAAACCGCCGTTGTGAGCTAATTGGGCAGGATTCGGCTACGGCCGTGGTGGCGGTAGAGCTGCGCGACCCAACCAGCCGGCGCGACTTCTACCTGCACTTCCGGCACGATAGCACGGGCTGGAAGCTGGGAGCCATTCGCTCGCTGGCCATGACGCACCTGGGCCCGCCCATGGTAGCCCTGCTCACGGGCCTGCCGCCCGCCGAGGTGGCCAACTACAACCGCAAGCACCCCGACGCCAGCCACGCCTTCACGGTGGGCAACCTGCGCCTCTGGACTAGCGCCGACGCCGACATTGCCACCCACTTCCGCCGCCACCGCACCGATTTCCAGAAGCTGCTGCGCCGGGTGCAGGCGGGCAAGTTCTTCGCCCCCACCCTGCCCGGCCCCAACGAGCCCGCCGCCGAGCAGGCCGCCAACGCCGACCCCGCCGTGCACGCGCTGCTGCGGCGGCTGTTTCTTAGCCGCGTCACGCGCCGGGCTCCCGCCTGCGGTAGCTGCCTGGCCTTCGTGATTGGCGGCAAAACCAACAGCTCGGTGGGCTTGCTCTATCAGCCCGAGGCTGGTAGCTTGCCGACCATGTCGCCCAACGGGCTCATCGTGCTGCGGCCGCTGGGCGAGGGCTGGTATCTGTACAAAACGTCGTAATACAAAACGTCATGCAGAGCGCAGCGAAGCATCTCGTTCGCCACCACTAATTCATGACGCTGTAACGATTGATTTACAACCACAAGCGAGATGCTCCGCTCTGCATGACATTCCAATGTCTGTTTTCCCATGAAAAACCCCTCCCCTCCCCCCGCGCCAGCTGTGCCCGCCGAAAAAGACCAGCTGCACCCGCGCAATCCGCACCGTGCGCCCTACGACTTCCCGCTGCTTAGCAAAGTAACCCCGGCGCTGGCGGCCTTCGTACGGCCCAACCCCTACGGCAGCCTGTCGATTGATTTCGCCGACCCAGCCGCCGTAAAAGCCTTAAACCGCGCCCTGCTGAAACACTTCTACGGCGTCGAACACTGGGATATTCCGAAGGGCTACCTGTGCCCGCCCATTCCCGGCCGGGCCGATTACGTGCATTACCTGGCCGACTTGCTGGCCGAAAGCAACGGCGGGGTGCTGCCGCCCGGCGAAGAAATCACGGTGCTCGACGTGGGCGTGGGGGCCAATTGCATCTACCCCATCATCGGCCGGCGTGAATACGGCTGGCACTTCGTAGGCTCCGACATCGACGGCGTGGCCGTGCGCGCCGCCCAGCAGATTGAGGCCGCCAACCCCACGCTGGCCGGGGCCATCGAAGCGCGCCTGCAGCCGGCCCGCACCCGCATCTTCGACGGCCTCATCCAGGCCGGCGAGCTGTTCGACCTCACAATGTGCAACCCGCCGTTCCACGCTTCGGCGGCGGCGGCGGCGGCCGGCTCGCAGCGCAAAACCAGCAGCCTGGGTACCGGGCGCAGCCCCCGGCCGGTGCTGAACTTCGGGGGCCAGAACAACGAGCTGTGGTGCGAGGGCGGCGAAGCGGCGTTCATCCGGCGCATGGTGCAGGAAAGCGGCCGGCGGCCCCGCACCGCCTACTGGTTCACGTCGCTGGTGTCGAAAAAAGAAACCCTGCCCGGCGTATACCGCGCCCTGAAAACGGCCGGGGCTACCGAAGTACGCACCATCGAAATGGCTCAGGGCCAGAAGAAAAGCCGCCTCGTGGCCTGGACTTTTCTCACGCCCGCGCAGCAGGATGCCTGGCGAAAGAGCCGTTGGGCTATTCTATAATAGCGTCATCCTGCCACGGCCTTTGTATATTGCGTATCTTCGCAACAATACACCCGTCCGCGCGCTTTTACTGCTCCGGCAGAGAGGGCCGGGCACAACAGATTTAGCAGCAAAAAACTATGGGTAGGTCTCAAGAGACATTTGGTAAGAAAGACAACGAGAAGAAGCGCGCAAAGAAGAAGACAGAGAAGGAGGAGCGCAAAGTAGAGCGTCAGGCCAACGCCAAATCCGGCGCGGCCCTGGAAGAAATGTTTGCCTACGTTGATGAAAACGGCAACATCACCTCCACCCCGCCCGACCCCACCAAGAAGCGCGTCATCAAAGACGAGGACATTCGCATCAGTGTGGCCAAGCAGGAAGACCGCGAGCCCGAAGACACGCAGCGCACCGGCAGCGTCACGTTCTTCAACTCGTCGAAGGGCTATGGCTTCATCCGCGACTCGCAGACGCAGGAGAGCATTTTTGTGCACGCCAACGCCTTGGGCGGCCTCACCATTGGCGAAAACGACAAGGTGACGTTTGAAGTGGAGATGGGCCCCAAAGGCCCCAACGCCGTGCGCGTACGAATGGGTGGTGCCACCCCACCCCCAGCCGCCGCGCCGGCTGCTCCGGCCGCCGAGTAAGCGCCCGAACAGCTACTAAAAAAGCCCCGCTCCCAGCTGCTAAAGCTGCGGGCGGGGCTTTCCTTTGCACTGATGCGAGGCTAAGTACTTTTGCGCGACTACTTGAACTAGAATTGGGGAACGTACTCCCCGGGGCGCTAGGCGTTGGCGTCCATGGCGGCTAGGCTGCTTTCGGCCGCGTCGGCATCGGCAGTCGTGGTGGCGTCGGGGCGGGCGGGCAGGTCGTTGCCGTTCAGGCGTTTGGCCAGGTAACCAACACCCAGGGCCATGAGGGCAGCGCCGCCCAGTACTTTCTGGGTGGTGCTGAGCTTGCTTTTACGCAGGTTCTTGATAGATTTGGCGGCCCCGCTCAGCAGGGTGGTTTTTTTGCCGGCTTTGGTCTTTTTGGTTTTGTCCTTGGTCTTTTTCATGGCGGAAATGGGTTGGATGATGAGTAAAAATTACCGGCTCTACTCTTCCGCGGCAAAGCGGGCGCGCTTGGGATGTTTGCGCGGGGCAGGCGACGTAGGCTCCGCTTCGGCGGCGATGGTGCGGGGTGGGTCGACGGTAGGCGTGGGCGTGCTGGCCTCGTCTTGGCTGTCGCGGGCGGCGAGGTAGGTGAGGCCGGCGGCGGCCAGCGCCAGCCCGCCCACCAGTTTCTGTCCGGTGCTGAGCTTGCCGATTTCGCGGGTCACCTTCCGGAATTTCTTCAGCGAAGCCTGGGCCAAGTCCAGAAGGTCTTCCGAGGCCGCGTCTTTTTTCGAGTGTTTTTTCTTGGCTTTAGGCATGAGCGTGGAGCTTACAAAGGTTTCGAGCAGGAATTGAAGCGGAAAGGCCATGGGAGAAAGTAGCTTGAGCGACCAATGCGGAGCCTAGCCGGCGCAGCGCAGGTACGGAACAGGGTATTCGCAAGGCCGGGCCCGAAGGTTGTCGAAAATCCGAAGGAATAAATTCGTGGGGCCCGCTAAAATGCTCCGGCCCGGCTTCACCAGTCTGATTTAAAAGCTTTGCTTCCCAGGCCATTGCCAGTACCAGAGTGGCCGCAAAGCGCTACAGGAAAGCACGGCATAATTTCAAGTCTGATTTTAACCCAGGAAATACGGGTTTGAAACGCCGAAAAATTAACTGGAACCGGGATTGTTTTTTAACCGAAGGCCGCGGGCGCTTTGCGCTCCCGGCTGCTTCCGGCACCATTCCCCCTTATAGCGAATAGAGCCGGGCCAGCAGTTTCCCCAGCGCTATAAAACATTGCTGGCTAGCGTGTGCCGTAAGCGTGCAGCTGATGGGCAACCGTCGCACCAGCCCTGGAACTGGGCTTTACATCTGGCAAAAATGCCGCTAGCTTGCGGCAGAAATCAACTCCAAAAAGCGGGCATTCCGGCGGCGTTCGAATCGCTGCAACACGGTATCGTCAACGGCAACACGGGGCCGGCTCGGAGCTTCCTTCTTCGTCTTCCCTGACCCATTTCTTACCCATTTCCAAACCCACTCCAACCCTATGAAACCAACTTATACCCGGCTGCTTCTGGCGGCCACGCTGGCGCTAACCTGCGCCACCGCCCACGCCCAAACCTACCAGCAGGTGTGGGCCGACGAATTCAACGGCACGGCCGTGAACACCTCCAACTGGGCCTTTGAAACCGGCGGCGGCGGCTGGGGCAACAACGAAAAGCAGTACTACCAGGCCGCCAATGCCACGGTGGCGAACGGCGAGCTGCAAATCACGGCCCGCCGGCAGAGCGTGGGCGGCATGCCCTACACCTCGGCCCGCCTGAAAACCCAGGGACTGAAGCAGTTTGCCTTTGGGCGCATGGAAGCGCGCATTAAAACGCCGCTGGGGCAGGGGCTGTGGCCGGCGTTCTGGATGCTGGGCAGCAACATCAACACCGTGGGCTGGCCGTATTGCGGCGAAATCGACATTTTAGAACAAATAAACGCCGACAGCCGCTGCTACGGCACTGTGCACTGGGACAGCAACGGCCACGCTCAGTACGGCGGCAACATCGCCACCGCGCCCAACGTGTACCACGTCTACAGCATCGAGTGGACGCCAAATTACATCCGCTGGTTCGTGGATGGCACCAAGTACCACGAAATCACGATTACCAACGGCACGGGCGGCACCGAGGAGTTTCAAAAGCCCTTTTTTCTGCTCCTGAACCTAGCCGTGGCCGGCGACTGGCCCGGCCAGACCGTGGACGAAAGCAAGCTGCCCGCCACCATGAGCGTGGATTATGTGCGAGTGTACCAGCTCACGAATGCTGCGCCCGCCTTTAGCCGGCAGTTGGAAGCGGAAGCCGCCAACGTGAACAACGGCATGGTGGTCGAAGCCTGCTCCGACGCCGGTGGCGGCCAGGATATGGGCTACATCGATGCCGACGACTACCTGGTCTGGAACGCCATCAACTTCCCCACCAGCGGTAGCTATACCATCGAATACCGGGTTGCCAGCGGGGCCGGCGGCGGCACCATTTCCTCGGATTTGAACGCGGGCTCGATTGCTTTTGGCAACACGGCCGTGCCCGGCACCGGCGGCTGGCAGAACTGGACCACCGTGTCGAAAACCGTGAACGTGAACGCCGGCACCTACAACTTTGGCGTGTTTGCTCAGACCGGCGGCTACAACCTCAACTGGGTCCGCATCACCAAGGTCGGAGCCCGGGCCCTGGCCACTACCAGCGCCCGCACCGCCGCCCTGCAAATCTACCCCAACCCCGTTGTCGACCAGCTTACCCTCGCCGACGGCCTGGCGCTGGCCGGCCAGCCCTACGAAATTCGCAACGGCCTGGGCCAGCGGGTGGCCAGCGGCACCCTCGCCCCCACCGCTACCGTGGACGTGGCCGGGCTTCCCGCCGGTATCTACACCCTCACCGTTGCCGACGCGAACGCACCGGCCATCACGCGGCGCTTTGTGAAGTAACCGCCGCTGCGTCAGCAACTGCTACCCAAAGGGCTGCCCGCGCGGGTGGCCCTTTTGGTTGTGATGCGCGTTTCGGCTGCCGGGCAAGCGGCCATTCCTTGGCTGTTGCGGGCGAGTCCGAGGGTTTTCAGGGCCGGGTAGCGGGCTCTTATAACGATATCGGGAACGCCCCGGCGGGAGGACGCAGTGTGATGGTGATGTTGCTCCTAATCGAGCAAAACATCAGTTCGTACCGGCCCACCGCGCGCGGGGTAGGTAACCGGGTGATAGCCTCCACGGCGGCTGAAAGGGACGCGCTACCTCGCCAGCAGTCTCCAACGCACGTTTGCCGATTACTACGCCTGTACCAGCCGGCCCCTCGCCTTCCAGCACCGCAGCAAAACGACGCACCAGTTTGGCCTGCTTGCGGGTGTTTCCCGCACCAACCCCAGCTTCAGCGACGTCACAAATCCCGCGTACCCAACGTTCGACAGCTACACCCAGACGGGACCCACCGGGGGGCTGTACTACTACGTTTCGCTGCCCGGCAACCTGGGTCATTTTTCGCTTAATAATGACCTGCTGTTCACCGCTTTCAAGAGTTCCGGCAGCCGTAACGACTTTATCTCCATCAACAATTACAGCAGCACTACCGTTGCGCTGGAGCTGGCCTACCTAAAGCTCAACACGCTGCTACGATTTACTCAGCCGCTGGGTGCCGGGGCCATTTTCATCAATGCCGGCATATCCAACGCCTACGCTGTGCGGGCTAAGTCGGAAAAAACTGTGCGCCAGACCTTCTATTCCTCGGAGCGCACGGCTACCACCGCACTGTTCCCCGACCTGCGTCGCTACGAGCAAGGCCTGATAGCCGGCATTGGGGGCAGCTTCAAAAAGATGTCCGTTGAGGCTCGCTACGAGTACAGCAATGGCTTTCTCCTTTCCAAGCAGCTAGGCTCCGGGTTCGACCGCTACTCGCTGTTGGTCGGCTATCGGCTGCACTAGCGCGCCGGGCGTCCGAACGCGAAGGTGCTTGTGGTCCGGAAGCAGCTGGCGGGGCGGCGGAAGCGGCAGGAGCGGCATTTCCGGGTATTGTCTGGGGCTGTATCGTGAGAACTAGCTGTAAACTGCGCGTTATTTACTGCCGAAATAATTGAGTAGTCCAACCATGCGCTTTATTCCTGTTTTCTACCTGAAATGTACTGTTGCAGGCCTAGTCCTCGTGCTGTCGGCCTGCTCGCCTCGTGTCATCACCCAAGCTGTCCAAAGCCCCCACCCCGTTACGGCCGCACCGGGTTTTGTGGTGATTAAAGAAACCGACACGTTTACCGGCCCTGCGGAAGAGGTGGGCGACATTGAAATAAAAGATGCTGGGCTGACGCTCAGCTGCGATTACGAAACGGTGATTGCGCTGGCCACCAAAGAGGCGCAAAAGATTGGTGCCAACGTGCTGAAAATTTACGAGCACCAACTACCCAACAACTGGAGCACTTGTCACCGCATTAAGGCCAAAGCGTTGCGGGTGGCCGACTTAGTCCCTTACGAGCAGGAGATAGTCTGGAACGCCACGCGCCGGCTCACGCCCGCCGATTTCAAGGCCAGCACCGACAGCCGGCCCTTCGAAGCAGCTACGAGCAGCGGGTTTCGCTACCACTACTCCGGGCGCTTGTTCCAAGGCAAAGTGCAGTTCATTGTCGAAACGGTGTTCGACTGCCAGAACTCCTACTTCAAAGGCAAGCAAGACCCTGCGCGGACCCTGGCCCACGAGCAGGGCCACTTCGACATTACCGAAATCGCCGCTCGCCGCTTCACCAAAGCCATTCAGGAGCAAGTAGCCGATACCAAAGAGCTGGAGCAGAAGCAGGAGGCCATTTCCCGTCAAATCATGACCGAAACGCAGGCCATGCAGGATAAATACGACAGCGAAATTTACGCCGACCGCAGCCAGCAGCCAACCTGGCTCGCCACCATCGTCCAGCAGCTCAATGGCCTGCAAGCCTACGCGGGCAAGGAAGTCACGTTGAGAATCAAGATTTAACTCGCCGTACCGCGAAGCAAAAAGAGGCTGAAGCGCCCGTAGCTTCAGCCTCTTTTTCGTTTCTGCCGCGAGAGCGGGATTACATATGAATCGCCCGATTCTCGGTGGCGGCCAGGCAGGCTTCTTTCATGGCCTCGGCGTAGGTGGGGTGCGAGTGGCTCATGCGGGCCACGTCCTCGGCGGAGGCGCGAAACTCCATGGCGGTCACGGCTTCGGCGATGAGGTCGGCGATGCGCGGCCCAATCATGTGGACGCCCAGGATTTCGTCGGTGGTTTTGTCGGCCAACACCTTCACGAAGCCGTCGGTGTCGCCGCTGGCGCGGGCCCGGCCGCTGGCTTTGAAGGGGAACGAGCCCACTTTGTAGGCCTTGCCCTGCTCCTTGAGTTGCTCCTCAGTGTAGCCCACGCCGGCCACTTCGGGCCAGGTGTACACCACGCCGGGGATGAGCAGGTAGTTGATGTGCGGCTTCTGACCCACGATGGTTTCGGCCACGAACACCCCTTCCTCCTCGGCCTTGTGGGCCAGCATGGCCCCCCGAATTACGTCGCCGATGGCGTAGATGCCGGGCACGTTGGTTTGCAGGTGGGCATCGACCTTGATGCGGCCGCGCTCCTCCATTTCGATGCCGGCGGCTTCGAGGTTGAGGCCAGCGGTGTAGGGCCCGCGGCCCACGGCCACCAAGCAGTAGTCGCCCTCAAATTTCACCTCCTCCCCTTTCGGGTTGAGGGCGGTCACGGTCACGCTGTCGCCCTCGCGGGTGGCCCCGGTTACTTTGTGGCTCAGGAAAAACTCGATGCCGATTTTGCCCAGCACGCGCTTGAGCTCCTTGCCCAGGCCGCGGTCCATGGTCGGGATGAGCGAATCGAGGTACTCCACCACCGATACTTTCGCGCCGAGGCGGGCGTAGATGGAGGCCATTTCGAGGCCGATTACGCCGCCGCCAATCACGACCATGTGCCGGGGCACTTCGCGGATATTCAGGGCCTCGGTGCTGGTGATGATGCGCTCCTTATCCTGGGCAATAAACGGCAGCACCGTGGGCTTGGAGCCAGTGGCGATGATGACGTTCTTGGTTTCAATGGTCTGGGCCTCGCCGCCCTCGGTGGGCGCGATGCTGATGTGGGTTTTATCAACGAACGAGCCGAGGCCGGTGAGCACGTCGATTTTGTTTTTCTTCATCAGGTAGCCGATGCCCTCCACGTTGGCCTTAACCACGCCGGCCTTGCGGTCAATCATGCGGTTCATGTCCACGGTCAGGTTGTCGAGGCCGATGCCGTGCTCGGCGAACACCGAATGGGCGTTGTGGTAGTGCTCGGACGAGTCGAGCAGGGCCTTGCTGGGGATGCAGCCGACGTTGAGGCAGGTGCCGCCTAAGGTGGGGTATTTCTCAATAAGGGCCGTTTTAAGGCCGAGTTGGGCGCAGCGGATGGCCGCTACATAGCCCCCGGGACCGGAGCCGATGACGGTGACGTCGTATTGATTCATGAGTAGCGCGTTGATGAAGCTGCGCAAAGGTAACACCGCCTTTGGCAGGCCACAGGTAAAACATGGCCTTAGCGGAAGGCACCGTGCTGGCTTGGATGAGGCCGGGGCGGCCTTCACTGGGTGGGGTTGCCCCTACTTTAGCAGCCTCACCCACTTACTGCCCCAAGCCCTTCGCCTCCATGCATCCGCTGCGCGCTTATCTCCACCGCTTTGTGCCCACCCTGACGGACGCCGACTGGCAGCCGCTGGCCGAGGCCCTGCGCCCGTGCCACCTGGCTCGCGGCGAGCATTTTGTGCAGGCCGGCGAGCGCCGCTCCGAGCTGGCGTTGCTGCTCAGTGGCAGCTGCCGCCTCTACTACCCCCGGCCCGACGGCGAGGAGCGCACTACCTACTTCTTCTTCGAAAACCACCTGCTGGCCGATTACTCCGGCTGCCTGACCGGCCAAGCCAGCCAGCTCAGCATTCAGGCGCTCACCGACACGGAGCTGGTCGTCTTCGACTACGCGCTGCTGCGCCGGCTCTACGACGAGCGGCCGGTGTACGAGCGGTTCGGCCGCCTACTGGCCGAATACCACCTGCTCGGCACCGATGCCCGCCTGGTCGAGCACCTGCTGCTCTCGCCCGAGGAGCGCTACCGCGCGCTGCTGGCCAGCGGCAAAACCAAGATTCTCGAGCGCATCCCGCAGCACCTGGTGGCCAATTACCTCGGCGTAACGCCCGTCTCGCTAAGCCGCATTCGGGGGCGGGTGGCGCGTAATCGGGGCCAGTAAACGGGGCGATGCCTGGCATGCGCGGAGCAGCGCATTTCTTAGCTTTTGTTATCGTTGGGCGGGTCTGAGCAGACGGAATTTTGAGGTATTCAACGTCACCCCCTTATCCGCTCTCCGCGCCGATGAAAAATCTGCTGAAACTCGAAGAACTCGCCGAAGCCCTGTTCGCCCTGGTCCTCTTTTCTCGCTTACCCTACGCGTGGTGGGTACTCCCCGCCGCCTTCCTGCTCCCCGACCTGAGCATGGCCGGCTACCTGGCCGGGCCGCGCGTGGGTGCCGCTTGCTACAATTTCGCCCACCACAAGGCGCTGGCCGTGGCGGTGGGGCTCGCGGGCTGGTGGCTCGGCCAACCGATGCTGGAGTTGGCGGGCACGGTGCTTTTCTTTCACAGTGCGGTAGACCGGCTGCTGGGCTACGGCCTCAAATACACAACCGGCTTCCGCGACACGCACCTGGGCCGCGTGGGCCAGGACAAGGAGCCGGCCATTGCGGTCGGAGCTCATAACTAGCTAGGACTTCCGCTAGTCCATCAGCACGCCGATGTAGTAGTTGAACGTGTCTACTTCCAGCGTTTCCTTATTGGCCCCGGCCAACTCCGGGATGGGCGCAAACCGTGCGGTGGGCGTGATAAACCGGTACTCGCCGCCCTTGAGCCGCACGCGTACCGGCATGTCGAACTTCTCTACCTCGCTCACCCAGCGGGCCAGGGTTTTGCCGTCCTCAAAGCGGATTTCCAGCGTGGGAATGCTGGCGTGGCGCAGGTACTGGTCGAATATTTTAGTGAAGTCCCGGCCGCTTTCGCGGTTGAGGTAGTCGATTACCTGCTGGCCCGTCACGGTCTGGTGATAGAATTTGGCCGAGAGGCCGCGCAGCAGCTGCCGCCACTTCGCGTCGTCGTTAAGGATGGTGCGGAGGGTGTTCAGCAGGGCGCTGCCCTTGTCGTACATGTCGCCGGAACCCTCCTTGTTCACGCCGTAGGGGCCGATGATGGGCTCATCGTTCGAGATGTTGCGGCGCTGGCCGTGGATGTACTCCTGGCCGGCCTGCTTGCCAAACTGGCTTTCCACGAACAGGGCCTCCGAGTAGGTGGTGAAGCTTTCGTGCACCCACATATCGGCAATGTCCTGGGTGGTGATGTTGTTGCCGAACCACTCGTGGCCGCTCTCGTGGATGATGATAAAGTCCCACTTCAGCCCCCAGCCGGTGTTGCTACGGTCGCGGCCAAGGTAGCCATTCTGGTACTTGTTGCCGTAGGCCACGGCACTCTGGTGCTCCATGCCGAGGTGCGGGGCATCCACCAATTTGTAGCCATCCTGATACCACGGGTACGGGCCGAACCACGACTCCATGCTCTTGAGCATGGGTTTCACGTTGGCGGCGAACTGGGTTTTAGCCTTGGCCAGGTTTTCGGGCAACACCCAGTAGTCGAGCGTGAGGGGTCCTTTTTCGCCCTGGTACAAGTCCGAAAAATGCTGGTAGTCGCCCACGTTCAGGGCCACGTCGTAGTTGTTGATGGGGTTGCGCACGGCCCAGTCGAAGCGGGTGTAGCCGTCTTTCAGCTTGGTGGTTTTGCGCAGGCGGCCGTTCGAAACGTCCTTCAGGCCGTTGGGCACGCTGATGCTGATGAGCATGGAGTCCACCTCGTCAGCCTGCTGGTCCTTGGTGGGCCACCAGATGCTGGCTCCCGTGCCCTGGCAGGCGGTAGCGACCCAGGGCTGGCCCGCCGCATCGGTCGTGAAGACCATACCGCCATCCCAGGGCGCTTTTTTGGCCACCGTAGGGTTGCCGGAGTAGTACACGGTAAACTCGTCGCGGCTGCCTTTAGCAATGGCCTTCGGGAAGGTGACGAACACGGCATTGGCCTCGCGGGTGAAGGGCACTTCCTGGCCTTTATACAGTACCTTCTCGACTTGTAGGTTGGCAAAGAGGTCGAACTGCAGCCGGGTGAAATCCTGCGTGGCCATGAAGCGGAAGAGGTTGGAGCCGCTGATGAAGCGCTTAGCCGGGTCCAGCCGCACATCGAGGTGGTAGTAATTGATATCGTAGCAGGTACGCAGCGGCGTGGTGAGGCTGCCGCGCAACGAGTCGGCGCGGGTGTAGGCAGCGGGCTTGGGCTGGAGCAGCTGGGCAGCGGCAGGGTTCAACAGCGCCAGCAACACCAGCAGCGTGAGCGGAAATTTCGCTTTGTTCATCATGCAAAGCAACAACAGCAAGGCGCAAGGCGGGCGTTTCCGCCGCGCGAACTTTACGCTACGCGGACCCGTCCGCGATAAGACGACGTAGTTTTGCAGCAGCACTTCGTGATTTTATGCCTGCTTCATCCTCTACCGCCACGCCTTCGCGGGCCGCGCTGTTTACCGCTTTTGCGCTCGTCTACCTCATTTGGGGCTCCACCTACTTGGTCATGAAGTTTGCCGTGGCCAGCATGCCGCCGCTGCTCATGGCTGGCACCCGCTACGGGCTGGCCGGCGGCCTGCTTTACGGCTTCATGCGCTGGCGGGGCGAACCCGCCCCCACGCGGCGCGGCTGGGCCTACGGGGCCCTGATTGGGGTGTGTCTGCTAGGTTTCGGCAATGGCGGCACCACGTTAGGGGTCGTGTATTTGCCTAGCGGCATCACGGCGCTGCTGGTGGCCACGGTACCCATGTTTCTGGCAGTGCTGGGGTGGCTGAGCGGCGTATCGCCCCGGCCCACGAAGTGGGTGGCGTTGGGCCTGGGCGCGGGCATGGCGGGCATGTACCTGCTGGCCGCGCACCCCACTACCACCGCCGTGAAAGTACCGGGCCATCAGGGCCTGGGCATTTCTGTGGTGCTGCTGGCTTCGCTGGTGTGGTCCATCGGCTCGCTCTATGCCAAGAATCACCAGCCGGCGGTTTCGCCTTTCACCTCGGGTGGTATGCAGATGCTGTGCGGCGGCGCGGCCATGCTGGTAGTGGGCCTAGTACGCGGCGAGGCCGATGGCTTCACCCTGGCGCAGGTCACGGCCAAGTCGTGGCTGGCATTTGGGTACTTGGTTACCCTGGGGTCCATTGTCGCTTTCTCAGCCTATATCTGGCTACTCCGGGCCGTAGAGCCCGCCCTGGCCGGCACCTACGCCTTCGTGAACCCCGTGGTGGCGGTGCTGCTGGGCTGGGCTTTCGCCGGCGAAGTGCTGAATCCGCAAATGCTGGGCGGCGCGGCCCTGATTGTGCTGGCCGTGGGCCTGGTAGTACTGGGCGGCAAAAAAGTTGCACCAAAATAATTGCGCAACCGTTTGCTCTGATGTTGCGTATGGGCGTACCTTAGTCATCCATTCCCACCATCACCATGTCCGACATCACGACTCCCCTGCCCGATATCGAGTCTGCGCGCGACGTGCAGACCCTGGTAGATGCTTTCTACCACAAGGCCAACCACGATGAGCTGCTGGCCCCCGCCTTCCGGGCGGCGGCGCACGTGTACTGGCCCCGCCACCTCACCAGCTTCTACGAGTTTTGGGCGACGGAACTGCTTTCGACCCGGCCCGTCGCTGCGCCCCGGCCGGTGCCCTCACACCTGGCCCTGCCCCGCTCCACTTCGCACCACAACCGCTGGGTGCAGCTCTTCGATGCCGCCGTGGAAGAGCGGTTTGCCGGCCGGTGCGCCGGCCGTGCCAAATCGGTAGCCCGCCAGGTGGCCGCTGCCCTGGTTGAAGGCATGCTGCACTACCACCCGCTGCCGGTTGATTAAACCACTATCCCCCGCTAACGACAGCACGCTCCCGGACCGCCACCATTCGATGGCCCATCCGGGAGCGTGCTGTCGTTAGCGGTGGCTGGGCTGCGCCTTCAGCAATGCGGCTCCACTGCTAAGTACCAGCGCATCTTCGCCCACCCCCACGGCCGCAACGGGCCAATTGGCCTGTTTGCTGATGCCCATCCGCAGCGCATAGCTGACAAAAGTGGCCACCACAGCTCCCAGCCCCCCCACAATGGCTCCGGTGGCGGTGTTCCCTTCGCGCGATTTGTACAGCGCCGCCCCTACCAGCGCGCCCGACAGCAGGCGGCCAACCAGCGCCGGCGGCGCAATGCGGTTGGGCGTGGAAGGCAACTTATCCATCACCATCTCACCAGCGGCTGCCAGCCTGAAACCGCTAGCCACCAGCGGCTTTTGCAGCAGGCGCAACGGCGAGTTTAGTAGAAGCCACGAGGGGTTGCGGGAAAGGTAGTGGCTAAGCAATGCCGGGGCGCTCATGCTGCGCATACCGGCCAGGGCAGCAAAGCCTAAGGTGGGCCAGAACCTGGCCGGCCGCGATTTGGATTTAAATTTAGTTTGTTTCATGAAAGCGTAGAAATAATGGTGGTGTAAGGCCATAACGCAGCCCCGGAACCAGGGTTGAAAGCGGGGCTACGAAACCTTCCGTTGCTCATTGCGCCAATGTCCAGCTTATCAACGTGTAGGCCGCTGGCACAACCGCTATGCTGGCTTCGCAGGCCTCCTTTTACCGACGGTTGCAGCAGCAACGTATTCAACAGGAGTTGTATTCATATCACACCAGGCCTGCCTGCTGAGCGACGACAGGCGACGCCGATGTTCATAAAAAATGCCGTTCTGCTAGCAGAACGGCATTTTCAACTTCCAAAAGCATTCTCTCGGCTACACGCCGAACATCATGCGGGTCGGCTCTTCGAGCAGCTCTTTCAGGCGCACCAAAAATGAAACCGACTCGCGGCCATCGATGATGCGGTGGTCGTAGCTCAGGGCCAGGTACATCATGGGGCGAATCACCACTTGTCCGTTTTCGGCAATAGGCCGCTGAATGATGTTGTGCATCCCCAGAATGGCCGACTGCGGCGCATTAATAATCGGCGTGCTCAGCATGGACCCGAACACGCCACCGTTGGTGATGGTGAACGTGCCGCCCGTCATCTGCTCGATGGTGAGCTTGTTGTCGCGGGCCAGCGTGGCCAGCCGCACCACTTCCTTCTCAATGCCTTCGAAGCTGAGCTGCTCGGCGTTGCGAATCACGGGCACCACCAGCCCTTTCGGGGCCGATACGGCGATGCTGATGTCGCAGAAATCGGCATACACAATGTCGGTACCGTCAATCTGGGCATTCACGGCGGGCCACTCCTTCAGGGCAATACAAACCGCTTTGGTGAAGAAGGACATGAAGCCCAGGCCCACCCCATTCTTCTCCTTGAACTTGTCTTTGAACTTGTTGCGCAGGTCCATGATGGGCTGCATGTTCACCTCGTTGAAGGTGGTGAGCATGGCCGTTTCGTTTTTCACCGTCACGAGGCGGCGGGCCACCGTTTTGCGCAGGTTGCTCATGCGCTCGCGGCGCACTTCGCGGCTACCGGCGGCTGGCACCTGGTTGTTGGGGCTTGGTGCCTGGCTCGCGGGCGCTGCCGCCGCAGCTGCTGGGGCCGGCGCGGCCGGCCGGGCCTGGGCATTCTGCGCGTCTTCCTTGGTAATGCGGCCATCGCGGCCGGTACCGGTTACATCGGCAGCGGCAATTCCTTTCTCATCAAGCATCTTGCCAGCGGCCGGTGAGGGCACACCGGTTGCATAAGTAGCCGCGCCCCCGGGAGCCGGGGCCGCAGCCAGCGCCGCCACGGGAGCTGCCGGAGCCGCCGCCGCTACCGGGGCCGAAGCAGCCGCGCCGCTACCGCCTTCGATGCGTGCAATCACCGCGCCGATGCTGATGGTTTCGCCCTCCTTCACGGCGTGGCGCAGGGTGCCGGCCGCTTCGGCGGGCAGCTCAAAGGTGGCCTTATCCGATTCGAGCTCGGCAATCACCTCATCGCGGTTCACCTGGGCACCGTCTTCTTTCAGCCATTTGGCCACCGTTACTTCCGTAATGGATTCGCCCACGGTGGGAATTTTCATCTCGACCGAGCCACCGCCAGTGGCGGGAGCAGCGGCCGGGGCGGCCGCCGCAGCACCACTGGCGGGCGTGCCGCCGTAGCCGGCCTGGTCGCTGGCAGCGGGATTTTCCTCGCCTTTAGCGATGGGGTCGGCAGCGGGGGCGCTGGCAGCGGCTGGGGCCGGCGCGGGAGCAGCGGCCGCCGGAGTAGCACCAGCGGCAGCGCCATCCAGCTCGGCAATCACGGTGCCGATGCCGATGGTTTCGCCCTCCGCCACGCGGATTTTCAGCACGCCATCAGCCTCGGCGGGGAGCTCAAACGTGGCTTTGTCCGATTCGAGCTCGGCAATAACCTCGTCACGCTTCACGGCCTCGCCGTCTTTTTTCAGCCACTTGGCAATCGTGACTTCGGTGATGGATTCGCCAACGGCGGGAATTTTGATTTCGAGGGCCATAAACGGGGGTGGCGGAAAAGAGTGTCTTTCTTGAAATATTAAGATGATGAGCGCCGCAGACTGGCCCTGCGGTGCCAGCTGAAGCTTACCACGCCAAGCTAGTCCAGCTTCTTGGCTGCTTCGGCGGTGGCTTTAATGTTGGCATCGGCCACGGCTTCTTTGGGCTTGTCGAAGGCGCGGGCCACAAGGTCCTTCTGCTCCTTCACGTGGATTTTGTTGTAGCCGGTGGCCGGCGAAGCCGAGGGCTTGCGCGCCACCACATCCTCCAGCTCACGGCGCATGTAGCGCAGCATGAAATTCCAGTAGCCCATGTTCTCGGGCTCTTCCTGCACCCAGTAAATTTTGGCTTTGCCGTACTTGGCCAGCTCGGCGTCGAGCTGCTTTTTGGGGAAGGGGTGCAGCTGTTCGAGGCGCACAATGGCCACGTCTTTGCGGTCGGAGCTGCGCTGCTCCTCCAGCAGGTCGTAGTACACCTTGCCCGAGCACAGCAGTACGCGCTTCACTTTTTTGGCCTCGGCGAAGTTATCGCCCAGCACCTCGCGGAAGTGCCCGCCGGTAAACTCGTCCAGCGGCGACACGCACAATGGGTGGCGCAGCATGCTCTTGGGCGACATCACCACCAGCGGCTTGCGGAAGCTCCACGTCAGCTGCCGACGCAGGGCGTGGAAGAAGTTGGCCGGCGTCGTGATGTTGGCCACCACGATGTTGTTCTCGGCCGCGAGCTGCAAAAACCGCTCGGGGCGGGCGTTGGAGTGCTCGGGGCCCTGGCCTTCGTAGCCGTGGGGCAGCAGCATTACCAGGCCGTTCATGCGCTGCCACTTGCTTTCGGAGCTCACCACGAACTGGTCAATCATGGTCTGGGCCCCGTTGGCGAAGTCGCCGAACTGGGCTTCCCACACCACCAGGGCCGTGGGGTTGGCCATGCCGTAGCCAAACTCGAAGCCCAGCACCGCATACTCGCTCAGCAGCGAGTTATAGATGCTCAGCTGCTCGTGCTCGCCGTCGATGTTGTTGAGCGAGTTGTACGGGGCCGAGGTTTCGGCATCGTGCAGTACCGCGTGGCGGTGCGAAAACGTGCCGCGCTGCACGTCCTGGCCGCTTACGCGCACGGTATGGCTTTCGGTGAGGAGCGAGCCGTAGGCCAGCAGCTCGGCGGCGGCCCAGTTCAGCACGCGGGTTTCGTAGAACATCTTGCGGCGCTCCTTCAGCAGGTTATCAATCTGCTTGATGGGCTTGAAGCCGTCGGGAATCGTGGTCAGGGCCTTGGCCACGCGCTCCACGGTTTCGGCCGTAATGCCGGTTTCGGGCGACTGCTCAAAATCCTCGGGCGTGCTGCGGCGCAGGCTGCGCCACTCATTTTCGAGGGCCTGGTACTTATAAGGCAGGGCTTTCTGCTTCACCAAATCGAGGCGGGCCTGTAGGGTGTCGCGGAAATCCTTGTCCATCTGGGTGGCCAGCTCGGCATCCACGTCGCCGCGCTGCACCAGCATGGCATTGTACACCTCGCGCGGGTTCTGGTGCTTCGAGATGAGGTTGTAGAGCGTGGGCTGGGTGAACTTGGGCTCGTCGGACTCGTTGTGGCCGTGGCGGCGGTAGCACACCATATCAATAAAAATGTCGGCGTGGAACTGCTGGCGGTATTCGGTGGCCAGCTGCACGGCAAACACCACGGCTTCGGGGTTGTCGCCGTTCACGTGCAGGACCGGCGCATCGATGATTTTAGCCAAATCCGTCGAGTAAATCGACGAGCGGGCATCCTCAAAATCAGTAGTGAAACCGACCTGGTTGTTAATCACGAAGTGAATGGTGCCGCCCGTTTTGTAGCCCTCCAGCTGCGACATCTGGGTCAACTCGTAGCCAATCCCTTGGCCGGCCAGCGCGGCGTCGCCGTGAATGAGGATGGGCAGAATCTGGTGGTAGTCGCCGCCGTACTGATGCTCGATTTTGGCCCGCACGAAGCCTTCCACCACCGGGTTCACCGCTTCCAGGTGCGAGGGGTTGGGGGCCAGCTTCAGGTTCACTTTCTGACCGCCGCTGGCCTCCACTTCCGACGAGTAGCCCATGTGGTACTTCACGTCGCCGTCGCCCATCGTGAGGTCGGGCACGGCGGTGCCTTCAAACTCCGAGAAAATCTGCTCATAGGTCTTGCCCATGATGTTGGCCAGCACGTTCAGGCGGCCGCGGTGGGCCATGCCAATCATCACCTCTTTCACGCCCAGCTCGGCCCCCTTGCCGATGATGGCATCGAGGGCCGGAATGGTGGTTTCGCCGCCTTCGAGCGAGAAGCGCTTCTGCCCCAGAAATTTGGTGTGCAGGAAGTTCTCGAACACCACAGCCTCGTTCAGCTTCTTCAGAATGCGCTTCTTGTACTCCACACCGGGGTTGAACGCCAGCGAGTCGCGCTCCACCTTTTCGCGAAACCAGTCGAGCACCTGCGGGTCGCGGATGTACATGTACTCGAAGCCGATGGGGCCGGTGTAAATCTTTTCCAGCGCCGTCACAATGTCGCGCAGGGTGGCTTGGGTGCCCAGGCCCAGCACTTCGCCGTTGCGGAAGGCGGTGTCGAGGTCGGCTTCGCTCAGGCCGAAATCAGCCAGGTCGAGGCGGGGCTTGCGGTCTTTGCGCTCGCGCACGGGGTTGGTTTTGGCGCGCAGATGACCCCGGCTGCGAAAGGCGTGGATGAGGTTGCGCACGGCCGTTTCCTTATCCGAAGCGGGTGCGCCGGTGGCCAGGCCGGGGGCGTTGTTGGTCGAAGCCGACGTGTTGAGCACCCCATAATCGTCGGGCTGCGGGCGTGGGCCGGGGGCGGGCGAGGCCGTGGTGGTCAGGGCACTGCCGTTGGAGGCCGCGGGACTGCTGGCGGCCGCACCGGGCAACACGGGGGCACCTTCCGGAAACTGCTGCGAAAAATCAAAGCCTTCGAAAAACTTACGCCAGCCGAAATCCACCGATTCGGGGTTTTCACGGTAAGCCTGGTACAGGGTTTCGATGGCCGCCGCGTCGGCGTTGGCGATATAGGAATAGGCGTCCATTGGGAATTCAGCTTAAGTAAGGCGGCGTAAAAGTAACGCGCCTAGCAGTCAGGTAAAAACCTGCAACCGGGTACGCGAATTAACCTTACGGTCAGGTTTATAGCTCTCCTGCCATGACTTACCATGACTGACTTGCTGCGTCAAGTTATCAAAATCCATCCGCTTGCCGGGATATATAGTTACGCACCGGCTGTAAAACCGTTGGATTCACGGTGGGCAAAAAATTGCATCGTAGTGGGTCGAATAATATAAACTTTTGCCTATATGAAGACTAACAAGCCTAGTAAGCACCTTTTCAATTGGATAATTTATTTAGTTTAAACTAATCTGGGTAGCTATCCGTTAATACTTTTCTGCCCAGGCCGAAACGGCTGGGCAGTACCCATAACGCCGGGCTCAATGGCGCGCTCACGAACCTTATTTTGATGAATAATGCACGATTAATTATAGATATAGTACTGGCCGCCGCCGCTTTGGCTGCGCCTCTATTCCACACCGCTCCGGCGGCCCGGACCAATACCAACATGACCCGCTTTTTTGCTCCAGCAGCGGCTAGTCGACTAAAAAGCCGCCGCCTGACCCGGACCAGTAAGCTGGTGGTGAGCAGCCCAACCTACACCGTGACCGCCACTGCCTACCAAGCCGTGCCGGGCCAGACGGACGACGAGCCGTTCGTGACGGCCGATAATTCCCGCATCAAACCACACTACGGAAGTAAAAAGCGCTGGATGGCTCTGTCGCGCGATTTGCTGAAACCCTGGGGCGGCCGTTTCAAATTTGGCGATAAAGTGCGTGTACGGGGCATTTCACCCAAGCTTGATGGGGTATACACGATACACGACACCATGAACCGCCGCCACCGCCATTGCATGGACATCCTGACGCATGTGAGCGAAAAGTTCGATATTTTTCAGAAGGGCGTGAAGATTCAAAAGGTAGAGGAGGTTGACCTCGCTTACGCTAAACTTTAACGCTATTTCTATCGGCATTGCAAAAGCCCCGCGCCTCCATCAGGAAGCGCGGGGCTTTTTCGTGCTGCGCAGTACCCGCTTACCTAGGCACTGCCATTTTAAAGATGCTGAACCTGGCCCCGGGCTGGCCGACGCCTTTGTTCCAGCTCGCCGTTTTGTGGATGGCCGAGGTGGCAACGTACAACGCATTAGCCGTAAAGCTGTACGTATCGGGCCATTGCAGGCGGTCGTCCTGCACCAGGGTTTCGATTTTGCCGGCGGGGGTGCGGCGCATCAGGGCGCTGTTTTTGAAGGACGTGAGGTAAACGTTGTTGGCCGCGTCAATTTCAAGGCCATCGGTAGCGGGAATTTCGCCCACGATTTCGACCTGTCGGGCCAGTTGTGCGTCGGTGAGGGCAGCATCGCGCAGGGCAGCGGTTTTGATGCGGTAGAGCTTGTGGCCAGTGAGCGGGCAGTAGTACAGGTAGGTGTTGTCGGTGCTCAGGGCAATGCCGTCGACGTTGAATTGGGCGGGTTTGCCCTGCAAATCAAGCATGGGGTGGCCGGCGGCTTTAATCACGAGGCCCTTTTCGGCTTTCATCGAGGGGTGCAAAGCCAGTAGGCGGCGCGACTTCAACGTTTTCAAATCGGTAACGACCAGCGCGCCGAGGCCCGATTCGGTCAGGTAGGCGTAGTTGTGCTGCAGGTCGATGCGGACGTCGTTGAGGTAGGACTTGCGCGGGGCTACACTTTCCGGGAAGGCAACAGTGAGCAGCACCTGGCCGTTTTTGGGGTCGGTTTTAACCAGCTTAGGGCCACCGGGCACGGTGAATTTGAGGCCAGGCGCGGCGGGGTCGAGAACCCAGAGCATGCCCTGCTTATCAGTTTGCACGGTTTGGGGGCAAATCCAATGCTTGAGGGGCTCGTTCTTGACCGAGTCGTTCCACATGCACCAATTGGCATCGGGATAAGGCTTGAGCGTATTGTTAGGCCCTACTTCGGCGATGGGATATACCGGGTTATAGTCCCAGCGCGGAAAGCAGGCGAAGATTTTGCCGCCCGGCTCCACGGCCACCCCCACCATTTGGGGAGCGGTGAACTCGGCCACAACTTGCAAAGGCGAGTTGGCCGGGGCGGCGGGATTGGTGGCAGTGCCAGTCGTATCGGAAGCGGCCGGGGCAGCAGCTGATTCCGGTTGGCGGGCGGGCGATGAGCAGCTCCCCAGCAACAGGCCGGTGGCGGCCAGCAGTGCGGCACCGCTAGCGGCGATAGGACGAGAAAAAAGCATGGCGTTTGAAGGAGAAAGAGCAAAAAATATCCTCGCCGGGCTGGGCGAGGATATTTCATACGGCCTGCAGAGCCAGTCGTTGGCCCTGCATGGCTGGCAGCGCTGCGCTAAAGCCGCCTTGCTATTAACGCTTAGTTGAATCGGGGGCCGCGGGGGTAACTACCGCCGCCGCCGAATCGCGGGCGGCAGCAGCTTTTTGCCCCGTCTCCGCCCGCGAAGGCAGTACCGGGGCCGGGTTGGCAGGGGCCACGCGCACGGTTTCGGGTGCGGCGGTGATGGCGGGCAGCGGAGCCACCTGCGGCCCGGTTTCGATGGGGGCGGCGACCGAGTCGGCCGCCGTTTGGCTGGTGCTGGAAATGTGCTCCGAGGCGGGGCGGGTGAAGCCCAGGTAGGCGACTACCGCCAGAAACACCAGCACGCCGGCAATAGCCAGCACCAAGCCCAGCGAAGAATTCGGCGCGGCGGGCGGGCTGGCGGGGTCAAGGGCATTCGCATCGGTCAGCATTTCCGCTGCTACATCGCCGGAGTCGCCATCGGTAACCGGGAAATCGGCCGATGCCTCGGTCCTAAACAAAGGTTCGGGTACGGGCTCAAAAACCCGCGCCTGCGTTTCCTCCCTGTGCGGCGCGGGGCGCGAATCGAACTGGCCGGGATTCGATAAGCTTAGTGGGCTGGCTGGCGGCAGAGCAGGTGCGGGGTGTGCCGTGGGCGCTTCCGGCGCGGGCAAGGCCGGGGCTACGGGCGCGATGGGCGCGGCGGCGGCAGGGTCGGGCGCGGCGGGCGCGAAAACAAGACGCTGCTTCAGGGCTTCAAACTCGGTGGGCGTGAGGGCCCCGGCATCGAGCATTTCCTTGAGCTGGCGCAGCGTATCGAGGGGCGACGAGGGGTTTTCCATGGTAGAGCCAATACGGCCGGATGCGGGGCTAGTTTTTGCGGTCGAGAGCAGTGAGGCGGTCGCGGCGGCGTTGCAGGCGCTGCCGGTTTTGCTCCAGCTGCACGTTGGTCCCGATGAGCGTGACCGAATCGGCCCGCGACTGCGTCAGGTTTTCGGCGTTTTTCTTCATCAACTCCTCGATGCGCTTGAGGTTGGCCGTGGTGTTGCTTTGCAGGTTCAGGCGTTCCTTTTCGAGGTGCTCTTTTTCCTTCTCGACCGCTTTCACCTTCTTCTCGCCTTCGGCCACCATGGTGCGGTAGGCATTAAGGCGGGCTGCCCCGGCGTAGCTCTGCACCATGGTGCGCAGGGCCTCGTATTCGGTTTTGGTCTTGTCGGGCGAGAAGAAGGTGTTGTCGTCGAAACCGCCGAACACCGACACTTCAGCTACCGAATCGGACGGGGCCGTGATGGTCGCATAAAGGTCGAGAAGCTTGCCCGAAATGCTGCTCGCGGGCACCTGGCGGGCCGTGAGCACGTCGCTTTTCATGAAGCCCAGTACGCCGCCGCTCTTGAACTTGACGTTGTAGCTGCTCTTCATCCAGCTCTGGAAAAAATCGCGCACGTCGGAGGCCGAACCATCAACCTGCACTTTGAAGGCCGGGCGCGGGCTTTTGTTGTAGCTCACGTCGCCGGGGCGCACGTCGTAGAGCTGGGCAGCCGCCGGGCGGGCGGCGAGCAGGCCCAGCAGCACCAGGCACAGGATATAAATTTTTACCATTGCAACGGTTTTCAAAAGGCCATCAACTGGCCAAAAGTAAGGCCGGGGGCGGGCAATTTCGGCTGGTGGGCTGGGGCAGCGCGGGCGGGCACACTATTTCCGATGTATTTTTAACCGCCCAAATCTTTCTTCTTGAAGCAGCTTGCCGTCTTTGTCTTGTTGGCCGTTTTCTGCTATAATTTGGTAGGGGCGTACCCGGTTGCGCTGTGGCGGCAGCACGAGCTTCGGCAAGCGGCGGAAAGCAAGCGCCGCGCCACCCTCCCCGACCGCGCCTTGGTACGCGTGGCGGTGGCCCGGCAGGCGGCGGCCCGGCCGAAGCTGGTGTGGCACGAAGCACAGGAGTTTTCGTACCGGGGCCAGCTGTTCGACGTGGTGCGGCAGCATGCCCGCCCCGATTCCATCATTTACTTCTGCTGGCCCGACCGAGAAGAAGCGCACCTGCTGGCCAGCCTGGCAGAGCACGTGCGCGAGTTCGCGCAGCCCGATGCCGGCACCCGCAAGTCGGCGCAAAAGGTCTTGGACTATCTGGCGAAGCTCTACTTATTGCCAGCGGCCGAAAGCCACCCGGCCGCGTTGGTGCGCACGGCCATCGGCCGGCGCTATCCTCACTACACCGTCGGGCTGCGTTCGCGTGTCCGCAGCGTGCCCTACGCACCACCGCAGGGGCAAACGGCGGCCATCGCCTAGCCAGCCCTTGGCTGGCCGGGCCGCCTGGCCTCGGCCAAACTACTTTTTTCTGAAGCTGCGGCCGGCCGGCGGCCGTGCCCATCGGGCGCGGCGTAGGTGCGGCTGCCTCCGAAAAATTCCCCCTCCCCTCTTGCTTACTGAAGTCTCCCGCCACTTGGCTGTTTCGCGGCGAAACGGCCGGTGGCTGGGGCTTGATAATCGTTTTTTAGTATGAAATTTTTCTATGCCCGGTTGCTGCTACTGGCGGCAATCGTTTTGCTGAGCGTGCCCGCCTGGGCGCAATTCAGCGCCACTGGCACCGTGCTCGACCAGCAGAGCCGGCAGCCGCTGGTGGGGGCCGTGGTGCTGGTGCCCGGCCAGACGATGTCGGTTGCCACCGATGAGCAAGGCCATTTCGCGCTGAGCGCGGCTACCGAATTCCGCGCGGTACGCGTGCAGCTGCTGGGCTACCAGCCGCAGGAAGTGCCTCTGAAAGGCCCTGGCTTGCCGCTGAATATTACCCTGAAGCCCTCCAACACCGGCCTGAGCGAGGTGCAGGTGATTGGCTACGGCACGGGTACCGAGCGCAAACTGCTGGAAACTCCGGCCGCGCTCAGCATCGTGACCGAGCCGGAGCTGCAGCGCAACAACCCGGTTTTCCTGCAGAATACCCTGAACCAGGTGCCCGGCGTGCGCATGAACGTGCGTAGCGCGGCCTCCCAGTCGAACCTGGTTATCCGGGGCATTGGCGGTACATATGGGCGCTTTGGCATCCGGGGCATTAAGCTGTACCAGAATGGCATCCCGCTGTCGGAAGCCGATGGCACGACTTCGCTCGATGACCTCGACTACACCACCCTCGGCCGCATTGAGGTGATTAAGGGGCCGGCTTCGACCATTTACGGGGCCACGCTGGGCGGCGTGGTGTCGTTCCAGACGCGCAAGGCCACGCCGGGCACCAGCCTGCAGCTGGGCACCACGGTGGGTAAGTACGGGCTGTTCCGCACCAATACCGGCATCGGCGTGGGCACCGATAAGGTGAACCTGCTGGTGAACTACGGCCACCAGGAAACCCAAGGCTTTCGCGACGCGCACGGCAACAGCCGCAAGGACTACGTGACGGTGGCCGGGGACTTTTACGTGAGCGACAAGCAGACGGTGAGCGTACTGGGCACCTACACCAACGTGCACGACAACTTTGCCGGCGAGCTCGACAGCACGGACTACTTCACCAGCTACACCAAAACGGCCCCGGCCTACGTCAGCAAAGACATTGGTGTGGATGCCGAGGTTACCCGCCTGGGCCTCACCCACACCTACCGCTTCACGGGCAACTTCGCCAACACCACCAGCCTGTTCACCACCAACTCGTATTCACTGAGCCCGGTCGAGCCCAACTTCGCCCACATTCAGCGGGGCAAGCGCGGGGTGCGCAGCGTGTTCACCTACGCGCCGCAGCTGGGCAGCGTGCCGGTGCGGCTGGCGCTGGGCACCGAGTACCTGGCCAATCAGGACAACAACAAGCGCTACGCCATTTCGGCGGTCGGCGTGTCCGGGGCCATTACGTCGGACCAGGAAGTGAAGTCGACCCAGACCAACACTTTCGTGCAGGCCGAAGCCTCCGTGACCACCCACACTACCCTGACGGCCGGCGTGAGCTACAACGTGGTGAGCTACGATATCCAGGACCTGATTCCGAAAACCGCGCCGGCCCAGAGCCTGACCGGCTACCGGCAGTTCAAGCCCACCTACACGCCGCGCGTAGCGGTGCTGCACACCTTCAACGACCAGGTGGCCGTGTTTGCGCAGTACAGCACGGGCTTTTCGCCGCCCATCAGCAACCAGATTTCGCTCTCGTCGGGCCCCATCAACCCCGACGTGAAGCCCGAGACCAATGAGAATTTTGAAATCGGCTCGCGGGGCCGCGTGCTGCGGAATTCCATCGACTACGACGTGACGCTGTTTCGGATGCGCGTGCAAAACGGCCTCGTGGCGCAGACCAGCGGCGGCATCACCTCCTTCGTAAACTCGGGCGAATCGCAGTACCAGGGGCTGGAGCTGGCGTTGTCGGGCAACCTGGTGCCCACCGAAGCGGCCGGCGAACTGCGGCAGCTGCGCCCCTTCGTGCGCTACTCCTACACCGATGCCGAATTCAAATCCTACAAGCTGGGGACCAATGACTTCAGCGGCCGGCAGGTCACGGGCTCGTTCCGCAACCTGTTCACCGGCGGCCTCGATGTGGATACCCGCGTCGGGGCCTACCTCAACCTGACGGCGCAGTACACCGACCACACCCCGATGAGCGACAACAACGCCCGCTACGCGGCGGCCTACTGGCTGCTCAACAGCAAAATAGGCGTGCGCAACAAGCTGTTTGGCCACCTGGGCTACGACGTGTTTGCCGGCCTCGACAACATGAGCGACGTGCGCTACGTGGCCTCCGTGGCCCTCAACCAGGCCACGCCCGTGGGCAAACCCACCTTCTACAACCCCGGCCTGCCGCGCAACTGGTACGCCGGCGCAAACCTGAACTACACGTTTTAGGAGCGCATCACAGGAACGTCATGCTTCATTTGGCGTTCAATCAGGTTTGCAGCTTCCCCTTTCCTCCGAATTCCAACGATTCCTATTTCGTGAAAAAACTCCTTTACGCCACCCTGCTGCTGGCCGCAGCCGCCTGCAACCGTTTCAAAAACGAGGAAGCCGCCAGTGCCTCGCCCAAGGCCGAGCGCATCGTATCGGTGGCGAAGCAGCTGACGGAAATGATTTTTGCGCTGGGCGCGGAAGACCGGCTCGTGGGCGTCGATTTATCGAGCACCTACCCGGCGGGCGCTAAAAAGCTGCCCACCGTGGGCTACCACCGCCTGCTCAGCGCCGAGGGCATTATTTCGCTGAAGCCCACCGTGGTTTATTCCGATGGCAACGTGGCCCCGGCGGCCGTGATGACGCAGCTGCGTGGCGTGGGCATTCCCGTCAAGGAATTCGCCCCCACCAAAACCATCGCCGAAACCTGCCAGCTCCTGCAGCAGCTCGGCGACCTGTTTGGGCGGCGGCCCCGGGCCGACTCACTGGCCCGGCAGCTGACGGCCGACATGCAGCTGGCGGCCGACAAAGTGAAGCAGTATCCCGCGCACCCGAAGGTGGTTATTATTCATTACGGCCTGCAAAAGAACATTTACCTGGCGATGGGCCAGCAAAGCGTCGGCACGCAGCTGGTGGCCTGGGCCGGCGGCATCAATTCGCTGAACGCGAACGAAGGCATGAAGCCCATCAGTCCCGAGCTGATTGCCGAAGCGCAGCCCGACGTAATTCTGGCCACCGATTTTGGCTACGACCGACAGGGCGGCCTCGAGAAATTCAAGCAGTTACCCGGCATCGCCCTCACCCCGGCCGCCAAGAACAACCGCATTTACCGCGTCGAGGAGCACGACCTAGTGTACCTGGGCCCGCGCACCGGCCAGAACGTGCTGCGGCTGCAGGAGCTTATCCATCAGAAGTTGTAGCTGGCATCAATCAGCACGTTGTGCCGAGCGCAGCCGAGGCACAACGCTCGCTGTCACTAATCCTTTCGATTGAATTACTACCACACGCGAGATGCTTCGGCTGCGCGGACGCTAGATGAAGCATGACGTTTCTTTTGCCGCAACCAATTTTCCTTCTTCGTGAAACCCTCTCCCCGCCGCGTACGCCTCTACTTTGCTCTGCTGGCCGGGGCCCTGCTCGTGGCAGTGGTACTCTCGGCCCGGCTGGGGGCGATGACGCTCACGTTCGCGGAAATCGGCGGTTTTATAAGCGGCAATACTTCCAGCCCCGACCCCACGGCCGGGCTGCACCGGGCCGTGTTCTTTCAGATTCGGCTGCCGCGGGTGTTGCTGTGCGCGGCCGTGGGGGCGGCGCTGGCCATGTCCGGCACGCTGATGCAGGCCCTGTTCCGCAACCCCATCGTGGAGCCGGGCCTGATTGGCACTTCGGCCGGGGCGGCGCTGGGGGCGGCGGTGGTGTTCGTGCTGGGCAACTCGCTGAGCTGGGCCAACGTGCCCGTGCTGGGGGCGCTGGTGTTGCCGGCGGCGGCTTTTGTGGGTGCGCTGGCGGCCACGGGGCTGGTATATCGGCTATCGGCCGCTGCCGGTGGGGGCCGGGTACCGGTAACCTCCATGCTGCTGGCCGGTATTGCCGTGAATGCGCTGGCGGCCGGTGGCACCGGCTTTCTGTCCTTCATTGCCCGCGACCCGCAGGCCCGCTCCATTACCTTCTGGAGCTTGGGCAGCTTTTCGAGCGCCGACTGGCCTTCGCTCTACCTCGTGGGCACGGTTACCGGCCTGGGTGGGCTGCTGGCGCTGCGCTACGCCAACGCGCTGAATGCCCTGCAGCTGGGCGAACACGAGGCCGAATACCTGGGCATCGACGTGCGGCGGCTGCAGAATCGGGTGCTCCTCCTCAATACGCTGCTGGTGGCGGTGGCCACGGCCACGGTGGGCGTCATCGGGTTTGTGGGCCTGGTGGTGCCGCACCTGTTGCGGCTGCTGCGTCTCACCGACAACCGGGTGCTGCTCGTGGGTTCGGGGCTGCTGGGGGCGGTGCTGCTGGTGGTGTCCGACACGGTGGCCCGCGTCATTATTGCCCCGGCCGAGCTGCCCATCGGCGTGCTCACGGCGGTGGTGGGCGCGCCGGTATTTCTGGGGCTGCTGTCGAAGCACCGTATTGCGGGCCTCGGTTAGCGGCCACGTTGCACGTCATGCTGAGCTTGCCGAAGCATCTCTACCGCGCAACGCAACCTATTTTACCGCTGCAGTAGAGGTGCTTCGGCAAGCTCAGCATGACGTTCTACTTCTTTTAATTTCTGAACAACTCACTCCCTGAACGTGCTTAGCCTCGACCATGCTTCCTTCGTTGTTGCGGGTAAAACCCTGCTCCGTGACGCCTCGCTGGCTTGCCGGCCGGGCGAAACAACGGTGTTGCTGGGGCCCAACGGCGCGGGCAAAACCACGCTGCTGCGCCTGCTGGCCGGCCTCTACGCCCCCACCGAAGGCCGCGTGCAGCTCGATGGGCAGGCGCTGCACCGCCTCGACCGCCAGACCCTGGCGCGCAAGCGGGCCGTGCTATCGCAGGAAATCCACCTGGCTTTTCCGATGACGGTGGAAGACGTGGTGCTGATGGGCCGCTACCCGCACTACGGGCGCAGCACCCCGGCCCACGACCAGCGCATTGCCCAGCAGGCACTGGCCACGCTGGGCCTAGCCAGCTTTGCCGACCGCGATTACGCCACCCTGAGCGGCGGCGAGGCCCAAAAAGTGCAGATGGCGCGCGTGCTGGCCCAAATATGGGAGCCACCAGCCACGGGCAGCCGCGTGCTGCTGCTCGACGAGCCGGTGGCCAGCCTCGATATCCAGTATCAGCACCAGCTCCTGCAGGTGGCCCGGCAGCTGGCCCAAGAGCAGGCCATCGTGGTCACCATTCTGCACGACATCAACCTGGCCCTGACCTACGCCGACCGGCTGGTACTGCTGAAGAACGGCCGGATTCACTGCATCGTCGAACAGCCGGCCGCGCTGACGGCGGAGGTGCTGCGGGAGGTGTTTGAGGTGGACCTGCGGGTGATTGCCAACCCCCTCACCCAGCAGCCGTTGGTGGTGTATGCCGGGCCGGCCGCTGGAGGCGCGGCAACGCCCGTCAGGCAATAGCCACCCGGCTTTTTAGCGCAGTTCGTGGCGGTCGAAGGCGGCCTGCAAATCGGCGCGCATGGCCTGGAAGCGGGCAATGGCGGCGGCCAGAAACTCGTCGTCGAGCAGCTCGCGTACTTCGGCATCGGAGCCGGTGAGCAGGTCGAGCTCGGCCACTTTGTAGGTCTGCTCGAGGTTGCCCTGCTCCAGCTTCAGCAGGAACTTGCCATTCCAGGCCAGGAGCGTGATTTTGACGGCGGGATGAGGGATATCGGCAACGTGGCGCATGACATTGGGAGGCAGGTTGAGCAGCGGCCGCGAAGGTAGCAGGGCCGGAGCGGGCACGATGAAGTTTTAGCAAAATTCGGGCGTTGCCCAACCCGCCGGCCTGGCGGCCGTACATTGCGCTTCCTGACTAACGCCTTACAGCGCGGACAGGTGGCTGTCATCCCGCAAAAGAAGAGCTTCCTGCAATCGATTGAGGAAGCTTTTTTTTGCCCGTACCCCAACCAGTCGAATCAAGGCTTCCGGGCCACCAGCTTCACTAGCCGCAGCTGCTGTTTGGTGAAGTCGGCCGTGCCAATGGGCTCTTCGTAGCGCACGATTTTCAGGCCCGCGGCGGTGTATAATTTTGGCAGTTCACCGGTCTTGAAAAAGACGCGGTAGTCGCCGCCCACAACCTGTATCTTTTCGGTGGCGTCCAGGTGGAAAGCTTCGAGCACGACGATGCCGCCGGGCTTGAGGGCCCGCATCACGCGGGCGGCGTAGTCGCGCCCCCCGGCGTAGCTCAGCACGATGAGGTCCCACTGGTTGGTACCCCAGTCGTATTTGGCCATGTCGGCCACTTCAGTGGTGATTTTCACGCCTAGTTTGGCAGCCCTGTTCTGGGCGTAGGCCAGCGCTTTTTCGGCCACATCCACACCCGTAACCTGCCAGCCGTGTTGGGCCAGATAGATGGCATTGCGGCCTTCGCCCATATCGGCATCGAGGGCGGTGCCAGGCTTGCGGCCTTGCACGGTTTCGACCAGCAGGGCGTTCGGCTGCTCGTTGAGGGTGCGGGCGCGGGCCACCGAGTCGGTCAGGATGTAGTTCCAGCGTACGCGGGTGCGCTCGGCCAGCTCGCGGTCGTAGGCCGCCTTTTGGGCGGCGGTGGGGTTGGCCGGCAGCACCGGGTCGGGGCCGAGGCCGGGAATGGGCGGCAGGCTGCGCTTGGCCGGGGCCGCGCCGGTGGGCTGCTGCGCCCAGGCCGGGCTGGCAGCCAGGAGCAGGACGGCGCTCAGCAACAAGCTGGCTGGCAAGAGAACCCGAAAGGAAATGGATTTCATAGCGCGTTCAAATCAATTGGATTGCTATAAACCTACTCACTAAATAGATAATAAACTATATTAAAGATGGCGGCTTCCGCCCGTGCCATGTGCCGGCAGCGCGTATTTTTCGGCCATGAACAAGCTCTTTCTTGGCGCGCTGGCTTTGCTCCCACTCGCGGCCGCCGCCCAAACCTCTCCCCCGTCCGTGCTCACCCCCGAAAAGCTGTGGCAGCTGGGGCGGCTGGGCGAAATGGCCGTGTCGCCCGATGGCCGCACCGTGGCCTATACCGTGACGCGGTACAGCGTGGCCGACAACAAAGGCAACGCCGACATCTGGACTGTGCCCGTAGCCGGCGGCCCAGCCCAGCGCCTGACGGAAACGCCCGGCTCGGAAAACACCCTGAACTGGCGGCCTGACGGCAAGCTGACGTTTATTTCGGGCGCAAGCGGCACCGACCAGCTTTACGTGATGAGTGCCGATGGCACCGGCAAAACCAAGCTCAGCGAGTTCCCCGACCAGGGCCTGAGCAACCTGAAATACGCGCCCAAGGCCAATTTCATCCTCTACACCCAGGACGTGAAATCGAGCCCAACCACGCTTGATATGTTCCCGGACCTGCCCAAGGCCGACTCCAAAATCATCGACGACCTGAACTACCGGCACTGGAACGTGTGGGACGACCACCAGGCCAGCCACGTCTTCTTCCAGCCGCTGAACGCCGACGGCAAGCCCGAAGGCTACGGCAAGGACCTGATGCCCGGCGAGAAATTCGATTCGCCCCTGATGCCCGACGGCGGCAGCGAGCAGCTGGCCTTTGCGCCCGACGGCTACCGCATTGCCTACACCAGCCGCAAGCTGACCGGCAAGGCCGAGGCCGAAAGCACCAACGCCGACATCTACCTCTACGACATTCACGACCAGAAAACCGTGAACCTGAGCGAGGGCCTGGGCGGCTACGACACCGAGCCCGCCTTCTCGCCCAACGGCCGGCAGGTAGCCTGGCTGAGCATGGCCACGCCGGGCTTCGAGAGTGACCGCAACGGCATCGTGGTCTACGATTTCGCCAGCAAAAAGCGGGAGGACATCACCAAGGGTTCGGAGCTGAGC
Source organism: Hymenobacter sp. UYCo722 (assembly GCF_040547115.1). Taxonomy (NCBI): domain Bacteria; kingdom Pseudomonadati; phylum Bacteroidota; class Cytophagia; order Cytophagales; family Hymenobacteraceae; genus Hymenobacter; species Hymenobacter sp. UYCo722. Next base: position 21,754 of record NZ_JBEPPC010000003.1, on the reverse strand, counting down.
GCGGCCAACGTGCGCTGGAGCGCTGATGGCAAAACCATTTATTTCCTGGCCGTGGTAGAAGGAACGGAGCAGCTGTACTCGGTACCGGGCAAGGGCGGCAAAATCCGCCAGCTGACGACCGGGGCGCAGAACTACAATTCGTTTGAATTGGTGGGGAAAGACCAGGCCGTAGCTAACCGCACCACCCTCTCAGCTTTCGCCGATATCGTGCGGCTCGACCTGAAAACTGGTAAGGAAACGGCCCTTACCACCATCAACCAGCAGGAGCTGGCCGGCATCAAGCTCGGCAAGGTGGAAGACCGCCGCGTGACGACCACCGACGGCAAGCAGATGCAGGTGTACGTGATTTACCCGCCCGATTTCGACCCGGCCAAAAAGTACCCCACGCTGCTCTACTGCCAGGGCGGCCCGCAGTCGCCCATCACCCAGAGCCAGAGCTACCGCTGGAATTTCCAGCTGATGGCGGCCAACGGCTACATCGTGGTGGCCCCCAACCGGCGCGGGCTGCCCGGCTTCGGCCGCGAGTGGAACGACGCCGTTTCGGGCGACTGGGGCGGCCAGGCCATTCGCGACTACTTCTCGGCCATTGATGCCTTCAGCAAGGAACCGTTTGTGGACAAGGACCGCCGCGGCTGCGTGGGGGCCAGCTACGGCGGCTACGCGGTGTACTACATCGCCGGCCACCACGAGGGCCGCTTCAAAACCTTTATTGCCCACGACGGCCTCTTCAACCTCACCAGCTGGTACCCCAGCACCGAGGAAATGTTCTTCGCCAAGCACGACATGGGCGGCGCGCCCTGGGATGCTACGCCGAGCAAATCCTACCAGGAATTCAACCCCCAGCTGTTCGTCAAAAACTGGGACACGCCCATTCTGGTCATCACCGGGGGCAAGGATTTCCGGGTGCCCGAGGGCCAGGCCATGGAAGCCTTCGGCACGGCGCAGCTGCGCGGCATTCCGAGCCGGTTTCTGTACCTGCCCAACGAGGGCCATTGGGTGCTGAAGCCGCAGAACGCCATTCTGTGGCAGCGCGTGTTTTTCGACTGGCTGGGCCGCACCCTGAAGCCCGACGGCGGCAAGGCGGCGAAATAGGGCAGCGGCCAATTGAAAAACACAACCGCTTGGTGCTTTGGGTGGGTTTTTGAAATTTTGCACCTTCCCCAGCGAGCTGCAATGCCGTTTCCGCCCCGGCCCAGGGGGTGTCGGTCTGGGGGGGCAGCCGGCGCGGCGGCCCAAATCAATTGCGCACCACCCCATCCGCCGGGAGCGTTTCTACGTTAGGAAAGCGGTACCTTACGGGTAATTTATTTTTCTGAAAAAGAAAGAATTAGGGTCCGATAGCATTTAGCAAATAAGCGTCAGGATTTGTACGGACGAAGGCAGCTTTGGCTACTGCGTCCCTACGAGTTCGGGCAACATTAACAAACCGAAAACTCGCCTACCGGGCCAGTGCAACTACCCCCATGAAGGAAAGTGAAAAGCGTTACCGCCGGCTGATTGAAGCCAGCCAGGACTTGCTGGTGACCGTAGACCTGCAGGGCCATATCATCGACACCAACGAGGCGGGTGTGAAGCTGACCGGCGTGGACCGCGAAGCCCTGATTGGGTCGGACTTTTTTCAGTATTTCACCGAGCCGGCGGTGGTGCGAGCCGTATACCGTGAGGTGATAGCCAGCGAGGCCGTGAGCAACGTGCCCTGCACACTGCGCCACGCCACTGGCACGCTCACCGAGGTGCTCTTCGACGGGTCGGTGAACAAGGACGACCACGGCCAGGTGCTGGGTGCGGTGCTGGTGGCCCGCGAAGTGGCCGAAAAAAACTGGGCTACCGAGCTGGGCATCGCCAACAAAGAGCTGGCTTTCCAGCACAACGAGAAGGAGAAACGCGCCGATGAGCTCAGCATCGCCAACGAAGAGCTGGCGTTCCAGAACGACGAGAAGGAGAAGCGCGCCGCCGAGCTCAGCATTGCCAACGAGGAACTGGCCTTCCAGAACGATGAGAAAGGCAAGCGGGCAGCCGAGTTGGGCATTGCCAACGAGGAGCTGGCCTTCCAGAACGACGAGAAGGAGAAGCGCGCCGCCGAGCTGGGCATTGCCAACAAGGAACTGGCGTTTCAGAACGATGAGAAGGAAAAGCGGGCGGCCGAGTTGAGCATTGCCAACGCTGAACTGGCGTTTCAGAACAACGAAAAGGAGAAGCGGGCGCAGGAGCTAAGCATTGCCAACACCGAGTTGGCATTTCAGAACGACGAAAAAGAAAAGCGGGCGCAGGAACTCAGTATAGCCAACAAGGAGCTCGCGTTTCAGAATGATGAAAAGGAAAAGCGGGCGCAGGAACTCAGTGTAGCGAACGAGGAGCTGGCCTTCCAGAACGACGAGAAGGAAAAGCGGGCCGCCGAGCTGGGCATTGCCAACGAGGAGCTGGCCTTCCAGAACAACGAAAAGGAAAAGCGCGCCCAGGAGCTGAGCGTAGCCAACGAGGAACTGGCCTACCAAAACGACGAGAAAGAGAAGCGCGCCGCCGAGCTCAGCATCGCCAATACCGAGCTGGCTTTCCAGAACGACGAGAAAGAAAAGCGCGCCCAGGAGCTGAGCGTGGCCAACAAAGAGCTGGCTTTCCAGAACGATGAAAAGGAGAAGCGGGCGCAGGAGCTGAGCATTGCCAACACCGAATTGGCTTTCCAGAACGACGAGAAGGAGAAGCGCGCCGCCGAGCTGGGCATTGCCAACATCGAGTTGGCGTTTCAGAACGACGAGAAGGAAAAGCGCGCCGCCGAATTGGTGATTGCCAATAAGGAGCTGGCGTTTCAGAACGATGAGAAGGTGAAGCGGGCGGCCGAACTGCGCATTGCCAACTACGCCCGTAGCCTGATTGAGGCCAGCCGCGACCCGCTGGTGACCATCAGCCCCGAGGGCAAGATTACCGACATGAACCTGGCCACGGAGTACATCACCGGCATAGCCCGCGAGCAGTTGCTGGGCTCCGACTTCTTTGCCTATTTCACCGAGCCGCAGATGGCCCGCGAGGTGTACCAGGAGGTGTTTGCCAAGGGCACCGTGGCCGATTCGCCGCTCACGCTGCGCCACAAAAACGGCAAGCTGACCGACGTGCTGTTCAACGGCTCAGTGTACAAAAACGACGAGGGCCACGTACTGGGCGTGGTGATTGTGGCCCGCGACGTGACCGACCAGAAGCGCATTGCCACCGAGCTGACGGAAGCCAAAATTGCCGCCGAGCGCGCCACCGTGCTGGCCGAGGAAGCCCAGGCCAAAGCCGAAAGCGCGACCCAGATTGCCGAAGATGCCGTGAAGGCCAAGCAGCAGTTTCTGAGCAACATGAGCCACGAAATCCGCACGCCCATGAATGCCATTATCGGCTTCACGAAGGTGGTACTGAAAACGGAGCTCACCGATAAGCAGCACGAGTATCTGACGGCCATTAAGCTGAGCGGCGACACGCTGATTGTGCTGATAAACGACATTCTGGACCTAGCCAAAGTGGACGCGGGCCGGATGACGTTTGAGCAGATTCCGTTTAAGCTCGCGGCCTCGGTGTCGGCGATGGTGCACTTGTTCGAGACCAAAATCCAGGAGAAAAACCTGGAGCTGGTGATGGAATACGACGACCGAATTCCGGAAGTGCTGGTGGGCGACCCCGTGCGCCTGCACCAGATTATCCTGAACCTGGTGAGCAACGCCGTGAAATTCACCAGCGAGGGCAGCATCACGGTGGGCGTACGGCTGCTGGTGCAGGACGCGGAAAAGGTTGTGCTGGAGTTCGCCATCACCGATACCGGTATTGGCATCGAGCAATCGAAGCTGGGCACCGTATTCGACAACTTCCAGCAGGCTACCAGCGGCACCAGCCGCCTGTACGGCGGCACGGGCCTGGGCCTGGCCATCGTGAAAAACCTGGTGGAACCGCAGGGCGGCACCATTCACGTGAAAAGCCGGGTGGGCGCGGGCTCCACGTTCAGCTTCGTACTGAGCTTTGCCAAAACCCTGGAGAAAGCCGACGCGGACACCAACCTGACGGTGGAGCTCGAATCCGGCTTTCAGGACGTGAAAATTCTGGTGGTGGAAGACATTGCCCTCAACCAGCTGCTGATGAAGACGCTGCTGGAGGACTTCGGCTTCGCGATGGAAGTAGCCGGCAACGGCCAGATTGCCATCGAGAAAATGGCCACCACGCCCTACGACATCGTGCTGATGGACCTGCAAATGCCCGTCATGAACGGGTTTGAGGCCACCGAGCACATTCGCACCGTGCTAAAATCCAACGTGCCCATCATCGCCCTCACGGCCGACGTGACGACCGTGGACGTGGAGAAATGCAAGGCCGTGGGCATGAACGACTACATCTCAAAGCCCATCGACGACAAGCTGCTCTACAGCAAAATCATTAAGTACCTGAAAAGCGCGGGCTTTGCCAATAAAGCCGCTGCGGAAGCCGCCGAGGAGCTGCCCACCGCTGCCCTCACCTGCGTCAACTTCGACTACCTGCGCCGCGTCACCAAGACCGATAACCGCATGGCGGAGATGATTTATCTGTACCTGCAGGAGATTCCGCCGCTGGTGCAAACCATGAAAAAGGCCATCGCGGAAAACGAGTGGGCTGCGCTGAAGTCGGCCACCCACTCCATCATTCCCACGTTTGCCACGATGGGCATCAACCCAAAATTCGAAAACAACGCCAAAGACCTGCAAGCCCTGGCCGGCATCCTCCTCGCCGATGATACCGGGGCCGAGGCGGCCAGCGTAAACCTGGCCGAGGTGCACCGCCTGTTCCTGAAAATTGAAGCTGTGTGCGAGCTGGCCGCCGCCGAGCTGGAAGAAAAGCTGCAGCGGCTGTCGCAGACGCGGCAACCGGCACCGACGAAGAAGTAGCGTAGTTAAATAGGCTGTCGTGCCGAGCGCAGCCGAGGCATCCCGCGTGCTATCACGAGTAAAATCGCTGAAACGAAGTGAGCCAGATACCTCGGCTGCGCTCGGCACGACGGCCCTTTCTGCGCGTTAGATTAGCGGGCCAGCACCTCGGTTACTTTGCCGATATCGGTGCTCACTTTTTGCAGGAAGGTGAGTTGTTCGAGCAGCGACTTGTCGTCGGTGAGGACGTCGACGCTGGGCTCGGCGGGGCCGAGCTCGGGCGCGGAGGGCTCGGGGGCCGGCGCGATGCGACCCAGGCTTTTGCTCAGGGCTGCCACGGCGCTGGTGAGGGCGCGGCGGCTCTCGGGCGGGAAGGGCGGCACAGCGGGTGCGGCCTCGCGCAGGGTGCCCGTGAGCGCGGCAATGTTGGACGAGAGAATATGGTTCAGCACCACGAATTCGTGGGTTTTTTCGGGCTCGTGCTGCTTGCTTTTGGGCTCGGTGAGCATGCGCTGGAAAGCCGCCGCGAGGTTGGCCCCACTCACGTACACGTTTTTGCGCAGCAGGCGGTACTCGTGGGGCGGCAAGGGGCGGCCGGCGAGGCGGTCGGCCAGCTGGCGCAGGTAGGCCAGGTTGGCGCGCAGGGCGGCGGCCATGTAGTCGGTCAGCTTCTCCGATTCCCAGCTCGGAAACAGCAGCCAGCCCGCCCCAAAGGCAATGCCGCAGCCCACTATTGTGTCGACGATGCGCTCCTGGGCCACCCCCAGAAAGGCCAGCCCCAGAAACCGGAACATGATGAGCAGATAGGCCGTGAGAAACACCACCGTAACCAGGTATTTGGTGCGCTGGAAGCTGTAGGCCACCACCATAAACGCCACCAGAATGGCAAGGCGCGCTTCGGGCCAGGGCACGGCCCACAGCACGGCCCCGCCCAGCGCCCCGCCGGCCAGCGTACCCACGATGCGCTCGGTATTGCGCTGCCGCGTGAGGCTGAACCCGGGCTTGAGCATGATGGTGACGGTCATCAGAATCCAGTAGTTGTGCTGGCCGTGCCACAGCGTTTCGGCCACGAAGAAGGCCACCAGGCAGGCCACCGTCATGCGCACGGCGTGGCGGAACACGGCCGATTTCATGGTCAGGTTCTGGGCAAAGGTGCGCAGCTCGATTTCCTGGTGGGCCACGAAGCGGCCGTGCTCGGCGGCGCGGCTGGCGGGAGGGGCGGCGGCCGTCAGGGCCTCATCGAAGAAGCGCTGGATGTTGCCTACCCGCCGAATGATGTCGCGCAGGTTCACCAGAATTTTTTTAAGGACCAGGGCATGGCTGCCCAGTCCGGCTTCCGCATCCAGGCCACTGATGCGGACTTGCAGGCGCTCCCATTCGGCAGCGAGCTGGGGGCCGGTGCCGCGATAAGCGTGGTTGGCCTGAATGGCCACCCCGAGGTGGTCGAGCTCGGTGGCCACGTGCCGGATGAGCCGGGCCACCTCGGCCAGCACGCCGGTACGGGCAAACTCTGCGCGCACGGCCGCGTAGTCGTAGTAGCCCACGGTGATGCGCTCATATAAGTCGACGGTCTCGACGAAGGTGAGCACCAGGCGGCGGCCGGTGCTGGTGGTTTCGTTCACAATCTGGCGGGTGCGGAAGAGAAAGTCGCGGGCGGCTTCCTGCTTCTCGTTCACCACCACCTGCTGGGCCACCAGCTGGCGGTAGTCGTCGTCGAGGTCGGTGCGCGGCTCGTAAAAGCGGGCCTTCAACGCCAGAAAGCCCGCCAAGGCGTGGATGCACTCGCCCAGTGCCTGCTGGGCCGGGCGATAGGGCCGCACCTGATAGGCCAGCAGTGCCAGCCCCGCGTACCAGAGCCCGCCCAGCAGCAACAGGCCCGCGTGCAGGGGCGCAGCGGCCAGCGCGGGCGGGTGGGCCAGCAGCAGCACCGCGTTCAGCAGGCCGGCGGTGCCCACCGCGCCAGCCCGCGCGCCCCACACCAATAGCATGGTCAGCCCGAAACTGAGCGCCCCGATTTCGAGGGCCAGCGTCCAGATGTTGAGGGCGGCGACGCTCGTGAGCAAGGCCGTGCCGGTTACCACCGCCAGGGCGGCCAGCATGCCGTTGCGGCGGTGGGCGGCCGGGCCGGGCGTATCGGTCACGCTTAGGCACACGGCCCCGATGGAGATGGTGAGTCCCTCGTCGAAGTGCCCCCACTGCCCCAGCAGCGCCGCCGGCAGCAGAATCGACACCGTGATGCGCACCCCGTCGGTAAAATTCTGGCCGGAGAAAAAATAGCGAAGCTGGCGCGAGTGCTGGTTCATGCGGCGAAGATGGGAACTGCCCGGGTTAACGCACGAACGGGGGGCCGGGGTTGGGCGGGCACCTACAGCGCCACGGGGCCGGCGGGCCGCTCCTCATCGGTCGCCACCGAGTCCGGGTCGTCGTACACGGTGTTTTCCAGGTCGTCAACGCAATTTTCGAGTTGGGCCACTTTTTCCTCTTTATCGGCCAGCCGTTGCCGCAGGGCCGCTATTTCGCGGGCCTGGAGTTGCTGAGTGGCTTCGAGCTGCTCCAAACGCACCTGCCCGGATTGGCAGGCGCCCAAAGCCAGAGCCAGCGCGGCCGCCAGCGCGCTTCGATAAAATACCTGAGCGAATGCGTGAGCTTTCATTGACCCAAAACTACGCAGCGTGTTGTGTTGAACGCAGCCGAAGCCTCTCTATCGTTTAAGTAGTCGCGCAAAAATAACGGCAGCAAAAAAGGAGGTCATGCTTATCTGGCGTCCGCTTGTCGAAGCATCTCTACTGCTTCGTTGAATGGCCCTTGCGAAGCGGTAGAGATACTTCGGCTGCGCTCAGCATGACCGCCTTTTTTTTCTGTCTGCCCCGCGCTAGTACAGCACGTCGTGCACCGCCTCCAGCTTGGGTGGCAGCTCGGTTTCCTGCAACAGCTCGCGGATATCAATCTCAATGCTGCGGCAAATCGACGTCATGGGCACGTCGTAAATATCGTTTTCGAAGGGATTTTCGCTGGTGTGGCCCACCACTTCAATCACATTGAACACCCACGACACCAGTACCGAAAAGGGCACCATCAGCCACACGTGGTATTGGCCCAGGGCGGCGCGGCTGTCGAACTCCTCGACCAAACCCAGCGGTAGAATGGCGGCAAACACCCACACGAACACGAAGCTGAAATACGCGAACTGGCGCGGAAACGGCGTGTTTTTGATGCGCTCGCAGCCCCCCTGCGCGTTCAGCAGGTCCTGAATGGTCTGCATCATGGCCACCTGCCGAAATTCGGTGAGCAGGCCGCGCTGCTCCAGCTCGCGCAGCTCCACGCTCTGGCGGCGCAGCAGGTGGGTGGGCGGGTTGCTGAGCAGCTTGGCCGTTCCAGCCTCATCGGCGGGCAGAAAGGGGGCCACCTCGGCATCCCAGAGCTCGGCGGTTTGGCGGCGCAGGTGCAGGCGCAGGGCATTGCACCACGCCACCTGGCGGTAGAGCAGGCGGCGGTGGGTTTCGGCCAGCTCGACCGGCCCCAGGCTAGCCGCATCCGCCGGCATCTGCACGAAATCGAAAGACCGGATGGCCCACACCCGGCTGGTGTTCACGATGCTGCCCCACAACTGCCGGCCCTCCCAAAATCGGTCGTAGGAGCCGTTGCTCTTGAAGCCGATGTAAAAGGCCACCGCCGTACCAAGCAACGCCACCGGCTGCCACGGAATATCGAGCACATGCACGTTGAGCGGCCCGTAGAGCAGGCAAATCAGTGTGTTATAAATCAAAAAGACGAGGAGGCTGCGGCGCGTGAGCTGCCATACTACCTCCCAGCGCAGGTTTTTACGAACGTACATAGGTGCCCATAACTAGGCGGGTCGCCACGGAGTTGCGGAGCCGGCATTAAAACCCCGTTAATTCACTCACCGGCCTTCGCCGTTCAGCGCGGCAACGCACTTGAGCTCAATGGCAATGGGCGTAGGCAGGCAGTTGACTTCCAGCGTGGTGCGGCAGGGCTGGGCCGTGGCAAAATACTCGGCATAGAGCCGGTTATAAAGGGGGAAGTCATCCTTCATGTTGGTGAGGAACACGGTCACGTCCACCAAATCATCCCACTCGGCCCCGGCCTCCTCCAGAATATAGCGCACGTTCTGGAACACGGCCCGGCACTGGCTTTCGAAGTCGTAGCGCAGCACGCCGCCGTTGGCATCGAGCACCACGCCCGGAATGGCGGGCTGCCCGCGCTGGCGCGGCCCCACGCCCGACAGAAACAACAGGTTGCCCGCACGGCGGGTGTACGGGTAAGCGCCCACGGGCTCGGGGGCGCGGCTTTCGGTGGCCATGGCAGTTGGTGAAGGCAGTGAATAATGAAGTATTCGGCGTCAAATAACGTCATCCCGACGAGAGACGAATTTACCCTGGCGGGGGGTTGTCGATATTTGCAGCGCAGGCCCGGCACCATTTTGGGTAGGCCGGGCTTTGTTTAGGTGCCGTCAGGCAGCGCATTCGGCGCATCAAGGCAGCGACGAAGCACCTGGCCCGCAGCCCTTAATGCCATCGGCTGGATTGCGTTGCATGGGCATAATGCGCCGCACTGCCTGACGGTCAGCCCTGTTATCGACTCGTTTACTCTTATTCGCTTCATCACTTTATTCATTTATCTACGCATGAAATCTTCGTCCCTCCTGCTGCTCGGCGGCCTTGGTTTTTTCAGTGTCAGCTTCGGCGCGCAGGCCCAGAAGCGCAAAATGCCGCCCAAGCCCTCGGCTACCGAAGTTTATGACTCGGTGGGCCAGCCGGCCGTACCACTGGGCGGCACCGAGAAATACGGCCGGTTTCTGGCCGACCACCAGCAATACCCCGCTGCCGCCATGCAGCGCGGCGCGCAGGGCACCGTGCGGGTGAGCTTCGTGGTGGAAAAAACCGGCACCGTGAACGAAGTAAAAGTCGAAAGCCCCGTCGCGCCTGAGCTCGACGCCGAAGCCATTCGCCTCATCAAAAGCGGCCCGCAGTGGTCGCCGGCCAAGAACCACGGCCTGGTGGTGCGCCAGCGGGTGGTGGTGCCGGTGTCGTTCGTGATGTCGCCGGGCTCGACGGTGGTTATGCGCCCGGGCAAGGACCAGTCCATCAGCACGCCGGCGGCCGACATCGCCGCCTCGGCCAACCCCGACCGCCCCGCCGTGGTGGCCCCCGACCGCCCCACCCAGCCGGTGGGCGGCAACCAGGCCTTTTTCGACTGGGTTGAAAAGAACCAGCAATACCCGCTGCTGGCCCGCCAGCGCAAGATTCAGGGCAAGGTCATCATGGAGTTCGTGGTGCAGTCCGATGGCCGACTCACCGATGCGCGCATTGTGAAGCGCCTGGGCTCGGGCCTCGACGAGGAGGCTTTGCGCCTCATCAAGGCCGCGCCGAAGTGGGAGCCGGCCATGTTCCAGGGCAAGGCGATAAAGCAAAAGATGGTGTTGCCGGTTCTGTTCCAGCTGTAAGCCCGGTTAAACGGCAAATTCCCCTCACTATTACCATTACCAACCACAGACCGGAGTTGCGGGGCAGGCGCAATTCCTCACCCGCTTCTCCTGCCGGCCCCGCGCCCATGCCTTCCTCCTGCTCTCTGACTGCTGCTATGAAACCTGCTACCGCCATCGCGCCACCCGCCCAAATCTGGCCCCATCAACTGCGTTATCGGGAGGGGGCCCAGGCGCTGGCCCGGGATTTATTTGATGCCCTGGACGAAGACCTGAAGCCTTTTGTGCTGCTGCTGGCCCTGCCCGTCGACGACGCGCTGCCCGCCCGCTGCCTCGAACCCGCCGACTGCGACCTGCCCGCCGAGGCTTTCTCGGATGCCGTGGCCCGGGGCCGCATGCGGCAGCTCACCACGCCCTGGCCGTTCCCCGACCGCGACGACATCACGGCGGCCTCCATCCGACGCAAGCACCAGGGCATCGGCATCCGCGATGCCGTGCAGCAAACCCTTAATGCCCTTGATGAGCACGGCCACTACCAGCACTTTGCCGGCTGGCCGGTGGAGATAAATGGCTATTTCGTGACGACGGTGCTGCGCCTGCTGCGCAAGCCGCTGCGGGCCTACCCGTCGTTGCAGCCCGCCCGCTACTACACCGATGGCAAGCCGCTGGCCCCGTCGCTGCTGCTGGCGGCCATGTATCGCTTCAACGAAGAAGGCGTGAAGACGCTGAGCGAGCCCGAGCCGGGAGCCAGCATTTTTGTGCGGCCCCGCGAAAGCGAGGAGCTGCTGCGCGCCGCCGGCAAAACCTTCCTCGACACACCCGCCCAGGCCCTGGGCCTCGACCCGGCCAACACCAAGCTCTTTGCCACCTGCAACACCATCAGCAGCCTGCGCTACGAGGGGGCCGAGGGCGTGGGCAAGCTGCTGCTGGCCCGGCGCGGCCATCCCAACATCGAAGAGGTTTTCGCCCTCACCTGCCCCACCGAGCTCACGGATTACCGCGCCGTGCGCAAGCTGCTGGAAATGGCTACGCCCGACGTGCACCTGCTCGCGGATGGCGAAAAAGTGTATGCGCTGGGTCACCAAATCGGCCACTACGATGCCGTGCGCGAGGATTTGTTCGCCATCAACTTCGTTACGCACTACGCCTGGGAACTGCAGCACGCCGGCCACGTGCTCATGCGCTCGCATTATGGCCTACCTGGTTTGCCGCGCACCCGCCTCAGCCGCACCACGTTCCGCAAGGCCCTCAAGCGCACCTTTGCCCTCACCGAGGCACCCAAGGTCGAGCGCCTCTGGGACGTGGTGCTTGAAGCCAGCCGCCAGCCGCACGGCACGCTTCTGGTCATCACCACCGAGGCCCTGGCCGAAGCCGACCGCCTGAAGCTGCAATGCACGCTCATCGAGCCCGTGCCGCTCACCCCGCTCATCACCCGCCTCGTCACCAGCATCGATGGGGCCGTGCTGCTCGACCCGGAGGGCTACTGCTACTCCATCGGGGTAATTCTGGATGGCCGCGCCTCGGGCCGGGGCGACAGCACGCGCGGGGCGCGCTACAACTCGGCCCTGCGCTACATCGAAAGCTCCGACTACCCCTGCCTGGCCGTGGTAGTGAGCGAAGACGGCATGGTAGACGTGATTACGTCGGTGCCAGAGTAGCGAAAGCACGTGCCCAGCATGCATTGAACACGGCTTCTCCGCCTTTCCGTCTCATTGGGAATTTGATGCCTTTCAAACGGAGCGGAAACAGAAGCTAATGCAGCAAAAGCTACTGCCACCGAAAAGCTTGGCTACTGAAAGCATAGCTATATCGCAGCCAGAGCAGTTGTATCGCGGCCGTGCGAGCATTCTGCAACAGCCACCGTTTCTGTGAACCGCATCAGGATTCAACGGTCAGTACTATTTTAGCTGCATGCTTGGAAAGCACCTGAACCACCTGCTGGCAGCGCTCTACTGTCGCAATCGGTCAACGATGAAGTTTGCAGGCGACGCGAGCGTGGTCGCGATTGCCAAACTCCAGGTGTGCCTGGTGTGGTTGCTATACGGCCTGCCCCTGCTAGGTGCCGTGGGCCGACTGTGGACGCACCGGCAAACTGACCTGCATCTGACCAGTAGCAACCGTTTGGACGTGGTGCTGATGCTGGTGTCCTTATTCGGAGTCGTTCACCTGTTGGCATGGCCGACCGAGCGCTTAGTCGCCTTTGCCGCTAATGCGGAGCATCACGTTATCCTACGCCAAGGACAACGCACTTTCTTGGCCCTGCTGGCCGTAGGTTTCCTTTGGATGGTCGTAGTGGCCAAATACAATGCGGGGACACTGTGATACTCTAACGATTTAGGATAGGAAACCTCTCCTTTAAACGTTGCTAACCGCTTGCAAACGGTTAGCGAACTGTTCTGTAAGCGATTTCGGCCGTTTTCCTAAACACAATATTTTGCTCAACCGTGCTGTCAGTGGGCGCAGGGACCGGCAAGGGCTGTCGGCGGGTAGTTAGCGGGTTCCGCCCACCGGCTTCTGCTCCAGTTGTTGCAGGGGGCTCGTGGTTTTGGCCGCTTGCATGGGATTGGACGCGGCGGATTGTTTCTGCTCGAACAGCTCGAAGCGGGAAGCGGACGGCTGGCGGGGAATGGCGTTGTTGCTCTCATCCGTGTCGGCCGTTTGCTGGAAGGGGTCGAGCACGAAGCGTATGACGGGCTTTTTGGTCACCATGATTTTGGTGACCTGCGCGTTGTTCTTGCGCCAGATTTCGGCCGGGATGGTCTGCACTTCGGTCGTGTTGTCGGCGTAGGTGAGCTGCACGATGACGGGCATGACCAGCCCGCCCACGTTGCGGAGGCTCAACTCGTAGAAGTGCTGGCTGTCGCCGAGGCGCTGGCGCTGCTCGGCCGTGAGGCCGCCGAGCAGGGCGGCGTAGCGCTGCTGGTCGGCGGGCGTCACGGCCAGCGGGTTGTAGTTGTTGTAGAAGTCCTTCAGGTCCGGCTTTTCTTCCACCAGCGTCTGCTTGACGTCGGTGGCGTTGCGCTGGGCCGAGAGGGACGGCACAGCAGCGGCCTGCAGCTGCTGGGCGCGGGCCTTCTCCACGGCCGGGTCGGCGGTGCTTGCCTGGTAGGCCTTCACCCCTTCGAGGCTGATGTCGCAGCGGTCGGTGGTGTAGAACCAGCCGCGCCAGAACCAGTCCAGGTCCACGGCCGAGGCGTCCTCCATCGTGCGGAAAAAGTCGGCGGGGGCGGGATGCTTGTAGGCCCAGCGCTGGGCGTAGGTCTTGAAGGCGTAGTCGAACAGTTCGCGGCCCATCACCGTCTCGCGCAGGATGTTGAGGGCCGTGGCCGGCTTGGTGTAGGCGTTGGGGCCAAACTGCAGCACCGACTCCGAGTTGGTCATGATGGGGGTTTGCAGGCTGTTGTCGGTGCGCATGTACTCCACGATGCCGGCCGGCTCGCCGCCGCGGGAGGGATAGTTGCGTTCCCACTCCTGCTCGGCGAGGTACTGCATAAAGCTGTTCAGGCCCTCGTCCATCCACGACCACTGCCGCTCGTCGGAGTTCACCATCATGGGGAAGAAGTTGTGGCCTACTTCGTGGATAATCACCGAAATCATCCCGTATTTAGTCCGGGCCGAGTAGGTGCCGTCCTTCTCGGGCCGGCCACCGTTGAAGCACAACATCGGGTACTCCATGCCGCCGATGGGGCCGTGCACCGAAATGGCCACCGGGTATTCGTACGGGATGGTGCGCCGGGAATACGACCGGATGGTGTGCGCCACGACTTCGGTCGAGTACTTGCCCCAGAGCGGGTTGCCTTCCTTGGGGTAGTAGCTCATGCACAGCACCGGCTTGCCGCTCTGCGTGATTTGCAGCGCGTCCCAGATAAACTTGCGCGAACTGACCCAGGCAAAGTCGCGCACGTTTTTGGCCACGTAGGTCCAGGTTTTGGTGGCTGTGGCGCGGCTACCCTCGTTCTTCACGGCCTCGTCGGGCGTGATGATGAGCACGGGCTTGGTGGCCGTTTTGGCGGCGGCCAGGCGCTTGAGCTGCGGGGCGCTGAGCACCTGCGCGGCGTTCTGGAGCGTGCCGGTGGCACCCACCACGTGGTCGGCCGGCGCGGTGATGCTCACCCGGTAGTCGCCGAAGGGCAGCGCAAATTCGCCGCTGCCCAGAAACTGCTTGTGTTGCCAGCCCTGGTTGTCGGAGTACACGGCCATGCGCGGGTACCACTGGGCAATCTCGTACAAGTAGTTTTTGTCCTCCGGGAAGTATTCCCAGCCGTTGCGGCGGGGCCGCGTGCCGTTCACGTTGTAGTGCCACTTCACGCGGAACGCGAACGTCTGGCCGGGGCGCAGGGGCGCGGGCAGGTCCACGCGCATCATGGTGTAGTTCGTCACCGTGTGCAGGGCCTGACCGTCCTGGCCCGTCACGCTCTCCACCTTGAAGCCCCCGTCGAAAGTGGGCAGCAGGGTTTCCAGCGCGGCAAAGCTCATTCGGTCCTGCAGCTGGCTGACTTCCGTGGTGGCCGTTATCGAGTTTTTGGCCAGTACGTTCTGGTCGAGCTGTAGCCAGAGGTACGGCAGCGTGTCCGGCGAGCGGTTGGTGTAGGTAATGGTCTCGCGGCCGCTGATGGCCTGCCTGGCATCGTCGAGCGCGACGTGGATGTCGTAGTCGGCGCGCTGCTGCCAGTAGTCCTTGCCCGGTGCCCCGCTGGCGGTGCGGTAGCTATTGGGGGTGGGCAGCACCGTTTCGAGCTGTGCAAACTTGTCGGTGCCCGAGTTGGAGGTTTGAGCCGCCGTGGGCCGGGGGCCGGCCAGGGCCAGCAGCCCGCACACAACCGTGGGCAGGCCGTTGCGGAGAAGTCGTAAGGGAGTTCGCATCCGGAAAGGTAGGCCGATGGCGTCCGTATTCCATCACGTCATGTCAACACGCGCTTGGACGCTCGTAATTCTGAACGGCGCGCGTTTACGCCAGTACCTTTTTCCTGAACTCCGGTTTTCCTTAAATTGGACGCTTTTTGCGTGCCACTAGGTAGATGCCTAGTACAATTAGCGGGAACATAGACAGAAAAAGCACTGTGTTCCATGGAGGCCCAATGGGCTCTGCAAAACCAATCCCACCTAGTAGCCACCCGCTAATAATCAGGACTGACCCAATAATCTTGTCCCAAAATCTAAAGACTGTAGCTGCCATATTTTTGTATTGCAAATTAAAAGCTCACGCGCTCTGTGCCTGGTCAGAACCGTCAAGCGGCTTCCAGGATAAAGTCGGCGGGGATGCCCAGACGCTTATAGAGCCGCTTGGCCAAGTCCAGGTTGATGCGCCGGCCCTGCAGCACATCGCTCAGGCGCGAGGCCGGGATATCGAGCAGGGCGGCCAGGTTTTTCTTGTTGAGCTTGCGCTGGTACATCTCCAGCTCCAGCCGGCCCACCAGGGTCTGCGGCGCGGGCAGCTCGTAGCCCTGCGCCTTCTCGTAGGCGCTAATGGCATCGCGCAGCGCCCGCATGGGGGCCAGGTCGGCGGGTTCGTGGTCCATCCAGGCCGTGAACTGGTCCAGGGCCTGTTGATAATCGGCTTCGGTGCGATTGTCCATGGAAATCAGCTTATAAAACGGGAGAGAAGGAACGAGTACTCAAATGATGTCGGCGTCGATGTGGTCGTACTGTTGGTGCGTGCCCACGAAGCGGATGAACACGGTGCGGGTGGCGAAGTGCAGCCGGGACACCAGGCGGTAGCGGTTGCCCCGGATTTGAACACGTAGCGCCCGTCCCGGGTGTACTCCGCTGTGTTGTAGGCCCGCACCACGTCCGCGTGCCGGGCCCAGTCGCTTTCCTGCACGAAGGCGTACCAGGCACTCAGCGCCTCCTTCGCATCGGGGTGCTTGTACCAAAACTCCCGCAGCGGCTTCTGGGAAATGATGACCTTGCCCCAAAGGCACCACCTATAATTCTAAAATTGATAATTTTATTCTAAAATATGTAATTGCAAATACAGCAACTACGTTCACCTGCCGGCGCTTTTGCTATTCCGACCGTATTGCTGAACGTCCATAGATGTGCAATTGCCGCCTTGTCTGAGCAATGTTACGGCGTGTCAGAACTTCAGTAGTGGGAAGTGTGCTATCGGATATAGTTATCCTCAACCACAAGATTGGGAGTTGTGGGTGCTCGGTTTCGCTCTTCAAATCGGAGGGTGAGCGTATGCTTGGTCAAAACTGCGATTGTGCAGCGAAAGCGAGTGAAGTCAAGGTCGTTTCCCTGCCGCACGTATTTATAGCTTTTGCGCATGCTGGGACCTATCGTGGTGTCATAAATAAGAGAATCGCTGGTTATCTGCATATTAAAGCTCTTGTCAGGAACAGTGCTTTTGTCTTTAACCTGTCCAGAGGCGTCAACAACATAGCTGGTGGTGCTTTCGCCATTCCAGCGGCCCAGCAAGTCAGGCTCCGGTTCCGGCGAATCATTTTTGCAAGCAGTCGTGAGCAGACCAATGCCTAGCAATAAGAAGGATACAAATTGTTTCATCAGTTGAGGCGGGTGTAGCGGCTCTGGAGTAGGGCTGCAAAATAGAAAGTGCAGAGCAGTTGAGCGGTAACGGGTGTTTTGTACTAAGGAACATGCCCCACATGATAAGGCTAGGCAGGGAGCAAGAACGAAGTAGTTAAATGGCTCCTATTTTTGAACGGGCCGTGTTCACCGACCTACCGTTTACCTGAACCCTTTTTTTGCCAGTTGGACGCTGTACTTTGCTAGCCATGACAATTTTGAACACAAGCAAATGGCTGTTAAAGAAAGTGCATAGGGCCTTCTTCTTACTGTTTCTTTCGTTTTATGCACTGGTTAAGCCTTTGGATAAAAGAGGAAATGGAGCGGTGGTCGCCATTGCTTTTTTAAGCACCGCCTTGGCCCTATACTCAACCCTCTTGTGCAACGTCACGCTAGCGCATATTGCTTTGAAAACAGGCGCACAGCTCACGCATGACATCGCGTTGTATTATGCGCTCTACACGTCTGCGGTCATTGGATTTGCTGCGTTTTATTATGCGTACCTCACTAAAATTGTTTCCACATCAGTCCTGCCAACGGTGAAGTTCGGGAGGGGGATGACCGCGTTCCTGGCGCTGTTCTCTCTGGTTTTCTATTTCACTTCCTTTTTCGTGACTATTGTTTACTAATTGCTTCGCTGTCAAACGCTCCAAAAACTGAACAGGGCGCGTTTACCTTGCCACCGTTTTGATGAACTGTTATTTGCCCATGAACACGCTACGCCTGCTGTTGCTCTTGCTGGGGACTGGTCTTCCGTTCGCCACGCTGGGGCAAGTAACACGCATTGCGCTCGCACTCGAAGTCGAGGGCCATCCCCAGCCGCTGGAGGAGTTCAACGCGCAGCTGATGGTCGCCGGCGACACGCTGCGAGCCCGCGGCCCCAGCCCCTACTTTGAGGTGCCGGAGCGGCTATATGGCCAAAAGGGCACGGTCTGGGTGGCCAGCGGACGCACCCACCTACGGTTTGCCACCGTTCCCGTGGTGTGGAACCGGCAAGTGCCCCGCTGGACCTTCGGGGTGGACCGGGCCCCGTTTGACCGGCACCGGGTCTGGGGCAAAACGCCCCGACGGGCTCGAACCGCCTACTTGCTCGACAACAGCATCGGGATAACCTATTCCTATTTCGACTGAGTGGTAAAGGCCAAGCCGAAAGGCAAACGCTCCTTTTCCTAAATCACCAGTAGCAGGCCAGTATCAAGCGTCCCGCAAGCTACTGCAGTGCCAGGTGAGTTTAGGAAACCCGTCTACGAATCAACGTTTACGAAATGCCCGAAGGGGATGCGTTTCGTAAACTCCGGTTACCGCGTATGCTACACGAAACGACCCGTCCCTAAAAGGCTATTTTTTGGGTCTCTGAGAAGTCCAACCAGTTGATGCTACCCCGGGCTATCAGCGACGGCAACCGCCTGACCACTAAACGAGCCGTTCGACAGCGCGGCAACGAGTACCGAAACCGCTTTACCTTGCGCAGGCACCGGCTGTCTCTCAACCACCTCGCCCCAACTCTTATGCCCCACCCCTACGCTTCCCTGAAATCCAGCTTGCTGCTGTTACTGCTGCTGGCCCTCTCCCTCCCCGGCTTCAGCCAGTCGAAAAGCAAGTCTAAAGCGCCGAAAGGCACTAGCGCGGCTCTCGATTCGGCGCTGTACAACGGGCTGAAGTGGCGCTCCATTGGGCCGTATCGGGGCGGGCGCGTGAGCACCGTGGCGGGGGTGCCGGGCCAGCCCAACCTCTACTACATGGGCGCGGCGGGCGGCGGCGTGTGGCGCACCAAAGACGGCGGCGGCACCTGGGAGAACATTTCGGACAAGTATTTCGGCGGCTCCATTGGCTCGATAGCCGTGAGCGAGGCCGACCCCAACGTGATTTATGCCGGCCAGGGCGAGGAAACCGTGCGCGGCAACGTGTCGTCGGGCTTCGGGGTCTGGAAATCGACCGATGCCGGTAAGACCTGGGCCAACGTGGGGCTGACCGACTCGCGCCACATCGGCCGCATCCGCATTCACCCCAAAAACCCCGATGTGGTGTTCGTGGCCGCCATGGGCGACCTCTACCAGCCCAGCGACATGCGCGGCGTGTACCGCAGCAAGGACGGCGGCAAAACCTGGCAGCGGGTACTCTTCGCCAGCCGCGACGCGGGTGCCGTCGACCTCACTTTCGACCCCAGCAACCCGCGCATCCTGTACGCCACCACCTGGAACGTGCGCCGCACGCCCTACAGCTTCTCGTCGGGCGGGCCGGGCTCGGGGCTGTGGAAAAGCGTGGACGGCGGCGACTCCTGGCAGGACATCTCGCATAATGACGGCCTGCCCAAGGGCACGCTCGGCATTGGCGGCGTCACGGTATCGCCCGCCAACCCCAACCGGGTGTGGGCGCTGCTGGAAGCGGCCGAGGGCGGCCTGTTTCGCTCCGACGACGCGGGCCAGACTTGGAAGAAAATCAACGAAGACCGCAGCCTGCGCCAGCGCGCCTGGTACTACACGCGCCTTTACGCCGACCCGCGCGACGAGGACATGCTCTACGTGATGAACGTGTCATACCACAAAAGCAAGGACGGCGGCCGCACCTTCGAGAGCCGCAACGCCCCGCACGGCGACCACCACGACCTTTGGATTGCGCCGGAGAACCCCAGCCGCATGATTATTGCCGACGATGGCGGGGCCCAAATCAGCACCGACGGCGGCCTGAACTGGACCACCAACGACAACCAGCCCACCGGCCAGTTCTACCGCGTCGTCACCGATACGCACTTTCCCTACCGCATCTACGGCGCGCAGCAGGACAACTCCACGGTGCGCATTCTGCACCGTAGCAGCGGCAGCACCATTGGCCAGCGCGACTGGGAGCCCACGGCCGGCGGCGAAAGCGCGCACATTGCCGTCGACCCGCTGAACCCCGATATCGTGTACGGCGGCAGCTACGACGGCTACCTCACCCGCGTCGACCACGCCAACGACCAGAGCCGCCTCATCAACGTGTGGCCCGACAACCCCATGGGCCACGGGGCCGAGGGCATGAAGTACCGCTTCCAGTGGAACTTCCCCATCGTGTTTTCGCTGCACGACCCCAAGAGGCTGTTTGCCGGCTCGAACCACCTGCACGTGAGCACCAACGAAGGCCAGTCGTGGACCAGCATCAGCCCCGACCTCACGCGCAACGACCCCAAAACGCTGGGCTCGTCGGGCGGGCCGCTCACCCAGGACAATACCGGCGTGGAATACTACGGCACCGTGTTCGCCATTGCCGAGTCGCCGGTAGAGGCCGGGGTTATCTGGACCGGCTCGGACGACGGCCTGGTGCAACTGACCCGCGACGAAGGCAAAACCTGGACGAAGGTGACGCCCCCCACCCTGCCCGAGTGGAGCCTTATCAACAGCATTGAGGCCCACCCTACCCAGAAAGGCACCGCCTACCTCGCGGCCACCCGCTACAAAACCGGCGACTTCCGCCCCTACCTCTACAAAACCACCGACTACGGCCGCAGCTGGACGAGCATCGTGGCCGGCATCGCGCCCACCCACTTCACCCGCGTGGTGCGCGCCGATGCCAAGCGCGCCGGCCTGCTGTACTGCGGCACCGAGTACGGGATGTACGTGTCGTTTGATGATGGTGCTCGCTGGCAGCCCTTCCAGCTGAACCTGCCGCCGGTGCCCGTGACGGACCTCACCCGCAAAGACGACCAGCTGATTGCCGCCACCCAGGGCCGGGGCTTGTGGCTGATTGACGACATCACCCCGCTACACCAGCTGACGCCGGCCGTGGCGGCCAGCCCGGCCCACCTATTCAAGCCCGCCGCCAGCTACCGGCTGGAGGGCTCGGGCTCGGCCACCATCCCCAAAACGGCCGGCCAGAACCACCCCGGCGGCGTGCTGCTGCACTATTACCTGGCCCAGAAGCTCGACACCGCCCGCACCCTGAAGCTGGAGATTCTTGACACCAACGGCCAGCTGGTTCGGACTTTCACGAACCACCCCAAAGTGGAAAAAGACGTGAAGGACGGCAAGCCCAAAACCGGCGCGGCGGCCACCAAAGACCTATTGGTCACCAAGAAAGGCTTCAACCGCTTCGTGTGGGACATGCGCTACGAGGAGGCCGCCAAATTTGATGGGATGATATTGTGGGGAGGCGGTACCGAGGGGCCGCGCGCGGTGCCCGGCACCTACCACGCCCGCCTCACCCTGGACAAGCAGCCCCCCCAGGAAACCGAGTTCGTGATTATGCCCGACCCGCGCGCCAAGGCCACTCCGGCCGATTTGCAGGCCCAGTTCGCCTTTTTGCAGACAGTGCGCGACAAGCTGACCGAAACCAACAACGCCGTGCGCGACATCCGCACCATGCGCGGGCAGCTCAAGGCCCTCACTACCCCCCTGAAAACCGAAGCCGCCTACCGCGACATCGTGCAGGCCGCCGACGCCATCGACAAGAAGATGACGGCCGTGGAAGAATCGCTGTACCAGACCAAAAACCGCAGCGACCAGGACCCGCTCAACTTTCCCATCCGCCTGAACAACAAGCTCGCCAACCTCACCGACCAGGCGGGCTCTGGCGACTTCGCCCCCACCGACCAGGCCCGCGCCGTGCAGCAGGAAATCACCAACCAGATAAACGAGCAACTGGGCAAATTCCGCCAGCTTCAGGAGCAGGATTTACCGGCGCTCAACAAGCTCATCCGCGACAAGGCCGTGGATGCTATCGCGGTGCCCAAACCCACGCCACCAGCCGCGTCCAGCTCGCTGTAGCCGGGCCAGGCAGAAAAGCAGTCTGCATACCAATGGGACAGTCATGCTGAACGCAGGGAAGCATCTCTACTGCGCAAGTAATTATTTAGGGGCTTAGGAAGCAAAAATCAGGAATAGGGGCGTAACTTCTTGTTATGCAACCCACTAACCGCTACTATAAGTGCAGCAAACTTTCGGAG